>JBFXJJ010000006.1:0-149715 GCA_050175015.1 Alphaproteobacteria bacterium | reverse complement strand
GGATTAATTTCTTCTAAAGTTTTGAGAAGGTTGGCTGCATCAGTAACATCAATTTTAAAGTCGGCTTCTTTTTTATCAATCGTAATAACTTTTTGTCTTTTGGCTTTCAATTCACAGCATAGTGCCTGCCCTAACATACCAGCACTGCCTAAAACAAGATAAGTTTTAATTTTGTTATTCATAATTGCTAAAAATCGATGTTAAAAAATATCTATATTAAGAATATGTTTTTAATAATATTTATACAAGCTTTATGTAATTAAAGCTATAAAATTAAAGATAAGGCTTGTTTCGTGCCATTTGCAGCAAGATTTCAAGTTTTTTCTGGGAGTTAAATTTTTAGTTTTTCACCTAGTAAAGACATAATGTCGCCGGCTTTTCCTTGAAGGAAAATATCAGTATAAGATGGGGTAAAAACGGATTCACTTGGGTTGATTTCAATAATAGTTCCCCCAATTCCTTCGTTTGGAAATTTACATCTTATAGGCATTTGACACGCAGGCATAACATCGCCCGATGTTCCAATCACGAGCATAACATCAGCTTTTACGGCTTCTTCAAAAGATTCAGTCATAATTTTGGGGTTAATTGATTCACTAAAGAAGATAAAATCAGGCTTAAGAAGTCCGCCGCATTCAGGACAATATGGAGGGAGATTATCTAATTCTGCTTTGTCGGCAGCAACCGAATAATCACATTTTATACAGGAAATAGTTTTGGTCGTGCCGTGAAATTCTAAAACTTTCTTGCTTCCAGCATCTTGATGGAGATTATCAATGTTTTGAGTAACAATAGATTTAACAATGCCTTTTTGTTCAAGTTTGGCAAGAATTTGGTGAGCCTGATTAGGTTTGGCATCACCCATAAAATCATAAAAAATCTCTTTGATTTTAGGCCACGAATATTTAGGATTTTGAGTGAAAATATCAAGATCGATAAAATCAGGATTAACTTTTGACCATAAACCATCAGCGCCTCTGAATGGAGGTATTCCGCTTTCAACTGAAATGCCAGCTCCAGTAAAAACAACAAGATATTTGGCATTAAGAATTGTTTCGGCGGCTAAATCAATATCAGTGCTATACATTCCCTTAATCCTGTATTAAAAAAATTGAACATAAAAAAACATATACCCGTAGAAAATTAAAAACAAATTGAATTGATAGCAGAGGATAAAAAAAATGGCAGATGTTTGTAACCATTATCAAGAATTGTTAGCGGGAGTTTACTCTTGGATGATGGGAGGTTTTGAAAATGCGTTAACTAGGAATGAGGAATTTTTTAGGCAAAATAATATTGTTCCTAAAGGCTCTAAAAAAGCGTTGGATCTTGGTTGTGGCTGCGGTTTCCAGTCTATTCCTTTGGCTGATGCAGGGTTTGAAGTAACAGCAATCGATTTTAATGAAAATCTTCTTGATGAATTAAATCAATTTAAAGGCTTAAGAAAAATAAGAACCATAAAAGACGATTTGCTCAATTTCGAAAAATATATTGATGGTAAGTTTGAACTTATAGTTTGTATGACAGATACCATTCTTCATCTTAAAAGCAAAGAAAAGCTGTTTGAGGTTTTTCATAAAGCATATGATAGCTTAGATACAAAAGGCAAAATGCTTTTAACTTTTCGTGATTTGACATTTGAACTAAGGGATTTAGATCGTTTTATACCTATTAAAAGTGATGATAATACCAAGTTGTTGTGCTTTTTAGAATATGAAGAAGAAACAGTAAAAGTGCATGATTTGCTCTATAAAAAACTTGATAATAATTGGGTATTTAAAAAAAGTTTTTATCATAAACTAAGACTGTCTGCCGAATGTATAAAAACCGAACTAGAGAAGATAGGTTTTTCTGTGTTCACTGAAACTAAAAATGGCTTGGTTACGATTGTTGCTGACAAAAAATAGTAAAAAGGTTTGATTAGCTAAAAAGAGCTTTATTTTTAAATGCTTTTCTTTAATATCTTTTCCATAATTATTATGCCTTAGGTTTTTTGAAAGGTTTGAGTGTGGAACTTAATCATAAAAAATTTATGCGAGCAGCATATGAGCAGGCTTTGGCAGGTTATAATGAAGGTGGTTTGCCAATCGGTGCTGCTATGGTTAGCAATATTACAGGTGAAATAATTGCAACAGGACGGAATCAAAGAGAACAACAAGGAGATCCCATAGCTCACGGTGAAATGGATTGTATCCGAAAAGCTGGAAGGCGCCGCCGTTATGATGATGTTACTCTTTATACAACCTTAAGCCCTTGTATGATGTGTTCTGGTGCTATTGTTCAATTCGGCATTAAGCAAGTGGTCGTTGGGGAAGATATTAATTTTAAAGGCAATATTGATTTTCTAGAATCCCGTGGGGTTAAGATTGTGCTTATGGACGATGATGACTGTAAGAAGCTTATGGCAAGGTTTATTGCGGAGAAGCCTGATGTTTGGGACGAAGATATCGCGGGTAATGATTTTTAAGTTTTAGTGTGTATTGAAAATGGCAGTATCTTTTTAGACTGTGTTGAAAAAATGTTGACAAAAACCAATAGTAGGTTAAAATTAAATAAAATAATAATAACAGTAAATTTTTTAAGGTGAAAAAATGGCTAAGACTCTTCAGCAGAAATTTGATTCAATAGTTCTTAAGGCTGTTGATGATATTACTAGTGTAAAGTCTATTTTTGATGAGAAGCTCCTTTATGGAGCTGTTTTTGTCAGGGCATATAGAGAACTTAAACAGGATAGGCCAGATAATACGAGTACGAAAAATTGGTCATCAATTATAAGCAATATTGCCAAAGCTAAAACTTCAGAAGTTCTTAAAAAAAGAAGTGATATTTTTGTTAAAGTTCCTCAAAAAGACGGAAGAGAGACTTATACAACAAAGCAAATCATTGAAGATGAAGCTAAGATTATTGAAATAAGCAAGCGTATTGCGAATAATGGCAAAAACGGACTTTCTGAAGAAGAAAGAGAACAAGCAGCACAAGATTTTAGAGAGTTTAATAGAGAATTTTATGGCTCTGAGGCAAATGATGGCAAGCTTAATGCTATTAGAGATTTGCTTGATAAGGGTGACTTGAAGATTATTGATGGACCTCCTGGCTCAGGAAAGTCAACTGTACTTGAAGGTGTTACTAGAGCCCTTGCAAAAACCAAAAGAGGTGTTCCTAATATTTTTGCGACCGGTTCAACCGATAAAGCTGCTAGTGCTATGTATAGCGATATTTATAAAGCAACTTATGATGCAGATAAGAGCAAAGTAAAGGGCGGGAGTCTCGATGGCATTATTCGTGGAATGAACAACGGAAAAATTAGCGAAGGCTGTTTTGTTGTTGTTGATGAAGCTGGTATGCTTGGAACTCATAATATGGCGAAACTTTTAGAGGCCGCAGAAAAATCCAAAGTAAGACTGATACTTATGGGTGACGCTAAACAGCTTCCTCCTTCTGAAGGTGGAGAGCCTTACAGAATATTAACGGAGTATATGAGAGATAGTGGTGAAATTAAACCATCGTATTTAACTCAGACCTTAAGACAAAAAGCTCAAGATGAAAAGATTGCTTCTGAAGCATTTAGAGGTGGTGATGCTTTACGTGGACTTAAAATTTATGATAGCAAATCTTATACCGATGTAAGCCGTAAAGATTTTGAAGAAAATGTAAAAGCGGGAAAAACACCTAGTGACAAGTTAACATATAATCCGATTAAATTCGCCGAAAATAGTGATGAAACCTTATCTGGAGTAGCTAAAAGCTATCTTGATTGGTATGAAAACAGACCTATTATTCTTGAAAGTGTTGAAGTCTATGCTGATACAGGAATCGAACCTAAGCCGGAAGATGCCGTTGCGATAACGATAGATAGAACAGGAGCTAAAAAAGTTAACCACGAAATCAGAGAAGGTTTGAAAAAAATCGGAGCAATTACAGATTCAAGACTTTTTGAAACAGCTAAAGGTTCTCATAAGGAATTTGGTGTTTCTGAAAAAGTTATTTTTTCAGAAAAAGTTGTTGTTGAAGGTGAACATAGGCAGAAAGTCAGCTCAGGAACTACGGGTACAATAGAAAATATTTCAAAGGAAGGGAATATTTCTGTTAGGCTTGAAGATAATAGATTGGTAAAACTTGAGAAAGAACATCTTGATGCTTTAAATTATTCTTATTGTGTTGATGTTAGGACATCTCAGGGTATGTCGAAAGAACGGGCTTTTGTCGGGGTTGACCGCAAAGTTGATTTAGCAGAAATGATGGTTGCTATGACTAGACATCAAAGACGTGTTTCTGTCGTGATTGATAAATCTGTTTATCCTGATCTTGAAACGTTAGCAAAAGATGCATCAATTCGTAATGATAAAGATAATGTTATTGATATTGCTCCTAAGTTGGTATTAAAACATAAATATCTTAAAGGAGCTTCAAGATGAGTTTAGAGACGGCTGATATTTATGAGTTTGAAAAAACTTTTACGAATAGACCTGAGTTAGCAGAGGCTTATTTCAATATCAAAAGAATTTTCGACAGTACAGATGAGGTTAATATTAATGAATTATCTGAAGAAGATATTCGCAGCCGTTTTTCATCAATAAGAGGTAGTTTAGCTGTTGTATATGCTAAAGCTGATGATTTATCTGAAAAATTCTTCAATAAAAGTCTCATCAATTTAGCGGAAGACGAACTTGGAGCCAACATCTTAAATGCGATAAATGAAATGATGGATTTTGCTGATGTCGATGATGATAAGGCTTTGCCTTCAGATTTAGAAGACAGATGTGAGAAAATAAGCATCTTAGCGACAAGGTTAGAAAGGGCTCTTTCTGATTTTGATGAAGATTTAGGCAAAATATAAGATATAAAAAAGCAAATTGCTCTAATTAGAAGGCAGAAAACTATTTTCTGCCTTTCTTTTTGGTTTAATCAAAATGGATAGGGCATAAATGAAATATGCTCTAAAAAGGATTTATTTAGCGAATGATATATGGTGGCGCTAATTCTTTGAATTAGAATTTTTTGACGTATATAACTTTGCCATCACCATCACGGAAAAAGTCATCTAAAACAACAGCTTCAGTATAATTGTTTTTTATGTAAAATTTTCTAGTTTTTTCAAACTTAGAAGTTGATGATGTTTCAATATAAATATGTTTACCGTTTATTGAGGCGATAATTTCTTCGGTATATTTTAAAATTTTGGAACCGATATGTTGCTTTTGAAACTCAGGAAGTACGGCTATCCAATATAGGTCATAACGATTTTCGGTAGTTGGAATATCGCCATAGCAGCTATAACCTACAACTTTACCGTCGACTTCGGCAAAGACAAAACCATATCCAGCTTCGCTGCCTTTTTCAATAGTTTCATCTGCGACTTCTTTAGCAAGAAGAACATCTTCATCTATGAATACCCCAGTTTTAGCAATTATATTGGCAATGTCTTCAGCATCAGTTTTTTTGATATTAGTACGAAGATAAATCTCGCTACTCATTTGTTTTTTCCTTTGAAAAAGTTGCAGATTTTAAAATATATCTTATCAAATTGTGGTATTCAATTCCTTTTTGAAGACAGGCTTGTGCAAAACCTGCGTCTTGAGCAAGGCAAGGATTTGTGTTTATTTCTAAAACTAGAGGATTTTCGTTTTTATCTACTCTGAAGTCAATTCTGGCGTATCCTGAAAGACCAAATATTTTCCAGCATTTGATACATATTTCCCGAAGTTTATCAAACAAAACACGTTCTTCTTCAGGGAATACTCTACGGCTTGCTTTATAAAATACACTGTTTTCTTCCCATTTTGAGGCATAGTCAACTATTTTATGATGGTTGTTATAGACGCTGTCAAAAACGATTTCTGCGCACGGCATAACAAATGGATTTCCGTCTTGTTCTAAGATGGAAATATTAAATTCTCTGCCGTCGATATACTGTTCAGCAAACCATCTTCCTCCAAAGGTATTAGTTTTATCTATTATTAAATTCTGCATTTCACTTTTACTGTAGACGACAGAATTCATATCGATACCGATTGATGCATCTTCTGTAACAGATTTGACAATATATGGAGAGTCAAATTCCTCAACATCGTCGCCATAAAGCCAATGAGGAGTCGGGATATTGTTTTGGTTTAAAATTTCTTTTGTTAGAATTTTGTTGGAGGTTATTCTAATCGCATTGCTGTTATTCCCAGTATAAGGAATCTGCATTTTATCAAACAGTGCTGGTGCTAGATGGGAATATTTTCCTTTACCTTTAATAGCTTCAACAAGGTTGAAAATTAAATGATGAGAACCATTTTTTAAGTGGTTCATATTTTTTTTGAACGGTATTTTAAGGTTATAAATATCAGCATTTAATCCTATTTTATTTACCGTCTCTTTTATTTCCAAAGCCTGATTAATAGTGTCCTCTTCATCTTTTGTAAGACGCTCTTCATCTGCACCGTGAACAATAATAATATTTTTAGAATTATTTACAAAGTTCATTATCATTTTGCTTTTTTTTGTGTATAATGTTTTTTTATATATAGTATAAAAATATCGTTATGCTAAATATTTTTTTAAAGTAATTAACTATTTTATTAGGATACTTTTTTTATTATGGAAGATATGGTTTCGATGTCAGATGGAGAGCCTCCGCAGTGTGAGTCTTCTGAAGAAGAACCTCCAGACTCTGGCGATATAGAACCTCCAGACTTTGCTAGGATTAAATCGACAGAAAAATCTGTTTTCTACAGTAAATTTTCTCATAAAATAATTTACGAGCTAACGTATTTATATTGGAATGTATTTGGTTCAATCAAATGCTTTCCTAGTAAGTATTTTAGATCCCAAAATGTCAATATTTGTAGCCTCTTGTTTAAAAAAGCCCGATTAGTCAGTCGGGTTTTGTTGCATGGGGCTATTTTTATGTTCTTATTAACAATCAAACATATAGCTTAATTTAGGTGCAAAATGCGTATAGGCTTTACTTATGACCTTCGTAATGATTATCTTGCAAAAGGTTACACAAAAGAAGAAACGGCAGAATTTGACTGCCCAGAAACTATTGACGGGATTACTTCAGCTCTTGAAAATATGGGGTTCGAAGTTGAGAGAATTGGAAATGTTCAGCAGTTAGTTAGAAACTTAGCTATCGGCAATCGCTGGGACTTTGTTTTTAATATCTGTGAAGGACTTAGAGGAGGAGCTAGGGAATCTGTTGTGCCAGCTCTTTTGGAGGCTTATGATATTCCTTTTTGTTTTTCATCGCCATTAACTTTGGCGGTTTGCCTTGATAAAGGTCTTACCAAAAGGATTTTATGCGACCACAATGTCAGTACCGCAAAGTTTGAAGTCGTTAAGACGATGGACGATGCTAAAAAGGTTAATTTAAATTTTCCTGTTTTTGTAAAACCTGTTGCTGAGGGAACCGGTAAAGGTATTAATTCGGCATCTTGTGTCAAGAACAGCAAACAGCTTATTAGAACTTGCGCTAAGCTTTTAAAAAGGTTTAACCAGCCAGTAATTGTTGAATCTTATCTTGAAGGTCGTGAGTTCACTGTTGGCGTTGTTGGTAATGGTGAAAAAGCTCAAGTTATCGGAGTTATGGAAATTATCTTAGGTAAAAAAGCTGACGCCATAGGCTATTCTTATGAAAATAAGGAAAAATATGAAGATAGAGTGACTTATCGTTTGGTCGATGACCCCGAAGCACAGCTTGCAGCCAAAACCGCTTTAGATGCTTGGAGGCTTCTTGACTGTAGAGACGGCGGCAGGGTTGATTTGAGATCTGATAAATATGGGATACCTCATTTTCTTGAAGTAAATCCTTTAGCAGGGCTTAATCCTACTCGTTCAGATTTAGTTATTATGGCTAATATGACAGGCATGACTTTTAATGAATTGATAAAAAGGATTGTAACGGCGTCTTTGGAGCGCCATGGCATTTATCATTCAACCGAGCAAGTTGAGCCATTAAAACACATCTGCGCTTCATAATATTAGAAATATAAATTGCTATAATTACCTGTTTTTAAGAAATGTTTTTTTAGAAACAGGTAATTGCATTTTTAAAAGCAATGTTCCTTTAAATAGAATCGCTTTATTTAAAAATTTGCTTACGCAAACTAAGATTTTTTTTGTAAAAAAAATCCTTAGCAATCTCAAAAAACTATTTTTATTACTTTCAAATCTTTGTTTACAAAAAGAGTTAAGAATAATAAAAGTTTTGCCTTTGCTTTTATAAAAGCAAAGCTGTCGGCAGACATTTGCCGTAAGGCAAAATAAAAAGGTGCGTACAATTAAATGCACAATGCTCTAAAAACAACGGTTTTCTTTTTTTAAAGATTGTTTTTTTAAAAGGCATTGATTCGCAAGGCAATTTTTTTGACTGCCATATGACAGATAACATTACTTGAAAAAAACAAGAGAGCGGATAAGTCTTCTTATTTTCCAAGCGTGTTTATCGGTATATTTTAAAATAGCAAAAAACAGTCTGGCTTTAGCTATTGCCGAATGCTTTGATGTTTTGAGAATGTTTAAGCTTTCTCTTAAAAAAGATTTATAAAGCTTATACTGCTCTTTTAAATTTTTAGGTTTGTATCTATCTTCCGAAAGCCCTGTTTGTCTTTGGTAATAAATAGCGTTGTTGTTACCAAAAACTTTTCCTGACAATAAAAAAGGCAGCATAGTAATAAATTCGTTTCCCCAAGCAAAACCATAAACTTTGGTTGCCTTATTAGCTTTTATCAGCTCTTCTTTATTAAAGATGCCATAAACCCAGCCGCTTTGAGCCCAGCGCAAAAGTTTTTTTACTCTTTTGGTGCCTTTATATTCATCAATTCTGTCATTAAAAGGGGTTACTAAATTTTCACTGCCATCAGGATTAGTTTTAATAACCTTGGGTACAGCTAAGAGGCAGCCATCATTACTGACCATTGTTTCATAGAGTTCTTTTACATAATCTTTTGACCAGAGATCATCGTGAGCCGCCAAGATAAAAAACGGTGATGAGGCATTGTTAAAAACCCAGTCAAAGTTGCCAACCATTCCGAGATTCTCATTTTGGCGGAAATACTTTATTTTGGAGCTTTGTTCTTGCCACTTAGAAATAATATCAGGGGTTTTATCTGTCGAGGCGTTATCAGAGATTAAAATTTCAAAATCGTCAAAGCTTTGACAGCATAATGATTCTAGAGCCTTATCCAAGTATTTATCGCCATTATAAACAGGAAGTCCAACCGTAACTTTTGCCATATTATTTGTTTTCCCTTTCCCAATTTTTTACAGCGGCGATAAAGGCTTTAATATCAGTTTGATATAATTCTTTTTCCAAAGTTTTGATGGCATTATCTGGCAAAAGCCACCACTTAGAATCAAGTAGTTCTTTTATGGTGTTTTCATCAAAGCGGTATTTTATGATTTCAGCAGGATTGCCGCAGACAATAGCATAAGGCGGAACATCTTTGCTTACAACAGCGCCAGCTCCTATAACGGCGCCTGTTCCAATGGTTACTCCTGACAATATAACCGCATTGCGGCAGACCCAGACATCGTGTCCAATATTTACCGCACCTTTGGTTATTGCATCATAGTTTGTAATCGGGGTTGCTTGAAACATAAGAGTTTTAAAAGGAAACGTTGACGGCAGATTTAAAGGGTGATCGCCGTGAGCTAAAATAACAGCTCCTTTGGCAAAAGAACAAAAATTGCCGATAGTTACAGGAGCTTTAGCCGAAGGATTGAAAATGGTGTCATTTTCAACGCCATAAGTATGTCTGCCAATTGTTATATAGGGGTTAGATTTAGCTTTGTTTTTTTTCTTAAATAATCTCATTTAAGTAATCCTTGTAATTTGGTATTATCGCCCCAAAAAGTCATTGGTTCATAATCAGGATAAGGATAAAAACCAAGATTAGGTTTTATATCAGAATTTTTTTCTGCGATATGAGATGCAACCAAATCTTTGATGGATATGGGCGAGCCGCTACAGCAGTTAACTATGCCGTCAAAGCTCTTATGCTCTAAAATTTTAACCATATTATAAGCAACCGTTTCTATAGGAAGATAGTCTCTTAGCTGCTCACCACCAGACATATTAAACGTTTTATCACCATCACTGATAGCTTTATCTAATTGAGATAAAATGCTTTTTGGACTTTGACCATAGCCATAAAGATAAAAAAGTCTTACCCATTTAAGGGTGAAAGGTTCTTTTTTTTGCAGTTCCATTAAAAAACGTCTTAAAACATCTTTGGCAAGACCATAAGGATTAGATGGTTTTGTTGGCATATCCTCATTAAGACAGCCTTCCTGCATACCATATTCAAAGCAAGTTCCTGTAATCATAACTTGTTTGCAGCCAGATTTTACCATTTGTTTAATGAAGTCATAAGACTGAGGAAGGTTTTTTTCAAAATGGAAAAGGTCTTTATAATTAGGAAGACCCGCCCAAGCCAGATGAATTAAAGCATCTGGAATGCCAAAATAATCAGCAAAAGTAAGGTCAGTATTAGTTAAATCGCAAGCTTTGAACTCAACCTCTTTATTCCAAGGCATCGTTTTAAGATTGCTGTCATCAAGTGCGGTTGCAATAACGTGATGATTGTTTTTTAAAAGTTCGGTTATTAGATGTCTGCCAATAAATCCCGTTGCACCAGTTACTAAAACTTTCATATCAAGCCTGACTTTTAATAATATTGTTGCATTTTATTCTAACGTTCTACCAAACCTTTAGTTCAGGAACCGCTGTTACAAATTTTCCGCCCCATTCTTTAATATAAGATAACTTATTTGTTACTTCTTCGGCAATATTCCAAGGCAGAATAACAACATAATCGGGTTTGTATTCTTTAATAGCCTCTGGAGCTAATATTGGAATATGGCTGGCGGGCATATATTTATTCTGTTTTGATGGCGCGGCATCACACACAAAAGGCAGCAAATCTGTTTTTACCCCGCCATAATTAAGAAGTGTGTTCCCTTTTGCCGCAGCACCATAGGCGGCAACTTTTTTGTTTTGTTCATTACAATCAATCAAAAATTTAACTAAATCATTTTTTATTTTATTAGCTTTAAGCTGAAATGCTTTATAAGTTTCAAGCTGTTGCAAACCGCCTGCAATTTCTTCTTTAAGACATTCTTTGACTGCATTTGAAACATCTTTGGGGCAATCATTATGACAGCCATAAACACGCAGGCTTCCACCATGAGTTGGCAGTTTTTCGACATCAAAAACTTTTAATCCTTGTTTTTGAAAAATAGCAGATACTGCTCCTAAGGATAAATAAGAATAATGTTCGTGATAGACTGTATCAAATTGGTTTAAATTGATAAGGTTTAAAAGATGTGGAAATTCAAGAGTTATCACGCCGTCATCTTTTAATAATATTTTTAAGCCTTTGGTAAAGTCATTAATGTCTGGAACGTGAGCGTAAACATTGTTGCCGATAATCAAATCAGCTTTTTTACCTCTACTAATTAAGTAGATAGCAAGGTTTTCGCCAAAAAATTCTTCAACAACAGGAATGTTTAGTTTTTTGGAAGCATCGGCAGTGCTTTTCGTTGGTTCAATCCCCAGACAAGGAATGCCTGCCTCGACAAAGTTCTTTAGAAGATAACCATCATTTGAGGCTACTTCTACGGCCAAGCTGTTTTCGTTGAGATTAAGCTTATTGGTTATCATATCGCAGTATTGTTTGGCGTGGTTCAGCCAGCCTTGTGATGTTGAGGAAAAATAAGCATATTCGGCATCAAACAATTCGTCGGCATCAGCATAATCTTCGGTTTGCACCAGCCAGCAATTAGAGCATACTTTTATATTTAAAGGAAAGTAGCGTTCAGGTTTGCTTAAATCTTCTTTTTTTAAGTAAGCATTAGAAGGAGGAGCAAAGCCTAAATCTAAAAAAATATGTTCCAGTTCTTGATGGCAATGACGACATTTCATATTTCTATTCCTGTAAAACTTGGGGTTATAAGTTGGTGATTTTTATCCCTGTCAGATAAATCTTTAATTGGTATAGGCCATTTAATATTAAGAAGAGGGTCGGCATAAGAAAGACCATCTTCATAATCTTTATTATAAAACTCGGTGTGGAGGTATAAAAGTTCACTGTCTTCTTCCAACACCTGAAAACCGTGGGCAAATCCTTCAGGTATTATTATCATTTTGCTGTTCTCAGGGTTTAATTCCAAGGCGTAATGCTTTAAAAAAGTTTTTGAGCCAGCTCTTAAATCTACGGCAACATCAAAAACTTTTCCCTTTAGACATCTTATCATTTTCATTTCAGCAAAAGGTGGTTTTTGGAAATGCATTCCTCTAACAGCACCAATAGTCTTGGTTTTTGAATGATTTATCTGGACGATATGGCGCTTGCCAATCACAGGTTTTAAATCATTTTCGCAAAATAGTCTGGCAAAAGCTCCACGGTTATCAATAAAAGGTGAGGTTGTGGCAATGAAAACGCCATCAATAGGAGTTTTTTCAAAGTTCATTGCTGTATTCTTCTAATTGACTTAAGCTTATACACTTGTTGTTTTCATAATAATTTTGATACCATTCGGCAGTCTTTTTTATGCTGCATTCAAAATTCCATAAAGGTCTCCAGCCGAGCATAGCTTTTGCCTTAGAGCAGTCGAGATGCAGAAAACCAGCCTCGTGAGGTGAGGGGGTATTATCTTGATGCCAATTAATATGGCTCCAAGATTTTTTAGCCTCATTTAAGACATTCTCAACTGTTTTATTGCCGTTTGCATCTGGTCCAAAATTAAAAGATGTTGCACAGTCCTTGTCGCCCTCTAGAAGCCGTTGCCCAAGCAATAAGTAGCCCGAAAGCGGTTCTAAAACGTGCTGCCAAGGTCTTGTAGCTTTGGGCGATCTGATTTCTAAGGTTTGTTTGTCGGCAACAGCTCTAACTAAATCAGGAATCAATCTATCTTCTGCCCAGTCGCCGCCGCCAATGACGTTGCCAGCTCTAACTGTTGCTAAAAGCGGAGAGTTATCATTGTTATTAAAAAAAGACTGGCGGTAACTTGCGGCAACAATTTCAGCACAAGCTTTGGACGCACTGTAGGGATCATAACCGCCAAGCCTGTCATTTTCACGGTATCCCCAGACCCATTCTTTGTTTTCATAGCATTTGTCAGTAGTGATAATAATAATTGCTCGAACTGAAGGCGTAAGCCTACAGGCTTCAATAATATTTGCGGTTCCGATGATATTGTTTTGCCACGTTTCTAGTGGATTTTTGTAAGACCGTCTTACTAAAGCTTGAGCGGCAAGATGAAAAACTATTTCAGGTTTTTCTTTTTGAAAAATATCAAGGACATTATTAAAATCATTAATATTTTGCAGATAGTTTTTAATGCTTAAGTTAAGTAAATCAAAATGATTAGGTGAAGTTTCTGGTTTTAAGGAAATTCCTGTAACTTCAGCTTTCATTTTCTGAAGCCATAGACTAAGCCAGCTTCCTTTAAAACCCGTATGCCCCGTAACTAATACTTTACGATTGTTATAAATATCTGCAAATTGAACCATTACCAAACTTTCCAAGGAGCTTTTGCGTTAGACCAATATTCTTCTAGTTGCCTTTTATCACGTAAGGTGTCCATTGCCTGCCAGAAACCTTTATGAAAATAAGCTGTTAATTCGCCGTCATTAGCAAGGTTTTGTAATGGCTCATTTTCCCAAACAGTTTTATCGTCTTGGATATAATCAAATATCTTAGGTTCTAAAACAAAAAAACCACCATTAATCCAAGCGCCGTCTCCAGCAGGTTTTTCTTGGAACTTTAATATCTTGCTGCCGTCAAGAGAAAGGGCACCAAAACGTCCAGGAGGTTGAATTGCAGTTAACGTTGCTAAGCGGTTGTTATCTTTGTGGTGCTTAATCAGGTCACCGATATTAATATCAGAAACGCCATCACCGTAAGTCAGGCAGAAAGTATCATTGTTGACATATTCTTTTATGCGTTTGATTCTGCCGCCTGTCATAGTCTCTTCACCTGTATCAATTAGCGTAATTCGCCAAGGCTCAGCTTTCTGCTGGTGAATTTCCATTTTGTTGTTTTTCATATCAAAGGTGATATTGGACATATGGAGAAAATAGTTAGCAAAGTATTCTTTGATTACGTAACCCTTATAACCAAGACAAACAACAAATTCATTTATGCCATAGTGAGAATATATTTTCATAATATGCCATAGAATAGGGCGGTCTCCTATTTCTATCATAGGCTTGGGTTTGAGGTGGGATTCTTCAGAAATTCGTGTTCCCATTCCTCCAGCTAAAATTACAGCTTTCATTATTAAGACCTTTAAAATAATATTATTTTTTCAGCAGGGATTATGACATCAAGCGCTCTGTTTTGGCAAGGATTTTGATAAAAATTATGCGATTTAAAGAGGTCTTAATAATGATAATTTCTGGTTTTTGTTTCAAAGATTTTTTCGTATAGCTAAAAGATAACACCTTAAATAGTATGTATGTAGTCAGACATAAATTTAAGGTGTTTTTTATATTTTTGATTTTTTTATTAAAAAAATTGATAGTTATTTGATGAAAACTTCTTCAAAGATTTTCTTTTTAGTCGTTACATCAGTTAAATCACCAAAATTCATTTCATTTAAAGTTTCAAGCAATGCAATCTTTTCTCTGGCTTTATCTGCAAGCTTATCGTTTTTTATACGAGAAAATGCCAGCATACCTAATAACAAGAATGATACAAACATAGGAACGCTTAAAACGGCGAAAGTTACAAAGTCAAAATGACCTCTGAAAATGAAACCTGATTGCTGTAATGCAACAATAATCATCATCATTGTGGTGATAGAAAATAGTCCCGTAATAATAAACCAGTATAATGATTGTGCCGATTTTCTGTTGTGCATATTAGCCATTTCCAGCCAGTAATTAACAGCTTTTGGCATTTGAGTATCAGTTTCTTTCTCAGACCCTATTGTTTTTCTTGTCATAATCTGCTCGTTTTCATCTTTTTCTAATACATTTTCTTTTTTATTCTGAGAGACGGTTTTTGCCGTGCTTTCTTTTTGGCTATAAAGATCATTTAAAAAAGGATTATTGATTTCTTCAATGCTTTCCATATTAAATTTAATTTCATCAATTTGTTTTTGCAGGGAAAGACATTCTTCAGAAAGATCTGTTAGTTTAAATTCTGAAGGCTCAAATTTTTTGCAGAAATCATTAATTCTGTTTTCTAGTTCCGCAATTTTTTCAGATAATGTTTCTGGACGTGAGCCTGATCTGAATTGTAACGCGATAGCATAGCCAAAAGTAAAAGCTTCAACATCAGCACTTTTATCAAAACCTCTGCCAGCTTCAGGTCTAACACAACCTGTTGCTCCTGCAAGCATACCTAAAACCATAGGACGATATTTTTCCATAGTTAGAGCCATCTGCCCTAAAGTGCTTTTGCTGTGGACACAGCAAAAAGCGGCATAAGCATCAAGATATCTTCTGATTGCTCCCGCGGCTTCTTTAAAGCTTAAATCGCCATTAATGGCAGAATGAGCAGTTTCTAGAATGTTTTCAGCGGGGCTTAACTGTTGAGCTAAGATGTCGGCTAAGAACGGCAGCCTTTGTGATGGTGAAGATGAAACCGCAATATAACGCCAAGTGTCCAATTCTTCACTTGCCCAATTTATGGAGTCTTCAAAAGTTCTGAATGCGACATTGCCGCCATTGTCAGCTAAGTCAACCAAAATAGGTGATACTAAAAAATGTTCTTGTTTTTCAGTATCATTGTTTGAATTGCTATCATCTATTTCAGTTTCGAATTTTTCATATTCTTTATAAGCAAGATTAGTTGCAGCCATTACTCGAATTAACCTTATAAAAAAATTAAACAATATATATAGTGTTTTTTTGTAATTTATTACTAGGAATAGTATTTTAAATTATAAGATAAGACAAACAATAAAAAAAACAACACACAAAAAATGGCATAAAACATTATATATCAATATGTTATGATATGGTATTATAATACCTGCTGTTAACACATTGAAAACAAGAGTTTTTTTGTTGTTGACAATCTTTTTTCTTTGTGCATAATTCCTTTTATCTTAAGAATTATATTTTTAAGCATTAGTTTAATTATTTTATAGAATTTTGGAAAAAAGCAATGAAAACAATTTCTGCAAAAGAAACCGAAATTGAGCGTAAGTGGTATCTTATTGATGCCGATGGGCTTATTCTCGGAAGACTTGCAACCACAGTAGCTAAACTGCTTCGTGGTAAACATAAAACCCTTTTTACACCTCACGTTGATTGTGGTGATAACGTTATTATTATTAATGCCGAGAAAATTCATCTTACAGGCAATAATAAAGCAAAACAAAAATTTTATTACAGACACACTGGTCACCCAGGCGGTATTAAAGGTGTTTCAGCTGAAGCTGTTTTAGGTGGTAAATATCCTGAAAGAGTTATCGAAAAAGCTGTTGAAAGAATGATTACAAGAAATTCTTTGGGTGCAAAGCAAATGGGTAAACTTCATATTTATGCTGGCGCTGTTCATCCTCATGAAGCACAAAAACCAGAAGTGTTTGATCTTGCTTCAAAAAATCGTAAAAATGTAAGGAGTGTAAAATAATGGCTGAAGAAATCAAATCTTTCGAAGATCTGAAAAAACTCGGAACAGTAAGCACTTCTACTTCTGCAACAGAAGCAAAAGCACCTCGCAAAGCTGTAAAAGACAAATTAGGTCGTTCTTATGCTTCAGGTAAACGTAAAAATGCTGTAGCTAGAGTTTGGATTAAACCAGGTGTTGGCAAAATCACGGTTAACAATCAGGAATTAGAAACATATTTTCCACGTCCTGTTTTGCGTATGATTATTAACCAACCTTTCGTGGTTACAAACAGAGCTTCTCAGTTCGACGTTTTCTGTACAGTTAAAGGCGGCGGTCTTTCTGGTCAGGCAGGAGCTATCCGTCACGGTATTAGTAAATGTCTTGATGCTTTTGAACCAGACCTTCATACAGCTCTTAAGAAAAATGGTTTCTTAACCAGAGATCCTAGAGTTGTTGAACGTAAGAAATATGGTAAAGCAAAAGCAAGAAGAAGTTACCAATTCTCAAAACGTTAAGTTTTGTTGGAAAACAAAAGAAGAGGGGGCAACCCCTCTTTTTTTATGCCTGCATTTAGGCGAAATCATAATAAATATGGCTAATTTTGTTTAATTAGTAGTGCTTAGAATGTCTGCTAATTAAATAAAAGCATACAGCCAAGTGTTGAAAACTCTAAACCATTAGCCTAATAGATTTTGATAATAATTATATTAAAGCTTTAAAGAATATTGTTTTAGTTTAAAATCAGATTAAACTTCATAATTAAACTAAAAAACATAAAGGTGGTATTTATGGAATTTAAAGATTTTCCGTTACACGATGCCTTAGGTGTTGTTACTGCAACTTGTATTGCGTTGGGAGAAGATAATTCAATTCCTGCAGGCAAAATTCTTGATTATACTGATGTCGCAATGCTTAAAAGCGCAGGCTATCACTTTGTATGCGGGGCAAAAATTGTTTCCAGCGATTTATTAAAGAATACCGCTATTGTAAAGTTAGCGTCAGCGATTGCTGGCAATGATACGGCATACCGCATTGACGATAATGGCAGGTGTTTTATTTATGCGGCGAAAAATGGTTTGGCCAACATTGATACCGAAAGAGTTGAGAGATTTAATCGTTCTGGTCAAGAGGTAATTTTAGCGACAATTCCTCCTTTTTCTCAAGTTTCTAGCGGGCAGATGCTGGCAGCCGTTTCCCTTATTCCTCCTGCTATATCGGAAGATAATATTGAAAAATATTTGAAAACAACATTGGGATTAGGTTCAATAGTTAATATTGCTCCCTATAAACCGAAGAAGGTTTATTTCATTCAAAGTTTCCTATCTCAAACTAATGAAGATAACGAACAAGCGGTTTTAGCTAATATTGCTGCAAGAGTAGCATCTTTTGGGGCGACTGTAGTTGAACAGAGCAGATGTGAACATTTAAAAGAGGAAATATATCAAGCCTTGAGCAATGCTTTGGCTTCTAATGCTGAGATTATTATTTTTTCAGGAGCCTTTGCTAATTATCATAAAGATGACGTTATTGTTAAAGTGTTAGAAGAAGCTTCTTTTGAAGTTGATAATTTTTTTGTTCCTAATTTTCCTGGGGAAAATATTCTTATTGCCAATTATAAAAAATATAAAAAGATTATAGTCTTGCCAGACAATTGTAATAAGGCCGATTATAGTGCAATCGATTTAATTTTAAGACGAGTTATGGCTGATTGTTCAGTAACTTATGACAGTTTAATCAAAACAGGAGCAGGGGGGCTTTTAACTAAAGAGGCTTGGCAGCCAGTTGCTTTGGATAAAATCGAAAACTTGGTCAAAATCGAGGTTGATGATAATAAAGAGAAAATAGCCGTAGTCATTCTTGCTGCTGGTAAAGGAGCAAGAATGATGGGCGATAATAAACTTTTATATGAACTAGAAGATGGGAAGACTATTATCTCTAATACGGTTGACGCTGCTTTGAAATCAAAAGCTAGTCCAGTGGTTGTAGTAACAGGGTTTGAGGAAGATTTAATAACAGAAGAATTAAAAGATAAAGATGTCATAATCATAAAAAACAATGACTTTACAAGCGGCGTTTCGACATCAATTAAAACTGGGTTGGAAGTCTTGAATCAAGCGATAAACGGAGCGGTTATTCTTCCTGGAGATATGCCATTTGTGACACCAGAGCAGATTAACAGGCTTATAGAGAAATTTGATCCTCTTGATAAGAAAGCTGTTTGCGTATCAACTTCAAAAAAAGTTAAGAGTAATCCTATTTTATGGGCAAGAAGCTTGTTTAGTGTTGCTAAGATTGTCCCCGAGAATGCCCATTTGCACCCTGTGCTGGTCGAACATTATGATTATCTTTGTGAAGTGCCTTTTGCTAGTGATGACGAGGCCTTAGATGTCAATACTGTAGGCGATATTGATGCACTCAAGAAGAAAGCTAAGAAGAAATAAAATTGAAGTATTTTTTAATTAGATACGAACCTATTAAAAAAAGCACTTTTAAATAAAACCTAAAAGTGCTTTTCCATAATTATAGCAAGACGTTCTAAATCTTTATTTCTTCCTATTGTCTTATAATCAAAATATTTATTGATTACAGTACTTTAATAAAAAATTAAGAACCATTTATAAGTTATAGAGTTAGAAAGTTTTGAATAACAAGCTTATTTTTTACGTGAAAGATAAAAAATAAACTATAGCTGTTCTAAAACTCTAATTAATTCTAAAGTTGCTTCAGCAGCCTCAACCCCTTTGTTGCCAGCTTTTGTTCCTGATCTTTCGATTGCCTGCTCTAAATTATCTGTAGTTAAGAGCCCAAAACCAACAGGAATCTCACTTTCTAAAGAAATATGAGCTAAGCCTTTGGTTGCCTCATTTGCAACAAAGTCAAAGTGAGGAGTTGCGCCTTTAATAACAGCTCCAAGAGCTATAACACCATCATATTTTTTAGAATTAGCGGTCTTTTTAACAGCAAGTGGCATCTCAAAAGCACCAGGAACTCTTACGATAGTAATATCGCTCTCTTCAGCTCCATGTCTTACTAGGAAATCTAGCGCTCCTTCAATAAGCTTTGATACAAAAAAATCATTAAATCTGCTGGCAACCAAAGCAAATTTTAATCCTTTTGCATCTAGCTTACCTTCTATTGTTTTTATCTTTGTCATAGCTTTAAAACCTTTTTATCTTATTTTTTACAACTGCATTCTTTAATATTAATCATATGTCCCATTCTTTCTTGCTTGGTCGCAAGATATGTAACATTTTCTTTGTGAGCTGCTATTTCAATAGGAACTCTTTCAACAATATGGAGATTATAACCTTCTAATCCTACAATTTTTTTAGGATTATTTGTCATTAATCTCATTTTAGAAACGCCAAGATCTACCAAGATTTGAGCCCCAACGCCATAGTCTCTTAAATCTGGCGCAAAACCAAGTTTAGTATTCGCATCAACTGTATCTAAACCATCATCTTGAAGATGATATGCTTTTACTTTTGCTTCTAAGCCAATGCCTCGTCCTTCTTGACGCATATACAAGATAACTCCTTTGCCCTCTTTGTCTATCATTTTCATTGCTTCATGAAGTTGTTCACCACAATCACAACGCAAAGAACCAAAGGCATCTCCAGTTAGGCATTCGCTGTGAACCCTAACAAGGACTTCATCATCTGGTTTTATATCACCTTTTACTAAAGCAATGTGAGTATCTTTTTCAAAAAAACTTTTATAGGCAATCATTTTGAATTCGCCACCATAAACGGTTGGCATTTTAGCTTCGGCAACTCGTGTAATTACGGATTTGTCATAACGCATACGGTATGTAATCAAATCCTTCGTTGTAATAATTTTAATATTATGCTTTTCAGCAAAGATTTCTAAATCTGGCATTCTTGCCATTTCGCCGTTATCTTTCATTATTTCGCAGATAACACTAGCTGGCCTAAGTCCTGCAAGGGTTGCCAAATCTACACTGCCTTCTGTTTGTCCTGTTCTGCCTAATACGCCGGCAGGATTAGCTCTTAAAGGAAAAACGTGTCCCGGTGAAACTAAATCGTCAGGAACAGCATCTTTGGCTACAGCTGCTAATATCGTTGTTGCTCGGTCTTTAGCTGAAATTCCTGTGGTTACGCCTTTTCTTGCCTCGACAGAAACCGTAAAACCCGTTCCAAAACTGGATTCATTTTTATTGGTCATCATCGGCAATTCAAGTTTATCAACCATTTCTGGAGCCATAGCTAAACAGATTAAGCCTCTAGCGTATTTTGCCATAAAGTTAATAACATCTGGAGTTATAAATTCAGCGGCAATGATTATATCACCTTCATTTTCTCTGGTTTCTTCATCAGCCAAAATAACCATTTTGCCATCTTTGAAATCTTTGATGGCATCTTCTATTTTACTAACAGACATTATTTAAAAATCCTTACATCTAAGAAATAATAGATAATTACATATAGCCGTTTTCTGCTAAAAATTCAAAACTAATATTGGACTTAACTTTATCTTTATTGAAACCAAGGTTCTTATAAACATATTTGCCAAGGATATCTGTTTCTAAATTAATAGCATCACCAACAGACCAATGCTTAATTGTAGTTTCATTTTGTGTTTCGGGAATAATATTGACATCAAAACTATCGCCAAGACATTCATTAACTGTCAAACTAATACCATCTAAACAAACGGAGCCTTTGCTGACAATAAATGGATAAAATTCTTCAGGCATTTCAAAAACAAGTTTTATTGATGAATTTGCTTTTAAAATATGTTTGAGTTTTATAGTGCCATCAATATGACCCGTTACCAAATGACCGCCAAGTCTGTCTTTTAGACTAAGCGCTCTTTCTAGATTAACAATAGAATCGATTGCTAGTTCTTTTAAGTTGGTTTTATTTAAGGTTTCTTGTGAAGCATAAACACTAAAAGAGCTATCATCAAATTTCTCAACAGTTAAGCAAGCGCCATTAACAGCTATGCTTTCACCTTTTGTATAATCGTTAATCTTAAATAAAGGGCAAATGTCAAAAATAACTTCATTAGAAGATTTATTGATTTTTGTTATCTTGCCTAGGCCTTGAACAATTCCTGTAAACATTTAGCCTCGTATAGATTAAAAAACTAGAACCTATCTAAATTTTTAGACAGGTTCTAAATTTAATATTACATAAAATGTCTTATGTATAAGTATAAAGTTGATAGAACCATTGTTCCTAACATAACGGGCAAGCTTAATATTAAAAACTTACCAAAACTTACTTGATATCCCATTCTTTGAGCCATACCAGCAACCATAACGTTAGCCGATGCTCCAACTAGGGTACCGTTGCCACCCAAGCAAGCACCAAGAGACAGAGCCCACCATAATGGCATAGCAGCTTCTCTCCC
Source organism: Alphaproteobacteria bacterium (assembly GCA_050175015.1). Taxonomy (GTDB): domain Bacteria; phylum Pseudomonadota; class Alphaproteobacteria; order JBFXJJ01; family JBFXJJ01; genus JBFXJJ01. The sequence goes on along the minus strand of JBFXJJ010000006.1, from coordinate 127,786 downwards.
GCCTAAGTCTGGTTCAATGCTGTTAATCATAGGGATCATCGTAGCAACGAAAGGAATATTATTAATAACAGAAGAAACTATAGCCGAAATCCAAGTAAGAGCCATTGTTGTAATAATAAGGCTGCCTTTAGATATTTCTAAAATCCATTGCCCCATAACTTCTAGAAGACCAACTTGCTCAAAACCTGTAACGATAACGAATAAGCCTGCAAAGAAGAAAATGGTTGTCCAATCAACATGGGCAAAAACAGCTTCAACTTTTTTGTCTTGCTCATCTTTTTCATTGCCTTTAACGTAAAGCATTAAAAGAACAGCCGCTCCAAACATAGCTATTGTTCCGTTTTGAATGTGAATATGTTCAGCTGCAACAAAACCGCATATAACCAAAAAGATAATAACTAAAGATTTTATTAGTAATATTTTATCGGTAATGCTGTCTCTCTCGTCAAACATCATAACTTTAGCTCTAGAGCGTAAAGAAGATATCATCTTTCTACCATATAAAAAGTCCATGAATACGATAAGAGCAGCCAAACAAAATAGAATCAAAGGCCCTAATTCAAACATAAAATCTGTAAAAGAAAGTTGTGCTGCGGAACCAATAATAATGTTGGGAGGGTCGCCAATTAAAGTCGCTGTACCGCCAATATTCGATGCAAAAATTTCCGCTACAATAAACGGATAAGGCTCAACTTCAAGCTTTTCACAAACAAGAAAGGTTACAGGAACAATCAGAAGAACGGTTGTAACATTATCAAGGAATGCTGAAAATAAAGCGGTAATCACAATCATCATAGCTAAGATAGCTCTAGGATTTGCCCTAACTTTTTTTGCCGACCAAATTGCCACATATTGGAAGATGCCGCTTTTTTCTGCGATTCCAACAATGGACATCATTCCAATCAAAAGCGATAACGTGTTAAAGTCAACGCCTTCAAACGCTTGTTCCTCGTTTATAATACCTGAAAAAACCATAAAGGCGCCGCCGATTAAAGCAACAACTGCACTGTTAACTTTTTCAGTAAATAAAACGAGGTAAGATAACACAAGAATAAGAGAAGCCATAAAAACAGGATTCATATTCATAACAACGTGAGTCGTTGCTACTGTTTCAGTAATAGTAGAATGCATTTTTCTGCCTGATTTTTTATTGATTTTTAAATTTTAAGATTCAACTTTTTTACACTTTTCTATTGCAGATAAAATAGAGGTAAAATCAATTATACCTTTTAATTTTTTATCTTTTTCATTGTCTACAACGGCAATAAGTCGATGTGTGTTACAAATCATAGCTAGAGCTTGCGCAGCAGGAGCAGTTTCAACCACCATCGGCATTGTTTGCAAATGCTGTTTTACTTTATCTTCAAGCATTGCGTCAAGACGTTCTTTGAAATCTTGGATAGTTTCTCTTAAAAAGTTGGATCTGTTTGATGGATTAAGAAGTCTCATAGACTTCGGAAGCAGGTTATGAACTAGGTTTTCGGCATTAACTTCACCAAGCAATACCCCGTCACCATCAAGAACTGGAATAAACCTAATATGCCCATCTATCATCTTTTTTATAGCTGTTCCGAGTTTTTCATCTTTGTGAACACAATCTGGGGAAGTTTTCATTATGCAGCCACAAAATATAACGCGGTCGTGATCTTCGGACATATTTTTAACCCTTCCATAAAAAATTTTTAATATATTATGTATTATTTCATACTAATATTAAATAAAAATATTGCATCAATTGCAACTTTTTTCTTGATTGTTTTTCCTTTTTATCAATAACTTAATTTATAATGGAGCTAAATTTTCTTTTTTATTTTCCAAAATTGCAAAAAAATATTTCCAAAAAGTCCAAAAATATGTTATATACTTAACTAGTATGTTATATCTTTGTATTTTTATTAAGGAGAGCCTTCTATGGTTGTAAATAACATAACTCAAAGGGCAGATAATTCTTTCTTATGGTGTAAGCGTTCGCTTGAGCAGAACCTTAAGCTTTTGTATAGTACTGAAATTCCCAAAGCAAAATCAGCTCGAATGAGCTTGGGTATGGTTTTAACCAACCTTAATGCTATGGAACGAGGAACAGGCGAAGTTAATAAAGTTCAAAAGGCAAGGCAAATGCCAATATCTATTCCTAAGACAATGTCCAAAAATTCTGAAATTGAAGCTTTTGTTGCTGAAAAATATAATACTATTATGCAAAGTAAAGGCTTTGATTTAAAAAGTGCCAAACACAGCAAATATGCATTAAGCTTATCTGACGGAGCAAAGCTTGATGAAGCATCAAAAAAACTAGCAGCAGCAATGGCTGCAAGTAAAGGCAGATAAGATAAAAACTCTTAATTAATATATTTATATAGAATCTATTTTTTATATTATTATAAACTTTTATAAATCCTTAAACTTTGTATTTTAAGGATTTTTTTATGACTATAAAGAATTTAATTATAGATGAAACATAATGTTGATTGTATATTGTGGAATAAAGACTTGGTTCAATAAGGAGATAAGAATATATGGGCCCATTATATAAAAGCATTAACTATATTCTTACAAAAGTGCTGACAAGTACAATAAGAATAGATATTGGTTATTTTTATGTTAATGGTTATAAAATATATGCAATTGCATATGGGCATCCTAACAAAAATGATGATTATTTTGAATATGCTCAAATAAGCTTATCGTGTTATAAAACACTTATGCTTGCAGAGTTCAATAACCCCACTAAAGAAGATTTTAATGAGTTATATGACAAATATGTTAAGAACTCTACCATCTTATTAAGAGAATTTCCATCGTCGAATAAAAATGCAAAGCATCAGTTTTCCTTAGATGATATAAATATGGATTTGGCAGAAATGCTGTTCGTTAAGGATAACTTCATACCAAAGCCAAATAGTAACGGCGTTTTTTATTATAACGGCTATTATGTACTATATTCAACAGATGAACATAATTTTTGTTCGATGACCGCTCCTTTGAGTGAGTTTGATATGATTTATATTGAACCTAAAATAAAAAAGTATATTCCTAAAGATTGCAAAGCTATTTATATTCATAATCATTATCATTGTAGTATCAAAACAATGGATTCTATCATAAAAAAAGAATATATAAATGTGTCATTAAGTAAAGGTATGGGGGATACAATAGATATATGGATTCCATCGCAAACGTCTGTTTCTGCACTTAGCAAAATGATTATTGAAAGACAATTTATTAATGAAAAGAAGAAGTGCTATATTCAAGATATTGCTAAGCCACCTTGTTTACTTTTAAGCCTATATAATAATACAGCAGAGTATTATGTTAATGAACCAGACGATTTGAAAGTGCAAGATATTCTTAGGGGAGCAAATACTCTATTTTGTACATATCAAGAACCTAAACAATTGCAACTTCAAAAATAAAGTAATAGTAAAAGCTTGATGTAATCAAATCTTTAAAAATGACAAATATCAACCATTTATTGTGACAGATTCTAAGAAGAAAAATAATAATTTTTAGAATATATCGTTATTTGAAGATTCAGTTTTGTATCATAGTAAGAATAGCAAACACAATTTTATTACAGGCTGTTTAAATAAAAAAGAAGGGAATTTGCATTCCCCTCTTTTTTTTAAGTTATTTTAGAAATCTTCAATAATTTTAGCACAAGTATGATTTATGACAGATTCTGACATTTTTAAGGCATCAAGTTCACTTGCGGCATCAGTCGTTGTCATTGTTGTGTCAGAGCGCCAAGAGTTAACTTTATCGCCTTTCTGATTATCATAAAGATAGAACAAAGAATAAATATCTTTGCGCCAGCCTGTAAGTTTAAGAGCTTTAACAACGCCTAAATTACCAAAAAAAACATAATCAACTTTTAAGCTTTCGGCTAATTTTTTATAATCATCGTTGCTTAGACCATAAATTTTATTGGTATCAATCCCAGCTTTTTTTATAGCAGCGGCAACTTTTTTGCTGTCAACAAATTTGAAAACATTGCGTGTTTCAAGGCAGGTTTTTAATTTTTCTTGAGCAAAAGAAGCGACATCTTTGTCATCAGAATAAGTGATGAATGCAGCTTTAGGGGCTTTGCCATCTCTCACAACCATAGGAGGTTCTTTTTGTAAAGTGGCAGTTACAAAACAGCCAGATAATAATAAAGCTAATAATAAATTAAATTTTTTGAAATTCTTTGTCATATAGTATCCATCAAAATTAGAGATTAAATATAAGAAAAAAGCGGTTCCTAAAAATTAAGAGCCGCTTTTCGTTTAGTTACATATTTTTTATTTTAGAACATCTTTGTTAATTACGTTAACAGCTTTACCTGTTAAGAGATATTCCGAAATTTGTTCCGCAACCTGCAAAGATACTTTTTCTTCGGCTTCTTTCGTTGAGGCTCCAAGATGCGGTGTGCAGATTACTTTGGGGTGCTTGCGGAAAACGTGATCTTCGGCAGGAGGTTCCCCATCAAAAACGTCGATAGCGGCACCAGAAACCTGACCATTGTCAATCGCTGCAACCAAATCTTCAGCAACAACTAAATTACCTCTAGCACAGTTAATAATGTAAACGCCTTTTTTCATTTTTGCGATACTGTCTTTATTAATCATACCTTTAGTTTCAGGGGTTGATGGTGTGTGGAGCGTAATAAAGTCAGCGCTCTTTAAAAGTTCGTCGAGTTCTACTTTAGTAATACCCCAAGTGGTTGCTTTTTCTTCAGTTAGGAATGGATCAAAAGCGATAACTTTCATTTTTAAACCAAGACCTCTGTCAGCGACAATCGAACCAATATTGCCGCAGCCAACAACACCAAGAGTCTTGCCGCATAGCTCAACGCCTTGATATTTTGCTTTAGGCCAAGCACCATCTGTCATTTCAGCATTTGCTTGTGGGATATTGCGGGCAAGAGACATCATCATTGCAACAGCGTGTTCAGCGGTTGTAATGGTATTACCGAAAGGGGTGTTCATTACAATAACTTTTTGTGCGCTAGCAGCAGCAATATCTATGTTGTCAACGCCAATTCCAGCTCTGCCGATTACTTTAAGATTTTTTCCAGCTTTAATAATTTCGGCATTTGGTTTTGCTGCTGAACGAACAACTAAGCCATCAACATCAGCGATTTCTTTAACAAATTCATCGGTTGTCATACCTGTTTTAACAACAGTTTCAATGCCATTCTTTTGAAAGATGGCAACAGCTTCATTACTTAGTTTGTCAGCGACTAAAACTTTTGGCATTAGATACTCCTAAAAAAATAAGGTTAAAATTAATATTCTTTGGCAACTTCAGCATATGCCCAGTCAAGCCAAGCACATAAAGCTTCAATATCAGAAGTTTCAACGGTTGCACCGCCCCATACTCTGATTCCCGGAGGGGCATCTTTGTAAGCATTAATATCGTGGGCAACACCTTCTTTATCTAATAAGGAAGTAATCTTCTTAGAGGCTTTCCATTGGTCTTCGACTGATAATTTGGTAAACCAAGGGGCAACGATTGATAAACAGATGGACGTATTTGAACGTGATGCTTCTTCTTTGGCTAAAAATTCAACCCAATCAGTTTTTTTGACCCATTTGCTAAGAGCTTCAAGATTAGCATTAGAACGACGAACTAACGCATCTGATCCACCAATGCTTTCTGCCCATTTTAAGGCATCAATAACGTCTTCAACGCAGAGCATTGAAGGCGTGTTGATTGTTGAGCCTTCAAACAAAGCTTCATTAACTTTGCCCTTGCTTACCATACGGAAAATTTTTGGCATTGGCCAAGATGGGGTATAGCTTTCAAGTCTAGCAATAGCTCTTGGGCTTAAAATGATAACACCGTGAGCCGCTTCACCGCCTAAAACTTTCTGCCAAGAGAAAGTTGTAACATCTAATTTTTCCCAAGGAAGTTTCATAGCATAAACAGCCGAGGTTGCGTCGCAAATGGTAATGCCTTCGCGATCAGCAGGAATCCAGTCACCATTAGGTACTTTTACGCCTGAAGTTGTGCCATTCCAAACAAAAACGACATCATTTTTAAAATCAGCTTGGGTCAAGTCTGGAAGCTCACCGTAAGGAGCTTTGAAAGTTCTAACATTGGCGAGTTTTAATTGTTTTGTAATGTCGGTAACCCAACCGCCGCTGAAAGATTCCCATTCAAAAACATCAACGCCTCTACCGCCAAGCATTGACCACATACACATTTCAACAGCACCAGTATCAGAACCTGCAACAATACCTACACGATAGCCTTCAGGAAGATTAAGAACCTTAGCCATAAGGTCGATAGATTCTTTTAATCTTGCTGCTCCTGGTTTGGAACGGTGTGAGCGTCCGACTAAAGCACTTTCTAAAGCTTTAACCGTCCAGCCAGGGCGTTTAGCGCAAGGTCCTGAAGAGAAATTAGGACATTTAGGGCGTAATGTAGGTTTTACAACATTGTTCATTTATGAAAATTCCTTCATATAAAAAAATTGCATGATTATTTTCCATAGATATGAATTTTATGGAAAAAGAAACAGTCTGAAATTCTATGTCAAGACATACCCAAGGTCAATCTCATTTTATAAGTTGTTAAGAGTATTAGAGCGAATTTTTAAGACTTGATTGTTTTAGTAAAAAACTTTGTTTGGACAAAGCCCCAAGCTTCAGAAATAAGTACCCCAGATAAGATAATTGCAACACCTATGGTTTCTGAAGAGCTTAGTGTTTGATGGAGCATTACAAAGCCTAAAATAATGGCGAAAACTGGTTCTAGGGCATAAATTATGCAAGCTTTAACTGGGCTGGTTTCTTTTTGAAAATTGGTTTGAAGGAACAACGCAATAACGCCAGCAGGAATGCTTAAGAAGAATAGGCATAAAGCTAAATCGGTTGTTGGGTTGAGATAAGCATCTTCAAAATAAAATGACGAAATTATTCCAAGTACGGCTGTTACAAGAAATTGAATAGAAGTCAGCAAAAGGGTTTTGTTGGAGTTAATCGCATCTAAACCTATGACATAAAAGGCATAAACAAAAGCGCTGCCAAAGGTAACTAAATCTCCAATATTAAAAGTGGTATGTCCAGGATTATTAAGAATTATCATTCCAACACTTACAATAATAAGTCCAATTATATTGCCAATATGAGGCATTCTTTTTCTTACGAAATATTGCAGGAAGGGAATCAGTAAAACAAAGCTGTAGGTTATCAAACTAGACTTGGCAACAGTTGTATATTTCAGACCAAGAAATTGTAATCCGTAGCCGCCAAACATCAAAATTCCTAAGATGATGCCTTTTTTCAGCAGGGCTTTGTCGATATCTTTGTAAATCTTAGGAAAGAATATCGTTAAGACTAAAAAGCAAATAAAAAACCTTATTGATAAAAATAAAAAAGGGCTAGCATCATTCAATCCGACTTGAATGATAGCAAATGTTCCACCCCAAATTAAGGTAGTAAGAACCAGCCACAACTCGGCTTTCTGCTTTTTAGTTAGCTGCACTAGAGATCACCGTTAAAAAAAAGAAAAATTAAGAAATCTTTATCCAGTAAACATCAAAATCGTTAAGCGTAAGAATGCTGTTTGAAGGGTCAATTTTTTGATTGTTCAAAGGATTAATAATGCTTACTACTTTCGCATCTATTTTGGCAAGATTAAAGTTGATGGTTTTTTCAGAAACATTGTGAATGGCTATAATTTTTTGCCCTGCCGAATTTTCTCGTTTCACTATAAAAAGGCTTTTATCTAAATCGACAATTTCCATTTTTGCATCAGGGTGAAACTCTGGGGTTTGTTTTCTTAGAATGATAAGATTTTTTAAAGTTTCAAAAATTTGTTTTCCATAGCCGCTGTTTAGGTGATTGTCTAGTTCGTTGAGCTGCCATTTATAACGGTTTAAGTCTCGATTATGATTGGTTTTTGATAAGCCTTCATAATTGTTGCTGCAGCTTGTAAAACTATGAAAATAAAAAGCGGGAATTCCAGCAAGACTTAATGGAATACACTGCGAGCATAAGAATTTTTTAATTTGTTTGGAAGTTACGTTGTTTTTATCTTCACTAAAAGCATCAAAATAGGTCGTACATATTTCATAAGGGGTATGGGAACCATCTTGTTGTTGTCTTGTATTAATTTTAGCGCCTTTGGCTTCCATAACAGATATAAGTTCTTTAAACTTATCAGGCGGTGCTAGCTTTTCTAATGCCCGAACGCCTATTCCATCGTGAGAAGCGGTAAAGTTTAAGAAGGTGCAGTCTTGGGGAATTTTATCAAGACCTTTTGCCCATAGACTAAGCAGACTAGCGTCCTCAAAAGTCAGAGCATAAAGAATAAGCGGCGGCAGAGCAAATTGATAAACCATTTCAGCTTCATCGCCATTTCCAAAGTAACTGATGTTTTCTTCGTGAGGCAGATTAGTTTCCGTTAGAACAATGACACTAGGTGCGACTTTATGAACCGTATCACGAAGTATTTTGCAGACTTCGTGCGTCTGAGGCAAGCTCATACAACTTGTTCCCAGCTCCTTATAACAGCAGTGCAGGGCATCTAATCTAACAATGCGCATACCTTTTGAGACATAAAATAATAGAATATCAAGATAAGCTAACAGGACATCTGGATTTTTAAAGTTAACATCTATTTGGTCAGTGCTAAAAGTTGTCCATAAAAATTTTTCACCGTTAGCCGTCATAAAAGGGGTTAACAGAGGGTGGCTTCTTGCTCTTGTTACTTTTTTTAGCCGTTCATCGTCAGGTGATGCTTCAATGAAATATTCAGTGTAGGGAGAATTAGATTTTAGATATTCTTTAAACCAGAAATGTGATGCCGAACAGTGGTTGATTACAAAATCGAACATTAAGTCAAAATCACTTTTGATATTGGCAACATCTTCCCAGTTTCCAAACTCAGGATTAATTGTTTTATAATCACTTACCGCAAAACCACCATCTGAAGTAGATGGAAAGAAGGGAAGGAAATGGACGATATTTGTTGTGTCATTAAGGCGGTTTTTCAACCAATTATGGAGAGTTTTTAAAGTTTTTTCTCCAGTATTGTTAACCATATCGGCATAGGTTATAAGAATAATATCTTTTTCATTCCACTTGGGTTTTATTTCTTTGCTCTGACCAATTAGGTTTTGATATTTTGCAATCAAATTTTCATATTGGGAAACAATTTTTGGAGAAATATCTTCTCCATAAAGAGTTTCAAAACGCTGTTTAATATCTGTCATTATACCTTTCTTCAAAATTGATTTATTTTATTAAATATCCAAAAAGAAAATAGCAAGCAGCCGTTGCGGCAATAACACCAGCTAAATCAGCACATAAGGCGGCGGCTAGTGCGTGGCGGACTCTTTTGATTTGAACTGAGCCAAAATAAAGAGCAAGCACATAAAAGGTTGTTTCTGTTGATCCCTGAAAAGTACTGACTAAATATCCAACATAGCTGTCAGGACCTATTTGCGGATTGTTTAAAATATCTGCGACAATTCCATAGGCTCCAGAACCAGATAACGGGCGCATTAGAGCCATAGGCAAAGCTTCGGCAGGCAGTCCTAAAGGTTCGGTTATTTTTCCAAGAGGAATAATTAAAGCATCTAAAGCGCCGCTGACTCTAAACATTGCAATCGCAACTAATATAACAACAAGGTATGGGATAATTTTTAAGGCAACATTAAAGCCGTCTTTAGCCCCTTCAACAAAAGTTTCATAAATTTTAACCCCCTTGCACAGTCCAAAAGTCATAAGTAAAACCATAATGCTGGGGACAATCCAAGGCGCAATGTGATTGCCATAAATAACCGTTAAAGGCACCAATGCCATCATAATTATTATCGTCAGGCTTGATACCCAAAAGGGATAAGCATCATTTTCATCGTTATTTTTTAAATTGGCGTCATCTAAAGCCGCAACATTTTTAGCATCGTTTGTCGCAAAGCTTTTTTTACTTTTCTTTTCTAAAAGTTTCGCCGTAATAATAGCGATAGCCGTTGAGCAGATGGTGGCAAAAAGAGTGGTTGGAACGATTGCGGCAGGGTTGTGAGATCCTGCGGCAGCTCTAAGGGCAATAATACCCGTTGGCAGCAGAGTTACACTTGAGGTGTTTATAGCAAGAAACAGCGCCATAGCATTCGTTGCTGTTCCTTTTTCGGGATTGAGCTTATCAAGTTCCTGCATAGCTTTTATGCCAAAGGGGGTGGCCGCATTTCCTAGCCCTAAAACGTTTGCCGAAATGTTCATAATCATTGCTCCCATTGCGGGGTGATTAGATGGGACTTCAGGAAAAAGTTTTATCATCAAAGGTCTTAGAAGTTTTGCAATAATCTTTAATAAACCTCCTTCTTCGGCAATTTTCATCATTCCTAAGAATAATGACATAACACCGATTAGTCCTATAGCCAAGGTAACGGCGGAACCTGCGGTATTTATCATTTCCAGTCCTAGAATATCCATCGGAGATTGCTCTGAGCCAGATGGTATCCATAAAAATTGCTTAACAGCGGTTACGGTAAATGCGGAAAAAACAATGGCGATAAAAACTAAATTCATTATATAAAAACCTTTCTATTTTTATTGATATAGTATTATAACTAAAACAACATTTACAATCTTTAAAGTAAGAAAAATGAAGATAAAAAAACCAGAATTATTGTTGCCAGCTGGCGATTATTTAAAAATGAAGACCGCATTTTTATATGGCGCAGATGCTATCTATGCAGGTTCTTCCGCTTTTTCTTTGCGTTCTCAGGCTAAATTTGAAGCTGATGAACTTAGTGAAGGAATAAAATTTGCTCATAGTTTAGGGAAAAAAGTTTATCTTAACTTAAACGTTGTTTCCCGCAATGATGATATTGAAAAGCTGGCAGTTGCTATTCCTAAGTTAGCTACTCTTAATCCTGACGGCTTTATCATTTCGGATAACGGGGTTTTTGATTTGGCAATGGATCTTGCTCCTAATGTTCCTAAGCATATTTCGACACAGGCTAATATAGCATCATATTTAACCGTTAAATCGTGGCAGAAAAGAGGCGCAAGTCTTTGTATTCTTGCCCGAGAGCTTTCGATTAATGAAATTAAAACCATAAGAGAAAAATGCCCTGATGTTAGGTTGGAGGCGTTTGTTCACGGCGCAATGTGTATGAGCCATTCGGGAAGATGTTTAATATCATCTTATTTAACCAATCGTTCCGCTAATAAAGGAATATGTTCTCATTCCTGCCGCTGGAATTATAAGCTGCATTTAAAACTTAAAGATGGCAGTATTGAAGAAATACCAATAAATGATAAGAATAGGGATTTATTTAATTTCTTAGTAGAAGAGGAATTCAGACCAGGAGAGTTTTTGGAAGTTGAAGAAAACGAAAATGGCAGTTTTCTTTTTAACGCTAAAGATTTATGTCTGCTTCCTGTCTTAGATGAGGTTTTATCGGCTAATCTTGATTCCTTGAAAATAGAAGGAAGAAATAAGAGTGCTTATTATGTAGCGGTTACCGCAAAAGCTTATCGCTTAGCAATAGACAGCTATTTTAATAATCCCGAAGACTTTTCGCCTATTCCTTTTATGAAAGAGCTTTATACCGTTCAAACCAGAGGTTACAGTTTAGGGTTCCATCGAGGAATACCAACGCATCTGGCTCACGATTATAACGTAACATCACCTTTAGGTGAGTGGCTGTTTGCGGGAATGATTAAAGAAAACAGCGATAGTCAAATTGTGTTTGAGGTTAAAAATACACTAAGACCAAACGATGTTATTGAGTTTGTTATGCCCAATGGTATGGGCAATCATCAAGTAGTTTTGGATAAACTTATCGATGCCGTTAATGACAAAGAATGTGAGATGGTTTCTCCCAATAAAAACTCTTTGATAAAAATTGATAAAAATCTTTTTAAAACGATAGATGCTTCAAAAGTTCCAGAAGGAACGGTTGCTCGTATTCAAACTAAGCTTCCTGATGAGAAGTTAAATAAGCACTTGGAAAAGATTGAATTTTTTGAAATGGAAACGGGCGTTTCAACGAAAGAACTAAAAAAACGCCTTAGTTGATTTTAGGACATAATGATATGCTTTTTGCAATAGATATTGGCAATACCAGTATGGTTTTTGCGGTAATAGATGACAGTGGCATCATTAAACATAAGTGGCGTTTAGATACAGCTGTAAGCAAAAATCTTGATGAATATTCCTTGTGGTTAGATGAAAACCTGAAAAAGGGAGAACTTGGAGTTAAAGATATTAATGGCGTTATAATATCTTCGGTTGTGCCTAACAAAAATTTTGAAATAATAAATTTTTGTTCGCATTGTTTGGGAGTTAAGCCTCTTGTCGTTGGGCAGGAAGAAACGGTTGTCAAATGTTTAGAAAAAGTTGGAAATCCGTCAGAAGTCGGAGCAGATTTAATATGCAACTTAACTGGGGCTTATGCTAAATATGGCGGGAATTTGATTGTTATTGACTTTGGAACCGCAACAACATTTGATGTACTTGACGGTGAGGGTAATTTTATTGGAAGCAGCTTTATGGCAGGAATTAATATTTCACTTGAGGCGCTTTATGAAAGAACCGCACTCCTTCCTCATATTGAAGTGAAAAAACCCAAAAAGGTGATTGGCAGAGACACTGTGGAAGCCATGACTTCGGGTATCTTTTGGGGATATTTAAGTTTGGTTGAGGGGCTGGTTGCCAAGATTATTAAAGAATATGGGCATGATTTACGTGTTGTTGCAACGGGCGGTCTTGCTCCAATTTTTATCGAGGAAACAACGGTTTTTGATGTATATGACGCAGATATAACTTTAAAAGGTCTTTATAAAATATATTGCGATAGTCGAAATATAACCAAGCAAGAATAATTATCTCAAATACAAGCGTGCAGCTTTTATTAAATTATGTTTTATGTTTAAATTTATATACTTGATGCTTTCTTGTTGTTTTATTAAAACAAATAACTAAAGCATATTTGATATCATTATGCATCTTGAATAATGAGATAGTTTTAAAATCTTAAATTAAGGTTCAGGTAAATTAATTCTTAATCGAGATTATCACATTTGTTATTAATGAAAGGACTGATTTTGCTGTCTTCATTTTTTATGTGACTCAAAAGCCAGTTCCTAGTAAAAGTTGCGAACTTTTTACCTATTTTCATAGCTTCTTCAGGGTGATAATCCATATTCATATTCATATCTGTTTGAAAATCATTTATTTTTTCAATAAAAGTTGAATGAATTTCAAAGTGTTCTTCATAATACGGGTAACTGATGTTTTTCATTAGTTTTTCTTCACGATAAAAATGCTGCCTAGAATATTCAACAGCATCATCCATAGCTTTTTTTACTAACTTAACATCTCCAGAATCAACTCCCATTGATACAACATTGACTACATTAAGCCAATTTTTATGGTCGTTATCAATATCTTTGCAGCCAACACTTAAGTCATTTCTCCAAAGTACAGGCATTTTTTTGTCCTCTAATTATTGTTATTATTATTTATCATTAAAGTTATTAGAATAATTTATCACATTTGTTGCGGTTTTGCAACAAATACGTGTGCATTGTAATACTATTTTAACAATATTGAAACCAGTATTTCTTTAATTCTATAATCTTTAAGTACTTGAAAAATTAAAAAAGAAGAGCCATTTTGATTGTGTTTTCATATTTGCCGTCAATTAATATTGAGTTCCTTGCAACCCCTTCAATTTCAAATCCTAACTTTTTATAGAGTTTGAAAGCTCTTTCATTTCCTTCTCTGACTCCAAGTTCGATTCGAGTAAGTCCTTTTTCTTTGCCTTTTTCAATGGTTTTTCTCATAAGTTTTTCACCAATTCCTTGACTTCTGAAATCAGGAAGCAAGCCAATCCCTAAAACTCCGACGTGATTATCGCCGCCTTTATTAGATAAGCAAATGTCACACCAGCCAACAAGTTTGTTATCAACGATAACTACAAAATGAGGAAAGTCTTGTTTTATGCTTTCTTTAACAAAGGCTTTAGTGCTTTCAATTGTTGGAGTATCAATAAAAATCAAATATTTTTTTTCTCTAGCGACAACTCCAACTGCAGCGTTAAATTCTTTGATATGCTTTTCTTCAAGAGGAACAATTTGATAATCCATTTTTGTTATCCTTAAAATATTTTTATTGTTTAGGTATAAAACTGTTTAGAATAATCTGGGTTGCGTTTATTTCATTGGTTGGTTCATCACCTAAGAAAGAACCTTTCTCGCCGCCAGGCCAGGCGTGTTTTCCATCAACAATAGTATAAAGAGTAACATCTTGGTTGTCATTACAATCTAAGTATTTATCAATTATGATATTTCCAAACGTTTCTTGGTGTGGCTTGGGAGAACAATGATTATTATTGACCCAAAAATTAACGGCATAAAATACAGGATTGTCTATTCTGGGATTTCTTTTATCCATATTTTTTGATGGAACGCCCCCGTCATAACGGACATGTTCATCTTTTTTGCCATTAAAAATAATGGCTTTTATTGGTTTTGATGGAGAGCATTGCTCGAAATTCATAGCGCCAGATACAGTTGCTATTCCCGCTATCTTATCAGATAGCTCGCAGGCAAGGCGGTGGCTTAGCATTGCGCCATTAGACATTCCAGTTAAAAAGATTTGATTGCGATTTATGCTGTAATCTTTGGCGCTTTGCTCGATAATAGCATTAATGAAATCGGCTTCATTTACAGATTGTTCTAATGCATAACCACAGCAGTTCCCAGCATTCCAAGTTAAAAGCATTTCATTAGAATTATTTCCTGAACCATTAGGTGCAATTAGGATAAAATCATAATCATCAATATAACTTTTAAAATTCGTCATATTTAAGATGTTATAAGCGTTTCCGCCGCCACCGTGAAAAGCAAAGATTACAGGATATATTTTTTGAGAGCTATAATTAGATGGTGTAAACAGATAATAGCTTCTTTTAATTCCATTTATAACAATGCGGTGTTTGTTTTGAGCGATTTTTTCAATGTTCGAAGAATTTTTGGCAGCAAGTTTATTTTTTATAAAATTTAATAAAGGACGGTTTTGAGCAAAAGCATAGCTCGAAAAGGTTAAAAAAATTAAGGCTGTAAAAATAAGTAATTTTTTGAACATTTGATTTTTTATAAGTTTTTATAATTTATGAATTAATATTGTAAATATTTTGTATTTTATTTGACGCTTAATGTTTGTTTTTATAATCTAAAAATATCTTATTTTATTTTTCCTATAAAGGGTTTTATCTCCATGGCTGAAAATATTAAAACAATTTCTTTAAACACGGAAGCTGACTATAAAAAAGTTATAGAAAGTCTCACTTCTAAAAAATACCGGATTAAGAAAAAAAATGATGCATCTGTTCTTCTAAAGAAGAGAGCTTTTGGAAGTTTCTTTGAACATTGTTTAATTCTCATTATTACCTTTGGTTTATTTAATATCTTTTGGGCATATTGGTGTAATTCTAAAGCAGACAAAGTAATGGTTGTTTTGGATAAAAATAATCCAGCATCTACCGAAGATGAAATTGCAGAAATTACGGCTAAGAAAACAAAACAAGATGACCTTTTGTGGAAAGTGTTTTTGGTAGCAATGGCTTTTGTTGTCGTTTTAATTTATTTTGGAGCTTATGCTTCTGTCAGCAGTAAGCGGGCAGCGGTTAAGGCTAAAGCCGCTAGTATGATTGAACAAGGAAAGTCTGGCGGTGAAAACAGTTTGCTTGTTTTGCCTGATGAAAATGCAGAACCTATGGTTAATGAAGCTGAGCCTGAAACAGAAGTTCCTATGCAGGTAGAAATTAATAGAGATAATACGGAAGAATTTTCGGAAGAAAGCAATGACACTGAAGGTTTTGAACCCTCAGAGTTTATGCCATAATGTTTTAACTATAGTGCTTAAAATCTTAAAGTAAGGGCGGGGAGTAATCTCTGCCCTTGTTTTATATGGTTTTAAAAATTAAGATTATATTTTGGTTATATATAAAGAATGTTTATTGCAGCTTAAGATATGCCTTCTTAAATTGATAAATCATTCGCCGATAAGATGAAGAACGACGTTTCGGATATGAGGGTCTTTTCTAAATTCGCAAAGATATATTCCTTGCCAAGTTCCTGTACATAAATCGCCATTACACACTGGAATATTTAGAGAAACGCCCACCAAAGATGAGCGGATATGGGCAGGCATATCATCAGCCCCTTCCATATAGTGGCGGTAAAGAGATGCATCTTGAGGCGATATTTTTTCAAAAAAGCTATTCAAATCCATCATAACGTCAGGATCGTAGTTTTCTTGAATGGTAATTCCTGCCGAAGTATGTTTTACAAATAAGGTTAAAATCCCGCTTTTTATTCCGCTTTGTCTTACCCAATTTCTAATATCTTTGGTGATGTCTAAAAAGCCTAAGCCTTTTGTTTGAATACTGAAAGTGTCTTGTTTTTGATGCATTTTTTGTTCTAATTTAATTGTTTGGTATCAAGTGTGGTGTTTTAGTTTTTAAAAGATAATTTTTATTGCTACGTTCTTCCAAATAATTTTTCTAATTCCTTGATTCCAAGTTCAATACTTGTAGGACGACCGTGTCCGCATTGAGCAGAAAAAGGCGTGCTTTCCATTTGTCTTAGAAGGGCATTCATTTCTTCAATATTAAGCTTGCGTCCTGCTCTTATTGATGAGTGGCAGGCAAATGTCGCACAAATATTAGAAAGTTTATCTTCGATTGTAAAACTTTTATCCCATTCAGAAAATTCGTTTGCTAAATCAATGATAAGGCTTTTTAAATCACATTTTTTTAAAATAGAAGGGGTTGCTCTAACTATTACTGCATCATCGCCAAAGCTTTCCAAAACTAGTCCTATTTTTGCAAGGTTTTCGCTTTTGCTGCAAAGAATCTCACATAAAGAACTTTCCATTTCGACAACTTCAGGAAGCAGTAATTGCTGGCTTGAAGGAGTGTTTGTTAAAAGATTGGCTTTGATTTTTTCAAATACAAGTCTTTCGTGGGCAGCGTGCTGGTCAATTACTACAATTCCATTGGCGTTTTTAGCAACAATATACGTATTGGCAATTTGACATATCGCACAGCCTAAAGGCAGGTCATATTCTGGATTTAAGCCTTCATATTCCCTTGTTTGTTCCTTATTTCCATATTCAGAATTAAGATAAGAGTTTTCATCAAGTTGGAATGATTGATTATTATTTTCAAGCGGGGCTTGTGCTTCTCTTGCTTTTTCGAAGTAGTTAAAACTTGATTGGTTATTCGGTTTTTTCTCATAGCTATTATAAGAATTGCCCAAATAGTTTTGAGTAAGATTCCTATTTTGCGGCTGAGATTGATAAGAGAAGCTAGAATTTCTTTGTGGAATAGTGAAAGCCGAAGATGTTTTATGCCCCGCTTCGCTTAAAGAGGCACGTATTGATGCAATTAAGGCGCCTCTAATGCTTCCCGCATCTCTGAATCTTACTTCAGTTTTGGCAGGGTGAACATTAACATCAACTTCAGAAGGTGCCACATCAATAAAAATCACTACTTGAGGATAGCGTCCGTGGGGAGCAAGATCCTGATAGGCGGCTCTGAGAGCAGACGTTAATATTTTGTCTTTTACGGCTCGGTTATTAACGAAGATGAATTGATTTTGTGGACTGCTGGCTGTAAAGGTTGGAAGCGAGCAATAGCCTCTGATGCTTATTGTTTCACCTTCTGAGTTCACAGGGACAGAATTGGTTGCAAAGTCAGATCCTATAATTTCGGCAGCTCTTGTGGCAATGGATTGAAGAGAATAATCTTTTTGAGCGGGCAAATTAATTTTTTTACGTTTCTCATCACTTAAAGAAAAAGAAACCGTAGGTTGGGCTAAAGCAAGGCTGTTGACAATCTCAACGGTATATCTGGTTTCGGTCTGGCTTGTTTTTAAAAATTTTAATCTTGCAGGAGTTGCATAAAATAAGTCTCGAACTTCAACTCTTGTCCCTTTATTGCGTGAAGCAGGACTGACATCGCTTTTAAGTCCGCCTTCAACACTTATCTTATAACCATTGTCTGATGATTGACTGCGGGTGGTTATTTCCAGCCGTGCCACAGAGCCGATTGAGGGCAGGGCTTCACCTCTGAAGCCTAAGGTTTTTATCGCAAAAAGATTTTCATCATCAAGTTTAGAGGTTGCGTGCCTTTCAACGGCTAAAAACAGCTCTTCGGCTGCCATACCTATCCCGTCATCATCAATCGTAATCAGAGATTTACCGCCATCAGCTAAAGAAATATCTATTCTTTTAGCGCCAGCATCAAGGGCATTTTCAACAAGCTCTTTGACTACAGAATGCGGGCGTTCAACAACTTCTCCTGCGGCTATCTGATTGATAAGATTTTGAGATAAAATTCTTATAGGCACTAGCTGCGCAAACTCCTTGTATATTCAATGAGATTAACGGTTGAGGCATCGTGTTCCCCGATTTTTCCTGTTTTTATTTCAGGCAAAATAGCTTTAGCTAACTGCTTTCCTAACTCAACCCCCCATTGGTCATAGGAGTTAAGCCCCCAGATAACCCCTTGAACAAAGATTTTATGTTCATACATTGCGATTAACATACCAAGGGTTTCAGGATCAAATTTTTTAACTAAAATAGTGTTAGAAGGGCGGTTGCCTGAAAAGGTCTTGTGCAAAGCAAGTTTTTCAAGCTCGTCATCTTTTAGCCCTTGTTTTTTTAGTTCTTCTTTGGCTTCTTCGGTTGTCTTACCTTTCATCAAGGCTTCAGATTGGGCAAAAACATTAGAAAGAAGAATTTCGTGATGTTCGCCGCTTTCATTGTGTGAGATACAAGGCGCAATAAAATCGCAAGGAATGATATGCATTCCTTGATGAATTAACTGATAAAAAGAGTGTTGACCGTTAGTTCCAGGTTCTCCAAATAAGATTGGACCAGTCGGATAGTTTACTTTTTCACCATCTTTGGTGATTGTTTTGCCATTGCTTTCCATATCTGCTTGTTGGAGATATGCGGGAAGTCTATGTAAATATTGATCGTAAGGTAAAACGGCATAACTTTCGGCATTAAAAAAGTCGGCATACCAAATGCCAAGCAAGCCAAGAATAACAGGAATGTTTTCGTTTAAAGGCGAATTTTTAAAATGTTGATCCATTTTAAAGGCACCTTCTAAAAGTTTTTCGAAATTATCCATTCCAACAGCCAGAGCTATAGAAAGCCCGATTGCTGACCATAGGGAATAACGACCTCCTACCCAGTCCCAGAATTCGAACATATTGTTGGTGTCTATTCCAAATTCTTTTACTTTTTCAGTATTAGTTGAAAGCGCTACAAAATGTTTAGCTACGGCATCATCCCCTAGTTTTGATGTAAGCCAGTTGCGGGCAGTTAAAGCATTCGTCAACGTTTCTTGCGTTGTGAAAGTCTTTGATGCAATAATAAAAAGCGAAGTTTCAGGATTGAGGTTTTTAACCGTTTCGGCAATATGCGTGCCGTCAACATTTGAAACAAAGTGAACATTTAAATTGGGCGATTGATATTTTTTTAACGCCTCTACCACCATAACAGGTCCTAAATCCGACCCGCCAATGCCGATATTTACGACGTCGGTAATAGCTTTACCTGTGGCACCTTTCCATTCTCCAGATCTAACGCTTTCAGAAAAAGAGCGCATTTTTTTAAGAACTGCGTTAACTTTCGGCATTACATCTTCGCCGTCGACCAAAACAGGATTGTTGGAGCGATTTCTAAGCGCAGTGTGAAGAACCGCTCTATTTTCTGTCGTATTGATTTTTTCACCGCTGAACATCGCATCAATAGCTGTTTTAAGCTCGGCTTTTTCGGCAGCTTCAAGCAAAAGATACATAGTTATGTCATCAATAATGTTTTTAGAATAATCAACTAAGAAGTTATCTAGTTTTATAGAATATTTTTCAAAACGTTTGGGATCTTTTTTAAACATATTTTTCATATGTTCTTTAGAAATCTCGCTATAGTGGTTTTGTAATTTATGATAACTTGGATTTTTACTAAACATTATTCACCTTTTTCTGTTTCTAAAATAGGATTGCCTGCTACAACAAATAAGGGCTTGTTGGCAAGTATTCGTTTTGCAATTAGGTTTACATCGTTTCTTGTTACCGCTTCAATATAAGAGTTTCTTAAATTTAAGAAATCTATTCCTAAATCTTCAAATTGCATAGATGCCAGCATTGCAGCAATAGATAGAGAAGAATTAAACCTGAGAGGAAAAGATGCGAGTAAAAAGTCTTTAGCATCTTTCAGTTCTTGCTCAGAGACGCCGTCTTTTTGCATTTTTTCCCATTCGTTGGTTATGGTTGCCATTGATTTGGCAAAATCTTTGTTAGAGGTTGCAACATTGCCATTTAAAAGAGGCATATATTCTGAGGTAATTAAGTTTGTTTCAACCGAATATGCCAAACCTTGTTTGCTTCGCACTTCTTCCATAAGTCTTGAAGAAAAGCTTCCTCCGCCTAAAATATGATTCATAAGATAAGCCGCATAGAAATCTTTGTCTTTTCGCTCAATTCCAGTATTGCCAAAGACAGCAAAACTTTGAGGAACAGGCATATTAATAACTATAGGACTTTCGAAATTTGCAATTACAGCTTTTTCAGGAACCGCAAAGCTGGATTTTTCGGGAAGATTTTTTAAATATTTATCAACAAACTGTGATAATTCATCTGCGGTTATCGCGCCAGCTGCTCCAATAAAAATATTATCTTTAGCAAATCTTGTTTTGATGTAATCTTTTAAATCTTTTTGTGTGATGTTTTCAATGCTGTTGATGTCGGCAGGAGATTGTCTAGCGTAAGGGTGATTAGGGAAAGCTTTTTTCCGCCATTCCCAAAAAGCCATATAACTAGGATTTTCCATTCTTTTATTAAGATATGTTTTAATGATATTTTTGTTGCGGTTAATTGGTTCTAAATCAAAATGAGGTTTGATAAGAGCCATAGACAGCATTTTAAAAGCGGTTTCAATTTCAGTTTGTGGAGCTTGAAAACAGGCAGAAAAACTTCTTAAATCGCTATCGAAAGAAAGTTTGATGGCTTTTTGTTCTAAAATGTCATTGAAACTTTCAGCATCTAAATCGCCCGCACCTTCGGTGAGCAGGGAAGAGACCATTGTCGACAGGCCGTTTTTATCATCAGGGTCACTGCCTTCGCCGCCTTTAAACAAAACATATAATGCTACAACTGGGGTTGTGTTATCTTCAATCAGCCACGATGTAATGCCTTCTTTAGAAACAACATTTTGAACTTTGGTACTGAAAACAGCGTTAGTTTTGGGGCGCCAATTGGAAAAAAAGTTTTTTGAACTCAAGGTGGCTGCGAAGGTACCAATTGCCAAAACAAAAACAGCCAATGTTGCAATGAAAGTAATCTTTTGTGTTTTAGTTTTGTTTGTCATCTGTTTTCTCGAGAGGAATTAAGTAACCTGTAATTTTTGCTGTTTTATTTGTTAAGAAGGAAGCTGCGTCTATTATATCTTGAGCGGTTATTTTTTTTATTTTATCAGGATATTTATTAATGTCATCAAGCTTTCTTCCAGAAACGAGCATTTCACCCACAAGATTTGCTAATGTATTGGGTGAATCTTCTAAATAGACCATATTAGCGATAATTCGTTCTTGAGCTAGGTTAACATCTTGTTCAGTTAAATTGCCGCTTGCAATATTTTTTATTTCATTTTCAATATCTTTTCCTAGCTGCGAAAGGCTGTCTTTGTTATCTCTTGGATAGCCGTAGAAACTGAAAACTGAAGGATAGTTTGTCATAAAACTGTATGAGCAGCCAACAGCGGTTGCTTTTTTATTATTTTCGACAAGATTGCGATAAAGTTTTCCAACCGAAGGGTTTCCTAAAATTTCTGATAATAAATCTAAAGATAAGATAAACGTTTCATTATCTTTTGTCTCTGGCGGTACAGCGTAATACTTTAATAGCGATTTTTGTAAAACTAAACTATGAGGCAGAGTTATTTTTATATCTAGGTTACTTGGAGGCATAGGATAGTTTTTTTTCTTTGGAAGTACTTTGGGTTTTAATGAACCATAGTTTTTTATGGCAAGTTTTTTAGCCTCTTCTAAATCAACATCTCCCGCGATTACAACATAAGCATTGTTTGGGGCATACCACGTTTGATGAAAGTTATTAACATCGTTTAACTCTAGATTTTTTATATCTTCCATAGTGCCAATAACCGATATCCCAAGGTTATTGTTATACCATAAGGCCGCCATCATACGTTCATTAAGGAGAGCCGAAGGATTGTTTTCATACCTAGTCAAACGCTCTTCAATAATAACCTTATGTTCAGCATCAAAAACATCTTGAGAAAGGTTTAAAGCTTCCATACGGTCAGCTTCCATTGCCATAACTAAATCCAAACGGTTAGAGGCAATAGTTTGGTGATAGGCGGTATAGTTGCGGTAAGTAAAGGCATTATCTTCGCCGCCGTTTAAAGCTATAATTTTGGAAAAATCGCCATCAGGAATTTTTTGCGAACCCCTGAACATTAAATGCTCGTTAAAATGGGCGAGTCCTGATTTTCCTGATATTTCATCGTTAGAACCGACGTTATACCATATCATATGATTAATGATTGGAGCTCTTTTTTGTGGTATTACGGCAACAGTTAAGCCGTTGTCTAAAACGAAAGTTTCTCCCTTTACATAAATTTCAGCTAAAGCCCCAGAGCTGAAAGAAACAAGCCCCCATAAAGTTAAAAATAATATTTTAATAAAAATACTTTTTTTATAATTCGTTGCCATTTTTACAGTGTATTACCAGAAATAAGTTATTTTTCAAAAATACCCTTGCGCCGTTTTTCGATAACAGGCGTTTCTCCTTCTGTAACCGTTTTACCTAAGGCTGCATTTTCTTGGATTCTTTTTTCTTCAAGCGTAGGGTCGACTTCTATAGCCGTTGGGTCTTCGGTTTCTTTCCAAAAAACAATTTTATCAACAAATTGTTTGCTTTCTTTGATTAAAGAGCTGTTTTCTTGGTCAATTACTTTGCGAATATCTTGTTGAGAATCTTCTGCATTGGCTTTGGTTAATAGCGCTTTTTCTCCAGATGAAAACTCCATTGCAGAATTTTGTTTGATTGGGAACAAAAGATTTGAGTCATTCATAGAAACTGCGTTGCCAGAGTTAGTGTTGCCTTGCGCTGTTTCTCCATTTGTTATTAATGCTGTTTTAGCAGCATCTAAAGCTGTTCCTTCTTGAGGTCTGGTTTCACCTGGTTTAGGCGGACGCATATTAAAAACAGGAGGAATAGTAAGAGGAGCCCTTGATATAACCGTAAATTCATCAGGAGCTTTTCTGCTTAAACCCAAAGCTTGTTTTGCTTTGTTGCTGCAAGAACTGACAGCAAAACAAACAACAATCATAACAACAGTTAAACGTTTTGACATAGTGATTTAACCCTTTATAACTTTTTTTTCAAAAAATGTTACCATAATAAGAATTGCGGCGCCAATAGTTATTGCACTATCGGCAACATTAAATGCTGGCCAATGATGTTTTCCAATATAAAAGTCTAAGAAATCAAAAACAGCACCAAATCTGATTCTATCAATAATATTTCCGATAGCCCCGCCAGCAATAAGCTCTAAAGCTATCTTGTTGTATTTGTTAGCTTCGGTTAAATGCCATCTTAAAATAAAAGCTACAATGGCTATCGCAACCAAAGTAAGGATATAGGGAGCATAAACATTATCGCTAGTAAACATCGAAAAACTTACGCCTTTATTCCAAGCTGCGGTTAAATTGAATAACGGCATTACTCTAATAAAGTGTGGCGGTTCTGATAGAAGGTTCATAAACCACCATTTTGAGATTTGATCTAAAAATACAGCTATCGATAAGACTAAAAATTTTTTCTGCAAAACATATCCTAATATTTTAATTGTTATATTTTTTTAGAAGATCACTCTTTTCATATTTTAAAAGAATATCCTGAGCTTTGATTGTATCAAGCGTTATTTCTTTTATTAAATCGTCAACACTATTAAATTTTATAGAATCTCTTATATAGTCAACTAAATAAATTGTGAGATTTTTTTTATAAATATCACCAGAAAAATTAAGAAGGTGCGTTTCCACTAAATAATTATTAATGTCAAAAGTTGGACTGCCACCGATGTTTGTTACACCTTTTAAGATTTTATGTTTACCATCTAATATTATATCGGCAAAAACAGCATAAATTCCTTCTTTCGGCTTGAAGAAATTACCGATAGCAGTGTTGGCAGTTGGGAACCCTAACTTGGCTCCTGTTTGTCTTCCAAGCTGGATTCTTCCGTTTAGCTCAAAAAAACGTCCCAAGATTGAAGCGGCTTTTAGAGGAAAGCCTTCAAATAAAGCATTCCTAACTGCTGTTGATGAATAATTTAGCCCGTCTTGATTGGAAATTTGAGAAACAATAGTTACATCAAAATCATATTTTGAGGACATTTGGCGAAGAGTTTCTGCGTTTCCCTTGCCATTTTTTCCAAAAACAAAATCATACCCGACAACAATATGCTTAACGTTTAACTTGTCTTTAACCCAAGTTTTGATGAAATCTTCAGGCTCTGTTTGGGAAAAACTATGATTGAAATCAATAACATAAAGTTCTTCAATTTCAAATTCTGTTAGCAGTCTTTTTTTTATGTTTATTGGTGTTAAACGAAAATTTTTCAAATCAGGGTTAAAGTATGTTTTGGGGTGCGGTTCAAAAGTCATAACCCCAAAACGGTAGTTTTTTTCTTTGGCAATGTTTTTAGCTTGTTCAAGAATGGCTTGATGCCCAAGGTGAACGCCATCAAAATTGCCAATTGCCAAAACAAGATTATTGGTTTTTTTATATTCTTTTATCTTATTAAAAATTTTCATTATTGCAGTCTTGTAGTCTAAGTTTTATAAAAATGATATGAAAAGTTATTTTTTATCTTTATATTGTTTTAATTTAGAATTAAAGTGCTAAATTAAGTTTAATCAACGAAAATAGGAGTTTCTTATGTTAGAGAAACAAGTAAAACCAGAACAAGAAGAACTCTATGATATATTGCAAAATTCTTCTGGTGATTTGTTAATCTCAATTAAAGCAAGAAAAGGGCTGCCAGAAGAGCCTAAAATCGTTTATGACGGCGGCGAACACGCTTTGCTGTACCGCAATAACGGACTTACTATTATGCTTGATTACATTCACCCAGAAGCTAGACAGTCATTGTTTTATGCTGATACTGTCTTGGTGGTTGAATTTGATAATGATGATATTGCAGTTGAATATGAAGTGCCAATTAGAATTGTCAAAAAATTGCCAATTTCTCAAGAAAGTTTTTCTGGTTTGAGAAAATAACGGTTATTCAAAAAAATATTATAAAGATTATTATAGAGCGACTTTAAAATGGTTACTATTCCTGACGGCTATCTAGGATTTTTTCTTTTTTTTGTATTGATTTTTATTATCATTATGCCGCTTGTTTCCTTTTTTATCGCTAAAAAAATAACCGATAATAATCAAAAAATCTCAGAAATAAGAAAAGAAAAAGCGTTTTTTAATGGCTATTTCTCGTTTCAAAATTTTCCTGTTGCGATAGTCTTTGTAGTATTTTCTCCGGTTATGGTGTTTTTTATGCTTTGGGCGGTTTCATTGTTTAATATTGGCTGGAAACTATTCTTTGTGATTTTAGCCTACTTTCTTATTCAACTCTTTACGTTGGTATACGTTTTGTGTAAGGGAGGCTTCGAATGGAAAAGATAAGCTGTAGTCTTAATGATGCTGGTAAAGTTCCATCTAATTCAAAATTTGTGGTTTTAAGAGAAAATAAGAAAATTATAACTAATTCTCTTGCGGTATATCTATTGGATCAAGGCTGTTGTGGGCTGGATATGTTTATGCCGTACAGCAGTGTTGATAAAAGCTTAAAAGTCTCGATTAAAAATAGTCCTAAACATTGTGATGTTATGGTCTTTTCTGGAGAAATAACTAATAAGGTTGCTCCAATTATAAGGCATGTTTATGACGAAATGGCGTTTCCTAAATGGGTTGTGGCGGTTGGATCTTGCGCCTGTTCTGGTGGGCTTTATTCTTCTTATTCCTTAGTTAGAGGCGTTGATAAGATTGTGCCTGTTGATATTCAGGTGGTTGGTTGTCCTCCAGATCCAAGTCTCATTTTTGATGTTTTTAAATTTATTACTAACAAGGACTAGCAAAAAGCTATGAAAAAGAAACATCGTCGGTTACAAATAGAGAATAATCTTGAAAATCTTGCGGCTTATATTGAAGCGAGTCTTCAAGACAGCATTAAAAATGTTGTGATAAAAAACGGCATTCTTAATATATATGCGCAGCCTAGGCTGCTTCCTAGAGTTCTTTCTTTTCTAAGAGATGATGCTAACTGTAGATTTTCTAGTTTAACTAATATTTCGGGGATAGATTACCCTGAAAAAGAAGAGCGTTTTGAGGTTTTATATCATATTTTAAGCCACGAGCTTAATCAGAGAATTATTGTTCGAATAACAAACGATGGCTTGAAACTGGTAAAATCAGTATCTCAAGTCTATGACTCTGCTGTTTGGTATGAGCAAGAGGTTTGGGATATGTTTGGGATATGTTTTGCCGAACACCCAGATTTAAGGCGTCTTTATAATGATTTTGGGTTTAAGGGGTATCCTTTAAGAAAAGATTTTCCTCTTAATGGTGAGTTCGAGAAAAAATTTGATGATAATCGCAAAATTATTAGGCTTTTTCCCAAAGAAAACGAGCAAACAACTTGTAGTGCTTTTGGGGCTTGCTGCCAGATAAAGGGCTGATAGATATTTTAGGGTTTAGCTATGGTTCATAATAAAGCTGTTTCTGATACATTTGAGATAGGGGTTGAGAATTATCTTGCTTGCGGGATAAAGTTCCGTCTTCACGTTGAGGGTGAGGCTATAAGTGATGCCGAGACTTATGTTGGATATTATCATAAAGGCTTAGAGAAGAGCTTTGAAAGTAAAAAATATGCCAATATTATTCCCTATATGAGCCGTATTGATAATAGCGTTCCTTTTTCTTCTGAATATCCATTTGTTTTAGCTTGTGAATATCTGGCTAATATCGAGGTTAGCAAAAGGGCATCTTATATAAGAACTGTTCACGCTGAAATTGCTCGAATTATCAATCATATTATTAATATTGGAAATATTTGCAACACAGTTGGTATGGACAATATCTTAAGTGTATCGGTTAAGTTAAAACGGCAACTTGTTGAAATTTATACAAAAACGCTAGATGTTAGAATTCAAGAAGGTCTCTTTTGTTTGGGCGGAGTTAGATTTGATTTGTCTGATGATTTTGTTTTTGGAATAAAATCATTTTTAAACAATGAATTATCTTGTTTTCTTGAAGAAGTTGATAAGGTTGTAACCAATAATTATGGTTTTAAGGTCAGGACAAAAGATGTCGGGTTTGTTGATTTTGATCAAGCGATGTCTTTAGGTTTTTCTGGTCCTTGTCTTAGAGCTTCAGGCTGTGTGTGGGACTTGAGAAGAAAAACATCTTATGGTGTATATGCTGATTTTGACTTTGAAATTCCAGTGTGTGAGGCTGGAGATTGCTATGCTAGATGTCTTGTAAGATTTGAAGAGATAAAACAATCAATGGCAATAATTAATCAGGCTCTTATTAAGATTCCGCAAGGTGAAATTGATGTTTTAAGTTCAGGCAGGAATAATAAATATAGCAGTATTTTAAGTAGTTATGATATAAAACCTAATGATAAAGATGAGGTTTTAAGTTGTGTTGAAAGCCCTAAAGGCGAGTTAGGTGTTTTTATTGTATCTGATGGAACAGATAAGCCTTATCGTTGTAGCATCAGGACGCCAAGCCTTGCTCATGCAGGATCCTTAAATATGCTGCTTAAGGGAAGCTTTATTTCAGATGTTCCTTTGATTGTTGCGAGTTTAGACGTTTCTTCTGCTAATATTGATAAATAGGAATTGTGGTTATTATGAAGTGTTTTTTATCTCAGTTTTTCATAAATTTAGCAAAAGGTTTGACTTCAGATTTTTTATCAATTTTTAAAGTACATACTAAAAAATACAGTTTACCTAAAGATGCCGATAGTGTCTTTTTCGCGGTTGCTCCTGTAATCAACATTTGTGTTGCAATGCTTGTTTTTCTGCTTATTCCTTTTAGTGAAAAGGCGGCTTTTGCGAATGTTGAGGCCGGTTTGTTTTTGGTATTTGTGGTTTTATGCCTTGATGTTTTTGGCTGCATTATGGCAGGCATAGGTAGTAATACAAGAAATGCTGTTATTGGAAGCCTCCGAGCAGCTAGGCAGATTATAAACTCTAGGCTTGTAGCATTTTCTAGTGTTATTCCTGTTGTTATTTCGTCTCATTCTTTGAAATTTGCTGACATTGTTGATGCCCAGAGAGATATGTGGTTTGTTTTTCCGCATATTCTTACTTTCATAGGTTTTGTTTTCTCTATGATTGCTTTTATGATGTTGAAACCTCTCAATTTTTCTGATGGTACAACCGAGATTACAGGAGGGTACCGCAGTGAATATTCTGGACTATCTTTAATGTTGTTTGATTTGGGCGACATTCTCTCAATGCTTGCGGTTGCAGCTTTTGTTACGGTTATGTTTTTAGGTGGCTGGCTGCCGATAGGTGGCGCTCTTTGGCTGTTAAAAATTCCTCAGTTTGTCTGGTTTGTTCTTAAAATAGCCTTATGTTTAGTTCTTATGATGTTTATTAAATATACGACCCCAAGATTTAGAGAAGATCAACTTTTGGGTTTTTTGTGGAAATTTATTTTTCCAATAAACGTTTTTTGGAGCTTTTTTACCGCAGGTTATGTGGTTTTTAATGGATAATTTATATTATGATTTTAAGTGATACCATATTTTATTTTTTCGCAGTATTGCTAATATTTTTTGCAATACTTGCGGTTAGTTCCAAAAATAAAATAAGCGGTTTATTGTTTTTGGTGCCTTTTATTTGTACTTTATCAGGAATTTTGATTGCTCTTGGTTTCGAGTTTGTTGCGTTGTCTTTAGGGCTGATAGATTTATCTTCAATATGCGTGGTTACTGTTTTTGCCATTATGATTGAAGAAAATAATTCGTATGATTCCAAAAACATTAAAAATTTATTTGCTTTTTTTATGTTCTCTTTATTTCTAGTATTTCTAATTAACGTTGTTGCGGCATTTTTTGGGGTAAGTAATGTAAAAGAAATAGCAGTAAATAATGATATTTTTTCATTTAAAGAACTTGGACGTCACCTCTTTTACAGCAGATATTTCCTATTTCAAATTTCAGGTGTCATTCTTTTCTGTGGAGCTTCGGGGGCTATAATGCTTGTTTATGGTATAGAAGGCAAAGAACAGGAAAAAATTAAAAAATCAAAAATCCATAAAGATGAAGATTTAGAGCTAGTTAAACTTGCACCAGAAAAAGAGGGAGCCAAAATATGATTACAATTTATCATTTTCTTCTGCTTGCTTTCGTGGTCTTTGTAATCGGTTTTTATGGAGCCGTTACTAGTAAAGGTTCAATTGCTCGGATTATAATCGCTTTCTTTGTTATGCAGGCAGGTATAGCGATTAATTTTATGGCTTTTGCAAAGTATCACGGCGATATTATGGGAGAAGTTTTTTATATGCTTATTCTTGCTGTTGGTGCGGCTAAAATAGCGGTTTCTCTTGCTATTATGCTTGTTTGTTTCCGTAAGCACAGAACCGACGGAGAGGAGGCTGTTTAAATGGTGACACTTTTTTCTTTTTACAGTGTTTTATCGGTTAATTTTTTAGCCGTTTTCGCTAGTATAGTTTTGGAAAAGTTTAACAAAAAAAAGGCATCAGAGTTAGTTTTTCCTCTTTTAGCTTTTGTTGATGTTTTTTTTAGCTTTTTAGTTTTTATTGGAGCAGATGGAAATTTACAGACCGCGGTTTTTCAGCTGCTTTTTAAGGAAAATTTTTATTTAACTTACGGCTTCATTGTTGATAAAGCCTCAGTAACGTATCTTTTAATTCTTGCAATAATCTATTTTTGTGTTTTTGTTTTTTGTTATTCTTTCTCTATCGTTGGAACAAGCAAAAATGCAATTTTTTCTATTCTCAGTTCACAGATATTTTTCTTAAAAATAGCTATTTTAGCCACAGGTTTTTTTCAATTAATTTTAGGTATGGATTTGGCTCTTTTGTTTGCAGGGATATTAATTGTCAACGGTCGCAGGCAAGATGAATCCAAAGATAGCCTTTTGAGCTTTATGGTGTTTGAGACCATTGGCAGTTTCTTGATATTTGTAGCTTTTGCCATTTGGCTTTCAACTTTTGGCAATGATGGTTTTGTTCAAGATAATAATTTTGAGAATAAAAAGGAACTCATTAACATTGTTTCGAGCTTGCTTTGGCTGTTTGTATGGGTAAAAGGCGGTTTTATTATTGGAAATTTGGTCTTTATAAAAACATCAAGAGCTCATTTCCCAAGTTTTATTGTCACGGCAACAATTACCGTTCCATTATGTTTTATGATTGTTATGACAAGGCTTTCTGATGTTTTGTTGTTTAATCCTAAAATTGTTGAAATAGCTATGATTCTTGGGGTAGCAACTGTATTTTTATCGCCAATATTTGCTGTTTTTGAAAAAGATATCGCATCATCGCTCGCTTTTTTGATTTCATCACAGATGGGTTTAATGATTACTTATTTTGTTTTAAATGGTTTGGACGGTTTTGTTTTCTTTGCAGTATTTCAAATCACGGCAAGCCTGCTTTATTTCCTAGCTTGTGGTTCTTTGATAGAGGCATTTTCTAGCGAGTACAGGCTGGATAAAATGGGGGGAGCAAAAAAGCTTTTGCCAGCAACATATTTTATGATGTTGGTTGGGGCAGCTTTTATGCTTGTTCCTTATCTAAGCATAAAAATAGTAAAAATTGATTATATGATTAATGTCTGGGAGCTTTTGGCAAGTGGTGTTTTTGCTTTTGCGGTTGCAAGAATTATCATTTGTTCCTGCTTGGGGACAACCAAAGCTGAAGACGCTGTGTTTGCAAGAGTTCAAGAACGTTCATTGTTTATTTTATCATCAATGTCTGTTACTGCTATATTTTTGAGTATCGTTTCTTACTATATCAAGTTTAATATGTTTTCTGGTTATCGTTTAATCGCAGTTGCTGTCGGCATTTTTTGGGCTGAAAAAATTTACAGACGGAATATCTGCTCTAAAGAAGTTAGGTTTTCTTTTGCTGAAAAAGCGGATATGTTCTTTTTTAAAGTGGTTGCTTTCCCTATGTTTCGTTTTGGTATAGCCTTAAAAAACAAAGTTAATAACAGAATTTTGAATAGGACAATCGAAAAAATTATTGATAAAATGTTTGAGCTTTTAAAGAAATTTGCCAAACTTTATCAAAAGAATAATTTTACATTTAATGCTCTGTTTTTTGCCGTAACGTTGATTTTAACTTTAAGTTTTGTAGTGTTTTATAAATGACAAATTGGCCGATTTTATCTTTAATTACATTTTTGCCGCTAATGGGCATATTTTTTATCTTTTTTATTAGAAACGAAAATTTGACGATTTCTAAAAATACCAGCAATGTTGCATTATTAACTGTAATATCAACTTTTATTCTTGCCGCATCTTTGGTGCTTCGTTATGACTTTAGCAAGCTTGGGTTTCAATTATTAGAAAAAAGAGATATTTTTAATAATGAATTTAAAATAGAACACGCTGTTGGCGTTGAAGCTGTATCTTTAATATTTATTATGATTAACTCATTTTTGAGTATGCTTTGTGTTTTTTCCTTAAGAGATAAGAATAAAGAAAAACACAAAGAATATATTGTTAGTATACTTTTGGCCACAGCCATTGGTAACGGTATGTTTTCATCTTTGAATATTATGCTTTTTAATGTGTTTTTCTTCATACTTCCAATTCCTTTCATTTTTATAAGTCGAATAAATATGGAAGAAGAGGACAACACCAAAGAAAAGTGGCCTGTTCTTAATTTATTGTTATCTTCTTTTTTATTTTTAACGGCGGTTGTCTGCTACCTTTTTAATAAGGAAACAGGAGATTGTAACATAAATAGGCTGACGTTTATTTTAATAGCAGCTTCGCTATTTTTGAGACTAGGCTTTGTTCCTAATCATTTTTGGCTGGCTGGTTTTTTAAGGAAACTAGAGGCTCCTGTGGCATCATTTTTCCTTACTTGTCAAATTATGAGCTTTGTTTATGTGGTTTTGCACTTTGTGATGCCGCTGTTGCCTAAAGTTTGTGTTGAATATGGCAATATTATAGTAATTATGGCTTCTATTACTACGGTATATTGCTCTATATGTGTTGTTTTAGAGCGGAATACGTTTAGATTTTTAAGCTATCTTTTTGGAATTTATTTGGGAATAGTTACAATCGGATTGTTTTCATTTGATGCACTTTTGATGGCATCGGTAATTTTTATCTTTATTGCTTTTTGTTTTCCCTTGATGATGCTGCAATTTGAATTTGAGGAAATCTTGGATAATGAAAAAAGCATATTAGATGTTTTAAAATTTTTAATTTTGCCTGTAATTATTGTTTTTCCTCCTTTTGCGGTATTCTCTGGTTTTATTATAATGATTTCAGAGCTAATGAAGAAAGATATTGTTTTTATGATAATTGCGGTTGTTGCTATTTTCTTCTCGTCAATCAGCGTGCTTGCAAAAAATCGCAATATTGCTAATAGCAAAATAGGATATAAAAAAGACTATCTAACTTTTTTATCATTAATTGCAGCAACCATTATTCTTGCTGTTTTTCAAACTAAAATTTTTGCTGTAATTTTTAGTTTTGCCAATCAAGTTATTGCGGAGTTAGGGTAAAGCTTATGATAAGTTTAATTCATAATATATTTGGTTTTGTAACAACTGAAATTTTGTTGTTGATGGCTCCTGTAGTGATGTTGGTTTTGGGGGCATTTAGGCACGGAATTTCTCATCATACGGCTCTAAAATCATCAATAGTCATTATATTGGGTGCTTTATTTCTAACATTCTCTCTTTTCAATATGTCTAATTATAATTTAGAGGCATTTTTAGTTAATGATAAGCTAACACTTTATTTTAAGATATTAATTCTATTTTGTGGTTTGGCTAATATTTTCTTAGCCAATGAATGGCTTATTTTGAAAAAATTTAAGCGTTATGAATATCCTTTTTTCTTAATTTTCTCGATAGCTGGAATGATGATAGCAATCTCTGCAAAAGGATTTATAACCCTTTATTTGGGGTTAGAGCTTTCTATGCTTCCGATGTATTTGATGGTTGCCTTTAAAAGAAGGGCAACTCGTTCAACAATTATGGGAACAAGATTTTTAGCCATAGGTTTAGTGGTTGCAATATTTTATTTGTACGGTGTTTCTTTTATTTATGGAACAACAGGTGGTATGGGGTTTAAAATCGTATCGGAGTATGTTTCAAAGAACGGAAACAATGCCTTGCTTATGGCTGGTTTTTTTATGGTTATTGCCAGTTTATTATTTAAATGTGATATGGCGATGTTCAACTTTGGCAGTATTAATATTGCGGAAGGCGCTCCAACACCAGTAACATCATTTTTATTGTCAACACCGAAGATCGCCTATTTTGTCGTGTTGCTTCGTTTAATCAAAGATGTCTTTTTGCCTTTATGGCCGCAGCTTATGCCTGTATTAATGTTTTTTGCTGCGGCGTCAATGCTTCTAGGTTCCATAGCTATGATTTCTCAAACAAACATAAAAAGAATGATGGCATATTGTTCTATGGTTTATAGTGGTTATATATGGGCATCATTCATCGGCATCAAAGAAAATGATTTGTCTGCTGTAGTATTTCTTGTAACATCTTACAGTATTAGCATCGTTGGTATTTTCTCAATTGTTTTATCCTTAAGAAAAAATGGAAATCTAATTGAAAATATTGCAGATGTTAAAGGTTTTGCTTCTTCTCATCCGTTTGGGGCTATTGTCCTTGTTTGTTTTATGATGTCTTTATCGGGCGTTCCAGCTTTAGCTGGCTTTTACGGTATTTTTCATCTGCTAATGATATTATTGAAAACCAAAATATACTGGCTAATTGTATGTGTAGTTATTTCCCTTGTTTTAATGCTGCTAAGCTTTATCAGAATTATAGATGTTGTTTATTTTAAAAAAACAGATGAAAAATTTGATAATATAGGGTTATATAATAGTATTGTTATGATTTGTAGTTTTTTTGTAATGCTGCTTGTTTGTGCGTATCCATTTTTATTGCCCAATTAGTGGTTGTTTATTAAGGAACTGTTTTGTTTTAGGTGGCATCCTTTGGATAAAAACAGCGTTTTTTGGAATATAATTAGATTAGATGAAGTTGGTAGCACTAATGATTATGCTAGGGATTTAGCAGCAAATGGCGCACCAGAGGGAACGATTGTCGTCTCAAAAATTCAAAAAAGCGGCAAAGGGCGAAGAGGACGTTTATGGCATAGTCCCCAAGGAAATTTATATCTTTCAATGATATTAAAATTCAGTTCTGAAGCTTTTGTTATGGGGCAATTAAGTTTTGTTGTATCTTTAGCTTTAACAAAAGTCCTTAACGAGTTAACAGGTAAATCAAAGTTCTTATGTAAATGGCCAAATGACGTAATAACATCTGATTATTGCAAAGTGTCAGGCATATTAATAGAAACAACAGGTACGAGCTTAAATGATTTTGTTATTATCGGAATGGGTGTTAATAACAAAAATCACCCAGATGATGTTGACGGTGCTATTAAAGCAACATCTTTATCTGATTGTGGTATAAGTATTGAAAATGAGAAGCTGCTAGAACTTTTTTTAGAAAAATTTTTGGAGATGTTTAATTTTTGGAAAATTGAGGGATTTAGTGGTATAAGACAAGATTGGCTAGAAAATGCCTATGGTTTAGGTCAAGATATTGTAATTAGACTGCCAAAAGAAACCCTAAAGGGAAAATTTGAAGATATAGATCAAGATGGAGCAATTTTATTTATTAATGAATATGGACAGAGACAAAGAATAAACTCAGGAGAAGTTTTCTTTAATAAAGACTAAAAAAGAAGAGAAAAATAATATGGATAAAAAATACGATAAAGGACTTTATTTTATTCCCTTGGGTGGAGTTGGCGAAATTGGTATGAACTTATATCTATACGGCTGTGACAATAAATGGATAGCCGTTGATATGGGGATAGGCTTTGCGGGAGATGATTTTCCTGGCATAGATATTATGATGGTCGATCCTACTTTTATTGAAGAACGCAGAAAAGATTTTTTAGGTGTAGTTGTTACCCATGCTCATGAAGATCATATTGGAGCTATTGCTCATTTATGGTCAAAGATAAAATTTCCGGTTTATGCAACACCGTTTGCCGCCGAAATGCTGGAACCAAGACTTGACGAAACGGGGCTTTTAGGAAGAGTAGATGTTGATGTTCTGCCGTTAAACAGTACCATCAATTTAGGACCTTTTGAAATAAGGTTTATTTCTGTAACGCATTCTATTCCAGAGGCAAATGCGTTGTTTATCAAAACGCCTTACGGCAATATTGTTCATAGCGGTGATTGGAAATTTGATACAGATCCTTTGATTGGGGAAGAGAGTGATTATAAAACGCTTAAATCTGTAGGCAAAGAAGGCGTTTTAGCTTTTGTTTGCGATTCTACCAATGTTTTAGTTGAGGGCAAATCAAAATCAGAATCAGAAGTAAGAAACAGCCTAGTTACACTTTTTTCAAAATTTAAAAAGAGAATAGCTGTTGCGTGTTTCTCTTCAAACGTTGCTCGAATAGAGAGCATAGCTTGGGCAGCTAAAGCCAACGGACGCCAAGTTTGTCTGGTTGGGCGGTCTTTATGGAAAGTTGAAGATGCCGCTAAAGCTGTTGGTTATTTAGACGGGGTTAATTTTTTAACGGAAAGCGAAGCAGGTTTTTTGCCTGAGAATGAAATTTTATATATCTGTACAGGCAGTCAGGGTGAAACGGGTTCGGCTTTGTTAAGGATAGCGTCAGATAATCATAAGCATATTTATCTCGACGAAGGTGATGTCGTAATTTTCTCTTCAAGGGTTATTCCTGGCAATGAAAAATCTATTTTGAAACTCCAAAATATTTTAGCAGAAAAGAAAATAGAAATTATCACAGGCAAAGATGAGCTTGTTCACGTTTCAGGACATCCTCCCAAAGAAGAAATAAGGAAAATGTATGGCTTTCTAAAACCTAAAATCGCAATTCCAATACATGGTGAGCCCATACATTTAATTGAACATGAAAAACTTGCCTTAAGTCTTGGTGTTGATAAAGCTTTAAGGGTTAACAATGGTCAGGTTATCAAATTTGAAGACGATGATGCCAGCGTGATTGACGAGTTTGATGTCGGGATTTTAGTTTTAGATGGCAATCGTTTGGTTTCTTTAGATTCTAATCTTATCAAGATGCGGCGCAAAATTATGTGGAATTCTTCGGCTGTAGTATCTGTTGCCATTGATAAAAAAGGCAACGTTAAAGGCAATATCCAAATTTCAGCTCCAGATTTACTGGAGGATATTGAAAGTCCCGATATTTTACAGAAAATAATAGGAGATGCCCAAAAATCTTTAGCTAAAATGCTAAAAGAAGACAAGCTCGATGATGGCAAAGTATCAGAAACTTTAAGGCTGGCAGTAAGGCATTCTTTTACGGCTATTTGCGGAAAAAAACCGTTAATTAATGTTCACGTTATAAGGATTTGATGTTATGAAATTGTGGTGTTTATTACTTTCCGTAATAATCCTTACTAATAGTCAAATAGTTTTAGCTCAGGACAGCTCTATATCAAAGATGATAGAAGATGGGAAGCAGGCGGTTTTAGAAAAAACTGTTCTGGTTGTGAATGAAGATGATTGCAAAAAGTTTATGGCAGAATTAAAGTCAGAATTTGAAAAAGATGTTGATTCTAAAGTTAAACCCGCCAGCGCTGACTATGTTCCTAATATTGATGTCTATGGCAGGAACGTTGTTTCCGCAGACAGCGGGCAGAGAGAAAGTATTTTTGCGGGGCAAAGTGAAATATCCTTTTCATTTGATCCTATTGCTTGGCAGAATATAGAAGCAAAAGGGGTTGAAGCAAAAGATTTTAAGCTTGGGCAAATATCGCTCAAGGACGGCAAATTTATGTTTAATAATGAAGTTCTAGATGAAAAGGCTAGAGATATGGTGATTAAAGCCTGCTCTGACCTAAATAAAAAGAATAATAAATAATTTTTATGGTGTTAGTTATGCGTTTATCTCAATATTTTTTACCAACAATGAAAGAAACTCCATCAGAAGCAGAAATCGTTTCTCATCGTCTTATGCTTCGTGCTGGTATGATTAAACAATCTAGTGCTGGTGTTTATAACTGGCTTCCTATGGGACAGAAAGTTCTTCGCAAAATTCAGCAGATTGTAAGAGAAGAACAAGATAAAGCTGGAGCGCAGGAAATTTTAATGCCGACACTTCAGCCGGCAGATTTATGGATTGAAAGCGGACGCAGTGATGCTTATGGTCCCGAACTTCTTAGAATCAAAGATCGCAGAGGCCGTGATTTACTTTATGGGCCAACCGCAGAAGAAGTTGTTACAGATATTGTTAGAACTTATGTGAAAAGTTACAAAAGTTTGCCTGTTACGCTTTATAACATTCAGTGGAAATTTAGAGATGAAGTAAGACCTCGTTTTGGAGTTATGCGTGGTCGTGAATTCTTAATGAAAGATGCTTATTCTTTCGATGTTGACTATGAAAATGCAACCAAAAGCTACAAGAGAATGTTTGCCGCATATCTAAGAACATTTGACCGTATGGGGCTTAAAACGATACCTATGAGAGCCGATACTGGTCCTATTGGAGGAAATCTTTCTCATGAATTTATTGTTCTGGCAGAAACAGGAGAGAGCCAAGTTTATTGCCATAAAGACTATTTAGAAATGGAAGTCCCTGATGAAAAGATTGATTATCAAGGCAACCTTGATGATGTTTTCAATAAGTGGACCTCTCTTTATGCTGCCACAGAAGATATGTATAAAGATGAAGATATTGCTGATATTAAAGATGATATTATCACCGCGAGGGGTATTGAGGTTGGACAGGTCTTCTATCTTGGCAAGAAATATTCAAAAGCATTGAATGTTGAAATTCTTGGTTCTGATGGCAAATATTTAATACCTGAAATGGGGTGTTATGGTATCGGTGTTTCTCGTCTTATTGGTGCTATCATTGAAGCATCTCACGATGATGCCGGCATTATATGGCCTGAAGCTGTTGCTCCTTTTAAGGTTGGTATTATCAATTTAAAATCAGGTGATGCTAAAACAGATAAAGTATGTGAAGATTTTTATGAAAAAATGCTAAATGCTGGAGTTGAAGTTCTTTATGATGACCGAGATGAAAGAGCAGGTGTTAAATTTAATGATATGGATTTAATAGGCTTGCCTTATCAGTTAGTTGTTGGTCCTAAAGGAATAGAACGTGGCAAGGTTGAAATTAAGAATCGCAGAACTGGAGAAAAGCAGGAAGTAACGATAGACGAAGCTTTCAATATCTTAACTAAATAGGAATTTATAATATGATTTTTTCTGCCTTTGAAAGAATGGTTGCTTGGCGCTATCTGCGTTCTAAAAGGAAAGAAGGCTTTGTGTCCGTAATTACAGGGTTTTCTCTTTTGGGAATATGCTTAGGAGTTGCGACATTAATTATTGTAATGTCGGTTATGAATGGTTTCAGGCAGGAGCTGCTTTCAAGAATTTTAGGCTTAAATGGTCATTTGGGAATTTACGCTGTCGGCAGTGAATTTTTAGAAGACTATGACTTTATGGCCGAGAGAATCAGAATTATTCCTGAAGTTGAAGCGGTATATCCTGTTATTGAAGGGCAGGTTATGATTACCTCTACAGGTAATGCTCAAGGTGCAATCGTTAGAGGTATGAAAGAAGCAGACCTAAAGGCTCGGGATATTATAGCTGATAATATTCACAGCGGGACGTTAGATGGCTTTAGAGGCAATCATATAATTATGGGTTATCGTCTGGCTGAAAAGATGGGTGTTCGCATTGGCGATGAAGTTACCTTGATTTCGCCTCAAGGGACGATTACAGCTTTTGGAACTATTCCCCGTATGAAGAGTTTTGTTGTTGATGCTACATTCAATGTTGGAATGTTTGAATACGATTCTAACTTTGTTTTTATGCCTCTTGATACGGCAAGTCTATATTTTGCAACAGGTAAAGGGGTATCAAATTTAGAAATTTATACAACGAGCCCAAATTTGGTTGATAGTGTTAGAGATTCTGTGGTTCCAATAGTAGGAAGGCAGGCAGTGATACATGATTGGCAGCAGGCTAATTCTGCTTTTTTCAACGCTATTAAGGTTGAACGTAATGTTATGTTTCTTATTTTAACTCTTATTATTTTGGTTGCGGCCTTTAATATTATTTCGGGTTTAATTATGCTGGTACAGGATAAGGGAAAAGACATTGCCGTTCTTAGAACTATTGGGGCAAGCAAGTCTATGATTATGCGTATATTTTTTATAAGCGGATCGTTTATTGGCATCGTCGGAACATTAAGTGGTATCGCGTTAGGCTTGCTTTTCTGCGATAATATTGAAAATATCAGACAGTTTTTACAGCATATAACTGGTTCGGATCTGTTTTCAGCCGAAATATACTTTTTATCAACGCTTCCTGCTGTTGTGGATCCTATTGAGGTTTTCTCCGTTGCTGTTATGTCTTTTGTGCTGTCTTTTCTAGCAACGTTATATCCTTCTTGGAGAGCATCTGAACTAGACCCAGTGGAGGCTCTTCGTTATGAATGATTTTGAAAAAAAAGAACCTCAGATTATGCCAGAAAAAAATGAAAAAAAACCAACGATAATGTTATCAAAGGTTACGAGAAGCTTTAAGCAAGGACAAGAAACACTTAAAGTTCTTCAAGGAATTGATTTAACCGTTAATGAAGGTGAAGTTGTTGCTTTAATAGGTCCTTCAGGTGCAGGCAAATCAACACTGCTTCATATTGCCGGACTTTTAGAAAAAAATGATGGTGGAAATGTTGTTATTGCTGGCAATTTCTGCTCGGATTTAAGTGAGAGGCAGCGTACAGTTATAAGGCGTAATTATTTGGGTTTTGTTTATCAAAATCACAATTTGCTTCCTGAATTTACGGCATTAGAAAATGTTATGCTTCCGCAAATGGTTGATGGCAAAAAGTATAAAGATGCAAAAGATTATGCTTTGGAACTCTTAACTAAGCTTAAAATCGCGGAAAGAGCATCGCATAGGCCTTCTGAACTATCTGGAGGTGAGCAGCAAAGGGTTGCAATTGCTAGAGCTTTAGCTAATAGCCCTAAGCTTCTTTTAGCCGATGAGCCGACAGGCAACTTAGATCCTGCAACTTCCAATGTCGTTTTTGAAGAGCTGATAGCAATCGTAAAAACAACAGGGCTAGCGGCTATCATTGCAACACATAATCCTGATTTAGCAGGACGTATGGACCGCAAAGTTGCGTTAAGAGACGGTAAGTTAATTGAAATCGATAATTATTTTGTTTCAAGAAGAACCTAAAGTTAAATTATAAAGAGGCCTCCTTTAATTATGCCTGATTTTATTCATCTCCATATTCATACTGCATTTTCACTTTTAGAAAGTGCCATAAAAGTTGGAGCATTAGTAAAAAAATGCCAAAGTTTTGAAACTCCAGCAGTCGCTATGACCGATAAAAGCAATCTGTTTGGAGCTATGGAATTTTCTTCTTATTGTGCGGGCAGTGGAATTCAGCCAATTATCGGTTGTCATCTTAATATCTCTAGAGAAAGTAAAAACGGCAAAATATTAGAACCTGACGCTTTAGTATTACTGTCGCAAAATGACCAAGGGTATCGCAATCTGCTAAAACTGGTTAGTGCATCTCACTTAAGTAGTCCAGAGCATCAGAAACCTCAAGTAAGTTTAGAACTTTTAGAACATCATAATAAAGGATTAATAGCTCTTTCGGGCGGCATTGAAGGAGCAGTAGGGCGCTTTTTGCTGGAAGAAAACAATGCGGAAGCAGAAGAAAATGCTAAGAGACTGTCCTCAATTTTTGAAAACCGTTTTTATATAGAACTAATGAGGCACGGTTTAAAAGAAGAAGATTTTGTTGAACCTAAGCTCATTGATTTGGCGTATAAATTTGACATACCTTTGGTCGCAACCAATCAAGCATATTTCTTAGATAAAAATATGTTTGAAGCTCACGATGCTCTGATTTGTATTCAAGATAGAAGTTTTGTTGATCAAGCAGATAGGCGCAGATTAACTCCTGAGCATTATCTCAAAAGCCCTGAGGAGATGAAAGAACTGTTTTCTGACATTCCAGAGGCTATTGAAAATACAGTTTCCATAGCCAAGAGATGCGCGTTAATGGTTGAAGCTATTCCGCCAATATTGCCGCCATTTACTTCTGGAGGAGCAGAGGGCGAGAAAAAAATGCTTAGAGAAAAGGCTAAGCAAGGTCTTGAGGAACGTCTAAAAAAATATGTCTTTAACGACAGTATGAAGGGCGATGATCGTGATAAAATAGCCCAAACTTACTACAAAAGAATGGAACACGAATTAGAAGTTATTGAGAAAATGGGCTTTGCTGGTTATTTTCTAATTGTTTCTGATTTTATAAGCTGGGCTAAGGCTCATAACGTTCCTGTGGGGCCTGGGCGTGGTTCCGGTGCTGGTTCTTTAGTTGCTTGGTCTATTCTTATTACGGATTTAGATCCCACAAAATTTGGTTTGCTTTTTGAGCGTTTTCTTAATCCTGAACGTATTTCAATGCCTGACTTTGACGTTGACTTTTGCCAGGATAAACGTGGCAAAGTTATAGAATATGTGCAGCAAAAATATGGAAAAGAGCGAGTTGCACAGATTATTACTTTCGGAAAGCTTCAAGCAAGAGCGGTTTTACGTGATGTTGGAAGAGTTCTGCAAATGCCTTACGGTCAAGTTGATCGTATTTGTAAAATGATACCAAATGCTCCTGGAAAGCAAATAACGTTAACCGATGCCATTGCCGCAGAACCAGAACTTCAAAAAATGCGTGAAGATGATGCCGCTGTTGCCAAAATGCTTGATATTGGTATTAAGCTTGAGGGGCTTTACCGCCATGCCTCGACCCATGCAGCAGGTGTGGTTATTGGTGATAGACCTCTTGATGAGTTGATACCTCTTTATATCGAACCTGATTCAGAAAGTGATATGCCTGTTACGCAATTTGATATGAAATGGATTGAAAAAGCAGGACTTATCAAATTTGACTTTTTGGGGTTAAAAACTTTAACGGTATTGGCTCAAGCGGTTGATATTGTGAAGCAGACAAAGGGACTGGAAATTGATTTATCATCTATTCCGATAGATGATAAGGAAACCTATGAACTTTTGCATAAAGCCGATACGGCAGGTGTTTTCCAGCTTGAAAGTTCTGGTATGCGCGATACTTTGAAAAAATTACAGCCAGACAGCATAGAAGAAATCACCGCTATTGTGTCCTTGTATCGTCCAGGTCCTATGGACAATATCCCTAGTTATATTGCTCGTAAGCACGGATTAGAAAAGCCAGATTATTTGCACCCTTCTTTAGAACCAGTTCTAAAAGAAACCTATGGTATTATGATATATCAAGAACAGGTTATGCAAATTGCCCAGATTTTAGGAGGCTATACTTTAGGTGGAGCAGATATCTTACGAAGAGCTATGGGCAAAAAGAAAAAAGAAGAGATGGATAACCAGCGGCAAATTTTCTTATCTGGTGCTAAGGAACGTGGCGTTGATGAGGGACAGGCAAGCCATATTTTTGATCTTATGGCAAAATTCGCCGATTATGGTTTTAATAAATCACACGCTGCGGCTTATGCCGTTATCGCATATCAAACAGCTTATATGAAAGCTCATCACCCTGTCGAATTTATGGCAGCAACTATGAATTTAGAACTTAACAACACGGACAAACTTAGGTTCTTTAAAGAAGAAATTAAGAAAATGGGAGTAGAGATACTCCCGCCTAGTATTAATAAGTCTCAGGCTATGTTTTCGGTTGAAAATGGAAGTTTAAGATATTCTCTTGCCGCAGTAAAAAATGTTAGCCGTGCGGCTATGGAAGAAATTGTGGAAACAAGAGGCAAGAAAACATTTAAATCTCTTACCGATTTTGCTAGAAGAGTAAAACCGGAACACTTAAATAAGAGACAACTTGAGAATTTAGCAAAAGCAGGTGCTTTTGATGATTTGGAAAAAAATCGCAATCTTGTTTTTGGTAATGCTGGAAAAATAATGCAGCACGCCCAAGCCGCTTTTGAGGAAAAGGCAAGCACACAAAATGTGTTGTTTCAAACATCAGATATAGCTCCAGAGATTACTTTTGATAAAATGCCGCACTGGACAACCCTTGAGAGGCTTCGTAATGAAGCTGAGGCAATCGGTTTTTATTTATCGGCTCACCCATTAGACGATTTTGAAAAGTCGTTAAAAAAGTTAAGAGTTGTAAAATCGGTAGATTTAAAAAACAAAGTAGCATCGGCGAGTTCATCTAAAATAAAGATAGCTGGCAGCGTAAATGCGGTTAAACAAAAAATAAGCAAAAGCGGCAATCGTTATGCTTTTGTGGAACTTTCAGATTCTACAGGCGTTTTTGAAGTAACCTTTTTTGCTGAAACACTAGCGGCATCAAGAGAGCTTCTTAATGAAGGCGAGCCTGTTCTTATTACGGTTTCGGCTGAAAAAAAAGAAGATGAATCTATTCGTCTGACAGCTCTTAGTGTTCAATCGTTATCAAAAGCTACGGCCAATCTAGCAGAAGGCTTAGTCGTGTCATTTGATGATGATATTGTAATCGACAAGTTAAAGGATATTATTGCCCAAGATAAAAAAGGAAGAAATAATATTTATCTTAAAGTTAAGCTTAAGGATTGTGAGGTTGAAATTAAGCTTTCTGGCGGGTTTGCTATTGAACCAAGCACAGTTAGCTCAATTAGAAATACACAGGGCATAGTTGAAGTTGAAGAGCTTTAGTATACCTTTTTAAAACTTTCTGTTATTATAGATTCCGATGATTTAAAAATACCTTAAAAAAAGGAGCATTTTTAATGAGTGAAAAAGCCATTAAAAAAGTCCCATTATGGGAAACGACCAAAAAAACTCATCTTGATTTTAAAAATAATTTTAAAAAAATATGTGTTCAGGCTTGGTTTTGGTTATTTGCTGTTACTGCGGTCGATTTTATTTTCCGTTATCCTTACCCTTGTGCTTTTCCTAATGTAAGAGATCGGTTTTTTAATTGTTCTGACGATTTAACGATGAGGTTGTCTGCTATTACGGTGCAGATTTTCTTTGTGATTTCATTTGTTGTTCTGCTAATTAGAATTTTAACTGAAAATAAGGTTCCTGATATTAGAGCCAAGCGTTTTTTCAAAGAAATAGGAACAGTCCTAATTTTGGTTATCCTTTTTTTGATGCCTATTTTTTCATTTTATGTTCTTTTAAACCGAGAAGCTAATCACCACACATT
Source organism: Alphaproteobacteria bacterium (assembly GCA_050175015.1). Lineage (GTDB taxonomy): Bacteria > Pseudomonadota > Alphaproteobacteria > JBFXJJ01 > JBFXJJ01 > JBFXJJ01. Next base: position 83,274 of record JBFXJJ010000006.1, on the reverse strand, counting down.
GATAGAATTAAGTGTTTTTATTTTATCAATGATACCTTTCTTTGGTCCTATTTATGTTATAAGAATGATGCTGGCTCCATTTTTTATTGAAAGCGGCAACCCTAAGTATTTAGGTTTTTTAGAATCAATAAAATATACTTCACATAATTTCTTTAACATAACATTAGGCATATTTTTTAATTTGGGGCTGACAATAGTCTATCTTTTAATCCCTAAATTTTATCTTATGATTATTATGCTTAATTTAGGTATGGTCGGTATAGTTCTTGTATCAACATTGTTTAATGCTGTTCTTTTAGCTCAAATTGCTATTTTGACGATATATGTTTTTAATGTTAAACAAAAATTGCAAGGCTGCGAGAGCTAACGTTATTAATCAAAAATTATAGGCAAGTAAGCAACAAAGCTTTAGATTTTAAAGTGAAATCTAAATGCCTGAAATTATGGAAATATTTTTGGTTAAGTCTAGAATCAAATTAGATAAATCTTTATCAAGACCTTCTAAGTTGAATTGTTTCGTACCAGAATACCAGCTAGGTTTGTAGCTCAAGTCTTTAAAATCAACGTCATTTTTAGGCATAAACTTTTTACACCATATCTCTTCATCATCAAGAGCTACGGCACAAGGTAGATGGATATTGAATAAATTTATATTTTTAGATGCAATATCTTTGGTTAGAGGAGGGGTAACGTTACCATCATTTTTCAGATATTTGCCGTATCCTAGAATGGTATTGGTTAACGTTGTTCCTAGGACGTCTTTATTTTTAAAGAGGCCGTAGAAAAAGCTTATCGTAAAAGATGTTAAGACAAAGAATAAGGTGGCGAGCAAAGAAGTTGACTCCATATAAAGCAAAGCTCCAACATAACTGCCAAGTCCAAAAATTATCATCGTGATAAAAAGAATAATTTTTTTAATAAGATGATCTTTGTTTGTAGTTAGAATGTCATCAATGCTAGATTTCCTATTTTTAAGGGAGTCATCATTATTGTGCAAGAAAATCGGGAAAAGAGAAAAAAGCAAAAAAGATGTTACTAATGTTAGGAAGCTTAGAGATAGTGATATAATAAAAGTATAAAGAGGTTGAATTGACAATATTGATATTGCTGAAAAAGCAATCATAAACATTGAAAGGCTTAAGAAAAGGTAGGATTTGTTTTGCTCAAAGATTAGTTTTTTGTTTTCATTTTGAAAAGAAGAAAACAATTCAGTCATTGCATTTCTAACTAAAAGAGCATTTTTGTTGTTTATTTCTAAAATGGTTTTTTTGTTTGGAAATAAGATTTCTAGTAAAGTTAACTCACTTTTTGACAGCAGTCTGTTTTTTTCTCCACGTTTAATGAGACTGAAAGTTTTTTCTTCTTTTTCTTCTATTATTAAGCAATTTTTATGTGCCATAAAAAGAAGGCAAGTAACAAAGCTCTTAGCATCAAAATAACCGTTGGCTAAAAATCTTAAGATAGCAGAATTGATGTTTTGAGGTAGCTTTTTGGTAACTTTTAAATTTTTAGGTTTGTTTTTTTGCTTAAAGAAAAGCCAAGACATAAAATAAGAGAAAAATATTATAATAAAACCGCAGAAACTTATTACCGCATCTCCATTGTCTTTTAAGAAGTAGGTTATCTTTTGATTAATATCGGGTTCGAAGACAAATCCTTTTGGCCAAGATACTAAGACAACAAAGCCTTCACCTATTCCAAGAGCTTTGGTTGTACCAAATATTACATTGTTTTCACTGTCATTAAAGGCAATATAATCGTTAGTTTCTTTGTCTTTTAGAACGACGAAAGCTTTACGGTTTAGCATACGGGCGCCCATAGGAAGCTGAATTCTTGCCCCCACTCTAGATATTCCCAAATTCCAATTTGCCCCAGTTACATTCCAAAAAAATTCATCAAATTTGTTGTACATACTGATTTGGCGATAAGCAGCATAAGATATCTCGTAGGTATGAACTCCGTTTTTTAAAGGAGTTTTAGAATTCCCAGTAATAAGCAGCAGTCCTTGTTTGGTTTTTTTTATTTTGAAAGGTTCCTCAACGCCATCGAGATAAACAGCAACGATTTCAATATCGCCTTTAATTGGTTGATTCATTCTATTATAGGTTATTTTAGGAAATAGCCTGCTAATGCCATTTTTTATAATATTGCCCTTGACCACAAATTTAATGGTTTCAGTTACTTGTGCCGAGCCATCAGGGAGAAGCTGAATATTACTGAAAAAATATGGGACGTGTTCAAAATTGGGAATGCTAGTTTCGGTGTTGTTTGGGGGAAGATATATTGTAAGTTCTTCAGGTTCAGTTTCTTCATCTGAAGAATTTTCTGCATCTTGATTGTCTTTTTGTTCAGAAGAGTTAGCTGATTTTTCTTGGTTATCAGAGGCCTTTATAGATGTTTCGTCTGTGTCAGAATTTGCTTGCTCCTGATTTTTTTCTTCATCATCAGTTGTTTGTTTGTTTTGCTCATCATCATAAGTAGGGATTGATAATTCAGGAACGCCAAATTCCTTAAAATTTTGGCTGTTAGAAGTTTTGGCAATAAAAACCAAAAAAAATAAGACCATAAATATAAAAGATTTTAGCTTAAATGCCATTACTCAATCTCAAAAATTCCAGAAATTTCAACTGGCATATCTAAAGGCAGAGATGTAACTCCAACAGCTATCCTGCTATGAGAGCCAATTTTTTTACCAAAAATAGAAACAATTAAGTCTGAAGCGCCGTTTATGATTTTAGGTTGATCTTCAAAACCAGGCATAGAGTTAACATAACCTTCAATCTTTACAACTTTAGTCACGCTGTTAAGCCCTTGTTTAGGGTAGATAGTACGGCAAGCGTTTTGCAGATGTGCCAACATATTTAAAGTGCAGAGTTTAGCGGCTAAAGCACCTTCCTCAATAGTCAAAGGTTTTCCGACTTTCCCTTTAAATTTTGCTTGCCCATTAATTATAGGAAGCTGACCAGAAATAAATACGAGCTTTCCAGTTATACTATATGGTTCATAACTGGCAACAGAAACAGGAGGTTCGGGCAGTGCTAGACCCAATTCTCTAATTTTATTTTCAATAGCGTGTGCCATTTAAGTTATTTCCTTAAAAATAGATATATTATGATAATTTTATACGAGTTATTAAGCAAGGATTAAATCAAAACTTAACAATAATTGTAAAATATAAAATAGCGTGTTATCATTTAATGTCTTTTTTAAAAATCATTCATTCTTATTCTAGGGGAAACTATGGCACAAATTAGGAGTCTTGCTAAAGCAAGGAAAGAAACGTTAGCATTAGTTCTAGCAGGCGGCAGAGGTTCAAGACTTAAACAGTTAACGGATAATCAGTCAAAACCTGCGGTTCATTTTGGGGGAAAGTTTCGAATTGTCGATTTTCCATTGTCTAACTGTATGAATTCGGGAATTAGGCGTATTGCTGTTTTGACCCAATACAAAGCTCATAGTTTAATTAAACATATTCAAAGGGGTTGGAGTTTCTTAAACTCTGAACTTAATGAGTTTGTTGAGTTGTGGCCAGCTCAGCAGCAAATTGATGAAGCTTTGTGGTATCGTGGTACCGCTGATGCTGTCTATCAAAATTTAGAAGTTATCAAAGAACATAACCCTAAGTATATTGTGATTCTGGCTGGAGATCATATTTACAAACAGGATTATTCCGTAATGCTTGCCAGCCATCTTGAAAAAGGGGCGGATATTAGTATTTCTTGTCTTGAGGTTCCTAAAGAAGATGCTTGCGGTTTTGGTGTTGTCGGAGTTGATAATGAAGACCGCATTATTAGCTTTGTTGAAAAACCAAAAAATCCGCCAACCATACCAGACAGGCCAAACAAATCTTTTGCAAGTATGGGTATTTATATTTTTAATACCGATTTTTTAATTAATGAGTTGATAAAAGATGCCAATAACCCTAATTCATCTCACGATTTTGGTAAGGATATCCTGCCGTCGTTAATTGGAAAAGCAAAAATGATAGCTCATAGGTTTACGGATAGTTGTGTTTATAATAAAACTGATGAGGCTTATTGGCGAGATGTTGGAACTCTTGATGCATATTGGGCAGCTAATATGGATTTAACTTATGTGGTTCCTGATTTAGATTTATACGATCAGCATTGGCCAGTTTGGACATTCCAAGAGCAAAGACCCGCTGCTAAGTTTGTGTTTGAAAGCAAGCTAAGAACGGGTTACGCTGTTCAGTCTCTTGTCTCTGCTGGGTGTATTGTTTCAGGTTCGACTATTAGACGTTCACTGCTTTTTTCTGATGTTCATACCCACTCTTTTTCTTTAGTTGAGGATAGTGTTGTTCTTCCTGGTTGTGAGATTAATCGCCACTGCCGAATTAGAAAAGCAATTTTAAGCGAACGCTGTATTGTGCCAAGAGGACTTGTAATTGGTGAAGATCCAGAACTTGACAAGAAGCGTTTCTATGTTACAGAAAAAGGTGTTACGCTGGTTACGCCAGATATGCTTGCCAATATTGGTGAGTTTGAACCAGCTGGTTAATATTTAGAGTAAAAAAAGAAGTTATTAAAATATGTCCGTTAATTTGTGGCATAATCATTGTTTTTTAGTGCAGGGAATATTTTTTATTTCCTGCGCTTTGACTATTTATTTCATTTTAAGGCGTCCATATCTCTATATTAGAATAGGCAAGAGAAGGTTTTCTCTTGAAACCTATTTTATGGGAATTTTACTTGCGCCTGTTATTTTATTGCTGTCTGGTTTAATTAATTTTAATCAGGCTCTAATCGGACTTGAAGGAACCTCATCATTAAAACCACTTGGCATTCTAGCTCTGTTTTTATCAATGGTTTTTATGAGTATTTTCTTAGATATTACCGGATTTTTTGAGTTTTGTGCTAGGCTAGCTTTAAAACGGGCTGGCAATAATGGTAAAAAACTGTTTTTTTTCTTATACTTTGCGGTATCGGTTTTAACAGTTTTTACTTCAAATGACATTATCATCTTAACGTTTACTCCTTTTATTTATTATTTTACTAAAGAGGCTAAGATTGATCCTAAGCCGTATTTAATTGCGGAGTTTTTTGCCGCTAATACTTGGAGTATGATGCTTTATATCGGCAACCCAACCAATATTCTTTTAGCCAGTGCGTATAATCTTAAATTTTTGGAATATACTAAACTGATGCTGCTGCCGACAATTATGGCAGGTTTAGCTAATATGTTTCTGCTTTATATGCTTTTTTATAAAAGCATTAATAAACCACTAGAGCTTACATCTGATGTTAATCCAAGTCAGGCAATTACCGATAAGACGGGTATGTTTCTAGGTCTAGGTTTATTAGTATTATGTATTATATTTTTATCGCTAGCCCCATATTATCATATTGATATGTGGCTCGTGTCCTTAGGGTTTGCCTTAATCCTTTTGCTCATACTGATTTGCTTAGATTTTATGGTTGTTGCACGAAGGAAAATAGCCATAACAGACAGCAAAATTTGTGTTCTGCCCGCTACATTAAAACGTATGCCGTGGACGGTTGTGCCTTTTTTGCTGTCCTTGTTTGTAATGATTGAGGCGCTAAAAATTTACGGTGTTACAGATAGCATTGGCAGCATTTTTGCGGGGCTAGTTAAAGAATCAAGTTCCGCTACAGTTTTTATTTTTGGCTTCTTTTCAGCATTATCAGCGAATGTGATTAACAATATTCCAATGACAGTGGCGTATGTTCCTATTATTGCCAAAGTTTCAGCAACGTTGGAATTACCAGCGGTCTTAGCCACGACTATAGGCTCTAACCTTGGCGCTAATATCACTCCAATCGGCGCTTTAGCTGGTATTATGTGGGTAAATTTGTTAAAGGGCAGAGATCTTCATTTGTCTTTTTTAGAATTTGTAAAATATGGCTTTTTAGTAACGCCCATAACGCTTGGATTATCACTCTTAGTTTTGACTTTGGAAATGCTTTAGAGTGTCAAAAGCTATTTGTAAAAGAAAGTTTCCGATGCTCTAAAGAAATCACATAGCTAAATCAGACACTAATGATAATAGAACATTTACACCATTCTCAATATCTTTAGGCGAAGCGTATTCTTCGATATTATGGCTAATACCGTCTTTATTAGGAATAAAAATCATAGCCGTTGGACAATTAGGTGCAAATGATTGAGCATCATGACCTGCACCAGCTACAATTCTTTGAACAGAAAGATTGGAATCTTTAGCTTTTTGCTCAATTTTAGTTATAAGTTCATCATTAAAAGCAACGGGAAGAAATCTGGCAACTTGTTTAGACGTTATGGTTAAATTATGTTCTTTAGCAAGGTTTTTAACAAAGTTCTTTAACTCGTTTTCGGCTTGTTGCAGTTTTTCTTCGTTTGGATTTCTTAAATCAACGGTCATAACAACTTCTTCAGGAATAACATTAATAAGGTTAGGCTTAAAACGCATAACGCCAATGGTTGCTAATTGACCATTTACAGCTAAAGAATTGGCATAACAAAGAATTTTTGCCGCAGCAAGACCTGCATCATTACGGTAATTCATAGGCGTTGTTCCTGCATGATTAGATATGCCTTTGATGGTTAATTCCTGCCACGAAATTCCTTGAACTCCTGTAACGGCTCCAATCTGAATCTGATTTTTATCAAGAATAGGTCCTTGTTCAATATGAATTTCTAAAAAAGCAAAAGGCTTTAAAGTATTTACTGGAGTAGAGCCTGCATAACATATTTTTTCTAATCGTTCGGCAATAGTTTCACCGTTGGTATCTTTTTTAGAAAGATTTTCTTCAAGTGATAGATGCCCTTGATGAACCATACTTCCCATCATATCAGGTTGAACCGCACAGCCTTCTTCGTTGCTGAAAAATCCAACCGCAACTGGTCTTTTTGTTGTGATATTATGTTCATTAAGAACGTTTATTACTTCAATCCCAGCCAAGACCCCAAGACAGCCATCATAAAGTCCACCTGTTGCCACCGTATCAATATGTGAACCCATCAGAACTGGCGGCAAATCCTTTTTGCCTTTTCTTGTTCCAATGACATTGCCAATTTGATCGATTGTGATGTTAAGATTTAACTCTTTCATATAGGAAACAACTAAGTCTCTACCGAGCTTGTCATCATTACTAAAAGCAAGACGGCTAACACCTTTTATCGGAAGCGCTCCCTTTGTTCCGAGTTCTGTAAGACGATTGTTTAACCTGTCAATATTACATACGAGTTCCATTTCTTTTCTCTTATTTGGGGCAGCATTTAAGTTAATTAATATTTTCTTGGGGTATTTTATTTTTTTACAATCAATTGTTCAATATTTTGGGCAGAGCAGGTGCTTGTTAAAACCTTTTTAGCAAAAGTCATAGCTTCGTTTAAGCTGTTGTCATCAATATCATAAGCAATAAGTATCATCAAAAGCCGATTGGTGGCATCGGTTATCATTGTTCTTTCAGAATCTCCCGTAGGATTGCCAAATGCGCCCATACTGTCTGCAAAAACTGATAGTCCTTCTAAGTTAAAATAATCCCTGCCAATTCCTTTATAAGTTTCATCTTTGATACCAATTCTAAAGATAACATCGCCGTTAATTTGGCTGTTATCATAAGCTCCAAGCGAAAGGCCTGTGTGCATTGAGATTAAATTGCCAGCGTCGACCAGATTATTAATGCGATATAAGTCTTTGCCTTGAACTATTCTTTTGTGTAGAGCTTCTGCCGATGAACGGTAGCGGCTGGGGTCTTTCCCGATTGCTTTATAAGCTTTTCTGGTAGCATTTATAGTTGGAATATCTTTGATGCTGTCGGTGCTGTATTTGGAGCTTATTCTAGCGGCTTCTGCTTGTATAAGCTTTGTGATTTGAATGTCATCTTTACCACAGGCAACGTCAGCTTCAATGCAGCCTAAACTAACATTTAAGCCAAGTTTACTGAAGTCATCACTAATTAGGATATTTTTCATTAATTACGCCTTCTAATTTTTTAAAATCATCAAGCAAAACATCGGCTTCTAGTTCGCTGTAAGGAATGCGGGAATAGCCATAAGTCATTAAAATAACAGGTATTTCAGCGGCTTTGCCAGCTCTTAAATCGGGAGGGCTGTCGCCTATCATAACCGCTTTTTCACAGTTCAAAAGTTTTTGTGCTTCAAGAAGAGGCATAGGATCTGGTTTCATTAAAGGCGTGCTTTCCGCTGTCAAAACCACATCAAACAAGTTTTTAATTTTTAAATTATTTAAAACTTTTTCTGTTGGAATTTGTGGCTTGTTTGTGCAAATTGCTGTTTTATAACCTTTTTTTCTAAGGTTAGATAACGTCTCACTGACACCGTCATAAAGAACGGTATTTGTTACTTCTGAGTTGCGGTAATAGTGCATATAGCGTTCAAAGTATTCTTCTAACTTATATTCGGAAATGATATGCCCAGATTTTTCAAAAGCTCTTTTTACAAAAATTTTAGCGCCTTCTCCAACCATATTTTTAGCGTCATTGGCTGTGATTGATGGTAAGCCTTCTTCGTTTAAAAGTTTAGAAATTTCCAGAGCAATATCAAAAACGCTGTCAATTAAAGTTCCGTCTAAGTCGAAAATTAAAGCGATATTTTTTGTCATTGAAACCTGTTGCAACAAAATTTGAATTTAAAAAAATGTTTTCTTCTATATAAGTTTAAAATACAAAGGTATGTTATATAAAATTATTTGCAAGTATTTTATTTAGAAAAGTTTTAAGGATAATAAATGAATCAAACCGCAGCAATTATACTAGGCGCAGGTATGGGAACAAGAATGAAGTCAGCTCTTCCCAAAGTAATGCACCATATAGCAGGACGTCCTATAATTAACTGGCTTATTGAAAGTCTTGATAAAATTGAGGTTGCAAAAAAAGTTGTTGTAATTTCACCAGAAATGAATGCTTTAACAGAACAGTTTAAACCTGCAACAACGGTATTTCAAAAAGAACGTTTGGGAACAGGACACGCTGTTTTGATGGCTAAAGACGAATTGCAGAGTTTTAAAGGCAATGTTTTGGTTCTCTTTGGAGATTCACCATTTATTACTTCTGAGACTATGGCAAAAATGATTAAAATCAGAGAAGAAGGCGCTTCGGTTGTCGTTCTTGGTTTTAGACCCGTTAATCCTGCTCAATATGGTCGTTTGATTGTTCAAAATAATGAACTTGAAGCTATTGTTGAATTTAAAGATGCCAGTGAGGAGCAAAGGCAAATTCGTCTTTGTAATTCTGGGGTAATGTGCATTGATGGTGAAAAATTATTTGATCTTTTAGCACAGGTTAAAAATGATAATAATCAAGGCGAATATTATCTTACGGACATCGTGCAAATAGCAAATAGCAAAGGGCTTATCTGCAAAGTTGTTGAGGCTCCAGAAGAAGAAACCGAAGGCGTTAATTCTAGAGTTGATTTGGCTCGTATGGAACAGCGGATTCAAGCTAAACTTCGCCGCAAAGCAATGGAAAATGGCGCAACTCTAATTAATCCTGAAACCGTTACGTTTAGTTTTGATACTAAGCTTGGCAAAGATGTAGTCATAGAGCCGTTTGTCGTATTTGCGAATGGAGTTGAGGTTAAAGATAATGTAACCATAAAAGCGTTTTCTCATCTTGAAGGGGCTGTGGTTGAAAAAGGAGCTATTATTGGACCTTTTGCAAGACTTAGACCTCAAGCCAAAATTGGTGAGAATGTTCATATCGGCAATTTCGTTGAGATAAAAAAGGCAACTATTGAAAATGGAGCTAAGGTTAATCATCTTTCCTATATTGGTGATGCCAGAGTTGGAGAAAAAACTAACATTGGGGCAGGGACGATAACTTGCAACTATGATGGTTATTTTAAATCATTTACAGATATTGGTAAAAATGTCTTTATTGGTTCTAATACTTGTATGGTAGCTCCCGTTGTGATTGGTGATGGTGCAATGACGGGCGCAGGTTCCGTTATAACAAAGAATGTTGCAGAAAATGATTTAGCATTATCAAGATCTGATCAAAAAAATTATGATAAATGGGCGGTATCTTATCGTGCAACTAAGCAAAATCTAAAAGATAAAAAAGTGTAAGGAGTAGGATTTTATGTGTGGTATTGTTGGTATTATTGGAAACAATGAGGTTGCTCCGTATCTTTTGCGTGGTTTAAGTCGTTTAGAATATCGTGGTTATGACTCTGCGGGCATTGCAACCATTGATAATGGCAAAATGGATAGGCGCAGAGCAGAAGGTAAAATAGTTAATCTTGAAAACAAAATTAAAGAAAATCCTTTAATGGGTAGAATAGGTATAGGTCATACCAGATGGGCAACCCACGGCGCTCCTAATGAAACCAATGCTCACCCTCACGCTTCAGATTTAGTTGCGGTTGTCCATAACGGTATTATCGAGAATTTCAAAGAACTTAGAGAAGATTTAGAAGCAAAAGGCTGTGTTTTTGAAAGCAATACCGATACTGAGGTTGTGGTTCATTTAATTACCTATAATCTGAAACAGGGTATGGAACCTTCAAAAGCTGTTCCTGAGGCATTGAAAAAACTTAAAGGGGCATTTGCTTTAGCCATATTGTTTAAAGATTATCCCGATTTGTTAGTTGGAGCAAGGCAGGGGTCTCCTTTAGCTATTGGTTATGGTGAAGGTGAGATGTTTATTGGTTCTGATGCTTTGGCTTTAGCTCCTATGACAAACAAAATATCTTATCTTGATGATGGTGATTGGGCGATTTTAACTAGAAACTCAGTTAATATTTTTGACATTGAAAGTCGTGAGGTAACACGTGAAGTGGTTGTCTCTGCAACATCTGGTGCTAGTATCGGCAAAGGTGAATATCGTCATTTTATGCTCAAAGAAATTTATGAACAGCCACAAGTGATTGGTGATACTCTAAACGCCTTTTATAATGCGACAACGAGATCTATAAATCTTGAAGATTTGCCTTTTGATTTATCACAAGTTAAACATATGACAATCGTAGCTTGCGGAACATCATTCTATGCTTCAATGGTTGCAGAATATTGGATAGAAAAGTTGGCGAAGATTCCTGTGGAAATAGATGTTGCCTCAGAATTTCGTTATCGTGAGCCTTATTTAGAAGAAGGCGGGCTTGCTCTTTTTATTTCTCAGTCAGGCGAAACAGCAGATACCTTAGCAGCTCTTAGGTATTGCAAGAAAATGAATCAGAAAACTCTATCAATAGTCAACGTTGCAGAAAGTACTATTTCTCGGGAATCTGATGCTTTTATGATGACATTAGCTGGTCCTGAAATAGGCGTGGCATCGACCAAGGCGTTTACAACACAGCTTACAATATTAGCTTGTTTAGCGATAGCGATTGGCAAGGCAAGAGGAACAATCAGCAAAGAAGATGAATCCAAAATTTTGATGGCATTGTCAGAAGTTCCTGCTTTGGCTGTTGAGGTGGTTAATAATGATGAACATATTAAAAAAATAGCATATTCTGTGGCCGAAGCTAGAGATGTTCTTTATTTAGGTCGAGGCAGCTGTTATCCCATTTCACTCGAGGGCGCCTTAAAACTTAAAGAGATTTCTTATATTCACGCCGAGGGCTACGCTGCGGGTGAAATGAAGCACGGACCGATTGCCTTAATTGATGAAAATGTTCCAGTTATCGTTCTTGCTCCAAGCGATGAGCTTTATGAAAAAACGGCTTCAAATGTTCAAGAAGTTGTTGCAAGAGGCGGAAAAATAATTTTTATTAGTGATAAAAAGGGGCATAAAAATTTAGCTTGTGAACCTTTTGCCAGAATAACTCTGCCAGAAGTTTTTCCTTTTGTTGCTCCTGTGTTATATACAATTCCTGTCCAGCTTTTGGCATATCATACAGCCGTAATTAAAGGAACTGATGTCGATCAACCTCGTAATTTAGCAAAGAGTGTAACCGTTGAGTAGTAAAGTTAAATATCACATTTTAAATTTGGGTTTAGGCAGCATCTTTGTTGTTTCCGTGCTTTTGCTAATTCTCTCGATTGCAACCTTGATTTTTATTACCTTTGCGCCGAATGATGAGAAGAAGGTTTCTTGTACTAATGATTTAATTGCTTGTATCAATGATTGTAGCAGCGCAAACCAAGAAGTAATATCGGTTAAAAAATTTAGATGTGCAACATCGTGCAGTTTCAATATGGTAAAATGCCACTTTAAAGATATTATTTAATTAATTTTAGTAAAAGCTTCAGTTGCTTCATCAAATACAGCAAGAGAACCGTCTTTAATAGAAAAATACCAGCCGTGAAGTTTTAACTCCTGCGTTGCAACACGTTTTTGCACAAAGGGAAAAGTCATAAGGTTTTTAAGCGAAATTTTTATAACTTCTTTTTCACAAAAACAGCATTTTTCATCGTGGTCTAAATCCTTTGGTATCTCGTTCTTTACATTTTTTGCAAGGCTTATCCAGTTTGTAATAAAGCTAAAATTGTTATCAGCTTCAATGTCATTATCAATAAGTGCTTTGACGCCGCCACAGTTGGAATGTCCCATAATTACAATGTGCTTTACTTTTAAATAATCTACCGCAAATTCAATGGCGGCACTTGTTCCGTGGCTGCTGTCGCCCATAGGTTGATAAGGTGGAACTAAGTTGGCTACATTTCTGATAACAAAAATATCACCGACGTCAGCATTAGTTAAAATAGCAGGGTCAACTCTGGAATCACTACAGCTTATAATTAAGGTTTTGGGCTTTTGAGATGTTTGCAGTTTTTTAAAGGCATCACCATTATTTTCAACGAAATTTTTTTGATAAAAACTCTTATAACCTTCAATTAATTTTTTTACTTCTGCCATAAATTATCCCTATGTAAAAAATATTTTTAGAATAAATATAAAAACGAAAAAATAAGATAAAGTCAACGGTTTAAAAAAAGGCAGCCAAAACTTTGATACTCATCTTTCGTGACCGTTTTTTGTTCAAAAATAAGATTTTGATTAATTAAACGCTGCATCTCTTTTTCAATAAGAGCAAAATCGTCAGGTGATATTGAAATATTTTCAGGAAATTCAAAATCGCCATAAAAGCCGTCTTCCGTAGCAGGTCCCATCGCCATTTTTGCTTCAGGGTAAAGTTTAAGGATAGCTTGAGCCATAATATGCTCGGCACTATGACGCATATTTAATAATTGTTGTTTTTCGTTATTCATAATAACCTCTACTTTTTTATTGATAAATTAATAAAAGCTTACGGCGTTAAAACCGCACCAATAAGCCATAACAATGTTTGTGAAAACAGAAATAAAATGACCGCCTTTAGGCGGTTGTAGTAGAAGTTGTAACGTTGATAAATAAGGCACAAGAAAAGGCTGCCGCTTTGAAAGCAGCATTCTTAATAATAAGAATGTTATCGCCAGCTCTTTTCATAAAATCTTATAGTCCTTTATTAAAAACAAAAAATATTATATCCTGCAAAAGCAAAATAAGCAAAAAAAAACTAAAAAAAGAGCAAAAACATACAAGAAAAACCTCTTTAAATGTTTTACGATACCAAGCATATATCAAAAACTAATGTGATTTAGGAGAATAAGTGATGGATATTATTGAAGCTTTTATCAATGGCGAGGTTCATAAGGTTGAAGGCAAAGTTTTGACAGATGAGCTTGATTGGAAGGAACACCCTAAGTTTAAAAATGTTTTTCTCAAAGATTATGTTGCAGGAAAAGATACCGAATATACGCTTAGCTGTCATATTGTAAGGATTGTATCAGGCTATAGTATAGGTAATCATATTCACGAAAAAGAAGTCGAAATTCATCAGGTTGTAAAGGGGGAGGGCGTGTGCATCTTTGGAGACAAAGAAATTGCATATAAGCCAGGCGTTGTTGCGATTGTTCCTAAAGGTCTTCCTCATTCGATAAATGCGAAAACTGATTTATATATATTAGCAAATTTTGCTCCAGCACTTCGTTAGAGTATTTGGTTATATATAATGAGTATTCTAAAGTTCTGTTCTTTTAACCTCGGCGAGTTTGTTTTTGAGGGCGTCTGCGGGGAAAATATATCGCATCAATTTCCAAGTCATATTCATAATCATACCGTGATTGGTATGGTGGAAAATGGCGAAATGACAATAGCCTCCAAGACAAAAAACATTAAAGTCTTGGCTGGAGATGTTTTTATAATAAACAAGAACTTTCCGCATAAGTGTATGTTTAACCAGTGTTATTATAAAGTTGTTCCCTTGTTTTCTTCAAAAGAAAAATCCTTTGTTTTAGATGTTAAACAAGATTTGACTATTTATAACTTGTTAAAAGAAATGTTCGCTTCTCCAGATAGAGTTAAAGACAGTTATTATAAAATAATAGAAAGGGTAGAAAATATTTTTATCAATCAAGATGGCTCTAAAGATATTATAAAATTAGATAAGATAGATGAGATAAAATCTTATATTATTGATAATTGCAGCCAAAGTTTGAGTTTAGATATGCTTTCTAAAACAGCTAGAAAAAGTAAGTTCTGCTTAAACCGAGAATTTTCTCAAAAAATAGGTATTCCTCCACATTATTATCAAAATTACGTTAGAATTATGGAAGCTAAAAAAATGCTTCAAAATGGTTCTGGTATTTTAGATGCCGCTGTAAAATTCGGTTTTTTTGACCAAGCTCATTTTTCAAAATTTTTTAAAAGATTTATAGGCATATCGCCGAAAAAATTTATAAAATCAAATCAAATTAAGCCGTAATTGCTAATAAAAAAGTTTTGATTTTACTTTTACAAAAGTAAAAACTTAACCTATTAAGGTGCGCCCAAAAGGCGAAATAAAAGCGTGCAACTAATCACAAAAACAATCTAATTTGTGAAACAAAATAACCAGAAATAAATGCAAAATCCCCTAAGACAGCGCGGTTTTTAAATAGTTAAATAGCATTTTCTTTGTAATAAAATTAGAAAACGCCTTAGGATAAAATTCATAGATTCTGTTTTTATGCTTTTTTTGTTTAAATTTTATTTAGGATAAGTTACAATTTAAAATAAAATATTAGTAAAATATGAGGTTGCTATGGAGCTAAGTTGTTTTATAGAAGAAAGCATATTGTCAATATGTATAGGAATAAGAAGCGCACAAGAAAAAATGCATGAAGAATGTAATAATTACCCAATCGCTCCTGGTAGAGTTGAGGGGAGAGATGCATATAATAATATAAATCAGTATATTGATTTTGAACTATCAGTTAGTGCTTCAGAAAGTAAAGAGCAAGGTGGAAAATTAGGGTGTGCTATTTCAGTATTATCAGCACATGTTAATGGAAAAAATAAAACAGAAAAAGAAACTATAAATAAAATCAAATTTTCAGTTCCTTTTTATCCTCAAGCTTTAAATAAAAAATAATAACAATTTTAATTATGGACTTATTTGACATTAAAAAAGCCACAATCAAAACATTTTGATTTGGCTACAGGTGGGCGGTTTTTATACCAATTATGTTTTTCATATAAAATATATTATATGGCGTCCCCTAGGGGATTCGAACCCCTGTTACCGGCGTGAGAGGCCAGCGTCCTAGGCCCCTAGACGAAGGGGACGCATTGGTAATCTAATTAATAGATTAATTTTATTGAACTAGCAATAGTTATTTAGCTTAAATTCCAATAAAAGGTTTAATCACACGTTCTAAAACACCTTGAACCTTTGAAATGCAAACGCCATAATTAGTTATTGGAACTCCTCTGCGGTTGCATTCCACAATCCTTCTTACCATTTCTTTGCGATTTATCATACAGGCTCCGCAATGAATAACCAACTTGTAATCCTCTAGGTTTTCAGGGAAGTCGTGTCCCGAGAAAATGTCAAAATGAAGATCTTTCCCTGTATATTGCGTCAGCCATCTTGGGATTTTTACCCGCCCAATATCATCAGCTTGATTATGATGTGAACAAGCTTCACCAATTAATACTTTATCCCCATTTTGCAGCTTATCAATCGCTCTCGCTCCATCGACTAAAAGCTTTAAATCGCCTTTAAATCTAGCAAATAGAATAGAAAAAGTTGTAAGTGGTATATCATCAGGGACATCGCCTGCAACTTTTAAAACGACTTGAGAATCTGTTACCACAAGATTTGGTTTTCGTCCGAAATTGGATAACGCCGCTTCAATTTCTCTTTCTTTAGAAACAACGGCAATGGCATCAGAATCTAATATTTCCCTAATCAGTTGGACTTGCGGCAGAATAAGCCTGCCTTTAGGCGCAGCCAAATCAATCGGAGTGATACATAAAACAAAATCGCCTTCTTTAATAAGATCGGCGGCAAGGCTGGGTTCTGCCATCATATCCTTAGGAAGGGTTGCAATAATTTTGGCTTTTAGGTCGTCAATATTAGCATAATTTTTAGCCGATACTTCAGCAAAGTTTATGGCATTGCTTTGGCAGAATTTAATGTCAGATTGTGATGGTGATGTTAAATCACATTTGTTGAAAACAATTATGAATGGAATATCAAGTTTTTTTAATTCGTTTACTAAATCTTCTTCTTCCTTTTTAATGCCGCGTTCATTAATTACCATTAAGGCAATATCGGTTCTACATAACACTTTTTTGGTTGCAGATACTCTTAATTTTCCGATTTCTCCTTCGTCGTCAATTCCTGCTGTGTCATAAAAAGTTACAGGACCAAGGGGAAGCAACTCATAAGCTTTGGCTACGGGGTCTGTGGTTGTTCCTGCTATATCAGAAACAATGGCGACCTCTTGATTACACAAAGCATTTATCAAAGATGATTTTCCTGCGTTTCTGCGTCCAACAAGGGTTATAATCGTTCTCATTCCTCTGGCGGCGCCTTCTGCTCCACCGTTATCTTTTGGCTTATTCATATTTTTTTTCAAATCCTAATTTATACATATTTTGAGCAGACATTAATTCATCAATTTCAGTTGCAGAAAGAAGCTTTTCCTGAAGCAGTTGTTCTTTAATGGTGCATTGATTTAATTTTGCAGCTTTTACAATTTCAGAAACCTTGTTGTATCCTAAAATGGGAACCAAAACGGTAGCCAGAGTAAAGCTTTTTTCAAAATTAGTTAGGCATTTTTCACCATTTGCCGTAATTCCTTTAATGCATTTTTCTGCAAAAATTAAAGATGCATTGTTAAGCAGTTCAAGAGATTCTAAAAGAGCTTGGGCAATAAGAGGCATAAACTGATTAATCTGCATATTTCCCAAAGATGCCGCTTGAGCGATTAGGCTATCGTTAGCCATAATTTTTAGTGCAATTTGCGAAACCATTTCAGGGATAACAGGGTTTATTTTTGACGGCATAATTGATGATCCCGCCTGTACGGCAGGCAGAGTTATTTCTGCATACTGGCTGCTGGATAAAACTCTTAAATCACTTGCTATTTTAAAAAGATTAGCGGCAAAAGCTTTTAGCATTCCTGAAACTTCTACAAAACTATCCGAATTTGCCGTTGCATCAATTAGATTTTCTGAACGGGATAGTGCCAGACCAGAAATACTGCGCAAGTTTTCTACTACTTTGAAAATATATTCTCTAGGCGCTGCAAGTCCTGTTCCTATCGCTGTTCCTCCTAAGTTTACCTGTTTGATTCGTTCACGGCATTTAAAAATCCGCCAGCGATCCCGTGATAGAGCGTCGGCAAAAGCTCCAAACTCCATACCTAAGGTCATTGGAACCGCATCTTGAAATTCTGTGCGTCCAACCTTTATAACATTTTTAAATTCTTGTTCTTTTTTTTGTAGCTCTTCTTGTAAAATAGCTGAGGAGTTTTCTAGTTGTTTCAATAAAAGAAGAGAGGCAACTTTTAACGCCGTTGGATAGACATCATTGGTTGACTGAAAGCGGTTAACGTCATCAAGCGGGCTGATAACAGAATAATCGCCAGCGGTTCCGCCAAGTTCTATTATCGCAAGATTGGCGATAACTTCGTTGAAGTTCATATTGGTTGAAGTTCCAGCACCTCCTTGCAAGGCATCTGTTACCAAGTAATTTAAAGCTTCGCCATTCCTAATCTTATGACAAGCATTTATGATTGCATAAGCCTTGTTTTCTTCCAGCATTTTTAGCGATAACGAGGTCGTTGCCGCAGCTTCTTTAACCATAGTAAAAGCGTCGATAAAAACTTTAGGCATAACATAGCTGGAAACAGCAAAATTTTCACTAGCTCTTAAAGTGTGAATTCCAAAAAGAACATCATCTTCAAGTTCTCTTGTTCCTAGGGCATCTTGTTCTTTTCTCATTAAGTAAAAACCTTATGCTCTAAACGGTGAGAGACTTAACGGTAACGCCAGATATTTGCCCGAGCTTTCCCGTTAAAGAACCGATGTCATCGGTTTCGGCTTCAAGAACAACCGAAACAACATTATACCCTTTATCTTTGAACGGAATCCCAAAACGTCCGACAATTTTTTCTCCATATTTAGAGAGAAGTTCATTAACTTTGGGTGCAGTTTCAATGCGATTGCTTACAATCATTGATATAACACAAATTCTTTTATCCATAATTTACTCGCAGTTATAAAATATAAAAAATAATTGAGCGTTCTCTTGAACTAGCAAAGAGAAAGGATTAATTTATAAAAAAACATTTAGGGATAAAACTAAAAAAGAGCATAAAATTTTTTAAAATTTTACCCTATAAGTCAGAGACTAATTCCTTCTCTCAGGTTACGTTATTATACTTGAGTCAAAAATGATTTAAGTCAAGTATTAACGGTATAAAAAAGAGGATATTTTTATCAATGGAACTAAATAAAGAACAAATTACTTCTTGGCTTAAAGAAACAGATGAAAATAAGCTGAAAGAACTTTTTGAAGAGGCGGACAATATTCGCAAAGAATGTGTCGGTGATGAAATTCATTTAAGAGGGCTTATAGAGTTCTCGAATTGTTGTTATCGAAATTGTCTTTATTGCGGACTTAGAGCCGAACGCACAGAAACTCCTCGTTATCGTATGACAGAAGATGAGATTGTTGAATGTGCCGTTGAGGCAGATTCTTATGGTTATGGTTCGGTTGTTTTGCAGTCTGGAGAAGATTTTAATGTTACCGCAGATATGGTAACAAGCATCATTAAAAGAATAAAAGAAAAAACAGATTTGGCGGTAACGCTTTCTTTGGGAGAAAGGTCATATGAAGAGCTTAATGCTTGGAGATTAGCAGGGGCTGATCGCTATCTCTTAAGATTTGAAACATCTAATAAAGAGCTGTTTTATAAAATTCACCCACCATTGAAAAATAAAAAATGTGATAGATTTGCGATTTTAAAGCAGTTAAGAGACTTAAAGTATGAAGTTGGAAGCGGAGTTATGATAGGCATTCCAACGCAAACCTATGAAAGTTTGGCGGAAGATATTTTAAAATTTAAAGAACTTGATTTAGATATGATAGGGGTTGGGCCTTTTATTCCGCACCAAGACACGCCTTTAGGCAAAGGGATTATCCCTTTTCTTGATGGTGAAGAACAGGTGCCGAATACAGAATATATGGCATATAAGGTTATAGCTCTTACTAGAATTTTATGCCCATACACCAATATTCCAAGCACCACAGCTATAGCAACGCTTAACAAAGCAAAGGGGCGGGAGCGAGGTTTAATGTCTGGAGCCAATGTCTTAATGCCGAATTTAACGCCAATAAAGTATCGTAAGCTTTATGAAATATATCCAGCCAAAGCTTGTATTGATGAAACAGCAGAAGAATGTAAGTCTTGTATGGCAATGAGAATAAAATTGATAGGCAGGGAAGTTGGTCAAGGAAAAGGAATGTCTATTAATGCAGAAAAAAGATGGCGTAGAGAGTAATTTTGAGTTATGTTTAAAAAATATTAAAAGCAAAAAAATAAAGCATAAATAGCGTGGTTGACAAATGTTAATGTTTGGTTATTATGCCAAACAAGAGAGGGTTACATGAAAAATCTAAAGCTTATTATAACTATTGCTGTAGCCGTTGTTATTGTTGTTGCAGCATATGTTTTTTATAAACCAAGTAATCTCGCTTCTTCCGTAGATGTAAAAGGTGTAGCAAAGATTATTGGTGATGCCAATATTATTAATACCGAGAAAGCGTTTGAATTATTTAAGACAGCAAATGTCGTTTTCGTTGACAATAGATCTCCTGAATTTTTTGGTGAAAAACACATTGTCGGGGCTTTAAATATGCCTTTTGGCGATGAAGACGAAAAAAATAATAGTCTGACCCAAGCTATGGTTGAAGCTGTTCTGAAAAATCATAGTTCAGTTGTCTTTTACTGTGATGATGGAGCAAGGAGTTCTAAAGCTTTAAAACAAATAGCGGATTGGGAAATTGGTTTAGGCAATGTCTTTTGGCTAAAAGATGGAATCTCAAAATGGATTGATAATGAATATCCTACAGAAAAACCTCCTATGGGAGATGAGGTTTGTCCTAAAGGGGCAACAAGAACTAAAGAAGGAATATGTATTTTCTCTACACCAGAAGGTGTAGTTCCTGAGCAAGGGGCTTCAATGATTCAGGGACAAGAAGATGTATCTAAAACATCTGATAAACAAGAAGTTGCAGCAGTCCGTGGAACTTGTCCTGCTGCCGGATTGGGCAAAAAAGGCGGTTGTGGCGGCAAGAAAAATGGTTGCTCTTACACTGAGCCTGAAGATCTTGCTATAATAAAGGATTTGAAAGAACAATATCCGATATTAAAGACAGGAAAATCAGATTTTTAAAATAACGATATTAAACCCAAATATTTAGAGAGATAATATAATGAAAAAAATCTTAGCAAGCGTAGTATTGGCAATGGTTTCTATTGTCTTTGCTTCTAATTCTTATGCTCAAGAAAAACACGAAACTCACCTGCTATTTTTCTGGGGTGATGGCTGTCCTCATTGTGCTGAAGCCAAACCTTTTGTAAAAGAGCTTGAAGAGAAATATCCAGAACTTAAAGTTCATTATTTTGAAACTTGGAAGAATAGACAGAACGCTCAGTTATTCCAAGAGGTAGCAAAAGCATATAATGCAGAAGCAAGAGGTGTTCCTGCATTCTTTATTGGTGATTCTATTCCAGGATTTGGCTATAACGAAAAAATGCAGCCTGCTTTTATTGAAAAAGTTGAAACTTGCATTAAAGACGGTTGTGTTAATCCTTTAGATAAAGTTGCATCAAAAGGGTTTGAAAGTGATGGCTCTTCATATGCTTCTAAAGTATCTGATGATTATAAAGCTGTAAAAGATGAAGATAAGAAAGAGGGATCTTTTTTTGATAGTGCAAAATCTTATGTGAAAAAACTTTTCACAAAAGAAAAAATTGTTATGTACTTTTTCTGGGGTGATGGTTGTCCTCACTGCGCTCAAGCAAAACCTTTCTTAGAGGAATTAAAAAAGCAATACCCAGATTTAGATGTTCGTGCTTATGAAACTTGGAAAGACCAAGAAGGCATCAAAATGTTTGGCAAACTTGCAACAGCTTATGGTGTTGATCCAAGAGGTGTTCCAGCCTTTTTCATTGGCGATAACAGCCCTATCTTTGGCTATGCTGATTCAATGAAAGGCAGTATTACATCTAAAATCCAAGAATGCTTTGATAATGGCTGTACCAATCCTGCTGTTAAAGCTGGACTTGAATAATATTTAAATTTAAATAGCTTTTATACGATTACTGCGCAGCCTTAAAACTGCGCAGTAATTATTTAAAGAGAATAATTATTTTATTTATTTTTCATATTTGCTATAAAAAATTAGTTTAAAATAAAGACGAAATCTAAAACAAAATTTTAGAGAGAAAAAGATGAAAAAAATCGCAATATTGTTAACTGTTTTTATGTCGTTTGTTTTTTCTACATCAAGCTTGAAAGCAGAAGAAACAAACAAGCAAGTAGATTTACTGTTTTTTTGGGGTGACGGTTGCCCGCATTGCGCTGAAGCTAAACCTTTTTTAGGAGATCTGGAAGCAAGGTATCCTGAGCTTAAAGTTCATGCTTATGAAACTTGGGAAAATAGTGATAATGCTAAATTGTTTCAAAATTTAGCGGCTAAGTATGGAGTTAAGCCTTCTGGTGTTCCAGCCTTTTTTATTGGAGATGAGAGGCCTATCTTTGGCTATACTCAGTTGATGCAACCTAAGTTTTTTGAAAAAATTGAAAAATGCTTAAATGAAGGCTGTCCTAATCCTTTAGATAGATTATACACTGCACAAGAAAAGACAAAAGTTGTTGAAACATCTGTTGCAGAAGCAGAGGGGGTTTTCGAAGATAATTTATATGGTGGTTTGCACAAGGCTATAATGTATTTTTTCTGGGGTGATGGCTGTCCTCATTGTGCAGAGGCTAAGCCCTTTTTGGAAGAACTTAAAAAGCAATATCCATCGTTTGAGATCCATTCTTATGAAACTTGGAAGAACCAAGAAGGCGCCAAAATTTTTCAAGATATATCTAGTGCATACAATGTTAAACCTTTAGGTGTTCCTGCTTTTTTTATTGGTGATAAGTCTCCAATTTTTGGTTTTACTGAAGATATGAAAGGCGAAATCACCTCAAGAGTTCAAGAGTGCCTTGGTGATACTTGCGTTAACCCCGCAGTTAAAGCAGGGCTAATTGATGATAGAAAGCTTTGTATCCATCTTTTCTATAGACCTGACTGCCCTCATTGTATTCGTATTCAAGATTTCTTATCTAATCTTGAAACTAATAAATATGTTGAGATTTATCGTCACAATGTTTATGAAGAAAATGAAAATGCCTTATTTGATTTATTCAAGGAAAAATATGGTTTAACACAAGTTTCCTATCCTGTTGTTTTTGTTGGTTCTAAATATTTTGTAGGTGAACGTTCAATAAAAGATAATTTGGAAAAAACAGTTGATGTTTGTTTGAAAAAAGATTGTCATTGTCCAGCCGAGAATGTTTTGGGTTCAACGCCAATTATTCCGAGAGCAAAAGAAATTACGCCAGATGAGGATCGTTCGATTACATTACCATTTTTCGGTGAAGTTAATTTAGCAGATTCTCCTATAATTATTACTACTTCGATTATAGCTTTTGTTGATGGTTTTAATCCATGTTCGACGTGGCTTATAATGTTTCTTCTAGGTATGGTTATTCATACGAGATCTCGTAAAAAAGTTTTAATGGTATCTTTGACATTCCTTTCAGTAACCGCTGCGGCTTACGGAGCTTTTATGCTTGGCATTCTTAATGTCTTTGCCTATGTAGGATATATTGAATGGATTCAAATCTCGATAGCTATGTTAGCGTTGTTGTTTGCAGTTGTTAACATTAAGGATTATTTTTGGTTTAAAAAGGGACTTTCTTTTACAATCTCAGATAAGCATAAGCCTGGGATATTTAAAGATATGAGAAATATTATAAAACCGGATAAGTCGACATTTGCTATGATTACAGCGACATCTCTTCTTGCTTTGGGGGTAGTTTTAGTCGAATTGCCTTGTACAGCTGGTTTTCCTGTAATTTGGGCTAATCTTTTAGCTAGGAATAATGTTCATGGTATGTATTTTGCGTGTTTATTTGTAATATACATTTTTATTTATCTCCTTGATGAGCTTGTGCTTATTATAAGTGCTGTTATCACATTGAAGACTAACCGCTTTGAGGAAAAACACGGACGTGTTTTAAAATTGATCGGTGGTTTAGTTATGGCATTCCTTGCGATATTTATGATATTCTCCCCAGAAACATTGAACAGTCTTATGGGAACGGTAAAGGTTTTTGGAGCCGCAGGATTAACGGCTTGGTTAATAATTATTATTCATAAAAAGATTCTGCCTAAATTTGGAATTAATATCGGTTCAGATGAAGATTTGTCATAATTATAATTCCTAAGAATTAATGAAAAAACCTCTCTAGAAAAAGAGAGGTTTTTTTATTTCGTCAGAATGAATACATTTAAACACCAGATGCTCTAAGAGGCACTTTTTTTTAATTGCTCATTGATGCACATAAAAATAGTATCGGTAATATTCCTTATTTCTTGTCTGGCGGCAACATTGGAGATTGATAAATTAATATTAATGCCTTTGTCTCTAATGTCGGAAATTGTTAAGCCTTTTAAAAAGAGCTCTCTAAATATAACTCTCTCTCCCATTCCTGCAATCCAAGAAAAGCCAAGTCTTTTGGAAAGATTTTTTAACAGTTTTTCCATTTGTTTCTTGTTTTTAGATTCAACGTGAAACAGTCTGTTTCTAATTACAAACCAATTTAACGTTTTTAAGCCTTTGGCAACGCGCTCTTTTTTGGCCTGCCATACCTTTTCGGCATAATGGCTAGGCGATGTCATTTCAAGTGTATCAGGGTTTATTTTAGCAATAACATCAAGGTCTAAAAGACTGTCATTTATAGGAGTTATTAAGGTATCGGCATAACGATGTCCTGCACGGAATAAATGGTTATCTGAGCCAGCAACATCAATAATAATGACATCACAAGTTTCGGCGAGGTTTTTAATTTCCTCTTCAAGCAACTGCTCATCTTTCTTACAGGATATTTCATCATTATATTCTGATGGTTTTAAGACAATATGCTCTGGAATAGGTAGATTAACTCCAGATTTTTCAACAAAAGATACTCGGTTTTGAATATAGTGAGTTAGCGTTCTCTGCTTGCCGTCAAGGTCAATGGAACCTACTTTTAAGCCGCTGCGAAGGAGACTGACAATAAGGTGCATAGAAATTGTTGATTTTCCTGTGCCGCCTTTTTCGTTGCCGACAACGACAATATGAGCATTATTCTTATCCATTTTTCAAAAACCATTTTTGATAATTACTAAATTATCTGCCATTTTACGGAATAAAGAGTAACTATTAAGTTAATTTTCTGTTATTTTTTTGAAATTGTATTTTTTATTAACGAGAGAAAAAATACTGTCATTTTCCATATCGTTTAATATTTCAATATTAGGTTTTTCTGGAGGAATATAGATGTTATCAGGTGACATTATTAACGACATAAAGCTTTTATCAAGCAGCTTGGTCATATCTTTATCTCTTTGTTTAGCACTGTTTCTTCCTAAAACAACGGCAACAATTCTATGACCGCCTCGATGAGCCGATGTTATAAGGTTAAAGCCAGATGCTTGTACAAAACCAGTTTTTATGCCGTCGGCACCGCTGTAAGTTCTAAGCAGTCGATTATGGTTGAAGCATTTTTGATTGTTGAACTCAAACATTCTAGTTGAAAATAGGTAATAATATTGAGGAAAGTGATTCATTATAGCCATAGCTAAGATGGCTAAATCTCTTGCTGTTGTTTTCTGTTCACTGTTGTGAAGACCTGAAGCATTTTTAAAAGTTGTTGAACTCATGCCAAGCTCTTTGGCAACCGTGGTCATCATTTTGGCAAAGTTTTCTTCACTTTTTCCTAAATGTTCAGCAAAAACAGTGGCAACATCATTAGCAGAACGAGTAATAATGGCTTTAATACCGTCTTCTACCGAAATTTCAGAATTAGGTTTGAGCCATAATTTGGCCGATGGTTTTGATGAGGCGTTATATGAAACTTTCATCATATCGTTTTCAGTTATCCAGCCTTTTTCAAGGGCTTCAAAAACCATATAAAGGGTCATAACCTTAGTAAGAGAAGCTGGGTAAGTTTGAACATCAGCATTATCAGCTTTTATAACAAGTCCGCTGTCAGCATCAACGGCTATTGATGCCATAGGAATGCTGGCAAAAGATGGTTTTATTGTTGCAAAAAGTAGCGCAAAAGCAAACAACAGCGTATACATCAGGCGGCTGTATATTTTTTTTACGTATAAATGATTTAGGTTTTGCAAAAATTGGGTCATTAGAAGCATAAAACTACTTAAGCGTTTATTTTTTCTTTGTCTTTTTTTAATTTAAGACTGGTCTTCAATTTGCTTTTTGCTTTAGCTTTTTTCTTCTTTTTAGAAAAAGATAAAGGTTCACAAAAAATTTCGAGCTTGTTGTTTTTCTCATTAATAACAACATTTCCGCCTTTCTCTAATTTACCAAATAATAATTCTTCTGCAAGTGGCTTTTTAATGTATTCTTGGATAACTCTGGCAAGAGGCCTTGCACCATTTTTTTCATCATATCCCTTCGTTGCCAGCCAATCTTTAGCCTCTTTACTAGCCGTTACAATAACTTGCTTTGTTTTTAATTGCTCCGATAATTCCAAAATAAATTTATCAACAATTAAATGGACAATGCTTGGTGGCAGGGAAGCGAATTGAATCATAGCGTCAAGACGGTTTCTAAATTCAGGCGAAAACATTTTTTCAATAGCTTCTTTTTCTTCACCTTCACGATTGCTTCTTTCAAATCCCATAGGAGGTTTAGCAATATCAGCAGCGCCAGCATTAGTAGTCATAATTAAAATTACATTAGAAAAATCAACGCTTTTTCCGTTGTTATCTGTAAGTTTGCCGTGGTCCATAACTTGAAGCAGAATATTAAACAAATCTGGGTGAGCTTTCTCAATTTCATCAAGCAGAAGAACGCAGTGGGGATGTTGATCTATAGCATCTGTCAAAAGACCCCCTTGGTCAAACCCGACATATCCAGGAGGCGTTCCAATTAATCTTGAAACAGAATGCTTTTCCATATATTCAGACATATCAAAGCGTTTAAGTTCAATTCCCATAATCAGGGCAAGCTGTCTTGCTACTTCGGTTTTACCAACACCTGTTGGACCAGAGAATAAATAATTGCCGATAGGCTTAAATGGTTCTCTTAAACCCGCTCTTGAAAGTTTTATGGCTGTTGCTAAAGCATCAATAGCTTTGTCTTGTCCAAAGACAACTCTTTTGAGCTCTTTATCAAGTTCTTTTAAGGCTTTTTTATCATCGCTAGAAACCTTTTTGGCAGGTATTCTTGCCATTTTAGCTACTATTTCCTCAATGTTTTTAACATTGATAACTTTAGGGCGTTTATTAACAGGGACAAGGTTAGTTGAAGCACCAGCCTCATCAATAACATCAATGGCCTTATCAGGTAATTTACGATCGTTTATATGGCGAGCCGAAAGCTCAACCGCGGCAATAATAGCTTCTTTAGTATAATGGATATTATGAAAATTTTCATAATATGGCTTTATCCCGTCTAATATTTTGATAGAGTCTTCAACTGAAGGCTCTTTAATATCTATTTTTTGGAAGCGGCGCAGCAGCGCTCTATCTTTCTCAAAATGAGTGCGGAACTCTTTATAGGTTGAAGATCCTATGCAGCGGATATTTCCAGAGGATAAAGCCGGTTTTAAAAGATTAGATGCGTCCATTGAACCGCTAGAGGTTGAACCTGCTCCAACTACAGTATGAATTTCATCAATAAATAGAATAGAATCTTTAATTTGTTCCAATTCATGAATTACAGCTTTGATGCGTTCTTCAAAATCGCCGCGATATCTTGTTCCCGCAATTAACGATCCCATATCAAGGGCATAAATTGTGGCGTCTTCTAAAACAGCAGGAACTTGTTTTTTGATTATTTTTAACGCAAGACCTTCAGCAATAGCAGTTTTTCCTACTCCGGAATCACCAATAAACAAAGGATTGTTTTTAGTTCGGCGGCATAGAATTTGAATGGTTCTCTCAATTTCTTCTTCTCGTCCGATTAAGGGGTCAATGCCGCCTTCTTTAGCTTTTTGATTAAGGTTGACGCAGAAGTTGTTTAAAGCGTCTTTAGGTTTATCGTTTTCGGAATCACTTTCTGTTTCTTCAACACCTTTAACCGTTTTTTCTTTTGATTTTCCTGGAATTTTCGCAATACCGTGGGAACTGTAATTTAAAACATCAAGTTTAGTCATTCCTTGTTCAAGCAGGAGGTATACGGCATAAGATTCTTTTTCAGAATAAATTGCCGCCAAGATATGGGTAGCATCAACTTCTTGACGTTCAGAAGACTGCACTTGAACGGCGGCTCTTTGAACTACTCGTTGAAAAGCAGCTGTTGGTTTAGGTTCTGCTGCAGAAGGCATAATATTTGACGCAAGTTCATTTTCAATAAAATTAATTAAGTCATTTTGCAGCTTATTAATATCAACTCCTGCGGCTTGCATAACCTCAATGGCATCGCTGTCATCTGTTAGCGCTAATAATAAATGCTCAAGAGTTGCAAATTCGTGCTTTTCCTCTTCAGCCAGTGCTAAAGCGTAATGTAGGGTTTGTTCTAAATTTTTGGAAAGCATAATTTTCTAAGCCTTTTCAATATGACATTGTAATGGGTGTTGGTTACGTCTTGCCAAGTTTACAACTTGGGAAGCCTTAGTTTCTGCTATTTCATAGGTGTAAATTCCACACAATCCAACGCCATTTTTATGAACATTTAGCATAATCTCTGTAGCTTCTTCGTGGTTTTTTGAAAACAAGGTTTCGAGAATAAAAACAACAAACTCCATAGGTGTATAATCATCATTGAGAAGCAAGACTTTATACATAGAAGGTTTTTTGGTCTTAGCCTTAGGTTTTACTTTTACCTCAGACTGGGTTTCTTCGCTTGTCTTGCTGTTTTTAATGGTTCCCATTAAAACGTTGTTATAAAAATTCATTTTTAAACCACCAAAAATAATTGCTAATCTAGTATTTAATATATAGTGTGGATTTTACAATCTATCAAATAAAATAAAGACTTTTTGCAAACTAATTGTAACAAAAAATAGAGCTTTTTTGGAGAAAAATTTGAACAGATCATCAAAAACAGATTTTAGACCAGTTTTTATGGTTTGCGGACTTACGGTTGCTTTGTTCGCAGCTATAATGTTAATTCCAGCTTTAGTTGATTTTTTATATGACGGGAAGTCTTGGGTCGTATTTTTAGAGTCTGCTGGAGTTTGTTTCTTTTTGGGACTTGCAATGTTTTTTTCGACAAGGACAGAAATAAAAACAATATCAGTCAAACAAGCATTCTTATTCACAGTTTTGGTATGGGTGATGCTTACGGTAACAGCTTCTCTGCCTTTTTATATTTTCTTGTTTCCCAATTCTTATGTTAATGCCTTTTTTGAATCTATTTCAGGTCTTTCTACCACAGGTTCAACGGTTATCACTGGGCTTGATGATATGTCGAAAGGTATTTTGCTTTGGCGGTCTATTCTACATTGTATCGGCGGGGTAGGGATTGTTGTGGTGGCATTTTCGGTTTTCCCTTATTTCCGTGTTGGTGGTATGCAGATTTTCCAAATGGAATCATCTGAAAATTTTGGAAAAATATCAGCCAAAATGGGCGCTATGGCAAAGGCTATTATTTTAGTTTATTTTATTTTGCAAATTCTTTGTACCATACTGCTTCGTTTAGCTGGAATGTCTTGGTTTGATGCCATAAATCACGCAATGTCAGCGCTTTCAACAGGTGGATTTTCAACTAAAGATGCATCAGTTGGTTATTATAACAATCCTCTTTATGAATTCATTATTATGATTTTCGTGATTTCTGCGGGGCTTCCTCTAACTTATTATGTAAGATTGTTTAAAAGAGGAAATGTTCATTCGGCACAAGATACTCAAGTCTTGGCTTATTTAGGCTCGCTTGCGGTTTGCATTTTAATTGTTACTTTTGCAGTCTTTTATGAGGGAAAATACAGCTTTATTCAGTCTTTAAGGCACGCATCGTTTAATGTTTCTTCGTTGTTTAACGGAACTGGGTTTGCTTCTCAGGATTATAGTAAATGGGGCTTCTTATCCGTTGCAATGTTTATGTTTTTTCCTTTTATCGGTGGTTGTACGGGGTCTACTGCGGGTTCAATTAAGATTTTTAGATGGCAGATTTTGCTTCGTTACTTAAAAGAAAGTATTGTTCAGTTGTTTTTGCCTCACAGGGTTGTAAAAATGAAATATGGCAGAGAAACCTATACAACCGATTTAGTGCTTTCGGTTGCAATGTTTTTTGCTGTTTTTATTATAAGCTGGGGCGTTTTGAGCATTTTGGTTGCATTAACTGGGGTTGATTTGGTTACAAGTTTGACTTCGGTGGCATCATCTTTAGGAAACGTTGGACCTGGTTTAGGTGATATTGTTGGACCAGCAGGAAATTATCTCCCTTTGCCTGATGCTGCAAAATGGTGGCTTTCATTGGCTATGATGGCGGGACGTCTAGAAATTTTTACGTTGCTGGTTTTATTTATGCCTGCTTATTGGAGAGATTAGTTTCTCAATTAGATTTTGCATAATTGGAAAAAAATATTTTACAAAATCAGTTTTTCAGATATTTCAGCATAAAAAAAACGAGGAAATTTTTAAAATTATATTTTAAGATTTCCTCGTTTATTATCAGGGTTTGTTCTTGCAAAGTTTCAGATTATTAAAAACCTCCTTTCTCTAAAATTAATTATTCTAATTCTTCCAATTCTTCTTTATCAGCTACTCCTGCATAGGCGCTGTTCGTGATGCGATTCATTTTGCGCTTAATGCGGTCATAGCGGCTCTCTGGTGTTATGGCGGTTGCCTTACTCTTGGTATCAATAACCCCGTGGCTTGAAATTACGCTTTTTTTAGAGCAGGTATTGCTTGCAGAATTCCACATTTTGCCATCAGAGCATAAACAAATACCATTATGATACGTCGAACCACTTGGACAGCTTTCGCAAGATCCTGAAACCCAGACCTTATTGATAGAACTGCAGTTTGAGCAGAAAGCGTCGTAGTCTCCAGCATTGATACATTTATCGGTTCCGCATTCACTGTCGGTGTAGCATAAAGGCTCGATACAGCCGCCAGCACCATCAGAAACAAAGCCATCATCACAGGTGCATTGCATATTAGCCAAACAGCTTACGCAATCATAATTCGAGTTGCACATCATGCCCTTAGTTTGGCACGTTCCAGACAAACCACTAGTGGCGGCACAAGGTTTGCAGTCGCTGCTTCGCCAATAAGGAAGGGAGGAAGCACAGCAAGATAATGTTGAACGGTTGCACGCTATTCCTGAGGAGCATAAGTCATCACTGTAACTGCAAAAATTAGCACCAGTTGCCATATTGCATTCACCAACACAGCACGAGCTGTCATTTATACAGGCGCCTGTTCCTGTCGGCTTTTGTGAGGTTCCACAAGTACAAGAGCCACACCCCTCAGAATTATCACAGTCAGAGCATATTCCCGCAGTAGAGCAGCTGCGTCCCGCATTACAGCTAGATGCTGAACATTCACAAATGCCATCATTATCAGTTACAACACAATTTGGGTGTTCGCCTGAACAACTGTCGCCAGCAACACATTCTCTGCCGCTTAAAACCGCACAACCTGTACAAGTTGGCAAGGAACAAGCATCTTCAAATTTTAACCGTGGATAATCACCTTCCGGCATACACCAATCATTTTCAAAATCCCAGCCTGCAAAAGTGCTTTGTGTTTGCATTTGGGCTGTAGTTTTGCCTGTTCCTCCTGCACTGGTGGCCATTCCTGATGTTTGATAATCCCAATAATTGCCAGAAGATGTCCCAGAATAATATATTCCAAACAAACCGCCACAATAAGATGAACAGCCTGATAGCGAACCTGTTGAAAAACTATTTATTATTGAGCCACTATTCACAAGTTGTCCAGATAGTCCCCCGCATCTTGCGGAACAACCAACGACAGAACCCGTGGCATAGCTATTAATTATCTTTCCTGTATAGTGATCTCCAACCAGCCCACCAGACCAAGAAACATTAGTGTTGACAGCTGCGTGAGAATAACTATTAGCAATAGTAAAATTGCCGTAAGCACCTCCAACAAGTCCTCCGATACAGCAGTAATCGGCACGCCCATAAACATAACCTTTTGTGCCACAGTTTTTTATGGAGGTTGTACCTCCAGTCCTTCCAACTAAACCGCCGGTTCGGCTTCCCCCTGTGATGTTGATACTATCCAACGTAACATCTTTTATTGTAGCACTATTAGTTTCCCCAAATAAGCCAATTTGGTTTATTCCCGCTCTGCTTATGTATAGTCCTTTTATGGTTAAACTCTTACCATCAAAAGTTCCTGCAAATGGGGTCGATGCATTTCCGATAGGTACGAAACCAGCACCGCTGTTCCAGCTTGATGTCGCACTGCAATCAATATCGTTGGCAAGATAGTAACTACCTGATAAGTTGTTGTTTATCGCCTGTAATTCTGAGCAGGTTGTGATGGCTGTTTGACTATAACCATAACAAGGATATATTCAAATGTATTGAAAAAAAGATATAAAAAAGATATTTAAAATCAATATGTTATAAATATTACATTTTTTATTTTTTAGATTTTTATTATATATTTTTTATATAAAGCTACCTATATGTTACCCATTAAATAAAAGTATTTATATAAAAAGTATGTTAATTCAATAAGTTATATTAATAATGTTTTAAGATATTCTATAAAATTAGCATATTATTGCTACCCATATGTTACCCTAAAATAATATTGAAATAAAATATAATATAATCAAGGTGTTATATTAGCTGTTGGTGATATTTTTTTGCATAAAAATTAGTTCAATTAAATGTTAAAAAAATGTAACTTTTAAATTAATTTTGATAAAAATACTCTAAACGATGCTTAATGACATTTTTTTAATTGTTGCAACGCCGTTTAAAATAAGGCAGAATAGAGACAATAAGAAAATAAAATTAGGATTTATTTTAGAAAGGGCAAGACTATGTTTAATAAAAATATATTTCTAAGTCTGCTGTTTTCGATTATAACTATAGCTTATCCTTGTTATAGTTAGGTTTATCATTCTTATATATGTTATATAAAATCATATTTTTGTTAAATATTGTTTTTTAATTGTTATAATGATTTAACAAATGTTTTTTTATTTAAAGTATTTTGTTTTTTATTGTCAATGGTTTAAAGGCTTTCCTAAGGCTTAAGTACGCTGTTTCTAAACCATAGGAAAGCAAAAAAACACAAAAATATTACCGTTCTCTAGGAGCTGGTCTTTTCCCTTTTTTAGGGACTCCAGAAAATCTAAAGTAGCCATCGGCTCGAATATCGTTTAAAGCTTCACAGGTATCAGGGAAGGGAGGCAAGCCTTCTTTGCATGATACAAGATTTATAGTGCTTGTATCGTTATCAGCTGTTTCCTGAAGCGCTGTTTCTAAATTCTTCTTTTGATAGTTTGCGTAAAAAGAAGTTTTCAGTAAATCACTAACGGCAGATTCTCCTGTGGCTGATCCAATAAAACGAAATTCGTTGACATTCTCATTGATGATTATCATTGATGATGCTTTTGCTAATTGATTTATATCTGATAATAAATCAGTGGCTTTTGAAGCTTTTACTATGCCAAGGGTTGGCAATATTTTTTGTTCGCCAAAGAGTTTCCCCATAGAAAAGGTGCAGGCGATAGCCATTCCGCTTTCATCAACAGCTATTGCACTGGCAGCATAGTTGGTTTTAGATGCGACATCTTCATTTTTGTTGTTCAAAAGGTTTAAAATATTATTTGAAGTGTCGTTATTATCACCGACTAGTTGATTCCAAATAGTGCTTCCAAAATCAGATGTTAATTTGTCAGATGGAAAATAAGCCATTTCATTTCCAAGCTTAAAGCCGTTTGATGCCAGCCATATAGGCGTATAATTGGCTAAACTTTCGGCTGTAATACCTGAATGGAAATTGGAAATTTGTTCAATATATCTTTTAGCAAAATTGCCATTATAAAAATCTCCTGCTCCGGCATTTCTAATTCCAGCTAAAACTGTAGCTAGTTCAATTTGAGAAAAAGGCATACCTTCTTTTAAAAGCTCTCCATCTTTTGATGAGAAATGGCTGATTAATCTAGCTAGATAGATGTCTTTAGTATCGCTTTTTGCTTGATATAACGTTTCTAAATCTTTAACAAAAGCTCTTGAAATTTTCATATCAAACTTAGCTAAGCTTTCTGCAGGAAAAACAATTTCAGGCCAACGCAGATTACCAGCTTTAGCATAAATAGCAAATAAGGCTCTTGGAAGAGCAGGGATGACAGTTGAATCACTTAAATTGTTTGTAATAAAATCAAGCGTTTGGACATTCTTTTCTTTAGGGTTATAGAGTTGGCAAAAACCACTGCCATCTAAACCTACACGGGAAGGCATTGTAACTGACATCGCAAGTCCCATTGCTGCCATTGCATCGCCAGCACTTCCGCCATTGGCTAGTATATTTTGCCCTACAATGGTAGCTTGTGGTTCATCTGAAACGACAATACCTCTAAAAGTTTGCTGATTAGCAACTGTTCTTGCAACTTTAGCATTGCCAGAACAAGAGCTGATTAAAACGGAGACCAAAAAAATTGGTAGTATTTTATTATAAAAAGTCATTTTCATAGCTTTTAACTTGATTTTTCCCATTAATAGAAACAAAGTATAAGTTGTTTAAACTTATGAAAGCATTATATAAGGATTTTTTTGCTTGATAAAAAGGTTTTTTCTAAAATTTATTTTATGCTTTATGTTTGTAATGGTTTTTTTCCCATCAAATACCAAGGCAGATATGAGCATTATCCGAGATGCTGAGATTGAAAATTATCTTAAAGAATTCACAAAAAAAATATTTGAAGCTTCCAATATTAATCCTGACACAATATCTGTTAGTATCGTTAATGATAATAAAATTAATGCCTTTGTAGCAAAGGGTAATAATCTTTTTATTTACACGGGTTTGTTAACTCAAAGCGAAACTCCAGAGCAGATAATAGGCGTTGTTGCCCACGAACTAGGACATATTGTGGGCGGGCACTTGGTTCGTCTTGAAGGTCAAAACAAAAAAACTAGTACAGCTATGCTTTTATCCACATTAGCTGGCGGTCTCGCTATGATTGCAAGTGGTCGTTCTGATGTCGGATCAGCTGTTGCTATGGGTGGTATGTCCTCTTCAATGGGGTCTTATTTTAATTATCGCAGGTCAGAAGAAAACTCTGCAGATTTATATGCAACCAAGGTGCTTGAAGAAACTGGGGAATCCTCGTTGGGATTATTGCAGTTTATGAAAAAAATAAATCATAATGACGCTCTTCTAAGCAATAACCAAGATCCTTATTTTAGAACCCACCCTTTAACACCAGAGAGAATTAGCTTTCTTGATAACTTTGTAAAAAGCTCAAAATATACTAACAAACCATCTAATCCTGATTTTGTTAGAAAACATCAAAGGCTTGTTACCAAATTAAAAGCTTTTTTAGATAATCCAGTAACAACTTTAAGTAAGTATCCTAAAGAAGATGTATCTTTAATAGCTAGGTATGCAAGAGCAATAGCATATTACCGCCAGTTGAAAACAAATGATTCTTTGAAAGAGTTAGATTCTCTTCTTACGGAGTTTCCAAATGATCCTTATTTTAATGAATTAAAAGGTCAAATATTATTTGAGGGATCTAAAATAAATGATTCTGTACCTTATTATCAAAAAGCTGTTGATAACCTCTCTAACAATCCTTTGTTGATGTATGGGTTGGCAAGCGCCCTTATTGAAACCAATAATACCAATAATATTAATCAAGCCATTTCTTATTTAAGAAAAGTTGTTGATCTTGAAAAAGATAATTCTGGAGCTTGGCGCCTTATGGCTAATGGGTATGGACGGTTGAACGATATGGGTAAAGCTTGGGAGGCTACTGCTGAGTATAGTTTTATTATCGGTGATACTAAAATGGCAGAGCTAAATGCCAAAAAAGCAATAGATGTTCTTGCTAAAGATTCACCTTCTTGGATAAGAATGAAAGATATCTTGCAAGAAACAAATTTTTATAATAAAAAAGACTGATGTTTAATTTTAAGGAGAAAAATTAATGAGTGAAAAAAATAACAAAAACGTAGTGTTAGCTGTTATTGTCGTTGCAATACTGGCATATCTTCCTTTCTATACAACCAGAAAAGCAGCTCTTGATAAAGCTATTGAAAACTATGTAGTAGAAAATCCAAAAGTTATTGATGCTTCTATGAGAAAATTCTTTGGAATGCCTTCTTTAGAAGAAGAAAAAAACCTTGCAGAACAAGCTAAATCCCCAGAAGAACATGCTAAAGTTATTAATGAAAATAAAGACGCTTTAAACAGTTTAGATGGCGCTGTTATTCTTGCTAATCCAAATGGAACCGTAAATATGGTTGAATTTATGGATTTCAGATGCCCATTCTGCAAAAAGAATGTTGATACAATGGAAAAACTTGCTAAAGAAGATTCTTCTTTAAGATGGATTCTTAAGCCTCTTAACCCACTTGGTGGAACCGAAGCTGCTGAAATTATGTATGCTGCAAGTCTTCAGGATTCTAGCAAATTAAGAGCTTTACACGATGCTATTTTCCAAGATGGTGGTCATGCTAACAGAGAAACCCTTTTGAAACTTGCTGAAGGTGTTGGTTATGATGTTAAACGTCTTGATAAAGATATGAAATCTGATGCTGTTAGAGATATGTTTAATGCTGCTCAGAAATTATTCCAAGCTTTAGGCGGTAACGGCGTTCCTGGAATTATCATTGGTGAAACTTTCATTGAAGGTGCTTATCCTGAAGATACATTCCTTGAAGCTATTGCTAAAGCTAAAGGCAAAAAATAAGTCCTATAAAAAATTATAAGACTTAATTTATTATAAAATTTATCAAACCTGAAACGATATTTAGTTATTGTTTCAGGTTTGCTACTTCTTGGAGCATTTCATCAGTAGTTTTAAAGGCTGTTGCTGCTGTTGAGTATGCTTTTTGTGTTATAACCATTTTAGAGAACTGATCAACCAAATCAACATTAGAGCTTTCTAATGTGCTGACTAATAAAGGAGAGGCTGCTCCATTTTCGCCATCGCCTTTTATCGTTATCTCTCCAGCTTCAAACGTTGCCTTAAAAAGATTGCCAGAAACAGCTTCTAAATTGTTAGGAACCGTAAATTCAGCTTGAGCAAGTTTGCAAATAGGCTTAGATACGCCATTTGAATATATCCCAGATAGAACGCCATTTGAATCAAAGCTAGTTGATAATAGTTGCCCTGTTTCTTGGCCGTTTTGGTCAATGCCTAAAATAATTTTTTCGTCGCCAAGCTGCGTCATCTCACTAATGTCTAATTCAACAGTATTAGAACCGCTACCGTCAGCCCAAGTTATACTAAAAGGTATTCCGGTTGTGGGTTCTGCAAAGTTGCCTTCATCATCAAACCTAACGGTTATTGGCTCATCTGCTGCTGGTGAGGTAACAGTGCCTTCAGATGAAACAAAACTTAATTCCCAAACATTGGCTGTATCAGTCTCCGTGAATACAGCAGAAATGTTTTTGGCATCAAAATCTGGTCCATAAATAGCAAGGCCGATGGATTGTGATTCATCATCACAGTCAGCGGCAATATTTCCTCTTATGGTCACGCTTGTTGTAGCTGTCCCATCTATTTCTTCTGCGGCTTCTATATTTAAAGCTTCAAGATCTTCTCCTGTTGGAAATGTGCCGTCATCATCAGCCATCCAACCCATAACATAATATCCGCTTTCTGTACCTAGATAACTATCAATGGTGCCATCAGAGTTAGTTAAGGAAAGGCCACTGAAGTTGCCGGCTCTGGTATAGTAATTTTGACCATCACCATCGACAGAATCATTAACAACAAAAAAACCTGAACCGTTTATTGCAACATCGTATTGTCCACTGCTTGAAACAAATTGTCCAATATCTTCAACGTATCTGCGGTCTGTTGCTGCAACGCCTGAAAAACTATTTAGAGACAAATTTTCTTTGCCTAAAATTGTTTGAAAATTGGTTTCAGACCGTTTGTAAGCTACAGTATTGACGTTTGCAATATTGGTGCTTATTTGTGCCATACTATGGCTTTGTACATTCATTCCCTGAACGCTGGAAGTAAAGAGACCAATAGTCATAGTTTTTAACTCCTTGTGAGCTTAACATAAAAATAATATCAAAATGTGGTATGCAATAAGTATGCCAAAACACTTTATAACGGATATAAATTGTTTTTTTAATAAAATTAAAATTTAAAGTGTATCTGATAATAAAAATAACTTTAATTAAGAGGGATATTTTTTTGTTTAGAAAAAATATTTTATTATCAATATGTTATTGCCTGAGTGAGTTCAGTGCCATAAACGGGATTAGCTGAATTCCAATTTAAGATTTTATATAAAAAGAGCATTAAATATTTTTTAATACTAAGAAAGAAAAGCTAGGCAAAAAGTTTTTAGCATATAAGGAAAAAAGTTCTTTGTTTAAATTGTTTTAAAGCTTGGAATGTAAGCTGT
Organism: Alphaproteobacteria bacterium; assembly: GCA_050175015.1. Lineage (GTDB taxonomy): Bacteria > Pseudomonadota > Alphaproteobacteria > JBFXJJ01 > JBFXJJ01 > JBFXJJ01. The sequence goes on along the minus strand of JBFXJJ010000006.1, from coordinate 45,217 downwards.
TTAATTGCAGCTAACACAATTTAGTAAGAAATTATTTGTTCTTAGATAGATAGAAAAAAATAAAAAAAGGCAGACTTTTTGTGAATTTCAATAAATGATAGGAAGTAGCTATAAATTTTTTTGATGATGAAGTTCGTAAATAAATTGGTCGGAGCGAGAGGATTTGAACCTCCGACCCCTAGCGCCCCATGCTAGTACGCTACCAGGCTGCGCCACGCTCCGACACGTTTAGAAATATAGCTATAATTATTAATTAAAGCAATAGCTTAAATTATAAAAGGTTAGCTATATATGGATTTTTAGTGGGCATATCCGTTTTGTAATTAGAAAATTCATAAATAACATTACATTGGGTTAGTTTAAATCGATGTTATCTTATATCTTGAAGTTTTATTAAAGGCGTACCAATCAAGATTTTAGGGGGGCGTAGAGCTTTTTAGCTTGTCCTTTTTTGGGGGGCATTTTGCTAGCGTCGTGTCGACCGTATATTTGAGGCACTTCTTGCGTATTGTCTCTCAAATGAGAAACTTAAATTGCGTACAACTAAATGAAATATGTTCTAAAGAGATATTTATAAAAAAACTATAGACTTGTTAAAGGGTAAAGTTATAAATCTTACCTTACGTACAATTAGACGTTAGATGTTCTAATATAATTTCTTAAGCTTTGAAGCTCGGATAAAATATTATTGATTTTTTCTTGGTTTAAGGCGGTCGTCTCAATGGGAGATGGCTTTTGATGCTCTTCAACTGTAGGAGCTAGAAATTCATTGGCGAAGAACCCACTATTACTGTCATCAATAATATTTTTTACGCCCTTTTCTTTAAAAAGCTTTTGAACGCCTTCAATAGTGTAACGTTCTTCATAAAGAAGTGTTTTAATTGTTTTAATTAAAGTAATATCATCAACACGGTAATACCTACGCCCACCGCCACGTTTGATTGGCTGAATTTCAGGAAATTTTGTTTCCCAAAAACGTAAAACATGTTGGGCGACTTCAACTTCTTTTGAAACTTCGCTAATTGTTCTAAACGCCGTCTTTGACTTTTTTAAGGTATGGTTTTCCGTTTGGGACATCTCTTCTTTTTACCACAAGAGTATTATTTATTATCGTTGATACGTTTTTTTAAAAGCTGAGAAGCTCTAAAAGACAATACTTTCCTTGGAGTAATAGGAACTTCTTGTTTGGTTTTTGGGTTTCTGCCAATTCTTTGTTTCTTTTGGCGCACAGCAAACGTTCCAAATGAAGAAATCTTTACCTCATCACCTTTTGATAGGGCTGAAGAAATTTCATCAATAATCATTTCCAATAAATCCATAGTATCTTTACGGGAAAGACCTACTTCGTGATATATTGCTTCACTGATATCAACTCTAGTAATAGTATTGTTTTCCATTAGCACACCCAATTATTTGGTTTAGTTTCACTAAATTTAAGATTAAACAAAAATCATCAAATTACAAGCATTATACAAAATTATAACAGCTTTAGCAATTTTTTATATACGAACTAATGCTGCGCCCCAAGTGAAACCTCCACCCATTGCGTCCATCACTACTAAATCACCTTTTTTTATTTTCCCAGCCATCATTGATTCTGATAATGCTAGAGGAATCGAAGCTGCGGATGTGTTAGCGTGCTTATCTACTGTAATAATAACCTTTTCGTTTGGTATTCCCAATTTTTTTGATGTGCTGTCAATAATTCTAGCATTAGCTTGATGAGGAAGCAGCCAACTAATTTCTTCGACTTTTATCTTATTATTGTCAAGAATGGTTTGAGCTGCAACAGCAAGGTTTGTAACCGCATGCTTAAAAACTTCTCGCCCATTCATAAAGATATTACCAATTCTTTCTAAAGAAGAGGGACCGCCAGTAAGATAAAGTTGTTCATATTCACGACCATCCGAATAGACGTTTATATCAATAATACCAGTATCGTTGCTTGTTCCTTCGCCTTCACAAGCGCTAAGTACAATGGCTCCAGCACCGTCGCCAAACAAAACACAAGTGTTTCTATCATTCCAGTTAAGAATTCTCGAGAAAGTCTCGGCTCCAATAACAAGTACTTTTTTTGCTTGTTTCAAGCGAATCAAGTTGTCTGCAGCCATTAATGCATATATAAATCCAGAGCAAACGGCCTGAACATCAAAAGCAAAGCCCCTTGTCATACCAAGTAAAGCTTGAACTTTTGCAGCTGTTGCTGGAAAAGTATTATCGGGTGTAGTTGTTCCAAGGACAATAGCATCAATATCATCAGCTGTTATCTTCGCATTTTCAATAGCTTTGGAAGCTGCTTTGAAAGCTAAATCCGAAGTTTTTTCATTATCTGCTGCGATGTGGCGTTCTTTAATGCCTGTTCTTTCTCTAATCCATTCATCTGAGGTATCTACGGTTTTAGATAATTCACTATTCGTTAAAATACGCTCTGGTAAATAATGCCCAGCTCCAATTATTTGAGACCGTAATACTGTCATTTTTCATTTCCTAAGAAAGAGTTTTATTAGAAAGGCTAATGTTTTCTAATTCTTGTTTTATTTGTTCATTAAAGCCATGACGCATTAAATTAATGGTAGACCTAAGGGCATTAGCAAAACCAAAGGCATCTGTTCCACCGTGGCTCTTTACGGAAATACCATTTAAGCCGACAAACATTGCGCCATTATATTTACGGGGATCGGTTTTTTCCTTTAGATGTTTAATTGCAGAGCAGGCAATAAGGAAACCTAATTTAGAAATAAAGCTTTTTTTCGCAGATTCTTTTAAAATGTTAGCAAACAGCTTTGCTGTACCTTCAATCGATTTTAATGCAATATTTCCAGAAAAACCATCGGTAACAATAACATCTACTGTTCCTTGTCCAATGTCATGTCCTTCGATAAAACCGTAAAAATCCAAATCAAGAGGGCTTTCTTTTAAAATTTTTGCGGCCTCTTTGATTTCTTCTCTTCCCTTCATATCTTCGGAGCCAATATTAAGCAGCCCAACTTTAGGACGTTTAGTTCCTAAAACGGCTCTTGAAAAAATTTCACCCATAATGGCAAACTGTACAAGATTTACGGCATCACATTCAGTGTTGCCTCCAAGATCAAGCATTACGGTAAGCCCTTTGGTTGTTGGCAATAAACCAACTATAGCAGGGCGATTTATTCCAGGCATAGTTTTAAGTACTAGTTTAGAAATAGCCATCAAGGCACCCGTATTTCCAGCAGAAATTACGGCACCAGCTTCTTTTTTTTCAACAGCTTCTATCGCTTGCCATAAACTGCTTTTTCTGCCAGTTCTAATGGCTTGAGAAGGTTTTAAATCATTAGAAATAACATCTGGAGTATGTCTAATTTCGCAGGCTGACAACAATTGTGGATTCTTTGCTAATAAAGGCGCAATTTTCGCTTCGTCACCGTGAAGTAAAAAATGAAAATCGGGAAAATCCTTTTGAATTAGACACAAACCACCAATTACCATGTTTGGAGCAAAATCCCCACCCATAGCATCAATCGATAATACTTGTTTTTCCTGCAATGCAGATATCTCCTCAAAACTATTTAATTAAAGCGCTCCGAAAGCAACTTTAAATTAAGCGGAAGTAGTTTCTTCAGAAATGGTAACTCTTAACACTTCTTTATCATTATAATGACCACATTCGCCGCAAACGTTGTGAGGGCGTTTTAGTTCACCGCAATTTGGGCATTCCATATAGGCGTTGCCTTTAAGTGCGTGATGAGATCTGCGCATATCTCTGCGAGATTTAGAAGTTTTCTTCTTTGGAACAGCCATAGCTAAAATCCTTAAAAAAAATATTAAACACAACCAGCATAACTTTAACTTTGATTATGAAAATTCAAAATTTAAGATATGCTATAAAACATTAAAGAATATGGTTTTATATAAAAAAACTTTGATTAGCAAGCAATCTTTATCAAAAAGTAACAATAGCTTAATATTTTTTTTAGAATTTGCTAGCTAAATCATCAAAAAACAAAAATATTTAGTAGGCTTTCTTTCGAATCGATATGTTTTTTACGGTTTAAGAAAAAAATGGTAATGGAAAAAAATAATAGAAACATTATCTTGATACAAAAGTTTTGTTTATTATATTAATTAAATGCTAGGACATTAAAGTTTAGGATTATTATGAAGCAGCTTCACCACTATTGTATGTCGCCTTTTTGCCGTAAAGTAAGGATAATGCTTGCTGAAAAAAGAGAAGTTTTTTCATTGATTGAGCAAAAGCCTTGGCGCCGCAGTATTGAGTTTTTAAAAGTGGACCCTTCAGGTGAGGTGCCAGTTTTAATAGAGGATAATGGGGTTATTGTTCCTGACCATAATGCAATATGCGAATATTTAGATGAGCAGTATGGTGATACAAAATTGATAGGTTCTGATCCATTAGAGCGTGCAGAAGTAAGGCGCATCGTAAGTTGGTTCGATCGTAAGTTCTATAATGAAGTTTTCTTAAATATAGTTGGTGAAAAACTTATAAAAAGATTATCTAAAAGCGGCTCTCCCGATTCTCGATTTATTGCTGCCGGTAAAAAGAACATTCATGTCCATCTCGATTATATTTCATGGCTTATTGAAAGAAGAAGATGGATTGCGGGAACATCGTTCTCGCTTGCTGATATTGCTGCTGCGGCTCATTTATCTGTTGTTGATTATTTAGGAGATGTTCCTTGGAATGACCATATCGAAGCTAAAAATTGGTATGCTAGGATTAAATCAAGACCAACATTTAGAGATGTTTTATCAGATAAAATTGTAGGGCTGGATCCTCAGCCAGACTATGAAAACTTAGATTTTTAAATCACAAAACAAAACTATAAACAAAAAAACACTAACAGTTGTTATTTATTGTTGTTAAGGCGCAATATTTTGTTGTAACGTGTGGCGTGGAGGTTTGGATAAATTTTATGATGCTGCGAGTTTCAGTTATAGCCATTGCTTTATTAATTTTGACAGGTTGTTCAGGTCAAAAAGTTTTTGTTTGGGAAAAAGCTGGAACTGGAGTTTATCAATTTGGCGAAGATCATCAGTATTGTATGCGTAAGGCTGATTTTTTTCCTTGGCGGGTTCCAAAATTAAAAGATCTTTTTGAAAAAAGAAGATTGGAGCTTAGAGCAAGATGGGAAGATTCTAACGGTATTTGGGCAAGTTATGTGCCTTATGAAGGAGCTGATGCTGTAACAGTTAATTATGACAAAAGATCCAATATGGTCTCGTCAACAATGTATAAAAGCTGTATGAAAAAGAAGGGCTATGTCCAAAATAAAAGCGTTAACTACACTAGTAATATAAAATAGATTTTAAAAGTAATATAAGAATATAAAAAATGAATTCTAATGTTGATATGCCAGTAATAATGCAGATTCTGCCAGAACTTGAGACGGGCGGGGTAGAAAGAGGAACCATAGAAGTTGCGACGGCTCTTACTAAAATGAGCTGGCCTAATATTGTAGTGTCATCTGGCGGTGCTATGGTTCGTGAACTTGACAGGATAGGAGTTGAGCATATTACTCTTCCTGTTAAAACAAAGAAGCCTTGGGTAATTAATAAAAACGCTCAAAAATTAGTAGAAATCATTAAAGAGAAAAAGGTTGGAATCGTTCACGCCCGTTCCAGAGCTCCAGCTTGGAGTGCTTTTAAGGCAGCCCAAGAAGCAGGAGTTCATTTTATAACGACTTTTCACGGAACTTATGGTTTAGGTCCTTGGGGGATAAAAAAACGGTATAACGCTGTTATGACCAAAGGCGAAAAGGTTATTGCAATATCTTCATTTATCGCTGAACACATAAAGAAAAATTATAATATTTCAGAAGATTTAATCAGGATTGTCCATCGTGGTGTTGACACTGATAAATTTGATATTTCCAGAGTAAGTGCCGAGAGAATGATTCGGCTGGCAAAAAGATGGCGTCTTCCAGAAGATGCTCCCGTTATTATGCTCCCAGGCCGTCTTACTAGGTGGAAAGGTCAAAGGGTGCTGATTGATGCGGTATCAAAGTTGGAGAATAAGGACTTTAGATGTGTCTTATTGGGCTCAGATCAGGGGCGTCGCTCATATCGAAGAGAGCTTGAACGTTTAGTTAAATCTCGTGGTTTAGAGGGCGTTTTTCATATCGTAGATAATTGTGATGATATGCCTGCGGCTTATATGCTTGCCAATATAGTTGTTTCGGCTTCAACTGATCCGGAAGCCTTTGGCAGAGTTGCTATCGAGGGTCAAGCTATGGGCAAAATCGTTATTGCGAGCGCTCACGGCGGGGCTTGTGAAACTATAGAAGACGGCAAAACAGGTTTTCTTGTTCCTCCTGCTAATCCCGAAGCTTTGGCCGAAAAAATAAAAGAGATTTTTGCAATGGATTCCTCAAAAAGAAAAGAAATATCTCTAAGTGCTATAAATAATGCTAAAGAGATCTTTTCAACAAAAAAAATGTGTGAAGGTGAAATTGCGGTTTATCAGGAAATTTTAAAATCGGCTCAAAATTAGAGAAACGAAGTTGAACGTTGAAGAAAAAATTTTAATAATAAAATTAAGCGCTTTTGGAGATTTTATTCAGGCGACAGGACCTTTTAAGGCTATAAGGCAGCAATTTCCTCAAGCTCACATAACCTTAATGACCACAAAGCCATATTATGAAATGGCAAAAAAATGCAAGTGGTTTGATGAGATTGTAATTGATGAACGTCCTAAGTGGTTCAATATAAAAGGCTGGTTTAAAACCGCAAAGATTATAAAAAAATATCAAATTGTTTATGATTTGCAGACCTCAAAAAGAACGAACCGTTATTTCTATATTGCGAAATTGCTCGGGTTTCAAGGAGATTGGTCTGGAATTGCTAAGGGGTGCAAATATCCTCATAGTAATTCTAAAAGAGATTTTATGCATACGGTAGATAGGCAGAAAGAGCAGTTGCAAATGGCGGGAATAAAAAATGTTCCAGTTCCAGATATCTCTTGGTTTACAGCCGATGTTAAAACTGATTTTAATATAAAAAAACCATATGTCCTACTTGTACCAGGCGGCGCCAAACATCGTCCGCAAAAAAGATGGACTTCTTTAAATTATGCGGAATTAGCAAAAAGATTTTTAAAAAAAGCAATTGTCCCTGTCATTATTGGTGGTGATAGTGAAAGAGAGTCGATTGATATAATTATTAAAGAATGCCCAGATGCGATTTCTTTAATGGGGAAAACAAAATTTGAAGATATCGCAGATCTAGCACGTGAAGCGGTCTTGGCTGTAGGCAATGATACTGGTCCTATGCATTTAATAGCGGCAGCAAAAACGCCGTGTTTAGTTTTGTTTTCCAGTAATTCTAATCCAGATTTATGCCGCCCTTATGGTGATGTAAAAATTATGCAAAAGGACGATTTAAATAATTTAACTTGTGATGAAGTTGATGATTTTTTAGAGAAAAACTTTAGCTTTTCTTGACTAATTCTAATTTCGTCTTAAATATATGAAAAGTAAAACTTAAAATTAAAAGGTTAAAGATGATAGCAATAAAATTACCTGATGGCAAAATACTCGAAGTTGCAGAGGCAGTAACGGGTTTTGAATTGGCTGAAAAAATTAGTTCGGGGCTGGCAAAAAAAGCTCTGGCTATTAAATTAGATGGAAAATTAAAGGATTTAGCCACTAAAATAGAAAAAAATGCCGAGGTAACTATTGTAACAGCTGAAGATGATGATGGTTTGGAAATCCTACGTCATAGCTGCTCTCATATTATGGCTGAAGCAGTAAAAGAACTTTACCAAGATGTTCAAGTTACCATAGGCCCTGCAATTGATAATGGTTTCTATTATGATTTTGCTAAGAAAGAGCCTTTTTCTAGCGATGATTTAACAAAAATAGAAGCAAAGATGACCGAAATCGTTAGAAGAAACGAAAAGATAACTCGAGAAGAGTGGGATAGAGACGAGGCAGTCAAATTCTTTTTAGAAAAAGGTGAAAATTATAAAGCAGAAATCATAAAAGATCTTCCGGCTGGTGAAACCATAAGCCTTTATCGTCAGGGTGATTTTATTGATTTGTGCCGAGGTCCTCACGTGCCATCTACGGGCAAAATAGGAGATGGGTTTAAACTTATGAAAGTTGCTGGAGCTTATTGGCGCGGCAATTCTGATAATGAAATGCTTCAGAGAATATATGGCACCTGTTGGCAGGATAAAAAAAGATTAAAACAATATCTTACAATTTTGGAAGAAGCTGAAAAAAGAGATCATCGTCGTTTAGGACAAGAAATGGATTTGTTCCATTTTGAGCAATATGCTCCAGGAGATGTTTTTTGGCACCATAAAGGCTGGACACTTTTCTGTACTCTTATTGAATATATGAGAAAAAGACAGCTTGCCGCAGGTTATATCGAAGTTAACACTCCGCAAATTATGGATCGTACCCTTTGGGAAACTTCAGGACACTGGGACTGGTATCGTGAAAATATGTTTACAACAGAAATTGAAGAACGTGTTTTTGCTGTAAAACCTATGAACTGTCCAGGCGGTCTTTTAATCTATAAGCAAGGAATAAAAAGCTATCGTGATTTACCTCTTTATATTGCAGAATTTGGTAAAGTTCACCGTTATGAACCATCTGGAGCTTTGCACGGTTTGATGCGTGTTCGTGCGTTTACTCAAGATGATGCCCATATTTTCTGCACAGAGAAGCAGTTGGAAGAAGAATGCCAAAAAGTTATTACATTAATGCTTGATATTTATAAAGATTTTGGTCTGGGTGATGTCGCAATTAAACTTTCAACCCGTCCAGCTGAAAGAATTGGTGATGATAGCTTGTGGGATAAATTGGAGAATGCTTTGGCTGATTCTCTAACTCATTTAGGCTATAAATATACCATAAATGAAGGCGATGGAGCATTCTATGGACCTAAACTTGACTTTAAAGTTAAAGATGCATTGGGGCGTGAATGGCAGCTTGGAACATTGCAAGCAGATTTGAACCTTCCTGAACGTTTTGATATTAGTTATGTTGGGGAAGATGGAGCAAAGCACCGTCCTGTTATGCTGCATAGAGCATTATTTGGCTCACTTGAGCGTTTTATTGGAACGATGATTGAATTTTATGCTGGCAAATTTCCTCTGTGGTTATCTCCAGTTCAAGCCGTTGTTACAACAATTACTAACAATGTTGATGATTATGCTTACGAGGTTAGAGATATTCTTAAGAAGCAAGGCTTAAGAGTTGATATCGATGTAAGAAATGAAAAAGTTGGCTATAAAATTAGAGAACACTCTAAAGCAAAAGTTCCATTAATCTTGGTTGTTGGCAACAAAGAAGCCGAAGATAGAACGGTAGCTTTAAGACGCCTTGGTGGTGATAACCAAGAAATTATTGCTCTTGATAAAATTGTTGAAATTTTAAAAAATGAATCTAAGATGCCAAGTATTGATTAAATGTTGGTTTTCTTTAATTTGTTTAAAGAAAAAATGATTGCAGTTAGTAAATTTATATAAGGAGAAAAATACATATCAAACTTAGCTAATAATGCACTGCCTCCTAAAGAAGGACCACGTGCAAACGAAGAAATCAATAATGCAACAGTTCGTCTTATTGATGAAAATGGTGAAAATATAGGTGTGGTAGCAACAAAAGAAGCCATTAAAAGAGCTTATGAGGCTGGCTTGGATTTAGTTGAGGTTTCACCTAATGTTGATCCGCCTGTCTGTAAGATTATTGACTACGGTAAGTACAAGTATGAAGCTCAGAAGAAAAAAGCTGATGCTAAGAAAAAGCAGAAAGTAGTTAATATTAAAGAATTGAAAATAAGACCTCTAATCGAAGATCATGATTATGATGTTAAGCTTAAGGCTGCAAAAAGATTCATAGAAGATGGGGATAAGGTTAAGTTTACAATGCGATTTAGAGGCAGAGAAATGGCCAACATTCAATTAGGAAAAGATATTCTTGAAAAATTAAAAGAAGATCTCAGTTCTGTTGCCAAAATTGAAACTTCACCAAAGTTAGACGGCAAACAGATGATGATGGTTGTTGCTCCTAAATAAAGATTAAAAAGTTTGAAAATCGTATTAATGCTCTAATCTTTGATATTGATTTTTAAAAAATAAAAGATTATAACAACTTATCGATCACAATAAATTTGTGATTTTTGGTTGATGTTGTGGGCCAAAGCGAAAGCTTTGGGGCATGCCTAAACATTTAATATTAAACTTAATTACTAAATAAGGATTTATATAAATGCCCAAAATGAAAACAAAAAGTGCAGCTAAAAAAAGATTTAGCTTCACAGGCACAGGTAAAGTCAAACGTGGCTTTGCTAAAAAACGACACCATCTTGGTCTTAAATCTCAAAGCATGAAAAGAAAAGCAAGGGGCGCAGTTGTTGCTTGCAGTTCTGATGTAATCACGATTCTTAAACATATGCCCTATGCAGCTAAGAGGTAAGAAATGGCTAGAATAAAAAGAGGATTGACGCGCCACGCTCGTCATAAAAAGACATTAGATAGAGCCCAGGGTTATATCGGTCGTAATAAAAACGTTTTTCGTGTATCCGTTCAAAAGGTTGAAAAAGGCTTAAAATATGCTTATAGAGACCGCAAAAACAACAAGCGTAACTTCCGTTCGCTTTGGATACAAAGAATTAATGCAGGTGTTCGCCTTTATGGGCTTACCTATTCTAAATTTGTAAATGGTTTAAACAAGCTTGGCTTAGAATTTGATCGTAAAGTTTTAGCAAGCCTTGCTATGCATGAACCAGAATCTTTTGCAAAGATAGTTGAAAAGGTTAAAGCGGCTCTTTAAGGTTACAAAACACAAAGAAACGAATAAAGGGGTCGCAAGTAATAAAGCGACCCTTTTATTTTAAGATGATTTTGTTGGAATGATGGAATGAAGGATTTTAATGCAGATGGATAACTTCACAGAACTAAGAAAAGAAATTATAGAAATTATTTCTAAAGCTAATGATATCAAAACATTGGAAGAGGCAAGAGTTGCAACTCTTGGCAAAAAAGGGATAATTACTAATTTTATGAAAAATCTTGCTGGAATGGCACCAGAAGAAAGAAAAAATGCAGGCAAAGAGCTGAACATTATTAAAGATGAAGCTTCAGCGGAAATAGAAAAAAGAAAAAATATTCTCGAGAAAGAAGAGATTAATCAAAAATTAATTAACGAAAGAATCGATGTTTCTTTGCCGCCACGCTTTGAAAAAAGAGGAAAAATCCACCCAACGACACAAATTTATGAAGAAGTTGTTGCTGTCTTTTCAGAAATGGGTTTTGCTGTTGCTGAAGGTCCTGATATTGAAGATGATTTTCATAATTTTACCGCACTTAACATTCCTGAGGCTCACCCAGCTCGTCAGATGCATGATACTTTTTATCTATCTGGTTCTGAAGATGGTGCCGTTTCAAAACTTTTGCGTACGCATACATCACCTGTCCAAATTAGGACAATGACATCAGTAAAACCTCCAATTAAGATTATTGCTCCAGGAAGAACTTATCGCTGTGATTCTGATATGACACATACACCTATGTTTCATCAAGTTGAAGGGTTAGTGATTGATAAAAATACCACAATGGCTCATCTAAAGGGGTGTCTTTTAGAGTTCATTAAGACTATTTTTGAGGTTGATGATGTTCCCGTTAGATTAAGACCATCGTTTTTCCCATTTACAGAACCTTCTGCCGAGTTAGATGTAAAATGTTCTCGCAGGGACGGGGCTATTGCAATTGGAGAAGGCGATGACTGGCTTGAGATTCTAGGCTGCGGAATGGTTCACCCCAATGTTTTAAAAAATTGCGGCATCGACCCTAATGAGTATCAAGGTTTTGCCTTTGGGTTAGGACTTGATCGTTTGGCTATGCTTAAATATGGCATTCCAGATTTAAGAACGTTTTTTGACACAGATATCAGGTGGATAGATCATTATGGCTTTTTGCCGTTAGATGTTCCAAGTGTTGCAGGTGGTTTAAGTATGACTAAGGGAGTTGCGAAATGAAATTTACTTATTCTTGGTTAAGAGAACATTTAGAAACAACGGCTACAGCCCAAGAAATAGCTGAAAAACTTAATGTTATAGGTTTAGAAGTCGAAAGTTTGGTTGATAACTCTAAATATCTTGATGGTTTTATTGTAGGCGAAGTCATTTCATGTGAAAAGCACCCCGATGCCGATAGACTTAAGCTCTTGGTTGTAGACAGTGGCAAAGAAAAAATTCAAATTGTCTGCGGCGCTCCTAACTGTCGTTTAGGTCTTAAAAGTGTTTTGGCTCTAGAGGGAACCCTTATTCCTGTTTATAACGAAAAATTAAAAAAAGGCAAAATAAGAGGAGTAGAAAGCCAAGGTATGCTTTGTTCGGAAAGAGAGCTTCTTTTAAGTGATAGTCATGATGGTATTATTGAATTGCCAGCCAGTGCGGTTGTTGGTGAAGCGGCTAATAAAGCAATTACTTTTGACCCGATTTTCGATGTTTCTGTAACTCCTAATAGGGGCGATTGTTTAGGTGTAAGAGGCATAGCTAGAGATCTGGCTGCTGCGGGCTTAGGAAAGCTGAGACCTCTTAATGTCGGCGATGTTAAGGGAAATTTTGCAAGTCCTGTCGGGGTCGAAATTAAATTCGAAAGTGATGACAGCGCTTGTCCCTTATTCATAGGTCGTTATATTAAGGGTGTAAAAAATGTTCAAAGTCCTAAATGGCTTAAGGATCGTCTAACTGCTGTTGGGCTTAGACCAATATCGGCCTTAGTTGATGTTACTAATTATATTAATTATGATTTATGCCGTCCTTTACATGTATTTGATGCCGATAAACTTGTTGGCAATATTCAAATCAGATATGCAAAAAAAGGTGAAAAATTAGAAGCTTTAGACGAGCAGATTTATAACTTAGATGAAAGTATGATTGCGGTTTGTGATAATGCTGAAGTTCAATCCTTAGGCGGAATTATGGGCGGGCAAGCAACAGGCTGTACAGAAGAAACAGAAAATGTTTTTCTAGAATCAGCTTTGTTTGATCCAATTAAAATAGCTCATACGGGACGTAAGCTTCAAATCGTTTCTGATTCAAGATATCGCTTTGAAAGATGGGTTGACCCTAAATCGACAATGACTGGCTCAGAATATGCGGCTAAGCTTATCTTAGATATTTGTGGCGGAGAGCTGTCTGAACCGATTATTGCTGGTTCTATGCCTGATAATACTAAAGAAGTGTTTATTAGACCAACTAGAATCAAACAACTTGTTGGAATAGATATCGCAGAAGATGACGTTGTTTCAATTTTAACCACTTTAGGTTTTGAGGCAAAAGAAAAAGGGGTTGATAAAGTATTCTTTAAATCACCTTCTTGGCGTAATGATATTGAAGGGGAGCACGATTTGATTGAAGAGGTCATAAGGATTTATGGCTACAACAAGATACCGTTTGAAACCCTTCCAAGAGATTCTATGCCTAAAATGGTGTTAACTGAAAGGCAGCTTCAAAGTTCATCTATCAAAAGAAGACTTGCGACAAGAGGGCTTTGCGAAGCTTTGACTTATGGTTTTACTTCCTCGGTTGTTGCTGAAGTTTTCCGTAAACCAGATGCCAAACCTGTTATGCTTGCAAATCCGATTAGTTCAGAACTTAATGAAATGCGTCCTAATTTGCTGCCTAATATGTTAACAGCTGTTTTTCGTAATATTGCTAGAGGATATTCCGATTTAGCATTGTTTGAAGTGGGACCTGAATTTTTTGGAGACTTGCCGGGAGATCAGAGAGATGTTGCCGCTGGAGTTCGTACTGGAAATTATAATGTCCGTAGCAGTCATGAAAAAGTTAGGGTAGTTGATGCCTTTGATGCTAAAGCTGATGCTTATGATGCCTTAGCGGCTTTAGGCGTCTCTTATGACAATATCCAAACAGCAACAGATGCTCCAAGTTATTATCACCCAGGAAGAGCAGGAGCTCTTAAAATGGGGAAAAATATTCTGGCATATTTTGGAGAAATTCACCCATTGGTGTTGAAAAAGTTAGACATCAAAATCCCAGTTGTTGCTTTTGAAGTTTTTCTTGATAGCGTTCCTAAATCTCGTAAAAATAAGGGAAAAGCAAAAAAGAATTTAGCTCTTTCGCAATTCCAGCCGCTTAAACGTGATTTTGCTTTTGTTGTTGATGAAAAAATTAGTGCAAGTGACGTAATTCTAGCTACTAAATCAGCTGATAAGCAATTAATATCAGATGTATTGTTGTTTGACGTTTTTGCTGGTGGTTCTTTAGAAAAAGGAAAAAAATCTGTTGGAATAGAAGTTACTTTATTGCCAACCGAGAGAACTCTTTCTGAGAGTGAGATAGAAGTTATTTCATCACAGATAATTCATGCTGTTAATAAGAAAACAGGTGGAATTCTAAGAAAATAATAACGTTTTAAAATGACAAACAAAAAAAGAGAGTTTTTAAAACTCTCTTTTTTTTGTATGTATAACTGCACAATATAGAGCTATATTTATTTAAATTAATTGTTCTAATTTTACCTATTTATAGCTATGTGACGAAGTTTTGTTTTTACTTTTATGCTGCTTGCGGGTATTTGCCGTAAGGCAAAATAAAAGCATTTGAAATAAGGATAAAAGTATAAGTCTTAAATTTATAATAGCTTAATATCTAATAGCTTAACGTCTTTCGACTTTAGCGGGGTTGCTTTTGAAAAGCATTCTTTTCCCATCTTCGCTAATGTTTTGAGGAGGAGCAGGTGGTTCTTCAGGAAGAGGTTCTTCTTCCTCGGTTGTATTATTGTAAGTATCTTCTTCTTCACTGTTATAACTATCTTCAGTTTCCGTATCTTCTTCTGAATATTCATCTTCTTCAGCGGCTTCTTCTTCAGCCTCGGCTTCGGCTGCTTTTTCGGCTTCAGTTTTAGTATCATCTGGACTTCCTAATGAAGATAAAGAATAGCTCATAACGGTAAAGTCTAGAGGGTTTTTCATAGCTTCATCTTGGTTTGGATAAGGTCTTTTAATAAAGGCAACATTAATTAAAGCTCTCCAGATAGTAGTTCTAGTACCTTTGAAATTAGGGCTGGTATCATGGGTTAAAAATTCGGCGCGCCAGATGCCATAATATCTTCTTGAAATCATTCTGATTTCAACCTCTCTTGTTATTTCATCTTCTTGAGCCATAGCAAGATCTTTGGGCATAAAAGTATGTTCAAATTCTTGATATAATTTGAGATTAGAATACCAAAAAACAAGGCTGGCTGGTCCCCACCTGCGATTCATTTCATTAACATTGGGAACTATTGAATGACGCCAATAAATATATTCAGCGATATAAGTTTCTGTTGCTAATACTAAAGAATCGACAAGTCTTTCATCAGGTTCAATTAAGCTCACAATATCAAACCTGTGATCAATAGCTAACAGTTTTGGGACAATTCTTCTTTGAGGAAGGATATAAAACAAAATACTTGAAAGCATAATTGTAATGCAGACATTAATTACAGATATCACTACAAGATAACGTGATGTAAAAAGATAGCGCCGTTCAGGAAGAGCAGGAACGTGATTTCTTTCAGGGTAAAGACCAAGTTTATCTGGGCTGTCTGCTTCTTTTGGCTTGAATAAAAGTTCAAAGATATTTGCCATATTATAGTTTTCTAAAAATCAATCAAAGCTCTGTTTTGCTTTAAATATATAATCAAGCGTAAATATTTATAAAGCCATTAATATGGCTGGGGGACCTGGATTCGAACCAAGACTAACGGAGTCAGAGTCCGCTGTTCTACCATTAAACTATCCCCCAGTAAGGAAGATTTACATTAAAAATAGCTACCACAAATAAATTAAATTTAACAGATTTTTTTTAAAATTTGCGATGATATTTGGTGATAGTTTCAAAAACTTATCCACAAGCAGGGGATAATTCAAGGTTTTGAAGCCCAAAACAATTTTCAAAGGTAGCTAAATTTAGTAAAAAATAAGGGAAACATTCAATATCTTGTGTTTAGATAATTAAGATTATTTTGTAATTAACATTATCTAAAAAAACTATATTATTTAGGCTTGCATTAAAAAGTTTAATTGTAACTGTTTGTTTTTTTATCCCACTAGCAATTCCTTTAAGGAAGGTTTTATATGTCCGAGATTCAGGTGCAAAATAGCAGAAGAAATTATAAAAATTCTGATTCTAAAGATGTTATTGATGCTGCGTTTGGCGAGCAAAATAACCATATTTTAACATCGTATATTATAGGTGTTGTGGTAACAGGTTTTTGGATAGGGCTTTCTGCAACCTATATTTTTAATGTTGGTTGGAAAAATATAATGATGCTGCTGCCGCATGAATTTGGCGGACTTGTTGCAGGCATAGCAATGCCTGTTTTGATTCTTTGGCTTATTATAAGTCAATACTCTAACAAAGATATAGTTGGAGAAAGAATGGAAAAGTTGCAGTCTCAAATTGAGGGTTTATCTTTAGTTTCAGGCAAAGGGATAGATAAAACCACTGCGGTTGAAGTAAAAAAACAATTAGATGAGATGCTGGGCGCCTTTAGTGAAGCTGATTATAAGGCTAGTGAAGTATTAGATAAAGTCAGCTTAAGAATAGAGGAATTTAATAACCTTTCCAATAGATTAGAAAATATAACTAAGGTTTCAGTTGAAGAGCTTGCTGGCCAAGTTGAAAATTTAATCAAGTCTTCTGATAATGCTTCTGAAAAAGCAAAAGACACGGCAGAGGTTTTACGTTGGCAGGTGGGAACTTTGGATTCTGCAACGGAAACCGCGTTATCTTCAGCCTCTAAATTTGGTGATGAAATTAAAGAACATATGTCATCTTTAAATGACGTTGCTGATAAAATGAAAGACTATGCAGAAAAAGCTCAAGCTATATTCAGAGAGCAAAACACCTCAATGCTTACCGTTAGTGAGGAATCTAAAGGTCACGTAGATTATATTGCTAAGATTTTAGAAAGTAAAACTAAAGAATTATCAAATGTTATAGATAACTCTTACGGTACAGCCGAGAAGATAGTTACTTCTCTTTCTAATAAGCTGCATGATGTTCAATCTATTTTTAAAAATCAGGAAGAATATTTGGTCAATACCATTGAGAAAATGGATTTGCAATCAGATATGATTACCAATCGTTATCGTGAACAGGGAATTATAATAGAACAGCAGACTGAAAAATCTTTGGCAAAAGTTGGAGTTGTTGAAGAGGGAATAGCGATACAAATCAGGGATTTAGAGGCGTTTTCTCAAGCAATGTTTGAAAGATTTAGAGATGTCAGCAATATTTTTCAGCAGCAGTCAGAAGCTATTTCTGAAGCCACTGAGAACGCTCAAACTAAGGTTGCATCAGTTGCTGATATTTTTGGTCGAAGGGCTGGACAGCTTGCGGCAGCGGCAGAAGGTGCGGCAGCTAAAGCTGGTGGTGCTGGAGACTTCGTTGAAGCTAGATGTCAAGATTTTATGAAAGTTGCTGACGATGTTAATCGAAAGATTAACTCTGTTTCTGATTTGGCTGCTAAGCAAATAGAATCACTATCTAAAGCAACCAATGAAGTTTCAAGAATGGCTGAAAATATTAGAGTTTCTTTACGCAATCAAACGGAAGAGTTATCTGATATTTCATCTGTTGTTGTTTCCCAGTCACGCATAGGTGAGGCGGCATTAAGCCAGCAACAGCGCCATATCAGTTCTTCTCTTGCCCGTATAGAAGAAGTAAAAAGCGAGCTGAAGAAGCAGATAGAAGATCTATATAAGGCTTCGGCAATGGTTGATCAGGAAGTTGCATCTTCTGTAAAATCGTTAAAAAATCAAATGGAAGAAGTTATGGATATGGCTCTTGTCGTTGAGCAAAAAACGGAAAAAGCATCAGAGCTTATGCATCGCGAATCTAGCAATTTTGATAACACATCGGAAAAAGCTTTGAGCATTGCCAAAACATTTAGTGAGGAAATGGCTCAGCAGGATGAACGTCTTGAAAAGACAAGAAATCGTATTATGGATACGGTTGAGAAAATATCAGAAATTTTAAACCGCCAAAATGACGCCGTGGAAAGATCTAGCGATAATGTTCAGCTTACAGCCGAGCAGACACTTAAAACTTTGGAAACTCAAGCGGTTATATTGTCTACGACTGCCGATAAATCAGTAACTCAAATTAGTGATGCCGCACAATCGCTTTCTGAAAGATCTGAAAGCCTTGATATTTTGTTTAAAAGGCAAGAAATTATGTTGTCGGAAGCCTCAGAGAGATTGTCGAATCAAACTAGCAAGATTACATCGTCGCTTAGAAATCAAGCAATACAGCTGGACCAAGATGCTGATAAGATATTGTCTCGTATCGAAATTATTGAAGAAGGTCTCGGAGTTCAAACCAAGGATATTGTTAATGTTTCAGAAAAATCTATTCAGCAGCTTTCTGAAGTTGGCGATGTCATAGCAAGACAGACTAAACAACTTGATAGTTCAGCTCAAAATACTAAAGAAAGATTGTTCGAATTATCTGGCGTATTTAACAAAACGGTTGAAGAGTTTAATAAATCAACAGATTCAGCAAGTCAAAAAGCTGTTGCCGCTGCCAGTATAGTTGAAACCAAATGTACAGATCTTGTTGCTTGTGGCGATAATGTTGCCCATAAGGCTAACGCTATTGGCAATGATATTGGCAAGCATATCGAAACGTTAGATCAAGCCGCATCTAAGGTTAATAATCAAATTAATATGATTCAAAATACTTTGGGACGTCAGACGGAAGAGCTTGCTGATATTGCCAATGTTGTTACAACGCAGACTAGACTTGGAGAAGCGTCGCTATCTCAACAAGCACGTTATTTGAGTGATGCGGCAGATGATGTCATGACAAGGATTAAGACCATCAACGATGTTCTTAAAACTAATACCAATGATCTTTTATCATCTTCCTCAAGAATTAGTTTTGATTTAGAAGCTGTTAGTGAGAGCTTGAAGCAAAAAAGTGAAGAAGCAACCAAGACAGCTGGAGAAATGATTAGAAAAACAGAAGAGATGGGTTCTATTCTTGATAACAAAGCTGACCGCCTGGTTGAAGTTACAGCCTTATCTCTTGATAAATTGCAAGAAGTGGGCATTGTTTTTGGGGCTAAGCACGATGATATCGTTAAAGCCACGGACGATGCTTCCAGCAGAATATTAAGCGTTGGCGATTCCATATCAGCTCAAAGTGATCAACTTATTAGAATTTCAGAGGAAGCGCAGAAGGCTGTTAAAGCATTTGGGCAATCTCTACGTGATCGTTCTCTTGACTTTAATAAAATTTCAGATGAATCCGCTGAAAAAGTACGCAATTTGGGCGAAGTTTTACGTACTCTTGGCAGGGAATTCGAGGACTTGGCAAGTAGAAGTGCGGCTCAAGTTGAGGTTTCAGGCGATAAATTACGTTCAACAATAGGAGAGGTTGCTAATAATTCTGAAAGAATTGCGGCAGATGTTCGTGATTCTGGTGAAATTTTCTTGAGACAGTCTGAAGCTTTATCAGAAGCTGCAGATATTGCATTAGAAAAGCTCTCTTCATTGCTTAGTATATTAAAGAATAATGCTGAAAATCTTTATCAAACAGGTGAAAAAGTTACTAATTCATCATTAAAATTGGGTGATGCGTTTACTAAACAGGTTAAAGATTTACTTGATGCTTCTAAAAAGGCTGAATTACAACTTACAGAAATTGAGAAAAAGCAGGCTGAAGGTACCACGGATAAATTCTTAAAAGATGCCAGCTTTATTAATGAGAGGTTGCAGTCTTTGGCTGTTGATATTACTCGTATATTCGAGCCTGATGCTGAAGATGAGCTTTGGAAAAAGTATTATGCGGGAGATCACGCTGTCTTTATGAGGCATCTGAATAGAGCGATGACAAAGAGCCAAATTTCAGCAATAAAAGAGCAGTTTGAAGAAGATTCTGAATTTAGAGGATACATAACAAGATTCATTGCCGAATTTGATACCTTGATAGCTAGAGCTCGTTCAAGTGAGAGGTCAGATGTTTTGATTGCATTTATTTCAAGCTCAGATTCAGGAAAACTCTACCTCACACTTTCCAAAGCTTTAGGGCGTTTTGAAAACTAAGGTTTATTGTATTTTGAAAAAAAATACATAAAACTTTCTTTTTATTGTAACTATTTATATTATGAATATGTTGTATTATAATAGAAGTTGTTGATAATTTATGTAGTTTAATTTTTAGGGGGTCTAAAATGAACTCCAGCTTAATAAAAACATCTTATACATTGGCTTTTGCGGCCTCACTTATGGTTTCTGCTAGTGCTATAGCCGACAGTTTGCCCGTAAATCCGTGGGCAACGCAGCAGGCGGTTACGGTTCAAGAGCAGTCAACTGTTACGACAAAAAGCGGTCTGCCATCAGATCCTTGGCGTGGCAGTGGTAATTCGATTAATGGTGTCAATTCCAATACTGATGCTAGAATCACCAATTACAGACCTCAATATACAGGTCAGTCAACAACGTGGAATACTGCTATGGGGCAAGACGCAATCGCTCCTGAAGTCAACATCAATAATATGTTGGTTATGACAAACCATTTAAGAAGTCTTGGTTATAACATTCCTCCTTCGTTTGATAATTTTATTAAAACAGCTCCAGCTAAATTAAGAAAAAAGATTATGAAAGCCCTTAAAGAAGTCAAAAAAGGCGGTTCTGATCCTTTGAGCAATGTTTTAGCCACCGTTATCCAAGATGCTGAAGACAGCTCTGGTATGACAACCGAAAATATTTTAGGAACATCTTTAAATTTGATTTCTAAATAGTTTAAGGCTTTGGCAAAGGATTCTTTGTGGTTAGATAAAGGATAATAACAATTAATAACGAGCTATCAAAACCAACAATAATTTTAGTTAATCCTCAAATGGCAGAAAACGTCGGCGGAACAGCCAGGGCGATGCTTAATTGCGGGCTGACAGACCTTATTCTTGTAAAACCAAGAGAAAATCATTTAAGTGATAAAGCTGTTGCGATGTCATCAGGCGCAAAAGTCGTGCTAGAGAATGCAAAAGTGTTTGAAACTTTTGAAGAAGCAATCTCTGATTTTAACTATGTTTTAGCAACAACAGCTAGAAGAAGAGATATGATTAAAGAAATTTATACTCCAGATGAAGCTGCCAAAAAAACCTTTGGTAATCTTTCTCAAAATTTAAAATGTGCAATAGTTTTTGGAAAAGAACGTACTGGTCTTGAAAATGAGCATGTTGCTTTAAGTAATGCTATAATTGAAATTCCTTTAAATCCGAATTACTGTTCTCTTAATTTAGCACAAGCCGTATTAGTGGTTGGCTACGAGTGGTTTAAAGCTTCACATAATTCTGAAAAGGCTTTTTTAAATTTAGGCAATACTGAGCTGGCAGAGAAAGCTGATTTGCTTAATTTCTTTAGTCATTTAGAAAAAGAGTTGGATAATTGCGGTCATTTGAGAGTGGCAGAAAAAAGAGAGAGAATGGTGCGCAACATTAGAAATATGTTTATAAAAGCAAACCTAACCAAACAAGAAGTTCAAACGCTTCACGGCATTGTTAAAGAGCTTGTTACTTATCGAGAAAGCCAAGGGTAATAAAGTTTAGAAACGCTCTGCATTTAATCTGATGTTTTTATTTTTTTACAGCAAGTATTAACGGGCAAGTTCTTGCTTTTGATAAAAGCAAGAGCAAAAGTTTTTATAAACTTAAGCGATTTCATATTAATTGACATTGCTCTAACGATTAGATTTTAGCCAACAGTTTTTCAAAAACATCGTCAAGCATTTCTTGTGTTATGCGGTTTGTATTAACATTATATCTTGAACTATGGTAACTGCTTGCCATAATAAAGCCTAGCTTATTCAATTCTTTTGTTTCAGGTTTTATTTCATTAATAGCGCCGTGTTTAAATTTTACAGCACTCTTTTTTAAGCCAAGTGCGGATAAAACCGCAGAATGAGCAGTATTTCCTAAACAAAAGATGCCTTTTAAATTAGGCATATTTTTTATTTCTTGTATTAAAAAATGACCACAGTTTTTCTCTTCTTGCGGCGTTGTTTTGTTTTTGGGGGGAACGCACTTAACCGCATTTGTTATGCGGCAGTTTTGTAAAACAACTCCATCATTCGGATCTTCACGATATTCACCTTCTAAAAGATTAAATTTTTTTAAAGAAGAATACAGAAGTTTTCCTGCATAATCACCCGTAAAAGGCCGTCCTGTGGCGTTTGCCCCTTTCAATCCAGGAGCAAGTCCAACAATTAATATTGAGGCATCAAGCGAACCGAATGATGGAACGGGAGCATTGAAAAAACAGGGATATTGTTTTTGGTTTTCATCTCTAAAGTCTTTCAGTCTTGGGCATAAAGAGCAGCTTTTTTCGGGTTCTTGATACATAAAACAATCTTTCAAATATAAAATATAAGGTAAACATTAAGAAAACTTCATAATTATAATGATATAAAATGCAAAAAATCAAAACAAAACTATTGATTTGATAGTGAAAATCAATGTATAACAAACTTTCGTAATATATTACCTCATACCTAAAAAAGAGATCTAAAATGGCACGTGTAACAGTTGAAGATTGTATCTTAAAAATACCTAATCGTTTTGAATTAGTCTTAGTAGCTTCTCAAAGAGCAAGAGATATTGGCGCAGGCTCACCTCTTACTGTAGATAAAGACAATGACAAGAGCCCTGTCGTAGCTTTGAGAGAAATTGCAGAAAACACTATAAGCATTGATGAAGTTCAAAAATCTTTGGTTTTAGGACTCCAAAAATATGTTGAAATTCAAGAGCCAGAAGAACACGAAAGTGAAGATATTCAAGTTGAAAGAGAACTTGCTGAACTTGATGAAGCTTTTGAAAGTGTAGCTATTGATGAAGATGGGCTCTCAATCATAGAAGAAGAAAGCGATCTTAATGAAGAAGAAGAAGAAGCTTCAGGCGAAGATGATTATGATGGTTTCGCTGATGATGAAGATGATTCTGATTTTGAGGATTTTGACAATTCAGAAGATATATAATGAAGCCAAGAAGCCACAAAATTATGCTTTTCCGTGCTTTGTTGTCTTAAGTACAAGTGTAAAATCTTTTTGTGATTGTTTGGCATCATGTAGGCAGGTGCTGTTATGATGCGGCAGTTTGAACTGGTCGAAAGAGTCTGCTCTTACGATCCTAATGCAGATGAAGATGCGTTAAACCGAGCATATGTTTATGCAATGAAAATGCATGGCTCGCAGCTTCGTGCATCTGGAGATCCCTATTTCTCACACCCTGTAGAAGTCGCTGGTATTTTAACAGAATATAAACTTGACTGCGCATCAATTATCACAGCCCTTTTGCACGATGTTGTTGAAGACACTCCTACGACGTTCGACGATATTAAAGAAATGTTTGGCCTAGAAATCGCTCAATTAGTTGACGGTGTCACCAAACTTGCAAAAATCCAACTATCATCAGAACAGGCTAAGCAGGCAGAAAATTTCCGTAAGCTTGTTTTGGCAATGTCAGAGGATATAAGGGTTCTTTTGGTTAAGCTTGCTGACCGTCTGCATAATATGAGAACGCTTCATTTTATTCAAAAGCCTGAAAAAAGAAAAAGAATAGCCTTAGAGACCATGGAAATTTATGCTCCTTTAGCCGAAAGAATCGGTATGCAGGAGATGAAAACAGAACTTGAAGGGCTTGCTTTTTCTGTTCTGCACCCCGATGCTTATGAATCTATCATTGCCCGCTTAAAATTCTTAAGAGAATTAGGCGGAGATATGGTTCCAAATGTTATTGATAAACTCAATAAAGATATGGAAGAGGGCGGACTAAAAACAAATATAGATGGGCGCGAAAAAACACCTTATTCTATATGGCGTAAGATGCAGCGCCAAAATACCAATTTTGAGCAAATTTTTGATATTATGGCATTTCGTATTATTGTTGATAATATTGGTGAGTGCTATCAGGCTCTTGGTATTATTCATAGCAAATATCCAATGATACCAAACCGTTTTACGGATTATATTTCAACACCTAAGCCTAATGGCTATCAATCTCTTCATACAGGCGTTATTGGTCCTGAAAAACAGCGTATAGAAGTTCAAATAAGAACAAAAAATATGCACGAAATTGCTGAGTTTGGTGTTGCTGCTCACTGGAAATATAAACAAGGTTCTAATATTGAGGGCAAGCAGTTCAGATGGCTGCGAGAACTGTTAGAAATTCTTGATCAAACCGCTAACCCTGAAGAATTTTTAGAAAATACGAAGCTTGAGATGTTTCAAGACCAAGTTTTTTGTTTTTCTCCTAAAGGCGATTTAATTACGCTTCCTGCTGATGCGACGCCCGTTGATTTTGCTTATGCTGTTCACTCTGCCGTCGGCAATAAATGTGTTGGCTGTAAAATTAATGGCAGAATGCGTCCTTTGAGGACAATACTGACCAATGGTGATCAAGTAGAAATTTTGACGTCAAAAGCTCAAACGCCATCGCCTAACTGGGAATGCTTTGTGGTTACGGGTAAGGCGAGGGCAGCAATAAGGAAGTTTGTAAGAGCTCAGAAGAGAGACCAATTTACTGATGTCGGCAAGCAAATTTTGCAAAAAACATTTAAAGCTGAAGGTTACGATTTTTCAGAAAAAGGCATAGCTGAAGTTTTGAAAAACTTTAAGGCTGAAGAAATTGAAGATCTTTATGCTATGGTTGGTGAAGGAATTCTAAACCCTAAAGATGTATTTGTAACAGTCTACCCACTCCACAAAACCTCTACCTTGAATAAAGTTGTAGAAACTATTCGCAAAGTAGGTCAGAAAAAGGTTGTAAAAAAACCTAAAACAGAAACTAATATGCCTATTAAAGGGCTTATTCCTGGAATGGCGATTAACTTTGCTAAGTGCTGCCATCCTTTGCCAGGAGATAGAATCGTCGGCATTGTAACTACAGGCAAAGGGGTAACTATTCACTCTATAGATTGCCCGACGCTTGAAAAATTTTCTGAGGAACCTGAACGCTGGCTTGATGTTTCTTGGAATAGTGAAAATGTTGAAAACCAAATCCATATTGGAAGGTTAAAAATTCTTATTGTGAACGAAGCTGGAAGTTTAGCCAGTCTTACTAATATGATAGCTAAAAATATGGGCAACATTGCTAACTTAAAAATAACCAATAGAACTTCTAATATCTATGAAATGATTGTAGATATCGAGGTTAAAGATGCCAAGCATTTAACAAGCATTATAGCAGCATTAAGAGCACTTCCTGTGATTAGTTCAGTGAAGAGGGCTAGTGTTTAAAGCGTATAGAGAAGGAAATGAATTTAAGACACAAAGCTAAAAATATAATTAGCAGAATAATAAGCTTTCTGTGGCCTAAAATGGGTCTTATACGATTTTCTAAATATCTTTTTATCAAACTGAAAAGAATACCTGAAAAACCTCATAGCATAGCAGCAGGTTTTGCTTCTGGTGTTTTTATTTCTTTTACGCCCTTTGTTGGGTTTCATCTTATCCTTTCTGCTGTTTTAGCTTTTATTTTAAAAGGAAGTATTGTCGCAAGCCTATTAGGTACGATTGTTGGTAATCCTTGGACTTTTCCGTTTATCTGGATAGGAAGTTATAGGCTTGGGCTGTTTATCATAAGTCTTTCTAACGCTGCGACAGAGGTTCAGTCTGTGAGCTTTATTCATCTATTTCAGAATTTTTTCGGAATATTGATTCAATTAGATTGGGTACGTTTCAAAGAAGAAATTATGCCAATCTGGTACCCAATGCTCATTGGTTCTTTGCCTTTAGCGGTTCTTGGTTGGATTGGGACATATTTTCCATTAAAGAAGATGGTTAAAAAATATCAAAACCGCCGTGCAATGATGCGTGTTAAAAAGCGTTTGTGGATTACGAAACAAAAAGAATTAAAAGGCAAATTCCAAAATATTTATAAGAAAATAAAAAGAATAATTAGAAAACATAGCAAAGCAAGGTGGAATAGAGGCTATACCAAAAGAGCTTATATTCGTAAAATTACCAGAAAAATTAATCTTATCAGAAATAAGAAGCGAGCTTATTCCAGAGCCTTAACCCAAAAATCTTTTCGAGGGCGGCTTGCTGTCAGGGTTAATCAGGGATTAAAAAACATTGATAAAAAAGGTAGGAAAAGAGGCTGTTTTAAAAGCGATAGGAGAATGAAAAAACAATGATTATTGGCATAGGCAATGACATAGCTAATATTAAGAGAATAGAGCAGAGTATCGAAAATTTTGATAAGAGATTTTTGAACAGAATTTTTGCTGACATTGAGGTTGCTGAGTGTGAAAGGCGTAACAAAGTTTCTCCTAGGGAACGTGCCTGTGCCTATGCAAAGAGGTTTGCAGCTAAGGAAGCCTGTTCTAAGGCTTTGGGGACGGGTTTAAGAAAAGGTGTTTTTTGGAGAGATATGGTGATTTCTCATCAATCTTCGGGAAAACCAGAATTGAAACTTTATGGCGGGGCTGCCCGTAGGCTGAAAGAAATTGTTCCAGAAGGCAAAGAAGGAATGATTGCAGTTACTATTAGTGATGATTATCCTTTTGCTATTGCTAATGTAATTATATATGCCGTATAAGAGGAATAAACTATTGATTCATTATCAATAAAACGTCATATTGAAACAAATAAAAATATAAAAACTAACTAAGTGGAAATAAATTTATGGAAAAGTCAAAAGATAATGGAAGTTTCAAAGAAACTTTAAAAACAATATTTTATGCTGTTATTGTTGCTCTTTTTATTAGAACCGTCGCGTTTGAGCCATTCAACATTCCTTCTGGTTCTATGATTCCAACGCTTTTGGTTGGGGATTATCTTTTTGTTTCTAAATACACTTACGGTTACAGCCGTCATTCTTTACCTTATAGTCTTAAATTGTTTAAGGGCAGAATTTTCTTTAGTGAGCCCAAAAGGGGAGACGTTGTTGTTTTCAAGCTTCCACAAGACAACAAAACTGATTACATCAAAAGAGTTATTGGGCTTCCTGGCGATGAAATCCAAATGAAAAATGGGCTTTTGTATATTAATGGCGAAGAAGTAAAAAGAACTCCAGTTGATGAATATGTTGCAAGAGATGCAAGAGGAAATGCCAAGAGATTTTCTCAATATATCGAAACTTTACCAGGCGGCAAAGAGCATAAGATTATAGAAATTGGGAATAATGAACCTTTTGATAATACTTCGGTTTTTAAAGTTCCTGATGGTCATTATTTTATGATGGGAGATAATCGTGATAATTCTACGGATAGCCGTTCTTTGGTAGGATTTGTTCCTAAAGTTAATTTAGAAGGCAAAGCTCAGTTTCTTTTCTATTCTAACGATGGTAGTGCCAAGATATGGGAAGTTTGGAAATGGCCTATGTCAATTAGGTGGGAAAGACTTTTTTCTAAAATAGAATAGATGAACAAGATTTATATAAAAAATGAATACTGAAAAAAAAATAGCAAAGATTTTTTCATTTACGGGATATAAATTCAAAAACGAAAATTTAATAAACGAAGCGCTCACTCATTGTAGTTTAGAGAAAAATAACAATGAAATTTTAGAATTTTTGGGCGATAGAGTTTTAGGTCTTGTTTTAGCTGAGATGCTTATAAAGAATTTTCCGTTGGAAAAAGAAGGTGATATTGCTGTAAGATATTCTAATTTATCAAGCAGTATTGTGCTTTCAGATATTGCTAAAAAAGTTGGATTAGGCAGACTTATTGAAATGTCTCAATCTGAAGAAAACACAGGAGGCAGGGATAATCCCTCAATTCTTGCTGATGCTTGTGAAGCTTTGCTTGGTGCAATCTATTTAGAGGCTGGTTTGGAGCCTGCTAAAGATTTTATTCATAAATACTGGCAGGACTTTATGAATAAAAATATTGAACCGCCAAAAGATGCAAAATCGGCATTACAGGAGTGGACCCAAAGCAGAGGTTATGGACTTCCTAAGTATGAAGTTGTAGACAGGAGTGGTCCAGATCACAATCCATTATTTATCGTTAATCTGAAAATAGGTTCCTTAGAAGTTGTCGTTGCTGAAGGTAATTCAAAAAAAGTAGCTGAACAAAATGCTGCTAAAATTATGTTAGAAAAAATATCAAAAATATGATTTTGTTTCGATGTTACATAAGCTTAAAAACATCTTTTATTTATTGGATATAAATATCATTTTAGAATAAAAAAATGAGCTTGTAGATTTTATTGGCTATGTTGCAAGCTTCTTTTCTCTACTTGGTTTTTTATCCAAAACAACTAATAAAATGAGGGCTTATGGAATGTTGTCAACGCTCTTATTTGGAGTTAGCATTTAGGAATAAATGGCTTGTTTGTTTCATTGATTTCCACCATAACCAAATTGTTGTCGCTCTTCATATCTGAGCGTAAGTTGTTATTTATAAAATACCGTTATCTAATAGCTGTTTTTATTTGTTATGCGTTTTTTAATGTTGAAGGAATAATAAGCTTGCTTTTTAGCATTAGTAAGCTAAAAACAAGGTATAATATAAAAGTGGTTATAAAAAAATAAAGATTATTAAAGGTCTAAATAAGTATTTTTTATGATTATAAAGTGTTATATATAACAAAAAATGTTTTAACTTTATTATGTACAAAGCAAGTTAAATGATAAATTCTGACACTAAGCAAAAATGCGGTATGATTGCCGTTATCGGGGCTCCTAATGCGGGCAAATCAACACTAGTAAATCAAATTGTTGGAACAAAGGTTTCTATCGTATCTCCTAAAGTCCAGACTACAAGAACAAGTGTTATGGGGATTACCGTAATTGATGATGCCCAGTTGATTTTTATTGATACGCCTGGAATTTTTTCGCCTAAGAAAAGACTGGAACGGGCAATGGTAGCTGCCGCTTGGAATGAAACTGAAGATGTTGATGCCATTGTTATGGTCGTTGATGCTTTAAAAATAAGAGAAAAAGAAACCTCATCTATTTTAGCTAAATTAAAACAGCAGAAACTCAAAGCTATTTTAGTTATTAATAAAATTGATGCTCTGCCAAAAGAAAAACTGTTTCAAATAGCCGAGAGGTTTAATAATGAAGAGGTTTTTACAGATATTTTTATGGTTTCGGCACTAAAGGGAGATGGTATTCAAGATCTGGTAAATAAGATTGTAAGTGTTGTTCCAGAAAGCATCTGGCTTTTTCCTGAAGATCAGATTACTAATATGCCATCAAGATTGTTAGCCGCTGAGATTACTCGTGAGAAAATTTTTCTCCAAGTTCATAAAGAGCTTCCTTATGCGATTAATGTATCTACAGAATTGTGGCACGAAAATTCTGATGGCAGTGTTAAAATTGAACAGACAATTTTTGTGGAATCTGTTTCGCATAAAAAGATTGTTTTGGGAAATAAAGGTTCTAAAATAAAGACCATAGGTATGGCTTCACGTAAAGAACTTGAAGCTATTTTTGAAACTAAGATTCATCTTTTTCTATTTGTTAAAGTTAGAGAAAAGTGGAGTGATGATCGCAGCATTTATCAAGAATGGGGACTTGATTTTAATGCTTAAATCTCAAAGCTTTTTACAAAGGCTTGATTTTATATGGAATGGCAAGACGAAGGTATAATTCTGGGTGCAAAGAAATATGGAGAAAGCTCTCATATTGTTACCATTTTTACGCCCAACAATGGAAAAACGGCTGGTCTAGTTAAGAGTTCTGGTTCATCTGGGAAAAAAGGTAATATCCTACAACTCGGAAACTTGGTTTCGATACGTTGGCGCAGCAGATTGGAAAACAATTTAGGCAATTTTAATTTAGAGTTAATCGAATCTTATTCCTTTAAACTCTTAGATGATCCCATAAAACTTTCAACATTATCTTCAGCTTGTGCATTAATTGAAAAAACTTTGCCCGAGCGAGAAAGTTATCAAGATCTTTATTTTGAATTTAAAAATTTTTTTCAAACGATTTCTTGTGATGATTGGGCAAAAAGATATGTTGAATGGGAGGTGCTTCTTCTCGAGACTTTGGGCTATGGACTAGATCTTTCTTGTTGTGCGGCAACAGGTGTTACTAACAATTTAATTTATGTTTCACCTAAAAGCGGGTGCGCTGTATGCGAAGAGGCGGGACGTTCCTACCAAAATAGGTTGTTGCCTTTGCCCTTATTTTTGATTAAAAAAGACATACAAGATGTCACTAAAGATGACATCGCAAAAGGACTAAAATTAACCGAATATTTTCTAAGACGGCACGTTTTTAACAACGATAATATTAAAATTCCATTTGCAAGAAATCGTTTAGCCGGTTTTTTTATAGGAAACTCTAATGAGTAAAACGGATATAAAAGAAAAAATAAAAGAATCCCCTTTGGCTGAGGCTTTGACTGAGCGCTATTTATCTTATGCTCTATCGACCATTGTTTCACGTTCGCTGCCAGACGTTAGAGATGGTTTAAAACCTGTTCATAGAAGACTGCTTTACGCTATGCGGCAGTTAAAGCTTGACCCTAAGTCAGGGTTTAAAAAATGTGCGAGAGTTGTGGGTGATGTTATTGGTAAATTTCACCCTCATGGTGATGCCGCAGTTTATGATGCTATGGTGCGTTTAGCTCAGGATTTTGCGGTTCGTTATCCTTTGGTTGAAGGACAGGGGAACTTTGGAAATATTGATGGCGATAGTGCAGCAGCAATGCGTTATACTGAAGCCCGACTTACAGATGTTGCTTGGTCTTTGATGGAAGATATTGAGCAAGACTGCGTCGATTTTCGTTTTACCTATGATGGTGAGGAACGAGAACCTGTTGTTATGCCTTCTGCGTTTCCTAATCTGCTTGCAAACGGCTCGGCTGGTATTGCCGTTGGTATGGCAACTAACATTCCGCCGCATAATGTTTCAGAATTATGTGATGCCTTATTGCATTTAATAAATAAACCAGAAGCCGAGGTTAAAGATCTTGTTTCTTTTGTAAAAGGACCTGATTTTCCAACTGGCGGAATTTTGTGCAGTAATGAACACGAAATTCTAAATGCGTATGAAAGCGGAAGAGGTTCATTTCGGATAAGATCTAAATGGGAGAAAGAAACTTTAGCTCATGGTCTTTTTCAAATCATTATTACAGAAATTCCATATCAGGTGCAAAAAGCACGTTTGATTGAGAATTTAGCCAATCTTTTAATTGCTAAAAAACTGCCGCTTTTAGCCGATATTAGAGATGAATCTGCCGAAAATATCAGAATTGTTTTGGAGCCTAAAAATCGTACGGTAGAGCCAGAATATGTTATGGAGCATTTGTTTAAGCATACCGAGCTTGAAACAAGGTTCAGTCTTAATCTTAATGTTCTCGATGCTAACGGTGTTCCTGGTGTTATGAGTTTGAAACAGGCTTTGGTCGCATTTTTAGAACATCGAATGGTGGTTCTTGAGAGACGCTTAGCTTTTAGGCTCGATAAAATAACCTATCGTATGGAGGTTCTGCAAGGCTATCTTATAGCTTATCTTAATCTTGACGAAATTATTCGAATTATTCGTGAAGAAGATGAGCCATCTGAGGTTATGAAAGACAAGTTTAAGCTTACAGATATTCAAGTCGAAGCTATTCTTAATATGAAACTTCGTTCTTTAAGAAGATTAGAAGAATTTGAAATAAAAAGAGAATATGATGAGTTGAATGCTGAGAAAAATAATATTTTAGAACTTCAGGAAAATAAGGATAAACGTTGGATAAAAATTTCTGAAGAAATTAAGGAAATAAAAGAAAAATTCAGCAAAAAAACGGCATTAGGACGTCGTCGTACTATGTTGGAAGAGGCTGCCCCATCTATAGAGGTTCCAATTGAAGCGATGATAGAAAAAGAACCAATAACAATAATTCTTTCAGAAATGGGCTGGATTAGATCGGTAAAGGGACATATCGATGCTGTCGATGAATTTAAGTTTAAGGAAGGCGATAATCTGAAATATGTGCTTCAAGCTCAGACAACAGATAAAATTTTGTTCTTTGCTTCCAAAGGTCGTTTCTTTACGATCTCTGGGAATGATATTCCAGGAGGAAGAGGTTTCGGGCAGCCGTTAAGATTAATGATAGATCTCTCTAACGATGATGAAGTTATCGATATGAGAGTGTATAATCCTGAAGGTAAGCTCTTGGTCGTATCAAAACAGGGACGGGGCTTTATCGTTGAAGAAAGTAATGTTATTGCCCAAACTAGAACGGGTAAAATGATTCTTAATGTTGCCGAACAAGATGAAGCCAAACTTTGCCGTGAGGCAGAAGGTGATACTATTGCGGTTATTGGTGAAAATCGCCGTATGCTTATTTTTAAAACCGAAGAGATACCAGTAATGGCAAGAGGAAGAGGCGTAATATTGCAAAAATATCGCAGTGGTTTTATTTCTGATGCTAAGATTTTTAATATTGATGATGGCTTGAGCTATCCGCTCGGCGGCGGAATCCATATTGAAAAAGACCTTCTTACTTGGATTGGAAAAAGAGGTTTGGCAGGAAAACTTCCTCCTCCTGGATTTCCAAGAAATAATAGTTTTTTTAAATAATATTTTTAGGACAAAATAAAATGCTTTGGGCTATGGTTGCTGTGCTTGCAGGCTTAGTGATTTTAGTGTGGAGTGCAGACCGCTTTGTTGATGGTGCGGCATCGGTTGCACGTCATTTGGGAATGTCTCCTTTGTTAATAGGTATGGTTATTGTCGGGTTTGGTACATCTGCTCCTGAAATGCTGGTGTCAGCTATTTCAGCTTGGCAGGGAAATCCTGGAATAGCTATTGGCAACGCTTATGGTTCAAACATTACCAATATTGCTCTTATTCTCGGTTTTACTGCGGTAGTTAGTCCGATAGCTATTTCTTCAAGTGTTCTAAAAAAAGAACTGCCTCTTGTCACGTTATTTGCATTAGTTGCAGGTTTTCAAGCTTGGGATTCAAAAATTACCACATTAGAAGCCGTTATTCTATTGTTGGTTTTTTTATGTTTTATGATTTGGACCATATTTGAAGGAATGAGGCAAAAAGATGATGCTTTAAGTAAAGAGATGGACGGCGAGTTAAAGCAAGAGAAAATTTCGCAGAAAAAAGCGTGGCTTTATTTAGTAATAGGTTTAGTCCTTCTTCTTGCAAGCTCAAGAGTTCTAGTATGGGGAGCTGTTTCCATTGCTCAGATGCTTGGTGTTAATGACTTAGTTATAGGACTTACCGTTGTTGCGGTAGGGACATCATTGCCTGAGTTGGCATCTTCTATTGCTGCGGCAAGGAAGAAAGAGTCTGAAATTGTTGTTGGTAATATCTTGGGGTCTAATATTTTTAACACTCTTGCTGTTGTTGGAATCGCTGGAGCTATTAAGCCGATAGATATGGATAAGGAATTGATAATAAGAGATATTCCTGTTATGACAATGCTTACGGCAGTTCTTTTTATAATGGGATATGGCTTTAAAAAAGCAGGTTCAATTAGCAGAATTGAAGGCGCAATCTTATTATTCAGTTACATTGCATATGTTTCTTTTTTGATTATGGGTACTATAGCTAAAGTGGTTTAGTTTATACATCTTCCAAATCAAGCCACCCTAGAGGGGTTAGAATTTCTAGGGGTTTAAACCGAGATTTATAAGACATTTTATCGCTTTTAGGAACCCAAAAGCCTAAATATAAGTATTTCAGTCCTAATTTTTTAGTCTGTTCAATCATATTTAAGATAGTAAAGGTTCCAGGACTTTGTTGTTCGTAGCTAGGGTCAAAAAAAAGATAAACTGCGGATAAGCCATCTTCTAGTATATCGCAGATTCCGAGAGCATATAATTTATTTTTTGATGTCCGCAATTCTAAAACTTGAGTATCTATAGGACTCTCTTCCATCATTGAGCGGTATTCCTCAAAATCCATTTGGGACATTTCGCCATCTTGATGTCTTTGATTTTGATATTTTTGAAATATTAAAAACTGCTCTTGGCTAGCTTTGGGATATTTGAAAAAAGATTTAATATTCTGGTTTTTTGATATAACTCGTTTAAATGATCTTGTTAATTTAAAATCATCAACTTTAACTCTAATTGGAATGCAGTTAGAGCAATTATCACAAACCTGAGTGTAGCATAAATTATAAGAACGCCTAAAGCCGTATCTTGAAAGGATATTATATATAACTACGGCATTTTCACCTTTGAGCTCGGTTAAAATTTTTTTTTCAAAAACACCATTTAAATAAGGACATGGTCCTTCTATGCTTGAATAAAAAGCCGTTTTGCTAAAGTCAAAATTAGAGTTCATCTGCTTTATTTAAAAAATGCTGTTAGGTGAAGAAGAGTGAGGACGGCATTCTACCTTTACCTTAGTAAGTTTTTCATAAACACGCAAATTTTTTCTAAGAGGCCACCATTCGTATAAGAATTTCTGTATTGGATGCCACATTGCCACCCAACCTGCGACGACAAGACTTTCGGAGATAGCTTGAGCCCATGCTTCTGAGCTAAATTTCATTAAAATTGTTTTGCAGCTTATTGCTGTCGATAATGTTAATATGCCAAAAACCAAAGAAATTCGAGCATCTTTAAACATTGTTCTCAAGCTGTTGCGGGTTGACCAGGCTCGATAGGCAAAAAAGTTATTTAAAGCACCGTTTATTTGGGAGGAAGTATTTTCCTCTATTTCATCATCAGGAAGGTATATTATGACATTTACAGCCGACTTTAGGGGAAAATCTTTTATACCTGTTACGATGTAGTCCTCAACATCTATTTCAAGATCTTTTTTATTTAGTGGTGATGGATCGATGGGATTAAAAAGTTCTGCCATTGTTGAGAGAGATATTTCAATAAGGTTAACACCTTTTTCTCTACGGTAAACTGTTGAAATTTCTTGATATGTATCATTCATTTTTTTTACTTTGTTGTTTGTTAAGGTTTTTTTATAAAAGCGCTATTTTAAAATATACTATTATCTATAATTTGTGGTATGTATTTTGCATATTTAAAAATATTAAAATTTTATTAGAGACTTTAATATGGCTAATTTTGAAGAAAAAACAGAAATTCTTTTTGAAATTAGGAACGTTGGAAACTCAGTTAAAGTTACTGCCATTGATCCTAATACTGGCCTTGAGGCTACGATTGTAGCACCCAAAAATATGACTATGTTTTCATTAAAGGAACAAGCCAAAAGAAAACTGATTTATTTGCTTAATAAAAAAAGCTGAAAACAGATTGTAGTTTTAACGTTTTCTGCCAGTTAATTTTCCTAAGCCGCTTTTTTTGGCGAGCATAGATCTTTTTTCTGCATAATTAGGAGCCACCATAGGATAGTCAGGAGGAAGCCCCCATTTAAGACGATAGTCTTCTGGAGTCATATTATAATTGGTTTTTAAGTATCTTTTAAGCATAGTAAGTTTTTTGCCGTCTTCTAAACAGACAATAAAATCAGGATGCACAGATCTTTTAACAGAGACGGCTGGCTCTTTTTCAGGTTTAGAAGTTTCATTTAGAGAGTTGCTTTTAATTGCATCATAAACCAAAGTAATCAGTTTTGGTAAGTCTTCATAAGATACGTTGTTTTTTGCGACATAATTTGAAACGATGTCGACAGTCAAATAAATAAAGTTGCCATTTTCTATTTCATTTTGATATTCTGTGTCCATGACAGTACTACCCCATGATTAATTGAATACTGTGTAAATAAATAAAGATTGTTTCAAGTGATGTCAATAATAT
This sequence comes from Alphaproteobacteria bacterium, assembly GCA_050175015.1. GTDB lineage: Bacteria > Pseudomonadota > Alphaproteobacteria > JBFXJJ01 > JBFXJJ01 > JBFXJJ01. The sequence continues at coordinate 9,571 of JBFXJJ010000006.1, read as the reverse complement.
TATTGTTTAATTTAAGCCTAGATATTAATATTATTATTTGTTTTGTAAAAAAATTGAGAGATTTTGAGCGATGCCAAGAAATTTAGGACATATAGAAAGTGATGAATTGGTTTTTGTTCCTGAGGACACAAAATCCAAGAATAGTGATATGCAAAAACCTTGGAATATTCTCGTTGTTGATGATGAAGAGTCCGTTCATGCTGTAACCAAAATGGTCTTGAATGATTTCATTTTTATGGATAGACCAATTAAAATTTTTAATGCGTATTCAACCAAGGCCGCTCAAAAAATAATTCAAAATGAAAATGACATAGCTATTATTTTGCTTGATGTCATTTTGGAAACTCCTCACGCAGGTTTAGACTTTGTAAAATTTGTTAGAGATAAAGTTAAAAATGATAAAGTGAGAATAATCTTAAGGACTGGTCAACCTGGAGAGGCTCCAGAAAACGAAGTTATAATTCAGTATGATATTAATGATTATAAATATAAAACAGAACTTACTGAACCAAGATTAATAGCTGTTATTGCAGCATCTCTGCGCTCTTATAATGCCTTTTGCCGTCTTGAGCAAAATAAAATTGCTTTGGAGGAAGAGGTCAAACAAAGAACCTGTCAACTTGAAAAAGCAAAAGACGAAGCATTAAAGGCCAATAACGCAAAATCAAACTTTTTAGCAGTTATGAGCCACGAAATTAGAACTCCGATGAACAGCATTGTTGGTTTACTAGAGCTTTTATCTGAAACTATGCTTAAAGATGACCAGAAAAAAACTTTAGATACAATCACTGAAACTTCAAAGTCATTTTTAAATCTTGTTAATGACATTTTAGATTTCTCAAAAATAGAGGCGGGACACCTTAAAATTGAAGAACAAGAATTTTCGCTTGTCGAAGTAATAGAAAATATAGGTACTGTAATCCAATCTCAGGTTATTTATAAAGCCATAAGGTTTAGTGTATATATTGACCCTAGTATTCCTGAAATTTTAGTAGGTGATGCCTTTAGAGTAAGGCAGATTATAGCTAATCTTGCTGCTAACGCTGCTAAATTTACTAATGTTGGCGAAATTAATATCAGGCTTGACTTGTTAAAGAGTGCGCCGAATAAAGTAAATGTAAAATTTACCGTTAGTGATACAGGGATAGGTATTACAGAAGAAGCTAAACAAAAAATATTTTCGCCTTTTTATCAAAGTGAAGAAATCTTTTCTCGAATTTATGGCGGTAGCGGCCTTGGGCTTTCTATTTGTAAAAATTTAGCTGAAATTATGGGGGGGAAAATATCTTTTGCGAGTTTAAAAAATAAAGGATCTATTTTTTCTGTGGAAATTCCATTTAAAAAAATAAAACCTCTTAGAAGGAAACCGCCTCTTGCAAAAGTAAAAATATTAGCATCAATTTTTGGCAGTCAAACAGCAAAAAACTTGTGTGAATATCTTGCAAAATGGGGAGCTAATATAAAATATATCAACGATAAAGAACTTTTAAAACAAACGCTGATATCAGGTGAAAATGATTTTGATCTTTTGTTTTTTGATATGCCTATTATTTCCATATCTGAACTAAAAGAAATATCTAATTTGCAAACGTTGCAAAATAAGAAAATTATAGTTTTGCCTTTTTGTAATAATCATTCTGATGATTTTAACAATGTTCATTTTTTGCCTAATAATATCCTAAAGCAAAGCGATATTTTGGCTTCGTTCCTAAACCAAGAAAAAAAATCTGAAGCGGAAGAACAAAATGATAGAACTAATATTTGTGAGGATGCCGGAAAAGTTTTAGTAGTCGATGATAATCCTGTCAATCGCCTAGTAATTATGAGGCAAATGGAGCGTATAGGGTTTCTTACAGAATGTGCAAGTGATGGCGTCGACGCTTTAGCATCTATCCGCAGTAAAAAATATGATTTGGTTTTAACAGATTGCAGTATGCCTAATGTTGATGGTTTTGAATTAACCAAAAGAATTAGGGCTTATGAAAAGACTAATAACAAAGAAGAGATGCCAGTTGTTGCTATTACCGCTAATGCTTCATTGGAGTATAAAAATAAGTGTATTGAAGCAGGAATGAGTGATTATCTTTTGAAGCCGTTTGGAATAGAAGACTTGAAAAATATAGCAAGAAAGTGGCTGCCTGAATTTAAAAATTATCAATGCTGTTATAAGTTTGATAATGAACGAGATGAAATTTTAATGGAAGTAAGCAAAAATAATAATAAAAATTTTTTTAGTAATAGCGCGCCTCTAGATATGTTTCGTATGCTTAGTGTCTGTAAAAATGATTTTTCAGCTCTTCCTGAAATATTATCACTTTTTTTAGAATCATGTACGTCTAGTTATGAGATGACTATTAGTTCGATAAAAGCAAAAATGAATAAGGACATAGAATTTTATGCTCATAAACTTAAAAGTGGAGCTTTGGTCGCTGGAGCATCTAGGTTATCAGATGTTGCCTATGAAATAGAAAAAGCTGCAAGGGACTCTAATTATGAAGGAATGGAACTTTACAGTAAATTTTTGCAATGTGCTTTTTTAGAGGTATCGTATTTTATTAATAAATATATGGAATCTAATAAATAAAGCATTCTCTATATGTAAGTTAATTCAAAATGGTTATAAATTTTGGTGGTGTAACAGATGAAACCGCATATGGTATATTAATTGTGTAATATGTTTTAATTCCGATGCTGCTCAAATTATTTTATTTGAGTTTGAATTGAAAAAACATATCCTTGTCCACGAACGGTTTTTATAATTTTAGGATTTTTACAATCGTTTTCAATTTTATGGCGTAGTCTGGTAACAAGAACATCTATACTGCGATCTACAGGATTCCAATTGCGATTGTATACTGACTTCAAAAGATTTTCTCTTCGAATAACTTTCTGGGGATTGCTTGCAAGCTCAATCAAAAGAGTAAACTCACTTCCAGTAAGATCTTTTTGATTTCCTTTGGGATCCCATAAAACTCGAGATTTAATATCTAAATGCCATCCATCAAAATAGATTTTATTGTTATCTCTTTTTTCAGAGGCTTTAATTTCGCTGATACGCCTCATAACACTTCTAATTCTGGCAAGAAGCTCTCTTTCCTCAAAAGGTTTTGTTATGTAATCATCTGCCCCAACTTCAAGACCAACAACTTTATCAAAGGTTTCATTCATTGATGTTAAAATAATAATGCCCACGTTATATTTTTCTTTAATATAACGAGTTAAAGATATGCCATCTTCACCAGGCAGCTTTAAATCCATTATTACAAGATCAAAAATATTGGAATCAAAACAGCGGCGCATTTCTGAGCCGTTATTAACCAAGCTTACATTGTATCCTTCTTTATCAAGATACTCTTTAAGTACTTTTTGAACAAAAGTATCATCTTCTACAATTAAAATACGTTTTGCTTGTAAAGTTTCAGACAAACTAAATACCCCTTAAGGACAAAGTGTTTATTGCTTGTTGGTAGTAAATATTATTAACAATACTAAAAATTTTAACAATACTTTATTAAAATGTAAATAATATTATTTGTCATTTATTTGTTGTCATTTCATAAGTACAAAACAATTAACAATTATATTGTTTTTTTAACTTATAAATAATTACCCCAGAAAACTCTAATATAATCAGAGTTTTCTAAGGTAATGCAACTAAAAGTAATTAATGATTTAGTGAACGATAACTTAAAAAGATAGCCTTTTGAGCTTCCAAACTAGTACTTTTATTAACTTGAGCCAAAGTTTTTGTTTGCTTTTGCGCTTCTATTAAACATTTTGACTTAAATAATTTAATACGATTTAGTCTTTTTAACCGCTCAAACTCATTATCGTATTTATTTGTCATCTCCCAATTCCTTCTGCTGGGGATTTTACAAAATTAAAATCTGGCTTATAATTATTCTTTTATGCCTATAGATCTTAAAAACAAATCATTATATTCAATAAAAAGTTAATTACTATTTAATAAAAACGTAATTCTTAATTTTGATTAGAATATTTGCTTACTTTATTGGTAGAGCTTTCTTTTTTACTAGTACTATTTTGAGAGTCTTTTTCAGTTTCTTCTAGCTCTTTTAGCTTATCATAAACATTTTGCAGTCTGTCATGAACTTTCTGACCACGTGCAATCGAATTGATTCTTTTTTTCTGTGCTTCTTCTCTTAAGGAGAGAATGGCATCATCTTTTGTTAAATGTCCAGTTTTGCGATTAATTTCTAAGGTAGAAGTTATTTCTCCTGAAGAAGCATCTTTTATTTCAGCAGTAACAACATCATCACTTACAGCTACATTGCCTAGTTTGTTTAAACTTAATCTTGGCTCTATTACAGCTTTAACCTTTGCAACAACTTCATCATTAGTAAGAGGTCTCATAACTTGCTTGCCATTAGGATCAACAACGGGATTGCTGTTAGCATCAAGTTTAACAGTTTCAATGAGATTGCCGAATTCTAAAACATCAGCGGCATTTGCAAAATTTGGAACTAAAAGCATAGTTAACATAAAAAAAACAAGTTTATTTGGGCTTAATTGGAATTTTTTCAATTTGACCTCCTAAAAGTATAAATAAAATATTTACTATATTTATATCATTTATATATGATTTTAAAAAGTGTTATAAAAGATATTGTTTAAAAAATAATTGGATACACGTTATGAACAATAATAAAAAAATTTGGGTATTAGCTGATGATAGAATCGGCAATGTTAATCAAGCTCTGGGAGTTGCTGAAGCTGTTGGCTGGGATTTTTCTGTAATCAATATTACTTATAACTCATTGATTAAGCTTCCTAATTTTATTATAGGAGCTACAACCTTGGGGGTTAACAAGAGTGGGCTCAAAGATATAAAAGAACCTTGGCCTGATGTGGTTATTTCTGCGGGAAGACGTAGTTCTAACCTTGCAAGATATATTAAAAAGCAATCATCTAAAAAAACGGTTTTGGTGCAGATAATGTATCCTGGATTATGGAAAAATTCCGATTTTGATTTAATAGTTGTTCCCAACCATGATGGAATAAGAGATGCTGCTAACATAATGAAAATAACAGGTTCTCCTCATAGAATTAATAAGATGCGACTCGAAAAAGAGAAACTTAAATGGGAAGAGTCTTTTTCAGAGTTGCCACGGCCATATACGGTATTGTTAGTAGGGGGCAAAACTAAAAATAAGCCGTTTACAGTTGAGATGGCAGCCGATTTAGCTGAAAAAGCAAATCATATTACCGAGAATGGCTCTCTTTTAATAACGACATCTCGCAGAACAGGAGATGAGCAAACTAAAGCATTGTTAGAAAATATTAGAGTTCCTGCAAATATTTATCAATGGAGCGATAAAACGGAGAATCCTTACTTTGGTTACCTTGCACTTGCAGATAAAATTATAGTTACAGGAGATTCGGTTTCAATGTGCACAGAAGCATGTTCTATTGATGTGCCAGTATACATTTATGCTCCTGATGATTTTGCGGCTCCTAAGCATCAAAGGCTTCACAAGGAATTATGTGAAAAAGGATATGCCCAAATGTTAAATGATAATAGTGATGCTTTTTTTACTAAAAAAGTTTATGCTAATCCTGCAAATGAAATTGCTAAAAAGATTGCTGAGATGGTCAACTAAAAAAATTATTTATGTGGAATGGTTAGTATGAAACAATTTAAAATATATAAATATTTTATAATATTATTTATGTTTCTTATAACCGCTTTTGCTGTTGTTGCTGGTCAGTTAACCTCAAAGGAGCAAAACGAAAATAATTCTTCTTTATTAAATGGCATGCCCAAAAGCAACTCATCAGAATTTTCAAAACAATCTTCTGAAAAAGAACTGACATTAGCTAAAAGTTTACCAAATCAAGATAATGAAGCAGGTGATAATAAAGCAAATAAACTTCTTGAGGTCATAGATGAGTACAAAAACAAATCAGAAATAACAATATATGATGTTGAAGAATTACTAAAAATATCAGATGAAACAAAATCTGAAAATGACGAAGAAGAGTTTGATTTTATAGATATGCTATATAGCGTGTTAGGTGAAGATGTTCTAAATAATGAAACTTCCAATCAAACAGATATTAATGCCCCATCTCAAAATAATGATGTTCCATAAGTTTCCATTCTTAATCTATCAAAATATAAAAAATAAGAAGATTAAATCCTATGATTTCTGACAAGATAAATTTATTTAAAAATACGTTCTATCAAAGAATAGATGATGCTCAATGGTCTGATTGGCAATGGCAGCTTGCCAATATGATTAAAAGTTTTTCTGATTTTAAGCGTATTTTTGCAATTAGTGATAATGATGCCTCAAATTTTGCTCAAAATAAAAGGCTTCCTATTGGTGTGACACCTTTTATGGCGGCTGTTATGTACAATGGCGGAGAAAATGCTGTTTTACAAAAACTCCATATTCCTCATAGTTATGAGAATATATTGTCTGAGGGAGAGCTAGATGACCCTTTGGGCGAAGAAAATGATATGAAGACACCAGGGCTTGTACATAAATATCCTGATAGAGTTCTTTTTCTGGTTACGAGTAATTGCGGCGCGTATTGTCGTTATTGTACAAGATCAAGATCTGTTGGGCAGCGTCATATGTCTAATCGAGAAAGCTGGCAGAAAGCTTTAGATTATATCTCAGAACATCAAGAAATTAGAGATGTTTTGGTTTCAGGTGGAGACCCTTTAGTTTTGCCAGATGATGATTTGGATTGGATTCTTAGCAGGATTAGAGCCATTAAGCACGTTGAGATTATTAGAATTGGCACCAGAGCTGTTATCACAATGCCAATGAGAATAACAAACAATTTGCTGGCAATTTTTAAGAAATATAATCCTTTGTTTTTCAGTCTTCATTTTAGCCATTATTTAGAACTAGTTCCTGAGGTTGTTGAAGCTTGTGACAAGCTAGCTGACAATGGCAATGTTATGGGAAGTCAGACGGTGCTTTTGAAGGGGGTTAATGACGATACCGAGGTTATAAAAGAACTAATGCATAAGCTTTTAAAGTGCAGAGTTAAACCATATTATTTGTTTGCTTGTGATCCCGTAAAAGGTTCTTATCCCTTTAGATGTAAAATAGAGAAGGGGCTAGAGATAATAAATTCTTTAAGAGGGCATACCTCAGGTTATGCTGTTCCAACTTTTGCTATTGATACTCCAGGAGGGGGCAAAGTTGTAATATCGCCAGACAATGTTGAAAAAAAAGAAGAGAAATATCTTGTTGTTAAAAATTATGAAGGAAAGGCGTTTAAATTTCCTAATTATTAAAACTAACAATTAAGAGTGTTTTATATATATTAAAGTTTTTTTAAAGAAATATGACAAGAGATATAATAATTGTTTAAATATTGTTACAATAAAAGATAACTGTATCTAGGATATGATAAGGTTAATATCAAAAGCAGCAAGTATGATAATTTAATTCTATTAAACATTTTCTTGCCCTTTCGTAAAAAATATTTTTAGTAATCTTTTTTTATCTACAGTTTGCAACAGTTTTAAGCTGTAAGCAAGCGTATTTTTTTTATTTAATATCATAAGAAATAAAAAACCATATTTGCAGCTGTCGCAAATGTTTCTTTTTGTTAACATTTTTGTTGTTGGTATCATCTTGCAAAATTGACGTTTGTTAGTCTAAATAATGTATTGAAAATAAATAGTTTTTTTAGGTTAAAATAATTGGGTAGCTTATGGGTAACTAAATTATATTGTATTTTCTTGTTATTATTTTAAATTTATCATATAACATATTGATAAATAATAATTATTTTAATTATTATATTGTTTGTACGGGTAACTAATAGGCATCATTTTTATATTTTTTTAAATTGTTATCTCTTTTTAACAAACAGCTTTTTTTTATAACTATATGATTTATAAGTATATTTTTATAAAGTAGTATGATAGAAATATGACTATATCCTAGATACGGTTATGCTCAAACAGCCATTACAACCTGCGCAGGACTGCAAGCTATGAGTAGTAATCTAGCTGGCAATTATTATCTGGCAAATGATATTGATTGCAGCGCTTCAGCAAGTTGGAACAATGGGGCAGGCTATATATCTATAGGTGATGAATTTAATCCATTTACGGGTATTCTTGATGGTAGAAATCACAGAATCATTAATTTAACCATAAACAATATGATACATTGGCAAACTGGACTTTTTAATGTCGCAGACGGTGCTACTATAAAAAATATAGCCTTTATCAATATTACGGTTAAAGGGCTAAACGGTGCGGCTAGCATAGCGTCTTCAATCTTGAACACCAATATTTCAAATTGCTATATTTCTGGAAACATAAGTGCAGCCTTAAATGCAGCAGCCTTTGCTAACACAGCAAATAATTCAGTAATCACTAATTGTTATTCTTCGGCATCAATTTCAGGAGATAGTTTTTCTGTGGGGGGATTAGTCGGAAGCGCAACAAATTCTACAGCTGTTCATAGTTATTGGGACACCGAAACATCTGGACAGACGACCTCGGCCTTAGGAGAGGGCAAAACCACCGCAGAAATGAAAAAGCAAGCCACTTTTGAGGGCTGGGATTTTGCTAATAGTTTGTGGTGCATTAGAGAAAGTGTTTCATATCCTGCTTTTTGCAGCACTATGTCTTGGAATATGATTTCTAATTGCACTCAGTTACAAAATATGGGAAACAACCTTTCAGGTAATTATCAACTAGCAAATGATATTGATTGCAGCGGAGTTAATTTTACTCCTATAGGAACGAGTTTTTCTAATGGCTTTACCGGTTTTCTTGATGGTAAAAATTATAGTATTAAAAATTTAACCGTAAATTGTTATGGCTGTTGGGCGGGGCTTTTTAATATTACGATTGGCGCAAGCATCCAAAATGTAAAATTAAAAAATGCTAATATAAGCAGCGGCAGGGTTGTTGGAAGTTTAGCGGCTTATGCTCATGCTAAAACGTCCATATATAATTGTTCTTCATCGGGAACTGTTACATCGCCGCAGCTTATCTCATCTTATACAGATAGTATTGCAGGTGGTCTTGTTGCTATTCTTGATGGCAAATCAACAATCAGCAACAGTTCTTCTAGTGTGAATGTTACTGCTGTTGGAGATACTGTAGCAGGATTAGTATCTAGTGTAGCGCAGGCTTCAACTATCGCGAACAGCTATTCTACAGGTAATGTTGTAGGTGGTAGCAACAATGTTGGAGGGTTAGTTGGAGTTGTTGGATCTCAATCGAAAATAACTGATAGTTATTCTTCGTCTTCCGTATCTGCGAAGAACAATGTTGGCGGTTTGGTTGGGTATTCTCACAGTGAAAGTTCTGTTTCCTCCTGTTACGCCACAGGAACAGTAACTGGTAATTCTAATGTTGGAGGTTTGGAAGGCTATGTTAATGGCACCTCGACATTAAGTTCGAGTTACGCTATGGGAACGGTAAACGGCGGCAGCAATGTTGGCGGTTTAGTAGGTTATTTATACAGCGGCTCAGGGATTTCGGACAGTTTTTCGGTTTCCAGTGTTAACGGCAGCGGCTCTGCGGTTGGCGGTCTGGTTGGCTATGCCAGAGACGATGCCAAGA
>JBFXJJ010000005.1:0-172952 GCA_050175015.1 Alphaproteobacteria bacterium | reverse complement strand
GGCGATTTAAATAAAAAGGAGGTGATAAATAGAAATTTAAAAAAACTTTGCAAGAACAAACCCTGATTTAAAAAACGAGGGATTCCTTAAATGACCTAAATCTTTAAGAAATCTCTCGCTTTTTTTGCGAGTCTAAGATTTAAAACTAAAAATAAAGTTGCATAAATGAAAAAAATAATATAAAAACCATATTAATAATAAATATTTAATAAAAATGTCATATTTTAATATATGAAACATTTTTTAACAATAAATAATAACCATTACTAGGATACAGCTGCGTTATAATCAAAAACATTATACTAATAAGCTTATATTTATTTTTCATAACCTTATCCTTTCATTAAAATATATTATTATACTTGGCTTTATTTTGCCGTGATTTTGCGACTTTGGCAAGTATAATATTTTTTAACTAAGCAGCTAATTTGGATAAAAAAGTTTTGGTAGCTTTTTATTCTTAAACTTTTTGTAACATCTTTTTAACAATCTTTTTTGCATTTTAACAACAAAAAACAACAAAGATAACACATTGAAATAACTAAATATTTTTATAAAAATAACTGATGGGTAACATACGGGTATCTATTCTTTCTTAAAATATGTTATTTAAAAAATATTGTTTTTATATAACATATTGATATTAAGGTGTTTTATATGAAAATTTATATCTTTTTAGGGTAGCATATAGGTAACGTTTAAACATTATTTTTTAATATAACCCTTTTTTACCAAAATTTAACAAACGCATAACATATTGATTTTTAATATTTTTAATCAAAAAATTTTTATTAAAATGCTTAAAAACATAGGATATATCCTAGTAATGGTTATAGTCAAACAGTCATTACAACCTGCGTAGGACTGCAAGCAATGAGCAATAATCTTGCAGGCAGCTACTACCTCGCAAACGATATAGATTGCAGTGATACCATCAATTGGAATAGCGGCGCTGGCTTTGTGCCTATTGGTAGTAAAACGGCACCTTTTCTAGGTAAGCTTAATGGCAGAGGATTTGCAATAAGTAATTTGGTAATCAACAGGCCAACTAATTATTATATCGGTCTTTTTGGATATACTGACGGCGCTGAAATTTTTAATATCGGTTTGTCTGGGATTAATTTTTCTGGTGCTAATGGGCAAAATGGCACCAATTCAGCAAGTGGTTCGGTTGGAGTTGGCGGTGTTGGCAGTGCTTCTGGTCGGGGAGGATGTGGCTGTGGTGGAGTTTATAGTGATTCTAGCGGTTACGGAGATATCAGTAATCGTAGAGGTGGCAATGGTGGCAATGCCAATTGTGGTTCTGGTGGCAGTGGAGGATTTGGTAATGGCGGTGGTGGTTGCGGTAGCGGTGCGAGCATTAATACTTGGAGTTATGGTGGTGCTGGTGGCGGTAGTGGCGGTGCTATTGGCGGCATAATAGGTTATGCAAACAGTACTATTTTAAATGATGTATATGTTACAGGAGTTGCGTCTGGAGCCAATGGTGGCAATGGTAGTAATGGATACTATGGTGGTGCTGGCGGCGGCGGCGGCGGTGGAGGTTATGTTGGTGGTCTTGTGGGATATTCTTCTTCTAATAGTATCAATAATAGTTATGCTGTGGTTGCTGTTTCTGGAGCTAGAGCTGGAGCAGGAGGAAGTGGCAGTGGTTATGGTAGCTATAATGGAAGCAGTGGTGTCAATGGATATGTAGGCGGCTTAATTGCTTTGTGTAGCGGTTCCTGTGGCATTAACAGCTATTGGGATACTCAGATTTCCGGTGTAGCAACAAGTTCAGGAGGTATAGGTAAAACTACGACAGACCTGAAAACACAAAATACGTTTTCGGGCTGGGATTTTGATACCGTTTGGTATATGCCAACCAACAATTACCCTGAATTGAGAAAACAAAACTGCACGGGATGTGCAGTTATGAATGACGGCATCTGCGTAGCTGGTGATAGTTGCTCAGGAGAACACCCAAACTGTGTTGTAACAAATAACAACGGTATTTGTGAATGTTCATCATCAAGCTGCGATGCGGGACGAAGCTGTTCGGCAACAGGAACTTGTGCTGACTGTGATGCCTCTGATGGTTGTGGCGCTTGTGGTTGCGGAACCTCACAACAACCAACGGGAACGGGAACTTGTATGAACAATAGTTTGTGCTGTGTAGGTGAATGTAACAAGGCAACAGGCGCAAATTCCTGTAGTTACAGTGATGACTTATGCCCAACAGGAGTATCCTGCAATCGCTCAACCCTTTCTTGTTGTGCGAATGAGCTTCCTTATTGGCGAAGTGAAAATTGCCGTTCTTGCTCTTCTACCAGTGGACTTTCTGGTAATTGCACAACACAAGGTATGATGTGCAACTCCAATTATGATTGCGTAAGTTGTTTTGCCAATATGCAATGTACTTGTGATGATGGTTTTGTCGCTGACGGTTCAGGAGGTTGCGTTGAACCTTTGTGCTTTGCGGATAGTGAATGCGGTGTCGATAAATGTATTAATGCAGGGCAATATAACGCCTTTTGTTCAAATTGCAGTTCAACTAACAAGGTTTGGGTTAGTGGATCGTGTGAGAGTTGTCCTAGTGGTTCGACGTATCATAATGGTATCTGCCTTTGCAGCGATGGAAAATTGTGGAACTCAGCCAGCAACATTTGTGCTAAGAAAAGTCTAATCTCGACCAAAGGTGTTATTGATACCAAAAGCAAGGCAACACAGAACACACCTGAAAGTCGGTATGATCGTATTAAACGTAAAATGAACAGGATTACTAACAGTGCTTATGCGGGTTTTGCCGATAAAGAAGTTGAGGCAGTGCCATAAGAATAAAAGAGTTTTGCGAGGGCGGCGAACGTTTGAGATAGGTTATTGCTTAAACAATCAAAGAAACAAGGTTTTGCTCTCGCTTTTAAAAAAAGCGAGCGCCGTCTGCGAAGACAACAAGCTTCTAGCTTATAAAAAAAGAAAAAATAAGGAGGTGATAAATAGAAATTTAAAAAAACTTTGCAAGAACAAACCCTGATTTAAAAAACGAGGGATTCCTTAAATGACCTAAATCTTTAAGAAATCTCTCGCTTTTTTTGTGGTGTTTAGTGCCTTTTGCGACTAGTTGTTTGCTCTTGTTTTGCCTTGCGGCTAAGTCTTAATAAACAACTTTTGCTTTTGTAAGACTAAAATCAAAACTTTTTTATATTGTCATAACAGATATAATTAAACGCAAAATACTCTAAGTAAAATATGCGTTATAAGAGATTAAAGACAAATTATTATTAAAAAATGCGGCACTTATTAAGCTTGGTCTATTTCATCTTCTTTTAAGCGTTTTTTTAAATTTCTGACCATAGGAGATTCTTCTCCTCTTTCGTAATAAGTCTCAAGAGCTTCATCAACAATTTCAGTGTTGGTTTTATCAGAAGGCTTATTTCCGCCTAAGTCTTCTATCTCCCTTTGTCGATTATTTTGCATAATAAGCCACCTTTCATTAATTCAGGCGAAGAAGCTCGTTTAGCAGATTCTTCATTTTCTTGTGCTATTTGCCTAACGTTATCACGTTTTTTAAGAATTAAAGCTTCAGCTTTAAGAGATAGGTTTTTAAGCTGAGTTTCACCTTTAACATTAGGCTGTAAATCAACGCCAACAGTTGTTACTGCAATGCCTCTTTCCCAAGGACGCTTTGGGTGAGGGATATCGCTAAAACATTTCTTTTCTTTGGGCTTAGAAACATTATAAATAGGTTCCCCATTGCCTAATTTCAAAGGTTTACCATCATTATCATCAACCGATAAGCCTTTTTCTGAGAAATAGTCAAAAAGAGGTTTTCTATTAATTCTTTGCTCAATATCTACGCCCATTTTTTTAGAGAATTTTTCTACTAAATCGCTAGAAACAGGAGCATATTCGTTACTGTCTTTACCTGACTTAACATAAGGCGGAACCAGCATTTTAATTTTACCGCCACCTTCGTGATAAAACGCAAAGTCATAATCTCCAAGCCCAAGTTCTTTGGCATTTTTCTTAGCAATATCAGCAAAATCTTTTAATACGGCATCGGCGTGCTGGTGTGATATTTCGTTGATTCCAGCTAGGTTGCCAAGTTCAATGTGAACCGCCTTAGGTTTTGCTTCATCGAGTATTTGTCCTTTTTCAGCCGCAGCTTTTTTTAATTGCTTACTATCAGAGATGAACATATCCGTATCATCATATAAACTTTTAACAGCGTTTAAGCCAGTAGGTGGGTCAATATCTCTTGTAGCTTCAAGAGCTTTTACGGCGATTAATCTATCGGCATCGTTCTTATTAGCACCAAGAATCATATCAAGATAACTGCTAACTTGATTCTTTCTTGTAATATCAGGATTTTCGAAAAACTCACGTTCAGTTTTTATTTTGCCAAACAGCAACTTAGGTTTCTTAATTTCAAGATTGGCAAGTTTTCCGTAAGCTGTTTCACCTTGTTTATCATCGCGAGCTTGATGAATAAAATCAAGAGGAGCAACGCCGTGTTTCATTTTTTGATATTTAGCAGAACTTTTTAAAGCATCTGCACGCATCATTTTTATGGCTTGATTGATTTTTGCGGCATCAATACCTTGCTTTTGCATCTCGGAGCGAACTGCGGTTTCAATTTCTGGTGCTACTTTACCTTTGCGTTTGTATCCTAAATCGAGTTTTGCCAGTTTAATACGCTTATCTAAAGCTTCAACAATATTTAACGGATCCAATTTAGGGTTAGATAAATCATCGACCGCAAAAGCAAGACCAAAACCTGTTCTATAAGGATTGGTTGGATCTTTGGTATGTGGGTGATCGTGAAGACCAGCACAAGCAGTAAATTCTTCAATTTGAGGATGAACCTTAGCATTAATAAAGTCATCAACATCAGAAACCTTAATGCCAGTAACAATCATTCGTATTTCATCACCGCCAGAGCGTACAGCAAAAACCTTGCAATTTGGTTTTTCACCTTTAGATGAAAGTTCGTTATTTTTAGAGGCGGCTAATTCTTGTAATTGTTCGAGAGAGAGGCGGGCAGAAATACGTGCAGCTAAGTCACATTCTGCAAAACCATCAAAAGCTCTAGAGCTTTTCATTTCTTCACGATATTTATTATTTGTACCGCCCATATTGCTGAAATCGCCTTCAACAATAGCCACAGGATTACCAGTTTCTAAACCGTAGAGATGGGCTAAACCAGTTAATAACGGAGTTTTAGGTTTAGCTTCAAAACCTGTTAGTTTATCCTTTGGAGAGCCGGCATTAATAATGTTATCAACGAGTTTTTCTTTTTTAAAAAGAGCTGTTCCATTTTTTTCAGTCAGCTGCATTTTATATAGTTTTGCAGTTAATTCTGAAGGCTCAAGAAAACCTTCTTTTTCCCAGATATCTTTTATTTTTCCCATAGTTTCTATTGCAGATAATGGAGCAAAAGATTCTAAGTATTTTTGAACTTCTTTGGCATATAAAATATTATTTATATTTTCTAAAACATTGTTTGCCATTTGCAATAAACCCTTAAATACAAGCTTAAAATTGTAAAAACCCTTTAATATTGAGAAAGAATTATACTCGGAAAACCTCTTAAGCGCAATATTTATCGCAAATTATTTTGTCGATTTTTTAATAAGTTTAGCTTAAACCTTAGGCGTTATCTAAATGGTTGTTTTCATTGGCAGGAGGAAGTCCAAAGATACTTTCCAGTAAGGCATTGTTTGAAAAAAGTTTTTTTGCATCAATGCATCTTAAATCACCGACATATTGGGTGAAATTATAAAAATGTTTGTGGCATCTAGGCTCATAAATATCAGCGGCTCCTAGTTCAATTTCAGCGTCTGAGCCGCTTTTTTTAAAGGAATAACCGGCAGGTTCGCCGCAAACGGCACATTTTGCTTTAAGAATGGTGATTCTGTCTGCAATGTTAATGACTTTTGATGTTATATCAAAGTCTTGACCTTGCCAGTTTTTATCAAGACCTGCACATATTACTGTGATACCTCGGCGCTTCAAGTCCATTATGGCATTGATAATATTTCCTTTGAAATATGGCTCGGTAAAAAATTGAACTTCATCGATAATAACGGTTTTTATATTTTCAGGAACAGATAAATCTTGAACACTTGAAGCACTTACTGCCTGAAAAACTTTGCCATTATGTGATTTTATATCGGTTAAAGCATAACGAGTATCAAAAGAAGGCTTAAATACTATAGCTTCGTTGCTATATTTTTCTGCTCTGGAAATTAGAGTGGTAGTTTTGCCTGCAAACATAGGGCCAACAACGGCTTCAATTGATGCTTCTTGCATAATAACTCCTCAAAAACAATAACAAAGATAAAAAATCAAATTCATAAAGCATATATTTAAAATTAATGTTCTGATGTCCAGAAAAAAATACTAAAAATAGTGTTTATAAATTTCATATGACCCTACATATAGTTTTGTACCCAAAGCTTTAATGTTGATTTAAAAGAACTTTTTATAAAAAAATATGAATTATTTAAAATTTTTTTTTTAAGTATTGATTTATGAAACTTTTTATGGGGTGTTGATTCGTCTTTTGAGGGACTTAATAGAATCGGGGCTTATTTAAGCCCCGTTCGTTTTTAAGTTAATAACATATTGATTTTAAATAATTAAAATACACCAGCTATAGAATTAGCAATGCCTTTTTTTAGCTCTGGTATGGCTTCTTCTAATTTAAGATTAACTTGGTTGGCGGTACTGATAATGCGGGCAGTGTATCTTTTCCAGTTGTCTGGATTTTCATTGATATCATCAGCATTAAAATTTCTTTGTGATAAGCGGATATCAGTAATGATATTGAATGTAACGTCTTTGACCATAGCATCAGCAACCGTTGCGGCTAATCCACCCACAAGGGCTCCTCCAATTGCGGTTGAGGTTGATCCGTTTGATACGGCGGCTCCAGTTGCGCCACCTATAGCGCCCCCAGTCAAGGCGCTTCCAATTGCGCTGCCAGATGATTCTCCATCATATGATATATGCAAAACGTTGGCTTGAAGTAGAAAATTTGCTTCTTCAGGATCGTCAGTTATACGGTAACCTCTTGCTGCGATTGCCTCTTTAACTTCTTTTGACATATCAAACTCAGGGGAAGCAGACGTATTTCTTACTTCAATAAAAGCAACTCTCTTTGCTGGAGAAACTGGTTGTAAAAAAATGGTTTTGTTCATTTTGCTTTGAACAATTAAATCTTTTTTTGATACCGCGGTATAGGTTGCAGAACAACCTGCTATTCCTAAAAGGAAAAAAGAAAAAACAATAGTTTTTATTTTCATAGTTGTGACCTCTAAAAAATTAAATTTTATATATTATTTAACAATAAACGGCGTTCTTCTAGTCTTTTTTGGTATTTGAGGCGAAGTTTTTATTTTAGCATCAAGAAGACATTGAGCATCAATCAAAATAAAACTAGAATTTTTAAGACTTAGACACGAATTTTGATATTTTAAAAAGGCAGGAGTTGCGCCTTTAGTTGGCTTAAATGTTTTAAAATACCAATTATATTCAGGATTATTATAAATGGTTTCGGCATCAAGATTAGTTTTTTGAGTTGTGTTATCAAGCAACAGATAAGATATGTTGTTTTTAGATATAAAAATATCAATCAGCTGCTTATCAAAACTAAACATAGCATTCAACATTTCACTAATTTGATTGAATTGTTTTATGAAAAAATCGCTGCTAAATGGCATTAAGTGATGGCGTGAGCCTATAGTCTGGACATTGGCTGCAATTTCTAAATTTCCAAGAGCGGGGCTTAAGCCTGCAATGACAGTGGGTTGCTTAGAAGAATTGTTTTTAATAAAATTAGCCAGTTCAACTTCATCTTGAGATAATAGCCGTCTCTTCAGGCTTGTTTCGCCCGCATTATAAAGAACTACGATAGACAATAATAATATAAGCAAAGCTGATATTTTTTGTAATAAATTGTTTTTTCTAAAGAACATATAATCGTTTTTGCCTGCTGCAATTAGAAAACCATTAATCGGCGTTATTATTAGTAACACTGTTGCCGTAACAGCTGATGGTAAATAAAAAATAAAGGAAAACAGGGAAGACAAGAGATAAAAAACTATTACTGCTTTGAATATATTATGAAATAATGCGGCGTCTTTGGGAATAAAAATACTTAACTTTTTTGTTGAACAAAAGTGTGTTAACATATTGATAAATAATATTAGTGCAGTAAGAAATATGGAACATATTGAACCATAGGAAGAGCCAATTCCTGCCATAAAAGCGCTTCTCTGATTTGTAAACAAAAATGCTTTTATGTTATGGTTAAAAAAGTCAAAGAATTGTCCTGAATGAAAAACATTCATATCCCAAGCTTGATTAAGAAACGCTATATTGCCATAAGTTAAAGCACTTTTATAATAAAAATAGATGCTTAAACAAATTTCAAATACTAGAGCAATAAATAATCCATTATTAAGACTAAGTTTTTTTATTTTAATAATATCTTTAAAAATATTGTCTTGAAAAATCATAGTTAACAGAATTAATAAGGCAAAAGGCGGGTATAAATTAATTGCTAATGCAATTGAAATCAGTTTGCCAACAAAACTTTTGCTGACATTAAAGTAAAAAAACATTATTAAAAATGGCAGGCTTAAACCTTTGGGAGATCCTGCCAAAATGATGCCATTAATATCCATAATTGCTAAAACAGCTAAACTTGCAAGGAATGCAAAAAAGGGCTTTCCTGTTATTTTTTGCAATAGTGCAAAGCAGGATATGGCAAAAAGTATATTGCAAATAGGCGCTAATATAAAAGTTATAACGAAGTTAGGGCTACAGTTTAATATAATAACGGTTTTTATAATGATTTTATATAATATTGGTGTAATTGCTTGAAAGTAATTATATGTTTCGTTTTGAGGCTGATTATTATTTAATATTTCTCCCCAAGAGATGAAAATCTTAGCAAATCCAGCAACCAAAATATTTTCAGAGCCATTTAGAAATAGAGATATAAAAGGTATTAGGGCGCATATACCCAAAATTATTCCTAATAATAAGCGTTTTGAAATGTATTTATTCTTTTCAAGCCTATCATTCGATATAAAAAACTTTTGAGGTGGTTTTGATAAATTTTCTTGCATAAATAACCTAAATTACTACCCTCAAGGTATTAAAAATATTTTTTGCCATAATTTTATAAAAAAAACTATACCTTATATCCTAATTAATGATACAAAATGTTATTATTTTAAATCATATTTTGTTTTAACAAAGATTAATTATTTTAATTATTTTGGGTGTTTTGATTATATGTTTAAATCAATATCTAAAGAAAACAGAGAGCTTATCGTCGGCAGTTTAACCTTGGCTGTTTCTCTTGCCGTAATATTGTTGTTTCCTAAAGGTACGGCTAAATTTAAGAATATCCATAGCCAAAATTATGTAATTAGCGCTCACTTTAATAAAACGGATGGTATCCTTGCTGGAGATAAAGTGAGAGTAGCTGGTTTAGATATTGGGAAAATTGTTGCCATAAACCTTAATGATAATTATGGAGTAGATGTTAAAATTTCTTTGCCATCATACATTCAAATGCCGGAAGACAGCAGTGCTTCAATTCATACCAATGGGCTTTTGGGCAAGAAATATATTTCTATTGAGCCGGGCGGAATGTATGAAATGATTCCTGATGGTGGAGCTATTACATATACTCAAGATGCAATGTTAGTAGAAGATTTGCTGGATAAAATAATTGCTATTGGTCGTAGCCTCCGAGGCTTGCCACCAAAAGAAAATAATGGAGAACAATAATGAATCGTAATCCTGTCGAGACCGTTTTAGGCATTTTAGTTATTGCTGTTGCAGCATTTTTCTTAACATTTGCATATAAGAAAGCGGATTTAAAAACGGTTGACGGTTATAAAGTAAAAGCTACTTTTGCTAAAGCTGGTGGTCTTGATGTTGGAACAGATGTTAGAATCAGTGGTATTAAGGTTGGTTCTGTTACTAAAAGAGAACTTGATAAAGATACTTATTTGGCCAATATTGAGATGACTATTAATAATAACGTAGCGTTGCCAATAGATACAATTGCAAATATTTCTGGAGATGGTGTCCTTGGTGGCAATTATGTTAGGCTTGAGCCTGGAAAATCTAAAGATATGTTAAAACCTGATGAAAAAATTTCTAAGACTAATGATTACAAGTCTTTAGAAGATACGGTCGGGGAAATCATTTTTTTAGTTACAAAGAAATAAACGAATGATGAAAAATTATAAGAAATTTATTGTATTAATATCGGTGTTTGTTTTGCTCAGTTTTTCTGCTTTTGCATCTGAAATAAAAACAACACACGTTGTTTTAAGGGCTCTTGATAAAATTACAGGAAAAAGCAGCCTTATTATTGCTCCTGTTGCCCCTAAGTTAGATTCTAAAATAGATCAAGAAAAAACTTTGCAGGAAGATGGTGCAAGCTCATATCAAGAAGCAGAATATGATAAAGAGGGTGAACTATATAAAGATTATGTGGTTCATTTTGGAACTTTAGAAATTATGGCAAAAGCTTGCTTTAAAACGCCTCCTGAAGAAACTCCTGAAAATTCAGCGTTTTTAAAAATATCTGAAAGAAAGCCTAGTGAAAAGCCGGTTAAAGTTTTTTCTGGTTGGATGTTTTCATCAAGTCCCGCTCTTTCTGCAATAGAGCACTCGGTATATGATATTTGGGTCTTGAAATGTGGAAATGAGCAAGACGCTAAGGATTATGCCGAAGCAGAAAGCAAAAGAAGTAATCTTAAGAATGCTATTATTACCAATGAGCCAGATGAAGAAATATCTGATTTAGACGATTAAATTTTATAATACGGTATTTTTTATCATAATTTTCAGATAATATAATTTGCTAAAGCGTTCTTGTGCTTAGGAAATAAATTTTTACTAAAAGCGAGGCTGTTAGCAGACATTTGCTGTTAGGCAAATACTAAAATGGACTGTTTATGCGTTGTGGTTTGCGTTGTTGTAGAGCATATTATGCATAACTTGTTCAACCGCATCAAATGAGCAGTTATTAAAAGATGCTTGAATTTGAGTTGCTTGATTAAGATTCTCTAAATAATCTTCTTTAGAAATTTCGATACTGCCAAATTGTTCTAAATGTGTAGTTAAAAATTGAGCATCTAATAAGGTAAAACCACAAGCTTTAAGCCTAGCTATTAGATAGCATAATGCGACTTTTGAGGCATTGTCAGCACGGCTAAACATACTTTCTCCAAAGAATGCTCCGCCTAGTGATACGCCATAAAGACCTCCAACCATTTTGCCGTCTAAAAAACATTCTACACTATGCGCAAATCCCATATCAAATAAGTCGATATAAATGTTTTTAATCGGGGCGTTTATCCAAGTATCTGGTCTTTTATTCGTTTTTGCTGCGCATAGATTTATGACTTGTTTAAAGTTTTGATTAAACTTTATCTCAAAGGTATGCTTTTTTATAATTTTTTTGGTTGTTCTTGATATATGAAAAGTATCAAGGGGAATTATACCTCTTTTTTCTGGACAAACCCAGACAACTTCTTCCTCATTTGCCGAGCGTGCCATAGGAAACACGCCCAGCAAATAGGCTTTTAAAACCAAAATAGGAGTAAGTTCTTCCATTTGGTGAGCTCTTTATAAATTAACTTTTGTTTTTTCTCTTAATAAAATTCTCTAACCAATGAATATTGTAATTGCCGTTAATAAAATCAGGCTCAGAAATGATTTCTTGATGGATAGGAATTGTTGTATCAACACCTTCAACCACAAATTCTTCTAAAGCCCGTCTAAGGCGCATCAAACAACCATTTCTGGTTCTGCCATAAACGATAAGTTTGGCAATCATACTGTCGTAATTCGACGGAATCCTGTATCCAGAATAAATTCCAGAATCAACTCTAACACCCAAACCACCTGGAGCGTGCCAATTAGTAACTTTTCCAGGAGAAGGTATGAAAGTTTCTGAATTTTCAGCATTAATACGGCATTCAATAGCACAGCCTCTAAGAATTAAATCCTCTTGTGAAAAACTAAGCGGAGCACCGCTCGCAATTCTAATCTGTTCTCTAACGATGTCTATTTCGCTTATCATTTCAGTTACGGGGTGTTCCACTTGAAGTCTAGTGTTCATTTCAATGAAATAGAATTCGCCATCTTCATATAAAAATTCGATGGTTCCTGCATTGCGATACCCTAGTTTTTTGATAGCTTTACATACAACATCACCAATTTTATTGCGCTGTTCCATATTAAGTGAGGGTGACGGAGCTTCTTCAATCATTTTTTGGTGTTTACGTTGAATGGAGCAGTCTCTTTCTCCTAAATGAACTACATTGCCATGATGGTCAGCAATAATTTGAAGTTCAATATGCCTTGGTTTTTGAAGATATTTTTCCATATAAACGGTGCCATCACCAAAGGCCGCTTTTGCTTCAGTTGAAGCTACAGAAAATGCTTCTTTTAATTCTTTGGCATTGTTAGCAGATTTCATGCCACGTCCGCCGCCGCCTGCCGCAGCTTTAATTAAAACCGGATAACCAATTTCTTCAGCAATTTTTAAAGCTTCATCGGTGGTTTCAATCGCACCATCAGAACCAGGAACAACAGGAAGACCAGCTTCAATAGCGGCTTTTTTAGCAAGAACTTTATCGCCCATTGTCCTAATTAACTCAGGGGTAGGACCAATAAAGGTTATTCCATGGGCTTCTACCATTTCTGCAAAATCGGCGTTTTCTGACAAGAACCCATATCCAGGGTGGACAGCATCAGCTCCAGTAATCAGAGCCGCAGAAATAATTGCGGCTTTATTAAGATATGATTCACTGGCCTTAGATGGACCAATACAAACAGATTCGTCTGCAAGTTTTACATGCATTGCTTCTTCGTCAGCAACGGAATGAACGGCAACCGTTTTGATGCCCATTTCTCGGCAAGCACGATGAATTCTTAAAGCGACTTCGCCTCGATTTGCTATAAGTACTTTTTCAAACATTTTTTATTCCAAAACCAAAAGAGGTTCACCATATTCAACAGGCATACCATCACCTACTAAAATTTTGGTGATTTTGCCATTTTTGTTAGCTTTTACAGGGTTAAAGGTTTTCATTGCCTCAATTAAGAGCAATGTTTGATCTGCGCTTACAGAATCGCCTTCTTTTATATAAGATGGTGCTCCAGGTTCTGGAGACAAGTAAATAACACCAACCATAGGTGATTTTACTACATTAGGATTATTAGCATAATCATTGTTAGCAGCAGGAGCCACATTAGCAGAAGTATCAGTTTTAGCTGTAATGGCTTGCGGAGCTGCAGCAACAACTGGAGCAGTTGGAACACTGCTTATATAGTTGCTTACAATAGGATTTTTAGCCATTCTAACTCTGAAAGTCTCAGTTTCATATTCAATTTCGGTAAGCCCGTTTTCTTCAATTATTTTGGCTAATTCTTTAATGGTTCTTTTATCTGATATTGAATTATTAGTATTGGGATTTGTATTAGGCATTTAGAATTTATCTCCATGCTGGTTGATGATTTTAATAATAGCGTCTAAGGCGAGTTCATATCCTGCTGTTCCTAAACCGCAGATTACGCCATCAGCTACGAGCGAAACGTAGGAATGACGGCGAAATTCTTCCCTTTTAAAAATATTGCTGATATGAACTTCAATAATTGGCATTTTGACGACTTTTAAAGCGTCCATAATAGCTATAGAGGTATGAGAGTATGCCCCAGGATTAATGATTATGCCATTGTATTTGTTAGGGGCATCTTGAATAACATCAATTATTTCCCCTTCTTTGTTAGATTGAAAAAATACAACCTCAGTGTTATAGGAAGATGCCTTATCCTGGCATTTTTCCTTAACTTCATTCAAAGTTGTACTTCCATAAATATTTGGTTCTCTTTTACCTAAAAGGTTTAAATTAGGACCATTAATTATAAGAACATTTTTTTTCATAATACTGCTTATAAAGATAAATTTAAGACAAATAAAGTAAAACTTTATCACCCTACATAAAATTGATTTATAATAAAAAATAAGATATAATACAATCTTTAAGTTTTAATTGCTCCAAAGTTATAGGAAAAGCTTTGATAAATAAGGTTGGAACATCATTTTTGAAAACAATGATGAATATAAGCGACCCTGTGTCGCCTATATCCTCCGCTGCGAGCAAAAAAACTCAAAAATCTTCTGACGCCACACAAGACTTATCTAAATTTTCATTGCTTGATGATACTTCTGACATTAAGCAAAGCGATTCTTTAATAAATGCCTTTAATGAAATACCTCCTGTGAGTTTATCTTCTTTATATTCGGTTCAAGAATATGCTTCATTAGATGATGATATAGATGAAGAGTTAACTAATTCTAAAAATAAGAAACAAAATCAAACGAACTCAGATTTAACAGAAGAAAATGACGATGGTGGTGAGATTTTACAGCAATCACATTCCGAAAATTTAGAAGTTGATAGCGTAGGGGGAGCGAATCAAGGTGGTTCTCCACCAGCTCAAGCTTCCAATTCTGTCTCATCTGGAGAATCTGAAGAGTTAACAGATGACGAGGAGCAGCAAGTCGATGATTTGCAGAAGACTGATCGTGAAGTAAGACAGCACGAGCAGGCTCATACAATGGCTGGAGGAGGATATGCGGGAGCTCCTAGCTATACTATGGAAGAAGGTCCTGATGGCAACCAATATGCCGTAGAGGGCGAAGTCAAAATTGACACCTCTCCAGTTAATGATAATCCTGAAGCCACCATTCAAAAAATGGAGATTGTAAAGAAAGCCGCTCTTGCTCCGATGGAACCATCAGCAGCTGACAAGCAAGTTGCAATGACTGCGGAAAAAGTTAAAACCGAAGCCAAACAGGAACTGAAAAAACAAGACGCAGAAGAGAAAACAGATGAAAAAGAGAATGATGGAGTTACGTCTTTAGCCGATGGATATTCTCAAAGTATCAGTACACAGAAAATAGGGGTTTCAGCTTATAGCAAAATTATTCCATTAGTTCCTCAAAATACAAAAAATATTTCATATTTATATCAGAGTAATGATGTTAATTTGACAGCTTGATTTCCTAAAAAATGTTATCTTTAACAAACAATATTGCAATTATTTATGAAGGCTTAAATATGTCAGATTACATCGTGGTTTACATAACGGCATCAACTAAAGATGAAGCTGTTATTATTGCCCAGAATCTAGTGGCAAAAAAATTGGTTTCCTGTGCCAATATTTTAGGTGATATAACATCAATATATCGCTGGCGTAACGAAATAAAGAACGATAAAGAAACCGCAATGATTGTCAAAACCAAAAAAACTTTATTAAGTGACGTGTTAGACGAGGTAAAAAGGCATCATAGTTATGAGTGTCCCTGCATAATATCATTGCCAATCAATGGCGGTAGTGAAGATTTCTTAAATTGGATAGGTCAGGAAACCATTTAAACTTCCATTGTAGTTTTAATGTTTCGATAGCGGAACTATGTCTTAAGATAGATTTGTATAATTAAACATAAAAGCCTCAAACTAAAAGGTTTCTTTGTTTTTTAGGAAGCAACAGCTTTCAATCGTTTGATTAAAATTTTAGGCATAGAACTTAAATTTTTATAGCCGCAACTGCTTGAGCTGCGATACCTTCGCCTCGTCCTGTAAAGCCTAGTTTTTCTGTTGTTGTTGCTTTTAAGCTTATATTGGAAGGTGAAAGTCCTGTGATTTCTGATAATTTTTTTAACATTGCCAATCTGTAATTTGATATTTTAGGTTTTTCGCAGATTATGGTTAAATCAATATTGTTAATTGTTCCCCCCATAGCTGATATGGTGGCTACCGCTTTTTTTACAAATATTTCTGAGGCGGCGCCTTGCCATTTATCATCGGAGGGTGGAAAATGAAGACCAATATCACCAGCACCTACAGCGCCAAAAAGAGCATCGGCTAAGGCGTGCAAAGCGACATCGGCATCAGAATGTCCTTTAAGCCCGAAAGGACAATCAATTTCAACTCCGCAAAGATACATTTTTTTATCATTGCATATTTGGTGAACGTCAAATCCGCTTCCAATTTTGGTATCACGGCTGTTTTCTTTACCAATATTGAATTTTTCTAAATCTTCTTTAAGGGTTATTTTTTCATTACCTTCATCGCCGTTAATAATGAGAACATCAAGACCGCTATACTCAAATACGGCGGCGTCATCTGTTAGTTCTAAATTTTGCGCTTTTAAATGAGCTGTTCTAATCTTTTCAAAGTTAAAGCCTTGCGGAGTTTGCGCCCGCCATAATTCATTACGATCTACGGTTTGGGTTATGATATTATTCTGAACTTTTTTTAAAGTATCTTTAACAGGGATAGCAGGAATAACGCCATCATAGTCATTAAGAGCTTCGATGGTATTAGTGATTAAATCATAGCTTATAAACGGTCTGGCGCCATCATGGATTAAAACGATGTCAGGCTGCTGTTCTTTGATAGCCTCAAGCCCAAGGCGAACTGAATCTTGCCTCGTTTTACCGCCTTTAATAGGTGGCAGCAAGTTTAAACCTTGAGCCGCAATTTCGTAAAAAGGCATATCATCAAAATTAATAACGGCGGCAACTCCATCAACGAGATAGTGGTTAGCAAATATTCCTAGACTTTGAGCTAAGACCATTTTATTTCCTAATTGATGATACTGTTTAGGAAGCTCGTTGCCAAAACGGTGTCCTTTACCTGCGGCAACAATCAGTGCTATACATTTCTTTTTCATTTAAGGTTCAGTTTTTTTAAAAAATATTATAAGTTACGAAATTATGTCTCTTTTTATAGGCTCTTTAGAATTAAATGACAAGATTATGGTTGCACCTATGGCTGGCGTAACCGATAGACCTTTTCGTATTATGGTGCGAAAATTCTCTAAAGCCTTGCTTTTCACAGAGATGATTGCGGCAAATTCTATAGTAAGATCTCATAAAAAAACTATAAATAGAGCTAAAACATACCAAGATGAATACCCAATAGCTGTTCAAATCGTTGGCAACGATCCTGAAACGATTGCTGAAGCTGCTAAAATGAGCGAAGCAAGCGGGGCAAGCCTTATCGATATTAATATGGGGTGTCCTGTACGCAAGCTTATAACTAATATCAGCGGTGCCGCATTAATGAAAGATGCTGCCAGGGTTGGCGCTATTGTTAAAGCTGCGCGAAATGCAATTAATATCCCGTTAACCGTAAAAATTCGCTCTGGTTGGGACGAGAAAAACATTAATGCTCCAGAGATAGCACATATCGCCGAGTCGGAAGGGGCTGATGCCGTTATTGTTCACGGTCGAACACGGGAGCAAATGTATTCTGGGATTGCAAATCTTGATGTTATTGCCGCAGTAAAGAATAAATTATCAATTCCAGTTATTGGCAATGGCGATATTTATTCTTCTCAAGATGCTATGAATATGATTTCTAAAACTAATTGCAACGGGGTTATGATTGGGCGTGGAATTCTTGGACGTCCGTGGGCTGTATCAGATATTTCTAAAGCTTTAAATGAAGGGGAATTATTTGCAAAACCAGAGTTTTCAAATGAAGAAAAGAGAAAAATTGTTTTAGAACATTATGATGAGATTTTGCAATATTATGGGATTAGGAATGGCATAAAAATAGCTCGCAAACACATTTGCTGGTACAGCCGCAATTTTAAGAACGCAACAGAGTTTAGAGAAAGATTTAATTTAATTACGTCTTTAGATATAGCAAAAAATATGATAAATGAATTCTTTATATAAATTTTCCTACGAGTAAGTTGAATGGTTATTGGCAAAACTGATTTTCAAAAAAGCCGTCTTTTTTTAAAACTTGGCATTTGGGCAAGAAAAAATAACCTTTCACGAAAATTAGCCATAGGTCTTTCTTTTTGTGCCGTTATATCTGGATTGGCCACATATTTTGCTTTAACTCAGGCCGATTCTAGAGAATATGATTCTAAAAAGGTTTTAATTCTACTTAATATTGATCTAACAATACTTTTAATTCTTAGTATCGTTATCATAAGAAGAATGGTTCAGGTTTGGGGAGCTAGAAAAGAGGGCAAAGCAGGCTCTAAGTTGCAAGTGAGATTAGTCTTTTTGTTTGGATTAGTTGCGGCAACACCTACTATTTTAGTAGCAGTATTTTCAGCCTTATTTTTTAACGCCGGCTTGCAAAGCTGGTTTAGTGATAATGTTAAAACAGCAGTTAATGAATCGCTTATTGTTGCAGAGGCGTATTTAAAAGAACATCGCCAAATTATTACGGGAGATGTTTTAGTCGTTGCTAATGCTATTAATAGAGAAATTTATCACTCAGGCTTTAATGTTAATCAAATTAAACAGGTGTTAACCACAACATCAATGGAGCAAGGACTTAACGAAGCCGTAATTTTTAATATTGATGGTAAGGTTATAGCTTACACGGGCTATACCTTTTCATTGCGTTTTGAAGAAGTTCCTTATTGGGCGGTTGATAAGGCTAACAGAGGTGAAATAGCGGTTTTAACTGGCGAGACTTCAGATAGAGTTCGAGCTTTAGCTAAACTTGATACGGTAGGCGATTTTTATTTGTATGTTGGACGTTTTGTTGATCCAAGAGTTCTTGCTCATATGGACAGGGCTAACAAATCGGTATCTGAATATAAAAGATTAGAAGGACAACGCTCAAATATCGAAATAACCTTTTCGATGATTTTTATTTTGGCGGCTCTGTTACTGCTAACCGCTTCAATGTGGATTGGACTTAATTTAGCAACGCAGCTTTTAAAGCCTATTACGGCTTTAATTGATGCTGCAGGGCAAGTTAGAGAAGGCGATTTAGAAGTTAAAGTTGAGGAAAATTCCTACGCTGATGAGTTGAGTATATTAAGTCGTGCTTTTAACCGTATGACTAGCCAGCTTTTGTCGCAAAGAGAACGGTTGGTTGAAACTAATTATGAGATTGATAAACGCCGTAGATTCATAGAAA
This sequence comes from Alphaproteobacteria bacterium, assembly GCA_050175015.1. Taxonomy (GTDB): domain Bacteria; phylum Pseudomonadota; class Alphaproteobacteria; order JBFXJJ01; family JBFXJJ01; genus JBFXJJ01. The sequence goes on along the minus strand of JBFXJJ010000005.1, from coordinate 153,969 downwards.
CGGTTTTGGCCGGAGTATCTGCTGGAGTTGTCGGACTTGATAGCAATGGCAATATTTCAATTATTAATCGTTCGGCTTGTGATTTGTTAAGCCGCCAGCCAGAAGAGCTTAAAGAACTTCATATTATCAAAGCAATACCTGAATTTACTAATGCTTTTGATATCGTATATGATAAGCCGAGCAAGCCATTTAATGGTGAAATTAAAGCTAATGATAAAATATTATTGGTTAGGCTTGCTGCAGAAATGCGTAACAACGAAGTCGTTGGTTATGTTTTTACTTTTGATGACATTACAGAATTAGAGCAAGCACAAAGAAAGGCTGCTTGGGCAGATGTTGCAAGGCGCATTGCACATGAAATCAAAAATCCTTTAACTCCTATTCAGCTTTCGGCAGAAAGGCTTTCTAAGAAATATAAAAAGCAGATTAAGGAAGATGTTGAGACTTTTGATACTTGCATAGCAACAATTATTAGGCAGGTTGCTGATATTGGGCGTATGGTTGACGAATTTTCAGCTTTTGCACGTATGCCTGCTCCTCAAATGAAAGAATATAATATCTGTGAAATTGTACAAAGTGCAGTTTTTCTACAAAAAACAGCATATCCTGAAATAACTTTTGAGACTAAAATTGAAGAACCTAAGATTTATATGCGTTGTGATAATAGACAGCTAAACCAAGCTGTTACTAATATTATAAAAAATGCTATTGAAGCAGTACATGATAAAGAAAAACATGAAGAAAATTTTAAAGGAAACATTTTAATACTTGTATTAAATGAAAAAAATTATATAAAAATAACGGTTATTGATAACGGCAAAGGATTACCCGATAAAGAAACAAGGGAAAAGTTAACCGAACCTTATGTAACTACAAGAGCCAAAGGAACAGGTTTAGGTTTGGCTATTGTGAAAAAGATTATGGAAGACCATAAGGGTGAATTGCTAATAGATGATAATGAAAATGGCGGAGCTAAAGTTTCATTACGTTTTAAAAATATGGACAGCTAGATGAGTAAAAATATTCTTATCGTTGATGATGAAGATGATATAAGAATGTTAATTGGAGGAATTTTAAGCGACGAAGGGTATACCATTCGTGAGGCTAATAATTCTGAAACTGCATTTGAAGCATTAAGAACGAAGAGGCCAGATATTGTCATTCTTGATATTTGGTTAGAAGGCAGTAAGCTTGACGGTCTTGATATTCTATCGGAGATAAACAAGGAATATCCATATCTTCCTGTAGTTATGATTAGTGGTCATGGCAATATTGAAACAGCGGTTGCTGCTATCAAAAAGGGCGCCTATGATTATATTGAAAAGCCTTTTAAATCTGATCGCCTTTTGTTGATTGTTGAAAGGGCTATTGAAAACGCAAATCTTAAGCGTGAAAATATTGAACTTAAACAAAGATTTTCTCCAGATGAAGATTTGATAGGTTTCTCAGCAATAATAAATGCGGTTCGTAAAAATATTGAGCTGGTTGCTCCAACTAATTCCAGAGTGCTTATCACTGGTGAGCAGGGATCTGGCAAAGAAGTTGCTGCAAGACTTATTCATAAGCTTTCAAGAAGAAAAAACAATCCTTTTGTCGTTATTAATTGTGCAGGGATGCATCCAGAAAGAATGGAGCTAGAGCTTTTTGGTAAAGAAAAAAGCGATAACGATATATCCGATGCCAAAACAGGTTTTTTTGAGCAAGCTCATGGTGGAACATTACTACTTGATGAAGTTGCGGATATGCCTATTGAGACTCAAGGAAAAATAGTTAGAGTTCTTCAGGAACAGACTTTTTTTAGAGTTGGGGGAAATAAAAAAATTGAGGTCGATGTTCGAGTAATAGCAACCTCTAACCGTAATTTACAAGAAGCTATTAGAAATAATAAATTTAGGGAAGATTTATTTTATAGGCTTAATGTTGTTCCGATTAAAATGCCAAGTCTTAAAGAAAGGAAAGATGATATTCCTAAATTAGCTGAATATTTTATGCGAAAATCTAACAATATTGCTAATGAGAATATTAAAACTTTCGCTGAAGATGCGTTAATGGCTATGCAGTCTTATGACTGGCCTGGAAATGTAAGGCAGTTAAAAAACATTATAGACTGGATTTTGATTATGTCTTCAGAAGTTTCAGGGAATCAAATAACCATCAATATGCTTCCTTCAGAAATTTATTCCGCAGCTCCAAAGGTTTTTTCTTGGGATAAAAAAAGTGAAATTATGTCATTGCCTATTAGAGAGGCTAGAGATATGTTTGAAAAAGAATATTTACTAGCAAAATTAGCTAGATGTGGTGACAATATCTCAGAAACGGCGAGACAGGTGGAAATGGAACGTTCCGCACTGCACCGTAAATTAAAAATGTTAGGCATTATAGGGGATAAATAATGAAGGTTATTATTTGTGGAGCTGGACAGGTAGGTTCAACTATTGCACGTTATTTGTTAAGCGATAATAACGATGTTACCATAATTGATAACAGTTCAGAACTAATTGAAAAAATTAGCAGTAATTTAGATGTACAAACGGTACTTGGACACGCGTCTCATCCTAAGGTCTTAGAAAGGGCAGGCGCCCGTGATGCTGATATGCTTATTGCGGTTACGAACACCGACGAAATAAATATGGTTTCGTGCCAAGTTGCACACTCTTTGTTTAACGTTCCAGTTAAAATTGCGAGGATTCGTTCCCAGGATTATCTCCAACCATTGTGGGCAAGCCTTTACGACGATGACAATATGCCTGTAGATGTTATTATTTCTCCAGAAGTAGAAATTGCTAAAGCTGTTATTCGTAAACTCGAGATCCCTGGGGCTATTGAAGTAATACCTTTAGTAGATGATAAGGTAAGGTTGATTAGCGTTAGATGCAGCGACGAATGTCCTGTTATAAATACCCCTATGCGACAAATTTCTAACTTGTTTCCAGATTTAAATATGGTGATAGTTGGAATTATAAGAGACAACAAGCCAATTTTGCCTAAAGCTGATGAGCAAATTAAAAAAGATGATGAGGTTTATTTCGTTGTCGATTCAAAGCAGACTGAAAGAGCTATGTCGACATTCGGCTGTGAAGCTGCTGAGGCCAGAAGAATATTAATTTTTGGCGGCGGCGGCGTTGGCTTTTGTATGGCTAAAGAATTAGAAAAGAAAAGTAATAATTTATATTGTAAAGTTATTGAAATAGATTCAGACAGAGCCAAAATGATTGCTGCGGAATTGGAAGAAGCCGTTGTCATTAATGGTGATGCTTTAGAAAGTGATATCTTGCAGGAAGCGGGGATTTATTCTTCAGAAGCAACAATAGCGGTTACAAATGATGACGAAGTCAATCTTTTGTCATCTCTGTTAGCTAAACGCTTTGGTGTGCCAAGAACGGCAACCTTGATTAATAACCCTACTTATAATAGCTTGATTCACAATCTTGGAGTTGACACGGTTATTGACCCAAGAGCTATAACGGTTTCAACCATTCTTCAAAAAGTTAGAAAAGGGCGGATACATTCAGCTTATTCTATCCATGAGGGTTTTGGTGAAATTATAGAGGCGGATGCGTTAGAAACTTCGCCGTTAATAGGAAAACCATTGAGAGATATTAGGTTTCCTCCCGGAGTTATGCTTGGTGCTATTGTGCGAGATGACCAAGTAATTAATCCTACAGGACTTACTGAAATTGAAGTCGGAGACCGTATCGTGGTTTTTGCCGCAACGGGTTCGGTCAAGAATGTCGAAAAATTCTTTTCTGTAGGTTTAGAGTATTTTTAATCATTTTTTTACAATAACAAAAAAATGTAACAAAAAATAACATAACTAGAGATTGAAATTATAAAAAAATGTATTACAAATACTTCAAATAAAAAAGTATATCTTTTTTGAAAAAATAGTGGTAATAAAAGATATTTTTTGTGATAGTTATAATCTTTAGTATATACTTGATGCTAGAATATACATTTAATTTAAAGGATAAGAGATGCCAACAGATAAAAACCAGAGTGTACAGGACGTTTTTTTAAACCATGTGAGGAAAAATAAAGCTCCTGTTACGGTATTTTTAATAAACGGAGTTAAGCTTCAAGGCATTATTACGTGGTTTGACAGTTTTTCTATGTTGCTTAGAAGAGATGGGCATTCGCAGCTTGTCTATAAGCATGCTATTTCAACGATTATGCCAGTTACTCCAATTCAACTATTTGAAGAAGATAAAGATTTTCAAGAAGTTTAGCCTTGCTTAAAAATAAAGCTTGTGTAATTCATCCTTATTTTAGTGATGACAAAGAAAGCCGAGATATAACATCTTGTTTAGCTGAAGTGTGTGGTTTAGCTGAAGCGATTGAACAAGAAATTGTTTTTAGTCTCGGCTTTTTGATTAAACAGATAAAGCCCTCAACATTACTGGGCAAAGGAAATATAGATTTAATTGCTCAAAGAATTCAAGATGATGAAATTAAGCTTGCGATAATAAATTGTAGCTTGTCTCCAGTTCAGCAGAGAAATCTTGAAAAAGCCTGGAATTGTAAGGTCATTGATCGTACCGCGCTAATTTTAGAAATATTCGGCGCTAGAGCAAAAACAAGAGAAGGTATTCTTCAAGTTGAATTGGCTCACTTAGAATATCAAAAAAGCCGCTTAGTTCGCAGTTGGACCCACTTGGAAAGACAACGCGGTGGTTTAGGCTTTATCGGTGGTCCTGGTGAAACCCAGATTGAAATTGACCGCAGGCTTATTGGCGAACGCATTGCCAAAATAAAAAAACAATTAGAAAATGTAAAAAAAACCAGAGAACTTCACCGTAAATCGAGGCAGAAAGTCCCCTATCCTGTAGTTGCTTTGGTTGGCTATACTAATGCTGGAAAATCAACGCTTTTTAACTATTTGTCGGCTGCTAATGTTTTTGCCAAAGATCAGCTTTTTGCAACGCTTGATCCTACGATGAGACTGCTTAATCTCCCATCAGGGAAAAAAGTTATTTTATCTGATACGGTTGGCTTTATTTCCGATTTGCCGACAGAACTTATTATGGCATTTAGAGCAACATTAGAAGAGGTGCTGCAATCTAACATTATTCTTCATATAAGAGATATTTCTCATAAAGACAGTATTTATCAGAAAAAAGACGTTGAGCAGGTGCTTTGCAATTTAGGTCTCCAAGATAAAGTTGAACACGGTCTTATTGAAGTATTTAATAAGATAGATCTTATTCCAGATGACCATAAAACAGAAGTTATGAATATTCAGGAACGCAAATATAAAGTTACCGCAGTGTCAGCGATAACAGGGGAAGGGATAGAGGAGCTTCTAAAACTTATTGATTCTGAGCTTACGAAAGAAGCAATTTCTCATAATTTCAAAATTCCTGTTTATGCAGGTGATGCAATCGCCTTTATATATAAAAAATCTCAAGTAGTTTCTCGATTAGATGATGACGAATATGTTAATCTTGAAACCTTGATTTCGTTGTCTGATTTACAAAAAGTTGAGAATTTTTTGCAGCAAAAAACAATGAGCTATTCAGAGACCGCATAGCTATAGATTTTTTATGAAGGACAGCTTGTTTCGGTTAGAATGGCTTAAATAATTGCTATGAAAAAAACAAACGAGGAAGCTTAACCTTAAAGCAAAGCTTCCTCGTTTTTTTATCAGGGTTTGTTCTTGCAAAGTTTTTTTAAATTTCTATTTATCACCTCCTTATCTTTAATTAGTATTTTTTATAAGCTATAGGCTTATTGTCTTTGCAGACGGCACTCGCTTTTTTAAAAGCGAGACCAAAACTTTGGGTATTTTCTAAGTTACTCTTGGGATTCCTCCTCCTCTTCAATTTTTTTCTGCGCTGCTCCAGCGTAAGCACTGCTGGTTATGCGGTTCATTTTACGTTTAATTCTGGCGTATCTCTCATCTGACGCATTTATGGTATTAGATGTTTTTAAGTCTAAGATGCCGCCTGAGCTGATAACGCCTCGAGATAAGCACAGATTGTTGGCTGAGTTCCACATCTTGCCGTCAGAGCATACGCAAACGCCGTTAGAATATACCGAACCAGCAGGACAGCTCTCACAAGAAGTGCTGTGCCATACTTTGTTTACTGAACTGCAGTTAGAGCAAAAAGCATTATACAAGCCAGCATTAACGCATTCATCAACTCCGCATTCGCTGTCACTGTAACAGTAAGGTTCAACACAGCCACCCATACCGTCTGCTACTTCACCGTCTTCACAAGTACACTGGCTATTAGCTAGACATACGATACAGTCGTAACGAGAGTTGCACATCATACCAGGCGTTTGACAATTTCCAGAAAGTCCACTGGTCGATGAACAAGATCGGCAATTTTCACTTCGCCAATAAGGAAGCTCATTTGCACAACAGGAAAGGGTTGAGCGATTGCAGGATACACCTGTTGGGCATAAGTCGTCGCTATAACCGCAAGAGTTAGCCCCCGTTGCCATATTGCATTCGCCAGGGCAGCACATACTGTTGTTCATACAAGCGCCTGTTCCCGTTGGTTTTTGAGATGTCCCACAACCACAAGCTCCGCAAGCTGAGTCAGAATCACAGTTTACGCAAACACCGTCAGAACAAGCTCGACCATCACCGCAAGTGCTAGATGAACATTCGCAAAGTCCAACCCAGCCCGTAACATTACACGTCGGGTGTTCACCAGAACAACTGCCGCCCGCTACACACACGCCATCTTCTAATACTGCACAGCCTGTGCAAACAGGATAGGGGGTTTTTAATCGTGGATAATCACCGTAAATAAGATACCAAACATTAGTAAAGTCCCAGCCTGAAAATGTGCTTTTACTTTTCATATCTGATGTAGATTTGCCAACTCCCGCAGCACTTGAGGCTTTTCCTGAAGTTTGCATATCCCAATAACTGTTGATAATATAAGCGTTTTCATATAAATGCCCCAAAAAACCGCCGCAGTAATTGGTAGAGCAGGCAACAAGTCCTGTAGAATACGAATTTTTTATATAAGATGTTGAATTGGCATATCCATAAAATACTCCAACTAAACCTCCAATTTCTTCACCTGTACCGCTGACTTTAGCATTAGAATAAACATTATAAATTCTAGAGTTGCTGCTCCACAATTGGCCAATTAGTCCTCCAGCACGAGATAAGCCGTCATGCCCGCAAGCAAGCCCCCCTTGTTTTAGTGCAGAAATATCTCCTGAAGAATAGCAATTGGTTACAAAAACATTACTGGTAGCCAAGCCAATCAATGCTCCTGTTATCCAACGCCCTTTAATATTAGCTTGCTCAATTCCCACATTCTGAATGATGGCCTGTATAGCGTAACCGAACAATCCATAACCAAGATCACAGCTGGCGTCCGTTCTATTAATATAAAGATTTGTTATCTTGTAACCTTTACCATCAAATGTTCCACGAAAAGAACTTATGTTCCAAAAATCACTTAGCCCAATAGGTCTGAAGCCTTTGCCACTATTCCAGTTAACTGTATCGCTGCAATCAATGTCATTTACTAAATAATAACTGCCGCCAAGGTTGTTGCTTATATTTTGGAGTCCCTCGCAGGTTGAAATTGGAACGGTCTCTTCCCAACTTAATTTTGCATAGTTAGTTTCTGGTGCTTTCCAAACATCAACAAAATTCCAATCAACAAAAGAGCTTTGTGTTTTCATTTGAGTGGTAGTTAATCCTGTCCCCTTGTTTCCTGCTGTTGTCGCTTGTCCAGAAGTTTGCATATCCCAATAAGATGATGTAACAGTCAGAGTGTTATCATAATCCCAACCAACTAAACCTCCAACGTATCCTTCTGGTCCCGAAACAGCGCCAGCGGCGTAACTTCTATTAATTACAGAAGATGAAGCCTGCCAGCCTACCAAGCCTCCGACATGCAGATCACTTCCTGTAACAGAGCTATCTGCGTAACTGTTAGTTATAGACGTATTCATTTCCATACGTCCAACTAAACCTCCAACCAATCCCGTGCCTTCAACTACACCTGAAGCATAACTATTAGAAAGACTTGAATTTGTAAGGAAATATCCTACTATTCCACCTGTATCAACACTAAGACCTTTGCTATGACCAATAAAAGAACAGCTATAGATACCAGTGTTGTCTGTGCGTCCCGATAAACCTCCAACACAAGAACTGCTGCTTTCAACCAAGCCAGAAATTTTAACGCCGTTAACATAGGACTTGTTCATATACCCCGCTAATCCGCCAACATTAGCTTGCCCCTTTATATTAATATTAGATAATACAACATTAATAATAACAGCATTGTTAGTAGAGCCAAACAGTCCAATATTGTCTTGTGAACTTCGACTGATTTTTAGATTTGATATGGTGAACCCCATACCATTAAAGTAGCCAGAAAAAGACGCTATAGGTTCGAAATTTTCAATGCTAGTACAATCGATATTATTTGTTAGATAGTAATCTCCAGATGGATTATTGTTTATCGCCTGTAATTCTGAGCAGGTTGTGATGGCTGTTTGACTATAACCATAATTAGGATATATCCTTAAAATTAAAGCATTTTAATAAAAATATTTATATTAAAAATATTATAAATCAATGTGTTATGTGATTGTTAAATTTATGCAAAAAATAATTATATTAAAAAATAATATTTAAAAGTTACCTATATGTTACCCTAAAATATTTATAAATATGGTAATAAAATATTATTTATCAATATATTAATCTTAAAACATCTTTGCTATATTTTTAAATTATAGTAAATAATGTTACCCTCAAGTTACCCAACAGTTTTGCTTGGAATAAAATACAATAATTTCAATGTATTACTCAATAGGAAGTATCTGCTTTTATATTCAATTTAAAACTTCTTTGTAGTTTATAGTTTTGTAACAAATTTTAATAAATTAAATCTTAAATATTAAAAAAATAATATTTCGCGCATTTTTTATTCTTGATAATTGCTAGAAACTAGCGCAGAATTAAAACAAATATAAATTAAAATCTTGTTACCATTTTTATGAAAGGTCAAGACCATGTTTAGTAAATTTAATTTTATAATGATATTATTTTTAACCATAACTATGTTTTATCCTAATTATGGTTATAATATTTTGCAATAAAATGTTATTTTACTAATTATTATTGTTAATATATTGTAATAAAATATAACAAAAGTTTACAAAACAGAAAATTTTAAATAAAAAGCCGTTTTTAGAATACAAGCTATTTAATTATACGAATTTTTTTGCCTTACGGTAAATGCTTGCCAACAGCTTTGCTTTTTGTAAAAGCAAAAGCAAAACTTTTTATACAACCTTAAAACCTCTCATATGAACGAACTTCGTTCTAGGTATATTTTTTAGCTTCCTGCCAATAAGCTTCCATTTCATCTAAAGTTGCATCTTCAGGCTTCTGTCCTTTTTCAGCCAGTTTTTTTTCAATATATTCAAACCTATTAATGAATTTTTGATTAGTTTTTCTTAAAGCCTGTTCAGCATCAACATTTAATTTGCGAGCAAGATTAGCAAGCGCAAAAAGCAAGTCGCCCATTTCATCAACAATATTTATCTGGTTGTTATTTTCAATTTCGACTTCTAGTTCCAAGATTTCTTCTTTAATCTTATCAAACACTTGTTTAACATCAGGCCAATCAAAGCCAACTCTAGCGGCTCTTGCCTGAAGTTTTATGGCTCTCATAAGAGCAGGGAGAGCAAGTGCAACACCGTCTAAAGTTTTTTGTTTTTGCCTTTCTTTGGCTTTCTGGGTTTCCCATGATGCCATTGGTTTTTCATGCCAATCTTTTTTATCAGATTCTCCAAAAACATGGGGGTGCCTTCTAATCATCTTTTCACAAATAATTGCGGCAACATCATTAAAACTAAAGATATTTTGTTCTTCTGCCATACGGGAATGATATACTACCTGAAGCAATAAATCTCCCAGCTCATCTTTTAACGCTGCCATATCATTTTTTTCGATAGCATCATAAACTTCATAGGCTTCTTCAATGGTGTAAGGCGCTATAGTATCAAAACTCTGTTTTATATCCCAAGGACAGCCTTTTTCTGGGGTGCGCAAAAGTGCCATAATATCGATTAAATTTTCTATATTTTGTTTCATATTTTGATGCCTTGAGATAAATATTATTATAATTTTTATTAGAAAATAAGAACTATAAAGCTTAATGTCAAAGTCTTATAATGCTTAAATGTTATTTTGGATATTTTTTTAAAGCAAATGATTAAATCTTGGCTCTAAGATAGTTAATGAAACAAAGTTTTGAATAAAAAAAGCTAGAGAATAATCTCTAGCTTTAATTTGGTAGCAGCTCTTAGAGTAGCTTAGTTTAGGCAACAAAGTTATCTTTCTCTCATACTTTCGGCGGTATATTTAATCATAGGGGAGAGCAGGAATTCGATAAGGCGTCGTTGTCCTGTTTTGATTTCGGCGACGATAGTCATACCCGGGGAGAGCATAACTTTTTTGCCCTCTACCATCAGATGGTCTTTTGCAAGGCTAAGCTTTGCCTTATAGACGTATCCCAGTTCTTCATTTTCAATCGCATCAGGTGATATATCAATAACGGTTGCATCGATTGTGCCATATTTGGTGAAAGGAAAACTATCGATTTTGATTACTGCCTGCTGTTCTTCCCTAACAAAGCCGATATCTTTGTTTAGCACCATAGCTTCGACTTCTAAAACACTATCCTTGGGAACAAGTTTCATTAACGGCTGAGCTTCTGTAACAACTCCGCCAACAGTATGAACTGACAACTCTTGAATAATGCCGGCTTCTGGAGCCTTTATAGTTGTCATTTCTTCTAGCCACTCAGCATTAGATAATTCTTCTTTTAGCATCGAGACATTGTTGCGAGCTTCATTAATGCGGTAAAGCACATCATTTTTAAATGAGTTTTTGGTTTCAGTATATTGCATTTTTTGAGTTTCAAGCTGCGCTTTAATTTCGGCGACACTTTTTTTCTGAATATTAAGCTGCTCTTCTAAATCAATCAAATCTTGTTCTAATTCTAAATATGTCATAGGAGCAACAATTCCTTGTTCTTTCAGCTTATATTTAGCGTCCACCCTTTCTTTAAGATTGGGTAGCATACGTTCAATTTTTCTGATTTCGGCTTCAGATACCGCTTTTTCGGCTTCACTTTGCACAATTTGTTTTTCAATAACCGATAAGCTGGCACGATACTTTTCTAGTTCTCCGATTAGCAATGTTTTATGCTGGGATAGCAGTTCAGATTCTACATCATCTGGATTGAATGCCTTTTCGGGAATAGGCTCTAGAAGCGCTGAAAGCCTTGCAACATCAAGCTTAGCAAACTTAAGCTCCTGCCCCAGACGAATTTTATTAGCCCCAGTTTCTTCGGCTCTGATTTCAATCAGAGGTTCATCTTTGACAACTTTTTGCCCGTCTTCCACAAAAATATTAGCAATAATGCCAATTTTTAGCGGCTGAATTATTTTACTATAACCGCTTGGAACTAACTTTCCTGGAGCAATCGCTACAATGTCAACTTTAGAAAAAGTTGCCCATAACAAGGCTGTCGTAAAGACGGTTATAATTACATAAATCATAGTTCTGCCAAGAGGAGAGGGCGGCGTTTCTGTAATTTCCAAAACGGCAGGTAAAAACTGTTTTTCTAAAGTCTTTTGCTCGGGTCCTTCGGCAAGAGATTGTAAAAACTGCCAAACCGTAATAAAAAACGTCTTTGCTTTTAAAGCTATGCTCAAAATTTTTTCAGGCATTTTAGGCTTAATCATAATGACACCTCTTTAACGGCATCATCAGTTTGGCAGCGCCACAGGTTAGCATAGCGCCCGCCTGATTTTAATAATGACTTATGACTTCCGATTTCAACAATTTCGCCGCGTTCAATCACAATAATGCGAGAACAGCTTCGCACCGTTGATAATCTATGCGCAATAATAAACATTGTCCTGCCTTGACAGATTTTCTCCATATTATCTTGAATTGCTTTTTCAGATTCATAGTCGAGAGCGGAAGTTGCTTCATCAAATATTAGAATTCGGGGATTGGTAAGCAAAGCTCTAGCGATTGCAATTCTCTGGCGTTGACCGCCCGAAAGCGAGGTACCTCTTTCGCCTATTATTGTGTCATAACCATCAGAAAGTTCCGCAATAAAGCTATGAGCTCCTGCAAGCTTAGAAGCTTCAATGACCCGTTCCATAGGAACGGAAGGATTGGTAATAGCAATATTATCTCTAACCGAGCGGTTGAACAGCATATTTTCCTGTAAAACGACACCTATCTGCCTTCTGAGCCAAGCAGGATCTGCGGTTGAAATATCAATATCATCAACCATAATCCGTCCTTGCTCTGGAATATAAAGTCTCTGAATTAGTTTGGTGAGCGTACTTTTGCCCGAACCTGAGGAACCAACAATGCCGATAGTTTCACCAGGCATAATATCAAGTTTAATATCGGATAAAATGCGTGAACCCGAAGGATCATAACGAAAAGAAACATTTTCAAAAACAACATGACCTTTAAGCGCTGTTGTAGGAGCTCTACCAGTTTCAACCGAAGGCTCAGGAGGATTATTTAAAATATCACCTAAACGGTCAATCGATATTCTAACTTGCTGAAAATCCTGCCACACCTGAGCTAAACGCAGGATTGGGGAAGAAACATTGCCCGCCAGCATATTAAATGCTACAAGCTGCCCAACGGACAAGCTGTTATCCATAACCAATTTGGCGCCAAAAAACAGAGTTAAAGCTGAAGTCGCTTTTTGAATTAAGCGAATTGTCTGCTGTCCGACATTGCCAAGATTGCTAACCTTAAAAGAGCTAGCAACATAAGCCGCAAGCTGTTCTTCCCAGCGGCGGTGAGACTGTGGTTCCAAAGCCATAGCTTTAACGGTTTCTATTCCTGTAATGGTTTCTACTAAAAAGGCTTGGTTTTCTGCGCCGTGCTTAAATTTGGTTTCAACTCTTTGATGCAGGAGCGGTGAAATTAGCAAGGATAAGACAACATAAAAAGGAATAGAGCCAACCACAATCCAAGAAAGAATAGGGGCATAATAAAACATCACTGTAAAAAAGACGAATGTAAAAGCAAGATCGATTACTAATGTCAAAGCCGAACCAGTTAAAAAACTGCGGATATTTTCAAGCTCTCTGACACGAGCAACCGTATCACCAACACGGCGGGCGCCAAAATAAGCCAAAGGCAGTCCTGTTAAATGCCGAAACAACTGTGTTCCAAGTTCGACATCAATTCGGTTAGTCGTATGCGAAAACACATAAGTGCGAAGTGCGCCTAAAACACTTTCAAAAATGGCGATAGATAATAAAGCAAAAAAGATAACATCAAGCGTGCTGCGGCCGTGATGCACCAGAACCTTATCAATAATAACCTGAAACAACAAAGGTGAAACTAGAGCAAAGAGTTGCAAGAAAAACGATGCCAGAAGAACCTCGGCAAATAAACGGCGATATTTAACAACCGCAGGAATAAACCACGAGACATCAAAACGGCGGCGTCCGCCAACGGTGGTTTTGCGGCTGGTAAAAAGAATCAAACGCCCAGACCATAAACTCATAAAAGCTTCTTTAGCGATGATTTCTGGATTTTTTTGCCCAGGCTTATGAATTAAGATTTTATCTTCCGCAGCCCGTCCAATAATAAACCACTCCCCATCATTGCTCTGAGCAATACAAGGCAGCGGCGTTTTGGAGGCAATACGGTCAAAATCAGAAGAGATAGCTTTGGCTTTTAAATCAAGCAGCTTTGCTGCCCGCAGAATATCTATTTCCGAAAGCAGTAACTCACCTTTGCCTAAACTATGCTTAATTTGGAAAGGATCAGCAGGACGTTCAAAAAAGCGGCCAATCATAACCAGAGCAATCAATCCTGTATCAAGATTGGGGGCTTTTTGTTCGCTTTTTGATGCTTCAAAATTGGGAGAGATTATTTGGGAGACCATTCTAAATAAAACCTTTAGTTGAAAACTAAAAGTAACTTACAAAAAAGCTAAACAACACTCAAGAATTAAAATAATAAAAAGATAAAAATCTTCTATAATTAGTGGCTTTGTTACATTTTTTTAACATAAGATGACGCTCTATCAACAAAGCTGAAACGATAAAAACTAGCCTGTTTTACCATTAAAATATAACGAATCTAAAAAAATCACAATTTTATCTCTCTTTTTAGTTGATAGTCATAAAAAAAAAGAGTTATAAAATACTTAAAGATTAAATTTAAACACGGATTGCCATATGAACATACGCTATTTGCTGCTAAATCTTTTTTCTAAAGATAAATTATCTCTTAGATTCAATTCGCTGAATTTTAATAGAATCTTTCTATCTATGTGGCTTTTAATATATACACCTTTATATGTAGCTTTAATTTTTTTCAAGTTTTTCCAATCTTTCTCTATTGAAGAAATAATTTTCTACTTCGTTTTTTCTTTTATTATTAGTTATATTCCTCTATCAATTTTGGCCGATATATTAGGTTTTTTTCAAAAATTAGGTTTTTTTCAAAAAAGTTTTTTAGATATTATAATCTATGGCTCCTCTGAGCACATAGAAAAAGCCGTTAAATCAGGAGATAATCTTAATATTAAGTTTAAAGGTGTTAACATTGAATTTGATGAAACAAAGCACAAATTCTTCATACATGAGATAACCCCCATATTACTTGCAGCTAGGCTTAATAAAAACCCTGAAGTTATAAAAACTTTAATTAGATTAGGAGCAAATGTTAATGATAAAACAGCAAAAGCATCTTCAGCGCTTCATCTTGCTGCCTGCAATTCTAATCCTGAAATTATAAAAACATTTTTAAATCTCGGACTTGACATCAATCAAGTGAATAATGACGGCATTACTCCATTGATGTTAGCCTCGAAAAATAAAGACATTGTTGATTTTTTGATAAAATCTGGAGCCAATATTAATGCTCTTGATAATAATGGATGTACGGCTTTATTTTATGCGACGACTTTCAATCGTTTAGATGTTGTAAAGTTACTTATTGCTAATGGAGCAAAGGTTAATATTAAAGACAATGAAGGGCAAACCGCCTTATTTATAGCCAGCACTAATAATAATATTGAAATTATGCAAACGCTTATTGATGCTGGAGCCGATGCTAATATTAAGGATAATAACGGTGAGACAGCAGATAAAGCCATCAATAAATTTAAAACAGGGTTGCTTTATCGTTGTTATAGTGTTTTTAGTGTTTCCTACATAATCTTATTACAGGTTGTATTGCTATGGCAGAAAAACCAATATGCTATAGCTACTATCCCTGTTACCTTAGCTTTAATTTTTGTTGTGTCTACTTTTTTTAGATATCGTATGCCTCAACATGAGGAATGTTTTTTAGGCAAATCAAAAAAAGGAGAAATTGCATTTTGGGTATTTTTTATTGCTATTTTTATAGGTGATTTTATCAGGGCTTACTATGGCAATTCTTGTAGCGGTCCTATTTATTTAACTGATATATGGAAGAACGTTTGGCTTTTCGACTACAATAAACAAACTTTTTCTATAAGACATTTAAGCTCAGATAGTTATATTTATGTTTATCTTTTAATCATTATAATATGTTCAACTGTGTTTCCAATAGATGCTTTTTTTACTAAAATAGATTTACAAAAAAATAATCCACCAATAACAACCTTGTTTTCAGGTTTAATTATTTTTTATTCTTTAAGCATGTTCTCTTTATTTTTGATGTTTTGTGATCCTAAAAAGCTTCAAATTGAAATACCATATTCAGCTATGACATATACTATGTTTTTTTTATTTTTTATTCATTTATCAAATTTTTTATTTTTTATAATAATCTACTTATTTAAAGATAAAAAAAATACTAATCATTGGGGAGTTAATCTATGAGCGAAACACCTTTAACAGAACAAGAACAAAACTTTTCTACGATAACACCATTTTATCAAATGGTGATAAAATAACATCAAAAATTAAATCTGCGGCATAATATTTTTAGTAATTATTTAGAGCCAAAAACAGCTCTTCTCAACTCAACCTATAGTATCATTTTGTTAGCAAAATATAACAAAAAAATTACACGGCTTTAAGTTCAAATGGGTATAAGCTATAAAGCAATTTTTGCATATTACGTCTCTAAGTAAAGGTTATAGCTTTAAATGACTAACAATGACAATAAAACAATCGAAGATATCTCTGGAAATGTTATCGAAAAAAATTCAGATGAATTTGATAAAACAAAGCAAGATACAACGCTGAATGTAAAAGAAAAACAATCAAAAAGCTGTTCCATAAACATAAGACTTTTATTATCTAGAGAAAATAAAATGTTAAGAAAAACCATAGTATTTTTGAATGATAGAACTGTTAGAGCATTCCTGTTCATACTTATACTTTGTTTTCTTTTTGTATCAGCTGAAGAATATTGCATGCGCTTATATATGATTTTATGGTTCTTTATAAGCCATTTGCTTAGTTTTGTAGGCTTTTCTAATACTATTTTGACAATAATATGCTCAATTTTTTTATTGGTGATGTTTTTAATAATACTATCTACTATTTTTATTTTTTTGCCGCTGTTTGGATTGAAATTATTTATAAATAGAAAACAGGACGAAGAGGTTAATATAAACAAACATTCCAAACCGAGTGTTAAAAAAATATATATTATCCCTCTATTCATTCCTTTAGCAATTTTAATTATTGTTTGTGGTCTTAATTATTCAGGATTTTGCTTTAAAAAAATGCGTTGGTTATCTGAAGAAAATAAGACGCAAATTCTAATATCTTCAATAATTAAAAATCAAAAAGATTACACTACTATTAATGGAGTAAAAAAGAGACTGATTAAATATAATAATGTCCAAGAATTTTTAACAATTAATCCTGGTTTTGTTGTCTTTGATTGCCAAGACAGCCCTTCTTTCTGGAGAGATTATGATGGTTGCCCTAAAGTTTTCACTAATCTTAAATTGCGAGGTAAAGCTGCCGATACTGCTTTTTTTAGCTATCTTAAACGATACGAGAACGAAGATGGTAGTATAGGGTATGAAACTTTTGCTAAAGGAATTGTTGTAATTACTAATTGTGGCGAATTTGTTGAAGTCGAATGGAGCGAGATTTTTCGATGACGCTAATAATAAATGTGACTTTTAGGAGAATATAAAAATGACTATTTATAATGACACTCATAGACTTACCCCAGAAACAATAACAAATTTATATTTATATGGACAAGAAACAACTCCCAGCGATTTAACCTCAGAAAGCTTTTAGACCAGAAGCGGATGTTGTTTCAATAGAAGTTGATGGTGCTAATTTTATGACTAATGGAGCAGGCCGATTTGCTGTTGCGTCACAGTTTAAAATAATCCAGCGTTTTTTTAAAAAAAATTCTGATGGAACATATAAATATGACGTTCCAAGTGGAGATTTTGATAAGGAACAGATAGCGGATCATCTTTGTAATCTTTTAAATCCAAAACTTACTTCGTTTATATTTAATATAGAACAGTATGATTTTTACGATGACAGTATGGGATTTAATGATTATCTTGAAAGATTTTACGTTTGGGGATCAACATCCTTTAAATTAGAAGATGCTATACGCTTTACTGTTGATGCGAATGGAAATAGAAGCATTTTAAATTTAGCTGTAGCCCCCTTACATGATTATCAATTAGAAGATGGTACATATTATAAAGAAAATTTTGACTTACAAAGTGATGATTTTACGGCAAGCATTGGCAATGCTTTTATTAAAAATAATATTGATCCATCTAAAATAGGCCGAAAAGTTGAAATTGAATTTACACAAGTTCCTTTAGCAAGAGAGCCATATACTCAAGATGATTTTGATGCTGAAAATAATTTTATAACAAGTTCACAAATTATTAATCCTATTGAAAAATTAACTCTTATGAAACTAGGAGGAGATACTTTATTAAACAATTTATGAAATTCTGGGATTACCAGATTTCTTGACGTTCAAGATCGTCCGATTATATATGGTACTAATAACGGAGATACACTTTCTTCATCTGATATGCCTGTTTATGGTTTTTTTGATGTTCCAAATATAAGTGATTATGAGAAAAATGGTATAGTTTTTATTGGAGGGGACGGTGAAGATAATATAACTGGTAGTAGTTTTGACGATATCCTCTTAGGTGGTTCTGGCAATGATACTTATGTTTTTAATGCAGGTGATGGGGAAGATACCATATTTGATAACAGTGGTGATAATGACCGCATAGTTGTTAATGAAGATATTGCAGATTATAATGCCTACCGCTCTGGCGATGATTTGGTTATTGAAAACACAACAGGAGATAAAATAACTGTTACTGATAACTTTGATGGTAATGCCATAGAGAAAATATCCTTTAACAACAATTCAGCCATAATTTATGGCACCAGCAGTGCTAAGACCTTAAATGGCGGTATTGGCGATGACATTCTGCTTGGCGGTACAGAAAACAATATCTATCAGTTTATTGCTGGTGATGGCGAAGACCGCATCTATGACGAAAGCGGAACTGATACGATAAAGATAACAGGTAATATTGAAGATTATGTAGAAACCAGCTCTGATAATGATTTGGTTATCAATAAAATTGACAGTCAAGACCAGATAAAATCGCATTTTAAAATAGCCTCTTAGACGGCTGTATTAGTAATTATTTAGAGCTGAAATTGTAAACGCTATCACTCAACCTAAGATGGTTTTATGTTGGACAAATGTAACAAAAAATTATGTGCATTTTAGATTAAAACGGCATATATTGTGTAACGATATTTTGCAGAAAACAAATTTTATTATTTTAAGGATATAATAATGGAAACATTTAACAAAAGCATAAATTTGAATAGCATTAAACAGCTAAAAATAACCAAAGTACTTAAAATTTTATCCATAATATGGTTGTTTTTATTGCTTTGTTTTAGTGTTTTTATGCTTATAAATAATTTATCTACAGGAATGAGATTAAACTGGAACATTGCTTTTTTATATAGCCTAACTTGGATTGTCTTTGTATACCTCGCATATAACGCTTTTTCAAAAGAAATCTTTATAAAAATTATTGCTATGATCTCACTAATAACATTTTTTATTATGTTAATAATAATGCTTGTCAAAATAAATAATCCTTCTGCAGTATCTTTTGGGATGCGGGATTATCAAAAAGAATTATGTGTTAAATATATAGGTCAAATATCATTAAAAAACTTTTTCTGTCATTTTGGTTTTATATTATTTAGTTTTGCCCACAAATATAGCTGGTTTGCTGATATTATAAATTCATTATTCGGTTTGCTCTTCTTTTTTACCAATTTTGGCAAAAAGCTCAACGTCAATAATAAAACATATCTGAGAATAGCAACATATATCTGTTTTGTTTTTGCAATGTTTTTACCAACATTCATTTATTTATTTTTCGGAATAATTATTAATTAATTTTAGAAGGAGTTTTTTATGTCTGTTACTTACGAATTGCGTGCTCATACCAGATCAATTGATGCCCCTCAAACCACTCTTATGCACTCTGGCTATGATTTATTAATAACTAATGATGATGGAAGTTTGACTGTAAAAGCAATTGATTTAATCGTTGTCGATGGCAATATTGATTTTGCTTTTGTCGAATCTTCAGGACAAACATATATAGATAACCAAGGAAATGAAATTATTTGGGGAGTTAAAACTTATGTTAATGATAGAGAAAGAGACACAACTCAAGAATTTATAACAAATTATAATGCTCAAACATTCATCTTTTTTCAAGGTAATGATGCTTTAAGAGCATATAATAAACTTGTTTTTGATGCCAAATTAAGAAGTTCACTATCAACATCGTTTGGCTTGCTTGATTATGATGCCACAGGTCCCAATTGTAATACTTGGACACAGACAATGGCCTCTACTTATTTTAATGGTATAAATGTTTTTGACACTTTCGACGGTCAATTTCCAGGAAGGTTTAGCAGTTTTATTGATGGCAACACGGGGCAAGATGTTTTGATTGCAACAGCAATAAGAGATATGAGTGCTGTGTTTTTTAATAATTACGAAGGAGCTCTTACAGATTTAGAAAATGTAACTTTTGAATGGATGGGGGATGAAAGTTACACTGATAGTGAAAATAGAGATGTTAGCTTAAAAATAACGGTTGGTAATAAAAGTTATTTTATCGGCGAAAATTTAAATAACACTATTATTGGCACAACAAGTGATGATAAAATTATAGGCTTAGCAGGCAATGATGTTCTTAATGGTGGTGCTGGCAATGATACTTATGTTTTTAACTCAGGTGATGGGGAAGATACCATATTTGATGACAGTGGTGATAATGACAGCATAGTTGTTAATGAAGATATTGCAGATTATAACGCCTACCGCTCTGGCGATGATTTAGTTATTGAAAACACAACAGGAGATAAAATAACTGTTACTGATAACTTTGATGGTAATGCCATAGAGAAAATATCCTTTAATAACAATTCAGACATAATTTATGGAACCAGCAGTGCTAAGACCTTAAATGGCGGTATTGGTGATGATATTCTGCTTGGCGGCACAGAGAATAACATCTATCAATTTGTTGCTGGTGATGGCGAAGACCGCATCTATGATGAAAGCGGAACTGATACGATAAAGATAACAGGTAATATTGAAGATTATGTAGAAACCAGCTCTGATAATGATTTGGTTATCAATAAAATTGACAGCCAAGACCAGATAAAATCACATTTTAAAATAGCCTCTTAGGCGGCTGTATTAGTAATTATTTAGAGCTGAAATTGTAAATACTGTTACTCAACCCACGGTAGCCTTATGTTAGTAAAATATAACAAAAAATTATGTGCATTTTAGATTAAATATAGAGTATAGTTATCTTCAGTAAAAAGTTAACACTTGAAATTAGAGAGTATTTTTTATGAGTGATTTTAATAGAGAAGAAATATATAAAACCAATTATGGAGAGATAAACATTAAAAATAACAACTTAAAAAATGAAAAGTTCTCACTTAAAAAAGATAAAATCAAAAAAATTATAAAAAATGGCTCATTTATATTATTTTTTGGATGCTCGCTTTGTCTAACATTTAGTTTTAATTATTATATAATTACAAATACTATTATATCCGATAAAGCTCCAGATCATGTATGCCCTCCAACTTATTATATTCTTAAAAGTAATATTACAATTCTTGTTTGTTTTGGATTATGTCTTGCAGGATATTTTATGCTTAAGTATCTAAATAAAAAAATGATTTTGTTTATAATTTCATTACAACAACTATCTATGGTTTTTTTTGTAGCGTTAAGAATAGGTTTATATTGTTTCAGCGTAAGAAAAGTTTTTAACCATTGGGAATACCCAGAATTACCAGGTAACATTACATCGGCTCTTATCGAACTACAATTATTTATGCCACTTTTATATATATTAATACCTTTTACTAAAAAGCATAAATATAAAGTTACAAAATAATAATTTGGTTATTTAACAATAATACTTTTTACAAGGATATAAGTTATGATTAGTTACAGTTTTGAAATATTTTTTGAAGATTTTGATGTTCCGTTAGTAGATATGAGCCGCCATAGTGGTTTTCGGCTAGTCGAAACAAAAGATGATGGTAGTATAAAAATAACTAATGTTGAAGTAACTAAAGGTAATCTCACAGAAGGTATGAAATTTAAATTTGAAACATTTTCTGGAGATATATATCAAACCAGCTATGATTCAAACTTTGTTTGGGGTAGTGGCACCAATACAGCAGAAATAGAATATTTTAATGCAAGATATGTCCATCTAGAATCTTCTGATGTTGCAATAGAATGCTTTAAAAAAGCTCTATTTTATGCCAAATTAATGGATGGCTTAAGACTAAATGGTGAGGGGATTGATTATGACACCGAAGGACCTTGTTGCAACACTTTTACTTCATTTCTCCTTGGCAAATTTAATTTCAATACTAATATTTATAGCTCAATTCCCAAAAAAGATGGCAGAGATTATTATTTAGAGTCTTTTTCTAATAACGGTTTTCATGGAACTAACCCTAACGGATTTATAGAGGATAACGGTCCTCTTAGTGTTTTAAGATTCCAAGCAATAGATAATTTATACAATGAGTTAACAGCAAAAAAACTTAATAATATTATTTTCGAAATCGGAGATGCTAACAATTTTTCTGTAAATTACGATGAAGCAAGTTTAAGTGTCTCGGTTTCTGCAACAAGAGATAATGGCAGCAAATTGTTGATAGGAAACAATGGTGCAGAAACTCTTATTGGCACAACAAGTGATGATAAAATCATAGGTTTTGCGGGCAACGATGTTCTTAATGGTGGGGCAGGAAACGATACTTATGTTTTTAACTCAGGTGATGGGGAAGATACCATATTTGATGACAGTGGTGATAATGACAGCATAGTTGTTAATGAAGATATTGCAGATTATAACGCCTACCGCTCTGGCAATGATTTAGTTATTGAAAACACAACAGGAGATAAAATAACTGTTACCAATAACTTTGATGGTAGTGCCATAGAAAAAATATCCTTTAATAACAATTCTGACATAATTTATGGCACCAGCAGCGCTAAGACCTTAAATGGCGGAATTGGTGATGATATTCTGCTTGGCGGTACAGAAAACAATATCTATCAATTTGTTGCTGGCGATGGTCAAGACCGTATCTATGATGAAAGCGGAACTGATACGATAAAGATAACAGGTAATATTGAAGATTATGTAGAAACTTGCTCTGATAATGATTTGGTTATCAATAAAATTGACAGCCAAGACCAGATAACGGTTAAAAACCACTTTGGAGGAAATTTAGTTGAAAAAATCACCTTCAACAATGATGCAGATATAATGTATGCCAACTCCACAGGGGAACGTCTTCGTGGAGGAAATGGCAACGATAAAATATATGGTGGTTCTGGAAGAGACACTCTTTATGGCGAATCTGGCGCTGATGAACTTTATGGCGGGGCTGGAAATGATAAATTATATATTGATGCTGCCGATACCATAATAGATGGTGGTGATGGAGATGATACAGCATATTTGCAAGAAGCAAGAACTTTTGATTTAACTTCATCCAATATTGAGAAAGTTTATGGCTCTACAGGCGACGATATTATTGATGGTTCCAACTCAACGGTAGGTCTTACTTTAGCTGGGAATGACGGCAATGACACACTTAAGGGTGGAGTTGGTGATGATACTTTGGTCGGAGGCTCTGGCGCTGATGAACTTTATGGCGGGGCTGGCAATGATACAATTCAAATTGATGCCGCAGATACAATAATAGATGGCGGCGACGGCATAGACACTGTTTATTTACAAGAAGCAATTACCTTTGATTTAGCGGCCTCCAATATTGAAAAGGCTCTTGGCTCTACAGGTTATGATATTATTGATGGTTCTAACTCAGCTGCTGACCTCACTATA
The DNA here is from genome assembly GCA_050175015.1 of Alphaproteobacteria bacterium. Taxonomy (GTDB): domain Bacteria; phylum Pseudomonadota; class Alphaproteobacteria; order JBFXJJ01; family JBFXJJ01; genus JBFXJJ01. The sequence continues at coordinate 130,525 of JBFXJJ010000005.1, read as the reverse complement.
ACTGGCAGAGAAGGTAATGATACTCTTAAAGGAGGCACTGGCAATGACAGCTTAAATGGCGACACTGGCGCTGACAAAATCTATGGCGGTGCAGGTGATGATACTTTGGTCGGAGGCTCTGGCGCTGACGAACTTTATGGTGGAGCTGGTGATGATATTTTATACATTGATGCCGCAGATACAATAATAGATGGTGGAGATGGCTACGACGCAGTCATTTTACAAGAAGCTATGTTCATTAATTTAACTGCTTCTAACATTGAAGAAGCGCGCGGCTCTACAGGCAATGATATTATTGATGGCTCTAATTCTACAGTTGCCCTCATTATAAATAGCTATAAAGGCAATGATATTTTATATGGCGGCAGTGGCGATGACCATCTCTATGGTGACGACGGTGATGACATTCTAGATGGAGGCAGTGGAAATGATCGCCTTTATGCTGGAAAAGGTCATGATATTTTATATGGCGGTGATGATGATGACCGTCTCTATGGTGATAGTGATGATGTTATTTTGTATGGTGGTTCTGGAAATGATGTCCTTTATGGTGACGAAGGCAATGATACTCTAGATGGCGGATCTGGGAATGATAATCTTCGAGGAGGTTCTAATAACGACACATATATTTTTGGTATAGGTTATGGAGTTGATACCATAAGAGAAGAATCAGGTTATGATACTCTTTACATTACAGGAGGCTTATCTGCTTCAAATGTTACGTTCTTTCAAGAAAATACTACAATGAAGATCTATCTCAACAGCACTTTTGAACACGTTGATATATACGGACAATATGATCTTACTGATAGTGGCTACCGTATTGAGAAAATTAATTTTGATGATTTTTCTATTAATATTGGCGATTTAACCAACCTCCCACAATACGGCACCGATGAAGCTGAAACTTTAACGGGCAATGATTTAGGCTGCACGTTAGTTGGTATGGGTGGTGATGATAATATTACCGGTGGCACGGGTGATGACAATGTATTTGGCGGCACAGGCGATGACACTTTAATAACCCTCGCTGGTAATGATATTCTAGACGGAGGTGAAGGCAACGACATTTTAATGGGTGGCCATGGTTCATTTGACACTTATTTGTTTGGCACAGGTTCTGATCACGATACTATTATCGAAACAGGAGATGTTGCCGATGTTATTATGCTCAAGACAGGACTTTCGGTTACTGATGTTACGTTCACCCGTGATGGCAATGATTTAGTTTTATCGATAAATGATGGTAACGATACAATGCGTGTTCAAAACCATTATTCTGATGCTAATGCTGTTGTTGAATTTTTAAAGGATAAAAACGGCGGAGATATAGACTTAACAGATCCAACATTAACAGCCGCTCCGAATGAGATTATAGGCACAGAAGAACGTGATGTTATTTATGGCACATCTGATTCCGATATTATCTATGGCTTTGGCGGCAATGATTACCTAAGAGGCGATGCTGGCGATGATATACTTGAAGGCGGAGCTGATAACGATGTGTTAATTGGCGGCGCTGGTGCTGATACTTTACGTGGCGGCGACGGTAATGACAGTCTTTACATTGACAGCGATGATGTTGAGATCAATGGTGGTGAAGGTTCCGATGTTGCAACTATGCAAACAGCGATGACTTTAGACCTAGCGGCAACTTCAATTGAGAACGTTAACGGTTCAACGGGAGATGACGTTATTAATGGTTCCAACTCAACGGTTCGAGTTGTTGCTTATGGTAACAACGGCAACGATACCATACTCGGCGGTTCGGCTAATGATTACCTAAGAGGTGATGCCGGAGATGATATTCTTGAAGGCGGAGCTGATAATGATGTATTAATTGGCGGAGCTGGTGCTGATACTTTACGTGGCGGCGACGGTAATGACAGTCTTTACATTGACAGCGATGATGTTGAGATCAATGGCGGCGACGGTTCCGACGTTGCAACCCTGCAAACAGCAATGACTTTAGACTTGGCGGCAACTTCAATTGAGAATGTTAATGGTTCAGCTGGAGATGACGTTATTAATGGTTCTAACTCAACGGTTCGAGTTGTTGCTTATGGTAACAACGGCAATGATACCATACTAGGCGGTTCGGCTAATGATTACCTAAGAGGTGATGCCGGAGATGATATACTTGAAGGCGGAGCTGATAACGATGTGTTAATTGGCGGTGCTGGTGCTGATACTTTACGTGGCGGCGACGGTAATGACAGTCTTTACATTGACAGCGATGATGTTGAAATAAGTGGGGGTGAAGGTTCAGATGTTGCAACCCTGCAAACAGCAATGACTTTAGACTTGGCGGCAACTTCAATTGAAAATGTTAATGGTTCAGCTGGAGATGACGTTATTAATGGTTCTAACTCAACGGTTCGAATTGTTGCTTATGGTAACAACGGCAATGATACCATACTAGGCGGTTCGGCTAATGATTACCTAAGAGGTGATGCCGGCGATGATATTCTTGAAGGCGGAGCTGATAACGACGTGTTAATTGGCGGCGCTGGTGCTGATACTTTACGTGGCGGCGACGGTAATGATAGTCTTTACATTGACAGCGATGACATTGAGATCAATGGTGGTGAAGGTTCCGATGTTGCAACCCTGCAAACAGCAATGACTTTAGACCTAGCGGCAACTTCAATTGAGAATGTTATTGGTTCAGCCGGAGATGACGTTATTAATGGTTCCAACTCAACGGTTCGAGTTGTTGCTTATGGTAACAACGGCAATGATACCATACTCGGTGGTTCGGCTAATGATTACCTAAGAGGTGATGCCGGAGATGATATTCTTGAAGGCGGAGCTGATAACGACGTGTTAATTGGCGGTGCTGGTGCTGATACTTTACGTGGCGGTGACGGTAATGATACGCTCTACGGTGGCGCTGGCAATGATACTTATGAGTTTGCACGAGGTGATGGTGTTGACAGCATTGTTAATCAAGATGCTGATGGCACGGATATTATGAACATATCAAATGCTGATTATGATGAATTGTGGTTCAGTCAACAAGGACAAAACCTTAAAGTATCAATTATGGGCAGTAGTGATGCTATCGTGTTTAATAACTGGTATGGCAGTGATGATGCTCAAATTGATCAGTTTACAATATCTGACGGCTTTGAACTTGATCGCAGCAGCGTAGATTTGTTGGTACAGGCGATGTCATCATTTAATCCTCAAGGAATGTCTAGTATAAGCGAAGACGAAACCTTGAACAATGCATTAGCTTCAACACTTGAGCAAACCTGGCACGCCAGAGCTGTTTAGTTTATTGACCAGCTTAATAATCTAAATAACAAAAATCCGCTGCAATAAAAAAAACAGCGGATTTTTTGTATGGTATTTAAAAACAATCTAATTTAACGTTTTTTGTAACGTAACAACTTTTTTGATTTAAAAAAGTAACAGGGGAAGTTATGAAAAAAACAAAAGAGGTTTCAAGATAAAAAACTTGAAACCTCTTTTTAATTTTGGTAGCGGCTCCCAGATTTGAACTGGGGACACCAGGATTATGATTCCTGTGCTCTAACCAACTGAGCTAAGCCGCCATAAATTTTCTCAAGAAAAATATTTACAAGTTTATTCTATGGTTTGTCAAGAACTTATCTTAGGCATAATTAAAAAAATTATCCTGCAATCAAATATTGATTGCCTCCAGAGCTTTTGATAGCATCAAGGGCACTTTGAGCAATGCGTAGAAGAAGAGGGGAAGTACGCCCGTGTTTAGGGAAATAACTAATACCTATGCTGCATCTGATTTCAATATCTTCCCCCATAATATTGAAAGGTTTTTTTAGTGTTTTCAAAATATATTCAGCAATATTTTTGATGTCATCTTCCGTTGTAATAATTCTATTAGAGCTTGGATAGCCTTCTATAATCAATAAAAATTGATCACCATCTTGATTTTTGGCAACGGTATCAGCCTCATCAACGCAAGAAGAAAGTCTTACAGCTATGGCTGCAAGCAGTTTGTCAGCTGTGGTTTTGCCATAAAGTTTTTCTATTTCTGAAAAAGCGTCAATATCAACAATCAAGATTGCGACAAGGGTTCTTATTTTTTCTAATTTGCCATCAGCAAAGCGTAAAGACCTTGCAATTAACTTTTCTAGCCTGTCGTCAAAAAACTTACGTTCTGGTAGATTCGTAATGGTATCATAGCCTGATGCTTTGATTAACAACTCTTCATTTTTTTGATTTTTTTCTTCTAATTTTCTCAAAGGCGTAATATCAACAGCTTCTATCAAATATGTAAAGTAGTTATCATCAAGAACATGTCTAGCTGAAATAACAACATCTATTTTACGTCCACCATTGCCAACTAATCTAATTCCTATAGTCTTGTGTTCTTCAAGTAAAATTTCTATAGAGTTTTCGAATAATGATTTTGAGCTATCATCGATAAAATCAATAAATTTCTTTTCTAATAAATCACTTTCAAAGCGATAATGCAAAAGTTCTGGTGCTTTTTTGTTCACATAAATAATTTGGTTCTGGCAGACTACAAAAAAAGCAGCGGAAGCAAATTCAAAAAAATATCCTCCCCAACCGCTTTCATCAAATTTAGCATTAGTTTCATAAGCTTTTTGTGTCGCAGCTTTTGCTAACAATAATTTTTTTTCTTCTTCTAATATAAGCTGCTCTTTTTTAACAATTTCTTCTTGGATTTTATAATCTTCTTCTGTTATGGCGCCTTGTCCTTCCATCATACGGGAAAACATTGATGCCATGCCTAATTTATCTTCTTGGTGTGTCTGCTCTTGATTGCCTAACGGCGCTGGATTTTGGTGTTCTAAACTGGCTTGGTTTTCAAGTTGATTTTGCTGGTTATTAGTGTTCTCTTGGGCAATAACTTGATGATTATCGTCAGCTTTTTTTACAACCCTGCGAATAATTTTTTTAATAATCTTTTTTGTCGGCTGTTTTAAATTTTCAGTCATCTTAGAACTTCCACAAAACTAGATATTATTTTTTTCAAGCCACTGTCATCAAAGTCAATTTCTAATTTATCACAATCCATACTAATAATTGTGCCATTACCAAAACGTTTATGGAAGACTTTATCTCCTATGTGGAAAACATTATTTTGAATTTGTGCTTTTTTAGCATAAATACGCTGCCAGTCAAAAGACATTTCTGATAATTGTGAGAATTGGTTAGTGTCTTTATCAGAAACAATATTATCAAGTCCTATTTCATCAATGAATCTTGATGGAACGTTGTTTTGCCAATTACCGTATATGAAGCGGCTATAGGCAAAGGAAATGAAGACCTTTTTCCTTGCTCTGGTTATAGCAACATAAGCAAGGCGTCTTTCTTCTTCAACGCCATTTTCGCCATTTTCTGAGAGTGTCATTGAATGGGGAAAGATATTTTCTTCCCAAGCTGGCAGAAAAACATTGTCAAATTCTAGTCCTTTTGCTGCGTGAATGGTCATAATGGAGAGATAATCTGTTCCATAATTATCAGAATTTTTATCCATTACTAAGCTTACGTGATCTAAAAAGGCAGCGATACTTGCAAAATTGTCATCTAGAACACTTAAAAGTTCTTTTATGTTTTCAACTCTGGAGGCGCTTTCTTGAGACTTATCTTTTTGCCACATTTCAAGATAGCCAGTTTCTTCAAGTATGATTTTTACGAGTTCTCTAGGTGACTTATCATCAAGCATATTATGCCACCGAGCAAAGTCTTTTATTAGCTCATCGATTGTTTTGGAAACTTTTGTGGGTAGCCCTTTATTTTCAATTAGTTGGTAAGCTGCCATAAAATAAGATAAGTTATTGCGATTAGCATAATCTTTAATTGTATCTAAAGTCTTATCGCCAATGCCTCTTTTAGGTTTATTAATAACACGTTCAAAGGCAAGGCTGTCATCTGGCTGCAGCAAAATTCGTAAATATGCAATTACATCTCTTATTTCCATACGTTCATAAAAACGAAGTCCGCCTATAACTCTGTATGGAATACCATAAGCCACCAATTTTTCTTCAAAATTACGGGTGAGGGCAGCTGTTCTCACTAAGATAGCCATTTGAGAAAGCGGAGTTTTATGGCGCTGTTCGCTTTCAATTTCCTCAATAATAGATGTAACCTCATCTTCGCTGCTTAAACTTTTGATAACTTTAATCTGCTCGTTTTCTTCATCTTTTTCAAAAGCGGGAAACAACCTTTTGCCAAGCCGCTGTTTGTTGAAAGCTATTAAATTAGATGCTCCATCTAATATGTTTTTAGTAGAACGATAGTTTCTTTCTAACCTTACGGTTTTGGCGCTATTAAAGTCTTTTTCAAAATTTAAAATATTTGATATTTCGGCGCCGCGCCAAGAGTAAATTGATTGATCATCATCTCCAACACAGCAGATATTTTTATATTTCATTGCCAGCAGTCTTAACCACAAATACTGCGAGACATTAGTGTCTTGATATTCATCAACCATTATGTAGCGAAATTTATCTTGATAAAGGTTCAAGATGTCTTGGTTAGCGGTGAATAAATTAATGCAGAGCAAAATTAAATCGCCAAAATCAGCCGAATTCATAGTTTTTAGGCGATTATTGTATTCTTTATAGATTTTTAAAGCAAAACCATCAGCAAAATCATAACCGATAACATAAGGCGTTACTTTATCAGGCGTAAGAGCTTGGTCTTTCCAGCGGCTTATGATTCCAACCATAGCTTTGGGGAGAAACTTTTTAGTATCAAGCCCAAATTCCTGCATAATTGTGGTAATGAGATGTTTTTGATCGTTATCATCAATAATTGTGAAGTTAGATTTTAAGCTAACTTTTTCAGCGTGTCGTCTTAAGATTTTAGCGCAGATACTGTGGAAAGTTCCTAGCCATAAAGCTGAAACTTCAACGCCTGTCATTTCAGAAACACGGGCTTTCATTTCATTCGCAGCTTTGTTTGTGAAAGTAACAGCTAAGCAATTCCATGGATTAGCAATTTTATTAAAAATGATATAGGCAAGTTTAGAAACAAGCACACGGGTTTTTCCCGTACCTGCGCCAGATAAAACCAAGAGTGGGCCATTGGTATGTATGACAGCTTCTCTTTGTTCTGGGTTTAGAGTTTTAAGCCATAGTGGCTCTTGATAAGTTAAGCTGTTATTATTGTCGCTGTCTGAAAGCTCAAAAATATCATTCATTTAAGTGATTACCACATTTGTTAAAACTTTTTTAGGAATTCCTATCTTAAAACAAGATTGCTACAAACTCTAGCAAAAGTATTATTAATATACTATATTAAGGTACAAAGGGAAAATAATAAATAAGGGGAGTTTTTTTACAATGCCTAGAACTTTAGATGGCAACTATGTAACAAAAGCAGCTAGAATCGCCAATGAAGGCGAAGACTTGTTTAACAAAGATGAACTTGAACAAGCCAAAGAAGCTTTTAATATGGCGGCAAAACTATATAAAGATAACGGTGATACTTTCGGTGAAGCTGAGGCTATAGTAAGGTGTGCTGATGTTGAATTTGCACAGAAAAATCTATCTAGAGCATCAGAACTTTATGAATATGCTAAAAATATTTTAAATGATGCAGAACATAATAATGCCAGAGGTGATATCTTACTAAAATTGTGCGAAACGGCTATCGAAGCCGAAGATATAACAAAAGCGAAAGATGCTGTTTTATCTGCAATCGAAATTTTTAAACAAGAGACAAATTATATCGGAATAGCAAAAGGCTATGATTTAAGAGCATCGATATCTTTACGAGCAGGGCAGGAAGATAGTGCCATGGACGAATACAAGAAATCGGCTAATTATTATCATAAGGGCGGCAACACCTTAAATGAAGCTTTAGCATTGCTTGCAATGGCTAGAATTTGTATGCTTTTGAAGAAAAATGATATTGCTCACGATGTCTTAGAAAAAAGCGTTGTTTTGTTTAGGGAAAACGGCGATTTAATTGGCGAAGCAAGCTCGCTTACAGGTATAGGTATCTTAAGGCGTTCCATCGGCGATATTAGAAACTCCAAAAAAGCTTTAGCTAAAGCTGTATATCTTTTTGAGAAAGCATCAAATCCTATGGGACAAGCTGAGGCTATGCTTCATTTAGCACGGGCAGAAGCTGCCGACAGAGATAATATTGATAATCCTTTCGAAAAAGCGATTAAAAATTACCGCAAAGCTATCAATCTTTTAAAAATTACCCATTTGGAAGAAATGAGATTAAAAGCAGAAAAAGAACTTGATGAACTTTTGATAAGGAAAATTGGTTAGGAAATAAAAAATGGAAATGTCTCAGAATAATGAAAAATTTCAAAAAGCCCAAAAAGACATATCTCGACTTTTAGAATATATGAAAACCAGAATTATTGGGCAGAATGATTTAGTTGAAAAAATCATTATATCCTTAATTGCAGATGGTCATTTGCTAGTGGAAGGCGCTCCTGGACTTGCTAAAACAAAAGCGATAAAAGAGCTTAGTGATGTAATTGAAGGTAAGTCATGCCGTATCCAATTCACACCTGATTTGCTTCCCGCCGATATTACAGGCAGTGATATTTTTAAACCAGAAACTAGTGAATTCGTGTTTAGGCAAGGGCCTATTTTTAATAATCTTATTTTAGCCGATGAAATTAACCGTTCACCTGCAAAAGTGCAGTCGGCACTTTTAGAAGCAATGGCAGAAAGACAAGCCACAGTTGGCAATAAAACATATAAATTACCTCGTCTTTTTATGGTTATGGCAACCCAAAATCCTATTGAACAGGAAGGGACATATCCTTTGCCTGAGGCTCAATTAGACCGTTTTCTTTTATATGTAAAAATAGGACAGCCTGATGTTGAATCTGAAAGAAAAATATTAAGTCTTGTCAGAGATGAAGCCAAAAAAGTTCCGCCTCCCGTTTTCTTAAAAATTCCTCAAGAAACAATTTTTAATGCGAGAGATGCGGCTTTAGAAATACATATGGCTCCGGCCTTAGAAGAATATATCGTGCAGCTAGTTGTAGCGACAAGAAATCCAGCGCCATATGGCGATAAATTGGCAAGATGGATTAACTATGGAGCATCACCTCGAGGAACGATTGCAATAGACCGTACAGCTAGAGCAAGAGCTTGGCTGCTGGGAAAAGATTTTGTTTCTCCTGAAGATGTTCACGCTGTTGTTCACGATGCCTTAAGGCATAGAATATTATTGACTTTTGAAGCTGAGGCTGAAGGGGTTACACCTGACAGCTTTATTGATGTTTTGTTAAACAGAGTTCCGCTTCCTTAAAGTAGGTTCTAATGATTTATGGTTAAGAAGCTGAAAAAACAAACAAAATCATTTAAAACAGTTTTTGATAAACTCTTAAAGATATTAAAAACTGAAAAAGGACTTTTGTATCATAAATCAAGTAAAAACAATAATAAGCAAGGTATCGCTGTAACGATAGATGAATTGCTTGCCGTTCGCTTAAATGGCAAAAACATTTTAAATAAGCCAACCAAAAAAGTTGGAACATATGGCTCGGGAGCTTATAGATCGCCGTTTCGTGGTCGAGGAATGGAGTTTGATGAAGTCCGCATCTATCAGGAAGGCGATGACATTCGATGCATAGACTGGCGTATTACAGCCAAGACGGGGCAAGCTCATACTAAGGTTTTTCACGAAGAGCGCGAACGTATGGTTTTAGTCTTAACTGATTTAAGACCACAAATGCGTTTCGCAACCAGAACCGCATTTAAGTCAGTTATAGCGTCTAAAATAAGTGCGATTATAGGCTGGTCGGCTTTAGAAAACCACGATCGTATTGGAGGGCTGGTTTTATCCGCTTCAAAAGCCGTTATGATTAAAGCGCACCGCAGTAGAAAAAGGCTTATGGGGCTTTTTAATGCTATAGTCGAAGGTTCGCTGGATAGCAATGCCAAATCTACAGCCAGCTTATCTAAAAGCTTGGCAGAAATTAAAAAAAATGCCATATCAGGAAGCCTTGTTTTTGTTATCAGCGATTTTTCAGATTATAATGAAGATGTTGAGAAGCAATTATTGTATTTGAAGGCGCACTGTGATGTTGTTTGCATTAAGGTTTATGATATTTTAGAAAAAGAGCCGCCACCTTATGGCGTTTACCGTATTTCTGATGGTAAAAACATCGCTTTGATGCGGGCTGATGACGAAAACTGGCGCCAAGCTTATGTGAAATTGTTTAGTGATAAGGAACAGAAGATAAGACTTTTCTGCAATAAATATCGTATTAGTTTTATCACAATCAGGACCGATGATGATTTAGCGGCAGAACTTTATTCTAGTTTATATACTCAAAAAAGAAATTCGGTTTCTATTGTATCTTCTGGGCATTATGACAATAGACTGAAGGCATCTTTATGATTGAAAATTACCCTATTGATATTCCAGATAATATGGATAAAAAAATATTTGATAGTCTAATTCAACTAAAAGATATTCACTTTTCTGATGATGCTTCATTTTTTCCTTTAGCCCCAATTTGGTATCTTCCTGTTTTGGTTTTATTTATATTAATCTTTATGTGGCTATGGCGGAATTTTTTTTGCTATCAAGGACGGCTGGGGCGGGCTAAAAGAATTGCGCTTCAACGGTTAGAAAAATTATTTGAAAAACATCAATATGATGAGGAAATAGCACCGTTTGCAAGTGAGATTTCTATTTTGCTCAAACGGGTTGCTATTGTTGCCTTTGGAAAAGGTGAAGTTGCCTTATTGTATGAAAAAAAATGGGGTGATTTTATCTTAAGCCGCAGCAAGGTTAAAAACCTAGATAAAAACATTGTTTTATTAATAAGCTGCGCAGGATATTTAAAACCAAAAAAAGACGATAAAACAAAAGATTGTATAAACAATATTAATGTATTTGTTAAAGAATGGATAAGGCTTTTATGATTGATTTTATCTGGTATAAAATGTTTATATTGCTGCCTTTACCATTTGTTATAAGGCTGTTCTCGGCTTCATCTAATAAAGGTAAAGGTGAGGCAATGAAGGTTCCTTTCTTTTATGAGGTAAAAAACTTAAAAGGTGTTTACAGCAGGTATCGAATAAGACCTAATCAAATTATAATTTTTATGATGTATCTAATATGGTCCTTAATCGTGGTTGCGGGAGCTAGGCCCTGTATTATCGGCAGTCCTAAAATTTTAAATAACAAATCACGTGATTTAATGCTGGTTTTAGATATATCAGGCAGTATGTCTATTCCTGATTATAAGATTGACGAACAATATGTCGAAAGACTTTTAATCGCACAAAAAATCAGCAGCGATTTTGTTGAACGCAGAATTAGTGATAGAATAGGGTTAATCCTTTTTGGAACAAGACCTTATTTATATGTTCCGCTTACTTTAGATAAAAAAACTATTAAAGAAATGCTTTTTAGCGCTTTTCCTGCTATGGCAGGACCGCAAACCGCTACAGGAGACGCCCTAGCCCTTGCTGTAAAAAATCTTTATGAACGAGACAGCAAACAAAAAGCGATAATCTTGCTTAGTGATGGTCATAGTAATATTGGCAATGTTTCAGTTGAACAAGCAATAAGCTTAGCCGTTAGGAGCAAGATTAAAGTTTATACTATTGGTTTTGGGTCAAACAAAGAAACCTTAAGAACGCCAGACGGCGTTATAATTAATAACTTAAATGATTATTATGATGAAGCTGAACTTAAGCAGATAGCCGTTAAAACGGGAGGAGCGTTTTTCAAGGCAGAAACTACCGAAGAGCTTGTTGAGGTTTATAATATTATAGACAGCTTAGAACCGCTCAATGAGGACGATTTTATAATTAGACCTAAAATTGAGATTTATCATTATTTCTTATCCTTAGCTTTAATTATATCAATAATGTCGGCAGCATTTTATTTTCGGGAGAAACAAGCTAGATGGTAGATATTATAAATATTACCGAAATATCGTTTATCAGACCTTACTGGCTATTGGGTTTAGGGCTTATTTTCTTTATTCCCAAACTTATAAAAAATGCCAGTAAACAGCATAATAATTGGCTTAAAGTGTGCCAAAAACATCTGTTGAATCATCAGATAGCCAAAAGAACTAAGGAAAATATTAAAATCAATTTTTTTCTTATAACAGCTTGGATATTATTAATTTTAGCTCTTGCGGGCTTTTCATATCAAAAAACAGGAGAGCAGTTTTTGGGAAGTGAACCGCCCACTGTTATTGCCTTAGATATGTCTTCTAGTATGAATACCACCGATGAAAATCCTAGCCGTTTAATCAAAGCTTGGTTTAAACTCAACGACATTTTAGAAAAACTTAACAATCAAGAAAAATCGTTAGTAATTTTTACCGATGAACCATATGCAATAACACCTCTTACCGATGATAATGAAATCATTAAGAATTTTCTACCGCTTTTGCACTCAAGCATTATGCCTTCGCAAGGTAAAAAGATAGATAGGGCGATTGATTTTAGCTGCCAGCTCATAAAACAATCCTACGCATCTTCAGGAAATATTATACTGTTGACGGACAACCCATCAGACGCAGATGATGATATGCTTGATACGGCTCAAGATTCATATAGGAAAGGGTGCATAACATCAGTATTAGCCTTAGGCAAAGAAGATCACAGCCTATTGCAAAAATTGGCAATGTTAGGCGGAGGGGTATTTATCGAAGCCGAAGATAATATTGATATTGAACAGCTATTAAGTCCTAAAAAAACGCTCTTGTTTTTTAAAGGCGTTAAAGACGCGATAACAACTAAAGAAACAAAATCAAAAGATAACGGGTATATCTTGATTCCAGTCATTTTGCTTGCTTTATTACCGCTGTTTCGCAAAGATTTTCTTGGAGTTGTTGTTTTTATTGCTTTTTTAGGCTTAAACAAAAGTGCTAATGCCTTTGATTACAGAACCTTATTACTTTCTAAAGAACAGCTTGGAATTAAACTAATTGATGAGGGTAAAGCCAGTATCAGTTTGGATTATTTAAAAAATCCATTACTTAGAGGCAAAGCTTTTTACCGTCTTCAGGATTACAATAACGCCATCTTAGAATATTCTAAAAATCACGATGAAACATATCTTTATAATTTAGGCAATGCCTTAGCTTGGTCTCAAAAGTTTGAAGAAGCTATTGCAGCCTATGATGAGGTTATTTCATTAAATCCTAACCACAGCAATGCTATTTTTAATCGTGATATTATCAAAAAGCTTTTAGAAGATAATCCGCCGCAATCTAAGGATACTAATCCTGACGAAAATGGGAACGGCGGAAAAGACAACAGCTCTGCTAATAATAATGATGATAAACACAGCGGCAACGGCGGTGATGCTAATGGGGGCAATAACAAGGGAAATGGCGGCTCAAACTCGTCATCAGATAACCAAAACCAAGGCGAAAATGGGAACAACGGAGGAAACTCAAGCTCAGGTGATAATAGCTCTGATAATAATTCTGAAAATAACTATAATAATGGAAACGGAAACGGAAACTCGGACAACGGCGGAGCATCTGGCGGCGGGTCTAGCGATAATTCTGATGGCGGAAGCAATAATAACAATAACGGTTCTGGCAGCAATAACTCTGATAATGACCAGAAACAATCAAATAATAATAACGACCAAGAGCAAAACAAGTCTAACGATCATAATTCAAATGGTGGCGGCAATTCAGCAAACAATAATAGTAACAACTCAACATCTGGAGGCAGCTCTAATCAAGATAATAAGAACAGTAAGGGCGGCGCTTCTTCAGACCAAAACAATAATGCTAATGGCAATGGTCAAAATAACAATCAATCTGATAGCAATTCGAATAACAACCAAAACAGCGGTCAAAATGATAAGCAGCAAGATTTAAGCAACTCCACAGGGGGCGATACTAATAACCAAAGTGATGGTGAAGGCAAGGGCGGTAAAGGTGATAATAATACCAACAAAACAGGCGGTAACTATAAAGAATCAGAAAAACCGCCGTCAGAAGATGAACAAAATTCCAAGAATCTTCTAAATCGTATCCCAGAAGATCCTGAAGCATTGCTTCGTCATAAATTAAAAATGATACATTCTATGAAACGATACCAATAATTTTTATGGTGGGCATAATGAGTTTTAGATTTTTAATAAAGTTTTTTTGTTTTTGCACCGTGTTTCTTATGCTGCAAAATGTAAAGGCTTTATCTCAAACCGATGATAACAGCTCATCTTTTGGCGTTTCTATTGAAGTTGAAGTTGACAATTTAAAACCATACTTAAAGACCGAAACCATTTATACAATCAGAATAATTGATAGTGTCGGCATTATTACAGGTCAAAGTTTTCCGCCGCAAGAAAACGGTTATTTTATTGCCCAATTATCCAACCGTCCCACAATGACCAAAAAAAAGGTCAATGGCAAAAACTATAACATAGTTGAACAAAAATTTGCTGTTATTCCAAATAAAACGGGGAAAATAACCATATTGCCGTCTTATTTTGAAGGGCTTATTTCTCAAAACAACATTAAAGTTAAGCTTACCAGCCGAGAAGTAACAATTAATGTCCAACCAAAGCCAGAAATTGCCGTTAAAGAAAATCTGCCGTTATTTAAAAATTTAGAAATAATCGATAGTTGGGAGAAAAATCCGCCTCATTTCTTTGAAAATCAAGTTGTTACCAGAAACATAAGCCTGATTGCTCTTGGAACTATCGCCGAAGAGATTCCTAATGATATCAATATCATTGAACCTGAAAACATTACAGTTAATAAAACCTCAAGCGTTATCAAAACAACTTATTTTAATAACACCTTAATGGCAGTAAAAGATTTTGTATATTCTTACTTTCCCAACAAAACAGGTGCGGTCATAATTCCTGAAACCTATGTTGGCTATTGGAATATTGCGAATAATGCTCCTCAAAAAATGTTGATTAAAGGCGGGGATTTTATGGTTTATGAAAGCCATAATATCTCAAATGTTCAAAATAAATCTAATCTTTTTGCTAGTATTGATGTTGATAATAAAACGCCATATTTGCAAGAACAGGTTGTAATGACCGTAAAATTTTATGACGCTTTAGGCATTAATAAGGTTAATATTGAAGAACCGGTTTTGGATAATTTTTTAATTTATCCAACTAGTGATGTCGTTAATACGCAAGAGAAAATTGATGATACCAATTATAACGTGATAGTTAAAAAATATGTTATCTTTCCACAAAAAAGCGGCATTTTAAAAATACCGTCCATAGCAGTTAAAACAATAACAAATGACAGAGAAATAGTTAATATCAGCAGCAACGACATTACAATCAATGTTAAACCTCAGCCTCAGTCGCTTGAAGCAAAATATTGGCTGCCTGCACATAGCCTTTCTGTCAGTTCTAACTGGGATAGCAAAGATGATAATTTTGAGCAGGGAAAAGCCTTGCGTCAAACAATAGAGATTAGAGCATCAGGACTTTCTGCCGAACAGCTACCTGATTTTGAAGTTGATAAAATTGAGGGCGTAAAGACTTATGTTTCTCACAATCAGAGTCAGAATACGTTTGATAAGAGAGGTATAATCGGCATAAAAACTAAGACCATTATTTATCTTTTTTATGAAGAAGGCTTAAAAAAAATACCAGGTTTATATCTTGATTGGTTTAATTTGCAAACCGAAGAAAAAAGCCAAGAAATTATTGCAGGAAGAACTATTAATATTATTGAAAAAACGGCGGAGGAAATTAAAAAGGAAGAAAAAACATCAAAATTTAAGCGTATTGATAAAAAGGGAATTGTTATCTGCTTTATATCATCGTTATTGGTTCTTCTCCTTTTGCTGTTTTTTTATGTCTTAAAAAAGTTAAGAATAAAAAATAACAATTTGGCATCGCTTAAAATCTGGCAGTATTGCCAAGAAAACAACGCCAAGTTGGTTTATAAATCTCTTGTGGAATGGGGAGAGGTGATGTGGTCAGATAATCCCCCTAAAAATCCTTACGAAATTGCAGCCAGATTGTCTTCTATCGAGTTGGAAGCCGAAGTTGTTATTTTAGCCGATTGTGCTTATGGCAATAATTATGAATGGGATAGCCACAATTTTTCTGTCGTATTTAAAAAAGCATATAATGAATTTAAAGCCCAAAATAATAAACGACAAAAAAATGCTGATTTACCCGAACTTTATCCCTTCTAATAAAATATTATGCTAACACTTTATACCAAGTAAGGAATTAAATTTTGTTTTTTTATGTTTTTGCGTCAATAAAATTGACATAAAAGTTGACAATATCAACTAATTAAACTATATTTAATGATAAATTATCTATTTAAACTTGGAGTCTGCGATGATGACAAAAGAAAGAGTTACAGAGTTTGAAGCAAAAAATGCTCAATCATATCCTTGTGGTAAAAAAGGTCTTATTGATCTTTTTCGAGAAACAACATATATCAATGATTTAGATGGCAAAATTCTATATGAGGGCAGAGGAACTTTTCAAAGAGTTCTAGAGCAAGCTGTTAGAGAAGGCGTTGAACTTCCTAAAGCTGATTTAAGTAACAAAGTTTTCCAAGGCTTAACAATTCCAGGAGCAAAAATTCCAGGTGCAAGTTTTGAAAATTCTAAGATAGTACCCCAAAAAACAAGTAAGTATCCGATATATCCAGATTTGGCGAAATGCGATTTAACAAGTGTTATTTTTAAAAATTCTGTAATAACACCACATATAACAAATTTAGATGGTAGTGATGTGGCAAATGCTGATTTTACTGGAACTAATCTTTACGCTGAAGTTTTTGAGTGTTCAAGGCACGGACGCAGGGAAAGACTTATACCTAGTTTTTGGGGGTTGAAAAATTTAGATAAAGCCCAAGGTGTGGATGAAAAGACTTTAAAAAGCTGGATAAAATTTAATCCCGAACCAAATGCTGTTAATGTTGCTCAGATGATGAAAGCAAAAACAAGATAAGCTTTTTATATTGAATTGATATTGATAAAACTGCTAATTAAATAAGCGAGAGAACAAAAAATGTTTTCTCGCTTATTTTTTTGTAAAAAGGAACTTTTATGCGTAATAAAAAATTAAACACCACATTTTATCAAATTACCAAAAAAATTCTTGTTATTTCGCTCGTTTTAAGCGCTTCTGTTTATTTTATGTTTGATTTTGGGCTTAAAGAAAATATTCAAGAATCAACGACTTGGGTTGAAGTATCTCCAGATATTGCTGCAATAAAAAAAGATGTTAATTATTTAGCGTCGTTAAAACGTTGCTGGTTTTTTAGAAAAGATTTAGATGAAGCGACAGCCTACATAGAAAAAAGCCTTACTCAAAGCGGCTATAAAGTAACTAAGCAAGAATTTGCGCTTGGTTCACCATTTAATAGTAATGAGAAGTTTACTAATCTTATAGTTTCTTATGGCGATGGTAATCAAAAAGAACGAATTATTGTTGGAGCTCACTACGACACAGTCAATAATCCTGGAGCAGATGATAATGCTAGTGCGGTTGCCGCTTTACTAGAAATTGCAAAATTATTAAAACAAAACAATCCAAAATTAAACAAGCAGATAGATATGGTTTTTTATGCTAATGAGGAACCGCCGTTTTTCGCAACAAGCAATATGGGAAGCGCTAGGCATTACCAATTAATTTCTAAAGAAAAGCCAAAAACAACAGCAATGATTGCATTGGAAATGCTTGGCTATTACAGAACAGAGAAGGGGTCTCAAAAATATCCTGTTTCATTTATGAAATATATTTATGGTGATGTCGGTGATTTTATAACCGTTGTTGGCAATATAAAGGGGCGCAAGCTTGTACATAATGTATACAAAGGGCTTTCAAGCACAAAACTTCCAGCAAAACTACTTGTGGCTCCCAGTATTATCCCTGGATTAATGTTTTCAGATCACCTAAATTATGCGGACAAAATACCATCAGTTATGATTACTGATACGGCTTTTTATCGTAATCCTAATTATCATAAAGCAACCGATTTACCAGACACTCTCGATTATGATAAATTAGCTTTAGCTGTGACGGGAACGTATAGAGCTATTATAGACATCGCTAATAATTATTAAAATAAATCGTTTAGAGCGTTTAGCATTTAATCGTAAGCAAATTAAAATTGATACAAATAACGTATGCTACAAAAAAAGAGGAGGGCGGAAAGCTCTCCTCTTTTTATTATTTTGTATATTAATTTTTAGCTAGTGCGCCTATTTATTAAAGAATCCTTTAATAGAATTGGTTACATTAGATGCACCATTTTTAATATTATCCGAAATATTACCCAAAGCATTTTTGACGGCATCTGCAGATATCGCAGCATTTTGAGCGACAGATGTTATTTTCTGTACAATCTGTTTAGCTATTTCAGAGGGGGATGCACCTTTTTTGTCTTCACCTATATTTGTCATAGTAATAGAAGGCAATGGAACCGTTAATTTTTTGTCGCCTAAAGATCTTATATTAATGCCAATTGAGCCTTTTTCAACGGTGAGTTTTTTTATTATTATTTTTTTGCCTTCAGCTGGAGCTTCTTTGGTTTCATTCTTCTCAGGCTCAGGTGAGGTGTCTGAAGATGAAGATAAAGTATCAAGAAGTGTTGCTAGATTGCTCTTTTCTTTGCCCATCTCAAATAAAACTGATGGCTTAGATACTAGGATAGTTTCTATTTTTATAACATCAGATGTTAATGATTTGACATCAATATCAACAGTAATATTACCGAAAGATATCATTTTATTATTAGAGAAGCCTTTGGGATTTTTGATATAAAAATCATAGAGGGACAGTTTTCCGTCTTTTAAAGATAAATCTACTTTTTTTAATTTAACTTCGGTTTTTGTAACCTTGCTTCCAAAATACTCAATAGATTTTTTAATTATATCATCTAAAGATGGAGCAAATATAATGCCGCCAATAATTAAAACAATAACGATGCCTGCGATGACTTTTATTTTTTTCATTTTGTTCTCCTAGAAAATTAAAGAGCTGTAGTTTGCTATCAAAAAGATATTATCCGAAATTTAAACGTAAGATGTAATTATAAAATCTCTTTAAATAAAATACCATATAAACAAAAGCATACACAATTCCGAAATGGGGGTTTTACGCCCCATATCCGATTGTCGCATAATATATATTATGAATAGTAATATGGTGCAGATTCAAGATAGTATTCTTGTGTAACATGCGCACTCTAATGGATTGATTTATAACGATTTATTTTTTTATGTTTAATCTGTAATCTTATTTTATTTGTATTTCATATAAATAAGATAGCGTGTGATAGGATTATAAATGCTTTGGAATAATTTGTAAAAAAATCTAGTTAACGATTATCGCCATACCATCAAAAGCCGGCTCAACATTTTTGGGTAATTCTGAAATTAGCTTATCGTAATCTAAGCCTGATCCCATATGAGTTAAAATAGTTCTTTCAGGTTTTAGCTTATTAACCCAATCTAATACCATTTCAACATTAGCGTGAATTGGGTGTTTGATATAAGATGCGCAACCAACAATAAAAAGCTTAATGTTTTTTAAGTATTCAGCTTCCATATCATAGATTTCGACTGTATCTGTCATATAAACAATATCATTAAAACGATATGCTGTAACTTTTTGCCAGCCGTGATTAGCAGTAAAGCCCCTAACCTCAATGTCTCCAATTTTAAACATTGTATCGTTTTCAATAATATTTTTTACAAGATTAGGTTGATATATCGGCTGCTCTAAAATTTCTTCCATATTATTATTAGCAGCAAAAACATAGCTAAACCTTGTTGCTATGGTTTTCATTGTTTCATTACTGCCATATATTGGAATTTTATGACCAGTAACACGATTAATTTCCCGCAAATCATCTATTCCATGTAAATGATCCGCGTGATCATGAGTAAACAAAACGGCATCAACTTGATTTATTCCAGCATCAAGAAGCTGCATTCTTAAATCTGGTCCAGCATCAACTAAAATTCTAGTTGTTTCGGTTTCAACAATTATGGAAGTTCGTGTTCTTGTATTTTTTAAATTATCTGGATTACATAAGCCATAACCTCGAGCAATCGAAGGTACTCCATTTGCTGTTCCGCAGCCCAGTATTCTTATTTTTGTTTTCATTGGCATTTTTCGAAAAGTCGCATAAAATTTTGAGATGTAATATTACTGATTTCTTCTAGTGAAACCCCTTTGATTTCTGCCAATTTTTCAGCAACTAGTTTAACAAAAGAAGGCTCATTGGTTTTGCCTCTATGAGGTATTGGAGCTAAATAAGGAGAATCTGTTTCCACCAAAAGACGATTCAGAGGAACCTCTTTTATAGTTTGCCTAATTTCATCAGCCGTATTGAAAGTTATAATGCCTGAGGCTGAAATATAGAAACCAACATCAAGCATCTTCATAGCAAAATCATATCCTGAGGTAAAGCAATGAATAACGCCTTTAAATTCTTTATTTTTATAGGATTCAATTAGAACTCTGGCGGCATCTTCATCGGCATCACGAGTATGAATAATAATTGGAAGACCTGTTTCTTGAGCAGCATTAATATGTTTTATTAAAATCTCTTCCTGTTCACTTTTGCTAGAATGATTATAATAAAAATCAAAGCCGCATTCTCCAAAAGCAATTACTTTGGGTCGTTTTGAGAATTCTATCAACTCTTCTAGCGTAACTTTTTTTTCATCTTCATCACCCGCATAATGAGGGTGAGTTCCGACTGAGCAAAAAACATTATCATAATTTGAAATTATGTCATAAAGATTAGGAAATGCTTTTATTGTAACCCCTGCACTAAGCATCTTCTCGACCCCAGAATTTTGGGCATTTGCCATAACTTTTGTGATGTTAGTTTGCAGTTTTTCAAAATCTATATGGCAATGGCTATCAATTAGCATTTTGTTTTTATGACCTCAGTAGTTTTAAAAAAAATGTCCATAACTGCCAATTTTTTATCAAGATTAAGCCTATCAGTTAACTCAAATTTAAGGCAGATTTCATTTCTTATATTTAGTAAATCTTCTATATCTAAACCCTGTTTAATCATATTATCAACTATAATATTTTCTAATGAGCTATGATTTTTTTGAACATCATTTTTTATTGCTCTCGACAAGACATCAGGAATAAGATTTTTGGCCATTTTATAGTTTGTATCATCACTGGTAATAAATTCGGCAAAATCATTAATTTCAGCTGGTTTAGTTAACGGCAGTTTAGCAAATAAATTGGCAAATCTTTGGCAGATTTCAATTCCATTGCTGGAAAGAACTTCTAAGGCTAAACCTATACTTCCATTGCCTAGCATTAAAGCTTTACTAATATCATTATCCAAGCAATCAGGAATAAACGTTTTTATAATATGGGTTGCAATAGAATAATAAGGCTTATTCATATATATTTTACGGCACCTAGATAAAATAGTCGGTTTTATTTTTCCAAGGTTATTACTGATTAATATCATAATAACTTTTTTAGGTGGTTCTTCTAAGATTTTTAAAAGAGCATTGGCAGCTTGTTCATTTAAGTCATCAGCGGTATCAATAATAACTATCCTATAGCCGCCGAAAAAAGAAGTTAAAGCCAGAAAATCTTTGATTTCTCTTATACTATCAATTGTTATTACCGACTTTCTTTTGCGGTCTTTTTCCTCGTCATCATTAAGAGCCTCCCCTTTAGCAACGAGTTTTTCAACCTTTTTCTTTTCTTCCTCAGTTAGGGAACGTTCTATAATTTTCAAATCTGGGTGACTATCAGAAGTCATTAATTTAAAGACATTTTCATTTTTATCTACAAAAAGAGACGATGCTGCAGATGCATCTTTCTTAGCTAGAATAAATCTTGCCATACGATAGGCTAAGGTTGCTTTTCCAATTCCTTGCTGTCCATAAATTAACCAGCTTCCTTCTATCCTTCCGCTACTTATAGCTTGTAAAATTTCTCGCTCGACAGCTTCATTGCCCGATAAGAATGGATTATTTTTAGGTTGGGGAATTTTGGTAAAGCTTTCTTCGTCCATTTTTAAAAAATTACCTTAAATTTATCGTTAATACTGCCCCAAATTTTGTTGTTTATACTAGTAATTTCGTCTTCAGCTGGGATTACGACACAACGATCATTTTCTTCTTTAGCTATATCTAAAAAAGCTTGGCGTAGTTTTTGATGAAATGAAATATCCATTTTTTCAAAACGGCTTTTATCATTACTTCGAGCTAAAGCTCTCTCTAACCCCTTCTCTACAGGTAAGTCTAAAATAAAAGTCATATCAGGTTTAAAATCGCCAATAGCTATTTTGTGCAGATTAAAT
Organism: Alphaproteobacteria bacterium; assembly: GCA_050175015.1. GTDB lineage: Bacteria > Pseudomonadota > Alphaproteobacteria > JBFXJJ01 > JBFXJJ01 > JBFXJJ01. Next base: position 108,297 of record JBFXJJ010000005.1, on the reverse strand, counting down.
AATTCTTGTTTAGAAATGCCATCTTTATATCCAGAGGCTTGGTAAGCCATAGTAGAATCAGCAAAGCGGTCACTTATTACCCAAAGTCCATCGTTTAATGCTGGCATAATTTTTTTGACCACATGATCTCTTCTCGCAGCATAAAAAAGTAAGGCTTCAGTTATAGAATCCCATTTGCCAACATCGCCATTAACAAGAATTTCCCTAATTATCTCGCCGCCTTCAGAACCGCCGGGTTCTCTGGTTATTAAAACCTTTTGACCGTTTTTGATAAGAGCTTCAGCCAGCATTTTCACCTGAGTTGACTTGCCTGCTCCCTCACCGCCTTCAAACGTTATAAAGCGACCTTTATGCAAGATACGATACTCCCTTATTTTTTTAAAAACCAAACAGCTTATATTTGAAATATGAAAAAACTCTATTAATAAAACCCTGTTTTCTTACATCACTAGCTGCAAATAAGTCAAATTCTTCAGAATCATTTTCTGACTTTGATATTTTTAATTTGCCTATTTTATCGCCTTTATTAATAGGAGCAGTTATTGGTTCATTATACGTCATAGAAATTTTTATATTTTTAGCAGAACCTCTAGGAAGAGACATAACGATATCTTCATCGGTAACCGCCGATACATAAGGATCCTGCCCAAACCACGTAGCAATTTTCCCAACTTCCTCACTTTTAGAGAAAAGTTTATAATTATCAAATTCCATAAAACCCCAAACAAGCAGCATCTTTGATTCTTCACCACGTTGGGACATTTTATTTAAACCATTCACCACCGAAATCAAGCGCCTATTATCTCTTTTAGCTGTTGCCGTAAGCCCATATCCTGAAGCTTTAGTATGCCCAGTTTTCATACCATCAGCTTCGGGCATACTTGATAGGAGCGGATTTCTATTGTATTGAGGAATACCATTAAATTTAAAGCTTTTTTCAGAAAAAATAGGAAAATATTCAGGAAAATCCTTGATAATTCTTCTTGTTAATAAGGCAAGGTCATAAGCTGACATATAATGATTAGGATTAGGCAAACCTGAAGAGTTTGCAAAAACACTGTTTTTTAAACCTATCTCTTTAGCTTTAAGATTCATTTCTCTAACAAAATTGGCTTCTGATCCTGAAATATTTTCTGCTGCCACAATACAAGCGTCATTACCTGATTGGACAATAATGCCTCTTAACAAATCATGGATTTTTATTTTAGAATGAAGCGGTAAAAACATCGTTGAGCCATCAGTTATAGCTCCACCTTCACGCCATGCTTTTTCACTTACTTCAAATTCATCATCAAGAGATAAACGGCCATCTTTTAGGCGTTCAAATATCAAATAAACAGTCATAAGTTTACTCATAGATGCTGGAGGCATTGCTTCATAAGCATCTTTTTCAAATAAAACTGATCCAGTTTCATAATCCATAAGAATTGCGTGTTTCGCAATAGTTTTAACGGCTGGAGCATCGTAAGAAGCATTAACTTTGATTGGTAGCAGCAAAATACTAATCAAAGATGCCAACAAAAATGTCTTGTTTTTAGATATAACATTCATTTTAAAAGAACCTTAAAGTTTATTCATTAACAATTCGCGCACCTTGATGACCAGAATTGATTAATTTTGATACAATATTTTTAGCATCATCAGAATTAGGTGCAGTTATTCTAACGCGGTAAAATTTTTGGCCATTAACGTCAATGTCAGATATTGACGCATTTCCAATACTAGAAATACTGTTTGATAATTTTTGAGCATTTTCATAACTAGAAAAAGCTCCTACTTGAACCATTGTCCCGCTAACAGCTGATGGAGACGTACTCTCTAATGTAAAATCAGATTTAGTAACTTCTGGCGTTAAGGCAGAGTTGTTTTTGACTGGTTCTTGCCAAATATCATATTGATCAGCCGATATATTTTGAGAAGAAGTTTTTGATGTTAAATAATCTTCTTTTTCTGCATCAGGAAGTTCATTTGCCCTAACAGGGATTTCACTCACACTATTTTGAGCAACAGGAACAATCCCTCCTGCCATACTCCCTAAATTACTTCGGCCTTCCGATGACAACAATTGATTTTTTAATGCAAGGCTTTCCTCGGGAAGAACCTCTACTCTAACCTTTGCCGTTCCTTGTTCAATGAAACCTAATAATTGGGCACCTCTTTTAGAGATATCAATAATTCTATCTTTAGCAAAAGGCCCTCTATCATTAACTTTGAGCACTAAACTTCTTCCGTTTTGCAAGTTTGTAACTTTTACCATACTTGGCAATGGCAGTGTTCTATGAGCAGCGGTTAACGCATTCATATCATAAATTTCGTTATTAGCGGTTAGTTTGTTATGAAACTGAGGTCCATACCAAGAAGCAACCCCTACTTCACTATAGGTGTAGTCTTCTTTTGGATAATACCACGTGCCATTAATTTTATATGGAGAACCGACTTTATAGGTAGCTCCTCCATTGTTTCCATAGCGGTAACCGGAATTTCTTATTCCTGTTATATTAGACGAACAAGAGACAATGAAAGTGGTCGCAATTAACGACATTAAAGTAATAGAAAAGGCTTTTTTGCTTATCATTAAATGTTTATTCCTAAAAAATTAAAAAAGTTATTCTTCTATATATTGCGGCTTTTTTTGAGGCAATGGAATACTTCTTGTGTTTTCAATTTTTGGCTTAACCGGTGGTATCGGTATTTTTTTTATATCATTTTGAGCTAAAGAATCAACCGTTAATAATTTTATAACCTTATCCGAAGGATATCCATCAGCAGGAAGCTTGAAGTTTTTTTGAAAATTTTGAATAGCACTTTTGGTTATACTGCCGAGATTACCGTCAACACTGCCGTCATAAAGTCCTAATTCTTTGAGCTTATCCTGAATTGCGATTATAATTTGGACACTGATAGGTTTTTCTTTTAACGCCTGATTTAGCATAGATTTTCGCCCAGATAAATTATCAGCTAAAAGTCCAATAGCTAAGGCATAATTAAAAGAGCGATTCCACTGCATTATAATATCAAAATTTTCATAAACAAAGAAAACAGGTCCTTGATAACCAGCTGGTACTAAGAGCCAAGTTTCTATATCAGACGTAGGTAATTTGGAGTTATTTATATTCTTTATTCCCAAATTACCCCAATCATTTATCTTTTTACGAATCTTGTTTCCTGTTAAGAAATAATCAAAGTTCTTTGGCAGTTTTACCTGCCTTCCCCAAGCTTGTTTTTTGTTCCAGCCGATTGATGATAAATAATTTCCTGCCGAATAAAAAGCATCTGGCAGACTATTAATAATGTCCTTTTTACCATCATTATCAGCGTCTACAGCATAATTTAGATAGGTCGATGGCATAAACTGAAAATTGCCAAAAGCTCCAGCCCAAGAACCTTTCATTTGCTCGGCTTTCATAAAACCGCTATCAACAATTTTTAGGGCATAAATTAATTCTTTTTTGAAAAAATCTGAACGTCTAGGATCATAAGCAAGCGTTGCTAAGGCATTAAAAATTGATATGTCGCCCAAATTTTTGCCATAAAAAGTTTCCATTCCCCAGAATGCCACAATATACTGCGGAGGAATGCCGTACAATTTATAAACATTGTTGAGCAAAGTTCTATATTTTTTCATTATGGTTTTACCCTGCTCAACTCGGTCTTTTGCAAGAGCAATATCCATATAGTTTTTAAAAGTTCGAATAAATTCAGGCTGCTTACGATCTTTGGCAATTATGCTTTCTTCAAAAACGACTTTAGATAAAACATTATCAACGGTGTCATAACTAATTCCCGCTGCTAATGCCTCATTTTTGAAGTCGGCAAGCCAAGCATCAAAACCTTCAACAGCAAAAGCTTTTCCTGCAAAAAAATAACAACTAAGAAAGATAACAACGATGCTGTTTTTTATTATTGCAAATAAATTCATAAAAATTATTTTTTATCTTCACCTTTTTCTTCAGCTTTTTCATCTGAAGGTTTGGTTTCATTGACTTTTTTTTCTAACTCCAAAGCTTTTTCATTAAGTTTGCTGCTTAAAACGACAAGACCTTTTACAAATTTTTCTTTAACCTGATGCTTTTCGGCAAGCTCTTGAGCTTTTTGAACTTGTTCTTTAGCTTTTCCTGCAAAAACATTAAAAAGAGATTCTGCTTTTTCCTTAATTTCCTTCATAGGATCTTCTTTAGAGCAAGTGCTTTTAGTCTCTTTTTTGCTTTCATCTTTTTCTGAGTTGCTTTCTTTTTTAGTTTCTTCTTCTTTTTCTACTTTGTTTTCTTCGGTTTCTTTTTTTTCTTTAGCCATATTTTTTCTCCTAATGTAACGATTAAGAACTATTTAATGACATTTATACCATTAAGTTTAGAACATTATCAAAAAAATAATTGCTATATGAGCAAATTTTTCTTGCTTTTTGTTTTTTTTGAATTAGTTTATAACAAATCACATCATCCTTTGGAGGGGTGGTAGAGTGGTTGAATACACCGGTCTTGAAAACCGGCGTGGGTTTACGCCCACCGTGGGTTCGAATCCCACCCCCTCCGCCATTTTAAAGCCTAGCTTTCGAGCTAGGCTTTTTTAGTTTAAAACCCATTAAGTTCTGCACCTAGGTAATATTTTTATAAAAAAACGTATCCTTTTTGTAGCGCGCCAAGTAGTTTTACATATTGCGCCAAGTAGTTTTGCATGTAAAGATGCTATTAAATATGGAGTTAAAGGTTATTTTCTAACAATCTTATAACAACCATCTAAAAGCTCCACTTTTCCATTATACCCAAAATCGCTTCTAAAATTTTCTGCCGATGTGCGATCACATAAAATAGGGAAATATTCTGCCTCATTTAATAATAAGAAATGAGTTCTTGTTGCCCCATCTCCAAATCCGCATACCAAGTTTTGGTTGGCTTTAACTTGCCTTTTTCTTTTTAGAAAAAAATCTAATATAACTTCTTTACACTTTTTTTCTGTTTTAAAGGGTTCATTTTTCAAAAAATAGTTTAAATTTCCTGAAGGAACTGGATTTTTAATACCATAAAAGAAACCTGCTTCTGCAAACCTATATTTCCATTTATAGTAATGTCCACTTACGTTATCTCCTAAAATATTCGAACATCTACTATCAATGTTTGCATTGTTTAAGAACTTCTTTGCGTCAACTAACACTATTTCATAATGTTCGGTAGACTTTCCTTTCATATATACTGTTCTATTCAAATCTAGATTTATTTCAAATATTTTCTCTTCCATATCACACCTTAATATCATTAACTAAACCAGAGACAATATTATCACCTCTGGTTGTAGTTTGTAAAACATTAAAACTATTCTGCTATTTTTCAGCGGATTTTAAGCCGCTATGGCATATTTACCACCTCCTTCGATTATCACCTCTTTGAATATGCTAGATTTTGGACTTCCGCATAGGGTATAGCGACAGTCAACGCTATTAATTTCAAAATTCTTAAAGATTTTACGAACTTCAGGAGTGTCATTTAACGACATTATAAACTTGCCTTTAATGACACTTAAAAGCTCCGCTAAACGCTCAAAATCATCTTTATTAAATACATTTTTACCGTAGTAATCCTCACAATTATAATATGGAGGATCTAAGTAAAATAGTGTTTCTGCTCGATCATAACGAGGAATAAAGTCTTGATATGGTAGGCACTCGATAACAACCCCTGATAACCTTGAATGAAGGTCATCGAGCATAGGCCCTAGTTTTGTTATATCAAACCTCGAACTTCTGCTTGTAGTAATGCCGAAATGCTGATCTGTAACTTTACCTCCAAAAGCCGTTCTTTGCAGATATAAAAATCTTGCGGCACGCTCTAAATCTGTTAGCGTTTCGGGCTTTTCTTTCAAAAGTCGCTCAAACTCTTTGCGGCTTGCTAGTCTGAATTTAAGAATATCCATAAAATAAGGGTAATGTTTTTGAAGTATCCGAAAAAAATTATAGACCTCTCCATTGATGTCATTAATAACTTCCGACTTTGAAGCGAGTCTTCGTCTTAAAAAGACACCGCCCATACCAACAAACGGCTCGGCATATAGCTTGTGTGGAATATTTTCAATCCTAGAAATTATCGTTTTGGCTAGGTTTTTCTTGCCTCCGACGTAAGGTGCGGCTGGTATCACTGGTTTTACTTCATCAAAATTTGTTGCTTTCATAGTTATTTTGTTCCATTGTTGTTCCGTCTCGTGCATGAGATAAGACGGGTGTTTAAAAAACATGAAAGTCACAACACTTTCGGCTGAGGTGTTACAGCACCAAAGCCCCGTCTTTTTTTAAAAAACAGGGCAAAAAAACATTATTTAAGTTAAATTTAAAAGCGGATACATTGTTTGTTTTTGTTCAAGTGTCATTTCTTCTAATTTAGGATATGTCGTTTTGATTGCGTTGCAGGCATTTTCATATTCTTCTTGTGTAGCTTCCCCGATCTGAACAAGACCAAGTAAAGTTGCGTTTAACTCTCTATATTCCTGCTGTCTATCAGACAATGCCTGAATGTCGTGATTATTATATTTTTCTTGTTGAAAATATGTGTTTCGGATTAGCTCAAACTCGGCTCTATCTTCTATGATGACCATTTCTTCGTCCTGACTTGCTATTGTATCCAAGTTTTTAATCTCAAAAAACCTGACAATACTAGCATTTTTTGTTGTATAACCTTGTATCATAATTTTTCCCCTTTAATTTAATGGTTGCCAAACAATATTAACGGTCCCCGAATAATCAACTTGATATCTATATCCTTTTGGGACAAGTGCTGCCGCTGCTTGGTTATACACATAGCCTGTTGCCTGTACTGTCGCGACTGTGATTGAAGCTTCCGTTGCTCCAATTTTTATCGTCGCAGCTCCATTGTAATTAGCAACAGTTATAACCAATATTCCAACCGTCTCTGCAATATATGTTGTGGCCTTGACTTTGTCTGTAACTGGTGCAACGCCATCATATTTTGGCAAATCTGACAATATTTGAGAAAGCTTTAGCGATGTTATTGGAAAGACATCATCTGTTCCCGCATCTGCTTCAACCTGTGTAGCGGGGCGACGTTGTCCAATAATACATACGTTTGATGTGTGATATTTTACAACCTCAAATGATTCATATTTCTCTAAAGAAATTGAACTACCAGCGGCATAATAAACGCCGTTTAACAGAGCATTAACATCATTAAGAACTAAAGTTGCAGCCCCTGTATTATAACGGCTAATTATAATTTTCTCTCCAACTTCCAAATCTGCATCGCTGATAGTTAATGTTCGAGCCCCTTGAGATGTTGTGTTAAAAAACCAATATATATTATTGGCATCAACACTCGAAATATCAGCGGTTGTTATCATATTTCTAACCATAGCTTTATCGAGCTTTGTTGCTAAATCAGCGCTAACTATTGCATTCGTCGGCAGTTCTCCGTTTTCTGAACCGACATTATAGCCCGCAGCGGTTCCTAGGTTGCTTGGCATATTAGCATTTATAATTGCCAGAATTGCGGTTTTTAATTGATCCAACTCTTCATTGCTTGGAGTTAATCCCGCAGCCTCAATAACATTGATAATTTCTCGCATAGGGTATTCAATAGCGGCGGCTGGCACAGGCGAGCCTTCAACTCCTGTTGATGGATTAGCATCAACATAACTAGCATCATCACTACCGCCAACTGGTGGTTGGTATTTCATATTTATTCTCCTTTATATTCAAAATGTAAAACGGTTTGAGCTGGTTTTAATCTATCCAGTACACATTCTAAATCACTGGCATAAGTGATTTTTCCTAACTTATCGCCAATTTGACTTGCTCCGCATCTAAAGCTTGTCAACCTTGGCTCATTTATAGTAACTCTCCAATGGTGTCTATTATTAGGAGCTCCTTCTAAAACATCACCACATTTAGATATTCCTGCAATAAACGGCCTGTATTCTTTTATGTCCGCTGAATATTCAAGCGTTTTTACAATATTTTTGAAGAAAGATATGCTCTGGCTTCCTCTTGCTGTTAGATGATTAACTAGGGCTTTTCGACGCTCTTGTAACGTCGTTGAGACTGCTGAAGAACATTTATCAGGAAGCCCACAAAAAGTTTCCCAGTCTTCTAATAATTCTAGAGTGTTTCTTGGATCAGCTTCGTCTCTTATTCTGCAAAATTTATTATGAATACGAACCCACGTTTCTGCTAATGCTGTTAGTAATTTTGTTAACGTTGAAGAACTTTCAGTATTCCACGCCGAACCACTAGGCAATAGTGATTGTTCAGCTGATACATAATCTTGAATATTAGCTTTACTAACCATTATTCCATAGCCCCCCAAGTTATTGTTCCAAAGGTAGCAATTTCACCAGTTTCAACGCTTATATCTTCTGTTGGACTTACAATTTTGTGATCTTCTTCTCCTGTTGCGATAGATATTGCTTCATCGATATGAGATTTAAGGATTACCTTACCTGGTTCTGCTTCTCTTATAAAAAGCTCTTTGATTTCAGCAATTACCGCACTTTTAACTGCGACTGTTGAGGGGCTGATATTTATTGTGAAATTAATGGGAACTGCTACAGGAGCTACAACATATACATCTGCTGTAACAGGTCTTGCATCATCTATATATTCTTGAACTTTTTGAACTTCAATTTCTGTTGGTATCAATGTATCTTCTTTGTCGTCCATAACAAATCTAACAGTAACCGTTCCATCTCCCATTTCTTTAGGAAAAACCCATGCCCTAGTTACACCAGAAACTTCCTTTGCCCAAGTCACATAATCTTCCTCATTTCCACCATGCGGAGGTGATTGAACCCTATTTTCTAGTCTTGATAATAAACTATCTATATTTTCTTTATCTGTGCCTGAAGTTATGCCTTCACTTGCTACAGTAACAGAAGAGTTTACACCTGCTATCGGTGATATCATACTTAATGAACTGCCAGCATCTAAATTGCCGTCAACTCCAACGGTTATACAGGTAACCATAGTTTGAACACTGCTACCCGATATTGTTGCGTCAGCATTCACACTATATTGTAAGCCATTGCTCGTTGACTTTAGTAATGAACCAGCAGGAATTATGCTATTCTCAACGCCTGAAAAGATTGCATATCCTTCCGCTGCTGTCGCTGGTTTTTGAGTAATTCCCCACCAAGAAGCATGTAACTTTAAATTTTCTTCATCAGAAGTCCTTGGAATTATCTGTTTTGAAATCCACTCGCCAAAGCCATAAAGCAAATAGGCAACTCCACCCAAAACACGCGAAATAACATATAATATGGAACGTTTTAGCAATGTATCGGTTTCAGCAAGGCGAGACGTTAAATCAGCATCTATGCTTTCAACAATTTCTGATAATGTAGGGCGACTATATGCCATTGATTATTTCCTCCCATATGTTGCTAAATTGATAATTTTCAACCGTTCCATCTCCTTTAGTTATGACCACTTCAATCGCCAATATTTCTTGAGATAACCATTCAGCTGTAACTTCTACTAAAGCAGCTATTTCATCATCAATGAGCCATTCTAAAGCCTGTTTGGCATAATCTTCTGCTCTGCTTCTCGTTTCTTCGGTATGTTTTGCTCTAGCTAATAGCCATAACTTGCTTCCAAATTTATCAGATCCTAAGGCATCAGCCCACCAGCCTCGATAACTGCTACCTTTAGGTCTTTCATCTGTATCATCTGCCCTTCGATCAGAAAATAAAGAGAGTATTACCGCTGTTTTTAACGTGCTATCAACTGCCAAGTCGCCATCAACAACTTGGATATCTCCTGTTAGAGTTGAAGTGTCAAAAATAATTCCTACATCGCTCATGACATAACCTCATTAGGTACATCTGTTGAACCGCTTGTTAAATTATTTTCAGGGTGAGTGTGCGTATTATATATATCCCGCATTGTTGACATACTATTGGTGTTTGACGAGCTATTATCTGTAATATCGCCATCTGCTTTTATTAAACCTGTTGTATTTATGGATGGAGTTGTAAAATTAACGGAATTTGAAGCTGTTATATTCAATGTCTCAGTATTTACATTAATAATTTTGCCTCGTTTAAGTGTTATACTGTCGCCTTCGTCTGTATATATAGCAACTTCTCCAGCTGCTAAGTTTTTTAACCTATAACGGCGATCATCAATAGCAATAGCAAGCCCATGACTTCTATTACCGCCTACAAAAACAACTGCGGCTTCAGCTCCTGACAAAGGAACGGAAGAAAAGCCATAATTTTGGAACCTTTCAACATTATCTCTTATTTCATCAGCCAGAAGCGTTACTTGAATATTTTGTATGCCAGATTTATCATTAATCAACTGAACAACACCACGAGCAACCATTAACATTACTCTTTGTCGTAAAACAGCTGTTGCTTTATTAATCATATGCATAATATTTGTCATACAACTACCCTTTCACATATTCTGTATTTGCAGGTAAACCAGAAGCACTGCCAGATTTCCCTTTTTTGACTTCCGAAATCAAAGAATAAGCATCAGGGCGTGTCAAAACCATGTTGGTTCTAGTACCTTGTTCATCTTTAGAAAAATTAGTCGAAACAATGAGCAAGGTTTGTTTTTCTATGCCAAGGGTATCACTTGTAAATTGCGTTAGAGCATTTATTGGCCACAATTTACCATTGTTCATTTTCCACCCCTGAACAGATACATTAAATGTTGTAGCTCTTGCTGCTCTAACCGTTGCTTCCCAGCCTGCTCTTGTTGATGCAGAAACACCGTTGGCATTGTCATCAGCAATAATCATTAATGGCCTATATCTTAAAATGCCATTATCTTTAGCTGTTCCTACAACTTGAGCGGAATCTTCTGCTGACATTCCATCAAGGCCAGGAGCTTGAGCTTTTACTGTATATTGAGAAAAGCGTTCTCTATGTGTAAATCTAGGCGAAATATTAAGTAAATTCTTGCCTTCAACCAGTGCTTCGCTAGCTGTAGCAGTTCCAGCTCTAGTTATTATTATATTACCTTTGCCATCAGATATTGGCATTATCGCCCGCATTTTACAAAGACGGTCTATCGCCTCAAAAGCTGGTTCTCCTTGCTGGATTTTAAACTTTTCAAAATTGGATCCTGTAGTATCATTTACTTTTACATTTATACCAAAAGGAGCAGCTATTTTTGTGGCAAGCTCTTGCAATGAAAGATTAGACCATTCATCAGGAGAATGAATTGCCGAACAATCAACTAAATCTCCTGTTTTATCACGGCCAGATACTGAAACAGTGTAACTATCAGAAGATATATCAGGATTAACATCATCAACATATCCCGTAATTACAACTTCATTATCAAGTCTAACCTCACAAGCGTCTCCTGGTTTTATTGCCCAGCGAACAGCTTGCCCAGACCAACGATCAGATAATGATAAATCAAAACCTCCTGATATAGTTTCAATAGAACGTTCTATTGAAACGCTGGTCCAGCCACTGTAAATGTTGTTATTAATATATAAAGAAGCTACTTCACTCATGACGATAAAGCCTCCAGAATTTCACCACCTGGTACAAAAAGCGGATTTGCAACATTGTTGCGAGAAGCTATATCTTCAGCATAATCAATAGAACCATAGCGGTTATAGGAAACAATTAAAGAAGGCAAAGATTTATTAAGTGAGAAATTCTCTATCTTAGCTAAGTTTGCCCCTCTGCTTGTTATGTCTTGATTAACTGTTGTCTTTAATTTTGCAAACGCCGTGTAAACATCATCTGAGGTTGTCTTTTCCATTATATTATTGATTTGTTCGATGATTTCATCACGTATAGCAACAGCTTCATCATATGATGTAAATTCTATTTCTGTTGAAATTTTGGCCGCAACTACAGTTGCATTACGAACTATTAAATCGTTAATAGCTTGAGTATTGGTATTAAGAGTACTTCCTGTTGTTGTTACTGAAGAAACAACTATTGTTGATGTTGCTGAATAATTTAATAAAGCTTTAGCGGCCTTATATTCATTTTCAGCAGTCGTTGAAGACGTATCATTCGTTGATGAAGTCTCGCTTGATGACGTTGTTGAAGAGCCATTTGAAGATGAATTGGCAGTAAAATTACTGAATAAACTTGTTATTTTAGAACAAAAATCTGAAGCCGTTGTATAGTCTTCTGACGCATAATTTGTTAATAACGAAATAGGTGAGCCTGTTTTTACACTAATTACGTTAGATATTAATGTTTCTGCGGCATCTATTTGCGCTACCGCATTTTCGCTAATAAAAGAAGGCAATCCATTAATTTTAAAATTATCAATAAAATCAGCTGAAGAAACTAATATTGATTCATTTCCAGCACCATATACAGATTTTTGAGTGTTAATACTAGATGATGGCTGTTCTTTTTCCCCAGCCTCAATAAAACTCAAACTTATCCTCGCAACACCGCCTTCGTCTGAGTTTTCTCTTGTCCTTAAAAATGAACAAGTAACCGTTTTGGTTCCTAAATATGGGTGAATTAATTCTCCTGGTCCTTTTGATGAACAAACGCTTATAAGCTTATCTCTCAAGGACATATAATCCTTACCAACAACAAAAGCTTCTAAGGTAAAATTAGAATCTTTTTGTCCCAAATCTTCAATATATCCTTTATCTCTATTAGGGTATTCAAAGTGTTGGAACCGTCTGCCAAATTCACTATCAGAACTGGTTACAGAAAATTTTGCACCCTTAAAAGAAGCTGTTTTTAATTTGCTCTTCCAACTCATAACGCACCTGCCATTGAGTATCCTAAATCTAGTTTTGTGCTAGTTGCTTGAGTTTTCCCTGTCGAGACCTGCATTCCTTTAGGCAAATTTTCAGCTTTTATAACAACCTCGGTCTTAACAGCTTGCGATGTATTATATTTATTCATAAAATTTGAAGCACCTGTATAAACCTTATTTGCGTTAGTTTTTTGAATTGTTTTATCTATTCCAAGTGTAGTTTTGAAACTGTCAGGTATAAGATTCATGAAACCTTCAGCTGCTTTTTGCAGCCATTCAGTCATTTTTTGCCAAGCTGCAACCATTCCGTCTTTAAGAGATGACATAATTTTTCTGCCAATCTCAAAGAGATCAATGCCTGTTAAAGTATATATTAAACCAGCAATTAAATTGATAATTCCGATAAGAGGACCGTTTGCAAAAGCTTCAGCAAAAGATGCAAAAAAATCTTTTATAGCCTGCCACTTTTTAATGACTAAAATTGATATTGCAGCAATTGCTGCCATACCTGCCAAGAACCAGCCAATCGGAGTAAAACCTATAGCAATACCCAAATTTACAACCGCTGCAATTAATCCTGCGATTGCAGCTAACAATGGTCCAGCCATAACAAGAGCAACAATCTTTAATAAGTTACCCCATCCGCCAACAAAATTGGCTATTTTAGGCATCACATTAATTAATGACATAAAAGCTGCTGATATTTGTTTTAATGCCTCCCAAGTTGCAGAAAGAGCGACAACAAGCTTTTGCCCAAAAGTTTCTGCTAGTTGTTTGAGTTTGCCGTTATCTGACATTTCATTTAGTTTTTGTAAAATTCCTGAAAGCTTACCTTTCATAAAATCAAAGACGCCAGAACTCATAACTAAATTAGCAAATCTTGTCCAAATATCGGCAAGGTTGGATAACATTCCGCTCCATGTTCCAGAAAGATTATCCATAGCACCAGTATAGCCTTTTGCCTCAAAAGCCTTTAAAACCATTTTTTGTAGAGCAACTGCATCATTTTTAGCCGCAGCGAAAGTTCTTTCATTGTCATCTTTATCAACAAAACTATAAGCAATATTATTGCCAACCGTCTGAAAAGTTCCGCCAATGGCTTCTTTTAAACGCGTAAATTCACCAGATTGAGCATCTGCCAAAGCTTCAACCATTTGTGATAAAGGCTTGCCCATAGCTGCAGCCGCATCACCAACAGATTTTAAAGCTCCAGCTTGAGGATCAATTCCGTAAGATTTAAGTTTTACAAAAGCTTCTGTTACTTCATCTAACTCATACGGCGTTTTTGCAGCAAAATTACTTACCCAGTCCATCGCTTTATCAGCCTTGTCAGAACTACCAAGCAACGTTGTCAAAATGGTAGAAAATTGCTCAAACTGAGAAGCGGTATCAACAAATAGCTTTTTAAAAGCAAAACCAGCTGTACCCCCTAGCAATGTAAACTTAGTTGCCAAAGCTCCTGTTTTATTCATAACATTTGACATACCAGAATTTAATCCCGCAAATCCTGTTTGTAATTTGCTAAATCCAGAAGCATCAACAACATTTGAGAGCGAACTTCCAATTTTTTTAAAAGGAGCTTGAACGCGCGAAATTGTACGATTAATTTTTTGCAGCGGTCCCGTTGCTTTATCAATCGCTTTAATCACTATTCCTAGATTGTGATTTACTTTCATTTAGCATTTTCCTTTTTTATTCGATTAGATGCTCGCTCTACCCAAAACAATAAATCTGCTGCCGTCATTTTCATTAGCTCCGATGGAGCTATATAAAAAGGGCTTCCCGCAAGTAGTTCTATTGCGTCTTCCCAGTCTCCTGGGAAGGAGATAAAAAATCACTTACTTTCTCTATTAATGGAAAAAGATCTACTATATCTATTTTATCTATAATTGCTGGAGGTTGAGCCGACAAATGAGAGATCAAAGTTAACATTACTGCAAAATCAATTTCTCCGTCTTTACTAATTTTAACGCCTTTCATATCAGCGCCAATTATATTTTCTCTAATTTCAAGATATTCAATTTTTTTGTCTGCTACCGTTATCGGTTTTTTTAAAGGGTATTTCATCTAAATTTCCTCCGCGTTTAAACCTTCAAAGCGAACTTTTATTTCGCCTTCAGACGTTGTTACATCGCCTTCACTTGCATACCAAGCATCGCTTAAAACAATGGTTTTGCCATTTGCAAGCTCTAAAGTTACGGTTACATCATCTTGAGTAACAAAATTTGCTAAATCCAAATCTGAATCATCTGTAATTGCACCTTCAATAAAAGGTACTTGAGGCGTTTCTTTATAGCCATGCACTCCATCGGCTCCGATTATGGCTTCTCTTTTGGACTTCCCTAAATTATAGGTAAAATCACCCTTGGCATCCCTTAAAGTGCCATCAACTTTAAGATAGATTGTTCCTGCTCTTGCGTTTGACATCAAATATCCTCTCTCATTGTTTTAAAAAATTAGAACTAAACTCTAAATCCAGCCTGCACAGCGAATACTCTCATCTGGTTGACAAGGTCTGGTGGCAGATAGATATCTAATCTATTTGCATCATCAGCGTTACGCTCAACGATTAAATCAGTTTTAAATTGATCAATGCCTTCAACTAGACCTTTGGTTTCCATCTGCTTAAACCAAGCAATAGTCTCAGCCTTAATTGTTTTAGGCGTAACAATAGCTTGGCCAGCGCCGTATCTAGTGCCATCACTTGCTAGTTTATGTCTTGGGTATTTTCTCATAAGATAATTGCGATAATCATATCTCAAATAGCTAAGAGTTAGCACTGTTGCAACATCAAGATAAGCTGTGTCATCAGCTCCTGCGGAGTTTTCTTTATACGTTGTAATTAACCTTTGTATGCAAACTTTGCCGTCTGAATTTACATAAGTTGTCGAAATTCCATCATATAATAAGAGATTGTTTTCCTGTGATGTGAATCTATCATTTTCTAAAGGTGCTAAGATTTCACTTAAAGCAAGTGTTTGTAAAGGCCTTGCAGGGTCAATATTAGAATAATAAGCCGTAACCCCAGCCACAACAGCAGCCCATTCGTACGCAGGTGTAGGACTTCCTGCGGCTGACATAATAGATAAGTTTTGATGATTATGGCTGTCACCAAGCGTTCCAAGTTCTGAATGAGTACCATTTGCTGCAGCAAATGCCATACCGTCATTCATTGTTAATGGTCCCCAACGATCCGTAAGTTCATCTTTTAACTCTGCTAAATTTGAACTATCTGTATAAGGCATCGCAATAATATTATATTGTGTATCACCGATAGCGGCAAAAACCGTAGCTACATCTGGATTAGAAGTTCCACCATTCATACTTACATAAGTAAGAGTTAATCCAGCTGGTAACTCTTCCCCACTGTAATAATTATCTCTTAGATCAACCTCATTACCGCACAAACCTTTATGACGTGCAATTAGATTAACTTTCTCAGCCGTTGTTCCATCAACAGCAGCCGTTAAAGGCAAAGTCGTAATAGCATTAATAGCTGATACAATATTGGCTGCTACTTCCTCAGCAGTTTGAGTTGCTGAAACCGCAACTTTTACCCTTCTTCCTGCGACGTATAAATAAATTGTTCCTGATGCACTTGCTGTCCCTGCAACTGTTATGCTTCCCGTTGCGGCAACACCGGCGGCATCATCATCAAGAGCCACAGCGTAAGTTTCGGTAAAGTCATTATTTTCAATAAGACTTTCGAGCATATGGCTTAACATTGAACCTTTACCAAAATATAGAGCAGCTTTTGATTTTGCCGTTACTCTTGTTGGCGTAAGGGCTGGAATACTGCCACTTGATAATCTTTGGCCAATTACCAAAATTTTATACGGCATTTGAGAAGAGCCTTGCTGCGCTTTTGAAGCATCAAATTCCATATAGCAAAAAGGCACTCTTAGGTTGTTTGGAATTTCGTTGAAAGAGATTGACATTTTTTATCCTTCCTTCTTTTTAAGAATTTTACTAACTTCTACAACAGAACCGTCTTGAAGCCTGCGTAACCAATAAGTGTTACGTTCTACTTCTTTGCCCTCTTGAGGTAGAGGTGATGGTGGAGTTGTTGTTGGATCAAGAACTCTTGTTCCTGCTTTGGGTTTTATTTTAATTTTAGACATTATTCCTCCAAATTTATGTTATCGACTGCATCTATAATTTCAGGGTTGTGAGGTGGAATGTCCCACTTCACATTTGCACTGTTAAAATCTTGCAATTCATCAGTTTGATCAGATATTTCTTCATAATGATTAGTAGTTAGGCTCAAACGAACGCCATGGCACAATATGCTGGCAAAAAGAACTGGCCCGCTATCTTCTAGCTGAATGCCTGTAGCATCATCTCCAAGATTTTCAACAATACCGCCTAAAGTGTTGTCATTACGAAAAGATATTGCGACATCATCAATCAAATTGTCGAATTTAATTTCGCTTTGTTCTTCATCGATAAAAGATGCATAGCCCCTTATTTCCCAAGTCGTCGCAACTTTGTTTCTGGTCGAGGTGTATATGGTCTCTTGGCGTCTTACTCTGCGAATAAAAAATCCGCAAATAACTTTATCTAACGTAAATAATTCTTTTAGCTCATTATGACTTTTAGAATATCTTTCATGAGCATGAACTTTGCCAACCTCGGCTGTTATTACCGTTTCTAATTTGGCTTTAATGGCATTACGAATAATTTCACTCATCATTCAAGCCCTCTTAAAACCTTATTTAATGCCTTATTTAATAGGGCATCTACTTGCTTTTGATTCTTCTCAAAAGCTTGTTTAAACATAAAAGATCCTTCCGTCCCTTTTTTTGCTATTTTGTTTGCAATAGCATAACCAATTCTTATCGCCTCAGGCTCAGTTACTCCAAGTTTATATTTAGCCCATTCCATAATCGGCGCTACAGGAGGGCGGTGAGGTTTAGTCCCAAGTTCTACTGGTACTGCATAATTTAAAGAAGTTCCGACAGAGCCAATAATTTGATCAGACATAATTTGTGGTTTTTCAGATATTATGCTTGCTCTTAAGCCTGCCCCCCTAGAAACTCCTGTCGGCGTTTTTTCAACAGTCTCTCTTTGCAAAAGCATTTCTGCTTGCCATATAGCAGCAGCTAACTGTTTGCCTATTTCCTCAGGAGATTTTGCTAAAGCTTTGGAAAACTTCTCCCAGTTTTGACGCTGTATTTCTAGATTTATAACATCACTCATGGTCGCCTCCTATTTTGATAATGAAGAAGACGGTCACAGCCCACACTATCAGTTGATTGAATTGTTACAACTGTTCCTGCTGCTGCATTGCGTTTATTATCAATTCCTAGGTGATTAAAATAGTTACTACGACAATACTTAGCTCTACTGCCATAATCTCTGCTCTTATTAGCATGATCAATAGTATCAGCTTGTATTGTTGAATACGTATCACCTGCGAAAGAATTCGCTAATTGATCAAGCAACAAGGCCGCCGCCCAATTTGCAACAGCTTCCCTGTCAGAGATTGTTATTGTATCAATCGTTTCAGTTACTTTATGAAGCGATGTATAATGCAACCTAACAATAGAGCCATCATTTATACCACTTAGCATTATTTTTTGACCGCTAAGACCTTCATATATTGAAGTTCTGGCAATAGGTATAAAAGAAGGTGGCACAAGACCTGCGGGATATTCAACGCCTGCAACTCTTGAAAAATTAGCAATCCAGTTATCTGGCAAATCAGTAATGTTATTATTAACTTCTTGCTCAGACAGTTCAGTTTTTGGTCTGTCAGACGAATATCTAGTTATAGCAAACCCTATTGCAAGATTAATGTCATCTTCAGATAACAAATCATCTTGGTCTCTAACAAGAGCCGTAACTAATTTTTGATAATCGTCTAACATACCTTTAAACCTCGTTAAATGCACACTTAAGAGTTGGCTACAACACTTTTAAATAAGCCACGATAATCTAAGATTGAACCTCCGTAGATATGACGCAATTTGTATGTAATCTTATCTGCACTAAACATCGAACCTGAGGTTGGATTATCCTGGACAAAGATCTCTGGTTCTTCTTGACCGTCTAAAAAGCCTAATTCCATAAAAGGAAGATCTAATGGATCCGCGGTTAGCACCCAATCGTTAACATCAGTCCAATAAAAAACAGGCACAACTTCTAATGATAATGACTGAACAAAATTTTTGTCGTTTTCTGTGTTTCTTCTGAACAAATCAACCGCTGTTTCTTCATTATCGGGACTTACAAAAATACATTTGGGACCTATGCCTAATGGCTCGTTTGAACCAGCTTCAGCTTGTTTTAACATTGCTAGTCTGCCAGCTGCCAAAGCTGTTTTAGTTAAAGCTTCAGATCCTAAATTGCCATGATCTGCATGAAACAGGTTAACGCCATCATAAATAGCTGGATTATCCTTAATAAAATCTAATGCGAACTTGCATAAAGTTCTTTTTGCAGCTCTTGATAATTTTGTTGGAATTTGGCGGATAGCTCCAACATCATCGTTTTTAATCATTTCAAGCGTAATTGTCTCTAATCCGCCTCGTTTAGAAACGGCATATGTTGACTTTTCATCTGAAGGTGATGTTAGAGCTGAATAATCAGCGCCTTCAGTAACGGCAGGGACATCGCCATAACCACCAATTCTTACTCTTTCCTGTGATCTAAAATCATTTACAGGAACAGGAGATCCAATGAGTTTTTTCCAAATATCATATTGTGATGCTTGACGATAATCAGCAATAAGTCTTCTGGTGATTGCGTTCCCAAGAGCATCATCAAAAGATGATGAATTTAATGCTTCAGTTAATCTAGCTTGAGAACAATCAGAAAAACGTCCCGTAACCTTTTTATCACCCGTAATGTCAATATAAGCTTCCTTAAATGATAAAGCATGACGGTGTTCTTTATGTTCAACATCAAAAAAGGCGTCTAATCGATCAGAGGTTTTTTCAAACTGATCTTTGGTAACAGCAGTGTCTCCAAGACCTGAAATTTTACCAGCTTCGGTAAACTTGGAAAGATACTCACGTTCATCTTTAATAGCTTGTTCAACCTGAGCTTCGGTAAACTTTTCCATACTAGAAAATTGCTTGCGGAGTTTTTCCTTAGCTTCTTTAGGAAGCGTACTATCAGCAATCAGCTCTTTCATAGAAGCTTTTGCTTCAATCATTTTAACAGCGTCATTAACTGCATCACTTAATGCTTCTTGAAAATTCTCAGTTTTCTGCTCTGTTTCATTGCTTTTATTTTCAGGTTCTTTCTCTGAAGAAAGAGCCTCTGTCAACAATGTATTAACTTCTTCATCTGTTAAGGCCTCGATGTCTTTCCCTTTTAAGACATTTGGGCTTTTTGCTTCTAACAATTTAATGATATCAGCTTTTTTCATAATATCTTGTTCCTCTTCATTTTGTGCTTCAATAAAGTTGACAATGCCGCCACCAGCTCCAGGCTCGACAATAAGGTCAACGGAATTAATTTTTTTAAACTTGGCTGCTTCTCTTATTCTCTGTCCGTTTAAGGATTTTGTGCGAGCAAGAGCATCTGCATCGATAGAAAAGCCAAACAAATCAGTCATATTGCGTTCAAAGGCTTCCCTCAATTTAATTGCAACATCACCATTAGGTTGAAGAAGTTCAAAAGTTGCTTGAATTTCTCCTGCATCTTTTGCTGTTCCTTCAATAAATTTTGGATTAGTTAGACGTCCAATAAGATTGCGGACGTCTTTGCCCGCAGATTTTAAGTGTTCTGCATCAGATTTTTCAAACACTCTAATGTTATCAAACATAGAAACTGCTTCTTTAAGCAGGGCGTCAGAATAATAATTTTTATTGCCCGATAATCCTGCCTTGATAACTCTTATTAAAAAGCTTGAAGCCCCAGCTTTATCATTTGTTTTGGCTTCTAAAAAACAGCTTTTTTTCATTTTCTCACCTGTTTTTTAGCCTTGTATTTTTTGCCATCAATCGTAACAATAACAATATCTTCCCCTAATTCTTTAAAGGAAAAAATTAGCTCTAACGTCAAAGGCACGTTGTAAACTTTTTTTACAAGCTTACCCTTGTCGTCTTTTTCTGTTTTGACAACTGCGACTTTTACAAAATCAAACAGCTTCAGATCATCTTTGGTAAGATCAAACTTGTTTTCTTCTACAGTTTCAGTTTTTTTGGTTTCATCAGTATTTTTTGACATTTCCCGTCCTTTCAGCAAAATTAAGATCAACTGACAGAACGATTATGAAATAACAATTATTGTAAAATAAGTGTGTCAAATGTCAGGGGTAAACCCTTATTTTATGTTTTAGATTTTTTTGGAATTGAATTTATACGATTAATATAAGATTAAAATATCGCCGTTAAACGGGTATTAAACGTATTTATATGCGAAACTTAATTAAAAATGATATAACATAGCCTTTTTATAATAACAAGCTTGTGTGTGCGTTTTTTAGAGGCTCGACATTTTTTGTTTTATAATATATAATTATATCAATAGTCGTTATGCACGTTGAGAAGTCGGGTTCAACACTGCAGCCGTTAATGGTCGCAGGCAGTAGTATAAGCAATTATACAGGCTGATCGGGTTAAGGGGTTGCGTCCCCCCATAACGACTATATTTCTCCTACAATTACCTCATAAACATCAGATCTAATATTAGTATGCTCAACTTTCCCGCCGGTTGCTATCCAATTATGCTTGCTTGGTTTATTACGCTTTTCTTTGTCATTAAGTTTTACTGCCAGTTTTCCAAATTTATTACTGTCTTTAATATCAAAAATATAGACCAAAGACGGATCTTTTGATCTCTTATCCCACAAAATAGCCTTAGGGTGATCAATATGTTCTGGTATATTTTTTATATCAGACATAGAAAGAGCGGCTCCTCTTTTTGCTTTAGCTGATCTTGCCATATGCAAAATCTGCTTGTCAGATACACCAACATCAAAGCTTTTTAAATCAACATTTTTACGAATTAAAAAAGATTTAACAGAACTAGGTATTTGCCCGATTGTTTCAGAATTACCTGCGGCATTTAATTTACCGCTTGTTATTCTTTCTGCCCAATTAGCAAAAGAATCAGCTCTAACGCCTTTAACCTCTCTTTTTTCTTGGCTTTTGAAAAGCTCTTCATCGCTAAACGGCTTATTCTTTGGGTGAGCCATCTCCCAATCTTCCATATATGGCAAAGCAACACACCCACAATTAACTGTTTGTGATGCTGGAGCTTTAGGATCCCTTGGATACATTAACTCATGTCCACCTACAATAAAGGGCTTATCAACATCAACGACCTGTCCATCAGCAAGATCGTGATCATGTCTGCTGTTAACACGTCCAGAACGCCTCCATTGCTTTTTTAGCTTAGGGATAGCTTCAGCTGCATCAGCCATTCGTTCTTGGCAAGCACACGAATATGCTCGCCCTAGTTCAGTATTTAATATTGTCCTTGCTCTAGAGCCTGCTTTATCATTTAAAATTGTCTTTACATTAGAAACAGCTTCAAATGGTGTTTTAGCACCTATCATTACCAGCCCCAAATTGCTGTTAATGCGTTGAGCTGCTTGTTTACTGACATCTTTCATACGATCCGTTAAAAAGGTTCTCATCGACATCAACTGCTTAGTGTCAATTTGTTGCAAATTAGCAGCCAAATTTATACCAGTTGCCGCATTAATTGAATTATCAACCAAACCAATTCCAGCATTCCAGGAATCACTAGCTCCTTTAGTAGCTGAACTTGCCAAGTTTTCTCCGAGTTCGTCAGTAACAACAGCAATAGATTTCTGCAAATTACTTAATGACCATTGCTGATAATCAGTTGGAGCTCCAGCTAGCGTTGCTGTGATTTCTTTGTTTGCTTCCTGAAGCAATCTAAAAACTTCTTGTTCAGTATCTTTCTGAATAGTTTTTTTCTTTTTCAGCTCTTTTTTTGCTTCTTTTTCAAAATCGCTTTTGCTCATGCGGCTTCTTCATCATCAATATTGGGCATAATATCTTTTGTTTCTTCTTCTTTTTCTGCATTTAGAACATTTTCAAGTTCTTCTTCTGGATCTATTTTTAAGCCTAAACCTGCTACCAATATAGCAAGTAAATTTACAGCCGTTTCCTTAGTTAGGAGCTTTCTATCTATAGCACTTCCTAGGGCTATGACAATTTGCTGAAAAGCGGTTGCATAGACGGTCACATCTTTTTGATCAAGTTCTGGGAATACTACATTAGCTTTAAAATCTGGTTCATCAGCCATGTTTTCTAATCCTATTGCACGCAATCTGCTGCGAATAGCAAAATCACAAACACATTCTAAAATATATAACCATTCATTCTGCCTAAAAGTCATTGCCTTTAAGGTGGGGTCTCCCATTGCTGTCGCCGTCGCTCTATTAACATCACCACCACCACCAAACCAATGTTCCGGAATAGTACGGCCACCCAAAATATGATTACGAAACATTCTAGAAAAGCTAGTGCCATCAACTGCTTTTAAATCTGGAGTAACCGCTGCCCATTCTTCAGCATCATTATGCACACGTACTCCAGCTTCTTTTGGAACAGTAATTTCTTTGGCCCTTGCTTCCACATCTTCCTTTGTAGCTCCGGTCATCTTTACGTCCCAAATAAAAGAACGCAACATATTCCATCGATTAAGCTCTCCATACAATGATTGATCATAAGCATCAAGCCAATCAATGGTTGAAAGCATATCAGAATGACCTCTTGTGGAATTAGATAAGTTATTAATTCTAAAGAAGAAGCATTCTCCAGTATCAAAGGTTTTTCTTATTTCCTGAGTTCGCTCTGTAAATACATTTTCATCACCATTAATAATAATCCTGTATCTTTTAGCTATGCCTTTTCTATCCTTTTTAGTAATAATTCCGATTGCTTGCTCAATGTTGTCGGGATCTGTTACAACGGTTTCAATATCTCCTGGATCAAGATAACCAAGTCTTATATGACCGTTGATGTTGTTTGCAAACACAGGCCAGCATTGTTCACCGAATAGAGCCATTTCACGCACCTTTTTGGGAAGTTTAATATCCATTTGGTTAATCGGATCTTTCCAAAAAGATTTTAACCATTGATTGGCTTCATCATCTTTTGCACTTACTTTCACACCATCAGCTAGCAAATAAATTATTGGCAGCTCGATTAACCTGTTTGCCAGAGGGTTAGTTTTCCATAAATAAACCGCTAACTCCTGCATTCTATATTGAGTTAACGATGTTAAATCCCTGGCATTATTACCCGTTAATTTACGCCACCCGTCCTCATTATCAATAGATTTTCCTGTAGCTTCTTGAAATTTTTCTTCTTTAACGATTTCAACTTTCTTTTTACCAAACATTAGTATTCCTCCTAAATAGTGGAGAGTTATTTTCTCTTATATAGCTTTTATCATTATCTATGCTTTGCCCCGCTGCTGGCTCACCTTCGGTTCTTGCTGCAGCCCATGCTAAAAGTCCAGCAACAGCACTATCACCGTGCCTAAAACCTCCGTCAGAGCCTTTAGTTCTAGTATCACCCATTCCTGGCTTGCCATTTTTTAAAATCACATTCCTGTGATCTGCGATTATGTCTTCGCTTTTTGGCACTATGATTTCTTTATTTTCATAAGCTGAGTGATATTTAGGAAACCATTCGGCATACCAAGCCTGTGTTAACATCACGCAATCAACATAATTAGAGCCAAATGCCTGCAAGGCTTTCTCTGCATGTTCTTGTCCGTTTCCTCGGGCATCAAATTTGACATGGTGGAACAATGGCAAATTTTTCATTACATATTTTGTTATTTGCCACTGAATATCAAAGGGAATAGTCCTAAGCTCAACGACAAAAGCAGTCTTCCAAAGCATTTTATTTTCACATTGGAGCACCCAAACAACTGACAAATCGCCATCTCTACCAAAGTCCATACCAAAAACAGTTCTTTTGCTTGGCGGCAAATTGTCTATAACTGGCTTTAATACATCATTAATCCAGTCTTGCGTTATTTTTTGGCGATTAATATCAACGACAAATTCTGCTGGTTTTGAGTACCTCAATATCGGAATGCCATCTTTTTGGCAATGTTCTATCAACATTCTAGTAAAATATGCCCCAGAACCTCTCTTAGGACGACAATCCAGTTCTTCGGCTGCGTCATCAGAGCTAGGATAATCAGCATATATAGCTTCTCGGTATTCTTCTTCAGCTTTTTTTGAATATTCTAAGCCTTTCACAAGACAAACTCTCTCATAAAAACCATCTTTTAGAGCATCATCAAAAGTAACTCTATGTAACGACCAGGGCAATTTGCCTGCTTTGACATCTTTGATGTAAGCATTAAAATCGTTATCTTCTCCGTTGTGAGTTGAAACAATATCTATTCGACCGCCCCACATCTTAAAAGCTAAAGCTCCTTTGACAACTTCAAACAATCCTCTGTGAAAAGCTGCTTCATCAATACGAGCGTGTCCTTGGCGTGAACGCCAGTTGTGAGGATTAGAAGAAAGAGCCTCAATCTTATGACCTGAAGCCATTTCAATTTTATACGTAACAATATCACGCCGTTCATTTTCTATAATTACGGTTTCTTTCCAAACTTCCGTCGCAGAAATAGCAAAACCATAAGCCTTCGCAAAAAAGGCACAATCGCCGATAAACTCGGCCGCCATTCTCATATTATAACCCATATAAAACTGGTCCATTCCTCCAGCTTCTTTAGTACTAGCTGCCTCAAGAGCAGCCTCCGCAGCAAGTGCTCCCCAAGAAAAACCTATGCGCCTTGATTTTTCACAAATTCTTATTGCAGATTTATCGGAATGCCATTTGATTTGATATGGCAATAAAACCTTAGGAACTTCTTTATCACTAATTTGTAAAGCCCTTGTCGATTGTATTTCATCAACAAGGTCTAAAGCTGCTTTCTCCTCCTCCTTAGAAAGTTTTGATCTGATTATTTGAGGCTCAGCTGTCATTTTTAACCTCAATGCCTAAAATCTCAGCACGGATGAAGGCTGCTTGTTCTTTATTAAGTCCTTGTTTTTTGCATGCGGTTTCAGCAGCTTTTACGGCCTTTTCTGTTGTTTCTTTTTCTATCTGTTCTCTTATTTTTTGTTCAAAATCTTGATCTAATCTATTCGCCTGAGCTAACTCTTTCATAGATTTTGCCAAAAAGAAAAAATCTTGTTTTTTAATTGGTTCTTCGGAGCCTGTCATCTGCTTAGATATTACATCATAAGCAAGGGTTCTAAGCATCTCTACTAATATGCGCCCTTGTTTACTATCTGTGGCATCAGGTCCTAAATCAGCAACCAAAGCATCAACAACTTCTCGGCTTTGCCTTAAACTAGATCTCACTTCTTCATAATTTTGGGCATAGCGATGAACCGCTGAACGTGAAACTTCAGCTCCTAATTTCTTGAGATGTTCAACAATCATATCAAGAGTAAGAGAGCCATCAGCTAATATTCTGTTTAGCTCTTTTTTTATCTTTGGAGGTAATTTAGTAATGCTTGATTGTCTCATTTGCCTAACCTTTCGGTCCTGGTCTTTTAATACCTGGAATTTTTGAACGACCTTCTGCAACATCAAGACCACGTGTGGTCAGCTCTGCAACATGTATATGATCTAAAACAACCTCTACTTTTACAAGCCCTTGTTCCTCTAACCAAGCAAGCTCCGAACGCAAAACATCACGACTTACATTATGACCTACTTGGTTTAACGCTGTTTGTAATATACTGTCATTCAATCGATAATCGTTGTCTTCAGCTAAAAAACGCAAGATTACTAAACGCCTATCTTCTACTATATATTTTGCGTATTCCATACCTATTCCTTTTTATTCAATAAGTAATCTTCAACCCTTGAAATTACCTTCTCTTGACGTTTTGAAATTTCTTCAATACCCTGCATTTTGACAGCCATTGAATCTATTTTGCCCGACATTCGCTCAATCATAATTTCTTGCTTATGTAAATCATCTCGGCTCGGCATTTGCTCTATTTTTTCTTCATTTGCTGCAACTCTATTTTCAATTTTAGATACTCTTTTATCCAAATTTGAAACTTCTTCTTTTGTGGCAAATTTTGCTTTTAAGTAAAATGCTATGCAAAAGCTGCCAAAAGTAAGAAATGATGATATTAACTTCCAATTTTCTGATACCCAGTTAAACACGTTTTTTTTCCTTTTTTTCTTGGCAACAAATACAAAGTTTACAACCTGGCATAGCCTGACGTCTTTTCTCGGGTATTTCAGCCCCGCAGCACTCGCAGAATTCAGAGGCTTCTCCTTGATTGTTTTTTATTTTATCTAAAGCTTCGGCGAAAAAAACTTCTTCTCTTTCCGTCGCATCATCTGCAAAATCAGCCATTTTTCAACCTCAATTAAGCATTCTGAATGGCATTATGCGCAACATCAGTTACTGCATTAAGCTTTTCCCATTCTTCTTCGGTAGGATCACGATTTTCTTCAACCAATTTTTCAACAAGCTCTTTAGCTTCAAAAGCTGTTTTAATCCCTTTAGTTACACCCTCGGCAATGGCAATGCCGAGCAAAATTCCTTCAGCTGTGGTCATATTAAATTATCCCCTTTTCAAGTAAGTAATTGGTGAGTTCTGTCAAGGCTTCCTTGCCTGCGGCAAGAAGAGCGGGCAAAGCTGGAGCGTTACCAGCAACAACTGCGTTTTGAGCGGCTTTAATTGATGCATAAGTAATACCTTCTAATCTTTTAACTGTCAGTTTAATCGTGGCGTCAGCTTGCTCGCTAGTTACATAAGCAAGAGCAGCTTCTTGCACGACATTAAATTCAGCTTGCAAAGCGTAAACCTTTTGAGCAGAGGTTTCTGCGGCATTAAAAGCACAGGCAGAAAGCATAGATAAGGCAAATGGTAAAGATATAGCAAAAACAATAATCTTTGATGATTTCGTAGATTTAATTTTTCGCCATAAAATTACAAGACCAGAAATTGATGTTACTAAACCTGTTAGGTTAGTTGATAGTTCTGTCTTATCAGCATCTCCAACTTCAAATCCGAAGTATGATAAAATATTAGCAATAGCTATTACTAACGCAGCGTAGAAAGTGGGGCTTTTTAATAAAGCAGGCATTATATTCTCCTTTTAAAAATTAATACTTATACCAATCCTCTGGGGCTGGTATGCCTCTTAAAAATTGACCTTTTTGAGGAGAATTAAGAACTTCAATGCGATTACTGCCTAAGCCAATCCAAGAAACATGAACAAAATCAATTGAGTTTCTTCTTTCAAGAATCAGCTGATCATAATCTGCTGTACCCTCAAGGTATTCTGCAACTTTATATGCAGGAATGCCTGCAACAACAATGTCCGCAGCTTCGCCTTTTGTGTGTTGTGAATTTTTAGCTCCACCAACAGCTTCATTTAGTTTTTGGCAGCGATAACCAGATTTAATAATAACTGGGCGCTGATAATGGTTACGTAATGGCTGTAACACAAAGCCACACAATCGAGACAGAGCAAACGCCTCTTTTTGCGTAGGAGTGTTATTAATTCCTAGCCTTTTTGCAGTGTCTGATTTTGTAAATTCTTCTAATGTAAAATTTTCTGTAAGTTTCATAAATCACCTCAAAAAAGTTGATGAGATGATTTTTGCTTAAATTACACATAAAAATAACGCTGATAAATGTCAGGGGTAAACCCTTATATTATGTTTTAATAAATTTTAAGGTTGGATTTAATTAATAAACATATATCGCTTTTTCGAGTTTTTATCAACTGTTAAGCTTGAACTATTGTTCCTAGTCATCATTGTCAAACATAAACATAATTTTAATACTTGTTCGACAACCAGGAAAGAAAGGTGGCCAATTTCCTGCGCCATTATTAAATTTTGTAGCAAAGGTATTAATAACTTCTTGGACTTCAGGAGGTTCGTCTGTAGGTAGACGAAGAGAAATTCGTTTATAATCACTTTTTTTTATAGGGTCGCCATATTCCCAATCTGGCAATTGACTATTAATTG
Organism: Alphaproteobacteria bacterium; assembly: GCA_050175015.1. GTDB lineage: Bacteria > Pseudomonadota > Alphaproteobacteria > JBFXJJ01 > JBFXJJ01 > JBFXJJ01. The sequence goes on along the minus strand of JBFXJJ010000005.1, from coordinate 79,631 downwards.
CCATTTTGAATGTATACATATCTCGTATTGCTGCACTAGAAAAACGAATAGTACTATAAAGCAGTTTGCACAAACCCTCTTTTGTTTCTGGTTTATATAAACTCCAAAGATTAGGCTTAGCACCAATTTGTGCAAAAAAATCTTTGAATTCTTCAAACCAAAACCAAGAAAATTCAATGTTTTCTAATTGCTCAATAAAAAAACGTTCTTGATCTCTAGGGGTTTCTGTCAAATAGCCTGATATGTATCTATCTCCAAGTAGATTAAATATATTTTCTGGCAATTTAATTGGTTTAACAATTTGCGTGTAACCAAGCCATATTGGTTCCATATCAACATTATTAGATAACGTAATTTTTTTTTTGAAAAAGTTAAATAAGGACATAAATTATCCTGCTCTGTTAATAAAAAAACAAAAAACAACTATTATATTTTTATACTCTCCTGTCAATATTCTTTAGATGCCTAACCATTCTCTAATAGCTTTCCCTGAAGTTAAACCAGCTTCATAGGCAAAACTTGTATTTAACCTTGCGCCAAGTTGAAAACCTAAAGAAAAAACAAGATAATATTTTAAAAAAGTTTTCATTCAAACAAACCAAATTGATCATCATCAAAATCGTAGTTGTTATTGTCTGATTTATGGCGATAGACCGTGCGGCAATGCACTCCTACAAGTTTTGCAGTCTGTGCTGTAGACAATCCTTCTTTGAGAGATTTTTTAATTGCTTTGCGCACTTTGCCACGATTACCAGCTAAAGGTCCAAGAGGAACCTCAACCTCTCCACCGCCTAAAATCTTGGCAATTTCTTTTGCTTTTTCAAGGCCAACAGCCTTAACAAGCCAGTGGTCCATCTTTAGGTTGTCAGGCTGCGGAATATAAGCCATTGTTCCGCCCTTCAAATCCGCAATAGTCAGGGCAGCACCAGCCCCAGCGACATCTGCAATGTCACCGAGTATCCCTGTTAAATTAAGACTGCTGGTGCTGTCTAACATTAGCTAACCCTCTCAATCCACTGTTTAAGCGCCTCTATAACCGTGTTTAATTGGCGTTCATTAAGCCACTCTGGAGCAGCAACGCCTGTCATCTTTTTAATCCAGGTGCGGAGCCCATTCTTTGATTTAAGAGCTTTTAATTCGTAAAGTTCACTCCATAGGGCATAAACCATACGGACCTTAGGATTGTCAGCAATTTTAACCCTGCGAGCAGGCTTAAAGCCAAGGTTTTTAAACTCATTTAACACATCAACAAGTTGCTTATAAGTAAGCTTACTAGAGCTTTCCTTACCCGCAATTCGCTTTAAAACAGCCCTATACGTGCCGTCATCAAGCCCAAGCTGATTTTTGGCAATATGAATCTTTGAGATTAAAGGCCTCTTATCTGGCGTCATCAGAACCTTCCTTAGGCTCTTTAAAAGCCTTTCTCTCAGCAAATTCTGCCTTCTTGCCAATGTTCCATTGCTCTACTGGTCTGTGATAACCCATCACTCTAGACCAAATTTCACAAGGTTGGCGTTCTTCGTCAGTTAATGTAATTTCTTTTTTTTCATCTTCATTCATTTGGGCATTCCTCAATAATAAAATCATCAATAGAGGGTATAGGATAAGTATCAAAAACCGCATATTCTGATTGAAACTCAAGCCACACATCATTTAAGTCATGAGCTTCTATCAATTCATTCCCTGACTTTTTTTCGTACAATGAAAACATTTTTTCAGTGTCATTTAGCTCAACGGCAAAATCTTCAAACAATTCGTTTAAATCGTTTACAAAAATATTTTCTTCCAGGAACAGAATAATTGCGTCTAACTTTTTTTGCTCTTCAGTCATTGACAACCTCCACGTTCTTAATTTCACAGTCTTCATGGTTTGTTTCTTCTGTAAAACATTCTTGTTCCCAGTCAAAATCTTCATCAGAACACCACATTTGTTCCGCTTCGATTTTGGCGTCTTCTGCCGAAGTTGCAAAAACCTCAACGCTACCGTGTTCAAGATATGACACTATCGTTGTTTGTTGACACTCAACTCTATATTTTTTAAGGTCTCCTTCTTTTCCCCATAAAGGATCAACCTTTTCTTGAATATATTTCGTTGATTTCCCAAAACCTTTGATAGAAGCTATTTCTTTTAATTTCTCTATTGAAATTTCAGCCATCACACAAACTCCTTAATTTCTTTTAACTATGTGTTCTTTAAATTCATTGGAATTCAGCCAGCCTGCGAATTCAGGTTTTCTTTCTTTCCACATTTCGCCAGCTTGCCACACAAACCAGCCATAATAATTAAGCGGTGTGTTCTTACCTGTAACATCAATGCCTGCTGGATACATTTTGATACGATTTGAAAATTGGTAAAAGCTTGAGGGTGGAAGCTCTTTAAAAAGACCTTCTTTGCGAGCAATTCCTCCTAAAAAACTCATGGGAAGCAACATAGCCATTTTATAAAATCTCAAACTCACTGCATGGCGTATAATTTTCTCTACAGCTAGCTTATCTTTCTTCCCATATAACCTTCCATAGGGTGGATTGGTAATAATGGTTTTACAATTATCTAACATTCTAGTTTGCTTTAAAAAATCAACTCCACAATCAACATCAGGTAATTCTTTGTTATAAAATTCTTTTGATTGAATGGTTGATGCATAAACATTTCGCCCTTCGCTTCTAAGCGTTTCTGCAAGCTCTCCTGTGCCTGCACAAGGCTCCCATATTTTTGAATGCATAAATGGTTCAACTGAAAGCAAAGCTCTAACAACTTCTGGCGGGGTTATGTAATGATCATCTAATGGACGCTCTATTTTATTACTCATAATAAACCTGCCTCAATTGTTTCGGTTATGGTTATTTCGATTTCTTTCACGCTATCTATGGCTTGGCCACAGTAACCAACAATGCATTCGTCTTCCTCGTTATAAAGTAAGGAAATTTCATTAAGCAGACCTAAAATCTTTTTAATCCTGCTTTTTGCCTGATTTGCAACACGTTTTGGAGAATAATATTGAACTGTCATTGTATTGGCTCCATTTCCATAATTTCAAAATCAGAATAAGATGTTTCTTCACTGCACGGCTCTTCTAGCCAATCAAAATCATCATCTAAATCCCACATTTTTTTAACTTCATATCTAGCGGCTTCTTCGGATCCTGCAACAACCTCAACATAAGCGGTCTCAATAGTTTTAGTTGTAACTAATTGTTGAACTTTAATTTTGTATTTTTTAAACTCATTGCCCATGCCCCATAAAGGATCAACATTATTGCGGATATATTGTGTAGCTGAACCAAAGCCTTTGATAGAGGCTATTTCTTTTAGTTTTTCTGTTGTAATTTCAGTCATATCTTCACCTCAAAAAAACCGAGTTGGCCTTTATACGGCACAAAAGGAAAAGGCATTGCATTTTCAAAAACAAACCCATAGGTTCCAAAAAACCACGGTGATTTTGATGTCGTAACACAATCAACTATCTTTGCTTTACCCACAATTCCGCCGAGTTGATAAGTTTTAGGCAAGTTGATTTCAGGGTGATGTTCTTTAATCCATTTTAACCCTTCTAAATCAAGGTTTTTGCCAGCGTGAATTAAAACTTCACCGCGAAATTTAGTCGGCCATTTTCGATTTTCAACGGATTTATATCCGTTAACAATTAGATAAGCCCATGGCTGACGTATCGATAATGCTTTCATGCTGCACCTCTTATTTTGTCATATTCTTTAATAGCCCAAACTATCGCAAAGCATACCCAAACAAACCGATGATGATATTGTTTACCAAGGTCATGCTCATAATAACTGCCAAATACTTTTTCGTTGATTTCATCACAGTCAAATATTGCTAAAACTGCTTCAGCCTCATAACTTGTTTTTGGAAAAATCTCATTCCTAGCCAACTCAAGTAATCTTTCTGTCTCTTCAGGATCATAATCGCGTTCATTGATCATCTGCGTTAACTGATCAATAAATAAATCAGCGTCCCAGCACTCTGCTAATGAGTGACTGTTGCTTGTTCCTCCTTCAAGCTTTTCAGACCAATAATGAAAATCTGGATTTTCTTTACCTCTAAAAAATTCAAACATATCCGGTAATCTACTAAAAACCCAAACGCCTATATCTCCAGAAACACAAAGGTATCCATTCCAAGTGGTGATATAGAATTTATAGTAGCAACTGCCATTGTTAGAACAACAAAGAGTGCGGTTATTCCCGTTATCATTTAATATTTCAACCTTATGATTTTTAGTATCTCTCAAAAAAAACTCTTTTATTTCTGCTATATTATTTTTGCTCATAATTGCACCTATTAATCCTAAACCATAAATTTTGGAGGAAGTGGTATATCTTGTTCATGTGGTCTCCAAAGATGAAGACAGTATTTATGGATATTTATGTGCTTGTTTGTGGGAACATGAAACTGCATAGCCATCTCATCAGGAAGAAAAAATTCACGCTTTACTTGTTCCATTTCTTCCCAAGTTGGACACCTATTTCTAAGAGATACTGATACATGATCCCAACCCAAATCATTACTAGCAATAACAAAGAGGTTTCCTTTGGAGAAACAACCATGATTATCATCTCCAATTTCTCCATCAATAGATAACCTTTTGAAATCTTTTACTTGTGATAACCTTTTCATGCTGCACTCCTTTGGTTGTTAAGAATGTTAACTAGATGAAGAGCATCCAAATAAGTTTTGGTTCTATATGGCGCATCTTTCCAAGGCTCCTTTTCTCTATGAACAGCAAAGGCTATGCCTTCATCTCTAGCTAAAACAATCTCACTTATTGTCCAAGGTTCGTTGTTTAAAATTGATTTACCCATTAATCTTCTCTCTAACCGTTTAATTTTAATTTTCTTGACCGCTTCAATCGCGTCTTTTCCAAATAACAAGCTAATTTGTTCTATCATCACCGAAACATCTGCTAGTTCTTCAATAAGGTTATTTGGTCTGCATCTTAAAAAATGCCTAATAGCAACTGTCAGCTCAGCCATTTCCTCTATAGCTTGATTTAACTGCATTTCACTGCCATATACGGCTAAGGCTTTTAAATAAATTTCTTTTCTTTCTATTTCATTCATTGGTCTAGCTCATCAGTATGGGGGGACTGTCCCCCATATACGCAAAAGGTCTAAAACATCATGCGTTTTGCTTTGTTCTTCCATGCCTTTAATTTTTTCATAAAAGCTAAGAGCCATTATAACGGCAGGTGTATTTTCAATTGAATCTGGTTTGAAATTGACGCTAACATGACACCTGCCATTATCTAAATCTTTAATAGTTATTATTGCTTCCATAACTATTCCTACTAAGCGTTTGCTAAATCGATTGTTAACGTTGAAAATTTTTCCTCAGAACTTTTTCTGAAATAAAACCTCATATACTGCTTAGAACCAACAACACGGATAGAATCAGTTAAAGCCTCCATCGCTCTTTTCCAGTCTTCGTCGTCAATTTGCAGACGACGTAAGGCAAACAAAGCTTCTCTGTTTATTTTTCCTTCCTTATCAGTTTGGAAAGCATGTTCAACCAGAGCTCTAATTTTATCGTTTGAGCCTTCAGCCCATTTGCTAATACATTCATCAACGAGTTGTTTGGCTATCTGCAATTCATTACCGAATTCAAGATGTTCGGCAACCTGGACCGCGACTTTCATCTCTCCGTCAAAAGTTGACAGCGATAAATTGCCTTTTTTTCCTCCTCGTTTTACGCCGTATTTATCAGCCAAGATGTCCATAAATGCTCCAATATCTTCAAAGGAATGACCTTTGAAGCGGCTGATTTGAGCGTTTAACTCAAACGCAAAACTCATAATTTTACGCACCAGTTGATCTTCTAACTTATCAACATCTTTAACTAAATTTTCAGGCACAAAACGCCCTTTAGCGTCTTTCATACAACCCTCTGGTATCTCTTTGTTTTCGTTTAGAATTTCTTCCATTTTTTTACCTCTTAAAATAAATATTTCTAATAAATCGCCACCACTGGCGAAAACCGTAAAATCTTTGACGTTTTCTACTCATGCAGCATCTCCACCGTCAGGTTTATTACCGTCTGGCATACCCGCCGTTACGCCTTTTTTATTAAGAGCAAAGGCAATCTTTATAACGTTGTCAGGAACGTCATAATCACGTTTTAAAATGACAACATCTTCCAAACTATCGACATCTAGACTTAACTGATTTAAGTCTTCAGAGGCCTTTCTCAGCTGGCTTTCTGTTATGTTTCTTTCCGCCACACCTTGAGCCAATCTGCTCGCAATTTTCCTAATTTCCGTTGCAATTCCTGTCATTTCTTTTCTCCCTTAAAATGAGGACACCCAGCCCTACAGGCTTTGAAAAGTCTAATTTTTGTAGGATTTGATGTAATGAGCGGTTGTTTTTGATTTTCTAAACACAAAGATTGTTTGATGTTTCCTAAAACAGGGCATGAGACTTCTTCGCTCATTAAATAAGCTTTTACCGCTTCTTCAACATTTCCAACGGTTCCTGTGTATTTGTTTTGCAAAACACAATTAATTGCGGCAGCTGAGTAGCCAATTTTTTTAGCTGTCCTGGCTTGTGATGTATTGTCGCACTCAGCCGCTAGCGTCTTTACCCATTGCGGTATATTTTCACCCCAATATTTTGTAATTGTATCAGAAGCTAATACCTTATTAATCATCGGCTTTTCCTCCTGATTTATAAACAATTTTACCAATATTAGGATCGTAAAGTTGTTTAATCCTCTGGATCATTGGGGCTAGAGGCCCCGTATACTTACTTTGTAAAAATGTATATGTTCTATCTGCATTTTTTGCTAAATAGCCAGCCCTGCATAAATATTTGCAGTAACTATCTGCTGAAGTTGGTTTGATTTGAATTTCATCTGTTGTCGCATTCAAAATTAGATCTTTAACTGAGAATCTTTTTAAGATCCTCATTGTCCGCCACATATTCTCTGTGGCTACAGGCTTAACTTTTGAGCCATCTTTGCGAACTTTAGGAGCATCAACACCAATATCTTTGACTAGATTGTATTTAATAGGCTCATTATTGTTCTGTTTTCTATGGTCTTCTTTTGATATATAACCGCCTTTTACAAGACCAGTTAAAAAAGTTCTGATTGTTTCTACATTAACTTTAGCTTTCTTACTTAAATCTTCTTTGGTAAACGTTTTTAGCTCTCTAATAGCCTTCCAGACAGCATCTCTTCCGCTAAGTTCTTTTGACGCTTTAATTAGATGCACTGGCTTTCGGCCTGTTTTCAATTTTGCCATAACTATAGCCTCCTAACAGGGGCTGAACCCGTAAACAAAGGCTTACTCCCCCACCAGTCGAGTGTTACTTCGGAAGCACCATTATTTAAGGCTATATCTTGGATATGGCTCAAATTAACGCAAATACGTCTTATTCTACCGTCACAAACTTCCAGAACTTTATTCAGTAGCTCATCATCAATCTCAACTTTGTCGCAATAATATTCCCTTAGTTTTTTAGCATCTTCAAAGCTTGCAGGTTGAGCTGCAATCCAAGATAAAATTCGGTTATGAAACCTCTCGAATTTTTCTAGCTTTTTAGGAAGTTTTTCTTCTCCAATTAAAATAATCGAAGCTTCGGATGCCTGATAAATGTCGCGTATACAATCGACCATATTTTTATCGACTGCATAGTCAAACTCATCAACTATTAACATTCTGCCTGATAAAATTAGCTGTTCAGCTACTTGGTCGATCATTTCATACATTGTTTTGGCTGGAGCAATTCCCATCTCTTTCGAAATGGCTAAAAGCATTGCTTTTTTAGTCCAGGTTGACTTGCATGAAATGTAATAAGCCCCAAATTTATTTGCCGCATAAGTAGCCGCTACCGTCTTACCATATCCTGACGGCCCGTGAACAACCACAAGCCCAGGCAAATATGAGGCTTTGTTTTTTAATCTGGTAAATGCTGAAACAATAATGCCCACATTCTGCAGATTTATAACTCCGCCATTTACATTTAAGTTGTTTTCTGTCATAATAATCCTTTCTTAAGAGGGGCTAGAAAAATAACATTGTCGTGTTACTAGCCTCTTTTTCTTTGTTTCCAAGATCCACTAACGCTTTCTGCGTCGCAAACTCGCTTCCTAATTGGTAGTTTCTCCACCACTTTATTTCTTCTGAAGAAGCATCCTCACCAGAAGTCAATCTCTTATCTATTTCCAACCAGCGTGCATATTTTTGCTCTTTGGTTTCTGGCATTTTAACGATATTTGTTGGTTTTAAGTCTTGCTCAACAGCAACGAGAGCTTGCTTTTCATCAGCTGTTAATTCTCTTGCTTTAGGAGCTATTTTTAAGGCTCTTGATGCCTCGTTTAAGGTTTCGGTCACATAATCTTGCGATTGCTGTTTGTTTCCTTGAGGAAACACAACTAAATTTTCAACTTGCTCTTTGCGATACTCTAAAATTTCTAATTTGATATCTCTTGTTTTTTGGTCTTTAGCTATTTGTTTAAGAGCTTTCTTTCCTTCAGATATGATCTTCTTCTGACGACGTTTTTGAGCAATCGCAACTTCTTTACGACTAACGCCGAGATGCTCAGGATTAAACGCTTTACAAATAAAACTCCCATTTTCAGCATCAAAAACATAAACCTCTCCATATTCACTCTCATCATAACGAACCTTAACTTGCCTACCTTCAAAGCCTGCCAATTTTTCGTGAATAAAGGTAACACCATCAAGTCTGATACCTTTTTTAGTTATTGTTCTTAAGCCGTCATTGCTTGGAGCTTCAGCAAGTAATATGTCTAATGCTCGTTCGTCTGATATTTTTTGAATCTTACCTTTGTAAGAAACAATCATTTCAAATGGAGTTTTTCCATTTAAACCGCCATGTTCGTTATGGTGATAAATAGTCTCAATCCAGTTGTCGCAAAATCCTTGCAATTCTTCAGGTGAGCAATTTAATTCAATAGGATCTTTATCTTCACCTAAAATTCGTTTGGCAAAAGAACGCCTTGCTTCAATATCCTTACGTTCCGTAACATTATGACCAACATAACCAGGTAATAACTCTAATATGTCGTGGGAAAACGTTCTGAAAGCTCGTTCAATATGAGGTTTACCTTCTGGCGTAAAAGGCTTGCATAAATCTTGCCTAATGCTTAAGCCATCAAAAATCCTTTTAATTCTTTTTGATACATAATCCGCACCATTATCAGTTTTAACAGTTTCAGGAACGCCCCATTTTAATAGGCAATTTCTTGTAATCGTTGCCACAGCTTCAGCACTGGAGCTTTTAGAAACCAAGAGTTTTAATCGCCTTGAATAGACATCAATAACACCAACAATATTATGACGTTTACCATCATTAAGCATGATATCTGTCGGCGTGCTGTCATATTCCCAACGTTGATTAAGTCTAATAATTCCTTCAGATTGAGAACCTGCTGCAATTTGGAACTTGGAACGCCAAGCATCAGGATTTTTAACAGCTAATAACAGTTGTTCATTCTTTTGTTTATACTCTTTAACCCAGCGTTGAACGCTTCTTAAACTAGGTAAATCATTCACTTTACCAGTAAATCTAGCTTCAATTCCTTGATATATGGCAATAGTTTTTGCATGAGGAAATTCATATAAAAACGCAGCAATAAAATTTTCAAAATCCGTTGTGTTTTCAATTAATTTCTTACCTTTAGTCTTACCATAATTTCCAGCTAATCCAACAAGTCCAGCTTCTTCATATATCTGACACCAAGTAAATAAAGAACGTTCAGTTATGTGTTTAATTCTATCTCTTACAAAACTATCAGTTAATAAATCATACTGATTAAAAGCTGTTGTAAACAACAATCTAGCTTTTACAAGCCCCACAGAAACAATTTTCTCATAATCACAAAAGCCGTCAACAATTATGGCCTTAACCTCAGCAACATATTGCCTTTCTTTTGGTAAAGCTAAAAATTTAGCCATTTTCTTTTGCTTTAAAAGCTTCTGACTTTCTTCTCTAATGGCTATTCTCGAGGCTTCAGCAGAACCAGCCATAAAATTAGGATCTGCCATTTTAATCGCTAAATCTAATCTAGCCACCTCTGGTAACGATGAAATATGGTATTCACGACCTCCACCTTGTGCTTGACGCTCACGAAAAGCCCAGTTTTCACGGTTAGCTTTATCAATAACCCAAGTTTTATGTTTAGGTAGTTTCTTGAGTTTTAATTCGGCTAACTCTAAAGCTGTGAACCACTCCTTAAACATTATGCCACCTCATCATGTTTCTGATAACGATTCGGGAATAGTTCTTCCACACCAACTCCTAAAAAGTCAGCTAAAACCTTCTCAGCTTTAGGGTAAGCCTTAACCAAGGCAACTCTTAAAGCTGAAACAGACAAATCATTATCGACCGCAAGCTGAGTAAGATTAGTATCTCTCTTAAGCAGTTCGATTTTAATTTTTTTGGGTGTCCAAATTGGTTCTTCCATAAAAGCACCTTTGCTTTAAAACTTTTTTTCTGTTAATCTTAACGTTGCGTTAATAATAAACTAGCAATAATTATTGCCATTGTCAATAATTATTTACATTTATATTTGAGCCATGAGGATAAGCATGACTTTTTCTGAAAGACTTAGCAAATTAATAGAACAACTAGATGGCGGCAAAATAAGAAGCTTTGCAAGGCGTTGCGACATAAACCATACGTCAATACAACAATATTTAAATGGCAGCAGCCCATCGGTTGAAAAGGCAATAATTATTGCCAACGCTTGCGATGTCGACGTAAAATGGTTAATAACAGGAGATGCCCAAAATGTTTGTGACACAAGCACTGTGCCTGTTATAGAGTTTGCAAGCTGCGGAGTTGCAACAGGTTGGCACAATCAAAAAAATCTTGATTATAAAATAATTACGCATACAAAATTAAAGGAAGATTCCTTTGCCGTTATTGCAAAAGGAGATTCAATGGAACCTGAAGGAATACCTGACGGAACGACATGTATAATCTCTCCATCAGACAAACCTGTCGTTGGAGAGCCTGTCTATATAAAATCAAAACACAGAGAAAAAAGCAAAGATAGTTGTGTTGCAGCTATAAAACTTCTTCAGAAGATAGAAAAAGATAAAGTTTATTTAAAGGGTTGGCTTCCCAAAGAAAACGGTAAACAAGAGCCATTTTATGATGAACGAGCATTGTCATACATAGAAATGCTGGCTCCCGTAGTTTGTATTTATAATAAAAAAACACCACCCCAAAAAGTAACAAACGAAATAATTGAAGAAAAAAATAAGAATGACGATATAGATGATAAAAAGCTAGCTATATGTATTGAGGCAGTAAGAAATGCAAACAATCTATTAGACGCTGCTAAATTAGCAAAGATTTCAACAATCTTATATTCAAAAGGAATCAAAGACGAAAAAATAGATGAAAAATTATTAAATGATCTATTGGAATTAATCTCATAATTAGCAAAAATTTTGCCAAACCTCCGTTTAAAAACCGTAACACTTTTAAAAATCAAGAAATCGCTAAAACCTTTTATTTATAATGGACACACATTTTTTGCGCTAAAAAAATAAAACCGTAACACTTTTGCCAAACTTCTAACCGACTTTTTGCCCGAAGTTGCACGGTTGTTTTTATTTTACGTCGCAGAAAGCCTAAACTTTTATTTTTTTTCACATGAAGAACTACTTGTCGTAAAATTAACTTTTAACCCCTTTTTCCTGTGCCAAGTAGTTTTGCATTAAAAGCCTAAATCGCTCAAAAATTAAAAGCCAAAAAAAGCCCAGAAACAAAAGCCTCTTATCCCACTATGTCCCGTATAATCCCGTTATATCCCGCCTAACTTTGTACATGAAGAACTACTTGTCGTGTTACACTTTTGTAAGAATAATTACAAAACGAGAAGAATTGTTTTGCTTATGCTAAAAATTACTGTATGGTGCAGTTTGCGTTTATATTTAACTCCATACTTACCATATTGTTTTTTTAATTAGAAGCATCCTTAAAAATAGAGTTTGTCAGAGAGTTGATACCATTTTGCATTTTTTTTGTAAATTTGGAACTTTACACGCTCTCTAAAAATGCAAAGTCATATTGATTTTGCAGCAAATTTTTATGAAGGATTTTTTAAAATATGACTAACTTCGCCTCATTGGGCTTACCTGAAACGCTATTACAAGCTGTAAATAAAATCGGATTTAACGAACCTACTCCAATTCAAGAAAGGGCTATCCCTTTTGCTCTCAACGGAGTTGATATTTTAGGTTCCGCAGAAACAGGAACTGGAAAAACTGCCGCTTTTATGCTGCCGCTTATCGCTCACCTTATTAAATCGCCTCAAAGTATTGGAGTTGTTTTAACTCCAACAAGAGAACTGGCAATACAAGTGCATTCAACCATAAAACCTTTGCTTCTTATGCATAGAGAAATAAATGCAACTTGTATTATTGGCGGTGACGCTATGCCTAAACAATTAGCACAACTTAAAAAAAATCCTAGAATAATTGTTGGCACTCCAGGCAGAATCAATGACCATATTAAAAGAGGTTCATTAAAGCTTAACTCCGCTGATTTTTTGGTAATTGATGAAACTGATCGTATGCTTGATATGGGGTTTGGCGAACAGACAGAAAGAATTATTGGCCATATGGCGAGTGATCGTCAAACTCTTATGTTTTCGGCAACTCTTCCTAAAGAAATCATAAGTTTATCTAAAAAATATCTAGTGAATCCAGAAAAAATAACTATAAATCAGAGCAACAAACCGTCGATAAAAATTAAACAGGAATTGCTTCATATTCAAGAAGGCGATAAATTTTCTAACCTTTTAACTCAAATAAGAAAACGCGAAGGATCCATTCTTGTTTTCGTAAAAACTAAACGTAATGCTGATAGAATTGCTAAAAAGCTTATTGATGATGATTTAAAGGCTTGTGCTATTCACGGTGATTTAAGACAAAATAAACGTGATATTATTATGAAAAGATTTCGTGATAAAAAAAGTCGTATTTTAGTTGCAACTGATTTAGCATCAAGAGGCATTGATATTCCTCATATTGAGCATGTCATAAATTATGATTTGCCTCAATGTCCTGAAGACTATATCCACCGTATCGGAAGAACAGCTCGCGCTGGAGCCGAAGGCGAAGCTGTTAACTTAATCACTACAGCCGATGGTGCAAAATGGAAAGCTATATACAAGCTTATGAATCCAGAAGAAGCCAAAGATCAAAATAAAAAAGAAAATTATAAAGAAAAATCTTTTAGTAAAAAGACTGGCAAAAACTTTGGTAATAGAAAGAAAAAAGCAAAAGGAAAACTTAATAACGATAAAGTTTTTTCTTTTAAACAGCATAGCCGTAAAGGTAAAAATAAACGTAGTAACAAGTTAGCGGCATAATGTATTCGAATCAAAAAAGACGTTTATAAAAAACCATTTAGGGGCTGCTTATGGCGTCTTTGAAAGAAAAAATAGTGTCGATAAGCCAACGGTTAACCTTGGAGCTTCAGCTATATAAAAATGTTTTGAGAGATAAAAGAACCCCTTTCCTTGCGAAGCTATTTTTGGGAATGAGTGTTTGGTATTTGTTATTGCCATTTGATCTTATACCAGACTTTATTCCCATAATTGGACACCTTGACGATGCCGTGATAGTCCCATTGCTTATATATATGGCACTAAAACTTACTCCCCCAGAAATCATTAATGAACATAGAATTTTGTTAAAAAACATTCAGAATGAATTGAAATAAATATTAGCTTGCCGCAAGTGTTAAGCAAAAAATAATATTACGTTAAATAAATATGAAATTTAATTAATATGCAACTTTTTATATTGCTCTGCTTATGTAAATTCATCTAATATTTGAGTATTAAAATAAAAGTTTAAATTTTATGAAAAAAACACTCAAAATACTATCTGCATTATTGTTTTTATTTACTTCTAGTTGTGATGGCAAGATAGAAGAAAATAACGATGTTTTTGAAAAGCTCGGATACAATCCAAGGTGGGAAAAAATTCCAAACATTGCAGAATTCAAAGAAGTTTTTCTTAAAACAACGGGGCAGAGTTTTGATGATACGGTAAATGATTGTGCTTATAAAGTGAGTTCAAAAGAAAAGTTTATAGAAGAAATAAAAAGTGTTTTTTTTGCAATGCATTATATTGAAGAGGTATCTGATGCTGAACCTCTTAGCCGCCTAAAACATATATTTTATAAATCAAAAGATTTTTGCAGAAGTGTTATCGGATTAGATCTAAGTCATATAAAAAAAGGTCATAAATTAGCTTGTAAGCGGAGTGATTTCTTTAGAAGATTAGTTGAAGATGGTTCCTCTTGGCTGTTAAGCAATGATTATTCTCAAGAAGTTAGAGATGACTGGTTTGGCTCTCAATACTTGGTTCCTAAAAATGTTAAACTGGATAATATTCAAAACACCATTTACGATCCTTATGTTATAAATAATGAACTCTTTAAACGAAATACAGATATTATCTATCCTACAAAACGTCAATATGCTCCAGTTTGCAAAGCAATAGCCTCTAGCGATGGTTATATGTTTTACAACCAAATCGATTTAAAATATAAAACAACTAGAATAAAAAAAGATACCAATATAGCTCAAAGCCAAGTTACTTTAGATAATAAGAAGCTAGAACCTGATTACATTATGGAGCTTGATTATAATAATGATGGCAAAAAAGAACTGATTCATAAGATATATTTACATGAAAATTCTGAAAGCGGCTGCCCCAACCCTGATGGAATTGTTTATGTCGATCATTGCGATTGCTTTTATGATACTTCAGATATGAAAGAAGGCGAAGTAAAGCCATGCATTTGTGATCTTAGAATTGATAGACCATTTGTAGCCATTTACGAAAACAATATTGAAGAAGTAAAGAAGTATTTAAAAACGCCTAATCTTGTTATTAAAGACTGGGATCAATATAACAGTATTAAAGAAAAATTTGGTGGTAAAAACCTTGAATATGAATGTTCCTGCTATGTAAAAGAGTTTGCAGAAAACACCGATTTTATAACATTCAAAGGTCAAACATATATCTTAAAGATTGATAAAGATGATAACTTAAAAGTATTGCACCCTAAAGGTAAAACAAGTCGTTATTCAAGATCTTGTGATAATGTTTGCCGTCTAAAGAGTGGTTATCTTCAATATTTAAGTGATTTTGACAGCTCATCAATGAATCTTTCTGACTATATCAAATCGATAATAATAGGTGATAAGTTCCCGAATCTTGGTTTTCCGATTTATTATGTAAACGAAAATGATAACTTATACGATGAAGGTCTCTTAGATGAAATTAAAAAAATATCTTATAATGTTGCCTATTACAGACCAACGGTCAGAAAAAAAGTTGAAGAATATTTAAAACAAAAAGCTAAAACAGTATGTAATGTTGACTTAGATAAGGTTAAATACCAACCTGAAAACAAAGCTATAATTCTAAAATTAAAAAAAGATGAGACAAACAAAACCGTTTTAGATGAAAGTAAAATTATAAAGAACAAAACTATCGCACCAAAACAAAAGACTTGCGGACTAAACAATAGAAATGAAAGATGCACATTATATATTTTAAACAATAGCGGCAAAGACGTTAAGGCTAGATATTTTTATATTCCTGCTTCACAAGGAACAGGGCTTTCTCAAGTTGATATTGCTTATTTTAACGACGGCTATCAAGATGCTATTATAAAACCTAATCAATTTGCGCAGATTAATATCCCTGTTCCTTTTTATTTATATTATTTTGATGAAGCAACCGAACGAGGTTATATTAAAGAATAACCGCTATAAACATCAAAAACCGCTTTATATATCGGAACGTTTTTATGAAAGTATAGAAAGAATGATAACTTATAAACAAACCAAAGATTTATCTATCGTAGATCTTGATAATTTAACAGATGCTGTTGGCTGGGGAAAACGTGGGGAACTATGGAAAGAAATAATTGCTAAATCTTCCTATATAATAACAGCTTGGGATAATGACAAAATAGTTGGTATGGGAAGAATTGTAGAAGACGGCTGTATGTGTATGGTTTATGACATTGCCGTTTTACCAATTCATCAAAATCAAAAAATTGGCTCTAAAATTATGTCATCTATCATACTTGAAATTAAAGAGGGTTCATATCAATCGGTTGGACTTTTTGCTTGGAATAAAAATCCTATAAACATTAGTTTTTATCAAAAATTCGGGTTTAAACAAGTCGATTTTGGTATGAAACTTAATTTTTAAGTTGGAATAACTTAAAGTATATGATTTCAATCAACTAGTTTATAGATAACTTTCGTATTATTCATAACATTATCGATTGCGGCGCCTCGATTCAGAGCCTTATCAAGCAATGACTGTTTTTCAGCTTTAGATAAATTAGAATCAAAACTTACGTCAACATTTAGTCCTTCAATCCCTGCCCTTTTTTCGGTTGGCATTTCCATGGCTTTAGAAAAATCAATGGTACCGCTTACATCAACTTGAATATTTTTGATTTCAATATTTTCTAAAATGGCAATAAAACGTAGAGTAGAAACGACACAGCTGCCAAATGCAATGGCCAAATATTCTGGTGGGGTTGGAGCTGTATCATCAGCACCAAATTCTTTAGGCTGGTCAATTCTAACCGTATGATTGCGAACTTTACTCTCAACAATACGATTTTTTACTTCATAACTTGTAACATTAATATGATATAAATTCTTATTTTCTTCAGCCTGAACATAATTTAAGTTACCAACAATGCAAATTGCACTCATAATAATAACATATATAAAATGCTTCATTTTATTCTCCAGCAAAATCTTTTAATTTAAGTAAACTATTTATAATAATTTTAAGCCCATCAACCTCTACTCCCATAGATTTTAATTTGGCAAAAGAGCGAGAAAGCGTTTCGGGCTGCATTCCAAGTCTTGCCGCAATTAGGCTTTTGTCGTGAGGAAGATTGGCTATAATTTTGCCATTTTCATCTTGAGCTAAATTGCATAAAAAACCAGCTAATCGTTGTGGCGCAGATCTTGTTCCCATTTGTTCCATATGGCTAACCATAAAACGCAGATGTTTTGACATAGATGCAAAAATCTCGAAACATAATTCTGAATTATTTTTTAGCCGTTCTAAAAATATTTTTCTTGGCACGACTAAAAGCTTAGCATCTTCAATTATAGATGCTGAAACAGGATATTTACCTTCACCAAAGATAGCCGCTTCGGCAAAAATATCACCGTGAGAGAAAGCGGCGATAACAACTTCCTGTCCATCTTCACTATTGCGGAAAAGCTTAACCCAGCCATCAATAACAATATAAAAAGCCTCAGCCATATCACCTTGAAGAAACAAAAGCTGACCTTTAGAATAGCATTTCACATAAGCGCCATTGAATAAATCTTTAATTGATTCATCTTTAAGCTTAGAAAAAAAACTTGTGTTTTTGAGAAGCTCAAAATCGGCATTAATTAAATCACGCCCATTATCAATATTCATTATTAAGCCTTTTTTTAAAAAAACTAAACCACTTGACTATAGTCAATTTTATCTAATTTAAAAAATATTACCATTTAAGTATTATTAAATAAATTTAAAACTTAAAAGGAGAATAAAGTATGTTTTGTTATCAGTGTGAACAAACGGCAAAAGGGACAGCTTGTACGATAAAAGGCGTTTGCGGTAAAACCCCAGAAGTTGCAATTTTACAAGATCTTTTGACCAATGTTACTAAAGCTATTTCAATGTATGCTCATAGAGCTAGATTGCTTGGAATTGAAGATGATGAAGTTAATGTTTTTACTTTAGAAGCTTTATTTACCACGGTAACTAACGTTAATTTTGATGCTGATAGAATGCGAGAAATTTTAGGCAAAGCGTGGGAAATAAAACAAAAAATTGTTAGTAAATATGAAAAAGCTAAAAAAGATGAAGAAGTTTTAACCTGCCCTGCACCTTGGAAACCAGAGGCAACCAAAGAAGGATTGTTAAAACAAGGCGAGTGCAGCTCTATAGATAAGCGCATCGCTAAAAACGGCGCCGATATTACAGGACTTCAAGAGTTGTTGACCTATGGCATAAGAGGAATGGCAGCTTATGCTTACCACGCACACGTACTTGGCAAAGACAATTCTGAAATATATGCTTTTATACATGAAGCTTTCGATGCCATAACCAAGCCCGAGCAAACTATTGAGAGTCTTTTTGCTCTTAATATGCGCTGCGGCGAAATTAGTGTCAAAACTTTAGCTCTTTTAGATGAAGCCAATACTTCGGCATATGGCAACCCTGTTCCAACACAAGTTTTGATGGGATATGTAAAGGGAAAAGCAATCTTGGTTTCAGGGCACGATCTGAAAGATTTAGAAGAGCTGCTAAAACAAACTGAAGGCAAAGGAATTAATATCTATACTCACGGTGAAATGCTCCCTGCTCACGGCTATCCAGAACTTAAAAAATATAAACATTTAGTTGGTCATTTCGGCGGTGCTTGGCAGCTTCAACGCAAAGAGTTTTCCGAATTTCCAGGATCTATTTTAATGACAACTAACTGTATTCAGGAACCAAAGGCTGATTATATAAGCCGTATTTTTACTAATAGTGTTGTTGCTTGGCCAAATGTTGTTCATATTAAAAATCAAGATTTTTCACCCGTAATTGATGCGGCATTAAAAGCTGATGGTTTCAAAGAAGATTCTCCTAAAAAATACCATACCGTAGGTTTTGGACATAACGCCGTGTTAGGCGTAGCCGATAAAGTTATCGATGCGGTAAAATCGGGAACGATTAAACGATTTATGCTGGTTGGCGGCTGTGATGGTTCTGAAGGAGAACGCAACTATTATACTGATGTGGTTGAAAAAGCTCCTAAAGATTGGGTAATTTTAACTTTAGGGTGTGGCAAATATCGAGTTATAAATTCTGAACTAGGCACTATTGGTGAGTTACCAAGACTCTTGGATATGGGACAATGTAATGATTCTTATTCCGCAATTAAAGTGGCGCTAGAACTTGCAAAAGCATTTAACACCGATGTCAACAGCCTGCCTTTATCATTAGTTATTTCTTGGTTTGAACAAAAGGCTGTTTGTGTTCTTTTGGCTCTCTTACATCTTGGTGTAAAAAACATAAGATTAGGTCCCAAGCTACCAGCTTTTATCACTCCTGCGGTTTTAAATGTTTTGGTTGAAAAATTTAGTATTATGCCTGTTGGCGATGCTGATGATGATTTAAAAGCTATGGCTAGTTAAAAAAAATCTAAAAATAGTTTAGATAACGTAAAGCACAGAGAAAATTGATTGTTTCTTTGTGCTTTATTGTTTAAAAATAAATTTAACTTAAAAAATTTTTAATCATAGAGTTGTTAAACTAATGTCTTTAGAAAATAAAAATATATATGTTTCTGAGCCATCTCTGCCTGAACTTAATCAACTAATCCCATACTTGCAAAAAATTTGGGAAAGCAAATATTTGACTAATAATGGGCAGTTTCACCAAGAATTAGAGCAAAAACTTTGCGATTACCTTGGTGTTAAATATATTAGTCTTTTTTCTAACGGAACTTTAGCGCTTATTACAGCAATGCAGCACCTAAATTTAGCAGGAGAAGTTATAACAACGCCATTTAGTTTTGTGGCAACTACTCATTCGCTTTTTTGGAATAACTTATCACCTGTATTTGTTGATGTTGAACCAGATACCTTTAATCTTGATCCTGATAAAATTGAAGCTGCTATTACTCCAAAAACATCAGCTATTATGCCTGTTCACGTATATGGCAACCCTTGTAATGTTTACCGAATTCAAGAAATAGCAGATAAACATAAATTGAAAGTTATCTATGACGCCTGCCATACTTTTGGCGTTACACTTAAAGGCATACCTGTTCTTAATTTTGGCGATTTATCTGTTATGAGTTTTCACGCTACAAAAGTTTATAACACTTTTGAAGGCGGAGCGATTATCTCACATACGCTTGAAGATAAGAAAAGAATTGATAAATTAAAAAATTTTGGTTTTACAGGGGAAATAACTCTTGATGAAATCGGTTTAAATGCCAAGGTTAATGAGTTTAGTGCTGCTTTAGGAATCCTGCAACTTACTAAAGTAGATGAATATATCTTAAAAAGAAAAGAAATAGCATATTATTATCGTGAAAAACTAAAGGAAATAGCTGGTATTTCTTATTTTAATGATTTCGATGGCGTTAAACATTGCTATTCTTATTTTCCAATCTTAATTGATGAAAAAAAATTGGGGAAATCGAGAGATGACGTTTATGAAGAACTTAAAGCACATAATATTTTTAGTCGTCGTTATTTTTACCCTCTAATAAGCCAGTTTGAGCCATATAAAAATCTTCCATCTGCCGCCAAAGGCAAAATGCCTGTCGCTGAAAAAATAGCCGAAGAAGTCTTATGCCTTCCTCTGCACCCAAATTTAACATTGGAAGATTGCGATAAGATTACAAAAATAATAAAAAGTTAAATGTTATTTTGCCGTATAATTAGTCTTATTCTTATATGGAAACGCATTAAATGGAGATTTTATGCTTAAAAAATTCATAAGCTTTTTATAATCGTCATTTTGACTGACATTAATCACTGCCAAGTCATTTGGTCTATCTGCAAAATATTCAATAACTTCGTTATTATATTTATTATAATAATCTATCATCATATCTTTATTATATAGATCATCTTCAGGCGTTTTATAGATATTAGAAAAGCTTTTCCATACATAGCCTTCTCTTATGTAGATAGCTTTTTGCAAATCTTCCTTTTTAGGAATGTGGCCATTTCCAAATAATTTAGCATGAAAATTAACGACCGAGTTATACCATTGTTCTGGATTATCTCTAACCGATAAAATAAATTTACTGTTAGGATAAGCCTTATCTATATATTTATAAGTTGGAGGAAAACTAAAGGGAAAGTCTTGGAAAAATTGCCCTGTTTTGCAATATTTTATAATAGGTTCAAAGTTTCCTTCCAAATATTCTTCTAAAAAATTCTCAGCTGTTCGTTGATTACCGACAACAATGTTCAAATCTAAGAAAACCTGTCTTAAAGAGGTAGTCCCTGTTTTATTTTGACCAATACAGAATATTTTTGTTTTATTAGCAACCAAGAATGGATTAATGATATTTTCTTTAGTTCTTACTATAGAACCAACAACATTTTCTTTAATTTTTCTAACTTTATCACTTTGCTTTTCGCCTAAAATATCTTTAATTTTTTCTTTTATACTTTGATAAAACATTTATACTCCTAGAATTAAAAAAATATCTTATAAGGACTTTATAAATTGTTTTTCTCTTTATTACCAACAAAAATTCAGAAACAAATAGGAGAAAAATGTCCTCTACAACTTTTTGAAATTATAGAAGATTTAAGAGATGAAATTATTTTTATTAGAGAAAATAAAAATTTTGATATAAAAAATAAATCGGATAGTTCTCCTGTAACTAAGGCAGATTTATTAGTTCATACTACTTTTTCTAATATTTTAAATTTATATACTCCTGATATTCCCGTTTTATCCGAAGAAAACAAAGATAGTTTTCAATATGTAAAAAAAGCCTCTCTATACTGGCTTTTAGACCCACTTGACGGCACTAAAGAATATATTAATAATTATGATGATTTTGCAATTTCTCTTGCTTTAATTGCTAATGGCAAGCCTGTTTTTGGAATGGTCTATGCTCCAGCAAAAAATGAAATGTATCTAGGGTTGTGTAAAGAAAAAATATCTTATAAGTATAAAGATAATTTTTGGTATAGATTAAAACCATCTAATACTAAAAAGATACAAAAAATTGTTGTTAGTAGAAGCCATTTTGATAAAACAACTGAAGATATTGTAAAAAAGTATAACGCTGACACTGTAAAAATGGGCAGTTGCCTAAAATTTTGCTATGTTGCTGAAGGCAAAGCAGATGCTTATATCAAAGCAAATCATTTTTATATCTGGGATGTTGCTGGGGGGCATGCCATTTTAGAGGCAACAGGATGCAGTTTAAAAAATTACAACCAAGAAAACGTTGTTTATAATAAAGGAATCAAAGTAGAAGGCATTTTTGCCGTTAATAATTTGAATTTAGTTTAGATATGATGAATGAAGATAAATTAACCCATTTAAAAAAATTAGAAGCTGAAAGTATTTTTATTTTTAGAGAGGTAGTTTCAAGTTTTGAAAATCCTGTAATGCTATATTCTATAGGAAAGGATTCTTCGGTTTTGCTGCGTTTAGCCCAAAAAGCTTTTTATCCTAGTCCAATACCATTTCCGTTACTGCATGTAGATACAACTTTCAAATTCAAGGAAATGATTTCTTTCAGAGAAAAAATGGCAAAAGATATTGGCTTCAAATTACTTGTTCATATCAATGAAGATGGTATCAAAGACGGCATTTCTCCATTTACTCATAATTCTACAGTTTATACTGATGTAATGAAGACACAGAGCTTGAAACAAGCACTAGACAAATATGCTTTTGATGCGGCATTCGGTGGGGCTAGAAGAGACGAAGAAAAGTCTAGAGCAAAGGAACGAGTTTTCTCTTTTAGAGATAAGAAACATACTTGGAAACCTAAAAAACAACGCCCAGAGCTATGGGATTTATATAATACTAAAATAAATAAAGGCGAGAGCATTAGAGTCTTTCCTATTTCTAATTGGACTGAGCTAGATATTTGGCAATATATTTATCTTGAGAATATTCCTATTGTACCTTTGTATTTCGCCAAAGAACGCTCTGTTGTTAATCGTAATGGAAACTTAATTTTAGTTGATGATGAAAGATTGCCAATAAATGATCCTAAAGAAATAACTATGAAAAAAGTTCGTTTTAGAACACTTGGTTGCTATCCCTTAAGCGGTGCGATTGAATCTGAAGCTGAAACTCTTTTGGATATAATAAAAGAGACACTTCTAACAAAAACTTCTGAACGGCAAGGTCGGGTTATAGACTTTGACCAAGCAGGTTCAATGGAGAAGAAAAAAAGAGAAGGATATTTTTGATATGCAATCTGAAGTTATTAATCAAGATGTAGCTTCTTACTTAAAAGAGCAAGAAAACAAAGAGTTACTACGATTTATCACTTGTGGCAGTGTTGATGATGGCAAAAGTACATTAATTGGTCGTTTATTATGGGATACTAAATTAATCTTTGAAGATCAATTACAATCATTAGAAAACACAAGCAAAAAATTTGGTACTCAAGGCGACAATATTGATTATGCTTTGTTGTTAGACGGATTGCAAGCAGAGCAAGAGCAAGGCATTACCATTGATGTTGCATATCGTTTTTTTACAACTGACAAACGTAAATTTATAGTAGCAGATACCCCTGGGCATAAGCAGTATACAAGAAATATGGCAACAGGAGCATCAACGGCAGATGTAGCAGTTATTTTAATTGATGCCACCAAAGGCGTTTTGCCTCAAACAAAGAGACATAGCTTAATAGTTTCTTTAATGGGTATTAAAAAGGTTTTATTAGCAATCAACAAAATGGATCTAGTAAATTATAATCAGGAAACATTCTCTAAAATTAAACAAGAATATCAAAAATTTGCCCAAAACTTTGCATTTGAAGAAATCGCCTGCATTCCAATTTCAGCCTTAAATGGCACTAATGTTGTCAACAATTCAGATAAAACAAAATGGTATAAAGGACCTAGTTTTTTAGGATACTTGGAAAATGTCAAAATAGATGAAAAAAAGATAAATCTTCCATTTAGAATGCCTGTTCAATGGGTTAATAGACCAAATCATAAATTTAGAGGTTTTTCTGGAACAATCGTCAGTGGTTCGGTAAAAAAAGGTGATGATATCTTGGTCGTATCTTCAGGAAAGACGTCTCGTGTTAAAGATATTGTTACTTTTGATGGCTCACTAAATGAAGCTATTGCGGGGCAATCTATAACGATTGTTTTAGAAGATGAAATAGATATTTCAAAAGGAGATGTTTTATCAGAAGTCTCGAAATGTCCCATTCAAGCTAACCAGTTTCAAGCACAAATAGTTTGGTTAGATGAAAAAGAACTATTACCTGAACGCCCCTATTTTATAAAACTAGGCACAACAGAAACCTCAGCTCAAATAACCGAGTTAAAATATCGTCTTAATGTTAACACTATGGTCAAAGAATCTGCTAAAACTTTGCAGCTCAATGAAATCGGCTGTTGTAATGTTTTTGTATATGAAGATTTAGCATTTGATGTGTTTAAAGATAATCCTAATACTGGACGGTTTATATTAATTGATAAAATATCAAACAATACTGTCGGAGCAGGAATAATTAATTATGAATTACGAAGATCAACAAACGTTCATTGGCAACATTTAGATGTTAATAAAACAACTAGAGCTAACCAGAAAAAACAAAAACCTTTTGTTCTTTGGTTTACAGGTTTGTCCGGATCTGGAAAATCTACGATAGCAAACATTATTGAAAAAAAGCTTTTATCCGAAAATAAACATACCTATTTATTAGATGGTGATAACATAAGACACGGGCTTAATAAGGATCTAGGATTCACCGATGTTGATAGGGTAGAAAATATAAGACGTATCGCAGAAGTTTCTAAATTAATGATAGATGCTGGTTTAATAGTTATAACAGCTTTTATTTCACCATTTAAAAGCGAAAGAGAAATGGCTAGAAGTTTATTAGAAGACGGTGAATTCCTAGAAATATGGATTAAAACTCCAATAGAAATATGTGAAAAGAGAGACGTTAAGGGATTATATAAAAAAGCAAGGGAAGGCAAAATTCCCAATTTTACTGGAATTTCAGCACCTTATGAAAAGCCTAAAAATTCAGAAATAATCATAGATGGCTCCAAGGGTACAGCTGAGGAGCAAGCTCAAATTGTTTTTGATTATCTATTAAAACACAAATATTTATAGGATATAATTTATGAAACTTGCAATTATGCAGCCCTATTTTATGCCGTATATCGGTTATTGGCAGCTAATTAATGCGGTTGATACCTTTGTAATTTTTGATGACGTTAATTTCATCAATAAGGGTTATATAAACCGCAATTCCATCTTGGTTAATAACCAGCCTTACCGTTTTACTTTGGAGCTAAAACATGCAAGTCAAAATAAGTTTATAAATCAAACCGATATTGGAGAAAACTCAACCAAAATATTAAAAACAGTTGAACAATCTTATAAAAAAGCCTCCCAATTTAAAGCTGTCTTTCCTTTATTAGAAAACATTTTTTTAAACACTGAAAAAAATCTGGCAAAATACATAGGTTACTCGATTGTCGAAATTAGTAAATATTTAGATATTTCAACATCTTTTGTTTATTCTAGCAAGCTTTCAAAAGACAATGATTTAAAAGGTCAGGATAAAATTATTGCTATATGTAAAGCTTTAGAGGCATCAGATTATATTAATGCGATTGGCGGCGTAGATCTTTATGATAAGTCATTGTTTAAAAAGCAAAATATAACACTTAGTTTTATTAAAAATATTCCAACTGCTTATCCGCAGTTTAACCATGATTTTATACCAAATTTATCAATTATTGATGTTCTTATGTTTAATCATAAAAATATGATAACTGAGCAGCTTAATTCATACGAATTAATTTGAATTATGGCGTTGTTTAATTTACAAATTTGATTATTATGCTACATATAAAAAGCTATTTACTAAGATTTAAGAGAACCTCATAAATGCTTACAGTCATAAAACAAAAAATAAAGCAAAACACCCCAGATGTAGCTTTAGAAACCTATTATCTTTTTAAAAATAAGTTAGATAAGATTAAAACAAAACAAGTAGCAAATAAAATTCTATCAGCATCTCAAGATAATGAATTAATATCATTTGAAAAAATAGCAAATGAAGCTCAATTTATAAGTTGCATAGCCTCAAACATTAAAAAGAGCTTAAAAGAAACCATCCCTGATAATTATGATTTTTTTCGTTTCCAAAATGACAAAATTGTTAATGAGGCTAAACGCCCTAACCTCAAATATTTTGATTTTTTATTATTAAACAAGGATAAATTCTTTAAAAGTTACAGCTTGCTATCAGACAATGCTTCTAAAGAACTTTACATCAAATTAATCCTTTACCGTATTTTAGGTTATCAACACATTAGAATTAAAGAGAATTTTACTTGGGAATATTTTAAAGCCATCTATGATGAAGGTAAAAAATATTATAAATCTAATTCATCATCTAATATGACTTCAGAGTTGGGAAGAATAGAACATTTTGAAGGTATCCCATTAGATGAAGGAATAATAAACTTGGAGACAATGACCTCTGCAATAGGTTTATATTTACATATCAAACAATATTATTTTAATAGAGACGGCATTTCAGTTAAGCCGTCTTTAGGAGATATTCTTATTGATGCTGGGGCTTGTGTTGGTGATACTGCCGTCGTTTTTGCTAAATCAGTTGGCTCTAATGGTCATATTTACAGCTTTGATCCCTTGCCTGCCCACGGAAAAGTTATAAAACTTAATGCTGAACAAAATGGACTTGCCAGCAACATAACCTATGTTCCTTATGCGGTTGGCAAAGAAACAAAAATTTTAGGAAACAGCATTGAAAACAGCGACTTAGTTATAAAACCAGGCTTTAATTTAAGTAATAATCAAGGTTTTTCAATCATCAATATTGATGATTTTTGTTCTCAGAACAACGCTAAAAAAATTGATTTTATTAAAATGGATATTGAAGGTTTTGAATTAGATGCTTTAAAAGGTGCATTTATACGATTAAAAAATACAAACCTAAATTAGCAATCTGTCTTTATCACAACAATGAAGATTTTTTTGCTATTCCTTTGTGGTTAAAAGAAAATTTCAATGACTATGTTTTCTACTTAGACCATCATACAATGCACAAGGAAGAAACTGTTTTATATGCGGTTTCAAAAAAATAAAGGCTTAAACTAATGGAAAAAATTGTTATCTTCGGCAATGGCAAAATAGCTCAAATAATTTATCATTTTGTAAAAAACACCTTTGATGTTGTCGCATTTACAGTCGATAGAGCTTTTTTAAAAGAAGATGTTTTAGAAAATCTCCCTGTTATAGCTTTTGATGAGATTGAAAAACACTTTGCTCCCAACGATTATAAGATGCTGATTGCAGTTGGCTATATTGGAATGAACAGCGTTCGTGAAAAAAAATATGGTGAAGCCAAAGCCAAAGGATATTCTTTTGTAAATTATATTGATTCCAGTGTTGTCTGGCATAGCAATGTAACGATTGGTGAAAATAATATTATTTTAGACCACGCCTCAGTGCAGCCTTTTGCTAAAATTGGCAACAGCAATATTATTTGGAGTGGAGCCGTTGTTGCTCACGGCTGTAATGTTGAGGATAACTGCTGGATAACGTCAGGCGTTACAATCGCAGGCGACAGCACTATAAAATCAAATTGTTTTTTAGGAATCAATGCCACAATCGGACACAACATTACGATTGAGCGTGAAAATTTTATTGGTGCCAATGTTTTAATTAGTAGAAACACAAAAGAAAAAGAGGTATTTATTTCTAAAGACGGAGAAAAGTTTAGACTAGACAGTTTAAGATTCCTCCAATTTGCTGGAGTATGATTTATGGAAAAAGTAAACAAAATATTATGCGAAGTTTTTCGGCTTAAGGAAAACGACATCAAAGATGAAATGTCTATGGACGACATTGAAGTATGGGATTCTCTAACTCATATGAATTTAATTGTATCGCTGGAAGAAAATCTTAAAATTCAGTTAGATATGGACGAAATCGTAGCAATGAAAGATATCAAAACGATTAAAGATATTGTTTCTAAAAAAATTAATTAGGATAAAAAATGAAAATAGAAAATAGTGTAGCAGTTGTTACTGGCGGAGCTAAAGGTTTAGGAAAAGCTATCACCGATATGCTTCTCTCATGTGGTGGAAAAGTTGCCATTTTAGACATAGATCAAGAGGCGCTCGATAATATTGGCGATTCCACAGATATTTTAAAACTTAACTGTGATATAACAAAAACAGATTCTGTTGAACAGGCATTAGAACAAGTAAAAGCAAAACTTGGTAATATTGATATTTTAGTTAATAATGCGGGCATTTTGCATAGTGAGCCTTTAATCAATATTATGTCCAAAGAACGCCGCCATAAAATCTCTACTTGGCAAAAAACAATCGATTTAAACCTCACGGCTCCGTTTGTTTTAAGTTCTTATGTAGCGGAGCAAATGATTGTTAACAGAATAAAGGGTATTATTATTAATATCAGTTCTATTAGTTCTAAAGGTAATGCTGGACAATCAGCTTATGCGGCAGCAAAAGCTGGAGTTGAAGCGTTAACTAAGGTTTGGGCAAAAGAACTTGGCGGCTTTGGAATTAGAACCGCTGCGATTGCCCCTGGATTTATGGACACAGAATCAACCCATCACGCAATAAGTGAACAAATCCTAGATGATATGAAAAACCATACACCTATCAAAAAACTAGGAAATGCTCAAAACATTGCGAGCACCATTGAATTTGTTATCGAAAATGACCATTTCAGCGGCAAAATTATTGAAGTTGATGGTGGTTTAGTAATTTAAAAATAGGGTTATGACTTTTACTTTTGTAGGAAACCGTTGTTTTGTTTTAGAGGAAATGTTTAAGCTTGGTTTAAACATTGTGAAAATTTTTGCAATTAAAGGTTCCTATTTAGAAAAAGAATTAAAAAGCCGCAACCTAAATTTTATATCTATTGCCAGCAAATCCGAGCTAATAAAAGAAATCAATAATACCCCATTTAATATTATGATTTCTAACGGCTGCCCTCATATCTTACCAATTTCAGACTTAAAAAAAGATGGGAAAGAATTTATCAATATTCACCCGTCTTTTTTACCTGATTTAAGAGGCGCAGATCCTCAAGTCGGAGCGTTGTTATATGGAAAAGATGCAGGCGCAACCTGTCATATTATGGACGATAAAATTGATAATGGAGATATTGTTTCCCAAATTAAGATTCCATATTCTAAAGATTTAGATGCCGCTCTTTTATATCAACTAAGTTTTATGGCTGAAAAAGAAGTTTTTATTGATGCTTTTAATAAAAATTTTAAACCGATAAAAAAACAGGAAAAATCTGGTAGTGAAATTTATTACACTAAAAAAGATGATGATTTAAAAATCGATTTTTCTAAAACAGCACTTGAGATTTATCAAAAAATAAAAGCGTTTTCTAATAAGTCTCAAGGGGCTTATTTTATATTTGAAAACGATACGTATAAGGTATTTGATTGCGAAATTGTTAGTAATGAATATCTTTTATCAAAATTAAATGACTATCAAGACGGTGAAGTTGTCATCAATTATGAAAATCATCTTCTAATTAAAAAAAATGACTGTTATTTAAAATTAAGAAATTTTGACCAAGAAGTTTCTTTAATAAAAAACGGAACAATTCTAAAGGATTAAGTTATGAGGTGGATAAAAAAAGGCTTAATATTTAAAGCCAACGGTGAATATGGTTGGATTAAAAGCCACGCTCAAATCCCAACCGTTTTAGTTTTAGAAGATAGACTTAGAGTTTACTTTGCAACAAGACCTGAAATAGGATTAACATATTCCGCAATGATGGATTTAGATATAAAAAATCCTCAAAACATTTTAAAAATTTACGATAAACCTGTTTTGACGCCAGGAGAAGAAGGTCATTTCGACGAACACGGAGCTATGCCTAATTTTGTTTATCGGAAAGATGATGGAGAAATTTATTTTTACTATGCTGGCTGGAGTAGAAGAACAACAATTCCTTATAGTAATTGGGAAGGCTTAGCCGTTAGTAACGATAATGGTTTAACATTTGAAAAAATGTTTATTGGTCCTGTAATGGATAGAACTAGAGATGAAATTTATTCTGCATTAGCCGTTAATTTTGAAAAATATGATGGGGAATATTATGGCAACTATGTAACAGGCACCAAATGGATCGAAGCCAATGGCAAGCTTGAAAGTATGTATGAAATTGTTTTTACAAAATCAAAAGATTTAATTAACTGGGAAAGAAACACGACCCCTCTTCTTCCTA
Organism: Alphaproteobacteria bacterium; assembly: GCA_050175015.1. Lineage (GTDB taxonomy): Bacteria > Pseudomonadota > Alphaproteobacteria > JBFXJJ01 > JBFXJJ01 > JBFXJJ01. Next base: position 49,591 of record JBFXJJ010000005.1, on the reverse strand, counting down.
CTAAATTAAAAAATGAGGCTAATACTAGACCCAGTTTTATAAAAATTAATGATACATATCATATGTGGTTCTGTTACCGTGGCATTGAAGACTTTCGTGATGGCAAAGATGCGTATCGTATAGGTTACGCCTATTCTAAAGACTTAAAAAATTGGACTAGAGATGATGATAATGCAGGAATTGAAGTTTCACCAGATGGCTGGGACAGCAAAATGCTTGCCTATCCTTATGTTGTAAAAACGCCTTATGGTATATATATGTTTTATAATGGTAACGGTTTTGGTCAATCTGGCTTTGGTTATGCGGTTTTGGAGGAATAGTTTTGCTTTATTCTTTTAACTTAGGTCTTCTTTTTGAAGATATTGCCTTAAAAAATGCCGATAATATTAGTTTAAGATATGAAAATTCATCGGTAACTTATTCCGAAATCAATAAACTTGCCAATAAAATTGCTCATTTTTTAGTTGCCAGTCAAATAAAAACCAAAGATGTTGTTGGCATCTTTAATGATAAAACGCCTATAGGCTATGCTTCAATGATTGCCTGCCTAAAAATTGGTGCGACTTATACTAATATTGATGAAAATAATCCTAAAGAACGGCTTAATAAAATTTTTGAGCAATGCCAGCCCAAATTACTGCTTATAGACCACAAGCCTTCAGACGATTTTAAAAATCATTTAAACGAAGAAAATTTAAAACTATCAGAACTTTCCAAAGATTTTCTAAAAGATTATGACGACAACAATTTGGAATTAACCAAGCTAGTAACAGGTGCCGTCCCTGCTTATATTATGTTTACATCAGGTTCTACGGGCGTTCCTAAAGGTGTTGTTATTTCTCACGCTAATATTATCAGCTTTCTTAACTGGAGCATTCCTTGTTATAACATAAGTTCTAAAGATATTTTTGCACAGTTAAGCCCCGTTTATTTTGACAATTCGGTTTTTGATTTTTATACCGCATTATTCGCAGGAGCTTCACTTGCTCCAATCTCTAAAGAACTTTTAAAATCACCGTTAGAACTTGTAAAATATATTGATAAGCTAGAGTGCAGCATTTGGTTTTCGGTTCCATCTCTTCTTATATACCTTTTAACAATGCGTGTTTTAAGAAAAGATACGATGAACACCATTAGAGTTTTCACTTTTGGCGGCGAAGGCTTCCCTAAAGTTGAGCTTAAAAAGCTTTATGATTTATACAAGGAAAAAGCTCGTTTTGTTAATGTTTATGGACCAACAGAGGGAACGTGCATTTGCAGTTTTTATGATATTACTGATAAGGATTTCGAAAACTTTGATACCCTTCCCCCGCTTGGGAAAATAAATCCCAATTTTGATTACCTTATTTTAGATGATGATGAAAAACCTGCAAACTTGGGTGAAAAAGGTGAACTTTGCATCTTAGGTTCTAATATCTCGATGGGATATTATAACAGCTTAGAACAAACACAAAAATCGTTTGTTAAAAATCCTATGCAGCCTAATTATACTGAAATTATGTATAAAACGGGAGACTTAGTAAAAGAAGAAGATGGTCTATTATGGTTTATTGGTCGTAAAGACAATCAAATTAAACATATGGGGTATCGCATTGAGCTTGAAGAAATTGAAAATGCGATTAATCAGCTTGATTATATTTCGCAATCAGCTGCTATTTATCAAAGATCTAATGTCGGTTATGGCAAAATAATAGCTTTTGTTGCCACCTCTGAAAACAAAGAAGAAAAAGAGGTTAGAGAAGATTTGAAAAAATATCTTCCTGATTATATGCTTCCGAACATAATTGAAATTAAAGATATGCTTCCTAAAAATGCTAATGGTAAAATCGATAAGAAAAAACTTACCAGCGATTTTAACCAGAAATAAGAAGGATTATTTATGAAAATTCTAGTTACAGGCGGCGCAGGTTTTATAGGTTCAGCAGTTCTTAGGTTTATTTTCCAAGAAACTTCTGATGAAATCATCAATCTTGATAAATTAACTTATGCTGGGAATTTAGAATCTTTAGAAGATGTAACAAGCAGCAGCCGCTATACTTTTGAACAAGCAGATATTTGTAACTTAAAAGAAATTGAAACCATTTTTAAAAAACATAAGCCCGATGCAGTTATGCATTTAGCCGCAGAATCACACGTTGACCGCTCAATAGATGGTCCTTTGGCATTTATTCAAACTAATATAATCGGAACCTACAATCTTTTAGAAACATCAAGAAAATACTACTCGGAGCTAGAGACAAACAAAAAGTCATTATTCAAATTTCACCATATTTCTACTGATGAAGTCTATGGCGATTTAGCTGATACTAAGAGTTTTTTCACTGAGAAAACCCCCTATGCGCCAAGCTCACCCTATTCTTCCAGCAAAGCAAGTTCTGATCATCTAGTCAGAGCTTGGTTTAGAACCTATGGACTGCCAACTGTTATTACTAACTGTTCCAACAATTATGGTCCTTATCAATTTCCAGAAAAACTTATCCCTTTAATGATTTTAAATTGTCTGGAAGGAAAAAAATTGCCCGTTTATGGTCAAGGGAATCAGATTAGAGACTGGCTTTATGTGGACGATCACGTAAGAGCTTTATATTCAGTTTTAACCAAAGGCAAAAATGGCGAGACTTATAATATTGGCGGTTTTAATGAACAACGCAATATTGATATTGTAAAAACCATTTGCAAACTTATGGAAGAGCTAGAGCCGCATAAACCATCTGGAGTTACAAAATATGAAGATTTAATAACTTTTGTAACCGATAGACCAGGTCATGATATGCGCTATGCCATTGATGCGTCTAAAATCAGGAATGAACTTGGTTGGAAGCCGCTCGAAACATTTGAAACTGGACTTAGAAAAACGGTAAGATGGTATTTAGAACATAAAACTTGGTGGCAAAGAATTAAAAATGGTTCCTATCAAGGTGAACGATTAGGATTAATTAAATAGGAGTATTAAAATGAAGGGAATTATTCTTGCAGGCGGCAGTGGAACAAGATTATACCCTGCAACGATAGGCGTTTCTAAACAGTTGCTTCCCATTTATGATAAGCCTATGATTTATTATCCGCTGTCAGTTTTAATGCTGGCTGGAATTCGAGATATTCTAATTATTACAACACCAGAAGATCAGTCCAGCTTTAAGCGTCTTATGCAAGATGGTTCTCAATTTGGCATTAATCTTTCTTATTCTGTCCAGCCTAAACCAAACGGACTTGCTCAAGCATTTATAATTGGCGAAGAGTTTATTGGTGATGACAATGTTTGCCTTATTCTGGGCGACAATATTTTTTATGGTCCAGGATTTACACCAATTTTAAAAAGATCAGCCCAAATTGAATACGGCGCAATTCTTTTTGGTTACCAAGTAAAAAATCCAGAGCATTTTGGAGTTGTTGAATTTGATGATGATTTTAAGGTCTTATCTATTGAAGAAAAACCAAGCGAGCCCAAATCCAACTTTGCTCTAACGGGTCTGTATTTTTATGATAATCACGTGGTTGATATTGCTAAACAAGTAAAACCGTCTAAACGTGGAGAATATGAAATAACAAGTATAAATCAAATTTATCTTGAAAAAGAAGCAGTTAAAGTCGAAATTTTAGGACGTGGTTTTGCGTGGCTTGATACAGGAACCCACGAAAATTTATTATCGGCTTCACAATTTGTTGAAACCATAGAACAACGGCAAGGTTTTAAAATCGGCTGCCTTGAAGAAATAGCATTTAATAATAATTGGTTAAGTGCAGAAACTATTTTAAAAAGTGCTAAAAATTATACTAAAAATCCTTATGGCAAATATTTGCAAGAAATTGTAAAAGAAAAATAACCATTCTTAAAATTGCTTTTTCCCGGTGCTTAAAATGTTTAAAAAAAACGAAGCTGAAATAATGAAAAATTGGAATTCTAAAATTCCTCTTCTTACTATTGCAGCCATAGCTTATAACCACGAACGTTTTATTGCTGCCGCTTTAGATAGCTTTTTAATGCAGAAAACAAACTTTCCATTTATCATAATTATTCATGATGATGCTTCGACCGATGATACAACCAAAATTGTAAAAGAATATGCTGAAAAATTTCCTAATATTATTAAAACCATTATTAGAAAAGAAAATCAATTCACTAAAGAACCTAGGAATGCCGGCTTTAAGAATTTTTTTGATGATATAAAAACCAAATATATGGCTATTTGTGAATGCGATGACTATTGGACTGATGAGAATAAATTACAGATACAATTTGATTTCCTAGAAAGCAATCCTGACTATTCTGTATGTTACCACGACATTATTTGGAAAGATGAAGTGTATAACACAACTACTTTGCAAAAATCTAGCGATGCCAGTTGTGAAGACCTTATTAAAAGAAAGGTGTTTTTTCACACCTCCTCTTCTTTCTTTCGTAATGTTATTATGCCCCTGCCTTATGAATATAATTTGTTAAAAGGCGGTGATTTTTTCTTAAACTCATTGCTTGGCAACCATGGCAAGGGCAAATATTTACCCGATATAAAACCTTCCGTTTACAACAGACTCACAACAGGTATAACTAATACGGATCGCCAAACAGGCTATGTAGATAATTTTATGGATAAAATTCTAACCCATAAATATTACGCTAAGATTGGCAAAAAAGAATATGCTGATTATTATTTAGATTTAGCAACCAATGTTATTTTAACCGAAACATCCTTTTTTAAGCTTTTAAAATATGTTGCATTGAGACTTCCTCAAATTATTAAACGTTTTTTGATTATTAATCTGCCTAAATTTCTAAAATGTTTTTGTAAAAAATCATAATAACAATATCAAAACCAGCTCTAAAGCTGCACAACCTGATTATTCATTTATAAAGTAATAATTTAATTTTAAAATGTTATAGAAAAATTAATTACTATCTTTTTTAATGTTTATATGGCATTTGCTATCTTTTTTTATTTTAAAAAATGATGAATAATTTTATAGAATCGCTTTGATATTTGGTGCTATAGGAATTAATGCTCAGTTATTTTTGCTAAAATCAGTTATTTTAGGTTAAAAAACGCCATACAATTGTTACAATATTTTAACAAATCTAACATTTTTTAGTAGAATTATGCTATATAAAACAATGTTTTATTAGCAAAAAGCACTTTAAAGTGGTATTTTTTGCTAATTTTGTTATTTCAATGTTGACACTTTGTTAAAATTATGTAATATTTATTATATAAAGAAAAAAATAAAAATAAGAGCTATAAACAAACAATAATAAAAAAATGATAATAATAACAAGGGGGGAAACCGTTTATAGCTAAACTGAAGAGAGAGGAGCCCCATTTCCTCTCTCTTTTTTTATGTAAATGAATCTTAACTTTAGATAATATCTAGCTCACTTTAAAGAAAGAGTAAGAACTAATTTCAAAATATTTATAATTTTTAAGATAAAGAGAGCCCTGTTTTAGAGGTAATATATCCTCCAGCAACAACAATACCGCTTTCATCATAGATAACAAGTCGTTGATCTTTTGCAGGAGCAAGAACAGGTTTTTCAAAAACGGCACAAATCATATCATCATAATAGGCAACTTCACATTTTTCCGCTGCTCCTGTTGATCTAATTTTTCCAAAAAGCTTGCAAGATTTGTTAAGCTTTTCAGGCATCAAAATATTAACGTTACAAGCAAAAACCGTATTAGTAAACAAATCGTCTTTTTTACCCGCAACCACTTCATTGGTATCTGTTTTAAGTGCTATAACATACAATGGTTCACCATCTGCACTTGAAATACCAAGACCTCTTCTCTGCCCTAAAGTATAACGATAAATTCCTTGGTGAACCCCTAAAACCTTTCCGTCTTTGTCGACAATATTTCCTGTTCGAGGCATATCATTACTAAAGATATGGCGGTAATCGCCATTGGGAGCAAAGCATATTTCCATACTTTCTGCCCTTTTAGCACAGGGTAGTTTAGTTTTTTCTGCAATTAATCTGGTCTTATCTTTAGTTGTTGCGGCTAAAGGAAAATGTAAAAAGGGCAGCTTCACCTTAGGAATCCCATAAAGGAAATAGCTTTGATCTTTATTGGCATCTTTGCCTCTAGCTAAAGCAAATTCATTGTTTTCAAGCTGTCTAATCTCAGCATAATGCCCCGTAGCTAAGTGTTTAATTCCTAAGTTTTCTTCTATGATGTTCCAAACCGCTCCGAATTTCAAAAAGGTATTACAATCAACGCACGGGCTTGGAGTTCCGCCCTCAAGATAACTATTCCTAAATCTATCGATTACTTCTCTAGTAAAAACTTCTTCTGTATATGCAATAAAATGAGGAATACCGATTTTAGCACAGATTAAAGCGGCACCAGCACCACAGCAAGCAGCGGTTCCATTGCAAGAACCATCAGCAACAGGAATAGTCATTGTTACCCCAACGACATTCCAGCCCTCTTCTTTCAACAATACGGCTGTTACACTGCTGTCTACTCCGCCACTCATTAATACCGCAACACTTTTATCAAGATTGCTGTTATCAAAAGCTATTCCTGTAGATTTGAATTGAACTTTATTTTTCGTGGCATCACACATCAAGGCTTAATTTCCAAGTCCTGCAAAGCCCATAAAAGCCAAGGATAAAATGCTAGCAGTTATAAGAGCAATCGGAGCACCCTTCATTGCTTTCGGCATAGAAAGTAAAGCTGTATGCTCTCTTATTCCCGCAAATACTACTATTGCCAATGTAAATCCTAAAGAATTTCCAACGGCGTATGCTACGCCTTGAAATAAGGAAAATTCTTTTTGAACAACAAGCAAAGCAACCCCTAATACCGTACAGTTAGTAGTAATAAGAGGTAAGAAAATTCCTAAAGCCTGATATAATGGAGGCGCTACTTTTTTTAAGATGATTTCCACCATTTGAACTAAACCAGCAATTACCAAAATAAAGGTAACAGTTTGCATAAAAACAATATCAAATGGTTTTAAAACATAATTAAATATGGCCCAAGTTACGATTGTTGCCAATGTCATAACAAACATAACCGCCATACCCATACCAAAAGCGGTTGTTTTTTTACTGGATACGCCAAGAAAAGGACAAATTCCGAGAAACTGTGATAAAACAATATTATTTACAAATACTGCTGTAAATATGATAGCTACATATTCCATTTTATAAACCTTTTAAAACTTATTTTAAGCCTTTTTACGACAACAATTAATGAGAGCAACCAAGTAACCCAAAACTAAGAATGCTCCAGGCGGAGTTATAAAGAACATAATCTTACTGCCGCTGAATCCCAAGTCATAACCAAAGATTGAAGCATTACCTAAAATTTCACGAACACTGCCAAGCAGGGTTAAACTAAGAGTAAACCCAAGCCCCATACCCACAGCATCAAGAATTGATGCAAAAATACCATTTTTAGCCGCAAAGGCTTCAGCTCTTCCTAAAATAATGCAGTTAACAACGATTAACGGAATAAAAATTCCGAGTTGGGCGTGGAGTGCTGGCAAATACGCCGCCATAAGCATATCAACAATCGTAACAAAAGATGCAATAATTACAATATAACAAGGAATTCTAACCTTATCAGGAATAACGTTTTTTACAGCAGCAACCGTAATATTAGCCATAATCAGCACAAAAAGAGTTGCCACTCCCATACCTAATCCATTAATTGCCGAAGTTGTAACCCCTAGGGTTGGACACATTCCCAGCAGCATAACAAAAGTAGGATTTTCTTTAAAAATTCCTTTAGTTAAATTTTGCCAATTATTCATTAGTCAGCACCTTAAAAATAGTAGTAAAAAAATAATTAATAAAGTTTGCTAGCGCCAGTTTTACTATCAGAACTAGTTTTAGCATCATTTTCCACGTTGCTCATCTCTTTACCATTAACAAAATAATAGTAAGCTCTAGCTATAGCATCAGTCACAGCTCTAGAGCTAATAGTTGCTCCTGTTATCGCATCAACATCACCGCCATCTTTTTTAACTTTTAAAATTCCTTTTGCCAAATTTTTGCCATTAAATTGATTAACAAAAGGAGGTTCTGTAACTCTTGTTCCTAATCCTGGGGTCTCAGATTGAGATACAATAACCAAATTACTTACAACGCCATCAGGAAGTAAGCCAAGCATAATTTCGATATTGCCATTATACCCCTTAGAACTCACGGATTTTATAGCATATGATGTAACATCGCCATTTTTCTTAGCTGGATAAACCTCAATATTTCCTGCAACCGTTTTTTCTTCAAATGGATTATTGTCATAATCCGTTGCAATAACAGCTTTTAGAGCTTCCTGTTGTTTTTTTATCGCAATCTCATTGATAATATTTTTAGTAACTTTATAAACTCCAGCAAGAGAACTAGCAGAAATTAGGGTTACAAAAAACAAAACCCCAACCATATTAATAAAACTTGAAGAAATTTTTTGTTTCATAATTTACCCCTTAGTTCCGAAAACTCTTGGTTTAAAATAATTATTAATCAAAGGCACGAAAGAGTTCATAATTAAAATAGAAAAAGCAACACCTTCAGGATATGCCCCAAAATTTCTAATTGAAATCGTAAGTAAGCCACAGCCAATTCCAAATACAATTTTACCTTTGCTATACATTGGCGAAGTAGCATAATCGGTTGCCATAAATATGGCTCCAAGCATGACACCACCAGAAATCAGATGAACTATAGGATCTGCAAATTTAGTCGGATCATAATACCAAAGAAGCAATGAAATAAAGGCAACGGTGCCTAAATATGCCACAGGGATATGCCAAGAAATTATTTTTCTAATCAGCATATATATTCCGCCTAAAAGCAGAGCTAAAGCAGAGACCTCTCCTAAAGAACCTCCAATTTGTCCAACGAACAAATCCCAATAGGAAGGCAGGTTAACGTCTGTTAAAGACTGACCATTAGCGACAGCTTCTTTAATCACACCAAGTGTGGTGGCTCCTGTTTGAGCATCCGTATTAGAAAAATCCAAAAGTCTTGGGACTCCCCATGTTGACATATATGATGGAAAAGAAATCATCAAAAACAAACGTCCAACAATTGCTGGATTAAATGGGTTTTTTCCAAGGCCGCCAAATGACATTTTAGCAACCCCAATTGTAACCAATGCCCCAACAACAACTGTCCATAAAGGAACTATTGCAGGCAGGTTAAAAGCCAAAAGAAGACCTGAAATGATAGCTGAGCCATCTTTAATACTTATATTTTCTTGCTTGAACAACATTTTTTGAATGAGATATTCAAAAATAACGCAAGACAAAACAGATACAACAATAACTTTGACAGCACCCATACCAAAGAAAGCGAGTGCGGCAATTATAGCTGGAATAAGAGCAATAACTACTCCGAACATAATTTTAGAAGTTGAAACATCTGATTTAATATGTGGTGAAGTTGAAACTATAAACACGAAATTTAACTCCTTTTTTTAGCATCAATCTTGCGCAGTTCAGCTTTAGCCAAACGGCAGTAATCAAGAAGAGGTATTTTTGCAGGACAAACATGAGTACACGAACCGCATTCAATACAGTCGAAGACGTGATTTTCTCTCTGTCTTTCCCAATCACCAATTTTAGAAACACTCGCAATCATAAATGGTTCAAGCCCAGCAGGACATGCTTCTGAACAACGGCCGCATCTTATACAAGGAGTTTCTTCATCTCTTACGGCATCTTTCTCTGATATTAACAAAAGACCTGAGCAGGTTTTGGTAACAGGTATTTCATCAGAAACCATAGTTTTGCCCATCATAGGGCCACCATTAATTAATTTTGCCGTATTTTCTGGCACTCCTCCTGCCATATCAATTAAGATTCCGAACGGAACACCTATTCTTGACAAGAAATTAGACGGTTCCTTAAGACATTTACCACTAACGGTCACAATTCTTTCTATTAATGGTTTGTTTTTTTGAACAGCTTCATAAACCGCAAAAACGGTTCCAACGTTTTGAACAATAACACCAACATCAATCGGCAGTCCTTTAGAAGGAACTTCTCTTTTTAGAGCCGCAGCGATAAGCTGTTTTTCTCCGCCCTGCGGATATTTAACTTTAAGAGGCTGAATCTTTATTCCATCATATTTCTTAGAAACGTCTCTTAATTTTGCAATTGCATCTGGCTTGTTCGCTTCAATGCCTATTACTGCCGTGTCGACGTTTAAAGCTTTCATAAGAATTTTTATTCCAACCATAATTTCTTCGCTTTTTTCAAGCATCAATCTGTGATCAGAGGTTAAATATGGTTCACATTCCACACCATTAATTAGCAAATATTCTGCTTTTTTACCATCAGGAACAGAAATTTTGACATGAGTTGGAAAACCTGCTCCTCCCATACCAACAATACCTTTTTCCTTAATTTTACTAATAATATCCTTTGATGACATTTTAATATCGGAAATCAAATCTTTAGAACGATCAATTTCATCTTCCCAAACATCACCCTCAACATTAATAACAATCATATCTTCAAGATAACCTGAGGAACCCAAAACTTTATCTACTTTAGAAACTTTCCCAGAAACAGGAGAATGAATATTGGCAGAGATAAAAGAAGAGCTTTCGGCAATTAAGGTTCCAACTTTTACTTCATCGCCCTTATTTACAATAGCTTTTGCCGGCGCACCTAAGTGTTGAGATAACGGCACATAAACTACTTTAGGAATCGGAACCGGATATATTTCAACTTTGTTTGAAAGCTTATTATCATGAGGATGAATCCCCCCTACAGCAAAAGTTTTTACCATATCTAAACTTCCTTATCTTTTATAATTTTTTCTGTTTTTTCAGATGCAATCCCAACCCCGATAATAGCACCCGTAGGACAACAGCCAACAATTTGAGAACCATAATTCTCAATATCAACCTTGGGGCTAATATAAGAAAGATTATTATTAACTACAATCGCATCTGTTTCATAAACCTTAGAGCATTTGCCACAGCCAATACAAGCGGCCACACAATTCTTTCTTGCAGTTGCTCCTTTTTCTTGATTCATACAAGCGACATAAATTCTTTTGTTGTTTTTGCCCGCAGGTCTTATTTCAAAAAGGTTTCTAGGACATTTAGCAACACAGGCTCCACAAGAAGTACACTTTTCTTCGTCAACAACAGGAAGCCCCGTTTCTTCATCAATACTTAGAGCTCCAAATTTACAAACTTCTACACAATCACCAAAACCTAGACAGCCATAAGGACAACCGCTTTCACCAGCAAACGTCATATGAGCTAAGCGGCAACTTTTGGTTCCTTCATATTTTACTTTTTGAGGAGCATTTTTCTTAGAACCATTACATCTTAAAACAGCGATAGTTTTTTCCTTATCTGAAGCGGCAAAACCAAGATATGAAGCAACGGTTTTCATAGTATTATTGCCACCTACAGGACAAAAACATTTAGCAAAATTTTCTTCATCAGAACCGACTAAACGTTCCGCAAAAGCATGGCATCCAGCCGATCCACAAGCTCCACAATTTGCTCCAGGCAAAATTTTCTCAACTTCATCTATTCTAGGATCTTCATAAACTTTAAACTTTTTTGCCACCAAGTACAAAACAGCAGCAATTAAGATACCACTGCCGCTTAAAACCAAAATGGAATTTAAAATTGGGCTCATATTTTATTCCAACAAAATTTAAAAATTAAAACTAGGGTTAACATATAGCTATAATCAGAGAATTTCAATAATGAAATTAGGATTATTTGCTTTTGTTTTGCTATAAAAATAAAGAAAAAAATAATAACCAACTAATGCCAAGATAGACAGTATTACCGATAAAAGTTCATTTTCTAAAACAGAATATCCCGCAACTAATGAAGTAATAAGCACAAAAAATGGAATTATATAACAATAATAAATTGATTTAATTCCAAATTTTTTATCAACGGATACCAAAACTTTCGAGCCTATTTTTAGTTCTTTATACTTTGGATTTTGTGCCGCTTGTATTATTCTTTCACTAGAATGCTTCATCGCACAATTTCCACTAGCATGGCATCCTGAACAAACGCTAATGCTAATACTTATGTTATTGTCATCAATAGCAGAAACAACCCCTTCCTGCCTGAAAAAATCACAATTCATTTAAAATTTCCTTAGCTTTATCTGAAACATATTCTTCAAATTTATCATTTTCTTCAGCAAAATATAAAATAACAGGAATCTTATTATCTGCAATCCATTTTAAAGCATCGTCTTTGCCTAAGGCTAGAATAGCTGTGGCGTAGGCATCAGCTGTCATACAACTCTCATTAAAAACACTTGCCGAAACAATATTATGCGTAACGGGAAACCCTGTTTTGGGATTAATCGTATGAGAATAGCGTTTGCCGTTATAATCAAAGAAATTGCGATAATCACCAGATGTAGCAACTGACATATTGTGCATTGCAACTATTCTTAATATGCCTTCTTGATTGGCATCTGGTTTTTCGATGCCTATCCGCCACTTCTCTTTATTTTTAGGATTACGATAACCTTTTACTTTGGTTTCGCCGCCTATTTCAACAATATAGTTATTAATTTTTAAGTTATCAAAATGAAGCGCAATCTTATCTACTAAATCACCTTTTGCTATTGCCGATAAGTTGATTTTGCTGTTTGCTTTTTTTCTGATTGATTTATTTCCACTATCAAAATCGATTAAATTAAAACCAACCGTTTTTTTGGCAGCCGCAATTTCTTGCGATGACGGAATATCTACCCTGCCCTTATTTTTGGTTCCAAATCCCCAAAGATCTACTAAATCACCAACCGTTACATCAAAAGCGCCATTAGAAGATTCAAAAACATCTCTTGCCTTTAACAATACCTCAAATAAATCATCAGAAACTTTAAACCATTCGTTAGGGACAAGATTATTAAAATTTGACAATTCTGACGTGGTTTTAAAGCAAGACATTTTATTGTTTACATTATCTATCTCGCTTAAAATCACATCATTTATCTGTTTAGTATTAATTTCATCTGCAATTTTAATGGAATAATAAGTTCCTATAGCACTGCCTTTAAAAACTTTAAATTCTTGGTTATTATTAAAAGAATAAAGCCCCCATATTCCCATAAGAAATATTACTATTGCTGTTATTTTTCTCAATTTTAAGACCTTACATTAAAAAAGTTTTCTATAAGTTTTTCATAAATCACTGCTAATTTTTTTATGCCCTCAACCGAAGTCTTTTCATTAACTTTATGCATCGTCTGCGACAAAACACCTAAATCCATAGCCTCGATACATACCCCTTCTCTAACTAGATGCCTTGTGTCGGATGTACCGCCGCCAAAATTGGCTTTAGTTTCAAGATTAAATTCATCTTTCAGTATTTTCGCAAGCAAATTGGCAGTCTTATCACCCTTAGACGCATAACTGTCTGCCAACCCTTTATAGCAATTTTCAGTGGCGGCATTAAAACCATTTAGAGCCGTTTTTATCCTTGTTTCAACTTCATTCTTAAGCGTAGTAAAATTCCACTTAGCTCCAAATCTAAAATTTACAAAAATTTCAGCTTTTTCATCATCTTTTTCTACATTATAGGTCTTGAACATCTCGATATGCTCAGCTTTTGATAAAATATTGTCATAAGCTTTTTGATAATCATTTTTCTCAATAGCTAAGATTACCTCTGCTACAGGAGGAATAATATTAACCGCTAAAAAGTTTGAAAGAACTTTGGCAACCTCAACATTAATATTATATTTCTCAAATTCATCTAAGAGATTTAGGAAAACGCCAATAGGATTAAGAGCTAAATAACTGTAGGCAGAATGCCCCTGACTCCCTGTTATCGTAAGTTTCACAAACTCCTTTTCCTCTTTCCCTGTTATATTATGAAAAAAATCTATTCCAACAGGCACAATATCAGAAGGAGGGAAACCAAGTTCGCCATTATCAAGCGGCGTTTGGCATAAATTCATAACTACAGGAATAAAGGCATTCAAATCACCATTTAGTTTTAATGAAAAGTCAATATTACCCCTTCGACCTGGTTTGTAAGTGTCACCAACAACTTTGGTACTTGTCGGCTCACCAGTTAGACAAACATCAAAAGAAATATTGCGTGATTTTAAGTACTTAGCAAAAGAATTAACGCCATTATGAGAATGGTTTTCTTCTGCCCCAGAAATTAAAATCGCAATTTGCCCTTTTAAATCTTGATGTTTATTAACAAATTGAGATAAGGCCGCCAAAAAACAAGCTATACCGCTTTTCATATCTTCGGAACCTCTGCCGCAAACATAGTCACCTATAACTTCACCGCCAAAAGGATCAAATTCCCAGCCGCTTCCCGTTGGAACAACGTCGCTATGCCCACAAAAAAGAAACGATGGTCTCCCATCTCCAAGCTTAGCAAAGAGATTGTATACTTTTAAATTCTCTGGGGTACTTTCATCAAAACATTCAAAAATATCCACCTCAAAACCTAGTTTTGAAAGTTCTTCAGCCAAGAGTTTTTGAGCATCTGAATAATCTGGAGTAACCGACTTATATCTGATTAATTCTTTTAATAAGTCAACCGCATCAATATGATACTGGCTAATAAAAGAAGGGGCTTTATGATAACCTGATTTAATTAAATCATTAAAACATATGCCATCGTTCAAGGTCCCCTCCTTATTTTCTGTTATTAATCTTTTCGTTTAATTTTGCCGCATAAGCCATTGCATTTTAATTTATTTTTATCAAAACAGCACGACAAGCAACCTTGACTTTTTTCCGAAAGTGCTTTTTTAAACGTTTTAATTACATAATATAATGCAATTCCAATAACAACAAAAATAATTATATTTTCAATCAATTATCACTTATTCCTTAATACCTTACTTTTTTAATTAAAACTTTAGGCTGCTATATACCAAGCCCTAGAATACGACCTGTTTGAAATACGACTAAAACAAAGGCATAAGCAATTAGCGTCAAACTTCCTAGTTGGAAGAAGGCCCATTTCCAAGATGCTGTTTCCCTCTTAGTTATCGCAATCGTAGCAAAACAAGGCGCCGATATTAAGCAAAACAAGATAATACAAAGAGCTTGAAGCGGCGTATAATCTTTCTTTAAGCGGTTTCTTAACGCATCTGATTCTTCATCAGCATCGCCGATTGAGTAAACAATTCCTATCTGAGATACAAAGACCTCTTTTGCCGCAAAAGCGCCAATTAAAGCCGTCCCTATTTTCCAGTCAAAACCTAGAGGTTTAATCGCGGGTTCAATGAAACGTCCCACTCTTCCAGCAATAGAATATTCTAAATCTTCCGTAACTTTTAACTGCTCCGCAGCTTCTTCGGAAACACTTTGCAAAGCGTAATATTCTTCAGAATAAACTTTTTTCTTAGGATAAGATGACATCGCCCATAAAATAACGGATATTGCAAGAATAATGGTACCTGCTTTTTTTAAATAAATAACTGCCCTCTCCCACATTTTGAGCAAAATGCTTTTAAGTGTTGGAAAACGATATGGTGGAAGCTCCATAACAAAAGGCATAGCCTTTCCTTTGAACAATGTTTTTCTTAAAACTTTAGCAAAAACAATGGCTATCATTATACCAACCATATATATAAGCCAAAGTATTGTCCCTTGCATATGTTCAGGAAAAAATGCTGGTATTAACAAGACATATATCGGAAGTCTTGCTCCACAGCTCATAAGCGGTGCAATTAAAATTGTGGTAAAACGGTCTCTTTTATTATCGAGAACCCTTGTTGCCATAATTGCGGGAACGGTACACCCAAAACCAATTAACATCGGAATAAAGCTTTTGCCGTGCAGACCTATTTTATGCATAATTTTATCCATAAGAAAGGCAACTCTTGCCATATATCCTGTATCTTCCAATATAGCAATAGCCAAGAACAAGAACAAAATATTAGGCAGGAAAACAACAACGCCTCCAACTCCGCCAATAACCCCATCAACTAACAAAGATTTTAAAGCACTGTCAGAGCCCTCTGGCCAAAAAGATGATATAAATCCTGAAAGCCATTCAAATCCGCTCTCAATCATACTCATAGGAACTTCGCCAAGCGTAAATGTAAGATTAAACACCAAGTACATTAGAATGAAAAATATTGGCAGTCCCAAAACACGATTAAGTAATAAACAATCTATTTTATCGGAACAACTGTATCTTGATTCTACAGAAGTTTTGACACACTGACGGCAAAGCCCAGCAATAAAGCCATACCTTGCTTCCGCAACCATAATTTCAAGTCCGAACCCCTTGGTTTCTTCTAATTTAGCATTAACCGTAGCAATGTAATTCCTAATTTCTTCATTAGAATATTTTTCTAAAATGCCATCATCACCTTCCATTAGTTTAACAACAACCCAGCGTACTGGAATATTCTCAGGAATTTTGATTTTAGCTTTATGAATTAAATCAACGATATTTCTAATTTCATTTTCAATTTCTTCACCATAGTTCATAGAAATAGGCTTAACACCTCTATCGCCTTTAGCACAATCAACAACCACATCTAAAAGTGTATCTGTCCCTTTATTTCTAAACCCGACCGTTTCAATAATAGGGACGCCAAGAACTTCCTGCATTTTTTCAATATCAAATACAATTCCTTGGTTTTTCGCAACATCTGACATATTAAAAGCTAAAATTGTTTTAGCTCCCATTTCCATAAACTGCATTGCAAGATAAAGATTTCTTTCAATATTCGAGGAATCTATAATATCTACAATATAATCGGGCTTTTCATACAGCACACAATCCCTAGCGACAATTTCTTCAGGGGACTGTGCTGCTAAAGTATAAATGCCAGGAATATCTAAAACTTTGACTTTAACTCCTTTGTGCGTTGCAACACCTTCTTTTTTTTCGACGGTAACACCAGGATAGTTGCCAACGTGCTGCCTTGCACCAGTTAAAGCATTAAAAATAGTTGTTTTTCCAGAATTAGGGTTTCCCGCTAAAGCAATCGTTATATTCATTAAACACCTTAAATTTTTTTATAATTAAACTTCTTTTACCATAATTTTTAAAGCCATACCCTTCCCCATAGCAAAACGAGACCTGCCAACTTTCACAATGATGCCATCTTTTAAATACGATGAATTTTGGATAAGTTCGATTTCTACTCCAGGAATAATTCCAACTCCAAGTAAAAGCGAATTAAGCTTTTGCCCTGCTAGAATTTCAATAACCTCATATTTTTTTCTTGCTGTGGCTAAAGCCAGCGGCACATTTATATTGTTGTTATCAAGCATTTTCTTCTTAGCTTACAACCTCAACTTCAATGCCTTCGGCTTCTTCTTTCCTTAATGACAAATGATAGCCTTTGATAATTACTTCAATAGGATCTCCAAGAGGTGCTAGTCTTTCTACCTCAATTAAAGATCCCTTAGTAAAACCCATATCAACAAATCTTTTCTTTAAGGTAATATTGGCTTTCAAGGAAAGTATTTTAGCCTTTTGACCAATTTTGAGATTATTAAGCGTTGTGTTCATTGTTTTTTTCCTTTTCTACGCAAAAATCTTTAAAATTCGCTATCAAATCAGCATCACAAGAAGGACATTTTTCTAAAAAATCTGTTAAAAAAACCAACTTGCTTATAATTTCTTCCGAAACAGAATGTTCTATTTTACACGCAAAATTATCCGCATCTTCATAATTAAGTCCCAAAACATTAATAAGAAAATGGCATAAAATCTTATGTCTTTTGGTTACTTTCTGAGCTAATTTTTCGCCGGCAGCAGTCAGCGTAACCGCTTCGTACGGCCTATAATTGATTAAATTCTTTTTGCTAAGCGATTTTAATGATGCGGTAACGGTGGAGCGATGAACGCCTAAAATATCTGCTATATCCTTAGAATGAACATTATAACTTATTTGAGAAAGCTCTAATATTGCTTCAAGATAGTCTTCCTGACTTGTTGTTATTTTTTTACTCAGCATATTATTTACTTTTGATACTTTAAAAAAAGTTTGATTACTAAAACTTTTTTAGTTATAACAAAGGTGCTGCAAAAATCAAGTTTTTTTTAACAGCACCTTGTTTTTTATTTTAAAATTAGAAAAGAAAACTTAGATTTCTTTATCAATCATTTGCGTATTAAACTGTTGTGTAACTCTGACAAACGTTGTTCTTTTGCTAAGTTCTTTTAAAGTTTTTGCGCCAACATAGGTACAAGTTGAACGAATTCCGCCCAAAATATCTTTTACCGTATTTTCAACAGGACCTCTATAGTCGACTTTAACTGTACGACCTTCACTAGCACGATATTCTGCAACTCCGCCTGAATATTTTTTCATAGCGGTATCAGAACTCATACCATAAAAACACTTGTATTTTTTATCAGGATTTTTCTCATCGGCAACAATATCACCGCCAGACTCGTCATGTCCTGCAAACATACCACCAAGCATCACAAAGTCTGCTCCAGCTCCAAAAGCTTTAGAAACATCACCAGGACAAGTACAGCCGCCATCAGCAATAATATGACCGCCCAAACCGTGAGCAGAATCTGCACATTCAATAATAGCGGAAAGCTGCGGATACCCCACACCAGTTTTAATTCTGGTTGTACAAACGGAACCTGGGCCAATGCCTACTTTTACAATATCTGCTCCAGATAATAAAAGTTCTTCTGTCATTTCACCAGTAACAACGTTACCTGCGATAATATTTTTTGTTGGAAAATCGGCTCTAACTTTCTTTACAAAATCAACAAAATGCTGGCTATAGCCATTAGCAACATCAATACAAATGAATGCTATTTGGGGAATTTTACCAATAACGGTTTTGATTTTTTCATAATCATTATCTGAAGTGCCAGTCGAAATAGCAAATTTTTGATAATTTGCAGCTTCTAAAGTTTTAGAAAATTCATAAATTTCATCATTATTATAATGTTTATGAAGGCAGGTAAACAAATCGAAATTTAAAAGAGCTCTAAAAATTTCCATTGTTCCGACAGTATCCATATTGGCTGCAACAACAGGAACTCCGCTCCAGTTATTGCCGCTGTTTCTGAAAACAAAATTTCTAGTTAAATCAACTTCGGAGCGTGATTTTAAGGTACTTCTCTTTGGTCTAAAAAGAACATCTTTAAAATCCAATTTTAAATCTCGCTCTATTCTCATTTTTAGCATTCCTCTAAAATATTGAAAGTGGTTTAAAAAAAATTTTTAGCACACCCTTTATAAATTTTCAAAAACAATGACACGGTTTGTGGATAGAAATTTAGCTCAAATCGCCCAAATAAGGGCAAATCCTCAAAAATAAAATATCTGCTCTAACCTCTGATTTTTTATAATATAAAAATCATTGATTTTGATTTCTTTTAAAAAGTCCTCATCGTGAGAAACCGCTAAAATCGCACCTTGATATTGATTAAGAACACTAATGATATGGTTTCTTGTCTCTAAATCAATATTGTTAGTAATTTCATCTAAGATTAAAAACCTTGGTGTTTTAGCCGCTATTAAAGCCAAATTTAGCCGAGCTTTTTCGCCTCCAGAAATGTTTTTAACCAAAATATTAACTTCTTCATTTTTTCTGAATAAAAAATCATTAAGATGCTTCCTAATATCTGATAAATCCCAATTTGGAACCACATCTTTTATTGTTTCCAATACCGTCTTTTCTGGATCCAAAAGGCTGTAATGCTGGTCTAAATAACCTATATGTTTGGCATCACCAACCAGCCAATCGCCTTTTTTAGCAATATTGGAATGGTTTAAGATTGCTTTTATTAAGGTTGTTTTGCCACTGCCGTTGTCGCCTTTAATCGCCAATCGAGCTTTTGAGGCAATCGAAAAATTAATATCTTTGAGGATAACCTCGTCATCATAACCTACAGCGCCATCGCTTATCGCTATAGAATTCATATACCCATTATTATTATCAAAATGGAATTTAGGCAAAATATTCTCGGGCAGATAAAGGTCGGCTTTTTTTTGCATAATATCTTGCTTCTGAGCTTCAATCTGCTTTTTCTTTCGTCCCGAGGTTTTCTCCCCTTGAGAAGCTTTCGAATTGCCAACTATTTTTTGCCATTTATTATTAGCAACATTTTTCCTGCCTCGAGCCGCACTTTCTGATGACCTTTTCTGCTCTTTCATAATAGATTCATGAACCATCTTTTGTTCATAACCCAAAAGTTGAAGCTTCCTTTCAATTTTTGCATATTCTACACGGTTTTCTCTTATATAGTCATCGTAATTGCCAGCAAAGGTCTTAATTTTGCCATTATCAATATGCCATATAATATCAACATTTCTAAGCAGCTCGACATCGTGAGTTACCACAATTACCGTAGCATCAAAATTGTTAAGCATACGCATTAATGATTGTCTATTATGAACATCAAGATGATTGGTCGGCTCATCAAGAAGCAAAACATTAGGGTTGGAAAGTAAAGCCTCGGTAAGACTTTTGTTAAAACGCTCGCCCCCGCTAAAAGTATCATAATTATTAATAACTTGGGGGATTAAGCTAACAACGGCGTCATTAGGTATAATAATATCACCGCCAACATCATTGCCTTGTTTTGCAATACTTTTAATAAGGCTCGATTTGCCGCAGCCATTACGCCCCATAATAGCAATTTTGGTGCCATAGTTAATAATAGCTGAAAAATCTTCAAAACATATTTTATGGGGAAAATAAAGACTGAGACCACTCAGTCTAATAGGTTTATGAAACATTAAAACATCTCTTTTTTAAAAAAAATTAAAACAGGACAACTTAATAACAAAACTGAAAAACTAATCGTTTCAAAGCCTTGAGCCCTATTTAGATTCTGGGCTTTTTTTAAAGAGACATTCTCATTGGACTAACCTCATAAAAGTTAAATATGAAAAGCCTTATAAATATATAAACGTAAAAAGTCAAGCAAAAATCTAGCTTCTAAGCATAGTTAAAATCATTTTGAACTGACTCAAAGCATTCACTGAATGGGGCATATTAGCTGGCATTAATATTATCTGCCCTGCCTTTAGAATATATTTATCGTATCCTATAGTAAATTCACCTGTACCATCTACAACATAAACCAAAGCATTGAATGGAACCGTATGTTCGCTGAGAGCTTGCTTTTCATCAAAAGCCATTATTGTTACACTGTTAACTCCATTTTCACATATAATTCTACTTACAATACCATCTTCTGTATAATTAACTAATTCTATAGCTTCAAAAACCTTAGATGATGCAATATTTTTATGGTTATTCATAATTTTCCCCTACAATAAAAATGAAATAATGTTTATTATTATAAGCAAAACGGTATCTTGTAATTGACTGAAATCAAATTAAAGAAAGGACGAATAAATAATGTCTCCAATTAAACAAAAATTATGCAATATTATTGATCAAGCCAGATCAAATGAGCCTTGCGATTTGGTTATAAAAAACGCTTCTGTTTTTTCACTTGCAACAGGCGATATGATTAATGGCGATATTGCTATTTGCGATGAAAAAATCGTGGGTATTGGAGAAAAATATGAAGGTAAAACCGAAATTGATGCTAAAGGATTAATTGCGGTTCCAGGATTTATTGACAGCCACCTACACATTGAATCATCACTTTTAACACCTCGAGAATTTGAAAAATGCGTTTTACCCCACGGCACAACAACCGCAGTCTGTGACCCTCACGAGTTAAGTAATGTGTTAGGCAAAACCGCTATCGAGTATTTTTTAGATGCTTCCGAAACAATGGTTATGGACTTAAGAGTTCAGTTAAGTTCCTGCGTACCTGCAAGCCCGCTGGAAACATCTGGCGGCGAAATAACATTAGACGATTTAAAAACTTTTATGAATCATCGCAAAGTTATTGGACTTGCTGAATTTATGAATTTTCCTGGAATTTTTATGAAAGATGAAACCTGCCTTAATAAATTAGAATTATTTTATGGCAAATATATAGACGGACACAGCCCGTTAGTCAGAGGAAAGGATTTAAACGCTTACTGTGCCGTAGGCATCAATAATTGCCACGAAACAACGTCGAAAGAAGAAGCACAGGAAAAAATTAATAAAGGAATGATGGTTTTTATAAGGGAAGGAAGCGTATGCAAAGACATTCAAGCACTATTTCCTGTCCTAAACACCAAAACCTCCCCTTTTATGGCTCTTTGTACTGATGATAGAAATCCTTTAGAAATCGCTAAGGAAGGTCATATTGATTTTATCATTAGAAAATTAATTTCATTAGGCGTCGAGCCTCTTGCTGCTTACCGAGCGGCTTCTTATTCGGCAGCTAAAGCCTTTGGGCTTAGAGATAGAGGACTTGTAGCACCAGGTTACCGTGCCGATATTGTTTTAATAGGCTCTTTAGAAAAATGTGATGTTCAAAAAGTTATTTGCAACGGCGTTTTAATTGACGATACCGTTTTTGACAAAAGAAAAGAATTTAATAAACAAAACATCGGTCTAAACTCAGTAAAACTATCACCTGTTTCTTGCGACGATTTCGTTATTAGAGATGAAAAATCTTCAACCAGAGTGATTGGAATTACAGAAGGCTCTATCATTACAGATGATTTAAACATAAACCTTAACATTAAAGATGGTGTTAAACTTACTGATATAAAAGAAGATATCTCCAAAGTTTGTGTATTTGCCAGACACGGTCATAATCATAATATAGGACGAGGATTTGTTAAGGGTTTTGGTTTAAAAGAAGGTGCGATTGCGTCAACTGTAGGACACGACAGCCATAATCTTTGCGTTATTGGAACGAACGATAATGATATGGCTATGGCTGTAAATTACCTGATAGAAAACGGTGGCGGCTTTGTCTGTGCTAAAAATGGCCAAATAATTGCGTCTTTAGCCTTGCCTGTGGGCGGTTTAATGTCGAACTTGCCGTATACGAAAGTTGCAGAACAGTTGAAATTACTTAGAAGTGGCGTTAAAGAACTTGGAACAACGCTTAACGAACCTTTCTTGCAATTAGCTTTTTTGCCGCTTTCCGTAATTCCTCATTTAAAAATAACAGACTTGGGACTTGTCGACGTCGATAAATTTCAAGTGATAAAATGATGACAAACTACGTAAAATTTTATTGACAAAAAACACTATTGACCTGATACTATTTTTTAAATTTTTCTGTTTAAACCTTTTATTATTGAGAGTATCAGGAGGATAATATTATGAGTCAAAGTGCCGAATTAAGAGTCAAAAATTTTGCTGCGGGAAAGAAAGTTATCGCTTACGCAAGCGGTATTATGGGCGCTAAAAAAGAAACAGAGGCCGCCAAAGAAAAATCTCGTTTTTCTAAATTATGCCGTAAAGCTACCGTTTTAGCGGCTGGAGTTGTTCTTGTTGCGTCTTTAACTGGCTGTGGACCTTCTCGTGAAGAAATCAACACTATGAAAAGCAGCATTTCGGCTACAGAAACAATGAATATCGAATATAGTATGAAACAAAACATTGTTAGCAACTTTGATGAGCTAAAAAAAGCTTCGCCCAACAAAGATGACGGCAGTTTAGCAGAAAAAAGCATTTCATCTAGCTGGGAAGCAAAAAAAGAAGCCCTTAAAGCTGAAGGAAAAACCGCTAAAAACAGTGGAGAATATTATATTGCTAAAGAAACTAAAGAAGCTGTTTATAATAGTTGCTTCGAAGAACAAAGCAGCACTATTATGGTTCCTATCGTTATATCTAATGGCAAAACAACTTCAACTATGATAGTGCCTCAAACAACTTATTCTTATACTTATAGACCTGGGTCTATGGATAAAGTTAAACAAGAAGTCCAACAGAAAACTAATGCCTCTAATATTATTGCTGCTCAAAGAGCAAATGGCAGATAGTTTTAAACTTTAAGATTTATTTTTATTCAAAAAGCCCCTTTAAAAAACAGGGGCTTTTTTGTATCTGTAGTTTAATTTCAATAAGTATAGCCAAACCAAAATACGTTGATTATTAAAATGAACTAAAGTTGCCTTAATTGAAATCATATGAAAAGTTTGTTTTTTGACATTATCTTTTAAAAGATTTTACTATATGCAAAAAAACTTTGGCAAATTGTCAAAAGCTTTGTAGTAATACGGGCTAAAGTAGATAAGAAATATCACAAAGAAGCTACCTCTTTTTGTTTTTATAAGCCTTATAAAAATAATTAAATTTAGCAATACTGTTTTAAAATATAACAATACCATTAAGGTGCGAGATGTTTAATTTAAGTTATGAAAACCGTTTAAAAAATGCCCATAACATTTTGATGTGGGGACGATTTTTTAATTTATTAATGTTTACCCTGCCCGTAATCACCTTAATATATCAAAACAAGGGATTAACCTTAGGAGACTTTTTTCTATTTCAAGGTATCTTTGCTATAGCAATGTTTGTTTTAGAGATTCCAACAGGTTATTTGGGAGACATCTTTTCTCGTAAAAAGATTATGATTTTTTCCATTGTTTCATATCTTACGGGATATTTCTTCTTTTATTTTATGAGTGGCTTCTTCCCCATTTTAACAGGCGAGATGTTTTTATCTTTAGGTTGTGCTTTATATTCTGGTACCTCAGAAGCTTACCTCTATGATGTTCTAAAGAAACAGAAGATGGAGGATTGCTATATTAAGATACAAGGACGATTAGAAACAATGTCAGCCTTTGGGATTGCGGCTGCCACTTTTTTTGGTGGCATTATTTATAGTAAATTTGGAACAGATTTTATTATTTTAATGGATATTAGTGCTGTTACGATAGCTCTTGTTCTGATGTTTTTTCTTCCGGAGCTTAATGATGATTTAAGGCAAATTGAAACAGGCATTAGCAGGTGGCGCGATATTATTAACATTGTAATTTATGCTTCTAAACACCACGAAATTAAATGGCTTATGATTTTTCCTGCTTTTTTTGGCACAGGTACAAGCATTCTGTTTTGGAGCTTACAGCCTTTGATGGATATTTCTGGAATTTCGGTATCAATTTTTGGCTTTATTGTTGCCAGCAATCAGATATTTAGAGCATTTTTTGCCAAATTTTCGCATTATCTGTTTAGTACGCTAAAAACAAATAAATTTGCGGTTGTTTTATTCATAATTTTAATCATAGGGTTTCTTTCTGCCAATTTGGTTTGCCTCGTTTCTAATAAAATAATTTTGTTTACCTTACTTATTTTAATCGGTATGGCGGCAGGCTCTCAAATAGCGTTAAGGCTCGTTACATCATCTATGGTGAACAACCGCATTAAATCTGATGAAAGAGCAACGGTTTTATCCGTTAAAGAAATGTTTTTTAGAATTTTTTCAGGACTTTCAATGATGACACTTAAACCGCTTTTGGATAATGCGGGAGTTCAAATAACGTTTATGATTGCAACCGTTTTTGTTTTGCTGGCAATATATCCATTAATAAGACTGATAAAATTAAAAATATAATTTTTATTCAGAAATATTATGTTTTTTCCAATCTTCAAACAGCTCTTTAGCTTTTTTGATTTGAGTTTTATTCATAACGCTTTCAAGGCTAATAATTTGCTTCTGGCAAGATGGCATTCCTTGATATAGAGCAACAGAAAACCATAGGTAAGCATTGATATTATCTTGTTTAACTAGTTCTCCAACACCGTAAAGAGCGCCTAAGTTATATGAAGCTGCGGCATAACCGTTTTGAGCCGCAGTTTCATAATATGATATTGCTTTTGAAATATCCTTAGATACCCCTTTTCCTCTTTCGTAGGCCAAGCCAAGATTAAAATATCCCGCAGCATTTCCCTGTTCTGCGGCTAATTTAAACCATTTTAGAGCCTCATTATAATTTTGTGTAACACCTAAACCATTGCTATACATATATCCCAAGTCTATTTGGGCGGCACTAGTCCCAGCTTTAGCTGCCACACTAAACCACCTAAATGCTTCCTGATAATTTAAAGTTACACCATCACCGCTATAATACATATCGCCCAGCTTATATTGAGCTAAAGTGTCCCCATTTTCGGCTGATAATTTAAACCATTTTATCGCTTTCTGATAATCCTGTTTCTCCCCTTGTCCGCGATAATAGCTAAGACCTATTATAAACTGTGCTCTTGCATATCCCTGCTCTGCTGCCTTTCTATACCAATAAAGCGCTTTTTTGAAATCTTGCTCTACTCCTTTTCCATTGGCGTAAAGTGCGCCTAAAGCAAACTGAGATTTTACATCTCCCTGTTCTGCGTCTAAAAAAGTTTTATCAATTATAGCCCGTAAATTATCATCATTATCTTGGAGGTTTTCCGTTGTTTTTTCACTTGGAAACGCTTCTTTCATTGTAATAGAGGCATCTCCTGCAAATGATGAAATAGATAAGAAACTAAAAAAAAGAGCTACCAACAAAATATGAAACATTATTTTTTCCCAGAATAGAAAAGTTTTTTATTTAATATAACATTTATTTGGCAAAAAAATAAAAAAAGCTTCTAAAAAAATTTTTAGAAGCTTTTTAAATTCAAAATATTACTGATATTTAGTAATAGGTAAGTTTAGCATCAGATTTAATAATCGTGCCTTTTTTACCTGCTAAAATATCAAGCGCATCTTCTAACCTTCCTATGCAGGCAATTCCTTTTGGATTAGCTTTAGCATAAGCACAGCAAGCATCAACTTTAGGTCCCATTGAACCAGCAGGGAATTTCCATTGCTTCATATCTTCTGGAGATGCGGTTTTAATGTTTTTAGAATCAGGTTTACCCCAATCGGTCGCAACAGCTTCAGCATCTGTTAAAATAACAAGAGCATCAGCTTTAACTTCTTTAGCAAGTAATGCTGCAGCACGATCTTTATCAATAACGGCTTCAATGCCTTTTAATTTGCCATCATTTTGTTTCATAACGGGAATACCGCCACCGCCGTTGCAAACAACCAAAACATCATTTTCAACTAAGAGATTAATAGATCTCTTTTCAACAATTTCCATAGGCTCTGGTGATGGAACAACTCTTCTAAAATAATTACCATCAGGAGCAATAGTCCAGCCTCTATCTGCTGCTAGTTTTTCTGCTGTTGCTTGATCATAGACTGGACCGATAGGTTTTGTTGGATTTTTGAATGCGTTGTCATTAGGGTCAACTTCTATCTGCGTAAGAATAATTGCAATTTTTTGATTTGGCATAAGATTTTCTAAACTTTGATCAAGCATATAACCAATCATACCTTGGGTTTCAGCGCCAAGAACATCTAGAGGATAAGGTGTTACGTCTTTATAAGAATCTGCCTGTAAAGCTAAAAGCCCAACTTGAGGACCGTTTCCGTGTGTTAAAACCACTTGGTGCTCTTTAGCAATTTCAGAGATTGATTTACAAGCAATATCAATATTTTTCATCTGGGTTGAAGCTTCAGCTTTTTCCCCACGTCTAATAAGGGCGTTACCGCCAAGAGCA
This sequence comes from Alphaproteobacteria bacterium, assembly GCA_050175015.1. GTDB lineage: Bacteria > Pseudomonadota > Alphaproteobacteria > JBFXJJ01 > JBFXJJ01 > JBFXJJ01. The sequence continues at coordinate 22,275 of JBFXJJ010000005.1, read as the reverse complement.
ATTACTACTCTCATTTTTTATTCCTTTATTTTATTAATGACTGATAAATTTTAAGAACTTGTAGCATAGCAAAGAGAAAACACCTTAAGCAAGCATATTATAAAAAAGCAAAATTAAATTTTTTATTTTAAATAATAAATTCTTATTTACTTTTTATTTTTTGCAGCTAATATCTACTCCCTATTCGGTACAGCCGGACCGTGGCCAGGGCTGAATATTTGGTTCAACTACTGTATAGGTGATTTATGAAATGCAAAGATTTAAATCCTCTGCAGAAATGGTCCGGACAAACAGACCGGCTTCATCTGTAGCGTGTTACTTTCCAAACGCCGTAAGCAGGAAAGTCCGCTGGTTTAAAAAGAATTTTCCGGGAACAACTATGTTCGCGGTAAAAACTAACCCTTCTCCATATATCATTGAAACAATGGTTCAAGATGGTCTTAATCATTTTGACGTTGCTTCTCTTGGTGAAATAGAAACAATTTACAGCATTAGCCCTAATGCTCATATGTCTTTTATGCACCCTGTCAAAAGCCGTTTAGCCATAACTAAAGCTTATTTTGAATATGGCATAAGAGATTTTGCTTTTGACTGCGATGATGAATTACAGAAGATTTTAGAATGTACTAATTTTGCTGGCGACCTAAATTTAATTGTTCGTATGGCGATTGAAAATAAAAAATCTATTCTACCATTATCCAGCAAATTTGGAGCGTATCCTTATTATGCCGCATCGCTTTTAAAAAAAGCCCGTCCGTTAGCGAATAAACTCGGCATTTCCTTTCACGCAGGTTCTCAATGTATGAAGCCTAATGCTTATTCCAATCCGCTGAAAACAATTAGTAAGATTGTAGCAAAAACTGGGGTAGAGCTTGATATTGTAGATATTGGAGGTGGTTTTCCGTGCCATTATCCTAAGCTTAATCCTCCTAATATGATTAAATATCTTGAGACCATCAAAGCCGCTTTTACTCAAATACCGGGTTATGAAAAGATGGAACTTTGGTGTGAACCTGGTCGTGTGCTAGTTGCCGAATCTGTATCTTATATTGTTAAGGTTGAACTTAGAAAAAAGAATATTCTTTATCTTAACGAAGGAACTTTCGGAGCTCTTTATGATGCTGGAAATGGTGTTGATTTTATCTTTCCCACTGAGTTAGTCGATAGAGTATCAACCAAAAAACTTGCTCCGTTTAAATTTTATGGTCCAACTTGTGACAGTGCTGACTTTATGCCTGGACCATTTATGTTGCCTTCCGATATGAAAGAAGGCGATTATATCGAAATCAAAATGCTAGGCGCTTATGGCAGCACAATGAGAACTAAATTCAACGGTTTCTATTCTGATGAAACTGTTATTATTGATGATAAATTCCCTTCTCTTACCAGAATTCCAAGCTGCTCAGGCAAAACTGCAGCTTAAAATCCAACTAACTTTATTAATTTAATTTTTAAGGAATAAAAAATGAAAACCGAAAACCAAAGCCTAACCAAAAAAGATATTTTAACCAAACATATTGAACACATAGATTTTACATCTTTTGATGCAAGACCAATTATTGATTCTATGAGCAAAATGTCCTTTACCTCAAGAGACCTTGCTCGTGCAGCTGAAATTTATAACCGTATGCTGCAAGATAAAGACTGCTCTATATTTTAACGCTTGCAGGTTCCACATCAGCTGGCGGCTGTATGCAGCTATATGCAGATTTAATTCGTTATAATATGGTTGATGCTATTGTTTCAACTGGGGCAAGCATTGTTGATATGGATTTCTTTGAGGCTCTTGGCTTTAAACATTATCAAGGCAGCCCAAATGTTAATGATAAAGATTTAAGAGAACTTTATATTGATCGTATTTATGATACCTATATTGATGAAGAAGAATTGCAAAACTGCGATGCTACTATTTGTAAAATTGCTGATGAATTAGAACCTCGTCCTTATTCATCAAGAGAATTTATTAGAGAAATGGGACGCTATTTAACTAAACATTCCAAAAAGAAAAATTCTTTAGTTCAATTAGCATATGAACATAACGTTCCAATTTTCTGCCCTGCTTTCACAGATTCAAGTGCAGGCTTTGGCTTGGTATTACATCAAGATAAAAACCCAGATAAATGTGTTACGATTGACTCTATAAGAGATTTTAGAGAATTAACCAACATCAAAATTGCAGGCGGCACCAGCGGTTTATTAATGATTGGCGGCGGTGTTCCTAAAAACTTCGTACAAGATACCGTTGTTTGCGCTGAAGTTTTAGGTAAAGATGTTGATATGCATAAATACGCAATTCAAATTACAGTTGCTGATGTTAGAGATGGTGCTTGCTCCTCATCTACTCTTAAAGAAGCTTGTTCTTGGGGCAAAGTTGACACCGTATTCGAACAAATGGTTTATGCCGAAGCTGGCAGCGTAATTCCTTTGATTGCAAGTGATGCTTATCATCGCGGTTATTGGAAAAATCGTAAAACTCGTGAATACAGCAAAATGTTTGATAAAAAATAACTAATAAATTAAATGGGCAAAAGGTTTTAACCAATGAAATTTGAATATATGCTTCCAAATGATGCTTTTTTAGGATTACCTGAAGAAGATGCGGTTTCTCCTGAAAAAGCAAAAGCTGTTATTGTTCCTTTTGGTCTTGAGGCTAGTGTTTCCTATGGTGGAGGCACATCTGAAGGACCACAGGCGATGATAGAGGCATCTTACGAAGTAGAATTATTTGATGATGAGTTTTGGTTAGAACCTTTTCGCCAATATGGTGTTGCAACACTGAAAGAATTTAAAATACCTAAATCTTTACCAAAAGCTTTAGAAAAATTAGATGAAATAGTCTCTCAACTTATTGACAACGAAAAGTTTCCTGTCGTCTTTGGAGGAGAACATTCTTTAACATCTGGGGCTATCCGCCCTTTTGCCCGCAAGTATCAAGATCTAGTTATCCTGCATTTTGATGCTCACGCCGATCTTAGAGATGGATATGACGGTGAACACTACTCTCACGCCGCAGCTCTTAGAAGGTGCCTAGATTTTGAACATCTGAAATTAATCTCCTGCGGCATAAGAAACATTTCAAGCGAAGAAATTCCTTTTTTAGAAAATAACAAACATCGTATCAACATTCACTGGGGAAGAGATATCTCTTCTTGGAATATCAACGATATTATTGAACCATTAAAAGACAAACACGTTTATGTAACTTTCGATCTTGACGGCTTTGATGCCAGTCTTATGCCTGCAACAGGCACGCCAGAACCTGGCGGGTTATTTTGGAATGACGCAATGAAAATACTAAAAGCAGCATCAAAAGTTTGTACTTTTGTTGGCGCTGATGTTAATGAACTTGCCCCCATAGATGGGTTCCACAGTTGCAATTTTCTAGCGGCAAAACTTGCTTATAAAATTATGTCTTATGCCCTACTCAAATAATTTTGTGAACTTGCGTTTGAACAACGTTCATAAGTTTGAATGACTATATTTTATCAATGATAATATCTATTTTTTGAACATAGTATTTTTTATTTGGGTAGAATATTCTTAAATTATAAGAAAAACTAATAACAACTCTTTCAAAAGATTATTATAAAAATCGATAAAAAGCTTGATTTCATAAGCTTTGGACATTGTTTTTTTAAAAAAACATAGTATGAATTTAAAAAAATAATCCACAACATATTGTATCATTTTGTATCAAAACAGCCTCAAAGTACAAAAGATTGTAGACATATCCTAAAAAAAATGCTTATTAATTTAAGGTTTATTGTTTTTTATGGGATAGTTTTTGTTGATGAAGCAAAAGATCTATTTGTTATCTTTTATCGTAGTTTTTTGGGCATTAGAAGCTAATGCCAAAGGCTACGATTTTCCCATTTTCCATAATAATACTGCAATTGATGATATTGAAACTAGAAGCATTGTAAAAAACCATAATACAACTAACCATAAAACAACAAAATTAAGCAACAATGCTACTATTGATGATATAGAAACCAGCAGTAAAATTATTAACGTAGTTTTCAGCGAACAGACATCAGATTATCCTGAAAAAAGTCATAACGACAAGCACTTAAACGATTCAAACCAAAGTACTTCAAATGATTTACCAGAGGAAACAGAGGTTGGTTATGAAAAGGCTGAATATCTAAATAACCCCTTAGATAACAATACTTTTTCTTTGCTTGACAATGGCTTTGAAGATGTTTTAGCTGCAAGCCCATATATTTATCCTCGACCAACCTATATAAGAGTAATTCCAACTGTTGTTAAACCTGTTACAACCGCAACTACTATAGGTGCAGCAGGAGCAGCTTCGGTTATTCCGGCATCAGTTATAACAACACTGGCTATCGGCGGAGTTGCGGCGGCAGGAGTTGTTGCAGCAGGAGTCGGTGGTGGCGGAGGTGATAGTGAAACGTCTTCGAGTAGTGATGGAATTGTTACCACAGAGTATCTAGCTCAGTATGGTCTTGATATGATTAATGCAAGCTCTGCTTATGCTCGAGGTTACACTGGATCCAGCGCTAGAATTGCCCTGCTTGATGGTTTAGTTGATTATGAACACGAAAACTTTAGAGTAGACAATGAAACTACCAACGTTCCTATGTGTTATGACGCTATTGATAACAAAGGAACAAACGACTGCGAAGAATACAAAGACGAAATAAAAGATGAGGCAACTCATATTGCAGGCATTATTGCCGGTCTTAAAGATGGCAATGAAATGCAGGGAGTTGCTTATGATTCTATGATCTTAACTTCTAACATATTCCCAACTTATGATCGCTTTTATGCTTATTCCAAAGAACAATACCTAAGCAATCTAACAACCACGCCACCTGACCCTGATGACTACACAACAACTGATGCTGACGGCAATACGGTAGAAGACACCGCAGCATATACCACGGCATTAACTACTTGGCGTTCAGGAGCTTTCACCACAGCTATCCAAAGTACTGGCGTTTTATGTAATGCGAACAATATCTGGATGAGCAGTGTCGATTATACTAACTATGACAGCCCTGTATGGACGGAGTTGTGCAGTATTAACGAAACTATGATTCAAAATGCCTTAAAACACCCAATGACACATTTCTTTGACATCGGCGTAGATCAAAGAATAGGCATTATGAATCCTAACTATTGCACCATAAGAAGAACTATTAACGGTGTTGAACGTAACTTAGTTTACAGCAGTACTAACATTACAACCGATGATCCTTGTGCCGTATACGGCTCAACTGAGGCAACGAATATTGTTACAGGCTGGCTTGGTTCTGGCGTTGATGATCGACCTTATTTAGATATATTATCCGAAGGAATTGCAGAAAAAGTAATTTTTGTATGGCCAACAGGAAACGGAATGGAAGAGCAGCCTTCTGTTGATGCGGCTATCCCTCTTTACGCAAGTGTTGTTGACAGTGTTAACGGCAACACTGTATTTGATGAATATTGGATTGAGGACCCGGATAATCCCGGCTCTTATCTTATTAAAAACTGGGTTGTTGTTAACGCTGTTGGTTCTGATGGCAAAGCCACCAACTACAGCAACTATTGCGGCGATGCTAAAGATTTTTGTATTTCGGCTCCAGGGGGACACGGCAACCAGCCTGACACGGGTATTTATTCATCAATTTCTAACAACCAATATGACTATGAATCAGGCACATCTATGGCAACGGCTCACGTGTCTGGAGCGCTTGCAATATTAGTTGATATGTTTGGACATTCAGTTGAAACCTACCAAATTATTCAAAGGCTTTTTGATACCGCCAACAAAACAGGTGATTATGCTAATGAAGAAATTTATGGGCAAGGCTTGCTTGATTTAGATGCTGCCACAAGCCCTGTCGGTTCACTTTCTTTAAGCTTAGGAACCTCCGTTGAAAGCCAATCAATTTCTTTTGATGCATCATCGGCTTCTATTGATAGTGGTTATGCTTTTGGTGATGGTCTTTTGTTTGGTATGGCTCAAAATACGGTTATGGCTTTAGACGATATGAATTTTCCTTTTTATTACAATATGGGGACATTCGTTAGCTTATCACCTAAAAGAAACATATTAGAAGCAACATTGAATAATTTTGATGCCATAAAAGATTCTCAAGGTGTAAGGTATGGCGATTACAGCAAATTAGAATTTAATTATTATACTCAAGCTAATGGTTCTTATTTGCCTGATGATAAAAAAGACAGCATAACATCGCTTGCCGATTTTGCTTTTACTCAAAAAACGACGAGTGGTGACACCTTAAAAATATCTTACAATCGTTCTCCTTCTGATGATTTCGGCTTCTCTGAAAGCACAATCAACAAAGAACTTTTAATTGATGATTCTGCTTTTTCTAATCCTTATATCAATCTTGCCGAAGATGCCAAGGCTCTTTCTTTTAACCTAAATATGGATACTTTTGCACTTAAATCAGGAATATTCCAAGGCAAAGGCAGTATGTATGGAGATTCAAGCGTCATTGGTGCCATAAGTGAATTTTCCATTCCTTTGCAGCACGGTTCGTCTATCTCTTTGCAATTAGGAACCGTAAATGAAAAAGAATCTTTCTTGGGAACTAAAAGTGATGGGCTTTTTGATGTTTCATCATCAAGCCCGACATGGTTTGCAGGAATTAATACCAAGTTACCTGTTGCCGATAATTTTAACTTGGTCAGCAGTTATAACACGGCTATAACAACACCTAATTTAGCATATAATTCTATTGTTAAAGATATGTCCAATATCAGAACTGATAATTTCACGTTTGGTCTTATCGGGCACGATTTCACAGAAAAACACGATCAATTTGGAATTTATGTAAATCAGCCTGTCAGGGTTGTCTCAGGAACAGCTAACTTAACAATGCCAACCGACCTTTCTACTGACGGTTCAGTTACTATTTCAAACAGTAAAGTTAATTTAACCCCTCGGGGACAAGAAATTAATTTTGGGGCTTTCTATAGCTTAAAACCAAAGGATACAACATCAATAAGTTTAGGCTTAAACTATACTTTAGAACCTAATCATATAAAAAATGCCCCTAGTGAAACAACTGCAATTTTAAGTTTTAGAAAAAATTTTTAGAAAACATATAATTTTAGAAAATACATAAGATGATAAAAAAAATTATTTTTGCTGTTTTTATGCTCTTTCCATTAGTGTCAAATGCCAAGGAAAACATTAAAAACTTACCTCTTAACAATAATAGTTTGGAGCTTTCATCAGACTGGGCTGAAAGATATGTTGTAGAAGAAAATTTTGCAATAGCTCCCTACCCTTACGTCATATACACTTCACCCGTTACCGTTGGCGGCACGGCGGTTGCTGCAGGAAGCATTTTTACGCCGCTAGTAGTAACAGTGGTTGCAGGAGCCGCCATTGCTGGTGTTGCTGTTGCCGCAGGAAGTGGCGGTTCATCTAAAAGCAGCACAACGACGTCATCTAGTAATGATGACAATACGGTATATTCCGAAGATCATTATGAAACCACAGAATATAATAACCAATATGCCCTAGCGAGTGTCAATGCCAGCGGTGCCTACGCAAGAAATTATAATGGCTCTGGTGTTAATGTTGCCATATTTGATGGCTGGGTAGATACCGACCATACTGATTTGGCAGCCAATGTAAGCGGCTGTTATGACCCCGCAACTGGTTCTACAACTTGCAGCGGCTTAACCGCTGATAACCATGGAACACATGTTGCTGGTATCATCGGGGCTGCAAAAAATGATTCTGGAATGCACGGAGTTGCTTATAATGCTAATTTATATTCACTTAATTTAGATTCAGCGACGACAACAACGCTTGAGGCTAATGCTATTAACTATGCTATAAATAATTTTAATGCAGATATTATTAATAACAGTTATTGTTGGCTTGGAAATGACAGCAACTGCCTCGCATCTAATACCGCAGAAGCGATAACTAAAGCCTCTACTTTAAAAAACACAACGTATTATACAGCTTTACAAAATGCCTTGTCTAACAGGACATTCTTAGTTTGGGCAGCGGGAAATCAAGGCAATGACCAACCAACTTTTAATGCTGCGCTTCCAACTTATACAGACTATGAAAGTTTTGAAGATATTTGGGTAACGGTTGTTGCAACCGATGCCAGCGGCACTATAGCTGATTATAGTAATCACTGCGGAATAGCCAAAGATTTTTGCATTGCGGCGCCAGGAACAAACATTTACTCTACGCTTCCAGACAATGCTTATGGCACGATGAGCGGCACATCTATGGCAACCCCGATGGTATCTGGCGGACTAGCATTGCTTGTAGATATGTTTGGAGACTCTGTTACCGCAGCAGAAATTACTAACAGACTTTTTGCAACAGCTAATAAAACGGGTATTTATAGCGATGAGGATACCTATGGCCAAGGTTTTATGGATTTAGATGCCGCAACAACCCCTGTTGGCAATGCCTCTTTAGCCCTTAGCACTGACACATCGTCAGGAAGTGCATCTTTAAGCGGAAGTGTTATTGAAACAGGAGGCGCACTTGGAAACAGCCTGCAAAACGCCTTAGCCAGCGTTGATGTTATGGTTTTGGATAGTATGGATTTTCCTTTTTATCTTAATGGCAAAAGTCTTACAACAAGCTCAACTCACAGTAACAGCCAGCAGTATTTAAACAATGTTATGAAAATGTCCGCCGATTATGAATTAGATTTAAATGGGCAAGGCAAAATTTCAACTTCACTCACGCAAGATGAAAATGAATTTACCAAAGAAAAAAATCCATCTCTAAAAAGCTTTGCTATGTCTTATAATGCCGCAGAAAATTTAGGTTTTGAACTAGGATATAACCAAAACCCTGCCCTTAGCCTAGGTCTTTATGAAGATGAATTTATTAATTATGATTTAGCCTATTTAGACAGCAGTTTTTCTAATCCTTTTCTTAATTTTCAAGATAATAGTTATAATATAAGTTTTAAAACGTCATTTGCTAATAATGAAATTAAATTCTTGTTTTTTAATCATAATGATGATGGCAGCAACAGTTATTACGAAAATGCGGTTCAAGATGATATTATTAGTAATGGCTTTGTCTCAGAATTAAAAACCCCTTTCTTATTAAACAACAAAAAAGCTATGTTTGCCTTTGAATTAGGTGCGTTAGAAGAAGAAAACGGCTTTTTAGGAACAAAAGCCAGAGGAGCCTTTGCAACCGACAAAAACAGCCATACTTACTTCACTGGTGTTAATTTTGCCACAGAATTTGATAACAATTATGGTTTAGCCGCCAGTTTCTATAATGGTTTTACTAATTTAGGCGTTTCGGAAAGCTCTCTCATAAAGGATATATCAACGCTTACATCACAATCTCTTTCTTTTGGCATTACCAAAAAGGGATTATTTAATAAAAATGATAAAATTACAGCCTTTGCTAACCAGCCTCTAGCTATTACTAACGGAGATGCGGAACTAAGCCTCCCGATTAAAAGGACTTATGATAAATCTATCATCAATCAAAATTTAAGTGCCAATCTTGCTCCTGAAAACAAGCAGATAACTTTAGGCTTAAATTATAATCTCATAGAAAATGATAATAATAGCTTAAGCCTTGGTTTAGGGCACTCGTTCAATCTTAACCATAATGGCGATAAAGAAGAAGATTTTGGCGTTTTAGCAATAAAATTTAATTTTTAAAATAATCATTTAGAATTTAAGAAATTTTATAATTATAGAACGGCTAACAAACTATAGTCTTATAACTTTAATAAAGTAAATCATTAATAGCATATTGCTTTAATACTATTTTAATAGTAGTATAAAAAGACTTTATTTTGTTATCGTCTAATAAAAGCAAAACAACGATAAGTTAAAGATATTTTAAATGAGCAAAAAAGAAATATTATTAATTATACTATTCTTAATTTCTCTAACGAGCATAGGTTATGTTCAACACGAGGGTGTAACTTATGCTCAAATAAAATCTTTATTTGCCTCAACTCCTCCCGAACAAAGTTTTACTCCTGCTTCTGTTTTTGCTCGGTTAAAATATTCACCAAGGTGGAATGAAATTCCAAATGTTGCAGAAGTAAAAAAATATTTTTTTGACGCAACCAAATATGACTTTGATGAAATGAACGTTTTTTGCAATGATTTTCCAAAAATGATTGAAGAAATGAATAAAAATTATCTTTTTGTTTCAAATGACTTAAAAAAGTATCTTGATGCTCGTAGAAAAAATTGGATTTGTCAACAGAATGTAACTTTTGAAAAATTGACTTATAAGAATTATGGCAAACCGATGAATTGCCTGCGAAGCGACTTTGTCCGTGCAATTATCGAAGAAGGCTCTTCTTGGCTTTTAGAAAGAAAGTGGCGGCTATATAGTGGTATTAGCGACAGATGGTTTTGGAATAAAAATCTTTATAAGAAAGATCTTTCTGAAATAGATCCCGAATTCCCAATTGATCAGATTGATGGCATTTATAACCCTAAACTTTGGGATATATTTGAAATGCCTAGTCTTATGCATCCCTTAACTGATAATACCTTGGTTTGTTATGCCGTTGCTGCTAGCTATGATTATATGGTTTCTGATCCAGATTTTTATTTCCAACATGAAAAAGAACTTAAAATAGCCCAAATAAATGGCGACTATGATATGGTCGAAAAATGTTCCAATTTTGACAAGAACCGTCTTTATTTTTCAGATGTCTCCCCTTTTTCTGATGATGTAACCCCAAGCATCAACTATATTCCTGATGAAAAAAAGGAAGATCCTGTTGATTCTCAAAGCTATTTTTTCAAACATTCTCGGTTCTTTAAATTTAAACATAAAAAATACCTCTTCAACGAAAATAAAGGTTATGTTTATTTGCTCGGAAGAAACGAATGTAAAAAAGTTTGTTCAACAATGGGGCATAATACCGAATTCAATAAGCCTACCCCCAATATGATCAAAGCTTATGCGGCATCAGTTATGACGATTCAACATGTTAATGAGAACGTTCCCTTATATGATCAAAGCTTTGCCGATGAAATCAAAGAACGAGCAAAGGGTAAAGATAAACTTGCTAATGAAATCGAAACCTATCTTAAACAAAAAGTCAAAGATCTCTGCGGTACAGATTTGGATAAACTCGAAACAACAGAGTAATGTTCTCTATAAAAAAGTCTATTTTGAAAAACTGTCGTCTAAATAAAATCATTTTGTTTTTTATAGTTACAAAACATTGTGACTTTTTAATCCATAAAAGGATAACGCCAAGTTTTAGCTGGTTCAAAAGTTTCTTTAATTGTCCTTGCATTAACCCATCGTAAGAGATTAAGTTTGCTCCCTGCTTTGTCATTAGTCCCAGAGGCTCTTCCTCCACCAAAAGGCTGCTGTCCAACTACAGCACCAGTGGGCTTATCATTTATATAGAAATTGCCCGCAGCATCTTTAAGAGCTTTAGACATTTTATTAATGATGTTTCTATCCTTAGCAAAAACAGCTCCTGTTAGACCGTAAATGGAACTTTCATCACAAAGTTTTAGTGTTTCTTCAAATTTATCATCATCGTAAACATAAATAGTAAGAACAGGTCCAAAAATTTCCTCAACCATAGTCTTGAATTTAGGGTTAGTGGTGACAATAGTAGTTGGCTCCACAAAATAGCCAACCTCATCATTATAACTGCCTCCAGTAATTATTTCTGTTTCTTGAGAAATTTTAGCATAATCAATATATTCGGTAATTGAGGCATATGATTTTTTATCAATCACGGCTGACATAAAATTAGAAAAGTCTTCAACATCACCCATTTTTATCTTGCCGACTTCGGCAACATATTTTGTTTTAAAACTTCCCCAAATGCTTTTAGGAATATAAAGTCTTGATGCCGCAGAACATTTCTGTCCCTGATATTCAAAAGCTCCCCTAAGAGATGCAACGACTAGTTCATCAACGTCAGCCGAACTATGAGCAAAAATAAAATCTTTGCCACCAGTTTCGCCAACTATTCTGGGATAATATTTAGCTTTATCAAGATTAGAAGCAATAGCTTGCCACATATTTTTAAATACCGCCGTTGAACCAGTAAAATGAACTCCGGCTAAATCTGGCGAAGCCATAACAATATCGCCAACTTCAGTGCCAAGCCCTGGAACAAAGTTGATTACACCATCAGGAAGTCCCGCCGCCATTAAAAGTTTCATAACAAAATAAGAAGAATAAACCGCACTAGACGCAGGTTTCCACAGAGCAACATTTCCAAGCATTGCAGGTGCTGTCGGTAAGTTACCTGCAATTGACGTGAAATTAAATGGTGTAACAGCAAAAACAAATCCTTCTAAAGGACGGTATTCCACCTTATTCCAAACACCTTTTGACGAACAAGGCTGCTCAGACATTAATTCCGTCATATAATAACTGTTAAATCTCCAAAAATCAGCTAATTCACAAGCCGCATCTATTTCGGCTTGAAAAATGGTTTTTGATTGAGCCAGCATTGTGGCCGCATTTAGCTTTGAACGCCAAGAACCAGAAAGAAGCTCTGCCGCCTTCAAGAAAATAGCCGCCCGATCTTCCCAAGGCATATTAGCCCATTCTTTTCTTGCTCTAAGGTTGGAAGTAATCGCTTCTTTTATCTCTTTTTCACCAGCTTGATGATAAAAACCTAAAACTTGAGAATGATTATGCGGACAGGTTATTTTCCTTATATTGCCCGTTTTTACTTCTTTCCCTCCGATAATAAGTGGAATCTCTATCTGCTTATTTTTTAATTCGGTAATGGATTTAATAACATCTTCTCTTTCTTTAGAACCTTTTTCATAAGATTTAATTGGTTCATTACAAGGTTCAGGAACTTTAAAAAAAGCATTAGTCATAAGAAGCCTATCTCCTTTAATTTTTTTTTAAAATAAATGTCTTTTGCAAAACATAATAAAATGAGGTTAAAACGTATAAAAGAATTTTTTATGATACCAAAACAATATACCCAAGATGAAACAAAACAAACAAAAAAACTTATTTTTTAAGCAATATAGTCAAGCTTCTTTAAAAAGAATAAAAAACAACAATAATAAATATTATTAAGGGGATAAATATTTAATTTCTTTCTAACCTTGTTCAATTTTAAAGATAATTTTGTAATATTTTTTTATACTAAATGTCTCTTTTAGATTTAAATAAAAAAACTTGTAAAAATTGATAAAAAAATAAGCCGCCAATTACGGCGGCTATATTTAATTTTATAACAAAGATAATTATAAAACCTCTGCTAGATGAGAGTCTACTTGCTTGACTTAAGAACTTCACTTCCAGAAACAACGTCTAACAATTCATTAGTAATGCTGTCTTGGCGTTTTTGTTGAAATTCCATCGTTAAATTATCGATATGTTCATCAATATTTTTTTCAGCTGCCTGCATTGTCGCTAACCTTGTAGCATATTCAGATGCTAAAGATTCCGCACAAGCCCTGCACAACCAAGTGAGCAGTTGTTCTTTAATAAGTGAAGAAAAAAGCTCTCTCGTAGCTGTACGATGAATGGGCTGTTGATTGGTTGGCCATTTTTCATCTTTGATTTCTTTAATAAAATCGTTAGAAATTGGTAAAATTTCAGTCGTAACAGGTACAGCAAAAGAATTGCCTTTTTTGCAGTTATTAAACAACACAACTCTTTTAATGTTTTTTTCTTGGCAAAGATCATCAATCTTGACCAAAAGAGCCATAGCCGCTGGAACAATATCTTTAACAGCACTAGGAAGTGTAAAGAAACCGACAGGTTTTTTCCCCATACTTTCAACAAGAGGAAAACATCTGCGCCCTAAAGCTATGAATTCGGCATCTTTTTCTAAACCGTTTTTAGATAAATATTCAACCGCTGTTTTGGTTATTTCCTTATTAAAGCGCCCAACCAACCCTAAATCTGAGCCAAAAACAACAACTAACGTCTGTTTCTCAGAATTAGCATCAAAATTGAACATAGCATCGCCGCCTTTTAATACGGCTTTCAAACCTTCTCTAACGGTTTTATCATATTCGCCAAGAGAAACTGCCGCTCTTTCAAACTGGTTAATACTAACCGCAGAAAGAGTTTTCATCGTGCTTACAATATCACGAAGATCTTTAGTTGTGGCAAGTTTTCTGCGAAGTCCCTCAAGCGTTTGCATCTAATGTTTCCATATCACTTTGTTTCTTTATAAAACCACTGATTTCTAAGCCTTCTTTAGCTGTAGCAGCTAAAGTCTTCTTCATATCGTCAGTTAGTTTTTCACGATTAGTAATAGCGCTATGAATATCGCTGTGTCTTTCTTTAACATATTTTCTAACAACATCAGCAGCGTCAAGAACCTTTGGCAGTTCAATATCATCAAACAAGCCTTCGGTCGCAACTAACATTGTTATAATTTGGTCAGCAACTTCCAAAACTTTATATTGGTTTTGCTTCAAAATTTCACGAACACGTTCACCACGAGTTAAGTTTTTGCGGGTTTCAGGGTCAAGCTGAGTACCAAATCTTGCAAATGCTTCTAATTCTTCGAACTGAGCATAAGAAAGACGTAAGTCACCAGCAACTGAACGATATGCAGGAACCTGAGCCTTACCACCAACACGAGAAACGGAACGTCCCATATCAATCGCAGGCAATTGTCCTTTTTGGAACAAAATTGGATTGAGATAAATTTGTCCGTCTGTAATAGATATTAAGTTAGTTTCAACATAACCTGAAAGGTTTTGAGCTTGGGTTTCAATAATAGGAAGAGCTGTTAATGAACCACCTCCAAATTCTGGTCTAAGTCTGGTTGAACGTTCAAGCAATCTTGAGTGAATGTAGAAAACGTCACCAGGAAAAGCTTCACGACCAGGTGGGCGGCGTAAAAGCAAAGACATCTGACGATAAGCTTGTGAATGCCTTGTTAAGTCATCATAAACAACTAAAACATCTTTGCCTTTTTCCATAAAATACTCACCGATAGAGGTTGCAGCATAAGGAGACATATACTGCATACCAGCAGGATCTTCACCAGAAGCAACGACAACTACGCATTTTTCCATAACTCCATATTTTTTAAGATCACTGACCACACGAGCAACCGCAGTTCCACGCTGTCCGATAGCACAATAAATACATATAACATCGGAATCACGTTGATTAATAATGGCATCAAGGGCTATAGCCGTTTTACCTGTTTGTCTATCACCAATAATAAGTTCACGTTGACCACGACCGATTGGAATTAAAGCATCAATAGCCTTAATACCAGTCTGCAAAGGAACCTCAACTGATTTTCTATGCATAATCGGTTGAGCTTCTCTTTCAATAGGACGACGTTCAGAATAACGAATAGGTCCTTTGTTATCGAGAGGACGACCAACGACGTCAACAATACGTCCCAAAAGTCCTTCACCCACAGGAACGTCAATAACGCGGCCTGTTCTTCTTACCTTATCACCAGCTTTTAATTCTTCTGAAGCACCCAAAAGGGCAATACCAACTTTTTCAGTGCCAAGTGAGATAACAACGCCAAGAAGGTTATTTGGAAAAATCACGAGCTCATCAGCTTTAACGCCGTCAAGACCTTCCACTTCTGCCATACCATCACCAACTACGGTAATTGTTCCCGTTTCAACAAAACGTAACTCTGAAATATCTTTCTTTGAAACTTCGTCTATAAGTTCGAATGCTTCATTTAATGCACTCTTTAGCATCGATAAACTCCTGATTTTTCTATCTATTATTATTTATGCAGCAACACCTTTGACAGCCACAGAAGAAAGCTCTTCTAATCTAGCGTCAAGTTCACTTGCAAAACTTTCAATATAGCTGTTTAAGCTCCATAAAACTGACCAGCTTCCAGCATCAACCTCTATTCCGCAAACTAATTCTTCCGAAAGTTTGGTTTCAACTTCAAAACTGTCAACGTTAGAAACTTTTTTAAGAGCAGCAACAATTCCTTTTTCCATATCTTTTGATACTTTGAAAGAACTGCGAATTGCAACTTTCTTTGTTGATTCAATAGCTTTTTTGAATGCTTCAACTTCTTTTTTATCAAGACCTTCAATTTTGCTTATGAATTTATCAATCATACGATCTTCTAATCCTTGTTCAGCAAGATCGCTTAAAGCCTTGCTAGCAAAATTTGAAAATTGTTTTGCAAAAAGACGACGAGCATCAGTTGCCATTGAAGATCTTTCGCCATCAAGCTCTTCTTTCCAGCGAAGACGTAAACCATCTACATCGCTTTTGATTTCAGTCATCATAGCTTTGCGTAAATCTTCAACTTCACCTTGCATTTTAGCTAATGCTTCTTCACGTTTTTTATCAAATTCTTCATTTTTAGAACGGAATGTTTCAGCCTCTTTACGTGCATTTTCAGCCTGTTCTCTAGCTTCTTTGATACTCCAAGCTATTCTTTTTTCTCTTTCGTTCATAGCATTTATGATTGGGCGATAAAGAAACTTCACCATAAGCCAAATAAGAACAAAGAAGTTAACAGCTTGAGCTATTACTATATTCATGCTAGGTAGCATTATATTAACCTCCGATTACATGATTCCAGATAGGATTAGCAAACAACACAATCATCGCGATAACGAATGAATAAATAGCGGTAGATTCAACAACTGCGCAACCAACAAACATTGTTCTGGTAACATTACCAGCTTCATCAGGTTGTTGTGCCATTGAAGCTAAAGCCTGTGAAACAGCCAAACCTTCACCAATAGCTGAGCCGATAGAACCAATTCCCATTACTAAGCAAGCTCCGAGAACTGACATAGCTCCAACTAGAGTTTCTGCATCCATTTTATTTTCTCCTTTAAATTAATTTATTAAACAGATAACGATTTTTTTTAAGCTTCAAACTTTGCTTCAGGTTCAATTTCCGCACCGAAAACTGAATCCGCATAGACTTCTTCTGAAGGAGAAGTTTGAAGAGCAGAAGCTATGTAAACCATAGCTAACACAGGAAAAATATATGCATGTATTGTTCCTGTAAGAATTCCCATTGCTGACATAATGACAGGCACGAAATAAGGAGCAAGAGACAGCAAGATAAGACCTATAACTACGCCGCTTAAAATATTTCCAAACAAACGAACTGATAAAGAAAGCGTTCTAGCAAACTCTGAAATAATGTTCATAGGAAGCATTGCTGGAAAAGGCTCAACATATTGTTTGAAATATTTTTTTACGCCAACACTTGAAATGCCATATAATGGAACAGCAAAAAACACACAGATACCAAAAGACGCTGTGGTTGAAAGCGAGGCTGTAGGTGGCACAAACCCTGGAATAATCGCCATTAAATTACTTACAAAAATAAATAAAAATAATGTTCCAATAAAAGGTAAAAATCTTTTTGGATCCTGACCACAGACTTCTCTAATTTGGTCTCTAATGCCTTTAATAACAACTTCCATAAGATTTTGCCATTTGCTCATCTCAAAACTAGATGTAAGTCTTCTAGTTGCAAGCCAAGCAATAACAGACAATACCGCCATAACAATCCAAGCATTAAAAATTGTTGCTGGAACTTCAATATATTTAGGAAGATATTTAGCTATATCATAACCGCCAATCAACCCAATATCAGGCATTTTCCAACTAAAAACTATTATTTCATCAATTTTAAAATCCATCAAATTTCTCCCTAAATGGAAAATATTTTTAATTTATTTTTTATTCTACTTCTTTTAACGCTACTTCTTTTCTTTGAGCAACCATCTTTTCAATTTTTTTTATAATTTTTTTAGTTCCAAAGTATCTGACAACCATAAAACCCACAAGTAAAGCTATTAAATTATAAAAATCGCCTCCAGATAAGTAATAAAAAGCAACAACCACCATAATAACTCTTAAAAGAGCATTTCCAAGAAACCATAATTTAGTCTTATCTCCTTGAGGTAGTTTTTTTACTGTATGCCACAAAGCACAGAGATATAGCAAACCAACCATAATCCCTGAAAAAAAACAACCTGCAATTATAAAACTAGCTGCCACTTTTTTCTTTTTCCTCTTTCTCTCTATTCATAATCAAAAGTTCTTTTTTAAACCAAACAAAAACATTAAAGAGACCAAGCCCAAGACCAATAAACAAAAAATTTAACGTCCAAACACTAGAAGTTTCAAATTTGCTATCAAGCCAAACTCCCAAACCAAGACTTAAAACAAAGGGAACCGCAAATGACCAGCCAACCATTCCCATAAAAAGAAATCCCATATAAGGATTACCTCTTTTGCCTTTTCTTGCTTCTATCCTTCTCTTTAACTTTTCTCCTATCTTTTCTACCGTTTTCTCATCAACATTTTTTGATATGCCTCTATCAAAGATATTTTCTTTTTTTGCGTCATCTTTGATAAAAAACTTATCGTCCATTTATTTACCACCCAAAGTCATTAAGTGACGCATAATTCCAATTTCAAGTCGAGCCAACGCATTTTGAGCTTCTTTGTATTCATCAGCTTCATTAGCGACTAAGAACTCTTCTTTCATTTTTTTATTAATGTCATCAATATTATTAGAAACAAAACCTCTTGCGGTACAAATTCTAACTTCATTGCCTTGCTTAGTTAAAACGCCCTTATCCGTGGCAATAAACTTTTCATTACCATTGTCATCAACATAACTGACAACCGATGGTGCAATTTCTGAAACATAGTCAATATGCTTAGGAAGCAAACAGAATAAGCCTTTAGCATCTTCAGCAACAACTTTACTGCAAGGCTCATCTACTAAAATTTGAGTTGGAAGAAAAACTTTTAATTGCAAAGCGTTATCCTCTTTTTATTATGTTTTAGATTAAACACTATTTATCTTTTTTGGCTTCAGCTTCAGCAATAGAACCAACCATATAAAATGTTTTTTCTGGCATTGTTAAGCAGCTATCGTCATAAAGAATTTTTTCACACCCTGCCAAAGTGTCTTCCAAATCTACAGATTTACCGTCCATACCTGTAAAGTGTTTTGTAGTATAGAATGGCTGTGTTAAAAATCTTTCCAAACGTCTTGCTCTCGCAACTGTTTTTTGATCTTTTTCAGGAAGTTCATCTAAACCAAGCATAGCGATAATATCTTTTAACTCTTCATATTCGGTAAGGGTCTGTCTAACAGCTCTTGCCACACTATAATGCCTTTCACCAACATTGAGAGGGTTAAGCATTTTTGAATCTGACTGTAACGGATCAATAGCAGGATAAAGACCTTGAGCAGCTCTTTGTCTTGAAAGCACAACTGTTGCCGATAAGTGCCCGAAAGTATGCGTTGCCGAAGGATCAGTAAAATCGTCAGCTGGAACATAAACCGCTTGAATTGAAGTAATAGCACCCGTCGATGAACTTGTGATACGTTCTTGCAAGCTTGCAATGTCTGTTCCTAGAGTCGATTGATAACCCACACGGGAAGGAATACGCCCCATCAAACCAGAAACTTCCGTACCAGCTTGAATAAAGCGGAAAATATTATCAATCATAAGAAGAACGTCTTGATGCTTGTCGTCTCTGAAATATTCTGCAACCGTAAGCGCTGACTGTCCTACTCTAAAACGAATACCAGGTGCTTCATTCATTTGACCAAACACCATAATTGTTTTATCAAGCACACCAGCATCAACCATTTCGTTATAAAGCTCTTCACCTTCACGGCATCTTTCACCAACACCGCAGAAAATACTAACACCATCATAACGACCAAACATATTATTAATCATTTCGGTAATAAGAACAGTTTTACCAACACCTGCACCACCGAACAGACCAGCTTTACCGCCTCTTTCTAAAGGAGAGAGCAAGTCAATCGCTTTAATACCTGTAATAAAGATTTCAGATTTAACTTCACGTTTATAAAGCGGAAGAGAACTATTATGAACAGGACGTCTTTCTAAAGCTTTGATTTCACCTTTCATATCAATCGGCTCACCAAAAACGTTAATCATTCGTCCTAAAACATTGTCTCCAACTGGCATATCAAGAAAAGTTCCTGTATTAGTTACAGACATTCCTCTTGCAAGACCACTTGTAGGTCCCATAGCAATACCTCTAACCGTATTCATATCAAGATGAGACTGAACCTCAATAACAAGATCTCTTTCACCTTGCTCTGTTGTTAATTTACCATAAATTGGCGGCAAATCGCCTTCGAAATAAACATCAACAACACCACCCTGAACAGCAATAATCTTGCCACAACTAAGATTTTGATTATTTTCGCTTTTTTGCATTTTGTATATCCAATTAATCTCTAATTTTTACAAGCATTTATATTTTCTTCAAAGTCATTTAACACAATTTTTTTATTTATGCCAGAAAACTTTCGTATATTAACCTAAAACTTTTGATTTAGGTAATCAATCTTTATTGTCTTTTCTTAACTAACCAGACGGTTTGTAAAATAATAATAAACGATAGAATAGTCAACAAAAAACGTTATATTACAATAAAAAAAATCGTTTTTTAAAAACACCTCTTATCAAAAACCGCCCTAACCGCCGAAATCATCAAACATCACATTTTCTTTATCGACCCCGAGGTTATCCAACAAATTTGTTACACAGTCAAGCATCATAGGAGGACCGCAGATATAAAATTCACATTCTTCTGGTTCTTTATGATTCTTAAGATAGTTATCACATATAACACTATGGATAAAACCGCAATAACCTCCCCAATTATCACTTTTATCTGGTTCTGATAACGCAATATTCCAAGAAAAATTAGGGTATTCTTTAGCAAGTTTATTAAAATCTTCTTCATAGAACATTTCTTTTTTACTTCTGGCGCCGTACCAAAATGAAATTTTACGATTGCTTTTTAATCTTATCAACTGGTCAAAAATATGAGAACGCATAGGCGCCATACCAGCTCCACCGCCAATAAACACCATTTCTTTATCTGTTTCTTTAGCGAAAAACTCACCAAAAGGACCATAAACGGTAACCTCATCACCAGCCTTTAAATTAAAGATATATGAAGACATAATGCCAGGTGGAACATTTTTTCTTAAAGGAGGGGTTGCGATTCGAACATTGAGCATAATGATATTATTCTCTAAAGGATAGTTAGCCATAGAATAGGCACGCTGCTCAACAGTTTTGCACTCTGCTTTCAAATCCCAAAGCTTATATTTATCCCACTCTTCTTTAAACTTTTCATCAATATCGAAGTCTCTAAAACTTATGTTATATGGCTTATTTTCAATCTGAATATAACCGCCAGCTCTAAAATCGATAGTTTCACCCTTGGGCAGCTCCAAGACCAACTCTTTGATAAAAGATGCCACATTTCGATTTGATTTGACCTTACAGATATATTTTTTAGCGCCCAAAACACTCTCAGGAACTTTTATCTTCAAATCACGTTTAACAACAAGCTGGCAGGATAGTCTATCGCCTTCTCGAGCCTCTTTGTTTGTAATATGCGTCTTTTCGGTCGGCAGAATACTACCACCGCCCTCTTCAACTTTAACTCTGCATTGACCACAAGTACCACCGCCACCACAAGCCGATGACACATAAACTCCGTTGTCAGCTAAAACATTCAACAATTTGCCGCCAAGAGATGTTTCAAATTCGTTATCCTTATTAACTACAATTTTAACTTTGCCCGATGGAACTAAATATTTTCTGGCAATAACAATTAAAATTACTAGCGCAATTATCACTGCAGTAAAGAATAAAACGCCCAGCCATACTTCCTGCATCATTTCGTTATTCATCATACTTTAAATCCTGCAAAAGCCATAAAACCAAGAGCCATAAGACCTGCGGTAACAAAAGTTATACCCAAACCTTTCAAACCGTCAGGAACGTCGCTGTATTTTAATTTTTCTCTAATTGCTGCGAGCAATGTTATTGCCAAAGCCCAGCCGAAACCGCTTCCTAAGCCAAAAGCAATACTCTGTGAAAAATTATAAGCGTTGCTTTCCATAAATAACGATCCCGCTAAAATTGCACAATTTACGGTAATAAGCGGCAAGAATATTCCCAAGGCATTATATAAAGCTGGAAAAAACTTATCCAAAACCATCTCAAGAATTTGAACGATTGCTGCAATCGAGCCGATAAAGCAGATTAAAGACAAGAAGCTTAAATCAACATCAGGAAAACCGAGCCAGCTAAGCGCACCTTTTTTCAAAATATAATTAAGCAAAAGGTTATTAACGGGAACCGTTATGGTCTGAACCACAATAACAGCCAATCCTAAACCTAATGCTGTTTCAATTTTTTTAGATACAGCTAAAAAGGTACACATTCCTAAGAAATATGACAATGCTAGGTTTTGAATAAACGCTGAAATCATAAAGATATTAAAAAGTTCATAATTCATAATTTTATTTC
>JBFXJJ010000004.1:0-209303 GCA_050175015.1 Alphaproteobacteria bacterium | reverse complement strand
AGCAGATACGGTGTAGTTGATTATTGCTGAGGTGTAGTCCCCCGTTATATGGGGGTAGTCTTCAACTGGGAATATACTTTAATCCTATAATGATAGGGTGTAGTCCCCCGTTATATGGGGGTAGTCTTCAACTATGTTGTTAAATATAAAGGAATAAAAAAAGGTGTAGTCCCCCGTTATATGGGGGTAGTCTTCAACAACTTGTCAACAGTTATTTTTTATACATAAGGTGTAGTCCCCCGTTATATGGGGGTAGTCTTCAACGTCGAAGACGACATCGCTTATCAACAGACAGGTGTAGTCCCCCGTTATATGGGGGTAGTCTTCAACCTAGTTCCAACACTTTCAAAAAATCAGATAGGTGTAGTCCCCCGTTATATGGTGGTAGTCTTCAACGTGCAACAACTATTGATTTAAAAGACTTAAGGTGTAGTCCCCCGTTATATGGGGGTAGTCTTCAACTAAATCTCAAAGGCAACAGGTTGTCCTTAAGGTGTAGTCCCCCGTTATATGGGGGTAGTCTTCAACAAAATATAACTGTTAGTTCTATTGTTTGTGGGTGTAGTCCCCCGTTATATGGGGGTAGTCTTCAACTGCTATCTTATATCTTTTTGATATTGTTTGTTATTGTTAAACTTTTTGCCAAATTTTTTATCACCATTTCTCTTTTTGTTCCAATTTTTGTTTTATTTTTTTGCTGAGAAAGTCTCCTGCCAGTTTATTTTTTCTAAATCAATATCTGTTATATCTTTTGTTTGTTTTGCTCCATTACCAAATAAAGTTGCAACCATTTTGAGAAAGTCATATCCATGTTGGTTTTCTGTTAAAATAGGGTTATCTTTTACAATTTTATCATTTAAGTTTTTAATATTTTTTAAATGTAGAATTGGTTTTGTTTCTATTGTTGGTTTTTCCAAGTTATGAGTGTCAGCCATTGACCATTCTAATGTTAAACCTTCTCTAGCGATTAAATCTATAATCGATTTGCTAACGGCATTTTTTAATTTGCGGTCATAATTCATAAGTTCTCTTGCCTTATTAACTTCATCAGTTAGGTTTGGCGGACAATTATGTTGCAGCATATCAAAATGAGCAAAATTATTACGATGCCCTGAAGCGATGCCTTTTTCATTGCCATTTTTATCTTTATAGTATTTTATATATTCGTTTAAATCTTTTATTTTTATATTTTTTAAAGCTATAACAATTTGCCCGTCTTTAAGATATTCTTGCTTGCTTTTATCAAAAACACATTTTGGGCAAGTGTGCTGCTTATACATAAGAGCCAGAGAGATAAAATACAAATCTCTTTCCCATAGCCCTGAGAAATCGAGCAGGCGTCCTAAAACCGACATCATAAGTTTATGAAGTCTAACGTGATTGATTAAATTGATGTGAGAGTTTAAATGGCCATATCTAACGATGGTTTTTAAAGATTTAGAATATTTTTTTAAATCTTCAATTGATAGAGTTCTTTGCTTGGCATAATTTTTATGTAGTTTTTTTCTTGTTTTTTGTGCTTCTTCAATTGTTTCCTTTAATTCTAGCCATTCTGTTATTTGAACACCTGTTATTTTATTTTGTAAAAACAATGGGAAAAGAGCTTTTTCATCTCCAAAACGCATTATTTCTCTCAGTCCTCGTCTAAGATTATCTAACTCCTTTTGATCTTTATCGTTTGCAAAAACTTTTTTAAAAACGTCTTTTTCGAAAAGGTCTTGAAACTTGTTATCAATTTCTTTTTCTTCATTGCCGCTGAAGTTAAAATCATGCATATCCAAGTAAAGCTCTAAAGCTTGAGTTATCTTTTCCGCGTTTTCATTTCTGGCTTTTTTATCAAAAGATTTTTCCAGTTTGTTGTTTAAAACTATCCATTTCTGCATTTGATGAAGTAGAGCGTTGATTTCTCCCGCTGGGACTAAATGAACAAGAAAATAGAGTCCCTTTTGCCAACAACAATAATTTCTTTCTTGTCGCTTAGTTTTGATGAACTCATCTATCTTAAAATCAAAAAGGGGTTCTTCTGCTTTTCCTTTCTTTAAGATATATTGCAAATTATTTGTTTCTAAAAAATCATTGAAGGCAAGAGATATAACATCTAGTTTTAGTTTTTCAATATATTCAGCTTGTTCTTTGGCGCTTTCTGAATCACTTTCATAAAATTTTTGGACACGCATCTCGGTTGCGGTTTCCGCCGTTAATCTAAAAAAGAAATCTGATATTGTTTCTTCATTTTCAAGTTTTTTTATTTTTGTTGCCTTGGCAACAATGGTTTTTTCTTTGTCGTTTTTTATTCCGTTTTTAGATTTTTCTACAGCCATATCAATAAAGTTGTTTATTGTTTTAGTGTCAATCTTTTCAAGCCATGATTTAAAAGGTTTGTCATAAATAAGTTTTAAGATTGTATATCGACAAAGATTTTCTTCATCTAATAAAGTTTCATCGATTTTAAAAACATTATTCCTCCTTTTTATCATTCGTTTAAAGTTGGGAAGAGGGATAATTGCGGTTTCTGAGCTTTGTATAGTATCTATAATTATTTTAACGTCGTCTTTATTAAAAAAATGGCTTATTTCAACTGAACGCAGGATTGTTAAAAGCTGTTGATGTCTGTTTTTTAAATCTTCTTCCCATAGCTCATTTACGAAATTATTTTTTTGCATGACTTTTAAAGCATTAATAAAATCATTAAGGTTTCTAAAATGAAAAGAATTGTTTCTAAGGTTTGATATTCCTTCTAAAGCAAATTTAAGAAGATTTTTTTTCTTATCTAGAAGTCCTTCTTCCTCATCTATAGTCGCGTTCAAATCTTTGCCAAATAAGAGCTTAAATTTTTTATCAAAAATATCTTCATTGAATTTGTCTATTGCCGATTTTCTGTTGTCTTTAAGAAGAATATAAACTTTAATCTATTTTTCAGGATCTGCACAACTTTTCAAAGTGCGAGCTGATAGAGCTAATGTATGTATCCAAACTCTGACAAACGCTTCGTTTTGTTTAATTAATATCTGCCCGTTTGTTTGCCAATAAGCGCTTTTTTCAATTTCTTCTTTAGTGCACCAGTTATCAACAACATTACCTTTTTCAAGAGCTTCATAATGAATGATTTTCCCAAGTCTTATTAAACTGTTTACATCAAGATTTTTTTGTTTTTTTTCTATAAGTTCAAAAAGAGCTTTCATATTTTTAGGCAGTTTTTGATAAACCTGCTTGCTTTTGTTTTTCTTTAATAAGCGGACATAAAAATCTTTTATTACATCATGAAGATTTAAAAGTTCTTTGTCTTTTTCTGGAATATTCTTTCTTTGAACATTTTTTCCAAAAAGCTTGGCATAAACATTAAAAAGTTCTTCTCCCGCTATGGCATTGGGGCGCTTTTTTTGGCTGTTATCGTTTATTCTATCAGCAATAATTTTAGCTATATTGCCTAATTCTTTTTCGTAGTATTTTTCTGTTTCATCATTCCAAGTTTTTAAAAATTCTTTTTTTGCTTCTTTGCCTTCTGAAAAAAAGTTGCTTGTTATACTTTCTGCTCTGTCTTCAATAAGACCTTTTAACTTTAGCTTGTTGGAATTTAAGCAATAAGCATTTTTATAAAGATGCTGGTAAATTTTTTCAGCAATATCTTCAGCGTTTATATTTTGATAAGGCGTTTTTCCTATAAATGTTTCATACCATTTGCCTTTTTCGTCTCCCCTTTTATCAATTGTTTCTTTTGGGTATGGAGCGATTTTTTCATCCCATATTGCTTTAAATTTAGATATTAATGGGTGTTGTTCAATTAAGCGTTCCCAGCAAGCTTTTCCTAAATTATCTCTAAGCTCAAATTGTGACTTAGTGGCTTTCCCTTTTTTGGGTTTTTTTGCAATTTTATCAATAATTGAAATCCATTGAGCAATAATTAGTTCATTTTTGTTTTCAACTAAATCGTGGGCATCAATATATTTCCCTTGTTGTATATGTTTTTCTATATCAGGGTTATTTTTTTCTTTT
Source organism: Alphaproteobacteria bacterium (assembly GCA_050175015.1). Classification (GTDB taxonomy): domain Bacteria; phylum Pseudomonadota; class Alphaproteobacteria; order JBFXJJ01; family JBFXJJ01; genus JBFXJJ01. The sequence goes on along the minus strand of JBFXJJ010000004.1, from coordinate 205,310 downwards.
ACACATACATAACGTTTATTATCTTTCTTAGTTTCAGTTCTTCCATATGGTTTTGTAATACGCATGAATGTTTCCCCAAATATATTTAAACAATATTTTTTATATATAATATTGCATATCATTAGGTAATGCAATTGCTAACAATGCAACCTAAAGCTGTTAGTTGGAGCTGCTTGCAGGGCATATCTTTAAGTTTGGAATATGATGATTGGTGTGATTGGTTTCCTTGGTAAATGTCGAGGATTGAAAAAAAGAAAAAGACCTGCAAAACCTCTACAAGCCTTTATTTTTCAATGGTGGGCGCGACAAGGATTGAACTTGTGACCCCTACGATGTCAACGTAGTTGACATATATTTTGTGGCTTTTTGTAAAAAGTTGCTATCTGTAAAAACTGTTGAAAATAAAGGGTTTTATCTTTACTTTTTAAATTTTAACGTTTAGTGTTTTCTTCATGGTTTACTAAATTCTGGTTCCTGAGTGGTTCCTGGGATTTTTTAGGAACCAGTAATTGGAGAAATTGAAATGCCTAAACTTACAAAAATATTTATTGATAATATCCCTTCACAAAAGGGTGAAAAAATATTCTGGGACGATACTCTTATCGGTTTTGGTTACAGAGTTCAAAATAATGCACGCTCTTGGATTATTAAATACCGTAACGCTGAAGGAAGAACCAAAAAACTTACCTTAGGAAATGCCAATATTTTAGCCCCCAACCAAGCTCGACAGTTAGCACAGGAAAAACTTGCCGAAGTTATACAAGGCAAAGACCCAGCATCAGATAAAATTGAAGCGAGAAAAGCTCTGACGATTGCAGAGCTTTGCGAATGGTATATGCAAGAGGGAACGCATCACAAAAAAGCCTCAACTTTGCAAATCGATAGAGGGCGGATTGAAACCCATATTAAGCCTTTAATCGGGACAAGGGGCGTTAAAACTCTTAATCGAGGGGATATTGAAAAGTTTATGTATGACATTATCAAAGGCGATAAAATCAGAAAAATTGCAAAGAGCGATAAAAAAAGAGGTGTTTCAAGAGTAACTGGGGGCGAGACGGCGGCTTCAAGGACAGTTCAGCTTTTAGGAGCGATATTAGAGTTTGCAAGAAGGCGGGAGCTTATAGAATTTAATCCTGCACACGGTATCAAAAAGCCAGCTCCTAACAAGAAAGATGTTTTTCTAACCATTGAAGAAATTGAAGCTCTTGGCGGGGCTTTAAGAGAAGCCAAGAGACTAGCAAAGAATAAAACGGTTATTGATGCTGTTAAACTTTTGTTGCTTACAGGCTGTCGTAGAAACGAGGTTCTGACATTAAAATGGGAATATGTGGATTTTAAGAATAAGTGCTTTCGTTTCCCTGATACCAAAACAGGTAAACAAACCAGACCTTTCGGGCAGGGTGCCTTAAATCTCTTGCTTGAATTAGAGAGTCATAAAAAAAGCGAATGGGTTTTCCCATCAAGCGATAATGTTAAACATCTCGTAGGGCTTCCCAGAACATTTAAAAGCATTTGCTCTATGCAAGATGTAGAGACTAGCGAACCATTTTTAACCAAAGAAATTTCTCTTCATACTTTAAGGCATAGCTTTGCAAGTGTTGCGGCTGATATGGGCTTTACAGAATTAACCATAGCGGGGCTTTTGGGGCATAGCTTGGGCGGGGTTACAAACCGATACAGCCATAATGTTGATTCAAGTCTGATAAGTGCGGCGGACAAAATCTCCCTCCGCATCGAAAATGCTCTAAACGGCAAAACGGAAGAAGAAAACAAAGTTTTAGAATTTAAACGGAGCTAATTAATTATTGTGTAAATACAATTTTGTATGTATAATAATACGAAAGATAAATAAATGAAAACAGAAAGCTTTGAATGGGACGATAACAAAAGCCTTACTAATATTGAAAAGCACGGCATAAGTTTTGAGTTAGCATCAGAAGTTTTTGCCGACAAAAGCCATATTTCAATAATTGATGCCAGAAAGGAATATGGCGAAACAAGGCATTTAACCATAGGCAAAATAGCAGATTTGCATATTGTTGTAGTCGTCCATACCGATAGGCAAAACAGAATAAGGATTATATCGGCTCGCAAAGCCAATGCTAAAGAAAGGACTTTATACAATGACAAACTTAAGTCGCAAAAAACAGTTAGAAAATCTTAAAAATATCAAAGATGATGATATTGATTATTCTGATATTCCAGAAATAACTTCGCTTGATAATGCAGAAATTAGCAAGTTTTATAAACCAATTAAAAAGCCCATAACCATAAGACTTGATGCCGATATTATTGAATGGTTCAAACGCAAAAACGAAAAATATCAAACTGCCCTAAACGATGCTTTGAGAGAATATATCAAGGCTCATAGGTAAATTTTAAGCAGGCTCTCCCCTAGCTTGAAAAATCCGATAATTGATGCTCTGCAAAACCAATTATCAGAACGCTCAAAAAATTGTTTGAAGGTATTAAGAAATTAGAAAAACTTTTAAACCATTGCTTTTTTATCCTTATTGAGATACAATGTATTACATAAGGGAGATAAAATTATGCCTACAACTGCAATGGTTCATGTTCGTGTAGATGAAAAAGTTAAGGAAAGAGCAAATCGCTCGCTTTCCGCAATGGGGCTATCAATATCTGATGCTGTCCGCATGTTATTAGTCAGGGTGGCAACTGAAAATGCCTTGCCTTTTGAAGTAAAAGTTCCAAATGCCGAAACCGTTAAAACTCTACAAGAAACCGAGAATGGCGAAAATCTTGAGTATTTTGAAAATACCGAAGATATGTTTAATAACTTGGGTATTTAAATGCTAAAACCTTCTTATTCGGGTCGTTTTTCTAAAGATGTTAAACGCATGCAAAAGCGTGGCAAAGATATGGAAAAATTAAAAACGGTTATTAATCTTATTGTCTCAGAGAAAAACCTTCCGACAAAATATAAAGAACATCAGCTTGTTGGTAATTGGAACAAGCATAAAGAATGTCATATTGAGCCTGATTGGCTAATGATTTATTTTATCAAAGACGACGTGGTTGTCTTTGAAAGAACAGGAACACATTCTGATTTATTTGATTAGTTTTTTGTAAATCTAAAAGTTGCTTTTATTTTTACAAAATAATCAAAAAAGTTGGGTGTCCCTATGCCTAAAAACACCCATCAAAATCAAAGAAGGGTGGCACCCAAGAAATCTTTATAAATCAATGGTTAAGATGCTAAAAACAGTTGGGTGTCCCCCAATATTTTAACTAGGGTGGCAAGTATGACCCCTATTTTTTATTTCGCTTTTAAACTTATGATTACTCTTGTTTTAAAAACTTTAAAAACAGGAGAAAATCAAAATGCAAAAACAATATTTAACACCAAAAGAAGCGGCTGAGTTTATTACGAACAACTATTTCAAATTAAGCCATAAAACTTTAGCTAAAAACAGGTGTGTTGGAATTGATAGCCCCGCTTTTAGAAAAGTTTCTTCCAGAAAGATAATTTATCATATTGATGATTTAATCAAATGGGCAGAAAGCAAAATAAGCCCAAGTTATTTTAACACTACTCAAGCAGGTAATGATAAAAGCAAAGGGTAAGTGTTATGATTGTAAGCGAAAAAAGAAACAAAGCAGTTTTAGTTTATTTGAGCAATCAAGAAAAGCTTGAGCTGGTTAGACTTTCCAAAGCTTATGGTTTAAGGCAGTCGGAGTTTTTGAGAAAAACCGCTTTAAAAACTCCGCTTCCTAACATTGAAAAGCAAGAAAAAATAAAGCTCTTACTTAAAGTTAATGCTGATTTAGCAAGGCTTGGCAATTTACTAAAAATCAATATTGATAGACTTTCTCAAAATCTTGCTGATGAGGTTGCCATAACTTTAAGGGTTTTAAGAGATGTTCTTAAAGAATTCAAATGATAGCCAAGAGCATCAAGAGAACCACCAACAGCGGTTTTAAACGGCTCGCTAATTATATCGCTGGGGCAGAAGATGAAGGCGAAAAACTGGATAGTTTTTGGATAGTAAATTCTATCGCTGGCGAAAGCCTTGATGATTTAGAGATTGCCATAATTGATATTGAAAATACTCAAAGCAAAAATTTAAAGGCAACTTCTGATAAAACTTATCATTTGCTAGTTTCTTTTAGGAATGAAAAACCAAAGCTTGAAGAATTAAAAGATATTGAATGCGAGTTTGCCAAAGCTCTTGAGTTTGAAAAACATCAAAGAGTTGTTGGCACTCATCAAAATACTGATAACTTTCATATGCACATTGCTTATAGCAAGGTTAATCCTGAAACTGGTAAAATCAATACGCCTTATTATGATTATGCGAAGCTATCTAAAGTTTGCAGAGCAATGGAAAAGAAATATAATTTAGCCATTGATAACGGCTTTGAGAAAACCAAAGAACCTGATTATAAAAAGCCTCATGAAAAAGCGAGAGATTTTGAAGCCAAAACGTGGCAACAAAGCTTTTATTCTTATGTTAAAGAGCAAAAGGAACCTTTAACCAAAGCATTAGATAAATCGCAAAAATGGCAAGATTTACATAATGCTTTTGAGGAAGTTGGCTTGCTCCTTAAAAAGCGAGGCAACGGGTTAGCCATAGTATCGATTAATAACAAAGTTGCCATTAAGGTATCAGATTTAGATAGGAGTTTTTCTAAAAATTCGTTAGAAAAAAAGTTAGGCAATTTTGAAGAGTCAAACAGGGAAATTGAGCCGAAAACAACCTATACCGAAAAGCCTTTAACCAAGCACCCCAACACCGAAATTTTATGGCAAAAATACCAAGAAGTTAAAAAGAAACCAAAGGAAAAAGCCAAAGAGCAATCCTTGCTTAAAAAAGCCTTTTACACTTGGAAAGATTTTTTAATGGCAGAAGCCACCAAAGATCCATTTGCAATGGCTGTGATTGCCTACCAGAAAAAATTGATAAATGCAGTTACGCCGAAGTTTGATAGAAAGCCGATAGCAGAACCAAAGCCAAAACCCCAAGAAAAAGAACGATATATTGTTGAAATTCCAAATGATTGTAAAAAAGCATCATTGATTGAAAAGACAGCAAAATTTGATAAAGAAGAAAACCTTTATTATCTTGAAAAAGATGTTGCTCTTAAATTTAACATCAATATGATTAAATATTATGGCGGCAAGGTAATCAGCCCAGAAGAACAGGCTCAAAATCTAAAATCAGAACCGCCCAAAACTCCAGAGCAAACGCTTGAAACACCAGCCCCACAAGCCGAACCACCAAAAGAAGAAAAACCTAAAAAAGATACTAAATCCCAAGATTGGGGCATGGGCTTTGGTATGTAGTTGTAGGTTGAATCTTAACTATTACACTTCACCCCATCAAATCCCTACTTTTTCTTGGACTTCGCCATTAGGCAACAAACGGCTAAACCAGCTTGAATAAGAATAAAGCTTTTCAAGCCCCATATCTTCAAGTCTCATAACCTGAAGGCCGTCAGTTCAAATCTGGCCCCCGCAACCAAAAATAACCCAGTTAAATCAATAGTTTAACTGGGTTTTTGTTTGCCTAAAAATCTTGTGTAAAAAATGCTGGTGCTACGCTGGTGCTACACTTTGGGGCAACATTTAGCAACTTTGGGAAGCTTTTAGCAAAGATATACGGATATTTTTAAGAATCGTTTTTGAGTTTATCGGCTACTTCTTTCCAACGTTCATTTTCAAGAATTGTAGTCCTGCAAATTTTTAACTTTTTGCACCCTTTAATTGTTTTAAGGGTCGCTTTTATTGGTTTATAAAGAGATTCTGCTATCCAAGGATTAAAAGTAATTCGCTCTATATACCCAATTTTAACGTCAAAATCTTTCGCATTACATTCTTCTTTAGAGCTGGTATAGAGCGTTTTGTTTTTAGTTAGAATCAAAAAAAGATTCCCAAAAAGATTTAGATGTGATTCACTGTAATTAATACTAATTACAGGAGGATTAGAAATGCCAAAAGCCATATCAAATGATTTGCGAAAACGAATAATAGATTGTGTTAAGGAAGGCGTTTCAGTAAGAGAGGCTGGTCGTAGGTTTAAAGTATCTCCTAGTTTTGCAGTAAAGCTAGTTAAGCGTTTCAAGGAAACAGGCAGTTATTTTAATAAACAGCTTGGAGGTTACAAACCTTGTGTTTTATCACCTTTTGAAAAAAACATAATAAATCTTGTAGAAACTCACCCTGATTGGACATTATCTATGTATGTTCAGAATATAAAAGAAACACACAATATAGAAATGCACCCAACTACCTTTCATAGATTTCTTAACCGCTTAAATTACAGCTATAAAAAAAACGGTATTCGCAAGCGAACAAAACCGAGCTGAAATAAAGCTGAGGCGTAAGCATTGGAAAACCTATCAAAACAAAATCAATCCCAATCGTTTAGTTTTTATAGATGAAACGTGGGTTAAAACCAACATGATAAAAATGTATGGCAGGTCAAAGAGAGGAACAAGATTGCTAGCTTATACCCCTCATGGACACAGAAAGACCCTGACTTTTATCGGAGCATTGCGAAATGATGGCATAGTTGCTCCTTGTGTATTTGACCAGCCCATAAACGGGGTTAGTTTTTTAGCTTGGGTTAAAGAAAGTTTGGTTCCCACACTAAAACCAAGAGATTTAGTCATAATGGACAATTTGAGCAGTCATAAAGTTGAAGGCGTTAGAAATGCCATAAAAGAAACAGGAGCAAAAGTTTTGTATCTTCCACCATACAGCCCTGATTTAAACCCGATAGAGCAAGTTTTTGCCAAAGTAAAGTCTCTGCTTCGAAAAGCCGAAAGAAGAACCATAGATGAGGTTATAAAACATGTTGGAGAGCTAATCGAAACCATAAAACCAAACGAATGCTTGAACTATTTTAGAAACTCTGGTTATGCGGACAACTAAACGCAAAATGCTCTAAAATAATTTTATTAATACTACCTGCCATAAAACAATTCCTTTCTATTATTTTTAAGATATTATCTTAATAAATAAACTTATACTTAATTTTTTTAAAAAAGTAATTATCTTTTTAAAGTTTTTTTATTCCTATGTATTTATTTTCTAATAAATATTGAAGAAATCATACTGTAATATTAAATGCTAAATCATTGTTAATGCTCCAATTTTTAGTAGTTTCTGAGAGTAGAAACTTAATCTAATTAAGTATATGCGTAGTGATTTTAGAACATATGATATGCAGATATTTGCCAAAATTAACCCTAGTCGCGAAAACTTTGTTTATTCTCCAAAAGAAAATAAAATTGAAGAACATACTGGTATTATCCTTTTAGACTTTGATATTGAATTCAAAAACAATGTCTTTTCAAAAAATTTAACTGCGGTAAGCTTTGCAGATCCTTTTTATCAAGGCGAGAATAGATACAACAAAGATATTTATGATTTAAGCTCTGGCACTACCTTGGCTAGTAATCTGAGAAGAGATGATGATAACAATGTTATTCTACCAGCCAGAAATATTACAGCCATAAACCCTGAAACCAATCTTCCAATTGCGGTTGAAGTAACAACAAAAACCACCTTATATGCTAGTGATTTAAACCCTGATAAATCCAAAGATATTGATGAGAAGTCAATATCTCGGTTTAAGCTTGATTATAAAGATACTGGCGAAAGCTTATATCTAAGCGGACTTGCCATACAACAAATTGATTTATGCGAAGAACTAAAAAAAGCAAAAATAGCTAGAGCGAACAACAATAGCAAAGGCAAGTATCACCCGTGGTTGCAAAAAATTAAAAGCTGGCGAGACTGCAAAATATTGACAAGTAAACCATTATCTCTTACAAAAGCTCAACTGTCCCGATAACTCTAAATTTAAGAGAACGTCAAAATGCCAACAGAAAAAAATACCAATGTTAGAGTTTCGTGCGTTCAATATTTTCAAAAAAAATCTCATCATTTGAGGACTTTGCTAATAAAGTTGAATATTTTGTGAATATCGCATCTGAGTATAGTTCCAATTTTATTGTTTTTCCTGAACTTTTTACAACGCAATTATTATCAATACCAAACACCCCTATCCCAGCTCAAAAATCTATTGAAGAGCTTGCAAAATACACTCCTGCGATAATTGAACTTTTTTCGAGACTTGCCCGTAACTATAAAATAAATATCATTGGTGGTTCGCATGCAACCAAAGACGATAACAATAAAATCCTTAATATTTGCTATACCGCATTACGAGACGGTTCTATTCACAAACAAGAGAAGATACACCCGACTCCAAGTGAAAAGTCGTCGCTGAATATTCAAGGGGGCAACAAAGCTAACGTTATAAATACCGATTGTTGTAAAATTGGCATTATAATTTGTTATGACAGCGAGTTTCCTGAACTTGCTAGGAACTTAGTTGACAATGGTGCCGAAATACTTTTTGTTCCCTTCTGCACCGATTTGAAGCAAGGATATTTGCGTGTTAGGTATTGCTCTCAGGCAAGAGCCGTTGAGAATCAAGTTTATGTCGCAACCTCAGGCAATGTCGGCTATCTTGAAAATGTTGAAACAATGAATATTAACTACGCTCAAAGTGCTATTTTCACTCCATGTTATATAAACTTTAACAATGATGGAATAGCCGCCGAAGCAACAGCCAATACAGAAATGATAATATTTGCAGATTTGGATTTAGCAAAGCTAAGAGCGGCACGAATTGATGCTACCGTTAACAATCTAAAAGATAGAAGGCATGATTTATATGCTGTTAAATGGAACAATATCCCATAATAGATGCATCTGATGCTTTAGTTATAATCCATTTACAAAAATTTACTTAACGAGGAACTTATGAAAATAATATTATCAATAGCTATATGTTTCGTTATTATCTTTTTTTCTACAGCCAGAGCAAACGAGGTTGCCAAACCCAATACAGAAAATATGGCGTTGAATCTTAATATTGACCGACCAGATGACCGTCAACCAACCATAAACATTTCAGACCTAATAGCATTAAAGAAAACTGCGGACAAGCAATTATATGCCAAAGACGGCAACGACATTATTATGAGTGGTTCATTAAAAGATTTTATGCAAGGAGACAATGGAGCCGATACATATTGGACTGGTTATAGTTTAGTGGACAGTAAATTCTGTATCTAATAAATAATTCAACCCCATTAAGAGGGCAAGCAAGGGCAACCCATAATTTCCGATAAGCGTATCAAGATTAACTATGTCTTCGCCTGTATCTATAGGAACTTGGTAAAAATCTCCAGCCCGAAATAAACTTCCTTTTATACCATTTTATATTAATATCCATCACTAAAACTTTCCACTCTTAATGTTTCAACAATCTAATTTTTATTGCAAATTATAACCAATTAAAAAGATTGCCTAGAATATAATCTAATCAAATAGCTCAAACAGCTTTTGATTTTTATTTTATAATGTCTGATTGTGAATTAGTTTTTTTGTTTTTAACCTCGTTGAGCAATAAAATTGCGAATAAGAAGTCCCATCAGGGCAGGAATGCAAACAATATGGTTGCATATATCCTGCCCTCCTAAATTAAGTGGAATCGGCTGGAAAAGAAGTGGAAACTAGTGGAAACAATTACGAACAATTAGAATCCAAATAAAGCCTTGTTTTTCAATGCCTTACATCGCAAAAACAATTACAAATAAGTGGAAAGAATTACAAAAAAAGGTGGAAAGAAGTGGAAACGCTTATTTTTCAATAACTTAAGTCTATTTTTAAGAATTTTTGAGACACAATTAAGAAATTTTAAGACTTTTAAGAAAAATCGAGAAGAATTAAGAATTTTTAAGAAAGAATAAGACTTTTTAAGATTCTTTGAGAAATTTTGAGACTTTTTAAGATTCTGCCCATCAAAAAACATTCTAAAAATAAAAACATCAAAGTTAAGTTTTTGGTGCTGGTTGGTAAAAAATTCTGGTTCCTATATGGTTCCTGAAACAAAAAAGGGGCTTAGGCAAAATTGCTAAACCCCTTGATTTAATTGGTGGGCACGACTGGGATTGAACCAGTGACCCCTACGATGTCAACGTAGTGCTCTCCCGCTGAGCTACGCGCCCTAAAAAAGATATTTCCTATTTATAACGTAATTATTTTTTATGCAAGATAAAAAATAATATATTTTAAGTTTTTGTTACAATTGGGCTTTTTTCTAAAAAATAGAATTATTCTATTTGTAGCATTTGGATATATATGTATGAAATATATGAATTTTAATATGCTTTATTGTAAAGGTAAAAGTTGTAATGATGCATAAGATGCGCCTGTTAATATCGTTAATTTTGAACTTCAATTATGAGCATTTTTGTTCTATAATATAGACTGTTGTAACCAAAGGGGGGCTAAATGGAAAACAACGATATTACAAAACAATTTGATGATATTGAAAAACGTCTAGAGATGCGTCAGCAAGAAGCTAGGGAACGCATTTTTGGATTACGTAAAGCTCAAGAAACAACCCAAAAAGACAACAAAATTATGAAAATAGAAAAAGATTTCTATTTGAACTTAAAGGCTAATACAAGATAGCCTTTTTAAAAAAATTAAATTTTTTTAACGAGTCCTAGATTGATTTTGTAGGCTCGTTTTTTTTGCCTTAATTATCAATAAAAATCTGTAAATTGAATTATAGCTGCATCAAAATTAAGGAGTTTGTTTTGATGCGGCTATATTTATAGTGTTTTAGATAATTATTTTAACCCATGGCTATCTGACCATAGAAAGCATTTTTATAAATAGAACTATAAACGCAAGAGCTCGTTTACCGATACTTTGGAACGGGTTTTAGCATCCACTTTTTTCACAATTACCGCACAATAAAGAGACGGTCTTATAATGCCATCTTCAGATGGTGCCGCAGGAAGGCTGCCTGGTACGACAACAGAATAAGCTGGAACTTTTCCATAAAAGACTTCGCCAGTTGCTCTGTCAATTATCTTAGTTGAGGCACCAATAAATACGCCCATAGAAATAACAGCGCCTTCTTCGACAATGACGCCTTCCACTATTTCCGATCTCGCTCCGATAAAGCAGTTATCTTCAATAATAACAGGATTTGCTTGAAGAGGTTCTAAAACGCCGCCGATACCAACGCCGCCAGAAAGGTGAACATTTTTTCCAACTTGTGCGCAGGAGCCAATCGTTACCCAAGTATCAACCATAGTTCCAGAATCAACATAAGCTCCAATGTTAACGAAAGATGGCATTAAAACGACATTAGGGGCAATATATGCCGAATGTCTTACAAAGCACCCAGGTACAGCTCTTATTCCGCATTTGGCAAAATCTTCACTTTCCCAATCAAGGAATTTAGGCATTATTTTATCATACCAGCCTGACTGCATTTGATTAAGAGATAAGCCGCTTTCGAAATAAGACATATTATGCAGCTTAAAATTAATTAAAACAGCTTTTTTTAGCCATTGGTTAACAGTCCAAGCTCCCTCTTTTTTTTCGGCAACACGAAAAGTGCCAGCATCAAGACCTGACAGAGAATAAGATATAGCATTCTTTAGTTCTTGTGATGCGTTTTCGGGATTAATATTTTTGGCATCTTCCCAAGCATTTTCAATAATACGAATAAGTGAAGTTATATCTTGATTCATAAAAAGTATCCTCTAAAGAAGTTTAAGCATTAAAAAAGATTAAACTAAATGTTTTCTTCAAGCCATGCAACAAGATCGTCAGTTATAAAGTCGCAATACTCAGGACTTTTATCTACAGGCGTAAGTTTATCAGTAAGATTTCTAACCCATATAGTTGTTATTCCTAAGTCGTGAGCTGGCTTTAGATTACGTTGGCTGTCTTCAAATAGAGCCGCTTTTTTAGGATCAATATTATATGTTTTTAGCATTTTTTGATAAGTTACAAGTTCAGGCTTAGGTATCAAATCTCCTTCTCTTGCACCAAAGAAACCAGCGAAGTGATGTCTTATCCCAATTTTTGCAGTTACTCTTTCTGCGTGCTCTTTAGGGCCATTGGTAAAAACATATTTTTTGCCATTTATTTTGCTAAGGGCTTTATCCAAATTGGGGTTAGGAGACAATACTGTGAGGTCTAAATCGTGTACTTTTTCCATATAATCGTCTGGCTCCATGCCTTTTTCTAAAATTAGTCCTCTGAGAGTAGTGCCATATTTTTGATAATATCCCTTTTGCAGCTCAAAAGCTTCGCTATCATTAATTTTAAAGTAGGTGCTTATGTATTCTCTGATTCTAATCTCAATTTGTTCAAAAAGAGTTGTTGAAGCTGAATAAAGTGTATCATCAAGATCGAATATCCATGTTTCAATTTCAGCTAAATCTTTTTTGTTTTTGTTTGTATTTATTGTCATATTTTACCCTTATGGTTTTAATTTTTAGGCAGGAAATCAATTATTAAAACAAAAATGTTAATATAATATTGCTTTTAATAAATCTTTTTTATGAATGGCAGAAACACAGGAAAACTTTATTGATTGCTTTTGCTGTTAAAAAAATATAAGGTATTGTAAATGGAGATATAAACTAGTTTGGAGTTTTTGTGATGAAAAAAGCCGCATTTTTTTGTTTTGTTTTGAGTTTCTTGGTGTATGCCTGTTCAGGGGAAAACCATGCTTTTAAAGTTGCCGCCAAAGGTTCAGAAGAACAAATAAGTAAAATGTTGGAAAAAATAAAAGATGTTAATGTTTTTAATGAGGACGGCTGGAACTTGCTTATGACCGCCGCCGCTTATAACAACAATCCGCAGGTTATACGAAAATTAGTTGGTGCCAATATTGATGTTAATGCTAAGACCAAAAGTGGCATTACAGCGATGCTCCTTGCCGCAATGAATAATCCTGTTTCTGATATCGTAGAGGCTTTGGCGATATCTGGGGCTAATTTGGAAACTAAAACTGAAGACGGCGTTACACCTTTGATGGCTGCAAGCATAAAAAATAATGCTGACGTTGTTAAAATGCTGATAAAAAAAGGTGCCGATATTCAGGCAAAAGATGATGATGGTGTTAATTCTTTAATGATGGCAGCGGCCGAGAATCTGAATCCTGAAGTTATAAGTGTATTAGCTCAGGCAGGAATACCCCTAAATACTCAAAATCAAGAGGGGCTTACGGCTTTAATGTTTGCCGTAATTACTAATCCTAATGTTGAGATTGTTTCTACTTTGGTTGATTTGGGAGCGAATGTTGCCATTACTGACAGCTATGGTTTGACAGCTTTTGATTACGCTGAAAAAAACAGCAAATTAAAAGGTACAGATATTCAAAAAAGTTTGGCTGTGTCTAAACCAGATGAAACCAAAAAATAATGCACAAGAAAGCAGTAAAAAAATAAAAAAATAAATTAAAAAGCCAATAAAAAACAAATATAATATATTGACTTTTAGAATGATTTTAATTATCCTTTGATTCGATGAAATTTCTTGTAATTTTGAAAAAAAAGTTGTATTTAGGTTGCGAGGTCTAGATTTAATCATATTTGATTATTATATATGGTTTAAATTTAAGGGAGAAAAATTTAATGACAACATTAGCTATGAACCTTCCTATCATTTCTCAAGAGGCTGGTCTAACTTCATATATGCAAATGATTAAAAATTTTCCTGTATTGACGGAAGAGGAAGAGTTAGATTTAGCTAACAAATTTCGTAAAGTTGGTGATGTTGATGCTGCGCATAAGCTAGTTACCAGCCATCTTAGGCTGGCGGCTAAAATTGCTTTTGGGTATCGTCATTATGGCTTGTCTATGGCCGATTTAATCTCTGAGGCTAACATTGGATTAATGCACGCGGTTAAAAAGTTTGAACCTGAAAAAGGTTTTAGGCTTTCGACTTATGCTATTTGGTGGATAAAAGCATCTATTCACGAATTTATAATCAAGTCTTGGTCTTTAGTTAAGATGGGGACGGTTGTTGCCCAAAAGAAGCTTTTTTATAATTTAGCTAAAATGAAAGCAAAAATAGGGGCTTATAGTGACAAAGAGCTTGGGCCTGAAGAAATAGCAATCATTGCCAGAGATCTTAATGTCGGAGAAGACGACGTTAAAGAGATGAACTTAAGGCTTATGGGAGATACATCTCTTAATGCGTATATGGACGAAGAAGAGGGGACAGAGAGAGTAGATTTCTTGGTTGATGAAACAGATAATCAAGAAGAGCTTCTTAGTAAGAAGCAAGAACAGAAATATCTTCGTGAAGTTCTTTCAAAAGCTTTATTGGAGCTTAATGAAAGAGAAAAGGAAATAATTATCGAACGTAAACTTCGCTCTCATCCTGCTACTTTAGAGTTTTTGGGCTATAAGTATGGAATTAGCCGTGAAAGAGTTAGACAGATTGAAAATAGAGCTTTTGAAAAGCTAAAAAATATTGTTGTAAGTGAAGTTAAAAACCCAGAAGATTTGGGACTTTAAAATGTAAAAAAATTAAGGCTTTTTTACAATCGCAATAATTCCAAGAACAGGTTCGTTTTTTTCCAAGCGAATCTGTTCTTTTTTTAATTCTATAATAGTCAATCCAGAATTAAATATAACATCTTCAAGGTATTTAAAATTGTGTTTATATCTTCCTGAAGGATAGATTTGAAAATTATTGCCGTTAATTTCTTCTTCAATCGAAAAAATAGCGTATCCTCCAATTTCTAAACAGGAAGCAATTTGAGATATGACTGTTTTTAAGTTGCCAAAGTAACAAAAGACGTCAGCGGCGATGATTAAGTCAAATTTATCTGTTTGATTTAATGATTTTTTTAAATCCTGTTGTTCGAGGCGGTCATAAACCCTTTTATCTTTTGCTTTTTCGAGCATTTTTGAAGACAAGTCGATGCCAACAAGCGTTTGGGCATAAGGCTTTAAAATTTTTCCACATAGTCCTGTTCCGCAGCCTAAATCCAAGATATTAAGACCAGCTTGAGAAAGGTTTAAATCAGATAAGATTTTTCCAATAATATTGGGAGTTTGATATTTAAGATTGTCTAAAGTTTTTTCAAAATCTAGAGCAAAGGCATCAAAAAATTCAGTTAAATATGCAGAACTAGCTCCGTTTTCCAGTGTTTCGCCTTTGAGAGACAAGAGCAGGTGCGTGGCGACAGGGTCATTTTTGACATTGCGCAGCCAATTTTCGGTGATTTTAATAGCTTTTTCTTGGTCTTGTTGAAAATATAAATCATAGATTGCTAAAGCTAAATTATATTTAGTCTGGATTAAGTCAGGCTTTAAATAAAGACTGCTGCAAAAAAGTCCAATCGCTTCTTCAATATCACCCGTTGCTTGAACCGCAAGGGCTAAGTTGTTACATACTTCTGGCTGTTCAGGATTAATAATAATAGCTTTGCGGTAATATTCCAAAGCCTCATCTACACGATTTTGGGTTTGCAGCAGATTTCCCAAATTTACATAGGCATCAAAAAGGTTTTTATCAATTTTTAAAGCATCTTTATAAGCGTCTTCAGCCTTATCAAATTGTTTGGTTGCAAAGAGAATATTGCCTAGATTTTTTATTGCGTCAGCATATTTAGGGGCAATTTTGATAGCGTTTCTAAATGCTTCTTCGGCATCATTATAATTTTCTTGTTTTTCTAAAGCTATTCCTAGGCTATTAAAACAGCGGGCAAATTTAGGATTTACAGTTGTTGCTTTATGATAAAGTGGCAAAGCCTCGCTTAGATTGTTTTCTTCTCGGTATATATTTGCAAGATTGAATAATGCTTCATCATATTCTGGAGTTATGTTTAAAGCTTTTTTTAGGTTCTCTTTAGCTTCTTCAATCTCATTCAAATCATAGTTGACAAGAGCGAGATTATTTAGAGCAATAGACATTTCGGGATTTATCCCCAAAGCGGTTTTAAAATATTCTTTAGCCTTGTTGGGCTCGCCTTCAATGCGGTATATATTCCCCATATTGTTCCACGTTTCGGGGATATTCGGGTCTAATTCGTTGACTTTGCGGTAATTTTCAAGGGCTTCAAAATGCTTTCCCCATTCTTGCAGAGCGTGAGCCAAAGAAAAAACAAAAGGAATAGAATCAGGTTTTTGAGAAACTGCTTTGGCAAGGAAATCAACCGCAGAACTGAAGGCTTTCTTTTGAACAGCAATCAAACCGATAAGATAATGTAAGTCTGGGTGTTCGGGAGCCGTGTTTAACAGTTCCCGATAGATATTTTCAGCTTCATCAATTTGACCATTTTCTTGAAATCTTATTGCCTGTTGGAGCATTATATCAAAAGACATAGTTTAACCTTGTTTTTAGTAATAACGGTTGACATTTATTTAAAAATATGTTTTTTTCTTAGCTTACTTCTAGGAAAGTTGGCAATTGTTATTGCCACGTTCCTTTATAATATAAAGGAAAATACTAGGACAATAAAACAAAATTAATTTTTATAAGGTTTATTTATATGAGTAAAAGACATACCCAAAAGCATAAGATTGACCGCCGCTTAGGCGTTAATCTTTGGGGGAGCTCAAAAAGCCCTCTCAGCCGCAGAGAATACGGACCAGGTGAACACGGACAGCACAAACGCAAACCTTCAAACTATGGTTCACAGCTTCTCGCAAAACAAAAATTAAGAGGATATTACGGCAATATTTCAGAAAAACAGTTCTTAAAATATTATAAAGAAGCTGTTCGTCGTAAGGGAGACTCTTCAGAAAACTTAGTTGGACTTCTTGAAACAAGGCTTGACGCTGTTGTTTATCGTATGAAATTTGTTCCAACCGTTTTCGCAGCTCGTCAGTTCGTCAATCATGGACACATCAAAGTAAATGGCAGCCGTGTTAATATTGCATCTTATCTTGTTAAAGTTGGAGATGTTGTTGAAGTTAAAGCTGCTTCACGTGAAATTCCTATGGTTATTGAAGCCAAACAATCTCCAGAACGTGAAATTCCTGCATATTTGGATGTAGATCTTGATAAACTTCAAGGTAAGTTTTTAGATATTCCAAAATTTGCAGATATTCCATATCCTGTACAAATGGAACCTCATCAGGTTATCGAATATTACTCAAGATAAAATTAATAAGCTATCCAAACTCTCAAAGACCTGTTCTTTTACAGGTCTTTTTTTTTAAGTGATTATGCTAAATTCTTAAACCATGTTGTTTTATATTTTTTTGTCTTTTTGTAATGTTTTTGATAAAAAATTATCGATTCAATAGAATTTTTATAAAAATTCGTTCAAATTATAGGAAAAGACTTATTTTGCTTTGCCGTATATTTAAGGCTTATTTCCTAAAAAACAAAAAACAAGAGAACTAAAGTGTTTTGAAATCCCTTTATATCCTTTATCTTTTTGCTAAGTTTTATATTTTTATCGAGTTGAGCTTAAATCTTTATGATAAAAGGTTTCAGCTATGTTAAAAGTTTTTTATTCTTTTATGCGTATATATAAGATATAGTTAGTTTTTAATATTTTTTGGAAATAAATAGGGTTTTCTTAAAGAGAAAAATATGCCTAAAAAAGTGGTGAGAAACGAAGAAGTTAATCAAATTGACTTCTCAATAATAAAAAAGATAAAAATAAGTGACAACTGGCCGTTTCTTACAACAACATTGTTTGTAACTTTTTTGCTTATGCTTAGTTTGGTTTGCTTTTGCAAAACTTACTCTTATCCTCTTTCTGGAGGAAATATCTTCGGTTTTGAAGTTATTATAATTTTAATATACTTTTTTATTTTCAGCAGCATTTATGTTGGTATTCTTTTCCCTTTAGGTTGGTTTATATCTAAACGAGTATTTAAGTACTTTGGGGCTATAGCCATATACTTTTTTGTCCTTTCTATTCTTGATGTCAACTTAATTTACAGCCCTGGTGAAATAGTTTCATATTATGTATCCGATTACTTAGGCAGTGGGTTAACTGAAAAAATCAGCCGTTATGGTTCTAATGTAATAGCCTTGCTTTGCTCAAGTGGTTTTTTATGGCTTTTTAAGCATTTTAAAGATCATGTAATGGAAGTATCTACGATGTTTCTGATGGGCATTTGTGCGGTTATGATAATCAGTCTTTATGGTGAAGGTAAGCCTAGAGTTTTTGAAAAAGAAGATGTTAAAAACAGCAACTCGGGCGAAACTCAAGACAGAAACCTAATTTATTTAATATTTAATAATCACGGAAGCCATTCATATCTTTTGGAAAATAAAAACAAATATAACAAAGATAGCGAGGACTATCGGCTTAATTTAATGAATGGTTTTTATCAGAAATTTGATTTTACTTTTTATCCTCATTCATACTCAGTCAGCAATAATAATATTTTTTCGATAGTTTCCGCGCTTAATTTTGATGCTTATGCGGTTGATGAAAAAATACATAAAAATTATTTGCAGTATATTAATGATATTAGCTACAGCAGTTATGTAAAAAGCGGGGAAGACGATAAACCAGTGTTTACTATGACGCAGAATTCTCTTTTTAAAATGATGTATGATTATGATTATAAGATTAATGTTTATCAGACAAAATTTTTAGATTTTTGTAAAGGCGTTGGTTCTAATTTTGTTTACAAGTGTATTACTTTTCCAACATATCCTAGTACACTTTATAATCAGAAAGCAAGCTCACATATAAAGGCTTTGACAACAATCGGGCATTGGTTTTATGCCCATAAATCGGCTGATGGAATTGTTTCTAGTATTAAAAACTTGTTATGGAAGATAGGAATATCCTCAAAGAAAATCGTTTTTCTTGGTATGCCTCTTAATGACAGCTATTCTGGAAGTCAAATCAATATGCTTGATACTCTGCAAGAGGATATTCTTGAAGCTAAGGGTAAAAATGTATTTTTCGCATATATTATGCTGCCATCAGAGCCTTATATTTTTGATCAATATTGTAATGTAAAGCCCCATTTATATGACTGGCATACCTATTTTGCGGGAACAGATGTTCAGCAGAGATTTGGGCAGAGAGCTAGTTTTGAAGATAAAAAAGATGTTTTTAATGAATATATGAATCAACTTTCTTGTGTTTATGGAAAACTTGATGGTTTCTTTGATGCACTGAAAAAACAACATATTCTTGAAAAATCTATTGTGATAATGCACGGTGATTCTGGTGCCAAAATCAGTCAAGGCGATTTGGAAGATAAAGACTATTATAAAGATGGGTTCTCAACCTTTTTTGCTATTTATGAGCCTAATAAAAAAACTTATGAAGTAAGACCCGAGGGGTGTGATGTAACAACGCTTGTAAGTTCCTTTTTCTTAAGGAACTCCAACTTTGTTTGTGCTGATACTTTTGTGGATAGTGATTCCAAGGTATGGGGGATTGAATACCCATATCAATTTGATTTTTATGGTGGTCAAACGCAGTATCAGACGTTTATTAACCAATTTAAAAGTAACTATAAAGCAAGTAAAAAATCTAAAAAAGAAAAAGATAAGGTTAAAGAAAAAGAAGAAGCTAAAAGTGATTCCATCTTTAGATTGCCGCCTGAGGAAAAAAGCAAAAAAACTGAAATACAGAAAGATGCTGAAAATATTGATGATATTAACAAAAAAGCAGCTGTAGATAATGAAATTCAAGAACTTGAAAATATCAAAAATAAACCTAAAGATAAGACTTTAATTGATAGTTCTGGTTTAGAAGGAAGAGATTATGATTTAAGCCAAGCGGTTCTTGTTGGTGTAATAACTCAAGAAGTTGTTGAAGAGAACGGCAATGAGGATATTAATAGTGAAAACTTAGGAGAGCAAACTCTGGAAGTTAACGATAGAACTAAAACTGAAACATTAGAAGAAGTTCCTTCGGATATTAAAAATACAGAGACTGATACCGCAGAAGTTTATAATCATAATCCAGACAGCTCAAATGGTGCTGTAGAAGTCTTAGAGGAGGGCGATAGCGATAACAAAACGTCATCTCTTGATGAACAGGTTTCTTCAGATGAAGAAGCTATGGTTCCAAAGCAGCAAATATTAAATTCTCAGGATTTAGATGATTCTTTATCAAATGAAACTTTAGATAATGCTGATGACTTTTATGTTGATGCTACAGAAGAAAACAGTGACGCCGGCTTTGATATTGAAGAAGATGTAGTTGACGAGAATGATTTTTCTGATGATGTTTCTATAGATGCTAATGATGATGATAGTTTTCCTAAACTTAATCAGGAAGAAGAGCCATCATTTGAAGACCAAGATATAAAAGATTGAGGCTTTTAATCATATCGCAAAAATTTGTTTCTTCGCTTTTATAAAAATAAAAACATATATATTAAGGCTTAACAAAAAGGCAAAACAACAGCATAAGACTAGAAGCCAAAGCTAATACATATTTTAGAAAGAATTAATCCCAATCTAAAATTACTTTGCCTGATTGACCTGATTTCATAGTTTGAAAACCTTTTTCAAAATCATCAATTTTAAAACGATGGGTTATAATATCAGATATTTTAAGACCGCTCTGAAGCATTGAAGACGTTTTGTACCAAGTTTCAAACATTTCTCTGCCATAAATCCCTTTAAGGAATAATCCTTTAAAAATAACGTGACTTAAGTTCATTTTTACATCATCAGGGAAAATTCCGAGTAAGGCTACTCTGCCGCCATAATTCATATTTTGTAAAAGCTCTTTTAAAGCGCCAGCATTGCCTGACATTTCAAGCCCGACATCAAAGCCCTCGGTCATTCCAAGCTCTTTCATACAGTCAGGAATTGAGCCCTGCGATATATTTATGGCTTTAGTTGCTCCCATCTTACGAGCTAAGTCTAAGCGGTATTCATTAACATCGGTTATGGCAACATATCTGGCGCCAGCAAATTGTGCAATTGCAACAGCCATTATGCCGATAGGACCAGCTCCAGTTATTAAGACATCTTCTCCAACTAAATCAAAAGACAAGGCTGTATGAACAGCATTTCCTAATGGGTCTAATATACTTCCCATTTCATAACTGATTTCTTTAGGAAGAACGAAAGCATTCGTTGCAGGCAGGGACAAGTATTCTCCAAAACAGCCTGTACGATTTACTCCGACACCTATGGTATTACGGCATAGATGACGTTTGCCCGCTTTGCAGTTACGGCAATGACCGCAAGTTATATGACCTTCACCAGAAACACGGTCACCTATTTTTATGCCCGTTACTTCACTTCCAATCTCAACGACGTCGCCTGCAAATTCGTGTCCGATTGTCATTGGAATAGGTATCGTTTTTTGTGACCATTCGTCCCAATTATAAATATGGACATCGGTTCCGCAAATAGCTGTTTTTCTAATTTTTACTAAGATGTCATTCGCGCCGATTGTTGGCATCGGAACATCTTCCATATTTAACCCCATCTCAGGGTATCTCTTTACAAGTGCCTTCATAATTTTTGACCATAAAATAATAGATGATAAAAAAAGACCGTTGATTTTTTTAAATGATTTTTAGCTCTTTGCCTGCGATTTCAAAAGCGTTTATAGCTTTGTCTAGATGTTCTTTAGTATGAGCTGCCGACATTTGCGTCCGTATTCTAGCAAGTCCTTTAGGAACAACAGGATAAGAAAAAGCAACAACATAAATGCCTTGTTGCAGCATTTTATCTGCCATCTTGCCTGCAAGAACAGCATCACCAACCATAACTGGAATAATGGGGTGCCCACTGCCTGCTAATTTGAAACCAAGCTTAGTCATATTGTTTCTAAAATATTCACTGTTTTCGTGGAGTTTAACCCTTAGATCAGAACTTTTTTCTAATATTTTAATAACATCAATAGATGTTTGGGTGATGGCTGGAGCTAAAGTGTTTGAGAAAAGGTAAGGTCTCGAACGCTGTCTTAGCCATGTAACAATGTCTTTGCTTCCTGAAGTATATCCGCCAGATGCCCCACCTAATGCTTTGCCCAGTGTTCCTGTTATTATATCTACTCGAGATTCAACATTACAATATTCAGGAGTTCCTCGACCATTTTTGCCCATAAAGCCTACGGCGTGAGAATCATCAACCATTACTATAGCATCATATTTCTCTGCTAAGTCACAAATAGCTGGCAAATTTGCGATAACGCCGTCCATAGAAAAAACACCATCAGTAGCAATGACTTTAAAACGGCACTCTGCAGCATCTTTAAGACATTCTTCGAGTTCTTCCATATTGTTGTTAGCATAACGGAAACGTTTTGCTTTGCACAATCTTACGCCATCGATAATGCTGGCATGATTTAGTGCATCGCTTATGATTGCATCTTCTTCCGATAATAAAGCTTCAAACAGTCCGCCATTAGCGTCAAAGCAAGATGAATATAAGATAGTGTCTTCTTTACCAAGAAAACGGCTTATAGTTTTTTCAAGTTCTTTATGAACATCGGTTGTGCCGCAGATGAATCTAACAGAAGCTAATCCATAGCCATTTTTAGCTAAAGCATTCTGGGCAGATGTTATCAGTTCAATATTATTTGCTAATCCTAAATAGTTGTTGGCACAAAAATTTATGACCTCAGAGCCATTATCTAATTTTACAACAGCGCTTTGCTGCGAAGTTATGGTTCTTTCATTTTTAAATAAACCGCTTTCTTTTAAATCGGCTATTTGTTTTTTTAGGTGTTCCTCAAATTTAGGAGTTAGCATAATGTTTCTTCTTTTAAAATATTATAAAAGCATAATTTGTCTTGTTGGCATATCATTCAACATAGTTTTCTCTTCTTGAATATCTACGGTGCCATCACTGGTTACAGAAATAATAGCTCTATAAACACAATCAGAGTAAAGAACATTGGCATCAAGGGAATACCCGTCATCAACTTTAGCAATGCGGGCAGGTTTAATAACCGCTAAAAGCATCTTCTGCTCTTTCTCAGATGGATCTCTTGAATATTCAATATCACCCATATTTTCAACCAGTCTAAAAGTTCCTTCTTCACCCATAACTGTTCCTAAGGCAAATTTAGCGTAAGCAACAATATTGCTTTCATCTAAAGTTGGTCTTTCAACTTTGTTTATCTCTAATAAAGCTTCTTTCGAACCATCTAATTTTAAGATAGATGATGCTGCGTTGCTGTTATTGATGAAAAAACGCATAGTCAGAGGCGGAATAGAGGCAAAATCAGTAATTTCAAGCATACTAAGCGTTTTATAAAAAGGCATAGCAGCTTGTTTGGCTGAAGATGTTTCTAAACTATAAAGATCGAAACCTTCCTCTTTGTTAATAGCGTTGATAATTGGTTCTAAGTCTTTTTTATCGATACGTTTCCAAGATTCCATTTTTATCTTGATCCTCTATTTGTCATTTGTTTAAGTTTGTTAACTGTAATTGTAGGAATATCTTTGTTGTCATTAGCTTTAAAAGCGTCAAAGATTATTTCTGGCATAAGAAACCGACTTCTTTGAATTGGTATATCTTTTAAGGTTTCGTCCATAGGCAAACCGAAGTGTTGTTGACGGTAAATAAAGAAATTTTCGAATACAGATCTAGACGTATCTGAGATTTCTAAGAATTTACCTGTTTCAAGAAGGTTTTTATTATCAGTAAAGTAGCAGCCATTTTTGGTTACACAGGTTTGGTTAATCTGTTGTTCTGATGTAATGTTATTAGAATAAGGATATTTATCAGATTTTTCTTCAGCTAAAGCCTTTTTCATATGGTCAACATGATAGCCTTTTTCATAAGAATATTTTGTATCAAGATTATCATACCAAGCCTTGAAAGCAGCGGTTTGAGCTTCTTTTGTAACCGGTTCATCTTTGGGTTGGGCTTGTTTGAAAGCGTTGTATATATAAGGGTTCTTTTTGCCGTATTCTAAATAAGGTTTGGTATCACCTTGCTGATAAAGTTCATAACAGGCAGTTACATTAGAAACTTCGGCATCGGCTTCCATAGAGCGGAATTTAATTATTTCTGATTTAATGTTATCAATGCCAAAAAGCTCATTGCCGCCGCGAGCAAACTGACCAGCATGGCGTGATTCATGAGACAATGTACCGACTAAAACATCATCACTGAAACGAGGATTTAAGGTAATAAAAGAACCAGCTTGGTCGCAAACTCCAATTGCACCAGAAGTTGATGCAAAGCCAAGAGTAAAACCTGCTTCGCAAGCTGTTTTTGCTTGTTCGTAACCAAATTCACTTTTGCAAAGTCTGTTAAGAATACGGATAAGTCTAGGGTGGTCTTCTTCTTTGCCTACGAGTTTAAACGGTAAAACAGGTTCTTCAGAATAGGAAACTTTTTTTGTTTTTTTATCAAAGCTTTGCTTTAATTCTTTATTAAAAGTTGGTTTCAAGTATTCCATAAAAAAATCCTTATAATTATTATTTTTTAGATGAGAAATGATAAAGCAAACTAGAGGTGCTTGCAATTAAACTTTTAAAAGTTTTACACATAAAGCAAATAAATTAGAAGAAGACTAATTGCTGTGTTAAAATTCTGGCTCATTTTAATTTTGAGGAGATTGTAGAATGAATGTTTTGCTGATAATTGCAGTTGTAGTCGTGCTTTATGGAATTTTATCATATAACAGCTTGATTCGTCTTAAAACTAGAAGTGAGGAAGGCTGGAGTGATATCGAAGTTCAGATGAAACGCCGTTATGACTTAATCCCTAATTTAGTAGAAACAGCCAAAGCTTATATGAAGCATGAAAAAGAAACGTTAGAAGCTGTTGTTAAAGCAAGAAATTCGGCAATGAATAATCAGGGAACTCCCGAAGAACAGGCAGCTGATCAAAATGTTTTAGGTCATACTTTAAAAAGCATTTTTGCCTTATCTGAGAATTATCCAGACTTAAAGGCAAATCAAAATTTTATAGAACTGCAAAGAGAACTTACTGATACCGAAGATAAAATTCAGGCCGCACGGCGTTTTTATAATTCCGTAGTCAGGGATTTAAATATTGGAATTGATAGTTTTCCTAAAAATTTGATTGCTAGTTGGTTTAAATTTTCTAAGAAGCAGTTTTTTGAATTAGATGAGACTGAAAAATCTGAAGCAGCTAAGCCGGTCAAAGTTTCTTTCTAACTATTCACTAAAAGCTATAAGGTTCAGATTCTTATGTCGGTTTATAATAATATTGATAACAATCGTCGTTTTACTATTTTAATAATCTTAATGTTTCCTGTGGTTCTGCTAGCTTTATTGGGAGCTGGCTTGGGTGTTTACTATTTGCTTGTTAACGATATTGAGGTTGTTAAAAAAGAAGCATCAATAGTTTTGTTTTTTGGGTGCATTTTTATAATAGCGTGGTTTTTTTGGATATTATTCAGCATAAATCAAGGTGGATCCGTTATTCTAAATTCGGCAAAAGCTAAGAAAATAACTAAAAATGCTGCCCCTGAGCTGTATAGTATCGTTGAAAATCTAGCAATCACCGCAGGTCTTCCTTGTCCTTCAATTTATTTGATTGAAGATGAATCTTTAAATGCCTTTGCTGTGGGCACCAAGCCAGAAAATGCCGCAATCGCTTTTACAACGGGGATAGTGGCTAAGCTTAACAAAAGTGAGTTGGAAGCTGTGGCAGCCCACGAAATGTCGCATATCGGCAATCGTGATAATTACTTAATGACGGTAGTTGTTTTGGGAATAGGGCTGTTTTCATTTCTAGGTGAAATTTTAATTAGGAGCTGTTCTCGCAGAGGCGGCGGTTCTCGTTCATCGGGCAAGAAAAAGGGTGATGCTCAAGCTCTTATTCTGCTTATAGGTATAGCTCTTTTGATTTTTGGTTATTTAATAGCGCCTTTAATAAGGTTTGCGCTTTCAAGAAGGCGTGAATTCCAAGCCGATGCGACAGCTGTTCTTTTGACTAGATATCCTGAGGCTTTAGCTTCCGCTCTTGAGAAAATTGCAAAGGACGCTAGAGTAGAAAATTTGGATACAATGCCTAATGTTGGAGCTTTGTGTATTGCTAATCCTTTAGCCGAGCATAGTATGGCAGGATTTATGAGTAAAATGGCAGGGCTTACGGCAACGCACCCCCCAATAGAACAAAGGATTGCTGTTTTGCGAGAAATGTCTCAAGGCTGAACAATCAGAGGATAATGTTTTAGACGTTATGTGACTTTATTGCCGTTAAAAAAGATGGCGGAATAAAAACAATAATAAATTAATCTTTAACTTTATCAATAGTATTTATGCGCTTGATTTAAAATGATTTTCTTAAAATAAGAATGCTGAATTTTACTAATTGGCAGCAATTTTTTATGCCAGCAGTTGTTTAATCTTAAAGTTTAATATTTGCTTGTATTTGCTTGATATTTAAGAATTTATTTTCTTAGATAGGCTTTTTTAAGAAAATGTTTGAGTTTTAAATGCTAACACGTTGAAAATATTAAATTTTATTAAAACAACAAAACGTATGTTTTAAAAAATTAAGGCAATCAAATGAACAGCGTATGTTTCATTATAATTTAAGATTGATAGGTTTTGGAGATAGTTTTTTTTGATATTGAATGCTAAATATCTTGGCTTTTGTTAAAAAGCAAGATGGCACAAAGAAAACGATCTTTTAAGTAAAATTAATTTGAAAAACAGCTTTTAAAGAATGGTTTAAAATAAGAATCAGATATCTCCGCCAAAAACATAGCGCTTAAATCTCTTTTAAGCCTCTCTGACCAATGGGCAGCTCATGCACCTGGCTCCGCCGCGTCCGCGACCAAGCTCTGACCCTGGGATCTCTAAAACTTCAATTCCTTCACGTCTTAGAATTTTGTTCATATCGGTATTGCGATCGTATGCAACAACGACACCAGGACTAACAGCAAGCAGGTTGTTGCCATCGTCCCATTGTTCACGTTCTGCAACAAAATCGTCGTCTATTGTCTTGATTATATTTATTTTTTTTATGCCAAGTGCTTGGGCTGCAGCTTCAAAAAGCCCCAAAGCTTTTTCGATATGGAGGCCGCCTTTATCATCTGGTCTTATATTCCAAGTCGTAACCATATCTTCGATTTTGGGGAAAGCACAGAAGGTGTCATAATTTACCATAGTCATAACGGTATCAAGATGCATAAAGGCTCTTTTATGAGGCATACGGACAGCGATAACCAATTTGGCGGCATTTTGTTCGAATAAATTTAAGGCTAAGGTTTCAACTGCTTGAGGGCTTGTTCTTTCCCCCATACCAATCATAACGGCTCCATTGCCAATGACTAAAATATCGCCGCCTTCAATCGCAGCCTGATTAGTTCCAATCGGAGTTTGAGCGTTCCAGTATTTAAAATCGCTTTGGGCAAAAGCTGGGTGATATTTATAGATAGCTGCCAAGTGAATATTTTCGCGTTGTCTAGCTGGCATCGCCATAGGATTTATTGAAACTCCGTTATAAATCCAGCTGGAAGTGTCTCGTGTATAAAGATGATTAGGTAATGATGGTAATACAAAATCATTTGGTCTTAAAGTTTCTGCTAAGAGACCGTTAATATCAGCCTTGAACTCTGACTTAGTTAACCCGCCGATAAGATTAATTGCAAGTTCTTCGACCGTTAAACTATCAAGATAGTCTTTTAAAACTTTTGCAAAAATCAATCCGTGCCTTCTTGGAGTAATGACATTTTCCATAATGAATTTTCTAGCTTCAGGCACTTCCAAAGTTTCTTTTAAGAGCTCTCCTAAAAATAAGACTTCAACACCTTTGGATTTAAGTGTGTTGGCAAAAATATCGTGTTCCTCTCGAGCTTTTTGAGCCCAAAGGACGCCATCAAACAAAAGTTCTTCGCAATTGGAAGGCGTTAGTCTTTTGATGCTTAAGTCTGGGTGGTGTAAGAGTACTTTTTTTAGTTTTCCTGTTTCAGAATTAACATAATATTTTTCAGTCATAGAAAGCCTTTTTAGGTTAATGATTTAAAAAATACTATAGGTTAGAAGCGGTCTAAATGCAAGACACAAACCAAAGTGAACAAAGCTCTAGCTGTTTGCTCATCTATATCAATAACGCCTTCTAGTTTTTGCTTTAAAAGCTCAGCCGCTTCATTGTGAATGCTTCGTCTTCCCATATCAATAGCATCGATTTGGCAGCAGGGGGTGTTGGGCATAAATTTAAAGTAACTTTCGCAGACAATGAAGTAGTCTTTAATCAAGTTCCTAAAGTTGGACAAGCCTATTGGGACGGTTAAAAGCGGCGTGTCATTTTTATCAATAATATCAAAAATAATACGGTTTTCGGTTTTAAAAAGATGCAGTTTAAAAGGTCCTTTGAAATCACCTATTGGTTCAAAGTGGTTTGAGGATATCAAGTCAAAAATTGCGGTAGAGCGTTCTTTTTCAATCTGTTCTTTTAGATGTATTTTGGGATTCTCTCCAAGCGTTACCGCTATAATTTTCTGCATTACTTGATTCTTTCGATTATCGCTCCGCAGTTTGCTAGTTTTTTCTCAATTTTTTCATAGCCGCGGTCAAGGTGATAGACACGGTTTATAATGGTTTCTCCTTTTGCTGCTAATCCAGCAAGGACTAAAGATACCGAAGCTCTCAGATCCGTTGCCATAACTTGTGCTCCTGAGAGGTGGTTAACGCCTCTTATGATAGCGGAAGAGCTGCCGTGGATATTGATGTTTGCTCCCATTCTTACGAGTTCGGGAACGTGCATAAAACGATTTTCAAAGATAGTTTCTGTAATTAATGATGCCCCATGCGCTGTTGCCATTAAAGCCATCATCTGAGCTTGTAGATCGGTTGGAAATCCTGGATAAGGCTCAGTCATAACATCACAGCCGATTAATACAGCGTCTTCCGCATCAACTTTGAAGCCTTTTTCGGTTTCTTCAATTGCAACTCCTAAATCAGTTAAGAGCATTGCTGGAGATGATATAATATCAGTTCTGCCTCTTATAAGTTCGATGCTGCCTCTAGTTATTGCTGCAGCAATAGCAAAGGTAGCCGTTTCGATTCTGTCTGATATTACGGAATGTCTAGCTTCCACTAAAGAATCAACGCCTTCAACGCGTATTGTTGACGTTCCTGCGCCTTCGATTTTGGCTCCCATAGCAATTAAACAGTCAGCCAAGTCAGTTATTTCTGGCTCTTGAGCCGCATTAGTTATAACTGTTGTTCCTTTGGCTAGAGTCGCAGCCATAAGGATATTTTCTGTTCCGCCAACGGTGACTTTAGGAAAAATAATTTTGGCCCCAGTTAAGCCATTAGGGGCTTCTGCTTTGATATATCCCTCACTTAGCTCAATAGATGCTCCAAGCTTTTCTAAAGCATCAAGGTGCAAATCAATCGGACGAGTTCCAATAGCACAACCACCAGGAAGGGATACAAAGGCTTTTTTTTCTCTAGCAACTAAAGGACCTAAAACTAGAACAGAGGCTCTCATTTGTCTTACTAGATCATAGGGAGCTGTGGTGCTTGTAATATTTTTTGCTTCCAAAGTTATAGAATTTTCATCTTTTTCTTCAATGCCAACACCGTGTTGAGCCAAAAGAGATTTCATTGTTTTAATATCGGCCAAATCAGGGACATTTGAAAGGTGCAGCTTTTTATCAGTGAGGAGGCAAGCCGCCATAAGCGGTAGGGCTGCGTTTTTAGCGCCGCTGATTGCTATTTGTCCTTTTAAAGGGATTCCCCCAGTGATTTTTATCTTATCCATAACTTATCCTAGTTGTTATCGCTTGTTGAATTATTTTTTCTATTCTTTTCTTGAAGCTTTCTTTTTAAGAGGTTTTTCTTAAGAGCTTCGGCTTCTTTCCTTGTGTTTTCTTCCTTTTTGGAAGGTATCTTTTTGACTGTTTTTTGCATATTAATAAAGTCCTTTTTATAAAAAAAGTAAAATAATATAATAAACAGTCTTGCTAAAATTAAAATGCTTTTGTATGTTTCTTTTTACGTGCCGCCGTAGCTCAGGGGTAGAGCACACCCTTGGTAAGGGTGGGGTCGGTAGTTCAATTCTACTCGGCGGCACCAGTAAAATCAACGCTTTGAAGCAAACCGCCTTTGGGCGGTTTTTGTTTTTTATAGCTCATTTTTGTTAGTAAAAAGATGATTTCTGAATATCTGATTAAGAGCTTAAGCTCTGCCAAAGTTGTTGCACATAGAGGCTTTAGTGGGCAATTTCCTGAAAATACATTAACATCGTTTAGGGAAGCGGCTCTAAATGGAGCTAAGTGGGTTGAGCTTGATGTTATGCTGTCTAAAGATGGTGTTCCCTTGGTTTTTCACGATGAGACTTTAGATAGAATGTCTGGTTTTTCTGGTCGCTTAGATGATTTTACTTTCTCGGAATTATCGCAGTTAAAAATTAAAAATATAGAGAAAATAGCTAAGCTAGAAGAAGTTTTAGCTCTTATTTTTGAAAAAAAGATGAAAGTCAATATTGAAGTTAAACCGAGTCGTAGTGAACTGGCAGAAAAAACAGCAATAAAAGCATTTGAAGCGGCAAAGTTTTTTAATGCTGAAAAAGATGGCAGGGTTTTGTTTTCTAGTTTTAATACAGAATCCTTAAAAACGATTAGGACGCTGTCTGGTGATGCGGCGATTGGTGTTTTAACAAACGGGGAAAAAGAAAAAGCATTGGCAACAGCTCGTGATTTAAAAGCATTTTCGATTCATTGCTCAGTCAATGATGCTTCTGAAGACTTTTTGATGAGCGTTTATGATAATGGTATGAATTCTTTGGTTTATACGGTGAATGATAGACAGCAAGCTTATGAAATATTGCGTCTAGGAGCTTTGGCGGTATTTTCTGACTATCCGAATATCTTAGAAAACTAGATTAAAAAACAAAAGGCGGAATTAAAATTTTTCCGCCTTTTTCGTTTTTATAAATTAAAGCTTATTGGTTTTCATTGTGATTTTTAGGGGGATTATAATTTTTGCGATTATAAAATTTATTAAATGAAAATCGAGACTTCCTTTCATTTTCTTCTGGTGAAATCATTGTAATCCAATAACCTATGCTGGCTGTAAGAATTATAGCTGCAATGGCCCAAGCATATTCAGGAGCGGTTTTTTCTACGTCCATAACAATTACTTTTCGTGCGATAGCGATTAAAGCTGTGGCCATAACAATACGTGTATGTATGAAATTATCTTGGAGATAAACGGTGATGTTAATTAAGATTTCAATAGCGATTAATACCGCCATAAAAGATCCGAAAGAGGCTAGAAGTTCATTAATTCCTGGAACTTTACCTGATGAGGCATCGAAGGAATGAAATACGCTCTTTGCGACGTCAATAACGCCAAACAAAATCATAATGGTCATCAAAATTGCAAGGAGCGATACTGAAAACCTGATAATTTTGCTTAGAACAGTTTCAAGGCATAAGAATGATTTGCATTTTTTATCATTTTTTGCAGATGAATCATTTTTATTTAGGTCGTTCCTTCTATTGTAGTTCATTTATTTCTCCCTTTAATTAAAATCGCAGTCTTTAAGATTTTAGAATATTATTGTCCATAAGATTGAAATCTTCAAGTAATTTAGGTTAAACCTTGCTTTTATCGAAATAGGCTTGCTCTTTTTAAATGATTTCTATAAAAGCTATCTTAGATTTATGTATCTTTTAAATTTCTTATTAGTAATAACAAATACGGAAAACCAAATATGGGTAAAATAAATAATATCAGAAATTTTGCTATTGTTGCTCACATAGATCACGGAAAGTCAACGCTTGCAGATAGATTAATTGAAAAATGCGGAGCAGTTGAACAGCGTGAGATGAAAGAGCAAATATTAGATTCAATGGATATTGAACGCGAACGTGGTATTACCATAAAGGCTCAGACCGTTCGTATGAACTACAAGGCTCAAAATGGAGAAAACTATACTCTTAATTTGGTTGATACTCCGGGACATGTCGATTTTTCTTATGAAGTAAGCCGTTCAATGCTTGCTTGTGAAGGCTCTATATTAGTAGTTGATGCTTCTCAAGGTGTTGAAGCTCAAACGCTAGCCAATGTTTATCAAGCGCTTGATGCTAATCACGAAATTGTTGTAGCTCTAAACAAAATAGATTTGCCCGCAGCCGATGTTGAAGGAACTAAAAGACAGATAGAAGAAGTAATCGGCATTGATACTGAAAATGCGGTTGAAATTTCAGCAAAAACAGGACTTGGAATAGAAAAAGTTTTAGAAGCGGTTGTTAAATATCTTCCTGCGCCCAAAGGCAATGAAGATGAACCGTTAAAAGCTCTTTTGGTTGATTCTTGGTATGATGCTTATTTAGGCGTTATAATTCTTTTCCGTATTATTGACGGCAAAATGCGTAAAAAGATGAAAATCAAGATGATGTCAAATGGTATGAGCTATCAAATTGAGAAACTTGGTATTTTTACACCAAAAATGCTTGATGTTGACGAGTTGGGGGCAGGAGAACTTGGCTTTTTTACCGCATCAATTAAAAGCGTTGGTGATTGTCATGTTGGCGACACTATAACTGAAGAAAAACGTCCGACATTAAAAGCGTTAGCTGGATTTAAACCAAGTATACCTGTGGTGTTTTGCAGTTTATTTCCGATAGATTCTAGTGAATATGACAACTTAAAGGATTCCCTTGCTAAATTGCAGCTAAATGATTCTAGTTTTGAGTTTATTCCTGAAACTTCTGCGGCCTTAGGGCTTGGTTTTAGATGTGGTTTTCTGGGCTTGCTCCATATGGAAATCATTCAGGAAAGATTGGATAGAGAGTTTGATTTAGATTTAATTACAACGGCTCCAAGTGTTGTCTATAAGCTTCATTTAACCGATGGCAGAAATCTTGATCTTCATAATCCTGCTGATATGCCTGATCCTGCTAAAATTGAATCTTTTGAAGAACCTTGGGTTAAAGCAACAATTATGGTTCCTGATGAATATTTGGGAGCTGTTCTTAAGCTTTGTACCGAAAGAAGAGGAGAGCAAGTTAATTTAACCTATGCTGGGAATAGGGCTATGGTTGTTTATAGGCTTCCTCTTAATGAGATTGTTTTTGATTTTTATGACCGTTTAAAATCAATTTCTAGAGGCTATGCAAGCTTTGATTATGAAATGGATGGCTATTCTGAAAGTGACTTGGTCAAAGTTTCAATGCTGATAAACAGTGAACCTGTTGATGCTCTTTCTTTTATGTGCCATCGTTCGCAAGCTATGGCAAGAGGCAGAATGATTTGTGAAAGGCTCAAAGACTTAATTCCAAGGCATATGTTTAAGATTCCGCTTCAAGCTGCGATTGGGGGAACCGTTATTGCAAGGGAAACGATTAGTGCTTTTCGTAAAGATGTTACGGCTAAATGTTATGGCGGCGATATTACAAGAAAGAGAAAACTCTTAGAAAAGCAAAAGAAAGGCAAAAAACGTATGCGCCAGTTTGGTAAAGTCGAAATTCCACAAAGTGCTTTTATTGAAGCTTTAAAAATTGACAGCGACTAAAGATGTTTTGAAAAGCAACTTTAGAGAAATAAATATTTTAAAAATTAAGGCAGGTTTTTATTAACCTGCCTTTTTGGTGGGGCTTAGTTTATATCTAAAATTAATTTAACTTGGTTCTGTTTTTGTTCTTGACAATTTAGTTGTTTTTGTGATATAAGTTCTGTTAGGTTCAGTAACTACACGTGCGCCTAATTCTATCCATAAAAATTAAATTATTTTAGTTAACTTGCTTGTTCTGATATTTTGAAAATTATATTAGTTCAAAATAGAGGTCAACTTTATCAAAAGCAAAAAAGTAGTAATAACAGAAAGCTAAAATTGGTGTCAGCAGGCCAAAGCAAAGGAGAATTTTATAATAAAGTTTTAAGGTTTTATGCTTATAAAAAAGTGTTAGAAAACAGCCAATAGCAATGAAATTGCTTAAATGCGCAAAGTTAAAAGTAAAGCAGATTGAAATAAAAAAAAGTGCAATATATATACAAAATATAAAAAAAAGTATTTTTAATATTTTTTGTTTCATTTTAATACCAGAAAAAATTAACAACAATTAAACCTAAGAGAAATACTGAAAGGCTTGAAACAACTAAAACAGTAGACATAAGCAAAAAAGTCAATGATATACCTAAAATATTAATTTTTAAATTTTTACTGTAAAATAATAAAAACAAAACAATAAAACTAATAAAAGGCATAAAAGTGTGAAAAAATAATAATATTTTCTCATTGCGTGTTAAAAAAGATATAAAAAATGGGCAGCCTGTCGAAGTAACAAATAATAAAAACACATAATAATTGAAAACAATTTTTTTAATATTTTCATTCTTTTTCATAAAAGAATAAATAATATACGCCAGCACGGCAACGATAGGAGTGCTTCTAGATACGACATAGAAAAAATCATTATCAAACATGTAAATGATACTAACAAAGATTCAAAATATTTAAAAGCTTTTTTAGAAAGCCAGTTAATTTTGGTTTTTTAAAAATTAAGGCAGGTTTTTATTAACCTGCCTTTTTTGTGCAGTAAATACTGCTTTATTTTAATTTTATAGAAGGATTTTAGAAATGACAGATATTAAACAACAAACCAAAGCAAAAGGTATATATTTAGAAACAAGAAGTGTAAAAATACAATGGAACAATGATATTTTTCAACATTCTTATTTGGTTTATCGAGATGGTAAAGGCAATGAAAAAGTTATTAGTGGCGGCCCTGGTGATAAAAGTCTTGATGGGGGTAATCTTGTAATAGAAAACAATGTTGACTTGAATAAATCTAAAGACGCCTATGGCGCAGATGAAAAGCTGCGCAAAAGCACCAAGCTTGATATCCCAGACAACCAACTGGAGGAAACTTGGCAGAATATGCAGAAAGCTGCGGATAAAATAGCCGAACAAAGCTTTGACTATGATACGTTTCCACCCAGCAACAGCAATTCTGTTGTCAATACTATTTGCCATGAAGCAGGAGTAAAATGTAAATTGCCTGGAGGTTTAGGCAATTTTAGAACTTGGGGTTTTGGCGACGATTTAAACGAAGAATATAATCAGGAGCAGGAAGCAAAAGCGAAAGAGCAAAAGCGGTTAGAAGACATCAAGACCGAAACCGAATTAAAAGATCAGATGTCCAGAGCTGAAGAGGAGTTAAAAGATAAAATCGGCACGGTTTCTTTAAAGGATATTGAACAGAAAATCTTGGAAGCAGAAAATCCTGAAAATAAAAACATTATGCCTCTGGATAAAGAAAAAGAGTCTAAAGATAATGCTCAGGGCACAAATAGCAAAGATATAAACATCGAGGCAAAATACTATGTAGATCCTGCCAGCGATGATATATCAGGAACTGCTACTCCTCTGTCAAAAAATCCGTATAGTGTCAGTGATATTTTTGATTTGCTCAGTAAAAACATTGATTCTGCATCTAAGATTCTAGCTAAAAGACCCGAAGAAATGACCAAAGGAGAAATGAGAGAAGCCCAAAATTTTGTTTTTGACAAAGTCTTT
The DNA here is from genome assembly GCA_050175015.1 of Alphaproteobacteria bacterium. Taxonomy (GTDB): domain Bacteria; phylum Pseudomonadota; class Alphaproteobacteria; order JBFXJJ01; family JBFXJJ01; genus JBFXJJ01. The sequence continues at coordinate 170,083 of JBFXJJ010000004.1, read as the reverse complement.
CATCCTAAAAGGCAGGCTGTTGATGATCATCTTAAGAAATATTTCGGAGTTCGTTATCCTGGCGATGTTGAATATGATGACACAGGCAAGATGATTGATACGCCGTCTGTTATCAAAGAGCCGCAGGAACCGAGTCCGATTAAGGACAGGTTCGGCAAATCGGTAAACGATAGTCTTAAAAATGTTGCAGGCTTAATCGGTGAAGCTGATAATACAACAGGCGGCAAAGGCGTAAAAGTTTTACAGGAGGCATTGAATCACTTAAGCGATGCGCAGGATCGAAGAGAGCCTTATCAGGGCTTTAAGAAAACTCCCGTAAAAGCTTTGGAAGAAGATAATATCTTAGGTCCTAAAACGGCGACAGCCACGTTTGACCGCCTGATTCAAGATGGGGCTGATGGTTTAACAAGTGTTTTTAGTAATATACTGAAAAAACGGAGAGATTATTTTGCTGCTTAAAAAATTTTTGAAGATTTGTCAAAGAAACTTTTTTTAAAAAGTTTCTTTGACCTGCAAAGCAGTTAAAATATAAAAGTTATCGCTTTTGTCCTAACGGACTGTTTTTGCTTTTAAAAAAGCAAAACTTTTATGCGAGCGTAAGCTGTAGAAACCAGCCTTTCGGCGGGATTATCTATAAGAGTTATTGTTTTAAGGTTTTAAGTAAATAATTCTTTCAACTAAAAAATTAATATGATTTTTAGGTTATTTTGTAATAGAATATTTCCCACAAACTTTAACTGAGTGAGAAAAGGTTTCTGAAAATATGATGAATGATGAAGAACGTATAGTTTTAAAAAACGGTGATATGGAATTAGAAATCGCTGCTGGCGTTGGCGGCGCAATTTCACGCTTTGGATTTTGGCAGGAAAAAGACGGTAAAAAAGAATTCGTTCCATTGCTAAGAGGTCATGATGATAAAGCTAATGTAGGCAATCCTTTGGCAGCAGGTGATATGGGGGTTCATACTGGGATTCCATACATTAACAGAGTGGAACCATGCACCTATAATGGCAGAACTATAGGAGCAGAAAAAAATCACCCTTCGGTAGAGCATAACATTCACGGTGATGCTTGGCAGCAGTCGTGGAAAGTTGAAAGCTTTGATAAAACTTCGGCAGTAATCAGTTATGAGCATAATGGTGAAAGTGGTTTCCCATTCAAATATGAAGCTAAACAGACCATATCGCTTTCAAAAGATGCGTTTAAAATAGACGTTGAAGTTATAAACAAAGAAAAAGAAGCTTCTTTTCCTGTGGGAGCAGGGCTTCATTTTTACTGGGTTAAGACTGATGATATGACCCTTACTGTTGCTAATGAAAAACTTCAGTTTGACGTTAAAACCGATAAGCCTTCAGCAGAAGAAAGACCTGTGCCTAAAGATTTGGATTGCTCAAAAGGAAAAAAGGTGAGCAGCATTTATGGCTTAGATGCTAATTTTTCTAGTAAAGACGGCAATTTTACCATCAAATATCCCGAAATGGATAAACAGATAACGGTTTCATCAATGGGTAATTATAACAAAAATTATATTACAATCTGTGTTCCTGATTGGACAGATGCTCTTTGTGCTGAGCCGCTTACGCATTCAGTTTATGGCACAAGTGAAGTTGCTAAGGGCAGAAAAACCCCAGAAGAAACAGGGATTAAGGTTCTTGCTCCTGGAGAAAGTCTTAAAATGGTTACCAAATCATCAGTAAAGCCTATGGAAAATACGAATCAAATAAATCGTAGTGCTGATATTGTTAAGATATTGAAAAGCAAAAGTCGTTAAAAAAATTCAGCTTAATTATATTTTGTGCAAAGTGAAAAGGTAGCCATTTAAAGGGCTGCCTTTTTCATATCTTGGGGTAATTTTTTGGAGATTATGGATTGAAAAGTTGTTTTTCTTCGCAAGGCTTTCAATATAATTATGATTATGTCCAAAACGGCGGCTTTCTTTGAAAATAAAACCATCATCGCCTGCTTCATCATTATCACTTTCAACGCTGGCAATAAAATATCCGCCTGATTTTAATAAGCTGCTAGCTAAAGAAAAAATAGTTTCAAGTTCTCCAAAATAAACAAGAACATCTCCCGCAATAACAACATCAAATTTTTGTTCTATGGTAATTTCAGAGATATTACTTACGATTAAATCATCATAAATGTTTTTGTTTTTAGCGATTTCAACCATATTAGGTGAAATATCAATTCCCCATAATATTTGGGCAAAGTTTTTTACAGCCTCTCCCGCAAGACCTGTTCCACAGCCTAAATCTAAAATATCAATTTTTTGCTTAGCGGCAATTTTAGATATTTCATCAGCAATTTTGGTTGGCACGGTATAATTTAACTTTTCAACCAAACTCTCATCGAAATTGTCCGCATATTGATCAAATAACTCCTTAATATATACAGGGGGGAGAGCAGCGGTTTTTTCATCACAGCTTTTTATAAAGTTAGCTGCACCTAAATCATCGGTTTCTGTAAACTCTAAATACTTATTAAAATTTGCAACGGCAGTTTTGTTGTCAGCTAAATTAATAAAAGCTTTGCCGAGATAGAAATAAACAACAGGATTAGCAAAACCTTCTCTAATAGAGCGAGATAAGTTCTCAGCAGCTTCTTTAGGCTGCTCGGTATCCAAAAGCATAAGCCCTAAATCAAAGCAGACTTCTGCGGTATTAAAACCAAGGAAAAGAGCTTCGTGATAGTGGCTTTTGGCTTTTTCAAAATCTTTGTTCCTTTGATAAAGCTTGGCTAATAAAATATGTGTCTGTCCGCAGTCAGGCCATTTTGAGAGCATAGATTCGCAAAATTGTATAGCATCAAAAAAATTGCTGGTAAGAGCTAAACTTTGGCAGCAACAGCGCCATAAATAACGATTTTCTGGTTCAATAAATAATGCTTTTTTAAAATGTTCAAAAGACTCATTAAACTGCCCTAAGTCATAAAAACACTCTCCACAGGCAACTAATGCTTCAGTATTGCTGTTATCATAAAGTAAGGCATTCTCAAAAAATGTCAGGGCAGTAGTTAATATCCCAGAGGCACGTAGAGAGTGCCCCTTGATTAAGGATTCTAAAACAAGATTAGAGCTATCTGTATTAGTAGCATCGGTTTCAAGAATATTATTATTAGAAGAATGTTTTTCTAGCGCTAAAGCTTTTCTGACACTGCGCATTTTATGGTGAACCTTATAAAAAAAGACTCGTTGAGGAAAAGGATATTTATGTAAAAAAAGGAAAAAAGCAAGAGCTTTATTATAAAAAATATTTCAAACTATGCTTGCGGTTAAGAGTTTAGTCGTATAAAACTAAATTATAGTTACAAAGGTGTAATAATCTTATTAAACCAAAAACCATCAAAAAGACTAAGGATTTTTTTATGACGTTTAATCTTAACCCGATTGAAGCTTTAGATTTTTGGCGCAGAGCTGTCGTTGAATGTGTAAAAAAGGATTCTCACGATCTTTCTTCTAGGCAGATGGCCGTTCTAATGATGGTCTATCTTACAGATTCTCCTCATACGGTTAGAGGGCTAGCCGCAGAGCTTAATATTTCTAAGCCTGCGATTACTAGAGCTCTAGACCGATTAGGAAGCTACGGACTAGTCAAACGTAAACTAGATGACAAAGACCGCCGCAGTGTTATCATTCAAAGAACCGTTAAAGGTTCCGTCTTTCTGCGTGAATTTGGTGATATGATTGTTAATGCCGCCAGAGAAACTATCAGTAAAGATTAGTTCTACTCAAAACTTTTTCTTTTTGAGGCAATTTCATAAAGAGCAACGGCTGCAGCATTTGAAACGTTCAAACTTTCAATCTTTTCTGATATTGGAAGTTTTGCTACGAAATCGCAGTTTTCTAGAATCAAACGACGAATACCATCACCCTCAGATCCAAGCACAATGGCTGTTTTTGCCGTAATATCTATTTGAGATAATTCTTTATCACATTTTCCATCAAGTCCAATAATCCAAAAATCATTCTTTTTAAGAGTGTCCATAGCGTTTGCTAGATTGGCAACTCGTATAAAAGGGACAGTATCCAAAGCACCGCTGGCAGATTTTGCTAAAACACCAGTTTCTTGACAGGTGTTTTTATCAGGCACAATAACAGCATCAGCATTAAATGCAGCAGCAGAGCGCATTATGGCGCCAATGTTATGCGGATCCGTGACCTGATCTAAAATAACAATTAATTTAGAACCAGAATCGGAGCATAAATCTTCTAAAGGATAATTATCTAAAAAAGCTACTTCAGCCGCTACACCTTGATGAACAGCATCACTAGTAAGAAGCGAATCTATTTCGCTTTTAGGAACATTTTCTATAACGATATTTCGATTCTTAATAGTTTCAAGAATTTTCTGTGGGAAACTTTCACCAGATGTCAAAATGCGAAAAATTTTACGGCGTTCATTTTCAATCGCTGTCATTACAGCGTGTTTGCCATATAACCAAAGGTGGTTGTGCTTAGTCGTTGCTTGAGGCTTTTTATTAAATTTATTTTTTTTCATATTTTTAATTCCCAAATTATAAAAAATGTTATATCACTATAACTGAATTTTTGGATTTGTGTAAAAAAATAACTTTTTGTGATTGACAAATAAATTTAAATACAATATTTCCAACATTCTATTATCTTTTATAGTTAAAAAAGATATTGACCCTTTTGGAGGGGTGGCCGAGTGGTTAAAGGCAGCAGACTGTAAATCTGCCCACATCAGTGTACGAAGGTTCGAATCCTTCCCCCTCCACCAATTACTGAGATAAAAAAATATATTCTCAGTTTTGCGGGTGTAGCTCAATGGTAGAGCCCCAGCCTTCCAAGCTGGTCGTGAGGGTTCGATTCCCTTCACCCGCTCCAATTTTAAAGTTTAACCTTAATTGAAAGTAAAAGGCAGGACAGATAGATGGCTAAGGAGAAATTTGAGAGGACGAAGCCGCATTGTAACATAGGTACGATAGGTCACGTAGACCATGGCAAGACCTCATTAACGGCAGCGATCACGAAAGTATTAGCGGAAGCAGGTGGTGCAGAGTTTACAGCATATGACCAGATAGACAAGGCACCGGAAGAGAAAGCTAGAGGTATCACCATATCTACAGCACACGTAGAGTATGAGACAGCGAATAGGCACTATGCGCACGTAGACTGTCCGGGACATGCTGACTATGTTAAGAACATGATTACTGGAGCAGCTCAGATGGACGGAGCGATATTAGTAGTATCAGCAGCTGATGGTCCAATGCCACAGACGAGAGAGCACATTTTGTTAGCAAGACAAGTAGGTGTTCCAGCGTTAGTAGTATTTTTGAATAAGGTTGACCAAGTAGACGATCCAGAATTATTGGAATTAGTTGAATTAGAGCTGAGAGAATTATTATCTTCTTATGATTTCCCAGGCGATGATATTCCAATTATCCCTGGTTCAGCATTAGCAGTGTTGGAAGACAAGGATCCAAAGATTGGTAAGGAAGCAGTATTGAAGTTGATGGCAGAAGTTGACAAATATATTCCACAACCAGATCGTCCCAAAGATTTACCATTTTTGATGCCAATTGAAGACGTATTTTCTATTTCTGGCCGTGGTACAGTTGTAACCGGCAGAGTAGAACGCGGCGTATTGAAAGTAGGCGAAGAAGTAGAGATAGTAGGTTTAAAAGATACCACGAAGACTACTTGTACGGGTGTTGAAATGTTCCGTAAGCTTCTTGATCAAGGCGAAGCAGGCGACAACATTGGTGTTTTATTGAGAGGCACGAAAAGAGATGACGTTGAACGTGGTCAAGTATTAGCAAAACCAGGTTCAATTACACCACATACCGAATTCAATTGTGAATGTTATATTTTAACAAAAGAAGAAGGTGGTCGTCATACTCCATTTTTCTCGAACTATCGTCCCCAGTTTTATTTTAGAACAACGGACGTAACCGGTTCGATAGAATTACCATCAGGAGTAGAGATGGTTATGCCAGGCGATAACATTTCTATGAAGATCAATCTAATAGCTCCGATTGCGATGGATGAAGGCTTAAGATTTGCGATTAGAGAAGGTGGTCGTACAGTAGGTGCAGGAGTGGTAGCATCTATCGTAAAATAAGAAAAAACGAAGAATTTAAAAAAAGTTCTTGTTTTTCTGTTCGGAACGAGGTATTTTCCTCGTTCCGAATAGTGTTTTGGTTATAGGGGTGTAGCTCAATTGGTAGAGCACCGGTCTCCAAAACCGGGGGCTACGGGTTCGAGACCTGTCACCCCTGCCAGTTAATTAGAATGTTTATTAATAATAATGAATATTTTGAGTTAAAAAGAAGCACGATTGTAAAAAATATTTGGTAAAAATTATGGCAAAAACTAGTCCAGCGCAATTTATGCGCCAAGTTAAACAAGAAATATTAAAGGTAACTTGGCCAACTAAAAATGAGGCTTTGGTTTCAACCGGTGTAGTTCTGGTTATGACTTCAATCATAGCTATGTTCTTTTTCTTTGTTGACCAAATTTTTGGCTGGGTCATAAAACTTATATTTGGTATTTAGGAGGCTAAGTAATGGCTGCAGCTTGGTATGTTGTTCACGTTTATTCTGGCTTTGAAAAAAAGGTAGCAGAATCAATTAAAGAGCAAGCGCAGAAAAAGAAAATGGAAGACTTGTTCAAGCAGGTTTTGGTACCTATGGAAGAAGTTATTGATGTCAAAAAAGGTGCAGCAGTAAAGTCTGAACGCAAGTTCTTTCCTGGATATGTTTTAGTCAATATGGAACTTACAGATGAAACTTGGCACTTGGTTAAAGATACTCCTAAAGTTACAGGTTTTCTTGGCAGTAAAGGCAAGCCCACACCAATCAGTGAGGCTGAAGCTGTAAGGATTGTAAAACAAGTTGCTGAAGGTATTGAAAAACCAAAAACAGCTTTAAGTTTTGAAATAGGAGAGCAAATTAGGGTTTCTGAAGGACCTTTTGCTTCTTTTGTTGGTCTTGTTGAAGATGTTGATTATGAAAAATCAAGATTAAAAGTTTCTGTATCTATTTTCGGCAGGGCAACTCCTGTTGAGCTAGAGTTTTTACAAGTCGAAAAAGTTTAAGGGATTTATAGGCAATCCCGATTGCTATTTTTTATAGCATAAAATTCGTGGGAAGTTGGCCATAACTGTTACCACGGTGCCTTAAAAGAGTATCCCGTAAGGGGTTTTATTAATAATTGAATTGAGGTTTAAGATGGCAAAAAAAGTTATCGGTTTTATTAAACTGCAAGTTCCTGCTGGTAAAGCGAATCCTTCGCCACCAATTGGTCCAGCTTTGGGACAAAGAGGTCTTAATATTATGGAGTTCTGCAAATCATTTAATGCAGCTACTCAAAAAATGGAACCAGGTATGCCAATACCTGTTATCATCACAGCTTATGCTGACAGAACATTTTCTTTTATAACCAAGTTACCACCAGTTAGCTATTTTATTAAAAAAGCTGCTAATGTATCAAAAGCTTCTAAAGAGCCAGGTCGTAATGTTGCTGGGCGTATTACAAAAGCTCAAATAGATGAAATAGCATCAAAAAAACTGCCAGATCTTAACTGCGAGACTGTTGAAGCTGCCGCTTCTATGGTTGCAGGTCAAGCAAGATCTATGGGCATTGAAGTTGTGGAGTAAAAGACAATGGCAAAACTAGGTAAACGTTTAAAAACAAATAACGGCCTTGTTGATAAATCTAAAAATTATGATTTAAACGACGCTGTTAAAGTTATGAAGTCTTTTACAAAAGCTAAATTTGATGAAACTGTTGAAGTTTGTGTGGCTCTTGGTGTTGATCCAAGACATGCTGACCAGATGGTTAGAGGCGTTGTTTCTCTTCCTCATGGAACAGGAAAAAGCGTTAAAGTTGCAGTTTTTGCAAAAGGCGATAAAGCAAAAGAAGCTTTAGATGCTGGTGCTGAATATGTTGGTTCAGAAGACTTAATGAAGAAAATTCAAGATGGTTTGATGGATTTTGACCGTTGTATTGCAACTCCTGATATGATGGGTGTTGTTGGTCGTTTAGGTAAGGTTTTAGGCCCAAGAGGCTTAATGCCAAATCCAAAGCTTGGAACAGTTACAACCGATGTTGGCAAAGCTGTTACTGAAGCTAAATCTGGTCAAGTTCAATTCCGTGTTGAAAAAGCTGGTCTTGTTCAAGCTGGTGTTGGCAAATTAAGTTTTGATGAAAAACAAATTTCAGAAAACATAGTTGCATTTATGAAAGCTATAAATAAGGCTAAACCATCAGGTTCTAAAGGAACATACATGAAAAAATGTTCAGTTAGCACAACGATGGGACCTGGTCTTAGATTGAATATCAGCAGCATTGATATGGCTGACTAAAAAGAATTTGCTGCATTTTTTGCAGCATTAAAGGATAAACCTGTCCAAGACCGTCGGTGCTTGAAAAAGTTAAAGGATAACCGCCAACGCAGACAGGAAGTTAATGATCTTATATAAATGTTTTTAAGAAAAATTAACTTTGGGGCAGGTTTTATCTCTCTTTTGAATAAAATCGAAAGAGTGTGTTTAACCTTGGAGTTGAAAATCAACTCCGCCTTAAGGAGCAAGAAAAAGTGAACCGTGAAGAAAAAAAAGAATTGGTTGCCGAGCTCAAAGGTTTATTCGATGAAGCATCAACGGTAGTTGTAACCCATTATAAGGGGTTAACGGTTACTGATATGAATGATCTTCGTAGAAAAATCAGTAAAGCTGGTGCCGATTTTCGTGTTACTAAAAATCGGCTTACACGCCTTGCCCTTGCGGGTACTAAATTCGATGGCTTAGCAGATCTTTTTGAAGGTCCAACAGCAATAGCTTATGCTAAAGATCCTGTTGCAGCTGCTAAACCAGTCGTTGATTTTGCTAAGGGAAATAAGAGCTTGATTGTTCTCGGAGCTGCGATGGACGGTCAAACCTTAAGTGAAGATCAAGTAAAAACATTAGCTGCGTTACCATCTCTTGATGAGTTACGCTCTAAAATTATTGCTGTTCTTCAAACCCCAGCTACTCGTCTTGCATGTGTTACTCAGGCTCCAGCTGCTCAGTTGGCTAGAGTTTGTGATGCTTATGCTAAAAAGGGTTAAGGGTGTATAAGGATTTTATACACAAAATTTTTTGAAGTATTTTGATTTTTAAAATACTTAAATGTTAGTTAAAAAAATATTTATATAAATTTTTAGGAGATAAAGAAATGGCTGATCTTGCCAAATTAGTTGACGAACTTTCAAAACTTACAGTTATTGAAGCTGCAGAACTTTCAAAATTACTCGAAGAAAAATGGGGCGTTTCTGCTGCTGCTCCTGTAGCTGTTGCTGCTGTTGCAGGCGGTGCTGCTGCTGGTGAAGCTGCTGAAGCTAAAACCGAATTTGATGTTGTTCTTGCTGATGCTGGAGCAAATAAAATTAACGTTATTAAAGAAGTTCGTGCTATTACCAGTCTTGGTCTTAAAGAAGCAAAAGACCTCGTAGAAGGTGCTCCAAAGACTGTTAAAGAAGGTGTTTCTAAAGAAGAAGCAGACGAAATGAAGAAAAAACTTGAAGCAGCAGGTGCTAAAGTTGAAATTAAATAGTTTTTCTTAATAAAACTATTGCTTTTTATATCACTAAGCCGGAATAAGACCTTATTAAAGGGATGTTTCTGGCTTAGTGAATTTTAATTTTTATAAATTAAGAACAATTTTTTTATGCATTCTGCTAGCGGGGTTTCAGATTTTTCTGAATAGAATTGTTGCAGGGTGTCGTTAAATCAGATTGTGCGGTCTACAAGGTTTAATGACAACGGAGAATCTAAAAAATGGCTAAATCTCTTACGGCAAAGAAGCGTATTCGCAAAGATTTCGGAAAAATTTCATCAGTTGCGACCATGCCAAACCTCATCGAAGTTCAGATGAGTTCTTATAATCAATTTTTACAACAATTTATTAAATCGGAAAGTAGAACAGAGACTGGACTTCAAGAAGTTTTCAGATCTGTTTTTCCAATTAAAGACTTTTCAGGAAAAGGTGAATTAGAGTATATCAAATATGAATTTGATGAACCAAAATATGATGTTGATGAATGTTTACAACGTGGTTTAACTTTTTCTGCGCCTTTAAGAGTTACAATGAGACTGGTTGTTTGGGATGTTGATGAAGACACCGGCGCCAGATCTGTTAGAGATATCAAGGAACAAGATGTCTATATGGGTGATATGCCTCTTATGACGGCAAAAGGCACCTTTGTTGTTAATGGCACTGAAAGAGTTATTGTTTCTCAGATGCACCGTTCTCCTGGTGTTTTCTTCGATCATGATGGTGGCAAAACACACTCTTCTGGTAAATATTTGTTTGCAGCCAGAATTATTCCTTATCGTGGTTCTTGGCTCGATTTCGAATTTGACCATAAAGATGTTATTTATGCACGTATCGACCGCCGCCGTAAGCTTCCTGTTACAACGTTCCTTTATGCTTTAGATAATGCAGAGACCGCAGCAAAACGCAAACTAGCAGAAAAAGATGGACGTAGTTTAAGCCCTAATGAAGTAAAAGGCTTAACGTCAGAAGATATTTTATCATATTTTTATGATACCGTTGTTTATACCAGAGTTGAAAATGGTTGGAAGACTTCATTTGATGCTGATAGAATGAAAGGTCTTAAACTAATAAATCCTTTAGTTAATGCTGAAAACGGTGAAGTCGTAGCCGAAGCTGGCAAAAAAATTACACCAAGACAGGCTAAGAAATTAGTTGAATCAGGCTTGAAAGAGATTTTAATTACAGAAGAAGATTTAGTTGGTTCTTACTCTGCTCAGACGATATTCAAAGGCAAGGAAGATGAGGCTTTTATTAATCCTGGCGATGAAATTACAGCTGAGAATCTTAAAAAATTGAAAAAAGCAGGCATTGATGAAATTTCACTACTTTTTATTGATAACATTAATGTTGGTCCTTACATCAGAAATACTTTAGATGTAGATAAAAACAGATCTAGAGAAGAAGCTTTAATTGATATTTATAGAGTTATGCGCCCAGGTGAACCACCTACGATTGAGGCTGCAGAATACTTATTTAATAGCTTGTTCTTTGATCCTGAGCGCTATGATTTGTCATCAGTTGGTCGTGTAAAAATGAATGCCCGCCTTGATATTAGCGCAGAAGATGCTCCAGACGATATGAGAGTTTTAAGAAGAGAAGATATTCTTCTTATTGTAAAAACGCTTGCTGATTTAAAAGACGGCAAGGGCGAAATTGATGATATTGACCACTTAGGCAACAGACGTGTCCGTTCCGTTGGTGAACTTATGGAAAATCAATATCGTATTGGTCTTCTTCGTATGGAAAGAGCTATTCGTGAACGTATGAGTTCTGTTGATATTGATACTGTTATGCCTCAGGATTTGATTAATGCAAAACCTGTTGTTGCATCTGTTCGTGAATTCTTTGGTTCTTCTCAGTTATCTCAGTTTATGGATCAGACCAATCCTTTAGCAGAAATTACACATAAAAGACGTCTTTCGGCTTTGGGTCCTGGTGGTCTTACCCGTGAACGTGCAGGCTTCGAAGTTCGAGACGTTCACCCAACCCATTATGGTCGTATTTGTCCTATTGAAACGCCTGAAGGTCCTAATATTGGTTTGATTAACTCTCTTGCTACTTTTGCAAGAGTAAACCGTTATGGTTTTATCGAAAGTCCTTATCGCAGAGTTGTTGACGGCCATGTTACAGATGAAGTTGTATATCTTTCTGCTATGGAAGAATGGCGTTATAACATTGCTCAGGCAAATTCAGAGCTTGATAGCAAGAATCGCTTTAAAGAAGAACTGGTTTACTGTCGTAAAGCTGATGGCTTTGTAATTGTTCCTCCAGAAGAAATTCATTTTATTGACGTTTCTCCTAAACAGTTGGTTTCGGTTGCTGCGGCTTTAATTCCATTCTTGGAAAACGATGACGCAAACCGTGCATTGATGGGATCAAACATGCAGCGTCAAGCTGTTCCTCTTCTTAAGAACGAGGCACCATTAGTTGGTACTGGTATGGAAGGTGCTGTTGCCAGAGACTCTCGTGCAGCTATTGTGGCTCGTTCTAATGGTATTGTTCAACAAATTGACGGTACTCGTATTGTTGTCCGCTGCACAGATAAGAAAACTTCAACAGAGACTGGCGTTGAAATTTATAACCTTAATAAATTCCTTCGTTCTAACCAGAGTACATGTATCAATCAAAAACCATTGGTTTCAGTTGGTGACATTGTAAGAGTTGGTGATATTATTGCTGATGGTCCTTGTACTGATATGGGCGAATTAGCTTTGGGTCGTAACGTTTTGGTCGCATTTATGCCTTGGAATGGTTACAACTACGAAGATTCAATTTTGATTTCTGAACGTATTGTTAAAGAAGATGTCTTTACCTCTATTCACGTTGAAGAATTTGAGGTTATGGCTCGTGATACCAAGCTTGGTCAAGAGGAAATAACTAGAGATATTCCTAACGTTGGTGAAGAAGCTCTTAAAAATCTTGATGAAGCCGGTGTCGTTTATATCGGCGCAGAAGTTGAAGCTGGAGATATTCTCGTTGGTAAAGTTACCCCTAAGGGTGAATCTCCAATGACGCCAGAAGAAAAGCTTCTGAGAGCTATTTTTGGTGAAAAAGCAGCTGATGTAAGAGATACATCTTTAAGAGTTCCTCCTGGTGTTTACGGAACAATCGTTGATGTTCGTGTCTTCTCTAGAAGAGGTGTTGAAAAAGATCAACGTGCTATGGCTATTGAGCAGGCAGAAATTGAACGCCTTGCAAAAGACCGTGATGACGAAAAATCTATTTTACAAGTAAGCTTTGATGCTCGTCTTAAAGAAGAACTCTTGGGTAAGAAGGTTGTTAATGCTCCAGAAGGCATTAATGTGAATGAAATTCTTAATGAAGAAATTTTAGCAAGAGTTCCAAGTTCACAGTGGCGCAAAATCGTTGTCGAAGATGAAGAAGCTATGAAAGATATTGAAAAAATGGCTACAGTCTTTGATAAAAACATTGAAATTCTTAAGGCTCGTTTTGAAAACAAGGTTAAGAAACTTCAACGTGGCGATGAAATGCTTCCAGGCGTTTTGAAAATGGTTAAAGTATTTATTGCTGTTAAGCGTAAATTGCAACCTGGAGATAAAATGGCTGGTCGTCATGGTAATAAAGGTGTGGTTTCAAGAATTATTCCTGTTGAAGATATGCCTTATACCGAAGACGGTACGCCTGTTGATCTTGTGCTTAATCCTTTAGGTGTGCCATCACGTATGAATGTGGGACAAATTTTGGAAACCCATTTAGGCTGGGCTTGTCACGCTTTTGGTGAACAGATTACTAGACTCTTAGAAGATATTAAATACAACAAGAAAAATATTGATGATTTAAAAGATACTCTTCTTAATGTTTATGGTAAGGAAACCTTTAGAAAGGAAATAGCTTCACTTGACGACGAAAAAGTTTTAGAGCTTTCTGAAAACCTGAAAAAAGGTGTTCCTATTGCAACGCCAGTTTTTGATGGTGCTAAAGAGAAAGATATCGTTGATATGCTTGAAAAAGCAGGGCTTCCAAGAAGCGGACAGGTTGTTCTTTATGATGGAAGAACAGGTGAAGCTTTTGATCGCCCAACCACTATTGGTTATATTTATATGCTTAAACTCCATCACTTAGTTGATGACAAAATTCACGCTCGTTCAATTGGTCCTTATAGTTTGGTTACCCAACAGCCGTTAGGCGGCAAGGCTCAATTCGGCGGACAAAGATTCGGTGAAATGGAAGTTTGGGCTTTAGAAGCATATGGTGCAGCTTATACTTTGCAGGAAATGTTAACAGTTAAGTCTGATGATGTTTCTGGCAGAGCTAAAGTCTATGAGTCGATTATTCGTGGCGATGATACGTTTGAAGCAGGGGTTCCTGAGTCATTTAACGTTCTTGTTAAGGAAATTCGTTCTCTCGGTCTCAATGTTGAGTTGAATCAGAAAGATGTATAGTTAAAAAAATGTTTAAGAGGATTTTTTATCCTCTTAAACATTTGTGTTTTTAAAAAAAGAGTTTATAACCATTAGGAACTAATACCCGTATAAGTTTCAAGAAAGTTTTAGAGAGGCATCATAATGAATGAGCTGATTAAAGTGTTTGGGCAAGTTAGTAACTCCCAATCTTTTGATGAAATAAAAATTAGTATTGCATCACCTGAAAAAATAAGATCTTGGTCTTATGGTGAAGTAAAAAAACCAGAAACAATTAATTATCGTACATTTAAACCAGAAAGAGATGGACTTTTCTGTTCTAGGATTTTTGGACCGATTAAAGACTATGAATGTCTTTGCGGAAAATATAAGAGAATGAAATTCAGAGGCGTTGTTTGTGAAAAGTGCGGTGTTGAAGTCACGCTTTCCAAAGTACGTCGTGAACGTATGGGGCATATCGATTTAGCTGCTCCAGTTTCTCATATCTGGTTTATGAAATCACTTCCTAGCCGTATCGGTTTATTAGTCGATATGACTTTAAAAGGTTTAGAAAAAGTTCTCTATTTTGAGAGCTATATAGTTATTGAACCAGGGTTTACACCATTAAAACTTCACGATCTTCTTAACGAAGAGCAATATCAGCAAGCTGTAGAAGATTACGGTGAAGATGCTTTTAGAGTTGGTATTGGCGCTGAAGCAATTAAAGAAATTCTTTCTCAAATTGATTTAGAAGAAGAACTGAAAAAAATCAAATCTGAATTAAAGGGTACCAATTCAGAAACTAGACGCAAAAAGCTTGTAAAAAGACTTAAACTTTGTGAAGCATTTATTGAATCTAATTCTAGACCAGAATGGATGATTTTAGATGTTATCCCTGTTATTCCACCAGAGTTGCGTCCTTTGGTTCCATTAGATGGCGGTCGTTTTGCAACATCAGATTTGAATGACTTATATCGTAGAGTTATCAACCGTAATAATCGTTTAAAAAGATTGATTGAACTCAGAGCACCAGAAATCATTATTCGTAATGAAAAACGTATGCTTCAGGAATCTGTTGATGCATTGTTTGACAACGGTCGCAGAGGCAGAGCGATTACAGGTGCTAACAAACGTCCTCTTAAATCTTTGGCTGATATGCTTAAAGGTAAACAAGGTCGTTTCCGTCAAAACTTATTAGGTAAACGTGTTGATTACTCTGGACGTTCAGTTATCGTTGTTGGTCCTGAATTATTATTGCATCAATGCGGTCTTCCTAAGAAAATGGCATTAGAACTCTTTAAACCGTTTGTTTATGCTAAATTAGAGCTGTACGGAATGGCTACAACTATTAAAGCAGCAAAACGTATGGTCGAAAGAGAAAGACCTGAAGTTTGGGATATTTTGGAAGAAGTTATCCGCGAACATCCAGTTATGTTAAACCGTGCTCCAACGCTTCATAGATTAGGTATTCAAGCTTTTGAACCTGTTTTGATTGAAGGTAAGGCTATTCAGTTGCATCCGTTAGTTTGTACTGCATTTAACGCAGACTTTGACGGCGACCAAATGGCTGTTCACGTTCCACTTTCACTTGAAGCTCAGCTTGAAGCCCGTGTGCTTATGATGTCAACAAACAACATTCTTTCTCCTGCAAACGGCAAGCCTATTATTGTTCCAACCCAAGACATTATTCTTGGTCTTTACTACTTAACTATGGAACTTGAAGGTGAAAAAGGTGAGGGTACAGTATTTACTGATTTAGCTGAAATTGAACACGCTCTTAATGAGAAAGTTGTAAGTCTTCACGCTAAAGTTAAATGCCGTATTAACGCTTATGATGAGGTTGGAGTTTATCGTACTCAAATTATTGAGACCACACCAGGAAGAATGATGGTTACTGAAATGCTTCCTAAAAACCCAAAAATTCACGTTTCTTTAGTTAACAGACTTCTTCGTAAGAAAGATGTTTCAGATATTATTGATGTGGTTTATCGTCACTGCGGTCAGAAAGAAACGGTTATTTTTGCTGATAGATTAATGGGCTTAGGCTTCCGCCAAGCTGCTAAATCTGGCGTATCATTCGGTAAAGATGATTTGGTTGTTCCAAAAACTAAAACCAAACTTATTACTGAAACCGAAAATCAGGTTAAAGAATTTGAACAGCAGTACCAAGAAGGTCTTATTACTCAAGGTGAAAAATACAATAAGGTTGTTGACGCTTGGTCACGTTGTACCGATAAAGTTTCTGACGAAATGATGAAAGAAATTTCAAAATATGAAAAGGGCGTGCCAGTTAACTCTGTTTATATGATGGCTCACTCTGGTGCTCGTGGTTCCGCAGCTCAAATGAAACAGCTCGCAGGTATGCGTGGTCTTATGGCTAAACCTTCTGGTGAAATTATTGAAACTCCAATTATTTCAAACTTTAAAGAAGGTCTTACCGTTTTAGAATACTTTAATTCTACCCACGGTGCTCGTAAAGGTTTGGCTGATACCGCTCTTAAGACTGCGAACTCAGGTTATTTGACCAGAAGGTTGGTTGACGTCGCTCAAGACGCAATTATTACTCAAAATGATTGTGGCACAGAGAGAGGCATTACTGTACGTTCTATTCTTGATGGTGGTGAAGTTATTGCTTCCTTAGGTGAAAGAGTGCTTGGCAGAACATCTCAAGAAGATGTTATCCATCCTGAAACTAAGGACGTTATTGTTCCTAAAGGCAAGCTTATAGATGAACACGATGTTGAGCTTTTAGAAGAAGCTGGAATTGAAAGTTTATTTATTCGTTCTGTTCTTACTTGCGAAAGTAAAGATGGTGTATGTTCGGCTTGTTATGGTCGTGATTTGGCAAGAGGAACACCAGTTAACATCGGTGAGGCTGTTGGTGTTATCGCTGCTCAGTCAATCGGTGAACCTGGAACACAGCTTACAATGAGAACGTTCCACATTGGTGGTGCTGCGCAAAGTAGTGCTCAGCAGTCAAGTATCGAGGCTGCCTTTGATGGTAAAATAAAATTCTATAACAAAAATGTTATTAAGAATTCTCAAGGTATCGCGATTGTTATGTCACGTAACTGCGAAGTCGCTATTATTGATAGTAACAAACGTGAAAAAGCTAGATACCGCATTCCTTATGGTGCTAGAATCTTAATTAAAGATAAGATTGATGTAACAAAAGGTATGAAGTTGGTAGAGTGGGATCCATATACCATTCCAATCATTACCGAAAAAGAAGGTATCGTAAACTTTGTCGACTTGATTGAAAATGTTTCTTATCGTGAAAATGTTGATGAAACAACAGGTATTGCTTCTAAAGTTGTTATTGATTGGAAATCACAGCCTAAAACTAGTGATTTAAAACCAAGAATGACGCTTCGTGATGACAATAATGAGATTGTTAAATTTGATAACGGTATGGATGCAAGATACTTTATGTCAGTTGATGCGATTATTTCAGTTGAACCTGGCAGCAAAGTTAAAGTCGGTGACGTTTTAGCTAAAATACCAAGAGAAAGCTCTAAAACGAAAGATATTACAGGTGGTTTGCCACGAGTTGCGGAGTTATTTGAAGCAAGACGTCCAAAAGATCACGCTATTATTGCAACAGCTGATGGTACGGTTGAATTTGCAAGCGATTATAAAGCAAAACGCCGTATCGTTATTAAGACTGAAAACGGTGAAGAAGTTGAATATTTGATACCTAAGGGTAAACACGTGGTTGTCCAAGAAGGAAGCTTTGTCCGCAAGGGTGATAGCTTAGTTGACGGCAGCCCTGTTCCTCACGACATATTAAGGATTTTAGGTGTTGAAAAACTCGCAGAATACTTAATTAAAGAAGTTCAAGATGTTTACCGTCTGCAAGGCGTTAAAATCAATGACAAACACATTGAAGTTATCGTTCGTCAAATGTTGCAGAAAGTTGAAATTATTGAGACCGGTGATACCACGCTTCTGCTTGGAGAACAGGTTGATTTAGATACTTTCAAGACTGAAAATGAGAAAGCTGAAGCTGAAGGTGGAAAACCAGCAGTTGCAGAACCTGTATTGCTTGGTATTACCAAAGCAAGCTTACAGACAAAATCATTTATTTCTGCGGCATCATTCCAAGAAACAACTAGAGTATTAACCGAGGCTTCTGTTTCTGGTAAAGTTGATACTTTGAATGGTCTGAAAGAAAACGTTATTGTTGGTCGTTTGGTTCCAACTGGAACGGGAGCCTTTATGAACCGTTTGCGTCATATTGCTGCGCAAAATGATAAAGAAATGGCTACCATAAAGAAAGAAAACGAAGTTGCAGCTATAACCGATTCTAAAGCTGAATAGATAAAACACATAAAATTTATGCTTGTTTTATTAATTAAAAAGTTATGGGGTTGTTTAATTCAACCCCTTAACTTTTAAATTTTTATAAGGTTTTTTCTTTTTTTGGGCTTTTTTCATAAAAAAGACTAAAAAAACAAGATTAAATCTTGACGAAATGCGAAGTCCCAACTAGTATTCGCAATCTTGGTATACTTTAAATGGAGAATACCCTTTAAAGTTATGCCTAAATATTTAATTTAAGAAAAGCTTTAAAGAGACAGTTTTTTTAGAATTGCCTTTTTATGGTTTCTTCAATTTTAATTTAAGACTTTTAATTGTCTAAAAAAGGTTTGAAAGATATGCCAACTATTAACCAGTTAATCCGCAAATCGCGGACACCTATTGAAAAGCGTAATAAAGTGCCAGCTCTTGAAGCTTGCCCGCAGAAACGTGGAGTTTGTACCAGAGTTTATACAACAACTCCAAAAAAACCAAACTCGGCTCTTCGTAAAGTAGCTCGTGTAAGACTTACAAATGGTCAGGAAGTTACAAGTTATATTCCTGGTGAAGGCCACAATCTTCAGGAACACTCAGTCGTTATGATTAGAGGTGGTCGTGTAAAGGACTTACCTGGTGTTCGTTACCATGTAATTCGTGGTACTTTAGATACTCAAGGTGTTAATGATAGACGTCAGCGCCGTTCAAAATATGGTGCAAAGCGTCCAAAATAAGGAATTTAAACTATGTCTCGTCGTCACGCAGCAGTAAAACGTGAAGTATTGCCAGATGCAAAATATGGCGATCTCGTTGTTGCTAAATTTATGAATTGTGTAATGGAACAAGGTAAAAAAGCAACTGCAGAAAAAATCGTTTACAGTGCTTTAGATCGTCTTTCTGAAAAAACCAGACAAGATGCATTGAAAAGCTTTCATGAAGCTATTGATAATGTAAAACCTTCAGTAGAAGTTAGATCCCGCCGTGTAGGTGGTGCTACTTATCAGGTACCAGTTGAAGTTCGTCCAGAACGTAGACAGGCACTTTCTATTCGTTGGATTATTGGAGCCGCTAGAAACCGTTCAGAAAAAACAATGGTTGAAAGACTTGCAGCAGAATTTATTGATGCCGCTGCAAATAGAGGGTCTGCCGTAAAAAAACGTGAAGATACTCATAAGATGGCAGAAGCTAATAAAGCTTTCTCTCACTATCGTTGGTAAATAAAATTTAAGGAAAAGCTGATAATGGCTCGTACAACCCCAGTTGAAAAATATAGAAACATCGGCATCATGGCACATATTGATGCTGGAAAAACCACCACAACTGAACGTATTCTTTACTATACAGGTAAATCTTATAAAATCGGTGAAGTTCATGATGGTAACGCCACAATGGACTGGATGGAACAAGAACAAGAACGTGGTATTACAATTACATCAGCTGCAACTACCGCTTACTGGAAAGATCATAGAGTTAACATCATTGATACTCCGGGACACGTTGACTTCACGATTGAAGTTGAAAGATCTTTGCGTGTTTTAGACGGTGCTGTAGCTGTTTTTGACTCTGTTGCAGGTGTTGAACCTCAGTCTGAAACGGTTTGGCGTCAGGCTGATAAATATAAAGTTCCAAGAATATGTTTCTTAAACAAAATGGATAGAATTGGCGCTAATTTTGATATGTGCGTCGATATGATCAAAAAGAGACTCGGGGCTGTACCTTTGGTATTACAACTGCCAATCGGTGCTGAATCTGAGTTTAAAGGTGTCATTGACGTTTTGCAGAAAAAGGCAATCATTTGGAAAGATGAATCCCTTGGTGCTGAATTTGTTGTTACAGATGTTCCTGATGATTTAAAAGATGCAACCGAAGATTATCATGCAAAATTAATCGAAACAGCCGTTGAAACAGATGATGCTGTAATGGAAGCTTATCTTGAAGGTAAGGAAATTGATGAAAAAACTATAAAAGCCTGTATCCGTAAGGGTGTGATTTCTATGACATTCTTCCCAGTGCTTTGTGGTACAGCCTTTAAAAACAAAGGTGTTCAAACTTTGTTAGATGCTGTTGTTGATTATTTGCCATCACCACTTGATATTCCTCCTGTAAGAGGTGTCAAAATTGTTACTAACAATGAAGAAGTTGAAGTATTCCGTAAACCTGATGATAAGGAACCTTTCTCAGCTTTAGCTTTTAAAGTTATGAACGACCCTTATGTTGGCTCATTAACCTTTGCGAGAATTTACTCAGGAACTCTTCAAAGTGGTGTTACGACTCTTAATTCAGTAAAAGATAAAAAAGAAAGAATTGGTCGTATGCTTCTAATGCATGCTAATCACCGTGAAGATATTAAAGAAGCATATGCTGGTGATATTGTAGCTCTCGTTGGCTTAAAAGACACCACAACAGGTGAGACTATTTGTGATACAAACAATGAAGTCATTCTTGAAAAGATGGAATTCCCAGATCCTGTTATTGAAGTTGCTGTAGAGCCTAAAACACAAGCTGATGTTGAAAAAATGAGTGCAGCTCTTCAACGTTTAGCTATGGAAGATCCTTCTTTTAGAGTTTCTGTTGATAAAGAAAGCGGACAAACCATTATTAAAGGAATGGGAGAACTTCACCTCGAAATTATCGTTGATCGTATGAAACGTGAATTTAAGGTTGAAGCTAACGTTGGCGCTCCTCAGGTTGCTTATCGTGAAACCATCACTAAGTTATGTGATGTTGATTATACTCATAAGAAACAATCTGGCGGTGCTGGTCAGTTTGCTAGAGTTAAAATTACATTCCAGCCTCAAGAAGCAGGCTTAGGCTTTACCTTTGAGAATAAAGTTGTCGGTGGTAATGTTCCTAAAGAATATATTCCAGGTGTTGAAAAAGGCATTAGATCAGCTATGGAAGCTGGTCCAATTGCAGGCTTCCCTTGTGCTGACATCAAAGCTACCCTTTATGATGGTGCTTATCACGATGTTGACTCAAGTGTTATGGCTTTTGAAATTGCTGCAAGAGCAGCTTTTAGAGAAGGTATGATGAAGGGTGGTCCTAAACTTTTAGAGCCTGTTATGAAAGTGGAAGTTGTTACCCCAGAAGAATATATGGGTGATATTATTGGCGATCTTAACAGTCGCAGAGGCCAAGTTAACGGTATGGAACAGCGTGGAAATGCTAGAGTTATTTCAGCTTTTGTTCCTTTAGCTTCTATGTTTGGTTATGTTAATACATTGCGCTCTATGAGCCAGGGACGTGCACAATATTCAATGCATTTTGGACATTATGCAGAAGTTCCAAACAATGTTTTCGAAGAAATTAAAACCAAATTAGCAGGTTAATTCACAATTTTTATTTTATAACTTATTTTTATATAGATGGAGTAAGATAGATGGCTAAGGAGAAATTTGAGAGGACGAAGCCGCATTGTAACATAGGTACGATAGGTCACGTAGACCATGGCAAGACCTCATTAACGGCAGCGATCACGAAAGTATTAGCGGAAGCAGGTGGTGCAGAGTTTACAGCATATGACCAGATAGACAAGGCACCGGAAGAGAAAGCTAGAGGTATCACCATATCTACAGCACACGTAGAGTATGAGACAGCGAATAGGCACTATGCGCACGTAGACTGTCCGGGACATGCTGACTATGTTAAGAACATGATTACTGGAGCAGCTCAGATGGACGGAGCGATATTAGTAGTATCAGCAGCTGATGGTCCAATGCCACAGACGAGAGAGCACATTTTGTTAGCAAGACAAGTAGGTGTTCCAGCGTTAGTAGTATTTTTGAATAAGGTTGACCAAGTAGACGATCCAGAATTATTGGAATTAGTTGAATTAGAGCTGAGAGAATTATTATCTTCTTATGATTTCCCAGGCGATGATATTCCAATTATCCCTGGTTCAGCATTAGCAGTGTTGGAAGACAAGGATCCAAAGATTGGTAAGGAAGCAGTATTGAAGTTGATGGCAGAAGTTGACAAATATATTCCACAACCAGATCGTCCCAAAGATTTACCATTTTTGATGCCAATTGAAGACGTATTTTCTATTTCTGGCCGTGGTACAGTTGTAACCGGCAGAGTAGAACGCGGCGTATTGAAAGTAGGCGAAGAAGTAGAGATAGTAGGTTTAAAAGATACCACGAAGACTACTTGTACGGGTGTTGAAATGTTCCGTAAGCTTCTTGATCAAGGCGAAGCAGGCGACAACATTGGTGTTTTATTGAGAGGCACGAAAAGAGATGACGTTGAACGTGGTCAAGTATTAGCAAAACCAGGTTCAATTACACCACATACCGAATTCAATTGTGAATGTTATATTTTAACAAAAGAAGAAGGTGGTCGTCATACTCCATTTTTCTCGAACTATCGTCCCCAGTTTTATTTTAGAACAACGGACGTAACCGGTTCGATAGAATTACCATCAGGAGTAGAGATGGTTATGCCAGGCGATAACATTTCTATGAAGATCAATCTAATAGCTCCGATTGCGATGGATGAAGGCTTAAGATTTGCGATTAGAGAAGGTGGTCGTACAGTAGGTGCAGGAGTGGTAGCATCTATCGTAAAATAAGAAAAAACGAAGAATTTAAAAAAAGTTCTTGTTTTTCTGTTCGGAACGAGGTATTTTCCTCGTTCCGAATAGTGTTTTTATACTATAAAGATATATTTGTGTTAACAAGTCCCCGAGAACTGGCTGCGAGAGTAACTTTCGGCAAGCTATCCGGGAAAAATAAGGGATGGTGCAGAAAGCCATGATGGAAGGTCAAAATATTAGAATACGGTTGAAAGCGTTTGAGCACAGGTTGCTCGATCAATCAACGCTTGAAATCGTTAATACGGCCAAAAGAACCGGCGCAAGTGTTTGCGGTCCGATTCCTTTGCCAACATTAGTTGAAAAATTTACATTAAACCGTTCTCCGCACGTTGATAAAAAATCTCGTGAACAATTCGAGATTCGTACTCATCGTAGAGTTTTAGATATCGTTGATCCAACTCCGCAAACAGTTGATGCTTTAATGAAGCTTGATTTAGCAGCTGGCGTTGACGTTGAGATTAAAGTGTAAGGAGACGTAAAAATGCGTTCAGGATTATTAGCAAGAAAGCTCGGAATGTCTCGTCTTTTTAAAGAAGATGGTGTGCACGTTCCAGTTACAGTATTACAACTTGACAACTGCGAAGTAGTTTCCGTTAGAACCAAAGCAAAAGACGGTTATGATGCCGTTCAAATTGGTGCTGGTCAGGTTAAAGCAAAAAATGTAACCAAAGCTATGAGAGGTTCTTATGCTAAGGCAAAAATAGAACCAAAACAAAAATTAATTGAATTTAGAGTTTCTGAAGATTGTCTTTTAGAGGCTGGTTCTAAATTCCTTCCAAGTCATTTTGTCGTTGGACAATTTGTTGATGTTTCAGGTTTTTCCATTGGTAAAGGCTTTGCTGGAGCAATGAAAAGACATAATTTCCAAGGTTTAGAAGCATCTCACGGTGTGTCAGTATCTCACCGTTCACACGGTTCAACTGGTCAACATCAAGATCCAGGCAGAGTTTTCAAAGGAAAGAAAATGGCTGGTCATATGGGCGATGAAAAAGTAACAGTTCAAAATTTAGAAGTTGTAGCTGTTGATGATGCCCGTAATTTGATTATGGTCAAAGGTGGAGTGCCAGGGCATAAAGGTTCATTACTTAAAGTTAGAGATTCTGTAAAGAAATCTCTTCCTAAAGATGTTCCTATGCCAGCTGGAGTATTAAAAGCAACTGCTGCTGCTGTCGTAGATGAGAAGGAATAACTGAGATGAAACTCGAAGTTAAAAATTTAGAAAATAAGAGTGTTGGCTCAATTGAGCTTTCTGACTCAATTTTTGGAGTCGATATCCGTGAGGATATTTTGGCTCGTGTAGTTAACTGGCAATTAGCCAAAAGACGCTCAGGCTGTCACAAAGCGAAAGCTAGAAGTGAAGTGTCTGGAACATCTAAAAAAGCATTTAAACAAAAAGGTGGTGGTAGATCTAGACATGGCAATATGAAAGCCCCTTCAATGGTTGGCGGCGGTGTTGCTTTTGGACCTGTTGTTAGAGACCATGGCTATAGTTTACAGAAGAAAGTTCGTAGACTTGGTTTAAAAACAGCCTTGTCATCTAAAGCAAAACAAGGTAAACTGCTTGTTCTTGACAGTGTTGCAACTGAAAAAGCAAAAACCAAAGAAGTTGTTGCTAAAATTAAAGCATTAGGACTTACCTCTGCTCTTATCGTTGATGGTATTGCAGTTGATAATAATTTTGCCTTAGCAGCTCGTAATATTATTGGTATTGATGTGTTGCCACAGCAAGGTGCTAATGTTTATGACATTTTAAGACGTGATACTTTGGTTTTAACCAAGGAAGCTGTAGAACATCTGGAGGCTAGACTAAAATGAGTAAGTCTGAAGTAAAAAAGAATGTTACGGAACGTATGTATGACGTTATCCGTAGACCAGTAATCACCGAAAAATCGATGAAAGCTTCAGAGCATAATAAAGTTACCTTTATCGTGCCTCTTGATGCAGAAAAAACTGAAGTTAAATCAGCAGTTGAAACAGTTTTTGGTGTTAAGGTTGAATCTGTCAATACGGTTACTACAAAAGGAAAATTAAAAAGATTCCGTGGCCATATGGGCAAAAGAAGTGATTTTAAAAAGGCTGTTGTGCGTTTAGCCGATGGTCAGAACATTGATGTTACAACGGGAATATAAGTTATGGCGTTAAAGAACTTTAGACCCACTACACCGTCTCTTCGTCAGTTAACAGTTGTTGATAGAAGTGAACTTTATAGTGGCGGCCCAGTCAAAAGTTTGACTGAGGGCTTGAAAAAAACAGGTGGACGCAACAACCAAGGAAGAATAACAAGTCGTCGTATGGGCGGCGGACATAAACGTCGTTATCGCCTTGTTGACTTCAAACGTAATAAGTTTGATGTTACAGCAGTTGTTGAAAGATTGGAATATGATCCAAATAGAACAGCTTTCATTGCTTTGATTAATTATCAGGATGGTGAAAAGTCTTATATCTTGGCGCCACAAAGATTAAAAGTAGGCGATTCAGTTGTTTCTGGCAGCAAAGTTGATATTAAGCCAGGAAATTCTATGCCTCTTAAAAATATGCCAGTTGGTACTATTGTCCATAACGTTGAGTTGAAACCAGGAAGAGGTGGACAAATCGTTCGCTCAGCAGGTTGTTATGCTCAGCTTATTGGTAAAGATGCAGGCGTTGTTCAAATTCGTCTTGGTTCTGGTGAACTGAGAGTTGTTAGAGGTGATTGTTTAGGCACGGTTGGTGCTGTTTCTAATCCTGATAACAAAAACACGAACTTGGGCAAAGCTGGTCGTAACCGTTGGTTAGGTGTAAGACCTAGCGTTAGAGGTGTTGCTATGAACCCTGTTGATCACCCACATGGTGGTGGTGAAGGTAGAACTTGTGGTGGTCGTCATCCAGTTACTCCTTGGGGTAAATGCACCAAAGGTAAAAAGACTCGTAATAATAAAAAGACTGACGGCTTTATTTTACGTTCCCGTCATCAGGCTAAAAAGAAATAAAGGAGAAGGATTATGGCTCGTTCTGTTTGGAAAGGACCTTTTGTTGATGGATACCTTCTCGGAAAGGCTGAAAAGGTACGTGCATCAGGTCGTAATGAAGTTATTAAAATGTGGTCAAGAAGATCTACAATTCTGCCGCAGTTTGTTGGTTTAACATTTGGCGTTTATAATGGTCGTAAATTTATTCCAGTTCTGGTTACAGAAAATATGATTGGACATAAATTTGGAGAGTTTTCACCATCACGCACCTATTATGGTCATGCCGCAGATAAAAAGGCTAAAAGAGGTTAGTTATGGCTGAGAATTTAAAAAACAATAAAGAAACAGGCAAAGTTGCTATTGCAAAAGCCTTTTCTTTAAGAACATCTCCTCGCAAACTTAATTTAGTTGCGGGTTCGATTAGAGGTTTAAAAGTTGAAACAGCTGTAGCTGAATTGTCTTTTTCTAAAAAGCGCATAGCTGGAGAGGTTAAGAAAGTTTTGCAGTCTGCTATTGCTAATGCTGAAAACAATCATAACCTTGATGTTGACAAATTACAGGTCGCAGAAGCTTATGTTGGTAAAAGTTTGGTTATGAAAAGATGGCATGCTAGAGCACGCGGAAGAGGCGCAAGAGTTTTGAAGCCGTTTTCTAACTTAACAATCGTTGTTCGTGAAGTTGAGGAGAGTAAATAATGGGTCAGAAGATTAATCCAATCGGCTTTAGATTGGGAGTAAACCGTACTTGGGATTCTCGTTGGTTTGCTGATGAAAGTTACGCTGATCTTCTGCATGAAGATATTAAAATTCGTAAGTATCTTAAGAAAAAGCTTTACCAAGCTGGTATAAGCAGAGTTGTTATTGAACGCCCTGCAAAAAAAGCTAGAATTACAATACATTCAGCTCGCCCAGGTGTAGTCATTGGTAAAAAAGGTCAAGATATTGATTCTTTACGCAAAGACTTGCAAAAAATTACAGGCAGTGAAGTTCATCTTAATATAGTTGAAATCAGAAAGCCTGAATTAGATGCAGCTCTTATTGCCGAAGGTATCGCACAGCAGCTTGAAAGACGTGTTGCTTTCCGTAGAGCAATGAAAAGAGCCGTTCAGTCAGCTTTAAGATTAGGTGCTGGCGGTATTAAAATTGCTTGCAGTGGTCGTTTAGGCGGCGCAGAAATTGCTCGTGTTGAATGGTATCGTGAAGGAAGAGTTCCTCTTCATACTTTAAGAGCAGACATTGATTATGGTGTTGCTACAGCTCGTACCACTTATGGTGCTTGCGGTATTAAAGTATGGGTTTACAAGGGTGAAATTATGGCTCATGATCCTATGGCTCGTGAAAAACGCTTAGCTGAAGTTCAACGCTAATTTTGATAGGAATGGATAAAATAAATGCTTAGTCCAAAAAGAACAAAGTACCGTAAAGCTCATAAAGGGCGTATCCACGGCAATGCTAAGGGCGGTACAGATTTAAATTTTGGTTCCTTTGGTCTTAAGGCTATTACTCCTGAAAGAGTAACAGCTAGACAAATTGAAGCAGCAAGACGCGCAATTACAAGAGAAATGAAGCGTCAGGGAAGAGTTTGGATTAGAATTTTCCCAGATGTTCCAGTTTCAAAGAAACCAGCAGAAGTTAGACAGGGTAAAGGTAAAGGTACTCCAGAGTTTTGGGTTTGCCGTGTAAAACCTGGCAGAATTATGTTCGAAATTGATGGTGTTGCTGAAAAGACAGCACGTCAGGCTTTTGAGCTTGCAGCTGCTAAACTTCCTGTTAGAACTAAGTTTATTACTCGTTTAGCTGGAGAGGAGTAAAATTATGAAAGAGAATGTATTAACCGAAATGCGTGCTAAAAGTGACGATGAATTAAAAGAAATGCTTCTTTCTCTTAAAAAAGAGCAATTTAATTTTCGTTTTCAACAAACAACAGGCAATCTTGCAAATACCGCTCAGGTAAAAAAAGTTCGTCGTGATGTTGCTCGTATAAAGACGCTCCTTGACGAGCGCAAGAAAAAGGTTTAATGAAGATGCCAAAGAGAATTCTTCAAGGTGTTGTGGTCAGCGACAAGATGGATAAAACGGTTGTTGTAAAAGTCGAACGTCGTATGATGCATAACAAGTATAAGAAATACATTATGAGCAGCAAGAAATATTCTGCCCATGATGAAAATAATCAGTGTAAAGTCGGAGATGTGGTTCGTATATGTGAGTGTCGTCCACTTTCTAAAAATAAGTGTTGGGAAGTTATTCTTGGCACTGAAGACAAAAACTGATAGTGTAAGTTTAATTTTTTAAATTTGTAAGGAAACAGTCAAATGATTCAGATGCAAACCAACCTGGATGTTGCCGATAATTCTGGGGCACGCCAAGTGCAGTGCATCAAGGTTTTAGGCGGTTCAAAAAGACAAATAGCCTCTGTAGGTGATGTTATCGTGGTTTCTATTAAAGATGCGATTCCACGTGGCCGCGTAAAAAAAGGTGACGTTCATCGCGCCGTTATTGTTCGCACAGCAAAAGAAATCCGTCGTAATGATGGAAGCGCCATTAGATTTGATCGCAATGCTGCGGTTTTAATAAATAAAGATGGGGAACCTATTGGAACCCGTATCTTTGGTCCCGTAACTCGTGAATTACGTGCAAAGAAATATATGAAAATTATTTCACTTGCACCGGAGGTGTTGTGATATGAACAAAATGAAAGTAAAAAAAGGCGATGAAGTTCTTGTTCTTTGTGGCAAAGACAAAGGTCGTAAGGGCGAAGTTTTAAGATCACTTCCCAGTGAACGTAAAGTTTTGGTTAAAGGTGTTAATGTTGTAAAACGTCATACCAAACCAACACAGACTTCTCCTGGTGGCATTATCACTAAAGAATTACCGATTCATGTTTCTAATGTTTCATTAATCGATCCTAAAGATGGTAAACCAACTAGAGTTGGATATAAAACCCTCGATGATGGTCGCAAAGTTCGTTTTGCCAAACGTTCTGGCGAAGTTCTTGATAAATAAGAAAGAGAAGGAATTTTAAGAAATGACCAGATTGATTGATCATTATAAAAGTGTAGTAAAAAAAGAATTAGTAAAAGAATTCGGCTACAAAAATGAATTGGAAGTCCCACGTCTTGAGAAAATTGTTATAAATATGGGCGTAGGAGAGGCTGTTGCTGATAAGAAGAAAATTGACCTTGCGTTAAATGAACTTACCGCTATATCAGGCCAAAAACCGATTGTTAGCCATGCTCGTAAATCCATCGCAACTTTTAAGTTACGTGAAGGAATGCCAATAGGATGTAAAGTTACTTTGCGCCGTGAAAAAATGTATGAATTTTTAGACCGTTTAGTAACTATTGCTCTGCCTAGAGTTCGCGATTTCAGAGGTATTTCTGGTAAAAATTTTGATGGAAAAGGCAACTTTTCTATGGGAATTAAAGAACAGATTATTTTCCCTGAAATTAACTACGATCAAATAGATAAAATTAGAGGTATGAATGTCGTTATTTGCACTAGTGCAAAAACGGATAAAGAAGCAAAAGCTTTACTTTCAGCTTTTAATTTTCCTTTTAGAAAATAACTGGAGTAATTTACTATGGCTAAAACAAGTGCAGTTGAACGCAACAAAAAAAGAGAGCGTATGGCTAAAAAATTTAGTTCAAAACGCAATCGCTTAAAAGCGGTTATTATGAACAAGGAAACTTCTCCAGAAGCAAGATTTGAAGCTGTTCTTAAGCTTGCTATTGTTCCAAGAAATTCTGCTAAGGATAGAATTCACAATCGTTGTGAATTAACAGGCAGACCTCGCGGTAACTATCGTAAGTTTAAGTTAAGCAGAGTTATTTTAAGAGATATGGCAGGGCAGGGGCAAATCCCAGGTCTTGTTAAATCAAGTTGGTAAGGAGAAGCAGTCCCATGTCAATGACAGATACATTAGGTGATATGCTCACCAGAATTAGAAACGGACAAAGAGCTAAAAAAAGCTCAGTTGTAACCCCAGCTTCTAAACTTCGTTTGAGTGTTTTAGAAGTTTTACAGAGAGAAGGTTACATTAGAGGTTTCAATAAATATAAAGTTAGAGAAGGCGTTGAAGAAATTAAGGTTGAACTTAAATATTTTGAAGATGCGCCAGTTATTAAGGAAATAACCAGAATCTCAACCCCAGGACGTAGAGTTTATTCTAAAATCAAAAATCTTCCTAAATATTATAATGGTTTAGGTATTGCGGTTTTGTCTACCCCAAAGGGAGTTATGTCAGATCAAGAAGCTCGCCAAGCTAATGTTGGCGGTGAAGTTTTATGTAAGGTATTCTAAGGGAGAAAAAAATGTCTAGAGTAGGAAAAAATCCAGTAGCAGTACCTTCAGATGTAACCGTGTCAATAGTTGGCAATGTTTTAAAAACTAAAGGTAAAAATGGTGAGTTATCACTTGCTTTTGATAATGACTTAGTCGATGTAAAGGTTGAAGATAAGCAAATTGTTGTAAAACCAAGACAAGAAAATAAGAAAGCCAGAGCTATGTGGGGAACCATCAGAGCTAGAGCTAACAATATGGTAAAAGGTGTTAGTGTTGGCTTTATTAAAAAACTTGAAATTGTCGGTGTTGGTTATAAAGCTAGAGTACAAGGAAGCGACTTAGTTCTTTCACTTGGTTACAGCCATGAAGTTGAATATAAAGTTCCTCAAGGTATTAAGGTTGCTTGTGCTACACCAACTTCAATTGAAATCTCTGGAGCTGACAAACAAGTTGTTGGTCAAGTTGCAGCTGAAGTTAGAGCTTATCGTTTACCTGAACCATATAAAGGCAAAGGTGTTAAATATGAAGGCGAAGCAATTCGTCGTAAAGAAGGCAAGAAGAAATAAGGGGTTTTAAGCCATGAAAACGGCAAGAGAATTATTTGAACGTCGCAAAGCAAGGCTTCGTTTTAATTTAAGAAAAAAAGCAAAAGGCAAAGTTCGTCTTTCTGTTTATCGTTCCTGTAAGCATATTTATGCTCAATTAATTGATGATTTAGCTGGCAAGACACTTGCTTCTGCTTCTTCAGTTGATAAGGAATTAAAAGCAACAATTAAAAGTGGTTCAACCAAAGACGCTGCGACAGCTGTCGGCCGCTTAGTAGCTCAAAGAGGTATTAAAGCTGGCGTAAAAAACATAGTTTTTGATCGCGGAGGATATATTTTTCATGGACGCATTAAAGCTTTAGCTGATGCTGCTCGTGAAGAAGGTCTATCGTTCTAAAGGGAAAGAGGAAAATGTCACGTAAACCAAATACAGAACGTAACGCAAAAAACGAGAAAGCTCGTGAGCGTGAAACTGAAGAGCTTGTAGATAAGCTCGTTCATATTAATAGAGTAGCTAAGGTTGTAAAAGGTGGTAGACGCTTTGCTTTTGCAGCGATAGTTGTTGTCGGTGATCAACGTGGTCGTGTTGGTTGTGGTGCTGGTAAGGCTAAAGAAGTTCCTGAAGCAGTACGTAAAGCAACTGATGCCGCTAAAAAGAATATGGTAAGAGTGCCTCTTCGTGAGGGTAGAACTCTTCACCATGATTCTTATGGACGTTTTGGTGCAGGCAAAGTTGTTATGAGATCCGCTCCTGCTGGTACAGGTATCATTGCAGGTGGTTCTATGAGAGCTGTTTTTGAAACCGTTGGTATTCAAGATGTTGTAGCTAAATCACTTGGCAGCCAGAATCCTTACAATGTTATTAAAGCAACTTTTGATGCGTTTAAAAACATTAATTCGCCAAAAGGCGTTGCTTCTAAGAGAGGCAAAAAAATTGGTGATATTGTTGGACGCAGAGATGGTTCTTCAGCAACAGCTAGCAAGGAGTAAGTCAAATGGCTAAGAAAGCAACAGCCTTAATTAAGGTAAAACAAGTAGCAAGTCCTATTGGAAGAGATAAAGCTCAACGCAAAGTACTTATTGGTCTTGGTTTGAACAAGGTTAATAAAGTAAGAGAGCTTGAAGATACTCCTTCAATTCGTGGAATGGTAAAAAAAGTTCCTCATTTGGTTAAAATTGAAGAATAGGCATCTGTTTTAATTATTATAGAGCTACTTCTTGTATATTATTAGATTTAATCAGAACTTGGTGTTGCCAAGTTTTAGGTTTTAGTTTTGAAAAGTGGATTAGAAAAATGAAACTAAATGAAATAAAGGATAACAAAGGAGCACGTAAATCTCGTATGCGTGTTGCTCGTGGTTCCGGTTGTGGTAAAGGTGTTACTGGCGGAAGAGGCGATAAAGGCCAAAAATCCAGAAGCGGTGTAGCCGTTCATGGCTTTGAAGGCGGACAAATGCCTATTTACAGACGTTTACCAAAAAGAGGTTTTAACAATGAAATGTTTGCTAGCAATTTTGCTGTAATCAATCTTGGCAAGCTTCAAGCTGCAGTTGATGCAAAGAAATTAGATGCAAAATCAGAAATTGGTGAAGCTGAAATCTTAAAAGCTGGTCTTTTAAAGAAAGCTAAAGATGGCATTAAAGTTTTAGGCGGCGGAGAATTGAAAACAGCTCTTAATTTAAAAGTGAGCGGTTATTCTAGCAAAGCCAAAGAAGCTATAGAAAAAAATGGCGGTAAAATTGAAATTGTTTTGAATTCTAAGCTTGTTGTTAAAGCCGAAGAATAATTTCAAAAGAAACATAAAAGCACCAAAAGAAATAAGTTAAATAACCTTTTTTGATATATGATATTAAAGGTAATAGGGAGAGAGTAAAGCATGGCATCGCTTTATGAAAGAATGGCATCTAATGTAAATATGGCAGCTTTTGCCAAAGCTGATAATTTAAAGCAGAGAATGTGGTTTACATTAGGGGCATTGATAGTCTTTCGTTTAGGAACATTTATTCCGCTACCAGGCATTAATGCTACAATTCTCTCCGATATCTTTAGCCAGCAGAACGGCGGCATTTTAGGTATGTTTGACTTATTTACTGGCGGTGCTTTAAAACGTATGACTATTTTTGCGTTAAACATTATGCCTTATATTTCAGCATCAATTATGGTGCAGTTGGGGCAGTCGATATTTCCTCCTTTGGCTGAATTAAAGAAAGAAGGAGAGGCTGGACATCGTAAAGCTACGCAATATACAAGATATTTAACCGTTTTAATCACCATAATTCAGGGATATGGTATAGCAGTTGGCTTGGAAGGACTTACTTCTGGCGGTGCTTCTGCTGTTATTTACCCTGGTTGGTTTTTTAGGTTTTCTACCGTTGTTTCTCTTGTCGGCGGAACGATGTTTATCGTTTGGCTTGGCGAGCAAATAACAGCGAGAGGGGTTGGAAACGGATCTTCCTTAATCATTATGGTTGGTATCATTGCCAATGTTCCAAGAGCGATCTTTACTACTCTTGAGTTAGGAAGAGTTGGACAACTTTCTATTTTTATAATTTTAGGGGTTATTATTGTTGCTTTAGCTCTAATCTATACCATAGTGTTTATCGAAAGAGCTCAGAGAAGAGTAGTTATCCAATATCCTAAGAGACAAGTTGGCTTGAAAATGACAAATGCTGAAAGTTCTCATTTGCCATTAAAAATCAATCCAACTGGGGTTATCCCTCCAATTTTTGCCAGTTCTATTTTATTGCTTCCTATTACTATAGCTAATTTTGCTGCTGATAAGGGTGGTGTTTTAGGTTATCTTTCTTCTATTTTAGGACACGGACAACCTGTTTATTTGGCATTATATGCGTCTCTTATTGTCTTTTTTACATTTTTCTATACAGCGGTTGTCTTTAATCCTGAAGATACTGCTGAAAATTTAAAAAAACATGGCGGTTTTGTCGCTGGTATTAGGCCAGGCAAAAATACTGCCGAGTATTTAGATTATGTTATAACGAGGCTTACTGTTTTAGCTGCGTTTTATTTGACTGTTTTATGTGTAATGCCAGAGCTATTAATATCAAAAATGGGTATTCCATTTTTCTTGGGAGGAACAACCCTTATGATTGTTGTTCAAGTTACAATGGATTTCGTTTCTCAAGTTCAATCTCATTTGATAGCTCATCAATATGAGGGCTTACTTAAGAAAACTTCTTTAGGTAAAACAAGAAAGCGGTTGAAATAGCAATGTCGTTAAAACATAAGAAACATCCTATGCATATTATTCTAATGGGACCTCCTGGAGGAGGAAAGGGTACTCAGGCACGGATCTTACAAAAAGAAACGGGAGCTATTCATCTTTCAACAGGAGAAATGTTTAGAGCCGCTGGCAAAGCGGGAACAGAGCTTGGTCTTAAAGCTAAGGCCCTTATTGATGAGGGCAATTTAGTTCCAGATGATATAAGTATAGGTTTGATTTCTGAGAAGCTAGAAGAGGCTTGTTGCGAGTCGGGAGTTATTCTTGATGGATTCCCTAGAACTCTTCCTCAAGCAGAAGCTTTAGATAGGATGTTTAAGGAAAAGAAAATCAAAATAGATAATGTTATTGATATTCAAGTTCCTGATGAAATTATTGTTGAACGTATTACAGGAAGGTTCTCCTGTATCAAATGCGGAGCAACATATCATGACAAATTTAAGAAGACTAAGGTCTATGGTATGTGCGACGTTTGCGGGGCTACAGACTTTGTGCGCCGCATTGATGATAATCGTAAGACAGTAAAAGCAAGGTTAGAGCAGTATCGTTCTCTTACGTTTCCTGTTCTGCCTTATTACGAAAAAAAAGGTATGTTAAAATGTATTGACGGCACAGGAGCGATAGAAACTGTTGCTGAAAAAATAAGAAGTGTTATTAATTTTCACGAAGAGAGTTGACATATTAAGGATGTTGGCATAATAAGTGTTGACATAACAAAAAAAACGCATATAATCCCGCAGTTTCAGTGGGTATATATTTAGTTTAATATTTTATACTAAACTATGTTTATGGAGAAAGACTTTGGCACGTATAGCGGGTGTGAATATCCCCACCAATAAGAGGGTAAAAATTGCATTGACCTATATTTATGGTATAGGCGATAAAAAATCTGAAGAAATCTGCACAAAAATCGGCATTCCTGAAGAACGCCGTGTAAATCAGCTTTCTGATGATGAAGTTTTAAAAATTAGAGAGCTTATTGATAGTGAATATCACGTTGAAGGTGATGTTCGCCGTGAAATTGCGGTTAACATTAAACGTTTAATGGATCTTGGCTGTTACAGAGGTTTGAGACATCGTAAAGGACTCCCTGTTCGTGGACAGAGAACTCATACGAATGCAAGAACTCGTAAAGGTAAAGCTAGACCTATCGCAGGTAAGAAAAAAGCTTAATTTTTTGATAATATTTTTTGATAATAATTTAATGAAACGGACTGGTTTATGGCAAAAGCAGTAGCACAAAGACCTAAAAGGCGTGAACGTAAGAATATTACATCGGGTGTAGCTCATGTTAATTCTACGTTTAATAATACAAGAGTAACAATCACCGATACCGAAGGTAATGTTATTTCTTGGTCAACAGCAGGGGTTCAAGGTTTTAAAGGATCTCGTAAATCGACTCCATACGCAGCTCAGGTTGCAGCCGAAGACGCTGGTAAAAAAGCAGCAGAACATGGAATGAAAAACCTAGATGTTATGGTTAGAGGTCCAGGTTCAGGCAGAGAAGCAGCTTTAAGATCATTACAGGCTGTTGGATTTGTTATTACATCAATTAAAGATGTTACAGCAATTCCACACAATGGTTGTCGTCCTCGTAAACGTCGCCGTGTTTAATTCTTAAAATTAACTCGCCTTAAAGTTTTTTAAGGCGGGCTTATTTCTTTGGGGCAAATTTTTATTTGCCATAGGTAGTTTTGTAAGCGTTTTAAACACGCTTTAAACGCTTTTATATAGTGAGGATAGGTTTCGTGATTCATAACAACTGGCTAGAACTTATAAAACCAAGTAATATGGAAGTCATTCCTGGTGAAGATCCTGGACGTAAAGCTAAAATTGTTGTTGAACCATTAGAGAGAGGCTTTGGTCTTACTCTTGGTAATGCTTTACGCAGAGTTTTACTTTCTTCTTTGCAGGGTGGGGCTATTACAGGCATTCATATTGACAATGTTTTGCATGAATTTTCATCTCTTCAAGGTGTTAGAGAAGATGTTACAGATATCGTTCTTAACATTAAATCAATAGCTTTGAGAGTTCATTCTACAAATCCAAAACGTATGCATCTTAAGGCTGATGGTCCAATAGAAGTTACAGCATCAATGATTGAAACAGGTCATGATGTTGAAATTATGAACCCAGACCAAGTAATTTGTACGCTTGACAAAGGTGCTTCTTTGGATATGGAGCTTAATGTTGGTACAGGAAAAGGTTATACTTTAGCTGCTCAAAATCGTCTTGAAGAAGCTCCTATTGGATATATTCCTGTTGATGCTATTTTCAGTCCAGTAAGAAAAGTTTCTTACAAAGTTGAAAACACTCGTGTTGGTCAGGTTACTGACTACGATAAGCTTTCAATGCTTGTTGAAACGAATGGTGCAGTAAAACCTGAAGATGCGGTAGCTCTTGCTTCTAGAATTCTTCAAGAACAGCTTAAAATGTTCATTAATTTTGAAGAGCCTGAAGAAATTCAAGAAAAAGAAGACAAGGATGAATTGCCATTTAATAAACATTTATTATGCAAAGTTGAAGAACTTGAATTATCTGTTCGTTCTGCAAATTGCTTAAGAAACGACAATATTGTTTATATTGGTGATTTAGTTCAGAAAACTGAAGCTGAGATGCTTAGAACACCAAACTTTGGACGTAAATCTCTTAATGAGATTAAAGAAGTTTTGGCAAAAATGGGGCTTCACCTTGGTATGGATACTGAAGGTTGGCCACCAGAAAATATTGAAGACTTAGCTAAAAAAGTAGAAGATGCTTTTTAGTTTATTACAGAAGCACTAAATAAGTTTTGTTTCTGTTAAGCCTCATAGTGAGGCAAGCTTAGAATTCTCTCAAGGAAGATACTTGTGGTTTTCAAGCAGGCGTTATCAAGTTTCGTGAGCGAAACTGGTTATATGAAAAAAGGAGATTAAAAATGCGCCATGGAATTAGCGGTCGTAAGTTTAGCCGCACTTCATCACACCGTAAGGCTATGTTTGCCAATTTAGTTACGGCTTTGTTGAAACACGAACAAATTAAAACAACTTTACCTAAAGCAAAAGAAATTAAAAGCATTGCTGATAAGATGATTACTCTTGGCAAAAAAGGCTCCTTGCATCACAGAAGACAAGCTTTAGCTTTTGTTAAAGATCAGGCTGTTGTTCGTAAGCTTTTTGCTGGTTTAGCTGAACGTTATAAAGAACGTAATGGTGGATATACCAGAGTATTAAAAGCAGGTCTTCGTTATGGAGATTGTGCTCCAATGGCTATTATTGAGTTGGTTGACCGTGATGTTAATGCTAAAGGCTTAGATTCAGGTCCTAAACTTAATGAAAAGACTGAGGAAAAAGCAGGCGAATAATTTTAGCTTTTTAAGTTAATAAAAAAGGTGGTTTCTTTTTTAGAAATCACCTTTTTGTTTTTTGAGGATAAGGTATAAATCAGCAGATTATATTGCGTTTAATTATACTTAAATTATGACAATGTAAAAAAGCTTAGATTTTACTTTTATAAAAATTAAAAGTTTATCTGTTAAGACTTGCCGTAAGGCAGAAATAAAAAAAGCCTCTAAATGACTTCTATTCTAACGGTTAAAAAAAAGCTTAAATATTCCTGATTTTTTCTTATAATTGATAGAATTATATGCAAACAAAATACAACCCAAATCGTTTTAAAAAACAAATAAGGCTACAAATGAAATGTTAAGATTGATAATATTACTTTTAGGATTATTGTTACCATTACCTGTTTCAGCTCAAAAGGTTGTCCCTGAAACAAAAGCACAAATACAATTTTCATATGCTCCTATAGTTAAGACATCAGCAC
The DNA here is from genome assembly GCA_050175015.1 of Alphaproteobacteria bacterium. GTDB lineage: Bacteria > Pseudomonadota > Alphaproteobacteria > JBFXJJ01 > JBFXJJ01 > JBFXJJ01. The sequence continues at coordinate 132,452 of JBFXJJ010000004.1, read as the reverse complement.
CTGCGGTTGTTAATATTTATACTAAGAAGATTGTTAAAACTAGAACGTCAGGTATGGGGCTTTTTTTTAATGATTCTTTTCTTAATCAATTTTTTGGCGATTTGCCAGATACCGGTTTCATTAGGAATCATATTGAGAGATCGTTAGGTTCTGGCGTAATTGTGAGGGCTAACGGTGTTGTCGTAACTAATAATCACGTTATTGATGGGGCTGATGAGATTATTATCGCTCTTAACGATAAAAGAGAATTTGCCGCTAAAGTTTTAGGAACAGATAAAAAAACAGATCTGGCGATTTTACAAATAGATAACAAAGGCGAAGATCTTCCTTATTTGGAAATAGGAAACAGTGATGCTTTAGAGGTTGGAGACTTAGTTTTAGCTATCGGCAATCCTTTTGGCGTCGGGCAAACGGTTACCAGTGGTATTGTTTCAGCCAAAGCCAGAGCTGCTGGAGGCAGGGGAGATTTTAGATCATATATTCAAACAGATGCTGCAATTAATCCAGGCAATTCAGGTGGAGCATTGGTTGCTATGGACGGTACGTTAATTGGTGTTCCAACTATTATTTTATCAAAAAGCGGTCAAAACAGTGGGGTTGGTATGGCAACGCCATCTAATCTGGTAGCGATAACTTTGGATAGCATATTAAAAACAGGGAAAGTTATAAGACCTTGGCTTGGAATTGCGGGGCAAAGCATTTCAGGTGATATAGCCTCGACTTTAGGTTTAGATCGAGCGGCTGGAGTTTTAATAAGCCGTCTGCACAAAGTAAGCCCTGCGGCAAAAGCAGGTTTGATGGTTGGAGATATTATCACTAAAATTGGTGGTGAGCCGATTGATGATTTGGAAAATATGTATTATCGTTTAGTTACGATGCCTGTCGGGGGAACAATTAGCATTGAAGTTTTAAGGCGCAAAGATACTTTAAGTTTTGATGTTGCTTTAATTCCGCCTCCAGAAGAACCAGCAAGAGACGTTAAGGATCTTTCTGGGATATTTAGAGGTATTACGGTTACTAATATCAATCCTGCGGTTATTTATGAGAAATCCCTAGATTTTGATGAAGAGGGCGTTTTAGTTATCAATGAACCGCAAACTAGATTAGGGTTAAGAGACGGCGATATTGTTGATACGATTAATGGTTATAAGATAAAAGAAGTTAAGGATTTAGCCAAAATATCACAGAAAAAACTAGATATTTTGACGTTGAAGATAAAAAGAGGCAATAAAGTTTTTGAAATTATGGTGCGTCCTTGAAAAATTTATTAGAAAATGATGAAAAAAAACCACTAGCCGATATTTTAAGACCTAAATCGCTGGCTAATATAGTAGGGCAGGAACACCTGACCGCAGAAGATGCTCCGCTTGGATTAATGATGCAAACGGGTCATTTTTCATCGTTTATTCTTTGGGGACCTGCGGGCTGTGGTAAGACTAGTATTGCTCGATTGCTTGCTGGTGAAAACGAAATGCATTTTGAGCCTTTGTCCGCAATATTTTCTGGCGTCGCCGATTTAAGAAAAGTATTTAAAGAGGCTCAGGATAAGAAAAAAGACGGCATACAAACTTTATTATTTGTAGATGAAATTCATCGTTTTAATAAGGCTCAACAAGATAGTTTCTTACCGTATATTGAGGACGGCACAATTATTTTAGTTGGTGCAACTACAGAAAATCCGTCTTTTGAGCTTAATGCTGCTTTGCTTTCACGTTGTCAGGTTTTGGTTTTAAGAAGGCTGGGAGCGGATTCTTTAAAAAAACTTATAGATAGAGCCGAAGAATTTAAAGGTCGGAAAATACCGCTAGATGAGGCTGCTAAAGAAGCGGTTTTATCTATGGCTGATGGTGATGGGCGGACTCTTTTGAATATGGTGGAAACCATTTTTGATTTTACCTCTCAAGATACGACAAAGCTTTTAGATCAAAAAGACGTTACAAAATTTTTAAATAAGCGTTCTCCCGTTTTTGATAAATCAGGCGATGGCCATTATAATTTAATGAGCGCTCTTCATAAGTCTTTGCGCAGTTCAGATACCAATGCGAGTTTATATTGGGTGGCTCGTATGATTGATGCTGGTGAAGACCCCAGATACATTCTGCGCAGGCTTACGAGATTTGCGGCAGAAGATGTTGGTTTGGCGGATCCTGAGGCGATTAATCAGGCGATTGTAGCTTGGAATGCTTATGAGAGACTTGGCTCTCCAGAGGGCGATTTGGCGATTAGTATGTTGGTTATTTATTTAGCAACGTCTCCCAAATCTAACAGTGCTTATGCTGCCCATAACGAGGCGAGAGAGACGGCAAAAAAAACAGGTTCGCTTATGCCGCCGATGCATATTCTTAATGCTCCAACGGCGCTGATGAAAGATTTAGGATATAACAAAGGATATGTTTACGATCACGATACTCCTAACGGTTTCTCGGGACAAAATTGTTTTCCTGATGACATGACGAGAAAAAACTTCTACAAACCTATAGAAAGAGGCTTTGAAAGAGAAGTTGCTAAGAGATATAACTGGTTTGAAAAACAAAGGGAAAATAAATGAAACAGATAGAAACATATATTATAACTCAAGATGATGAAGGCACACGTCTTGATCGCATTTTAAAAAGAATTATGCCCGAAGTTCCAGTTACATTGTTTCAAAAAATGCTTAGGAAAAAGGACATAAAACTTAATGGCGGCAAAGCTGAAGGCGGAGCTAAAGTAGTAAAAGACGATGTCGTTACTTATCCCGAAAGTTTACTGTCTCTTGATAATCAAAAGCCAGAAAAAGTGGTGAAAACGGTTTCCAAAAGTGATGAAAAGTTTTTAAAAAGCCTAATCCTTTATGAAGATAAAAAAATTATAGTAATTAACAAGCCTTTTGGACTTGCGGTTCAAGGCGGCAGCGGTATTTCTCGCCATATTGATGGCTTGTTGGACAGTCTTGTTAATGAAGAAGGAAAGAAGCCACATTTAGTTCATAGACTAGACCGAGATACCAGCGGAGTTATGGTGCTTGCAAAAGATGTTAATTCTGCGGCAAAGCTTTCTAAGTGTTTTAAAGAGCGAAAGATAAAGAAGATATATTGGGCAGTTGTTGACGGTGTTCCTAAAATTGATTCGGGAAGAATAGATTTGAACATTGATAAAACAACAGATAGTTTAAAAGAAAAAATGGCTCCTGATGAAGATGGTAAAAAGGCCGTAACCTATTATAACGTTATTTCTACGGCAGGAACAAAGGCAGCTTGGCTGGAACTGCTTCCTTTAACTGGACGTAAGCATCAAATAAGGGTTCATTTGGCGGCAATCGGCAATCCTATTATTGGAGATGGTAAATACGGCGGAAAGATGGATATTCCGCAGCAGATAGATAAGAAATTGCATCTTCACGCTAGGGCGATTAAAATTTCAGGATTTGCAAAAAAAGATATTGATGTTATTGCGCCTATGCCAGAACATCTAAAAAAAACATTTGATGTTTTAGGCTTTTATGAAGAAGATGCGGGCAAAGATCCGTTTTTAAGATTGGTTAAATAAGGAATAATAAGAATTATGGACAATAAACCTCTGGTCTGTGCTGTTTTTGACGTGGACGGTACATTGGTTAATAGTGCTTCAATCGTAATTGAGGCGATTACAAAAATGTGCAAACAGAATAATCTGCCTGTTCCTAGCGATAAAAAAATTATCTCGGGAATAGGTTTGTCTCTAGAAGATGCAATCGGGAAGTTGTTTCCTGAGGAAAAAGCTAATATATCTAAACTAGCTGATGATTATAGAGTTTTTGCTAATGATATCAGAGAAAATTATATTGCTCCTATGTATGAAGGGGCTCTTGATTTTTTAGATTTTTTGGAAAACAAAGATATTCTTTTGGCTATAGCAACAGGTAATTCTCGCAAAGGTGTTGAAACCGCACTTAGATCCTTTAACATCTTATCCCGTTTTATTTCGATAAAAACCGCAGATACTTGTAAAGGAAAACCAGATTCTGATATGCTTGATCAAGTTGCTAGGGAAACAGGGGTTGATCGCTCTAACATTATTATGATTGGGGATAGTATTTATGATATGCAGATGGCAAAAAATGCCAAAACTAAATCGGTAGGAGCCTCTTGGGGATATCATGATGCAAATGCTTTATTAAATGCAGGAGCTAGTATAATAGCTGATAGTTATGAAGATTTAAAAAACAAGTTTGATGTACTTGTTGAGAAATAGAAAGTAAATTTTAGGGATAATTGAAATGAAAAAGTTTATAAAAATATTTTTTATTACGACCTTGGCGGTTTTGTTTATAGCTATTGGTGCTGGTTGGTATTTTTTATCAAACTTAGATGTTAATAAATATAAGTCAGATATTGCCAAAATAGTTAAAGATGCAACAGGCAGAGAGCTTGTTATTAGCGGAAATATTGAACTTAAAATTTCTTTAAACCCAACACTCGTTATTAGTGGTGTTAAATTTGCTAATGCTGATTTTGCTAAAAACAAAGATATGGTTAAAACCGAAAGAATTGAAGCCAAACTTTCTTTGTTGCCTCTGTTATCAAAAAAGATTTCAGTTGCAAAATTTATAATCATTAGACCAGAAATATATTTAGAAAAAGACGCATCGGGCAATGCTGGCTGGGATATGGCAGCCAAAAAAGAAGATGGAGCTTCTTCTAGTGCAGATCAGAAGACTGAAGATGATGGGGCTGAAAAAATTGAAGAAAACAAAGAAATAAGCAAAAATTCTAATCCTTTACCTGTAGATGTTGATATTAAAAAATTCCTTATTCAAGATGGTCTAGTTCTTTATTCTGATGCTCAAACTAATCAGGAATATAAGTTAAACATTAATCATTTTGCGCTTAAAGCTGAGAGCCTAAACAGTCCGCTTGAACTTGATTTTGAGGTGGTTTTTGATGGTAAGCAAGTCAAGGGTTCTGGTACTCTTGGGCAAATATCATCATTGTTAAGCGGTGGAGATAATCCTTATCCAATTGATTTAATTTTTACCGCAGGTGGGTTGAATTTAGGAGTTAATGGCAGTGTTATCGATCCATTAAAGAAAGCTAATTTTGATGCTAAGATTAATATTGCTGTTCCAGAAGTGAAAAGCGTAGCTGATTTTGCGGGCGTTAATGCTGGGCTTCCTGAGAAGATAGGCAGCTTAAATCTAGCTGTTAAAGCCTCGGGAGCAGTGGAACCATTATCTGCTGGAGTTGACAGTTTAAATGTTGCCTTTAAGGGTGTTAAAGATTTAGATGTTAATATTTCAGGCAAGGTTCAAGATGTTATAGCTCTTAAGGGCGCCGATATTAAAGTCGATGCTAAAAGCGAAAAATTGGGTGATTTTTTAAACTTGTTTGTAAAAGACTTGTCTAAAGTGGGCAAGCTTGATTTATCGATACAAGTTAAAGATCGTGGCAGTAAAATTAATATTGAAAATCTTAAGCTAACAGCTGGAGCTAGTGATTTAGCTGGTAAGGTTATGCTTGATAAAGATTTTAAGAATATTGTCGTTGATTTAACATCTCAGAAAATAGATTTAACAGAGTTTGTTTCTGCAGGCACAACAGAAGCTACTGCGAAAGGTGGAAAAGATGAAAAGCAAGAAGTTGCTAAAACCGAGCAAGCTACGGACAATAAGTCTGATAGAGTTATTCCCGATATTAAGATTCCTTTTGAAGCATTTCAGGGAAGAAATGTTAATTTGACATACAATATTGCTTCTTTAGTTTTACCAGAGGGGCAGAATTTAAAGAAAGTTGCTATAAAAACAGGGCTTAATAACGGTAGTTTTAGAATTAATGCCATTAAAGCTGATATTGGAGAAGGCTCGTTTGAAACGTCTCTGCTTTTTAACGCTTCTTCAGGAACAATTGCAGATTTAAGATTTAAGGCATCGGGAAGAAGTGTTTTAATTCCAGATGTTTATGTCGGAAACGATACTTTTAAGGTATCAGAAGGTGGAAAGACAGATTTAGAAATCAATCTGACCGGCAGAGGAGATGGTTTGCGCTCAATTCTAGCATCTCTGAAAGGCACAGTTTTAGTCGTGTTAGAAGAAACCAGAATGTCCAGCAGTTTCCTTAACTGGTTTACGAAAGATATTACTTCTGAACTTTTAGGACTTTTAGGAAGCTCTTCAACAAAAGATGCGTTATTAGCAAAATGCTCTGTTATTAGATTAGATATTAAAGATGGTGTTGCTAAGACAGAAAAGGGGATTGTCCTTGAAAGTGATGCTGCCAATTTTGTATTGAGCGGAAGCATAGGTTTAGGTGATGAAACCTTAGATATTTCTTTTATGCCGCAAGCTAAGAAAGGCGTCAGAATAGGTGTGGCTCAGGCTTTTACGAAGCTAATTAAAATAAAAGGAACGTTTGCTAATCCAAAAACAGCATTAGATGCGATGAATACAGCTAAAACGGCCGTTACCGTTGGTGCAGCACTGGCAACTGGCGGACTTTCAGCTTTGGGACAAGCTGTTGCGGGTACTGTGACAGAAGATGAGGATTTATGTTATAACGCTTTAAAAGGAACTGTTTTTTCTAAGAAGTTTACTCCTACAGCTAAAGAAAGCAGTAGTAATTCCTCAGGTATAAACGAGACCATAAACAAAACTATAGAGAAAGTTCCAGAGCAAGCTAAGGAAATTATTAATGACTTAACTAAGGGCTTTGGTAATTTGCTTAACAAAATTAAGTAAGGTTTTTGTATGCCAGAGTTAAATCAAAGTGTTATTTATGTCAAAATTAAAGGCAGGGTACAAGGCGTTTGGTTTAGAGGCTGGACAATACAAGAGGCAAATAAATTAGGGCTTTCAGGTTGGGTTAGAAATCTTAGTGATGGTTCTGTTGAAGCTCTTTTTGCTGGAGAAGAGGCTATGGTTAATAAAATGGTAGCTTTATGTTATAAAGGACCTTCTATGGCTCTTGTTACGGCTGTTGAACAGCAAAGAATCACAAGTATAACGCCTCCTTTTGAAGATGGTCTTTTTATCAATATTGCTAGTTATTAAAGTGTGCAACAAGTTATGTTTTTAAGGAATAATATTATTTTAAACAAAGTAATAAAGAAACTTCTAAAGTTTAAATTTGTTTTTGTTTTAATCATATTGTCATCTTGTGCGGCATCTCCCGATAATCGCTTAACCACGGCTCAGACTATTGCTGAAAATGCTGGGTTAAAAGAAGTCTCTTTAAAAGCGGATAAATTTAATATTAAAGCCTTTGTCCGCCAGAGAGATAAGAAAAAGCCTTTAGTTGTTTATATTGAAGGTGATGGCTTAGCTTTTGTTAGAAATGGGGTTTCTCCTGATCCCACACCCATAAATCCTATAGGACTCAAGTTGGCGGCTATAGATAAAGGCGATAATGTTTTATATGTAGCAAGACCTTGTCAGTATCAAGCATCAAAAGATGAATATTGTTCTAATTTTTATTGGACAGACGGCAGATTCTCCAGCGAAGTTTTATCTAGCATAAAAGCGGTTGTTGATTATTTTGCTAGTGAGGCGGAAGGTATTCATCTTGTAGGATATTCAGGTGGGGCAGCTTTAGCGGCATTAATTGCGGAAGAAGAACCAGATAGGGTTTTATCTTTAAGGACGGTTGCGGGGAATTTAGATCACGATGCTGTAAATCAATATCATAAAGTCCCATTACAGAATAAATCTTTAAATCCAAAGGAAAAAGCAAAAAAATTAAGAGATATTCCTCAAATTCATTATCTAGGAAATAAAGACAAAGTAATTCCATTTTTTGTTGTCAGCAATTTTGTTAAAGCTGTTTCTAATATATCTTGTACTAAAATTGTAACAATAGAAGGCGCAGGGCATTCCAAGGGAATTGCTGATTTCTGGAGAAACAACTATCAAGATATACCCAATAAATGTTTTTAGCACAAAGTTACCCAATATCATTAAAACATTATTGTTAATCAAAGACTTGCAAAAAAAATAGTTGCATTGATTTTTATTGTCCTGTAATGACTTTATTATCAAGATTTTATTTAATAAATTTTATAATTCTGTAAAAAAGAAAGGATTTTATTTAACCCATGTCTTATAGAAAAAAATTATTATTGGGCGTTTCTTTAGCCGTAATCTCTGGTTTTGTTGCTATGCCTAAGAGTGTATCAGCGCAACCTATTACTCCTTACTCAGGCGGTAACACAGATGGTTCAGATAAAACGTTAACAGTAACACCGACAACAGACATTAATTTTACAGCCGAAGACACTGTTTATGTTAATGATGGTATAAACCTTGGTGTAGCTGTTACAACCACAGTTAATAATCAAGGAACATTGGCTATCTCTGGTAATTCTGAGGCCAATGAGCAGATTGGTGCATCTGGTGCAGCTATTGGAACAATTCTTGCCGGTGAAGCTGGTGTAACTGCTACTTTTAACGATGACGTTTATGTCAACGAATTAAGATTTGGCCCTGGCAGCGGCAGTATTGTTTTAGGAGATGGCGTTAACTTTACAGGCAGCATAAATACAACAGGCGGCAGCGGCGGTACTGTAGAATTAGAAGGTGATGCTTATATTTCAGGGGCAGTCGGAACGGCTAGTGCTGTTGATATTGATTTTGGCGGTGCCAATGGAAAAACAGCGACATTCGCATCTTCTGTGGGAGCTGCTGATGTTAATGTTTCTGGTACAGGTGATGTCGTTTTTCAAGGAGCATTAGTTGCTTCTGGTGATATTAATTTTACGGCAGATGGTAAGGCGACAATTCAACAAGGATCTAATATAACTGGTAGTATTACGACTGCAAATGATGGAGAAGGAACTTTTGCCTTTGATAATAATGCTAACGTTGGCGGTGCAATAGGTGCAGAAAATCAAGCATTGAAAAGATTGTTAATATCTGCTGGCGCGACTGTAGGTGTTACGGGCGAAATTTTTTCTGATGATATTCAAGTTCTTGGCAGCCTTTCTGCTTATGATGATGTCGATGCTGATATAATGTTTAGATCTGGGGTTGGCAGTGTTAGTTTTGCTGGAGCCTATGATGGAGATATTACAGCTGAAACGAATAATTGGGGACAGGTAGAATTTACAGCTGATGCTACTATTGATGGTTCTATTGGTGAAGAAGGCAAAAGCATTAATACTTTGTCTTTAAATGCCTTGGGCGCTCACAAACTTACATTTAATGATACCGTTTATGCTACTGATTTAAGCATTTCAAACGCAATGAGTGAAATGGAATTTAATGCTCTGTATATGTTAACGACCTAAACAAAGGTATTGCAGGGACAGTAACATTTAAAAATGACGCCTCATTTTCTAGTGTGACAAATGCTCTTGGTGCTATAAATGTTTCAGGTGCCAATAAGACGGTTACTTTTAGTGGTTCACATCTTAATTCTTCAATTCTTAATATTGAATCTGATGCTACTTTCAAATTCTCATCAGATTCAACGGTTGGAGGTGTAGTTAATAATGCTGGCACTTTTGATATTGGTGATAATGATATAACATTTGGTGGAGTTGGAGACTTTGTTCTTAATGATGATGCTGAAGTCAAATTTACGGTAACAGATACAGGTTATGGTAATATTGATATCAATGGCAATGGAATTAATTTGAATGACTATGTGCTAACTTTTACACCTGTTTTTGATGGTGTTGAAGCACAAGATGCCGCATCATATACGTTATTTAGCTCATCAAGTTATATATTAAATGCGACCCAAGATTATAGTGTAACCAGTACACCTCTCGTATCTTGGACGGTTGATGGCAGCAGTGGTAACTCTATTGTTTTGACATCTTCGATCAAAGAAGCATCTGAATTAAGCGGAGTTAATAAAAGAACTGCTGTTTCTGTTGACAGAGCTCCTAGTGCAATTAAGTCTGCGGTTCAAGGGTTGAGTACAGCCGCCGAAGTTAATGAAGCTTCTATGAAACTTTCTCCAGATGTTAATAGCGCAGCCGCAGTTGGTGCAGTTAGAACAACAAACGGTGTTTCAAATGTAATTGGAGATCGTTTAGCTCAAGTAAGAGCTGGTATTGCAACAGGTGATGTTTTAGAAAATGCTGGTCTTTGGGGACAGTTCTTTGGTTTTACTGCTGATCAGAGCCAAAGAAACGGTATTGAAGGCTATGATGCTGATACTCAAGGGTTTGCAGTTGGTGCTGATAAAGAAGTCAATGAAAACTTAACTTTAGGCTTGGCTTTATCTTATGCTTTAACCAATATCAACAATAAAGGTGTTTTAAGCAGTAATGGCAGTGATATTGACAGTTATGGTGTGGTTTTATACGGCAATCAGAAATTCGATAAAATGTATGTTGAAGGATCTCTTGGCTATAGTTACCACGATTTTGACAATAACCGTTTAGTTAATGTTGGTGCAATTAATCAAAATTTAACATCTAATTATGGAGCTAATGAATATACGGTATCTGTTGAAACTGGTATGCCTATTGATTTCGAAAAAGCAATAGTTACTCCAGTTGCAGGAATTCGTTACAGTCATTTAAACCAAGATGGTTATAGTGAAGCCGGCGGTTCTGCTGCTCTTAAAGTTGAATCGAGAGAGACAGATTCAATCAAATCTAAATTAGGCGCTAAATTGGCACGTAATTTTGATATTGATGCAGGTGTTCTTACCCCAGAAGTTAGATTAAGCTGGATGCATGAATTTGGTGATGATCAAATTGATACAACATCAAAATATGTTGCTGGCGGTACAAGCTTTACGACCAATGGTATGTCGCTTCCAAAAGACGCTGCTGTTATTGGTTTGGGTGTAACTTTGGCTAAAAAAGATAATTGGTCATTCTTGGCTGATTATGATGCGGAACTTAAATCTGACTACACAAGTCATGCTGGAACAATTCAAGTTAAGTATGATTTCTAAAGATTAAAGTTATTATATTAAAAAGCCCTCATCATATATATGATGAGGGCTTTTGTTATTCAGCATAAATTTAAGATTATGCAATTAGAGCTTCTTTGGTTTAGAGCGTATTTCACTTATACGTAAGTTCTGTGTTTGTAAAAAAATATCTTTGCTTTTATCAAAAGTTAAATAGATTTTAGTTCATCTTGAAGAATATTCGAAATATTCGGAATAAGCTTGGCATCAAATTCATCAAGAGAGATATTTAACCCTAGTTTTTGCATACTTGTTACGCCAAAATTGCTGATGCCGCAGGGGATAATTCCGTTAAAATGTTCCATATTTGGTGAAATATTTATGGCGATACCGTGGAAACTAATTCCTTTGCGAATCCTTATTCCTAGTGCCGCAATTTTTTCTTCACTGTTTTTGGTTTTTACCCATATTCCGATTCTATCACTTCTTTTTTCGGCTTTGATTTTGAAATCGTTTAAAGTAAGAATGATAATGTCTTCCAGCATATTTACAAATTGATGGACATTAATATTGCGATTCCTAAGACTAATCATAAAATAAACAACCCGTTGTCCGATTCCATGATAGGTATATTTTCCGCCCCGCCCTGCATCATATACTGGCAGTTTATATGTCCCTAGAAGGTCTTTTTTTTCAGCGCTGGTGCCCGCGGTATATAGAGGAGGGTGTTCAACTAGCCAAACAAGCTCAGAGGCTTGGTTTTTTGCAATGTTTTCAACCCGTTGCTCCATAAAATTTAAGGCATCGGGATATTCTATAAGGTAATTTGTTTTTTTTAATTCTATCATTTTTTAATATTATACTTGATTTAGTTGTCCTAATTTGCTACTTAACATCTTACCAATTTTTTGCGCGGTCGTGGCGGAATTGGTAGACGCGCAGCGTTGAGGTCGCTGTGAGAGAAATCTCGTGGAAGTTCGAGTCTTCTCGACCGCACCAATTTTTAAAATGAAATACCGCTTTTCTATTAAGGAAACAGCGGTTTTTTGTTGCCATTTTTTTAAAATCATCATTTTAAGTGTAATCATATCCATAAATAAAAGCGATATGCCCTTAATCTAGTTCTAGTTTTTTTTCCAGCGATTGTGAACCCAGAGCCAGTCTTCAGGTTTTTCTCTAATCCAGCTTTCGATAATATCATTCATTTTTTGTGTTACTTTTTTGATGTCTTCCTGACGATTGCCAGTATTTTCAGCATAAAACGGAGGATAGAGAGTTATTCTGAAATTAGCGCCGTCTAATCTTTCGGATTTAGCCATCACAATAGGGCAGTCATATTTTAAGGCGAATTGAGCAGGGGCAGGGGCTGTCATCGCTGGACGTCCAAAAAATAGGCATTCAATACCGTCATTCATCTTTTGGTCAAGCAGAATGCCAAGATGTTCGCCTTTTTTTAAAAGTTCTAGAGCTCTTCTTGCTCCTTTAGAACCTTTAGGCAGAAGTTCGCCAAAATTTTCACCTCTTCCAGAAGAATATACCAGCTTATTAACTAAAGGGTTGTTGGCGGCACGATAAATACGATGTAATAAAAGATCGCAAGACGTACAGGCTCCAATGCTTGTTTCCCAGTTTCCTAAATGAGCGGAAATGAACATTCCTGGTTTATTGTCATTCTTTAAAGATAATACGTTCTCAATACCAATGAGCTCTATTCTCCCGCTGCCTTTTTTAATAATTTTGGGGACGTGAGCAAATTCTCCTAGGCTGCGTCCTAAATTGTTCCACATTTTTTTTAGAATAAGCTTTATTTCTTGATCACTTTTTTCGGGAAAAGCTTTTTTTAAGTTGTTTTTAGCCGTTTTATTGGGTTTTAATAAAGGACCAAATACTCGAAGCAAAATGCTGCCGCAATATGATGCTACGCTAATAGGCATAAGCTTAAAGATGCTGAAAATAAGAAATGCAGCTAAGGCTTCAAAGGGATAGCGTATATATTTTTTTATAAATGAGGTCGGCATTTATTTTTTATAAGTCCTTTATTTTATTATTTTAGATAAAATCTCAAATACTTGATGCTCGTCTTCCCATAAAATTTTTACAGGTATAGGAATGATATTAGGTTTAAAAGCATTTGGTATTTTTACATAATCTTTTTCGGTTGTAACTAGTGCAGCTCCAATGCTTTTTGCTTTTGATACCAATTTTTCCAGCTCGTTTTCAGAATACTTATGATGATCTGGAAAAGCGATAGTTTCTTTTAATTCTAATTTTGAATTTTTAAGACTGTCGAAAAATTTTTGCGGGATACCAATTCCTGCAAAAGCGATAACTTTTGATGCAATCAAATTATTAATTGCACTCTTATTCAAAATCATTCGAGCGTGGATAATCGGGAGGTTAAATTTCTTTATCATTTTTGACAAGTTATGTTTGTCCTCACCAATTATAATAACAGCATTAGCTCTTTTTAATCCAATAGAAATACTTTCCCTTAAGGCTCCTGCAGGAAGAACAAAACCATTTCCAAAACCTTGAGAGCCATCGATAACCACAAACGAAAAATCTTTATATAGATGAGGATTTTGAAAACCATCGTCCATAATAAGTAATTTGGCGCCATTATCGACAGCAAATTTAGCTCCTAAGGCTCTATTCTGGTTCACAATAGTTGGAGCATATCTTGATAATAAAACGGCTTCATCGCCAACCGTATCGGCGTTGTGGGCAGTGGTTGACACTGAAATGTTTTTTAATTTTCCTTTATATCCTCTGGTTAAAAAGAAGATGTTGGAAATGCCTTTCGATAAAAGTTCTGATAACGCAATACAAACAGGTGTCTTGCCAACCCCGCCAACCGTTAAATTGCCAACGCATATTACAGGAACAGGCGCTTTATATGGTTTAGATATAATTCTTCTTAGAATTCCACCTAAATTATACAAAAAACCAAGAGGTCTAAGAATGTTGGCTGTTATGTTTTGGGACTGCCAAAATATGGGTGCTTTCATATCAAAATGTCCTTAAAGCTATAAAAACGAATTGATATTATCAACGATTTTATTAACAACATCGGCTTCTGATTCAGCAAATTCTTGAGCATTTTTCCCATACTTCTCTAAAAGATTTGGTTCAGACAAAAGTTTTTTCAAAAGTTCATAAAGTTCAGTTTCATCACTAACTTCTAAAACGGCTTCCTTATCTTTGGCTCTTGTTATCATATCGGTAAAGTTATGAGTGTGTTTGCCAACAATTACGCTACAGCCGAAACGTGCTGGCTCCAGCATATTTTGCCCGCCGTGAGGAATAAGAGAGCCTCCAACAAAAACTTTGTTGCAAAGTTCATAAAAAAGTCCGAGTTCGCCTAAAGTATCGGCAATATAAACATCAGTTGTGCTGTCAGGCATTTCACTTTTAGAACGTTGTTTAATGTTTAGTCCAAGAGAGCTTAAACCTTTGACAATATCATCACCTCTATTAGGGTGTCTCGGAGCAATGATTGTCAAAATATTATCAAAATCTTTTTTCAAGTCGATATGCGTTTTTGCGAGAGCCAATTCTTCAGGATTATGCGTGCTTGCTCCCAGCCATAAAGGGCGGTTTCCAATAGCTTTCTGTAATGATTTTAAATCTTTGGCATTAAACGGAAGTTTAGGAGAAGCATATTTTATATTGCCAAGATAAAGCGTGTTTTTGGCACCTAAAACGCCAAGTCTTCTAGTGTCTTCTTCGGTTTGCCCTAAACAAAGGCTGAAACAAGACAATATTTCTTTAATAAAAAATTTGAACCATTGCCATTTTTTAAAAGATTTATTAGAAATTCTGCCATTAACTAAAACTAGTGGGATATTCTTTTTCTCAATTTCAAAAACCAAATTAGGCCAAAATTCTGATTCAAACCAAAAAATAGCACTTGGTTTAAAATGGTTTAAAAAACGTCTTATATAATGAGGAATATCAACTGGTACGAACTGGTGAAAAGCCCCTTTAGGCAGGCGTTCTTCCATAAGTCTGGCGGAGGTTAGCGTTCCTGTTGTTACCATAATTTCAATGTCTTTATTTTCGATAAGAATTTTGTTGATTAAAACCAGCATTGAAACAGCTTCTCCAACACTTGCACCGTGGAACCATAAAAGTTTTTTAGATGATGGGGTGTAAGAATTAAGTCCAAGTCTTTCAGGAAAGCGTTCAATGCTTTCTTTCCCCTTTATACGGCGTTTGGCTAGGATTAGCGCTACAAAAGGAAAGATAATATATGACAGATAACAATATACTTTTTTTAACATCTAAAAATCCTTAATTAATAGGCTTTAGGTTCATCATTTCATCGGCTTTATTTTGCAAATCTATTAATTCTTTTTCAAGCTTTATCCGCAAATTTTCCATAGTTGTTTCATCGCTGTCTTTAGGAACGAAAAAAGGTTTTCCATAAAAGAAGACCCCTTTAGCAAAAGGAAGAACCAACATAAAGCGATCCCAGCTGTTTAATATTATGCAGCGGTTTGTAGAATATATAATAGGAATTACGGGAGCTCCTGATATTTTAGCAAAATAAATCAGGCTGGAGCCTAATTTCATTCGAGGTCCTCTAGGACCGTCTGGCGTAATGGCAATGGATTCATTTTGATCCAGCATTTTTTTTAAAGCAACGGCGGCTCGGGCAGGATTTTTAAAACTTGAGCCATTTATAACTTTGACTCCAAAATTTCTAAAGATGCTGGAAAGTATCAGACCATCACGATGAGGTGATACCAACGCATTTATGAGATTTTTTGTTCTCCAAAAATAGGTAACCAGCATAATTCGGCTATGCCAAGTTGCCATAATTACAGGTTTTTTTTCTTGCCAGAAAGGTTCAATATTCTCGGTGCCAATATATTTAAAACGTCCTGTAAAATGAACAAATCTTACAACAACGATTAAGATAAGACAAAGCCCTTTTCTTGCTATAGAGCTGTTGCCAACGATTTTCAGCAGTTTTTTGAAGTGTTTTTTAATCATTCTTAAATTGAAGCTTATATAATTTGGCGTAGTAATTGTCTTTGGTAAGCAGTTCGTCGTGAGAACCATATTCAACTATTTTGCCATTATCAATAACGTAAATAAGGTCAGCGTTAATAATGGTTGAAAGGCGGTGAGCTATTACGATTGTTGTTCTTCCTTTCATAAGAGTTTCAAGGGCTTCTTGAACTTGTCTTTCTGATTCGGTATCAAGGGCAGATGTCGCTTCATCAAGCAATAGAATAGGGGCATTTTTTATCATCGCTCTAGCGATTGCTACACGTTGTTTTTGCCCGCCCGATAATTTAGCGCCCCGTTCACCCACAATAGTATTATAACCATAGGGAAGCTCCATAATAAATTCATGAGCCGCCGCATCTTTAGCCGCTTTAATAACATCTTCTTCTGAGGCATCAAATTTGCCATAAAGAATATTGGCTCTTACGGTATCGTCAAAAAGGGTTACATCTTGGCTTACTAGTGATATTGATTTTCTAAGAGAAGCAAGGCTTAAATCTCTGATGTCAAAATCGTTAATTGTAATAGCGCCGTCATCAATGTCATAAAATCTTGGAATAAGGTTCAAAAGAGTGCTTTTTCCAGCACCTGATGAGCCAACAAGAGCGATGGTTTTTCCTTTGTTTGCGGTAAAAGAAATATTGGCAACAGCTGGAATATTATCACCATAGGAGAAAGAAACATTATTAAAGGAAATGTTGCCTTCTTTAATATCGATATTTTTTGAGCTTGGTAAATCTTGTATCTCAGGTTCTGTATCTAAGACATTAAATATTCTTTCGGCGCTGGCTAATCCTTCTTGAAGATTTACATTAAGATTAGCGAGCGATTTCATTGGGCGATAGCAGGTAAGAAGGGCGCCGATAAAGGCAAAAAAACCACCAGGCGTTGTGGCGCCATCAATAACTCGGCTGCCGCCATAAACAATCACAACTGTAATAGCAATACCGCCCAAGAATTCCATCAAAGGTCTAGACATAGCCCTAGTTTTTGCCGCCTTATATGATAATTCCATAATATTGTCTGAAGTATCGTTGGCGCATTTTTTTTCGTAATCTTCCATACCATAAGCTTTTACAATATTTATACCGTGGAAGCTTTGTTCTAAAATAGTATTAAATTGACCCAGTTCTTCTTGTGTATTGATTGTTACTTTGCGCATTCTTTTGCCGAGCATAATCAAAGGATAAAAGGCGAGAGGGAAGATAAAGAAAACAACCGATGCCAGTCTGACATCTTGCATAAACATTAAGACAACTAAGAAAAATGTTTCTGAAGCATCTTTGCCGATGCTAACTAAGGTGTCAGAGACGGCCGTTCTAAGCATAAGAGTGTCAACGGTACATCTTGAGACCAGTTTTCCTATTTTGTTGGTTGTAAAAAATTTGTTATCCATAATTACAATATGACCAAAAAGGCGTTTTTGAATATTATTGATAACACGCAAGCCGATAAGACTCATAAGTCCAGCTTGTCCATAAGCGGCTAAGCTTTTAATGGCAAAAATAGAAATAACAATAAAACCTATAGGCCAAAGAAGAGCTTGGTTCTTTTCAACAAAAACTTTATCGACAACAGGTTCCAGCATTTTAATACTGAAAGCTTCACCAGCAGCATTTACGATCATAAAGAACAGAGCTATAAGAATCAGCCCAAAATGTTCTTTTATAGCGGCTTTCCATAATCTTTTTATTAATCTAAAAGTTGGAATATTTGTTTTTATGCGTTTTTTGGAAGACAAAGCAAAGTACCTTATTGATTTTTTATTGATTTAATTTTTTTAAAGATCTTTTGATGAAGAAACAAGGTCGGTCAACGTAACTCCAATCATATCGTCTCCAGTAATCACGACTTCACCTTTAGCGACGAGAATATCGTTGGCAAAGACCTCAACAGGTTCGTTTGCTTTACGTTCAAGCTCAACGACTGCACCACGTCCGAGTTTAAGAAGCTGATGAACTCTAAGGTTAGCCGATCCAAGTACAACCGAAAGATTTATTCTTACATTGTAAATAGCTGGGTGATTAAAATTTTGCTGGATTGCAGTTATTTCTTCGCTCATAAGAATATTCCTTAAAAAATCCTAAAAAGTATTATCATAATTATATCATTTTTATAGCTTTAGCAAACAAACTATCAAACAAAATCAAAAGCCGAAGCAATTAAATTTTTAGTATAATCGTTTTTGGGATTTTTAAAAACCTCAAAAGATGTTCCAAACTCTATAATTTTACCATCTTTCATAATAGCGATTTCGTGAGCCAAAGCCTTAACAACCTTTAAATCGTGGCTGATAAAAATATAAGTTAGGTTGTATTTGTTCTGCAAAGTTTTTAATAAGTCAATTATCTGAGCTTGGATAGAAACATCTAGGGCTGATGTTGGTTCATCAAAAATGATAAGCTTTGGTTTTAAAATAAGAGCTCTTGCCATAGAAATTCTTTGGCGTTGACCACCTGAGAATTCGTGAGGATAGCGGTTTAAAGCACTTTTATCCAGCCCAACTTCTTCTAGGACATTGGCAGCGATTTTTAATCGTTCTTGGTGATTTAGTCCAATTTTGTGAACGGCTAAACCTTCGGTAACAATATCGCCAATACTCATACGGGGGCTTAAAGAACCAAAAGGATCTTGGAAAACAATCTGCATATCTTTGCGAAATGGTTTTAGTTTTTTAAAACCAAGGTTGCTTAAGTTGCTGCTATTAAAAACAACGGTGCCTTTGCTAGAAATAAGCCTCATTAAGGCAAGCCCAAGCGTGGTTTTACCTGAGCCGCTTTCCCCGACTAATCCTAAAGTCGTTCCCTGTTTTAGATTTAAGTCTATGTCATTTACAGCTTTGATATAGCTAAGTGGTTTGCCCCAAAAATTTTTCTTTAAGGGAAAATGGACATTAAGTTTATCTGTTTTGAGAAGAAGCTCGGAATCTAAAGAGACGTTAAGTGGTTCGCCTTTGGGAACAGATGCGATTAGACGTTTGGTGTATTCGTGTCTGGGATTGGTCAAGACATCTTTGGTTTTGCCTGTTTCAACAATCTTGCCGTTTTTCATAAGATAAAGCTTGGTTGTGGCTTTTTTTACTAACGATAAATCGTGAGTTATTAAAATTAGAGCCATATTCATCTCTTCTTTTAATTTTAATAAAAGCTCAATGATTTGTGCCTGAATGGTAACATCTAAAGCGGTTGTCGGTTCATCTGCGATTAAAAGTTCAGGTTCTCCCGCCAGAGCCATAGCAATCATTACTCGCTGGCGCTGTCCTCCTGATAGTTCGTGAGGAAGGGCTTTTAATCTGCTCTCGGCTTCATTTAGCCCTACTTTTTCTAAAAGCTCTAAAACTCTTTTTCGGGCTTCTTTACCCTTTATCCCTTTATGAATTTCAAGAACTTCTGAAATTTGCTTTTCAATGCTGCGCAGGGGATTAAGCGATGTCATTGGTTCTTGAAAAATCATAGCAATTTTATCGCCTCTAATTGCTCTTATAGTTTTATCCGAGGCGTTTAGTAAATCGTTATCTTTAAATTTTATACTTCCATCTTTATGCCAAGCATAGGGATAAGGCAGAAGTTTGAGGATAGATAATGCGGTAACAGATTTACCCGAGCCGCTTTCACCCACGATTCCAACAGCTTCGCCTCTTTCAACATTAAGAGTTATTCCCTTTACGGCTTCAATTTCTTTGTTTCCTTTATCGAAAGATACGTAGAGGTTAGAAATTTCTAATAATTTGGAAGTTGTATTCATAAGTTATAAATTCCCTTACGCATTATTTTTTCTAGGATCGAAGGCATCTCTGACAGCTTCTCCAATAAAGACAAGCAGCGTCAACATAACCGCTAATGAAAAGAAACCAGTTAGCCCGAGCCAAGGAGCTTCTAAATTTTCTTTTCCTTGCCGCAGTAAATCCCCCAGAGACGGAGAGCCTGACGGAAGCCCAAGTCCTAAGAAATCAAGCGCTGTGAGTGATGTAATTGCCGCAGACAAAATGAAAGGCATAAATGTTATGGTGGCAATCATAGCGTTAGGGAGTACGTGCTTTATAATTATTTTAGTATCAGAAACGCCTAAAGCTCTAGCGGCTCTTACATAATCGAAGTTGCGTCCTCTTAGAAATTCTGCTCTGACAACCCCAACTAGAGATGTCCAGCGAAACATCAAAATAATCAGGAGCAATGTCCAGAATCCAGGAACCAAGATGCTTGAAATAATAATTAAGATAAAAAGCTGCGGCAGAGAATCCCAAATTTCAATAAGGCGCTGAAGAACTAAGTCTATTTTGCCGCCAAAATATCCTTGAACGGCTCCTGCAAAAACGCCAATCAAAGTTGATAATAATGTTAAAACCAAGCCAAAAATAATTGAAATTCTAAAACCGTATATTAAACGGGCTAAAACGTCTCTTCCTAAGTCATCGGTTCCTAAAAGATGCTTAAGCGAAGGAGCCGATGGCGCTGGTTTTTCGAGGTCAAAGTTGATTGTATCGTAACTGTATTTTATTGGTGTCCAGATTATAACGCCATTTTGATTAATGTTATTAATTATAAAGGGGTCTTTATAATCAACAGCCGCTTCAAAGTCGCCGCCAAAATCGCTGTCATAATAATCAGATAAGATAGGGAAGTAATTATGATGTTGATACCTTATGAAAAGAGGCTTGTCATTCGCAATTAATTCGGCAAGGCACGAAAGTAAAGCTAAAATCATAAAAACCACAAGAGAGATATATCCTCTTTTGTTTGCCTTGAAATTATGAATACGGCGCTTAGTAAGTGGTGAAAAATCAAACATTATCTAACCTCTTTTTTGCTAAAATCAATTCGAGGATCGATTAAATGATAGGTTAAATCACAAACAAGATTAAGAATAAGACCAATTAAACCAAAGAGATAAAGCGTTCCAAAGATTATAGGATAATCACGATTCATAACGGCTTCATATCCTAAAAGACCAATGCCGTCTAAAGAAAAGATAATTTCAATTAAAACCGACCCTGTAAAAAGCATAGATATTATAAGTGATGGAAAACCAGCAATTACGAGCAGCATTGCATTGCGGAAAACGTGGCAGTATAAAACTCGTTTTTCTGAAAGTCCCTTTGCTCTTGCTGTTATGACATATTGTTTGTGAATTTCTTCAACAAAAGAATTTTTAGTCAGCATTGTAAGCCCTGCAAAGCCGCCAATAGTCATTGCGGTTACAGGAAGTGCAATATGCCAGAAATAATCGGTAATTTTGTGAAAAGTTGAAAACCTGTCCCAGTCATCAGATGTTAATCCTTTTAAAGGAAACCATTGCAGATAGCTACCGCCGCAGAAAAGCACGATTAAAAAGATTGCAAAAAGGAAAGAAGGCACCGCATAACCTATGGTAATAAACCAACTGCTGGCGATGTCGAAGCGAGATCCGTCTCGAACGGCCTTTGTTATGCCCAGCGGAATTGATATTAAATAGATTAATAATGTTGACCATAAACCAAGAGATATAGATACAGGAAGCTTAGAAATTATAAGGTCGATAACGCCAGTATCACGGTAAAAACTGCTGCCAAAATCAAATTTTAAATAGTTTTTGAGCATAATGAAAAAACGAGTATGTAAAGGCTTATCAAAACCAAAGCGTTTTTCTAGCTCGGCAATAAACTCAGGATTAATCCCTTCGGCTCCTCGATATTTGCTTGAAGAAGAGGCGCTCATCTTGCGATTTCCTGTCCGCATAGTCTCGGAGCTTCCTGAGGCATTTCCTGATAACCGAGCCGTCGCCGCATCATCAAAACCTTCTAACGAGGCGATAACTCTTTCAACCGGTCCGCCTGGTGCCAGCTGAATAAAAACAAAATTAAGCAGCATAATTCCAAAGAGAGTAAAAGGAATCAGCAAAAGCCTTTTTAAAAGATAATATTTCATCTTATTTATCCTCGCTTTTTTCTGCTTCTAAATTAGGATTTGCAAGATTAGCGTCTTTGCTCCACCAACTCATAATATCGGGCATTGTTATTCTAAAGCCGTCTGGAATGCCAAATTTATTCCAATAGGCAATTCTATCATAAGGAATATGCCAATTTGGAATAACATAAAAGTTCCATAACAAAACACGATCTAAGGCTTTGGTGGCGGTTTCTAGTTCTTTTTCACTAGTTGCGGTGATGATTTTAGAAATAAGGGCATCAACAGCTTTATTGGCAACGCCAATATAATTACGGCTGCCTTCACGGTTTGCTGCCTCGCTTCCAAAAAATTCGGTTTGTTCATTGCCTGGAGATAACGATTGCGGAAAAACGCCAACTGTTACATCAAAGTCAAAACTTCTTAAGCGATTGATGTAAAGATTAACATCAACCGATCTAAATTTAGCAGTAACCCCAATTTTGCTTAAGTTTTTGATAAAAGGTAAACAGATTCTCTCCCAAGCTGCGCTGGCAGATGAATAGTTTAAAATCTCGAACTCTAAAGCTTCGCCAGTCTCACTGTTTATCATTTGACCATTCTTTAAATTCCAGCCTGCATCGTTTAGAAGTTTTAAGGCTTTTTTTAAATTATCTCTAATGTAACCACTGCCGTCAGAAGATGGCGGCTGATATTCTTGAGTGAAAACTTTTTGGGGAATGTCTTTTTTTAAAGGGTTAAGCAGCTTTAATTCTTCAGTTGATGGCAAACCTGAAGAGGCTAAACTGGAATTATCAAAGTAACTTTTTGTTCTAACGTATTGATTGTAAAATAAAATTTTGTTAGACCAATCAAAATCAAGAGCATAAGACAAGGCTTCTCTCACTCTCTTGTCAGAAAATAGGGGACGTCTGATATTAAAGACAAACCCTTGCATTCCACTTGCCATACCGTGTTTGAATTCTCTTTTTATAATTTCACCATCTTTGATGGCTGGGGTATTATAAGAAACAGCCCAGCGTTTGGCTTCGTTTTCTCTTCTTATATCAAAGTTTCCAGAAAGAAAGGCTTTAACGGCAACCGCAGTATCTCGGTAAACATCATACCTAATAGTATCAAAATTATAGCGCCCGACATTAACAGGGAGGTCTTTAGCCCAATAGTCTTTAATACGGTTATAAGTTATATATCGTCCTGTTTCAAAATCAGCAATCAGGTAAGGGCCGCTGCCCAGCGGGGGCGTTAATGTTGTTTGTTCAAACTCTTTATCTTGCCAGTAATGCTTAGGAAGTATAGGCATTTGACCGATAATTAATGGCAGTTCGTGATTGCTGCTGTCTGAAAAATCGAAGCGGACATAATTTTTGCTAACAGCTTTTACGCTTTTAACCCCAGCATAATAAAAACGGTAAAAAGGAGTTCCTTTTTCTCTTAAGGTATTAAAGGAGAAGACAACATCATCAGCGGTTATTGGGACTCCATCGTGAAATTTAGCCTCTCTTCTGATATTAAAGCCAACCCACGAACGGTCTTGAGGCATTTTTATTGATTCTGCGATTAAACCATATTGAGTAAAAGGCTCATCGTCGGAAGATATAGTTAAGCTATCAAATAAAAGTTCGATACCTGAGGGGCTGTCGCCTTTCATAATGTAGGGGTTAAAGTTATCAAAGCTCTCAAGCATTGCCATTTTTAGGCTGCCGCCTTTGGGCGCATTAGGATTCATATAATCAAAATGCTTAAAATCGGCACCATATTTGGGGGTTCCTCTCATAGCTATTGCGTGTACAGCTTTAATGTTATTAGAAGAAGCCAAGCAGGTATTTATATTAAAAAATAATAAGCATAAAATTATAAGCGACAGTTTTTTCATATAATTTTTATACCGCCAAAGATTCTAAAGATAATGCAAGTAGCGCTTTGTCACCAATAGCAATAACTTTTCCTGTCTGGCTGTTGATGTTAAGCTCCTTGCCCTGCCAGTCGGTTATGACTCCGCCAGCTCCTTCAATGATAGGGCGCATAGCCATAAAATCGTGACGTTTTAGCGAAGCTTCGCAGACAATATCAATAAATCCCATAGCAAGCAGTCCATAGGCATAACAATCAGCACCGAATCTTGTCATTTTTACTTGCGAAGACAAGTTGTTAAAAGCCGTTTTATCATCACCATTAAACATTTCGGGTTCAGTGGCATAAAGACTTGCTTGTTTGATATTTGGGCATTTTCTTGTTTTAACAGGATTGCCGTTAAACAGAGTTTCTTGACCTGTAATGCCAAGCCAGCGCTCATTTGTTATCGGCTGGTTTATAATTCCTAAAACGGGATTGCCTGCAAAAGTTAAGGCTAAAAGTGTTCCAAAAGAGGGCTTGCCGCTTATAAATGCCTTGGTTCCGTCAATGGGATCAATTACCCATACCCAGTCGTTCCCTTCGTTTATGGAACCAAACTCTTCTCCAATTATTCCGTGGCTAGGAAAATGTTTTTCAATAAGATTTCTTATAACCGTTTCACTTTCCTTGTCGGCTTTGGTTACAGGAGAGTTGTCGGGTTTATCATCGGCCTCTAAAGGTTGGCGGAAGTATTTTTTTATAACAGTGCCAGCGGCATCAACCATTTCTTCTGCGCAGTGAACAATTTTGGCATCAAGCATCATAATAATTAAAACCCATCTTTAGGAAGTTTTGAGGTTTGTTTTTCACTGCTGTATTCTGAAGTATCTAATCCCCAATAGGAAAAATCGGTTTTAAATGCAGCTTCTTTTTCATTTTCTTGCTCTTCTTCTTGGTTTGTTACTTCATTTTCTTCGGTCTCAAGAAAAATCTCACGTTTTGGCAAGTCATAATTTGTTTCATAAGCTTGTTCTTTTTTATAATCTTTAGCAACATTATCAGATTCATCACTATAGCGACTAATTTCAGTGTTTTTTTCCTTCTCATAGTCGAAAGGTGATGAGGAGAAAGCTGGGGAAATATTGTAAGGTGTATTTGATGACATCTGCATGCCCTGAGGTAAATCTTTTTCAGGGTCATTTTCTGAACTATTTGCAATATCATTTGAGTCGTCAACATCATCATTATGATTTTTATCTTCGGTTTCGACCTTAGTTTCAACTTCGTCGTTATTATCATCGCTAAAATCATCAATCGTTCTGATATTAGCCTTTACGGAAAAGAGACTGCTATCGGTATGTTCATCATTATTTAAAGTATCGTGTTTGGTAAAATTACTTTTAAAGAAAGCATATTTTTCTTCATTGCTAGCTGTTTCAGAAGCTTGGCTTTCCGTTTCCTTTGATTTGTCATCATTAGTATCAATATCAGCGGATTTTGGTGAAATGGTCTTTAAAACAGGACTAATTAAGGCATAAACTTTTCCCAAAGAACCATCTTCAATAATTTCACTTAAAAAACTTTCTTTATCATGTTTTGATAGAATTCCTTTAAGACGCTTAAATCGTTTGCAAAATTCTATGATAGCAGAAGCTAGAGTTTCATCTTTTAGAGTTTGTTTTAAAAGAAGAGATTCAAAGTTTCTAGTTCTAGCCGCGTTGTCTATAATCACACGGCAAAAAGCCCAAAGATTGCCGTTTTTGACTTTTATCCAAAGGCTTTCAGTAGCATCGCTAGTTAAAAAACCAAAACGCAAAGCAATTTGAGCCATAATTTCGTTTAGGTTGTTAATGGCAATTGGAATATTATGTAAAAGAACCCCGCTTTTAGTTTGGTCTTGAATTTCAAGCATAGACTTAACTAAAGCCTCAGTATGTTCCGAAGAACGTCTAGCCTGATAAAGAAGAGTAGTTGATAGGTTGTTTTGATATCTGACAGAAAAAATATGATGTGTGAAACCTGTAATAAGCCATATAACAGCGATAGGAGCCATAATAGCACAGATATATAAAGCTAAGTCAGAGGGGTTGAGCGATAAAAAATTGTCAATACCAATACTATAATAAAGATAATAGCCAGCGCTTATCAGCCAAGAACAAGAAACCGCTGTTAAAAAACTAAATAAGATTAAAACTTTTAGCACGTCATTCTACCCATATAAATAGCATTAAAATTTGAAACTTCATACTTTAGGCTATTATAATTCTAAAAAAAAATGTAGTTTTTTTTAAAAGTTATGCTATTCAATTTGAAGTTTTAAAGTTTTTTGTGGATTAAAAAAAGACAGAATACTATAATTGCGTCAAATTAAACTATATAAACAATAAAAATTATGGAAAAATTTCGATAATGAATACTTTAGATTTTGAAAAACCAATAGCCGAATTAGAAAATAAAATAGAAGGTCTAAAGCATCTTGTAGAAGATGATGGGATTAAAATTTCGGAAGAAGTTTCCAGACTTCAAACCAAATTAAATAAACTTTTAAAATCAATTTATACTAAGCTTACGCCTTGGCAAAAAGCTCAAATTGCTAGACACCCAGCTCGTCCTCATTGCAAAGATTATATTAAAGCTTTAATTGAAGACTTTGTTCCTCTTGCTGGTGATAGATGTTTTGCTGATGATATGGCTATGGTAGGAGGAATAGGGCGTTTTCGCGGTCATTCTGTTGTCGTTCTTGGACAAGAAAAAGGAAATGATACTGAGAGCCGTGTGAAATATAATTTTGGTATGGCTAAGCCTGAAGGTTATCGTAAAGCTCAAAGATTAATGGATCTTGCTAATAGATTCTCCATTCCTGTTTTGACTTTTGTTGACACTGCTGGTGCTTATCCTGGCGTTGAAGCTGAGGCTCGTGGTCAATCTGAGGCTATTGCTCGCTGTATCGAAACCTGCTTTTCTTTAAAGGTTCCTGTTATTTCTTGTATTATTGGCGAAGGTGGTTCTGGCGGAGCTATTGCGATAGCTGGAGCTAATGCTGTTTTGATGTTGGAACATTCTATTTATTCTGTTATTTCTCCAGAAGGCTGTGCCTCTATTTTATGGCGTTCATCAGAAAATACCAAAGATGCGGCTGAAGCTTTAAAAATGACGGCTCAGGATTTAAAAGAACTTGGCATAATTGATGAAATTATTAAAGAGCCTCTTGGCGGCGCCCATAGAGATCCTGAAGCAGCTATTCAAGCTGTAGGCGATACCGTTTATAAATACTTGGAAAAATTTATCGACGTTAAAGGCGGTATGCTAAAGACTAGAAGACGTGATAAGTTTTTGCAGATAGGACGCTTATCATAATTATGCACTAAAGGTGTGTTTTACTAAAATTATATAACCCAAATAGTTTAAAATTATTTTTAGCTATTTGGGTTTTTTTGTATGTATTAGAACTATTTGAAAGTAAAATTTTAGAAAGTAATCAGCTTATCAATTTCACTTTGAGATAAGGCTTTTTCTGCGCCATGGATAATGCTGCTTATAATTTCAGTAAGGGTTTGCAGAGCTTTTTGGGCAACCATAGCTTTCTGAGTAAGTTCCTCAGGAGTCGCCCCATTACTAATAGCAAGTTCAAGTCTTTCTACAGTTTGAAAGATAGCATTATTTGTTTGTTCAATAGCTTGTTCAAAAGCATCGAGATTTTTCTTGGGTACAGCACGATATAATTCAATAGCAATAAAACGGTAAGATAAAGATGTATCTGTGAAATGTTGGATATAGCTTTTAGGCTGCCATTCTTTACACTCTTCAATGATATCTGGCATTTCGCCTATCATTGCAATCATCATAATAATTTCATTAAAATGGTTAAGATAATCGGTAGAGAGCAGGGTTGTTGAGCTAATGTTTAATCCTTTTATTAATTCAATAATTTTAGGAT
Organism: Alphaproteobacteria bacterium; assembly: GCA_050175015.1. Taxonomy (GTDB): domain Bacteria; phylum Pseudomonadota; class Alphaproteobacteria; order JBFXJJ01; family JBFXJJ01; genus JBFXJJ01. The sequence goes on along the minus strand of JBFXJJ010000004.1, from coordinate 104,964 downwards.
TAACCGCAGGTTTAATGTTATCTGGCTGATTAATATCAGGCTCTTTGTCTTTGTTGGTCATCTAAAGCTCTCTCTACTAGGCGTTTGGGTAATGAGGCTTTTAATGAAGCGCTGGGCATATTGATAACGTGACCACTTGATAAAATGATGCCATGTCCATTTTTTACAGGTTTCATTTCGACAATAGCATCTGGTTTGACCCATAATTTATCCCCAAGCTGAACTCCTCCATCGTTTTTAATTTTGTTAATGATGAAGTAGGCTTTCCCTTTTATCGTTTTCACATCTTGATTAGTATAAACTAAAACTTCATTGTTATCATTAACTTTTACAGCGAGGATATTTTTTTTGCCCATAATCTTTGCAAAGTTTTTATATTCATTATTGGCAGGCTTGGATAAAATAAGAGTGTTATAGATAAATTTTTTGTAGGTATTTTCACTGTTATTAGGATTGTTTTCCCTTTTTATAAGTTCTTTTTTTACAACAATATCGGCTAGCCTTTTTTGATAAGCATACCAACTGAAATTAGGAATGGTCCAAAAAGGAAGAGCGACAAAGGCGATAATGTAAAAACGTCTTAAAAGTTCACTGTGAGCAGAATTCTGAGGTTGAATGTAATTTAAAAGAAAAAAGATTTCCCCTGTATGGGTTTTAAAAAGCCAGAGAAAAGTCGGAATCATCAACAAGGAGCCTAAAAAACTTGTTATAACAAGGCGCATAGGATAACAAGCTCTGAAGTCTTTCAAGTTCATTATCTTATGAAAAAAAGAATTAACTATTCGTGATGATGCAAAGAGAAAAAACCAGATAACAAAAAAACGCAAGAGCCAATGAGGAAAGCTATATAAAAAATTATGTTTTTGAAACAAAGTTTCAATAATTGTTATGCTTAAAGCAACAATGAAAGGGGCAAAAATTTGATGTAGTCCGACTTTTCTTAGAAACATATTAATATTTTCTTTTATATTTTATTATTATTAAAACGGAATGTTAAAATAATACAACAATTAAAAAAAAAGTCATCATAAAAAAGCTAAACTTTAGGATAAGTTTTTTGGCTATTTAAGTTGTGTTTCTGCTAAGTTTAAATACTTTAAGTTGTAATTTGAGACGATATGGTAACAAATTTTAATAAAAATGTAAAAATATCTAGACAACGTATTGATACAAAATTATAACAAATGTAGTTAAAAAAGATTTCATAATTTAGATTTTTTAATATATTTTTCCCCTATTCTCGTGTAGGTTTCTCCTAGCATCACACCTCTACGAGATTTATAAGGTGGAAAGCCAAGGCTTCATTAAGAAATAATAACAATAAATAAAGAAGCCTTGGCATTAATAAAAAAATAAAAGGATTTTAGCATATTGAGTTATTCACAAGATTTTTTTGAAGAAACAAGATTAAGCTGTTATGAAAATAATAATACTCCATATTGTATTACATTTTCTTTAGAAGGCCAAAGCTTTGGTCTGCTTTTGCCTGAAGATTCTAAGATAGTTTTGCAACAAGATGATAATATAGAAGGTGAAAACCTTTTTGATTCCAATATAGATTTAAGAAAAATCTTAGGAATGCCTATTACCAAAAGACCAACAGAAAAACTCTTTGTAAGTCGTAATGATAAAGTTTACCAAATTGAGGTCGATGTAAAAGGGCTTGATATTCCTTTTTCGGAAATAACTAAAGAGCCTAATAAAGATCAGTTCAGTTGTTTATGGAATCACGTGGCTGATGATATAAGCTATATTAATGAACAATTGGTTGTTCTTTTAAATTTTGAGAAAGTTCTTACTATGGAAGGCTCTATTAATAATATAGAGAGCCATATAACTTTTTAAAAATCTAAGAGTTTTAATTTATTTTGGTATTTTGCCCATCTCATAGTAAAAGCGCAGCTTAAGAAGCAAAGCATACATGCTCCCAAAGAAGGGATCGTAGATATCATTATGCTTGGAATCAGTTCTGCAAGTTTTTCTATATTTATAGCTGCAAGCAGGTAGAATATGCTGAAACCAAAGCAGCATAATCTGCAGGCAAAGCCCATTTTAAAAGCAATTATTATTAAAGGCAGCATAAGAGATGATGCGCATATAATTTCATATTGAGAGAAACCTGGAAAACTTATAATAAAAGGTATGCATAATAGTAGAGAGATAACTAAATCTTGCTCTAGGTTGCTCGTTTTGATGTTCGTGTATCGTTTTTTACCATATATTATGGTTAGAAAAGTAAAATATGCGGCGAAGAATAGTTTAAAACCAAAGCTGGTTCCAAGATTGTAGCCGTCATCAAAAAGGTAAATCCCCCACATTGCAAAAACATAGCTAAAGCCATTTAGAGATGAAGATAAGATGTTGTAAAAGTCAGATATAAATACTTTGAAGTAATCAAGCCATAATATCGGACAGATGAAAAATACGGCGACGGCTGAAATGACAAACCAAAGTAAGGTCTTATATTGTTTGTAAATGATTAAAATGGGCAGGGTAATAATGAAGATAGGTTCTAATAATGAACTGATTAAAATCAGCAAACCTGCTAAAGCTGGTTTTGATATGTAATAGACCGCCAGAGAGAAGCTAAAAAAACCAAATAAGTTTTCAGAAAAGTTATTTTGTGCGCTGCTGAAAGATGGGTGCAGACAGGCAATTAAGATAAAAAACGGCGATAATCTTAATAAATTTAGCTTTTTAGAGATGACAAGTAAGCTAAGAGGAAGACTAATAAAAATTATAGATGTTAAAAATAGCTCAAAAGTATGGTTGTTGATAAAATTTAAAGGAGATAAAAGCAAAATTTTGATAGGCGAAAAAAAAGTATCAAAATTATAAATGGCAGCGAATGAATCTGGATTCTTAAAAAAGATAGAATCATTAGGGTTTTTAATAAAGGGCGCCGTTTGCTTAATCAGAAGAGATAAGTTTTCATAGGAAAAAATAGCAGCATGTTTAACAATGTTACTGTCAATGCTCACTGGGGCAATTTGCTGAATAGCACAAAGGCAAAGCAATAACCACAAAAAAATAAAGTTATTTTGTTCAGATTTTTCTTTCATATTCAACCTTAAAAGTATAAAAAGTATATCATAATCGCGGGTTTCATAAAGCGAAAACAAAAAAAAGTGGACTTAATGCTTTTTGTTAGTGAAACCATTTTTAGGCAGTGTTATATCATTGTATGTTTTTTGTAATTAATTTTTTAGATTTTGGAGGTTTTTTCTGACATGACGGAACAGCATAATGCAGTTACAGGAATGATGGACGGAAATGAAGCCGCAGCTTCCGTGGCTCATAGACTAAATGAAGTGGTAATTATTTATCCTATTACGCCTTCATCTCCTATGGGAGAATTTGCTGACGCTTGGGCAGCACAGGGTAAGAAAAATATTTGGGGGGCTGTGCCTGAAGTTGCTGAAATGCAGTCAGAAGCTGGTGCTGCTGGCGCGTGTCATGGCGCTGTACAAGCTGGAACGCTTTGTACAACATTTACCGCAAGCCAAGGTTTGCTTTTAATGATTCCAAATATGTATAAAATTGCAGGTGAATTATCACCTTTTGTTATGCACGTAGCAGCAAGAAGTTTGGCAACTCACGCCTTATCAATTTTTGGTGACCACTCTGACGTTATGGCTTGCCGCCAAGTTGGTTTTGCAATGCTTTGCTCTAATTCTGTACAAGAAGCCCACGACTTAGCTTGTATTTCTCAGGCTGCTTCGATTCGTTCTAGAGTTCCTTTTATGCACTTTTTCGATGGTTTTAGAACATCTCACGAAATTGCTAAAATTAACCTCCTTTCTGATGATGATTTAAAAGCTATGATGGCTGGTCTTCCAATTCACGGCAATGTTGAACGTGCCTTGACTCCTGATCACCCTGTTATTAGAGGTACAGCTCAGAATCCTGACGTTTATTTCCAAGGACGTGAAGCAAGCAATAAATTTTATGACGATTGTCCTGAAATTGTTGCTGAAGAAATGGAGCGTTTTGCTAAAATTTCTGGCAGAAAGTATGATCTTGTTGAATATGTTGGTGCTGAAGACGCTGAAAACGTAATCGTATGTATGGGTTCTGGTGCTGAAACTATTCACGAAGTTGTTGATTATATGAATGCCAATGGCGGTAAAGTTGGTTTGTTAAAAGTTCGTTTATACCGTCCTTTCCCAGCCAAAGCTTTCATTAATGCTATTCCAAAAACTGCAAAAGTTCTTTCTGTTCTTGATAGAACAAAAGAAACAGGTTCTGTTGGTGAGCCTTTATATCTTGATGTAACCGTTGCTTTAAATGAAGCCCTTGTTGGTGGTTCAATTTCTAAAATGCCTAAAGTTTTGGGCGGTCGTTATGGTCTTTCTTCAAAAGAATTTACACCTGCGATGGTTAAAGCTGTTTATGACAATGCCGTTTCAGATAAATCTAAAAACCACTTTACTGTTGGTATTAACGACGATGTTACACATTTGTCATTACCTTTTGACGAACATTTTGATACTGAACCATCGGATGTTGTAAAGGCAGTTTTCTACGGTCTTGGTGCTGATGGTACCGTTGGTGCAAATAAAAACTCTATTAAGATTATTGCCGATCAAGAAGGTCGTTATGGTCAGGGATACTTCGTTTATGACTCAAAAAAATCTGGAGCTATGACCGTTTCTCACTTACGTTTTGGCGGCAGCCCAATCAGATCTACGTATTTAGTTAAAAAATCAAAATTTGTAGCTTGTCACCATTTCCCATTCTTGCAGAAAATGGACGTTCTTAGAGAAGCAGAAAAAGGCGCAGTATTTCTTTTGAATGCACCTTACACCAAAGCTGATTTATGGGATAATCTTCCTAAAGAAGTTCAAAAAGATATTATTGAAAAAGAACTTAAGGTTTATGCTATTGATGCCGTTGAAGTTGCTAAAAATGTTGGTATGGGGCGCCGTATTAACACCATTATGCAGACTTGTTTCTTTGCTATTTCTGGCGTTTTACCAAAAGATGAAGCTATTAAACAAATTAAAAAAGCTATTCAAAAAACTTATGGTAAAAAATCACAAGAATTGGTTGAACGCAACTATGCTGCGGTTGATGCAACTCTTGAACATTTATATCAAATTGACGTTCCAAAAGAAGTATCTTCTAAACAAGGTCGTTTAGCAGTTGTTCCAGAAAATGCTACCGAATTTGTTAAGAATGTTACCGCGAAAATTATGGAAGGTAAGGGTGAAGATCTTCCTGTTTCAGCATTGCCTATTGATGGTACTTGGCCAACAGCTACGGCTCAATATGAGAAACGTGCGGTTGCGACTGAAATCCCAATTTGGAATCCAAGCGTTTGTATCCAATGCGGTAAATGTGCAATGGTTTGTCCTCACGGTTGTTTGAGACAAAAAGTTGCAGATCCAAAAGATTTGGAAAAGGCTCCAAAAGATTTCATTTCAACTGACTACAAAGGCAAAGAATTTGTTGGTAAGAAATTTATCATTCAAATTTCTCCTGAAGATTGTACAGGTTGTACTCTTTGCACTCAGGTATGCCCAGCTAAGAATAAAGAAAATCCAAAAGAAAAAGCTGTCAATATGACTCCTATTTATGATGTCTTAGAAAGAGAGCACAATAATTTTGAATTTTTCTTATCTCTTCCAGATGTTAAGCGTACCGAACTTGAATTAAAGACACCAAAACAAGTTCAATTGTTGCGTCCTTTGTTCGAATTTTCTGGTGCTTGTGCAGGTTGTGGTGAAACACCTTATATTAAATTAATGAGTCAGCTCTTTGGTGATAGACTTGTTATTGCTAATGCTACAGGTTGTTCATCAATTTATGGCGGCAACTTACCAACAACCCCTTATACCGTTGATGAAAACGGCAGAGGTCCGGCTTGGGCAAACTCATTGTTTGAAGATAATGCTGAATTTGGTCTTGGTATGCGTTATGCTATCGATCAACAACATTACTTTGCATCTTTATTGCTTAAAGATTTGGCTTCTGAAGTTGGTGAAACGTTAGCAAGTTCAATTCTTGATGCATCAATGAAAACCGATGCTGAAATCGAAGAACAGAGAACGAGAGTTGCTGAACTTAAATCAAAACTTCAAGCCAGCAAAAATCCAAAAGCTAAACATTTAGAAAAAGTTGCTGACTATTTGGTTCGCAAGAGCGTTTGGATCCTTGGTGGTGACGGTTGGGCTTATGATATTGGTTACGGCGGTTTAGATCACGTTTTAAATATGGGCAGAAATGTTAATATTTTAGTGATGGATACAGGCGTTTACTCCAACACAGGAGGTCAACAGTCAAAAGCAACTCCAATCGGTGCCTCAGCTAAATTTGCATCAGCAGGTAAAGCTCAGCCTAAAAAAGATTTAGGTATGATTGCAATGTCATCTGGTTCAGTTTATGTTGCTCAGATTGCTCTTGGCGCAAGTGATACCCAGACAATTAAAGCCTTTGTTGAAGCTGAATCATTTGATGGTCCTTCAATCATAATTGCTTACTCACATTGTATTGCTCATGGATATGATTTATCTCAAGGTTTAGAGCAGCAGAAGATTGCGGTTGAAAGCGGTCTGTGGCCTTTGTATCGTTTTGATCCAAGAAGAAGCACCGAAGGTCAAGCTCCTTTGATTCTTGATTCAAAAGAACCAAAACGTCCAGTTTCTGATTTTATGAATAACGAGACGAGATTCAAAATCGTTAAAAACCAGAATCCAGAACGTTATGAGCATCTTGTGGCTTTTGCTCAAGAGCAAGTTGAAAGCCGCTATAAATTATATTCTCATTTAGCAGCTTTAGGAGCCAAAACTGCTGGCTAGAAATAACTTATAGGAGATTTATATGAATCTAAAAACCAGATATATGGGACTTGAATTGGCTAATCCTTTTGTTGCTGGGGCATCTTTCTTTAGTAAAGATGCCGACGCAGCTAAAAAACTTGAAGATGCTGGCGCCGCTGCCATGGTTCTTCCTTCATTATTTGAAGAACAGATAATGTTAGAGAAATTGGCAGCTGTTAAAGAAATGGAAGCTGGCACAGAGAGTTTTGGAGAGGCTTTGTCTTATTTGCCTGAACCCGAAAGCTTAAAATTCGGTTCTGATATTTACGTTGAAAATTTACGTAAAATTAAGAAGGCCGTAGATATTCCAGTTATAGCTTCGCTTAACGGATATACTTATGGCGGTTGGGCAAATAATGCTAAAATGCTTGAAGAGGCAGGGGCTGATGCGATTGAACTTAATGTTTATTTTGCTCCAACAAGCCCATATATCAATGGTTTGACGGTTGAGAAAACTCTTGTATCTATAGCAAAATTAGTAACGTCTATTGTTAAGATTCCAGTTTCTGTAAAATTGTCTTCTCAATATTCTTCGGTTGCTAATGTTTGTGAAAGATTGGTTGATGAAGCTGATGTTAAAGGACTGGTTCTTTTTAATCGCTTTTTCAACCCAGATATTGATATTGAAAGCTTAGAGATGAAGCCAACTCTAAAACTTTCAACGTCAGATGATTTGCCTCTTCGTTTAGCTTGGATTGGGGCATTATCTGGAAAAGTTAAAGCTTCATTATCTCTTACAGGCGGAGTTCACACGGTGGAAGACGCAGTTAAGGCGATTATGGCTGGAACTGATACTATACAGGTTGTTTCAGCCCTAGTTGGTAATGGCGTTGAATACCTTGGGGTCTTAAAAGAAGGGTTAGCCGATTGGCTTGCTAAAAATGGTTACACATCATTAGAACAGCTTAGTGGTTCTATGAGTTTTGCAAAATGTCCTAATCCAGAAGTCTATCAGCGTTTAAACTATATGCGTTTATTAAAAACTTGGCAGGATTTATAAAACAATGTCAAAAATACTTATAACCAGCGCTTTACCATATATTAACGGTATTAAGCACTTAGGAAATCTTGTTGGTTCAATGCTCCCTGCTGATGTCTATGCAAGATATATGCGTATGACAGGTAACGATGTTCTTTTCATTTGTGCAACAGATGAGCATGGAACGCCAGCAGAACTTGGAGCCGTTGAAAAAGGGCAGTCGACAGAAGCTTTTTGTGAAGAACAGCATAATTTACAAGAAGAAATTTATCAAAAATTCAATTTATCTTTTGATTTTTTTGGTCGTTCGTCAGCACCTCAGAACCACGAATTAACAAAGCATTTTGCTGAAAAACTTGAAGCAAATGGTTATATAGAAGAACGTGAGATTAAGCAGGTATATTCTTTAGATGATAACAGATTCCTTCCAGATAGATATATTATAGGTACGTGTCCTTATTGCGGTTATGAAGCGGCAAGGGGTGATCAGTGCGAAAATTGCACTAAGCTTTTAGATCCTACCGAATTAATTAACCCTCGTTCTGCGGTTTCTGGGAGTTCTAGACTCGAAGTGAAGATGAGCAAGCACTTGTTCTTAAAACTTCCTCTTATGGAAGAAACTTTAAGAAAGTGGATAAACTCGAAATTTGAATGGCCTCAAATCGTTACATCTATTGCCAAAAAATGGCTAGATGAAGGTTTGCACGAGCGATGCATTACGAGAGACTTAAACTGGGGTGTATCTGTTCCCAAAGAAGGATATGAAGGTAAGGTTTTTTATGTTTGGTTTGATGCTCCTATAGCTTATATTTCTGCAACCAAACAGTGGTCAGATCAGAAACCTGATGCGCGTAATTATAAAGATTGGTGGCAAGGCGGCGATGATGTTAAGTACGTCCAATTTATGGCCAAAGATAATATACCTTTCCATACTATTATTTTCCCTGCGACCATATTTGGTTCAGATGAGAATTGGAAACAGCCAGATTATATTAAAGGTTTTAACTGGCTTACTTTCTATGGCGGAAAATTTTCAACAAGCTCAAAAAGAGGAATTTTTACCAATCAAGCTTTGAGTGAATTTCCTGCTGATTATTGGCGTTATTGGCTGATGTCAAATGCTCCTGAATCATCTGATTCCAGTTTTACATTTTCATCATTTGCAGGAACAGTTAACAAGGATTTGAATGACGTTTTAGGAAACTTTGTAAGCAGAGTTTTAAAAATGACAGCTTCTAAGGTTGGAAGTTTCGTTCCTGCGGCCGGCGATTTCAATGATGATGATAAGGAATTGTTTGCAAACTTGAAGAAGAGAATAGCTGACTATTCTTCTTATCTTGGTGCTATGGAATACCGCAAGGCTTTAGTTGAGCTTAGAGCTATTTGGGTTGAAGGAAACAACTATTTAACCAAAGCAGCCCCATGGACAGTTATTAAAACTGATGAAGCAAGAGCAAAAACAATCTTAAATATTGCAATAAACTTGATTAGAATTAATGCTGTTTTGGCAATGCCTATTATCCCATCTACATCAAAAACAATATTAAATGCTCTAGGAATTGAAGCTGAAAATATAAAATGGCTATCTGATGACATTGTTAAAGAATTCTGTTATCTTAAAGAAGGTCATAAGTTTGATGTTCCTGAGCAAATTTTCCAAAAAATTCCTCAAGAGAGCATAGATGAACTTGTTACTAAATATGGTGGCGAAGAAACTGTTTCTTAAAGGTTAAAATAAAATGAGCAAGAGAAATAACGAATCTTTTTCTAGCGGCGCAATTATAAAATTGGGGCTTTTTATTGTTAAATTATGCTCTTTTCCAATTAGGCGTCCTGTTTTGTTTGTTTTTATGTTGGGAACAATAGTTGTTGTTCCTGTTGTTAGTGGCAGTAAAATCACATCTTATCAAGATTTGCTTACTTGGTATAATGTTAAGGCGGAACCAGTAACAAGGCGTTTTCAAGAGTTTGGCGATGCTTTTGCTAGACATTTTAATGTTAAAGATACGGTTGATGTGGTTAAAAGAGAGGTGGCATTAAATATTCATAATGATGCCCAAACATTAAAGGCTGAAGCTCTGCCTCAAGAAATAAGAGAAACCGCTTCTCAAAATGCATCTTCTGAAGAAAAGAAAAAGCTAACTCCAGAAGAAGAATTTGCGTTATCTTTAAAAGCTGGCAGTATTTATGGTTATGAGCCGATTGTTGTTGCTCAAAAGTTTGAAGACAGTGATAATTCTGCATCAGAAGAATCTCCAGATTTTGAACAGCCAAAAGAAGTTATTGTAGGTAAAGCTAAAGCAGTAGGCGGAGACCGAATTATTATTAACGATAAACTTCTGCGCCTTGATGGTATAAGTGTTGCTCAGGGTGATGCTGATGTTAAAGCCCAAAAATTTTTAAGTTCTTTAGTCGAAGGTCAAGATGTTGAGTGTCTTGTTTTTGAATATACCGAAAATAAAATTCCTTTAGGCTGGTGCTTTGTTCACGAAGAAGAGATAAATTCTAAAATGATAGACAACGGATTTGCTCTTTCGTATTAACATCTCAATTAAATAATATCGAAAAATAAAGAACTTAAGATGTCTTATATAATCATCTTAGGTTCTTTATCTATATTGTTGTATCGAAGTGGTGTAATTTGCGAGTTAAGTATCGTCATAATGAAAACAAAAACCGGCTAAAGATACTTGGAATTTAGCATTTTATTTTTTTATCATTATTATTTCATTTAGCGGCAAATGCTTTTTCTTTATTTTTTTATGAAACCCATCAAAGAAGGCTTATAAATAAAAATCAGGAATAAATTTCTTGAGCATTTTAGGGTAATATTAAGTATTTGTTGATATTGTTTAAATATTATTACATTACAGTATAACTGTAGTTAGGATTAAGTATGGTTATAGCCACAAACAACAAGGAAAAAAGTTTGAATTTATTTAACATAACCTTGCTCCTTATTTAAAATATATTACGATTTATTTTGTTTGTTATTGTTATTTTGTCTTATTTTTATAGCTTTTGCAAGTGAAAAAAATAATAACTAATTTTAACAATAGTTTTATTAAAATTGAGATATGCTAACTATTCTATTTTAGAATATGGTATTGATTCATATTTGTAACATAAAAAAAATACATTTTTATTTTGGTTTAATGTGTTGAAAATATTAGTTATTTTTTAAGTGTATTTTATATGGGTAGCATCAGGGTAACAATATATTATTAAATTTTGCAAATATGTAAACAAGTCTTTTTATAACATATTGATAAATAATAGATTTTTTATGAAATATTTTATTTCCTGGGTAGCTTATAGGTAATTTTTTAAACAAAAATTTACTTTTTTTATCCTAACACAAATGGCATTTTTAATTTAATATATTGATATTATTACTTTTATTTTCGAAATAAACTTATTTTTATCGATAATAACCTAACTACGGTTATGCTCAGACAGCAATAACTAACTGCGTTGAGCTTCAAGCTATACAGAATAATTTATCTGGAAATTTTTATCTTGCAAACGATATCGATTGCAGCGCTACATCTGGTTGGAACGGTGGTGCAGGGTTTTACCCTATAGGAACATTTTCAGGTACATTAGATGGTAATAATCATAAAATCACAGATTTATATATTTACAGGCCTGCGGCATCTCAGGTTGGGCTGTTCAGTATAGTTAATGCAGCAACTGTAAAAAATGTCCAACTTTTAGATATTAATATAACAGGCCAACATGTTGTTGGGGGATTAGCAGGATATTCTCAAAGTTCAAATATTTCTAAGATTTTTATAACAGGTAATTTGACGACAATTGATTACTTTTATTCTGGTGGAATTACGGGGTATCTATATTTATCAAGTATAAGTGAAAGTGGCTCATATGTTAATCTTGATAGCTGCAATACTATATGGAGTGGCGGTATTACAGGATATGTTAATGACAGCTCTATAATTAATAGTTATGCAACAGGCAATGTTTGTGGTGATGCTAGGATTGGGTCTTGGAATTATCGTGGAATAGGAGGTTTGGCTGGATATGTTTATTCAGGTGTGGTCAAAAATTCTTATGCCTCAGGAAAAATTGTTACTTATAGTGGAGGAACATATCTTGGAGGGTTAACGGGGTATGTAGGTGGAACATTCACAAGTAGTTATTGGGATACTCAAACGTCACAGCAGTCTAGTAGCGGCGGAGGTATTGGTAAAACTACAGTTGAAATGAAACAGCAGTCTATGTTTTCAGATTGGGATTTCGAAAATGTTTGGTGTATGCCTGAAGGAGACTATCCTAGATTAAAGTTTGAAGATGCTTGTTCACTTCCAAATTGTACAGGCTGCGCGGTTTTAAGTGATGGCGTTTGTGTGGCTGGTGACAGTTGTTCTGGAGAACACCCTAATTGCGTAGTGACAGATAACAACGGCATTTGTGAATGCTCAAGCTTGAGTTGTAATGCTGGTCGTAGTTGTTCAGAAATTGGTATGTGTGAAGATTGTGATGCGGCTAATATCTGTGGAGCTTGTTCTTGTGGGACATCACAAAAACCAACAGGGACGGGGACATGTATAAATGACAGTTCTTGCTGTATTGGTGAATGCAATATGGCAACAGGAGCCAATTCTTGCGGCTATAGTGATGATTTGTGTTCGGCAGGTATAGCTTGCAATCGTGCTACTCTTTCTTGTTGTGATAACGAATTGCCATATTGGCGTAGCGATGACTGTAAGTCTTGTACGGCAACAAGCGGCTTATCGGGATTTTGCCAGAGAAAAGGTATGATGTGTAACTCAAATTATAACTGTGTAAACTGCTTTGCTAATATGCAGTGCACTTGCGATGATGGTTATATTTCTGACGGAGCCGGCAATTGTGTTGAACCTTTTTGTTATGCTGATGGCGAATGTGGTGATGATAGATGCGTTAATGCTGGTGATTATAATGCTTTTTGTACTGATTGCAGTGTGACAAGTAAAGTTTGGGTCAATGGCATTTGTGAAAGCTGTCCAAGCGGTTCCGTCTATCACAGCGGAGTTTGCCTTTGTAGTGACGGCAAATTATGGAATTCAGCAAGTAACATTTGTTCTAAAAAAAGTCTAATATCAAGCCATGGAGTAATTGAAACAAGAAGTAAGTCATCAACAGAAACTCCAGAAAGCAGATATGATAGAATTAAGCGCAAGATGAATCGGATTACCAATAGTGCTTATGCTGGTTTTGCAGACAAAGAAGTTGAAGAGAGCTTTGCAAATTGAAAGGAGGAATATATTGATAACTAAAGCCTATATTTATGATAAAAAAATATTTCTTAAAATTTGAGCTCTTTGAATCAAATTATAGGCTTAAACATTGCAAGAATAAACCCTGATAAAACGAGGAAGCTTGTTAATGCTTCCTCGTTTAGTCTTAAACAATATGTTTAAAGAAACGTATAGGGGATAAGATTAAGGAATAAAAATAAATTAAAACTCAAATAATAATTATAAAAAAAAGCCTTGTAACCATAAGGTTAAAGGCTTTTTTTGCTTGTTTGGGGTTAAGCTATTAAAATGTTAATTACAAGATATATTATCTGCCTTTTAAGGCTTTTTGGGTAACGATTTTATTGATATTTTCAATCTTTTTAGATTTATCATAGGATCCAATTTCGACAACACGTTTTTGCAGACGAGCTTTTAAATAAGGGTTTTGTGCCGTTGTCGCCAGTTTGTTCATTTCGGCTTTATCTTTGACACTCATTTTTGATATTATTTTACTTTTAACACTGTCTATTGTTTTGCTGTCAGTGAAAGCTGCTTCAACAGCATTTAATGAAATATCAAACAATTCAGCGCGAGTGAACGCAAATTTTTCTTGAGCAATGCGATATTCTTTTCCTGTGTGTGTTCCAAAAATGCCCGCATCATCAGGGTTAATGGAAACTCTTATTCCTGCATCATACATTGTTTTTAATGGGTGATTTTTTAAATCGCCTTTTACTTCGGGAACCAAAATGCGATTGCTGGTAGGGCAAACCTCAACCGTTACTCCTTTTTGAGCAAGTGTTTCCATAAGTTCAGGATCTTTTACGGAAGAAATGCCGTGTCCAATACGAACAGCTCCATGTTTTAATGCCGCACGAATGCTTTCAGGACCAATAATTTCGCCTGCATGATATGATTTTTTTAAACCAAGTTCATCGGCAATTTGACTGGCTTTGGCGAAATCATCAAAGTGACCAGAAGCTTCATTGCCTGCAATGCCAAAGCCTGTAACCATAGGGTGAGGGTTTTTCTTAATAAAATCGACAACGCTTTCAACGTTTTCTGCGCCCATATTGCGGACACCAGTTACGATATATCTCGTTTCTAGCCCATATTCTTTTTTGACTTCATCTGCAGCTTTTGTAATGGCATTCATCATTTCGTGATAGCGTTTAGCTGACAGCTTCATTTCACCAGAAGTTTCATCTTTTTCTACGGCCATATGAATTGGTGATAATATAAGTTCGGCATAAACGCCGCCTTCTTTAGCATTTTTAGATAAATAATCCTTGGCTATATCATAGTAATCTTGAGGAGTTCTGATAAGCTCTGAAACCGTGTTGTAGGTGTCAATAAATGCAGAAAATTGGCTTTCATCATAAGCATAACGCCCATCAGGAAAATCTTCGGCATCATAGGTTCCTTTAGCCATAAAAAGATTTTCAGGTAGTTTAACGTTATGCCTGTTGGCTAATTTTTGAGCCATATCAGGGGTTACAGTACCTTCTAGATGTTCATGGAGTGTTACTTTTGGAATATCTGTTGTGTTTACAGATGCGTTTTTTTTATTTGCCATGATTTTCTCCGTAAGACTACTTTAATGATTTTAAAGTTAATTGACTGAGTATATATCTAAGAAACGATATTGTCAACTGTTTGTCGTATTTGTCTATTGAGGTGTTTTGGAGGATTAAAATAAAGAAATTAAAAAAGTTGTATAAAAGGCAATAGTTGTTTGACGAAAGAGCTTAAAAAAGTTAAATTAATAAACTATTTTTTTAGCTAAAACTTTATTTGGAAATAAAATTCATGTTTCTAATCAAGATTAATCGAATATTTTTATTGTTTGTAATTAGTTTGTTTTTAGGACTTTCTACAACAGGTTGTTCATATTTTTCTAAAGAAGTCAAGTTGTTTGATGAAACTCTTGTCAAAGGAGAAGAGGGACATCATTATGATGCTGCTGATAATCAAGATGCAGACGCAGATAATAAAGATAATTCTGTTGCAAACAGCGAGAACACTGAAGACGTTAAAACTGTGACCGAAGATAATGGGGGCGTTATTGTTAGCGCAGGTCCTGTTGTTAAGGGACTGGTTGCCGATATTAGAAAACGTGCATATGAAGAGAAAAAGACGTTAAAAAAACCTGTTGTTATAGCTTCAATTGAAGACGAGCCTGAAGAAGAAAATAAAGTCAGTGAAAATGCTGCGAGCGATAATAACGCAGTAACCGCAGCAAGCACGGCATCTTCTGATGAACCGCCAGCTCCTAAAGCTAATCCTGTAATTGCAGTAAACGAACAGGATATTAAAGATAAAACGGAAAACACTGTTGTTAGTGCTTTATCAGAAGATTCTAAACCTTCTGAGCAAGAAAATTTGTTTGTTAAAGATGCTTCTAGTGCAGATGAAAGTTCCTTGATTGCTTCTAACGTTAATACTAACGATTTTGAATATGAATCTGTTATAAGAACATCAGAAAAAAATTATGATAACGATTTTGGCTATGTTTCAAGAAATGATGATTTAAGTGTTTCTGATGACTTTCCAGGATTGCTTCCTCTTCCAGAAGATGATTTTGATATTGAAATTTCAAAATATGATGATTTAGCTGATTCTTCTAGCGATGATTTCGACTTTAGCCGTAGTTCTTCAAATTTGGGTAGTTTTGACACGGTTATCGTTGATGACGAAATGGGAACTATGCCGCTTTCCAAATATAACGGTAATGGGGCGATATCCTATTTGGCTGCAGTTGTTTATCACGAACACGGCAAGAGTGATATTGATACTTCTAATCTTAGCGAAGTGCGCAAAGTTGCTAAAAACTATAAAAATCAACGAGCCTTTATTAAGGTTGTTGGACATGCTTCGAGTCGAACCGCTAATTTAGATCCCGTAGATCATATGATGGCCAATTTTACAATGTCTTTACAGCGAGCTAGGAGCGTCGCTAAATATTTGATTGAATGCGGCGTAAAACCTTCAGATATTTATGTCGGGGCAGTGTCTGACAGTGAGCCTATATATTATGAGGTTATGCCGTTTGGCGAGGCTAAAAACCGCAGAACTGAAATATATATTGAGTATCCTTGATAATAGGTTTTGATTTATAAAAAAATCGTTTTTTTTGATGTTTAAAATTTATTTTCAACCGTAGAATTTTTGTAATTAATTTAAAATAGTTTAAGAAAAAAATATGACAGAAGAATTTTATAAAATAAAAAGGCTTCCGCCTTACGTTTTTGCTGAAGTTAACGCTATGAAAGCAAAAGCTAGGGCTAATGGCGTTGATGTAATTGATTTCGGTATGGGAAATCCTGACAAACCACCAGCACAGCATATTATAGATAAACTTTGTGAGGCCGCAGCTAATCCTAGAGCTCATAGATATTCAGTTTCTAAGGGTATTCCTGGTTTAAGAAAAGCATTGTCAGCTTATTATGAAAGGCGTTTTAATGTTAATCTTGATCCTGAAACTGAGGTTGTTGCAACAATAGGTTCGAAAGAAGGTTTGGCTAACTTGGCTGTTGCTATTACCAGCCCAGGCGATACTATTCTTGTTCCTAATCCTAGTTATCCTATTCATGCCTTTGGTTTTATTATTGCGGGAGCGTCTTTAAGATATGTTCCTGTAGAACCTAATGAAGAATTAATCAGGTCAGTTAGTCACGCAATCAAATATTCTGTGCCTAGAGTTTCAGCTCTTGTGCTTAATTATCCGTCTAACCCTACAGCGAAGGTTGCAAGTTTAGATTTTTATAAAGAAATCGTAGCTCTTTGCCGTAAGCATAATGTTTATATTCTTTCTGATATTGCTTATGCTGAAATGTATTTTGATGGCAATGTTCCACCATCTATCTTCCAAGTTGACGGAGCAAAAGATATTGCGGTTGAATTTTACTCTTTAAGTAAAACATATAATATGCCTGGTTGGCGTGTTGGTTTTGCTTCAGGCAACAAGCATCTTATCTCAGCACTGACCAGAGTTAAGTCTTATCTTGATTATGGTGCTTTTACTCCCATTCAGGTAGCAGCAACGGCCGCTCTTAATGGAGATCAAACCTGTGTTGAAGAAAACCGTCAGTTATATAAAGAAAGGCGAGATGTTTTAATTGAAGGTATGGCTCAAGCTGGTTGGAATATTCCTAGTCCTCCTGCAACGATGTTTGCTTGGGCGCCAATACCAGAAGAGTTCAAACATTTAGGTTCGCTTGAATTCTCAAAACTTTTATTACAAGAGGCGGCAGTTGCAGTCTCTCCTGGTTTAGGGTTCGGTGAACATGGTGATGGCTTTGTTAGATTTTCTTTCGTTGAAAACACTAATCGTATTAGACAAGCAATAAGAAATGTAAAAACGTTTATGGCTAATCCAGGGCAGGTTTTAGAGAAATATGAAAGAGAAAGAGGATAAAGCTCGTGAATAATGTTTTAAAAGTTGGAGTTGCTGGTTTAGGCACGGTTGGCGGCGGAGTTGTTAAAATTATTCATGATAACGCTGCGGTAATTAAAGCAAGATGCGGCAAAGAAATTATATTATGTGCTGTAGCCGATTTAGATAAATCCAAAAAAGAAACACTGCCTTTAGATAATGCGGTTTGGTATGATGATGCCTTAGATATGGCGGTGAATTCTGATGCCGATGTTATTGTTGAACTTATAGGCGGTTCTGATGGTATTGCAAAAAAACTTTGTGAAACCTCACTTTTAAATCATAAACACATTGTTACTGCCAATAAGGCTCTTTTAGCCAATTACGGCAACGAGCTTTTTGCTTTGGCGAAAGAAAATAAGTGTCAAATAGCATTTGAAGCTTCGGTTGCTGGAGGTATTCCAGTAATTAAAGCTCTAAGAGAAGGTCTAGCTGCTAATAAAATAGATTACGTTTATGGCATTATGAATGGAACCTGCAATTATATTCTTTCAACGATGCGAGACACAGGCAAGAGTTTTGATGATGTTTTAGCGGAGGCACAAAAGCTTGGCTATGCCGAGGCTGATCCCAAATTTGATGTTGAAGGCATTGATACGGCACATAAGACCGCAATTTTAGCATCTCTTGCTTTTGATATGCCGATAAGTTTTAAGAATGTATATATCGAGGGTATTCGTCATATTACTCCTGAAGATATTAAATATGCTGATGAGCTGGGGTACCGTATAAAACTTCTTGGTATAGCAAGAAAAAGCGCCAAAGGTGTTGAGCAGAGAGTTCACCCTTGTATGATTGGAGCTAGTGAAGCGATATCAAATGTTGAAGGCGTGTTTAATGCGGTTGTTATTAATGGCGATTACGTTGGAAGAACGGTTCTTGAGGGGCGTGGAGCAGGCGAAAAACCAACAGCGTCAGCTGTTATGTCTGATATTATTGATTTAGCGTCTAATCAGAATAGTGCGTTAAAAAACTTAACAACTACGAACAATCCAGAAACTATTGCTATGGGTGATTTAGAAGCCGCTTTTTATGTTAGACTTACGGTGATTGATTTACCTGGTGTTATTGCTGATGTGGCAGCTATTTTGAAAAAATATAATATTTCTATTGAAAATATTTTACAAAGGAACCATAAGAAAGGTGAAAAGGTTACAATTGTTATGACTTTTCATCAGGCCAAGGAAGCTAATGTTCAAGAAGCATTAGTTGCAATTGAGAAATTAGAATCAGTTGTTGAAAATCCTTGTATGATAAGAATAACTAACTTTTAAAGATTTTAATAATTTAAAAGAAGTATTAATGACTAAGCACAAACCATTTTTAGGAATCGAAAAATCCTTAGGGGGTTTTTTGTGGAAAGAGCGTTTTTTTGATGAAAGAATCGCTGAGGCTTTAGCACAAAAGTATAATCTTCCTTTTGTGGTTAGTCGTATTTTGGCTGCAAGGGGCGTAGGAATAGACGACGCTGCTGACTTTTTAAATCCGAAAATAAAAAAAATGATGCCAGATCCGTTTTCCCTCAAAGATATGGATAAGGCCGCGGAACGCATTGTTAAGGCAATTTTGCAAAAAGAAAAAATAGCAATATTTGGCGACTATGATGTTGATGGTGCCACATCTTCGGCACTGTTAAAACTTTTTCTTGATGATGTTGGTGGTATTAGTTTTATTCAGATTCCTGACCGTGATGACGGCTATGGACCAACTCTTGATATAATTGACCAATTTAAAAAAGACAATGTCGGTTTGCTGGTTTTAGTTGATTGTGGGATTACGGCTTTTGAAAGTTTGAATAAAGCTAAAGATGTTGGTCTTGAAACGTTAGTTGTTGACCATCACGAACCTGAAGCCAAATTGCCGCCTTCTGTTGCGGTTGTTAATCCTAAAAGATTGGACGAACCTAAAGACAATCCTTTAAAAGTTATGGCGGCGGTCGGCGTTGTCTTTATGTTGGTTGTTGCTATTAATAGAGAGCTTCGTAATCAAGGCTATTATGAAAAAAGAGCTGCGCCAGATCTTATAAAGTGGCTTGATATTGTGGCTTTAGGTACGGTTTGTGATGTTGTTCCTTTGGTTGGAATTAACAGGGCGTTTGTGGCAACAGGGCTTGAAGTAATGGCTATGCGCAAGAACCTAGGAATTACAGCCCTTTGTGATTATCTAAAAATTTCTGAGTCTCCCAAGGCTTTTCATTTAGGTTATGTTTTAGGTCCCAGAATTAATGCTTGCGGCAGAGTAGGAGATTCTTCTATCGGTGCCAAACTGCTTATTACCAAGGACGAATTTGAGGCTCAAAGTATCTGTAAAAAGCTTGATGAATATAATTTAGCTCGAAGAGAAATAGAGGCTAAAGTCTTGCAGGAAGCTTTGGAACAGGTTGCTCTTTTAGATTTAGATAATTCCTCTGTTATTGTTGTCTGCGGTGAAAATTGGCACGCAGGCGTTATTGGTATTATTGCGGGGCGCCTTAGAGAAAGATTTAATCTGCCATCTTTTGTTATTACGATAGATGGAGACGAAGCTTATGGTTCAGCAAGGTCGGTTCAGGGAATAGATATTGGTGCATCTATTATGTCGGCACGTCAAATGGGAATATTGACCAGAGGCGGCGGGCATATTATGGCGGCTGGTTTTTCTATGGATAAAAATAAGATTGAGGAATTTAAAACTTTTATTGATGACAATATCCATAAACAGTACCAAGAAACTGGCATTATTCCAACAATCGAAGTTGATGGTGCTTTGGATATTAATGGTGCTGTTGTTGACGTTGTAAAAAATCTTGAATCTTTAGCTCCTTTTGGCGCAGGTAATTATGAGCCCAAAGTTGTCATTCCTTCTGTTAAAATTAAAAAAAGTGATATTGTAGGAAAAAATCATATTAGGTGTTTTGTTTCCTCAACGGTTGGCGGAAATTTAAAAGCAATAGCATTTAACGCCGTTGATTCCGAAATAGGCAAAGCTTTAATTGCAGGCAGGGGCGATTATTTTCATTTACTGGGTTCTTTAAGACTAGATAAATGGCAAGGTGAGGAAAACGTTCAATTTGTAATTGAAGATGCCGTTAAATTAAGTTAAATATATACACTCAAAAATTATAATCCCATATTTTATTAAGGTTTCAAAAAATGAATCCCGTTATCAAGTGGCTTAACAGAAATTTATCAAATCCACAGATTGTATATCTGTTGCTGACAGTCTCATTTGGTTTAGTGGCAGCGGTCTTTATGGCAAGGACTTTGGCTCCTGTTATTGCGGCTGTAATTATTGCTTATGTTTTAGATAGCGGGGTTACAAGATTAAGAAAACTAAAGCTCCCTAAACTGCTTTGCGTTTGGATTGTTTTTGCCAGCTTCTTTGCTGTTTTAGTTGTGTCGTTTTTTGTTCTTGCTCCTGTTGTTTTTGATCAGGTTGGGCAGTTTATCCAGCAAATGCCAAATATGTTTAATAAAGTTCAGGAGTATTTGTTGGGGCTTCCGGCTAAATATCCGCAGTTTATTGAAAAAAGGCAAATCCGTGATTTAATGACAAGTTTAGGTTCTGATGCGGCTAAATTCGGACAACGTATAGTGACGTTTTCTTTGAATTCTATTCTGGCACTGGGAACTTATGTGGTTTATTTAGTCTTGGTGCCTTTAATGGTTTTTTTCTTTTTAAAAGATAAAGAAGCTATCTTTGCTTGGTTTTCAAGGTTCTTGCCTGAGGAAAGAGGTCTTATTACTAAGATATGGTTAGATGCTAATGTTCAATTTTCAAGTTATATAAGAGGCAAGGTTTGGGAAATTATTGTTGTTGGTTTTGCTTCATATATTACGTTTAGATTTCTAGGTCTTAATTATTCTGCTCTTTTAGGTGTTTCCACTGCTTTTTCTGTTGTTATTCCATACATTGGAGCCGCAGTGGTTACTTTTCCTGTTGCGGGAGTCGCCTTTTTTCAGTTTGGTCTGACTCAAGAATGCTTAAATGCGATTATAGCTTATTGGGTTATACAGGCCATAGATGGTAATATCCTTGTTACCATTCTTTTTAGTGAAGTTGTAAAAATACACCCGATAGCGATAGTTGTAGCCATCTTGATATTTGGAAGCTTCTGGGGCTTTTGGGGGGTCTTTTTTGCTATTCCTTTAGCAACGTTAGTTCAATCCATTATTAACGCTTGGCCATCAGATAAAGAAGCCGCCTAAAACAATATTTCACGATAAAAACTAAATCATTATTGCAGGTTTTATCAATAAGTGATATATACAACTAAATATTGCGTTAACCCTTTTTGTTAGGTTTTTTTTAAAAAATGTTTTCCCAAAATAAATTGCTCTTAGGTGTTTCCTTCTTAGCTTGTGCCTTGGCGTCTCATAAAGCAGAGGCGGTAGCTGATGGAATTGTTTTTTCCAATACAAATGATGCTGATTTTAGTGCTACTTTCACTAGTCAAACAACTTCTAATAACCTTAATAATGCTACAGTTGTTGGGAATTCTTTGGCTCAAGGACTTAGAATTAGGGATATGTCTTCAAATGGTAATGCTGGAACAGCAACAATTGCAGATGGTGTTAATATTGGAGGCCAAGTTTTTGTATATGATGATAATGTCCATAAACTGATTTTTGCGGGAACATCTACCTTATCTGGCAATGTTTCAGGGGTTGCTGATGGATATGGTTTAGCCAAAATAGAAGCTGGGGCAGAGAACAAGACTTTTAGCTTCACAGGGGGTAACCTTGTGGCAACAGAAATTCAACTTATCAGCAGTGATGGAACAATTTCGATTGATGGTACTGCGACTGGTGATTCTAATGTTTATGGAAACATAAATTCAACAGGAGGAGCGGCGGGAGATTTAACCTTAAAAAACACTATGATTAATGGCACGATTGGTGCTGGTCAAGCCGTTGGTTTAATTGGTGTGAATGGTGGGTTTCTAAGTGCGGTTCGTTTTGATGGTGATATCAACGCCGAAGAACTGCAAATTCAAGAAGCCGATACCATAGCTATTTTTTCTGATGGGGTTGATATTACTGGTGATATTAATGAAACAGGTGGCGCTTTAGGAATATTGCAGTTTAACGGATCTTCTACGGTTACAGGTGATATTGGTAATGGAGGCACTGTTAAAATTGCTGGTGCGGCTAATGGTAAGCAAGTTACTTTTAATGGTGAAGTAACAGCCGATGGACTTGCTTATTCTGGTTCTGGAGATTTTATATTTAATGATGAGGCGACCATCGCCAATTTAAACTATGGTGCTGATACGTCAGCACGGGTCATATTTAATGATGATGCGACTATTACAGGGAACAACACCTCATCTGTTGCAGAAATGTATGTTGAAGGTCTTAATAAAACAGTTACTTTTGAAGGCGATACCTTAAAGGTTGGAGATTTGATAATTGAAAATAATGCCATTTTTGCTATTAACGATGATACCTCTATAACTTCTAACTCAAATGGAGGCATTTATCAGAAAGGCAAGCTTGCATTAGATGATAATTCATTAACCTTAACAGGAATGGGGCAAGGGATTAATGTTCTAGATGACTCTAGTATCAGCTTTACGATTACCGACTTTACTGGAGCAGGAACGGGCGGCAAGCTTGTTCTTCTTGATGATATTATCGTCGCAGCAGGAAAAACAATAACTCTTATTCCAACTCTTTCTGGAGTTACGGCGGTTGATGGTGATACATATACTCTTTCAACGGATCAAGGCATCTCTGGAGGAACGGTAGTTGTTCAAGATTCAGGCGATGTCGTTTGGGATATAAGCACTGTAGACCAGATTGTTTTAACTGCAATCGTTAGAGATTTGGTGTCCTCAGGTGTTAATGTAAGGTTTGCTCAAGCTACAGATAACGCTCCAACAGACATTAAAAACAAATTGAAAGGGGCAGGTGTTACTGATACCGAACGTAAGGTTGCTGGCGCACAGTTAGCTCCTGAAGCAAACAATTCAACCGTAGAGCAGACGATGGCAGTAAGCGGGCAAGTCGGCGCTTTAATTGATGCGAGAACAAGTGCTGTTCGTTCTGGTATAGCAACAGGTGATGCGTTAGAGAACGTAGGTGCTTGGGGTCAATTCTTCGGTTTTGCTGCATCTCAGGATATGCGAGGCGGAGTTGATGGCTATGATGCTACGGCATATGGTTTTGCAGTTGGTGGCGATCAAGAAGTTTCTGACGGCTTAATTTTGGGTTTAGCTTTTTCTTATGGCCGCTCTGATATTACGGGCGATGGTGATACTCAGTATAATGGAACAGACATAAACTCTTATGGTCTTAATCTTTATGGTTCAAAGAATATGGGGAGTTGGAATTTAGATGGCTCTTTGGGCTATGCCTACCACGACTACAGTTCTAACCGTGTAGTCAATGCTGTAGGTATTTCTCAAAATCTTGAAGGCAGTTATGGCGGCAATCAATATTCTGCAAGTTTAGGTGCTAATATGCCTAAAAAAGTTGGTGAGTTCGTTTTAACTCCTTGGGGCAAACTTGATTATAGTTACCTTAACCAAGACTCTTATTCTGAAACAGGCGGAACAGCAGCTTTGAATGTTGATAGCCGTAAGACAGATTCTTTAAGAACAGGGCTTGGAGTTAATATTAACAACAAGATAGAATCAGAAATGGGTACGTTTACACCAGAGCTTAGACTTGGCTGGAATCACGAATTTGGTGATGAAAAAACTGATGTTACCGCTCGTTATGCGACAGGTGGAGCTGCCTTTAAGACTGAAGGCGTTTCTTTGCCAAGAGATTCGGCAACGATTGGTTTAGGTGTTGATTTTGTAAATAAGTCTAACTGGACATTATCTGCAAACTATGATGCTGAAATTAAAGAAGATTATGACAGCCATACAGGAAGATTGCAGGTTAGATATGATTTTTAGTTAGTTAATTAAAAGAAATCTTTTAAAATTGGGAGGAATGTTCGTTTCTCCCAATTTTTTTGGTATAGCAAAAGTGCAGATTAAGGATTTTTTGAAAAAATCCGTAAAGAACCTTAAAATTCTTTTTTTATTAAAAGTTTTGATTTTACTTTTACTAAAAGTAAAAACCTGCCTGTTAAGGCTTTGCCGTAAGGCAAAACAATGGCATACAACTAACTGCCAAACACCATAAATGAAATATGTTCTAGGCTCTAATCGTCATAACGCTGGCATCTTTTTCAAAAAGATATAAAAGTGTTTTTAACGCTTGCCCTCTTGGAGTTTCCAGCTTTGGATCTTGGTTTATTATAAGGCTGGCGTCTTTGCGGGCAATTTGAAGTAAGTCATTATCAAAATTGAGATCTGCAATTTTAAAATCAGGCATACCGCTTTGTTTGGATCCTAAGATTTCACCGATTCCCCGTAATCTTAAATCTTCTTCCGCAATTTTAAAGCCGTCTTCTGTTTGACGCATTATATCAAGTCTTGATTTAGCCACATCAGAAAGTGGTTGAGAATAGAGCAAAATGCAGCTTGATTCTTTGGAGCCTCGTCCTATCCTCCCTCGTAATTGATGAAGTTGTGCCAATCCAAAGCGTTCGGCGTGTTCAATAATCATAACCGTTGCATTAGGGACATCTACGCCAACTTCAATTACGGTTGTTGCAACTAGAATTTTTAAATCGCCGTTTTTGAAGCGAGACATAACTTCGTCTTTGATTGACGGTTTCATTTGACCGTGAACAAGACCAATTTCAATATTTAAGATATTCTTTAAGTATTCGGCACGCATTTCCGCCGCAGCTAAATCAGATTTTTCTGATTCTTCGACCAGCGGGCAGACCCAATATACTTGACTGCCGTCGATAATAGTTCTGTTGATGCCGTCAATAACATCAGAGATACGATTTAAGGAAATAGCACTGGTTTTTATTGGTTTTTTATGAGGCGGCAGTTCATCAATTTTAGAAATATCCATATCCCCATAATAAGTTAACGTGAGTGTTCTGGGAATGGGGGTTGCGGTCATAAGCAAGACATCTGGAGTGTAGCCCTTTTTGGTTAGGGCTAGGCGCTGGTGAACGCCGAAACGGTGCTGTTCATCAATAATTGCCAAACTCAAGTCTTTAAACTCAACATCATCTTGAAATAGAGCGTGGGTTCCAATTAAAATAGCGATATTTCCATTTTTTAAGTCTTCTAGAATGGCATCTCGGGATTTTCCTTTGTTGCGACCCGTTAAAGTCTCAATTCGTATTCCTGCGGCGTCTGTGAGCGGTTTAATGGTGTTGTAGTGTTGAATGGCTAAAATTTCGGTTGGAGCCATCAGAGCCGCTTGAAAACCTGCTTCAATGGCATTCATCATAGCAAAAAGAGCGACAATCGTTTTGCCGCTTCCAACGTCCCCTTGAAGCAGGCGGAGCATTCTGCTGTTTAATGCCATATCGGCAAAGATTTCTTTAAGAACTCTTTTTTGAGCGTTGGTAAGTTCAAAAGGCAGACTGTTTGACACTTTGCGGCAGAGCTCGCCACTGCCTTTTATGCTACGTCCTTTTAAGTTTTTATTCTTTTCCCTCACTAAGGCAAGAGCCAGCTGCGTTGCTAGAAATTCATCATAGGCAAGCCGTCTTCTAACTGGTGATGAGGCCTCGATGTCAGAGTAACTTGAGGGAGAATGCAGTTTTTTAATAGAATCTTTAAAATTGAGCCATTTTTCACGCTTTATAAGATTAAGATCCTGCCATTCTTCAAGGTTAGGAACTCTCTGTAATGATTTTTGAATAATCTTAAACAGCATTTTTTGAGAAATGCCAGCAGTTAGATGATAAATTGGTTCGTATTCTGGAATTTCTGAGGCGTTTGCTATAGGAAGCATATAGTCAGGGTGAGTGATTTGCAGGCTAGCGCCAAAGGCTTCAATTTTACCGCTTATTATGCGAGTTTCGCCAATAGGCAGGAGTTTTTCTATATAATCGCTTTTAGCTTTAAAAAAAACGAGAGTTACTTCACCTGTATCATCTTGAAGAATAACTTTGTAAGGACTTTTGCGATTGTTAGGTTTTTTGTGAACAAAGACTGTGGCGGGGAATGTTGCATAATTCTCAGGCGTTAATTCCGAAATACTGCGGCATTTTTTGCGGTGAATAATGCCATAGGGGCGGTGCCAAAGTAAGTCGACAATTTTATCGCCGCCAAGCAGTTTGTTTAGAAGCTTTTCAATTCGGCTTCCAATGCCATCAATGCTCGATAGTTTTGCAAAAAGCGGAAAAAGTATTTCTGGTCTCATACAATGCTCTAAAAGATTATAATTTGCCTTATTGAAAAAAATATTATAACCATAATAACAGGAAAATTAACTATCAAAATCACCCCAAGTCATTTTTAATATAAAAAGCGAAATAATTCAATATGTTAAATAATATACTTAAACAACTTAATGATGCGGCTTTAAGTTCTAGGAAAATAATCCTGGCTGGAGCTCCAATAGGCTTAGATGCTTACTTTATTGCCGAAATGCTTAAGAAAAAACAGTCTGTGATTCATATCGCTTCTGATGACGTTAGAATGGCATATATTGCTAACGCTATTTCCTTTTTTTATCCTGAAGTTAAGGTTTTAGAGTTTCCTGCTTGGGATACCGTTCCTTATGACAGAGTTTCTCCTAAATCTGACATTACAGCCAAAAGGCTTGAAGCCCTGTCGGCGCTGGCTAAAAATAATGGAGATGAGCCTGTTTTACTCATCACAACAGTTAATGCTGTTTTGCAGAAAGTCCCGCCGTCTAATTTTTTTGCAGCATCAGTTTTTAATATTACTAGAGGAAAGACATTAGATGTTTCAAAGCTTTCAGGTTATTTGGCTGAAAATGGCTATAATCTTGTTGAACAGGTTATGGAGTATGGCGATTATGCAAAGCGCGGCGGTATTATCGACGTTTTCCCAACAGGAGCCGAAGAGCCGTTTCGCATTGATTTATTTGGTGATGAGGTTGAAGAAATAAAAACGTTTGATGTCGTTACACAGAGGACAATTTCAAAAATAAAAAGCATTATTTTAAAACCTGTTAGAGAGGTTTTTTTAAGTAATGCTTCAATTTCAAGATTTCGTATGAACTACCGCAAAACCTTTGGTGTTGCTACCGATAATGATGAGCTTTATACCTCTATTTCATCTGGTCGTTATTTTGCAGGAATGGAACATTGGCTGCCGTTGTTTTATGATAATTTAGAAACGATATTTTCTTATTTGCCGAACGCCAGAGTTACGGTTGATAATTTAACAGACAGCGCGGTTGAAGAAAGGTATTCCCAAATTTTGGAATATTTTCAAGCTCGTTCTGAAGCGGTCAAAATTAAAGGCAAAGGCTTTGTTTACAAGCCTGTTAATCCCGAAACGATGTGGCTGACAAAAGATGAGTTGGAAAATATTTTAGAGAAAAAATCGGCGGTTTGTTTTTCGCCTTTTAACACTCCTGAAAAAGAAGGCGAGATTATTAATGCCGGCGGAAGGATAGCATATCATTATGCTAGTGAAAAAGGCGATCCTGCTAATGTTTATAAAAAATTAAGGCTTGATGTTTTTGCGGAAATAGATGCTGGCGGCAAGGTTATTTTGGGTGCTTTTAGTGAAGGTTCTGAGGATAGATTGGCAAATCTATTAGAGGAAAAGGGCTTTTCTAAAATAGAGCATATCGATAATTTCAACGAAACAAACCATAAATCGGGGCTGTTTATTACAACACTGCCGCTAGAACACGGTTTTAAGTTTGATGATGTTCTGGTAATTGCAGAACAGGATATTTTAGGTGAAAGGCTTGCTCGTCCTGCTAAAAGGAAAAAGAGAGGCAAAGATTTTATTAACGATATTTCAACGCTAAATGAAGGCGATTATGTTGTCCACGAGGAACACGGTATTGGACGTTATGAAGGTTTGGTGGCGATTGAAGCCGGAGGAGCTAGGCACGATTGTTTGGCTATTTCGTATCTTGGCGGGGACAAACTTTTTGTTCCAATCGAAAATATCAATGTTGTAACTCGCTATGGCTCAGAAGGTGATTTTGTTCAACTTGATAAGCTTGGCGGGGTCGCTTGGCAGTCTAGAAAAGCCAAAGTTAAAAAGAAGCTTATGGAAATGGCGGCAGAATTGATTAGAATTGCCGCAGAAAGGCAGCTAAAAAAAGCTTATCCGATGTTGCCGCCTGAAAGTATTTATGATGAATTTGTTGCCCGTTTTCCTTATATGGAAACTGATGACCAAATGTCGGCTATTAATGATGTTATTGGTGATTTAGGGACGGGAAGACCTATGGACAGGCTCGTTTGTGGTGATGTTGGTTTCGGTAAAACCGAAGTGGCACTAAGGGCGGCTTTCGTCGGTGCAATGTCTGGAACACAGGTTGCCGTTGTGGTTCCTACAACCCTTTTAGCGAGGCAGCATTATAAGAATTTTGTTGAGCGGTTTAATGGCTTTCCGATTAGAATATCCCAGCTTTCAAGACTTGTAACATCAAAACAAGCAGAAGTTATCAGGAGAGAGCTTGCCGATGGAACGGTAGATATTGTTATTGGAACTCACGCTGTTTTAGCAAAGTCCGTTGGTTTTAAAAATCTTGGGCTTTTGATTGTTGATGAAGAACAACATTTTGGTGTGGCGCATAAAGAGAGATTAAAACAGCTTAAATCAGATATTCACGTTTTAACCCTTACCGCTACGCCAATTCCAAGAACACTGCAAATGGCTTTGGCTGGAGTTAGAGAGCTTTCGGTTATCGGTACGCCTCCCGTTGACAGGCTGGCGGTTAGAACCTTTGTAACACCTTTTGACAGAGTTATCATTAGAGAGGCGTTGATGCGAGAGCGTTATCGCGGCGGACAGAGTTTTTGTGTGTGTCCAAGGGTTGCTGATATTGACGGTTTGGTTGAAACTTTAAACGATATTGTTCCCGAATTAAAAATAGCGGTAGCTCACGGGCAGATGACACCTAAAAATATTGAAGACATTATGACATCTTTTGCCGATGGTGAAGCTGATGTTTTGGTTTCTACAACAATTATCGAATCAGGTCTGGATATGCCGTCTGTTAATACGATGATTGTTCATAGGTCAGATATGTTTGGCTTGTCGCAGCTTTACCAGTTAAGAGGAAGAGTAGGGCGCAGTAAGTTAAGAGCATATGCTTATTTAACCATTCCTGAGAACAAGAAAATAACCAAGACCGCCGAAAAAAGGCTTTCAGTAATGCAGACGTTAGATACGCTTGGTTCAGGCTTTTCTCTAGCAAGCTATGATATGGACATCAGGGGGGCAGGAAATCTTCTAGGAGATGAACAGTCGGGACATATCAAGGAGGTTGGTGTGGCTCTTTACCAGCATATGCTAGAGGAGGCGATTGCTAACTATGGGAAGGCTCAAGAGGAAATTGAGCAAAAAAGCTTCTCTCCTCAGATTAATACTGGTATGCCTGTTTTAATTCCAGAAGAGTATATTAAAGACTTGGGTATAAGAATGGGATTGTACCGCCGTATCGCCGATTTAAAAGACGAGCAGGAGAGTGAAGGTTTGATGGTGGAAATGATAGACCGTTTTGGAAAACTGCCTGACGAGGTCTTAAATCTGTTTGAAGTGATGGATTTAAAAAGGCTTTGTCTTATCGCCAATGTTGAGCGTATAGAAGTAGGGCATAAGGGAGCCGTTGTAACATTATTTGAAAATCGTTTTCCTAATCCACAAGGTTTAATCAACTTTATTTCTAAATATGGTTCAGTTCTAAAAATAAAACCAGACCATAAGATTGTTTATATGAGAGAACTTCCAACGGCTAAAGAACGACTTTTAGCTGTAAAGAAAATTATGAAAAAATTAGCAGAGATAGCTGAGAACTAGCCTTAAACGCTATTGAATGTATAAAAGTCTTGTGGTATAAAAAAGATATCTGCGTTGTGAGATTTTTTTCTTGCGGCAAAGATTTAAAAAATCAGATTTCTGATGCCGAAATCATTTTAAGGCAAAAGACAAAACTCTTAAAATAACAACTCAAAATATGGGTTAAGAAACGTCTTTTGCAAAACAGGTTTGTAAAAGGAGATGTGCCATAGAAACACGGGTTGCTGTAATCGGTATTATTATTGAAGAAGAAGATTCGGTTGCCAGGCTTAATTCGGTCTTGCACGAATACCGCCAGTATATTATCGGGCGAATGGGAATCCCTTACCGCGAAAAAAATATTAATATTATTAGCCTTGCTGTTGATGCTCCTCAAGACATCATAAGCGCAATGTCAGGCAAAATAGGAAGGCTTGATGGGGTCAGCGCTAAGACCGCATATTCTAATCATGTAAGTTCAAATAACTAACGAGGAAGAAAATCTGACTCGGAAGACTTTTAAGGAAAAAAATAAATGTATAATCCAAAATCACTGCAAGCCGATGAATTTATCAACCACGATGAGGTTGAGGCCACGCTTGCTTATGCTGCTGCAAATAAAAACAATGTTGCTTTAATCGATGAACTGCTCAACAAAGCTAGATTAAAAAAAGGCTTAACACATAGAGAAGCTTCGGTGCTTCTCGATTGTGATATTCCTGAAAAAGTTCAAGAAATGTACGCTTTAGCAGAACAAATCAAAAGAGATTTTTATGGAAACAGAATTGTTTTGTTTGCACCGCTTTATCTTTCCAATTATTGCGTTAACGGCTGTGTTTATTGCCCATATCACGTTAAAAACAAAAAAATCGCACGCAAAAAATTAACGCAGGAAGAAATCGTTAAAGAAGTTACCGCGCTTCAGGATATGGGGCATAAAAGATTAGCATTAGAGGCTGGTGAAGACCCTGTTAATAACCCAATCGAGTATATTCTTGAGTGCATCAAGACAATCTACAGCATCAAGCATAAAAACGGTGCTATTCGCAGAGTTAATGTCAATATTGCGGCAACAAAGGTTGAAGACTATAAAAAGTTAAAAGATGCTGGAATTGGAACATACATTCTTTTTCAAGAAACATACCACCGAGAAAGTTATGAAAAGCTTCACCCAACAGGTCCCAAACATAATTATTCATATCATACCGAAGCGATGGATAGAGCTATGCAGGGCGGAATAGATGACGTTGGGCTTGGTGTTTTGTTTGGTTTAGAACTTTACCGCTATGAATTTGCTGCGCTTTTAATGCACGCAGAACATTTAGAAGCAGCCTTTGGTGTTGGACCTCATACAATTAGTGTTCCTCGTATTAAGC
Organism: Alphaproteobacteria bacterium; assembly: GCA_050175015.1. Taxonomy (GTDB): domain Bacteria; phylum Pseudomonadota; class Alphaproteobacteria; order JBFXJJ01; family JBFXJJ01; genus JBFXJJ01. The sequence goes on along the minus strand of JBFXJJ010000004.1, from coordinate 73,323 downwards.
ATGCGGATGATATTGACCCTAATGCTTTTGATAACAGTATTAGTGATGATATTTTTGCTAAACTATGCGCGCTTATCAGAATATCAGTGCCTTATACTGGTATGATTATATCTACAAGAGAAAGTCAAGCGGTCAGAGAGAAGGTTCTTCCTTTGGGAATATCGCAAATAAGCGGTGCTTCAAGAACGAGTGTCGGCGGATATTATGAAGCTGAAGAAGATGATAAAAAATCTGAACAGTTTGATGTCAGTGATACCAGAACCTTAGATGAGATAGTTAATTGGCTTATGAAAATGGGTCACATTCCTAGTTTTTGTACGGCTTGTTATCGTGAAGGGAGAACCGGTGATCGTTTTATGAGCCTTTGCAAAAATGGCCAGATTTTGAATTGCTGCCACCCTAATGCTTTAATGACATTAAAAGAATATTTAGAAGATTATGCCAGCGAAGAGACGAAAAAACTTGGCGAGGAAATGATAGAAAAAGAGCTTTTAAAAATTCCAAACGAAAAGGTTAGAAGAATAGCAACTGAGCATATTTATGACATAAAAGAGGGCAAAAGAGACTTCCGCTTCTAAGAACGCTTAAGGCAGGTTTTAAGGCTGATAGGTTGGAGCAGCGTAAGAAAACATAAAATTTGCTTTTGTTTTATAAGATAAATCGTTAGGTAAGTTAATTTTTATTAATAAAGAAGCCTAGAATTAATTTTCTAGGCTTTTTTGTATTAAAACATTATGCAGCAAACGTCATAAAGTTAGTGTTTATCAAAATTTTGCTGCTAATCCTTTTTATTTGGCTAAATCTATTAGTTCAGACAGATAATTTTCATCAATATTTTCATTGTTTACAGTATGTTGATAAAGCAGAGCTGCTATTTTTGACTGTTTAACTATATCTAAAGATGACTTGGTTTTTTCAATCGCTTCTAAGCATTGAGCAAGTTTTGTTACATCGATATTTTCAGAGAAATTATGAACATTGTTATCTTTCACCGCATATGGAGGATATTGAGGGCTAAAAACACAAACAATAGGGGCAAACATATCAACACTTGATGATTCTCGTTGTTCTACAAAAGGCTCTTGTATTCCTTTTTCATCTGGATCTAGCCACCCTTTTAGCAAAAGGTGATTGTCTTTATTGCCCTCAAATCTTTTGATACTAGACACAAAAGTTTTTTGCCCATTATTAAAAACGATAGATTTGATATAAACAGGATATCCTTTTATAGGTAACAATGATGGAGCAACAATACAGGTTGAATTCTCAGCTATCCCTTCAGGAATCATCGATTTTCCTTTGGCAACTATAGCGAAAGCTTTTTTATCCATAATGTTTTGTGGAACTAAAATTTGATAATCAAGTTTTTCTTCGTTTAGCCAGCCCATAGATAGACCGCAGCTAGCAAAACCTATAACAGGAATAGTATGTTCCGCAGATTTATTAGTCAAATTATCCTGCTTCATTAAGCCTTCGCCTTTTAACAGCCAATTAAGGTTAATGTTGCAGCAATCAGATATTTTACAAAGATGTTCGTATTTTGGAACTGTACCTTCGTTCCAGATTCTAGCAAACGTTCCGCTTGGTATGCCCACTTTTTTTGCCCAAACAAAAGGACTTTCACCATTTATTATTTGAGCAAGTCGGTTACGGAACTCTTTATTTCGTATTTCGGAAATCATATGGGGTTCCTTAACAGTTTTTGTGGTTGTTTTTATTTATTGTTAAAGTTACTCTTTTGTTTTGATACATGGGGAAGATGCATCCTTATTCTAAGTTATAATAAAAAATAAAAAAACGTATTGACCAGCTCGAAAAACGGAGTTATAGTTGTTTTAAAATTGGTTTAAAAAATAAAAATCCCATTTTTAGAGCCAGTTTTTAAGCAGGGCTTAAAGACACTGATTGTTTATGCACTTAAAAGGTTAAAAACATAGAAAAACATTATGCTTGTATTGGATAAATTTTGTTTAATTACAAAAATTAACGCTGCTAAAAGATGGTCTATGTCGTTCCTTTTACCTGGTAGTTATTATTAGCAAGTTTTATGGCTAATAAGGCAGAAATCCTCAGTATCATAAAGCTCTTACAGCATATTATATCAAACAAACCATTTTGTGAATGTTAAAAATCAAAATGGCATTAACATTTTGTTGTTTATGAGATTGATTATGCTCAATTTTGGAGATACGTTTTGTAACAAATTTTCAGTATTTATAACCTATAGGGTTTAAATCGTTAAGAAAGATGCCACAAAATCAAGCTAATAAAAAGCTTTAAGATTTAATGAAACTGTAAAGTGCTTTTTGATTTTCGAGTTTTTTATAAATCTAAATTCATAAATAATGCTTTCCCTTAATTTCGCATTTATAAATAATATTTATGATTGTAAATCTTGTTGTTTGAGGAAATTCTTATTAGAAAAGTCAAAAGATATAACCATAAATTATTCCCCTTTAACTTCTTCAACCATATTTTCTAATTTATTCATATCCAGAAATATAATTGAGCTGCTTGTTCGTTTAATTATATTTTTGCGGGCTAAATCGTTCATAACTCTAGCAACAGTTTCTCTTGAGGTACTCACTCTGCTTGCTATTTCGCTATGAGTTGGTATTGGGCTTAATGTTGGTTTGTTATTAATAACAGCGGCGCTTTTGCCTAATCTTAAAAGTTCACCGTGAACGCGGTTGTTGGAGCCTAGGGTGCTTAAATCAATAATGCGAGTTGTTGCCTGCCGCATAATTCTGGTGAGTTTCCGCATAACTTTTAGGCTAATCGAAGCATCTTCTTTTAATACTTTCAAGAAATTATCAGCAGAAAGAAAAGCCAGAGTTGTATCTGTAACAGCCATAACATTTGCAGATCGTGGAAAACCATCAATTGCTGCAAGCTCTCCAAAAAAGCTTCCTTCACCAATTTCATCTAGGGCAATTTCTCTCCCTGATAAAGAATAAATTATAACTCTAACACGCCCTTCACATACAAAAATAACATCTTCACCATTGCTGTTTAAATCAATTATTTGTTCGTTTGCAACAAAGCTGCGGCACGAGATGGCTTTGTTAATTTCACTTCTTAAAGGTTCCTTTATGGAATCGAATAGGGAAATATTATCAATATCACTCATTGATGTACCTAATTTAAAGTTTGATTAAAAATCTTTAAACCAAAAATTTTAAAATAATATGGTTGTATTAAAGTAATGATATATATGTTTTTGAAAAAACTAAAATAAATTTAATTATTTTGAGGCAATTTGTTTTTTTAACTCCTCTATCTCTTTCTGCATTTTTTCAAGGGTCTTAGTTATGGGGTCGGGCATATTGCAGTCTATTGGAGTTGCATATGCTGCGAATTTATGATCTCCAGAGCCTGATATTTTTGCAGGTATTCCAACAACGGTTACATTTTCAGGAACATCTTTTAAAACGACGGCGTTAGAGCCAACCCTAGCATCTTTGCCGACTGTTATTGGTCCAAGAATTTGAGCTCCAGCACCAATAATGACACCAGATTTTAATGTTGGGTGACGTTTTCCTTTGTCCAAAGAGCCGTCGCTCTTTATAGTTGACGTTCCACCTAATGTGACATCGTGATACAAGGTTACATCATCTCCAACTTCTGCTGTTTCACCGATTACTAGACCAAAACCGTGATCAATAAAGATTCTTTTGCCGAGTCGAGCTGCTGGGTGGATTTCTATACCTGTAAGCCATCTTGCTATTGTTGCTACTATCTTAGCGCATAATTTTAATTTATGGTGCCATAAAAAGTTAGAAATACGGTAGAAAATAATTGCGTGAAAACCCTGATAGCAAAGTAAAACCTCAAGACGTGATTGGGCGGCAGGGTCTCTGGAAATGATAGAATCAATTTCATCTTTTAAAAACTTAAACATATAAACACTCATTTTTATAAAAAATTAACTTTATATAATAATAATTTTTATATTATACATTTATATTCGTAAAGTTTTGCACAATAACAATCATAATAGGTTGATAGGTAAAAATGCCAGAAGTAACTTTTAACGGCTCGGAAGGAAGACTGGAAGGGCGTTATCATCATAGCGAAAAATCAAGGGCTCCTCTTGCTATTATTCTGCATCCCCACCCAAGATTAGGTGGGAATATGAATAATAAGGTCGTTTATACCTTATTTAAATGTTTTACACGTTTAGGTTTTTCCGTTTTGCGGTTTAATTTTAGAAGTGTCGGACGTTCTCAAAGGGTTTTTGAGGGTGGTCCTGGTGAGCTTAGCGATGCCGCATCAGCTCTTGATTGGCTTCAATCAATGAATCCGGAGTCTTCTGAGTGCTGGGTCGCAGGATATTCTTTTGGAGCATGGATTGGTATGCAGCTTTTGATGCGCCGTCCAGAAATAGAAGGTTTTATCTCTGTTTCTCCTCCCGCAGGGACTAAAGATTTTTCATTTTTAGCTCCTTGTCCATCTTCTGGACTTATTGTTCAGGGGGCAAAAGATGAAGTTGTTTCTGAGCCTGCTGTTGCTAACCTTGCAAGAAAGCTAAATGCTCAAAAAAATATAAAGGTTCAATATCACCAACTTCCTGAGGCTGACCACTACCTTGGCGATCAGTTGTTGGATTTACATCAAGTCGTTTCTTCTTATGTTCTTAGAGAGCTTAAAAGAGTAAAAAAGCCACTAAAAAGAAGATAAAATAATAAAAAAGCTTCAGTATTTTACTGAAGCTTTTTTATTGCTTTCATATGTTATAATAAGCCAATATTTAAGCATAAATAACTATAAGCTAAAGATTAAAGCAACCTAATGATTATTCAAAAATTGAGATTTCATTACCGGTTTTATCAAAGTCTGCAATCAAAGTATTTTTTCATTAGCTTATTTTATAGCCATTGATGGATTTTTAGGGAAATGTCTGGTTCCTCCAGAGGTTGCGTGAGGCACCCCAGTTGTTGAGGCAAAGCTTATTGGCAAGCCAAAAACACTGCGCACAGCTAAAAAGGCAAAAGCTTGAGCTTCAAAAGCATCACCGTTCCAACCTAAAGAAGAAGCTTTTACAACATCAATCGGGACTCTTTGGCGAATCATACGCATCAATGTTGGGTTTCTTGCGCCGCCGCCGCTAACGATTATTTGTTTAACAGGCTTTGGAAAATGCTTTTGAACGGCATATGCAACCGCTTCAGCTGTGAAAGCTGTAAGAGTTGCGGCTCCATCTTCGGGAGACATTCCTTCAAGGTCCTGCATATATTTCATAAACTCATTACGGTCTAAAGATTTTGGCGGAATTTTTATGAAATATTCATTAGACATCATTTTGTTTAAGATTTTTTGCTCAACGTTTCCTTTGACCGCAAAATTACCGTCGTAATCCATCGCAGAATCGGTGGTTTTATTGACCCAGTCATCAATCATTGCATTGCCAGGGCCAGTATCAAAAGCTAAGAGTTCACCATTTTCTCCAATCCAAGTAAAATTTGCAACGCCGCCGATATTAAGAACCGCAACGGGACGCTCAATATTTCTAGTCATAGCTTCGTGGAAAACAGGTACAAGAGGAGCGCCTTGACCACCGCAGGTAACATCAACATTACGGAAACGGTTAATAACTTCAATTCCGAGTTCATCGGCGAGTAATTTTCCATTACCAATTTGATGCGTTTTTCTTTCTGATGGGTTGTGAAGAATAGTATGACCATGAAAACCTACGACATCAATATCAACTGGTTCGAGGCAGCTGTTTTCTAAAAGATTTTTAGCAACCTCGGCGTGGAAAAGAGTAACGTCTTTTTCAACTTCAGCAATTTTTTCTGCGTTTTCAGGGCCTTCTAACCATAAAATAGATCTTATTTTATTCTTTAATTCTTCATCATAATGACGGGTTATTGCAGGGCCAGTCTCATAAATATCAATTCCGTCTGTAATAATGAGTGCGGCGTCAACACCATCAATCGAAGTTCCGCTCATCATTCCTAGAGCTGTCATTGGTCTAATAACTTCCATAAGTCGTTTAAATCCTCTTTATTATTTTTTTAAATAAACATATAAAGTATATCATCATATTGGTTAACAAATAACTGAAGGTATTTAATATGAAATCAGAATTTTTAAAAGTAATAAAAGAACGTGGTTTTTTAAATCAATGTACAAATCTTGAAGAATTAGACGAGAAACTCTCGAAAGAAATGGTTGTTGGTTACCTTGGTTATGACTGTACCGCAGATAGTCTGCACGTCGGCAGTTTGTTAACAATAATGTTTTTAAGATGGTTCCAAAAAATGGGACATAAGCCGATAGTGCTTATGGGAGGCGGAACATCTAAAATTGGAGATCCTTCCTTTCGTGATGACAGCAGGCCGTTGCTCGATGATGCCGCTATTAACAAAAATATGAGCGGCATAAAAAAGGTTTTTGAGAAATATCTTAATTTTGACAACGGTGATAATAGTGCCGTTATGGTAAATAATGCTGATTGGCTTGATAACCTGTCTTATATATCCTTTTTAAGAGATTATGGTGTTCATTTTACTATTAATCGTATGCTTTCATTCGAGTCAGTAAAACTGCGCCTAGATAGAGAACAGCCTTTAACGTTTCTAGAGTTCAATTATATGATTCTTCAAGCATATGACTTTTTGGAACTATCACGTAAGCACAAAGTGACCTTGCAAATGGGGGGATCTGACCAGTGGGGTAACATCATCAATGGTGTTGAGTTAACCAGAAGAATCGATGCTAAAGAAGTCTTTGGATTAACAGTTCCTCTAATTACAACATCTTCTGGCGCGAAGATGGGTAAATCAGTAGGCGGAGCTGTCTGGCTTAATCAAGAGAAGCTATCTGCTTATGATTACTGGCAGTTTTGGCGTAATACGGAAGATAAAGATGTTGGACGTTTTTTAAGATTTTTCACTGAGCTGCCAATTTCAGAAATTGAAAAGCTTGAGCAGTTAAAAGATGCCGAAATAAATGAAGCTAAAAAAGTTTTAGCTTTTGAAGCAACAAAACTCTGTCACGGGGAGGATTTAGCTAATGAAGCTGCGGAAACTGCTCGTAAGACGTTTGAAGAAGGTTTGGTTGGCGGCAATCTGCCGAGCATAGATGTCAGCATTAAAGAATTATCAGAAGGGCTTCCTATTGTTAAAGCTTTTAGAGATATTGGTCTTTGCGAGTCTAATGGCGAAGTCCGTCGTTTGATTAAGCAGGGCGGGGCTAGAGTTAACGATGATGTTATTACAGATGAAAATTTTGTTATTACTAAAGAGCTTCTAAAAGATGATAAAATAAAACTGTCTTCAGGTAAAAAGAAGCACGCAATTCTTAAGTTATTAACAGAGTAATAGCTTTATTTTAATAATATATTTCTTTTTTGCAAAAAAATAACTATCTTTAATTTTTTTAAGAAAAAGTCTTTTGGTAGACTATTGTTGGTTGTTATCAACGAAGTGAAGAGTTTTTAATTTATTAAAATCGGGGGATTATAGTAACGTGAACGAAGCTGCAAAAGAACAAATTGTAGGACCCAAAGAAGTTTTAACCTTGAAGAAGGGTCTGACTGACTTAATGATGCATATTCAAAAAATTAAGAAAGAAATAGCTCTTATTAAAAATCCTGACGATCATTTTACCGAAATTAGTGATGAACTTGATGCTGTTATTGAAGCCACAGAACAGGCAACATCAGACATAATGGAAAACTCCGAGAATATAGATGATCTTGTGTGCGAAATAAAAGAGAAGGTCTCTGATCCAGATATCATAAACGCTCTTGATAAAATTTGTGACAGTACATCTAATATTATTGTTTCTTGCTCTTTTCAAGATATTACAGGTCAAAGAGTAACTAAAGTTATCAGAGCAATGCAATATGTAGAAAAAAGAGTTAATTCTCTGATTTCAATGTGGGGCGAAAAAGCAATTCAAAGTATCAAAGTTGAAAAAGAAGTTGAAACCGATGAATATAAAAAATATTTGAATGGTCCCGCTTTAAAAGGTCAAGGCGTAACGCAAGATCAAATTGACGCTATGCTTGGAGGAGAAGAGGTGGCAAAGAAGACACCTGGTTCTAGCGATTCTGTTGGTAAAAAAAATGTGAAAAAAGATGTTGCGGCTCCTCAAACGGAAGAAAAGCCAAGTGGCGTAACAATTAATCAAAATGATATTGATGCGTTGTTTGATTAATTGCATACAATATTTTTGTTTTCAGCAGTTTGTATTCGATGAAAAATATTTTTTATAAAAATTAATACAATTTAATATAAAATTAATTCGCTTTATTTGCGTTTCTTTGTTATTATATAAGGTAATGTCAACTCAAATAAAGAGGTTTTTTCAATGAAAAAGGTATCTTTAATTTCGGTATTGGCGCTATTGTTAATATCAGTGTTACTTCCTATTAATGCTATTTGTGCAGAAGAAGCTACAACGTCGGTTGGAGATGTTAAGCTTGAGCCTAAGATGTTAAAAGAAGCCTTTCCTAATCTTTTTAAAGCAGAATTAAAAGCTGGAGCTAAAACCGATGAGGGCGCGGCTACAATTCTTTTTAAAAAAGAAATGGAGTTTGGTGCAAATTCTATGGACGAAGCTATTGCTAATCTTTTTGTTAAAGAAGTTGCTTCTGGTACAAAAGCAAAAGATATCATCGCTAAATTAAAAGAAGGCGGACTTGGCGATAATCTCGAAGGTTTCGATAATCTCGGTTCTTTGGAACGTTTTGCCCAAAACGGCAGTTTAAAAAGTCTTAGTGATTCTGGTGTGTTGAAAAACGTTTCTGATTTATCAACCTTGAAAGAATTGTCAACTTCAGGTGTTTTAAAAAGCGATAAGGATTTAGCTGCAATCAAAGAAATTGCGGACACTGGAGCTTTGAAAAGCATTGCTGATTTGGCTGTTATTAAAGAACTTAAAGATGATGGTTCTTTAGATGAACTTGCTAAGGTTGATGGTTTTAAAGACCTTGGAAATATTAACTCAATAAAGGATTTTGCGGCTTCGGGCAAAATTAAAGATATTACAGAGTTAAAGTCAATCTCTTATGCGACAAACATTGGAGCTTTAAAACAGATGACAGGTTTAGGTTCTTTAAAAAACATCGATGATTTGCCATACCTTAAGCAGTTGGCTGATAATGGTGATTTAAAGATTCTTGTCGATTTAAAAGTTTTTGACGATTTAAAAGGTTTATCCGACTTAGATTCTTATGATGATTCAGTTTCAGTTAAATATTTAAGTGAGTGGGCTCTTAAAGCCTCAGCTTTTGAAGCTCATCAAAAACACCCAGACAGACCAGTTGGCATCTACTAAAATTACTTAAATAAACTAAAAAATCTTAAATATTAACGTATAAAGTTAGTATTTAAGATTTTTTTTGCTTGACGGAATATGGCAAAAAGACTTAAATATATCGCTTTATTGAGAGATTTTCTCGGCATATTATTTATGCGGCAATAAAATATGAGGCATTAACGAAAGGACAAGGATATGGCAAAGCGCTGTACATTAACAGGTAAGGGAGTTATGACAGGAAATAATGTTAGCCACGCTAACAATAAAACTCGTCGTAGATTTTTACCAAATCTTCAAAATGTTTCACTTTTAAGTGAAACTCTGCAAACAACGATTTCTATGCGTATTTGTTCAAGCACTTTACGCACCATTGAACACAAGGGTGGAATTGATGCTTTCTTGCTTTCTACATCAAAAAGCAAATTAACTGAAGAAGCAAGACGCATTAGACGTAGAATTGAAAAAGTGGCGAATCGTAAAGAAGCTTAATTAAAGCAATTTTTTACTTTTAAAATAATCAAAAACATAGAAAAGCCTATTAGGATTCTTAATTAAAGAACTCCAAATGGGTTTTTTTATGTGAATTATATTAAAGAAATAAGCCGTATTATTGTTGTTTTTTATGGCCATAACCATCTGTTTAACAAAGATTTTTTTAAAAATTAAATATAATAAGATAAAATTTTAGTTAAAAAATTAATATAAGTTTAATATAAATTAATTCGCATTATATATGTTTTTTTGATAATATAATAAGAAGTAAAGTATTAAATTGAAGTATAAAATTTTTTATAAGGGCTTTTCCATGAAAGTAAAATTTTTTGTTCCTACATTAATGCTTTTTACATTTTTAGTTTTTGTATCACCAAAAGCTAACGTAGATAGTGTTTTATCAAATGTAGCTAGTTCAGCTAAAAGCACCGCTCAAACAGCAGTCAGCAGTGAATTAGAAAGCACATTATCAAGTATGGGGCTTGATAGCAAGTCTTTGTCAAACGTTGATCTTGAAGCTTTGCAGAAGATTGCCGATGCAGGCTCTTTAGATGATTTATCTAAATTGGCTGATTTAGGGGTTATAAAAGACATCACTGACTTAACTAACACCGGTGTCTTGGAAAGCATAAGCTCTTTATCAAACTTGTCAGATTTGAGTTCAATAACAAAATTGGTTGATGTCGGTTCTTTATCGGACTTAACAAATATAAGTTCCTTGAGCGATATCGCAGGTTTGGACTCTTTAACCAAATTGGCAGATATTGGAGCCCTTACTAGTGGATTAGATTCAATAAAAAATATTGCTAATATTGAAAATCTAACAAGTTCTTTAAAAGATTTATCTTCAATAGCAAGTTTGAGCTCTTTGGCTAACATCGGTGACTTGGGAGGTCTGAAAGATTTGGCAGCCCTTGGTTCATTAACTAGTTTGTTAGATACAGATTCTCTTTCTAAACTCACAGATTTAAGCTCTTTAACAAGTATGGTTGATTTAAGTTCATTGACTGATTTAACCAACTTGGGTGTTCTCAAAGATTTGGGTGATTTAAGTACATTAACGGATTTGGTTGATATTGGTAGTTTAAAAGATTTGGCAGATTTAAGTTCAATTACAGATCTTGCTAATCTTGGTAATCTAACTGATTTGGCTGATTTGAGTGTTTTAAAAGATTTAACAGATCTTGGAGCTTTAAAAGATTTGACGGATCTTAGCGCTCTTAAGGATATTGCAGATCTTGGTGCGTTGAAAGATTTGGCAGATATGGGAGCTTTAAAAGATTTGGTTGATACTGGAGCTTTAAGCAGTATAGCTGATCTTGGTTCATTGTCAGATTTAATGGGAAGTGCCGATTTAAGCAGTTTAGCCGATGTCAGCAACTTAACAGATAGTTTGAGTAGTGTAGCGGATGTTAGTTCTTTAGCTTCTGGTGTTACATCTAGTGTTAGCAGCGGACTTTCTTCTGCTGGCGGCGGTGGTGGCGGTTGTGCTCCTTGTAACTATCCTGTTACCGATACCAAAGCTGTTTCGACAACTACCGATATCGTCAAAAATGGTGTGCAGCAGATTAAAAAATATGTCGAAATTAATGATATGTTAGAAAGCACCTATAACAAAATAGGCACTCCAGGAAAGTCAACTTTTGATTATTTGAAAAACTCAATGGAAGGCAATTTCAAAGGTGTAGCTAAGACAATTAAGGACAATGATACGCTCAAGAAATGGGGTATAAGCAAAGATAGTTATGAAAATGCTGATACCGTTAAATCAAAAGTGGAAAGTTTCTTAAAGAGAAGTGAAGATCTCACTGCAAAACAATATAAAGAAAACGTGGAAGATGCTAGAGTTTTACTCGAAGGTGCAACTAGTGAGGCCTTTAGTGGAGCTATTGCTGTTAGATCTACGGCTAAACAGGTTCTCAAAACATCAGAGGACTTAAAAAAGACAATTTCTACTTCGTCTACAATTAGAGATGATTTAGCTAATGGTAACCTCTTGGCGCTAAGTAATACTCTTTATGCTAAACAGATGCTTGAAATTTATACTAATTATTTAGAAGTTTCAACCGCTGTTATCATTAGAGAAGGTGCGTTAGAGTGGGAAGTTAATAAGAAGTAATAGAGGCAAAATTTTACTAAGAAAGGGATTTCGATTATGTTAAAACGATTGTTTTCATTTTTATCAATCTTGGCTTTGGTAACTATTGCCTCGAATGAAGCAAGGGCTCACTCCGCAATTCTTGGCTTTATAAGCGACCAAGATGATCAAGATACTCTTAATGAAGAAAAGAAGTATGAATATGATAGGACTGATTTGATACAAAACTCTCTTGATGAAATGAAGCTTATTGAGAAAACTTATGGTACATTTTCTTCAGATGGTCTTTTTGATGATGTTTCAACACTTAAGTTAGAATTGTTTAGACCTATTGTTCCTAGCGATACTTCTGACACGGCTGCATCGATGGCAGATGATCCAGATGCCGCAGCTGAAAAATTTATAAGCGATATTAAAGTTATTTTTAACTCAGGCAATTCAGTTAATTACAATGAAGCCTCTAAAAAGAAAAATCAAATGTCAAATTTGATGAGTTCGATGTCTTATGGTCAGGTTGTTTCTGTTATTGAATATAATAACAAAATGAAAGAAACTATCGATAAGGTTATCGAGGCAGTTAATCAGTGTAAGACAATCGATTGCACAATAAAGCACGCTAATAAATTAGATCTTATGTATAACAATCTGCTTGTTGCTCAGCTCTTTTTGATGGCAGGCAATTCTGAACGTTCAGGCTTCTCATCTTTGGTTGCTACAAGTGATCCTGAAAGTTTGGCAACAAAGAGTGAATAGACTTCAAGGTAACAATTGGAAAAGGACATGAATTTTATGACAAAGTATATTATTAAAACTATATATTTAGTTCTTTTGACTTTTGCTTTTGCCTATTCAGAAGAAGCAAAGGCTTGGAGCGGTCCTGATTGTGCAAGAGATAGCGCTAGACAAGAAAACCTTGAGGCCGATAAAGAATTAAATAAGCAGATTTCTAGCGAGATAGAATCCCTAGATGCTTTATTAAAAGCTAAAATAGGAGATAATTGGCAGGAAATCCTAGATAAGACATCTGATCGTAATTTGTTGGGTGATCATGAAAAACTCGGCAAAGGTTTAGGTAAAATAGGCGGTAAACCATTTTTATCAGATGCTAAGACCGAAGAACTTAACAGTATGCTTTCAGAAGAAGGTTCTGGTTCGATTGATAGTGTTGCGGGGTTTGTAACTGGTAATAGTGATATCTTTATTAACTCAAGCGGTGCTATGTCTGGAGAATTGGTTCAGGGACTTTTCTCAAAAAGGCAAGATTTATATAAAACTAATTTATCAATTCTTTATGCTGAAGCCCTTAGAGCCAAAAAGGCTGTGGCTGATGGCGTTTTTACAGATAAAATTAATAAAGTTCTTGATGAATACTTGAAAATTCCATCTGATGCTACGGTAACGACAGCATCTAAGCAAGAAACACAAGAAGAGAAAGAGGAAGAACCAGAAGAAGAGGCTGATGAAGAGAAAAAAGATTTAGATTTAGATATTCTTGGTGTTTGTAGTGGTCGTATTTCATCTAAATTTGGTCCTCGTGTTCACCCTGTAACAGGAAAACAAAGTAACCATGGTGGTATTGATATTGCAGCAGCAAAAGGTACTGATCTTCACGCTGCGGGTGATGGAACCGTTGGAACTGTTGTTACTGGGTGTGTTGAAGGTAATCGTAGTTGTGGTGGTGGTTATGGTAACCGCGTTGAAATCAAGCACGCCAATGGTTATTCAACACTTTACGCTCATATGAATAGTGTTGGTGTAAGTCCTGGTCAAAAGGTCTCCAAAGGACAGGTTATCGGTCAGGTTGGACATACAGGTATGTCAACTGGTGCCCACCTTCACTTGGAACTCCATGAAAATGGTAAAAAGATTGATCCATTGGGTGAGATTGATGCTAGCGAAATTGAAGATAGAAACAATAGCAGTTCAGGTTCTGGTAGTTCAGGAGGTTCATCTTCTTCAAGTAGCGGCGACGGTCCTGTGATAAGTTTAGCCGAAGCTTGGAGAGCTAACTCTGTTGCCGTTATAATTCAAACAGAAATTCTTTTAAGTCTTGTTGAATTAGAAACGCAGGAAATTAGAACAGCAATGCTCAGGGATATATCTGAAATGCCGCTTAGATTAGGTGACGCTTTGGGTGAAAAAGTTCAGAGTGTAAAAGATTCTGATGTAACTGGAAATGCGTTAAAAGATACTGATGTTGACAGTTATGCTGATAAGTTGATTAAGAAAGATACGTTTAATTTCTGGAAATAGTAGTAAAAGTTTATTTTGAAAAAGTTAAACAAAGTTTATTGGAGCAAAGCCATGCGTCGCAAAATGTTAAGTTTTTTAGCAGCACTTTTAATGATGGTATCAATACCATTGAAAAGTTCGTTCGCTTGTAATTTGTGTATAGTAATATGGTGCTGTTGCCCATACCCCTGTACATCATGCGCTTGTATTTGTTGTCAGTTTTGTATGGCTCTGGAGGCCAATAAGCCTTTAGACTTTAAAGAAACAAAAGCTATAAATACAGCCAAAAAGAGAACAGATCTTGCTGATGAGAGAGACAACGATTTAGAAAAGAAAGTTTCAGATTATAATACTTATTTAAGAAAAGGTGTTATGGGCGACAATGAGGAAATCACAGGCGTACCAGAACTTTCTCTTTTGAAGAGTAGTGTTTCTTCTGATAGTGCTTTTAGTGCTACTATTAGCGGTTTGAAATCAAGTGGTTCAAGCATTGATTTAGAGGATCCTCTTAGTGTCGGTTCTGCTGTTGAAGGTAGTTTCACAACAAAAATTTCTGGCACTCTTGATGAAGTTTCTCATCAAATGCTAATGAGACAGCAAACGAGCCAAGTTGATGCTATTAGTATCTTTTCTAGGTTGGCTATTATTCAAAAAGACTTGGATAATACTAGAGATCAGATAGATGCTCTTGTTGAACAGATAGATGAAGCTGCCGATTTAAATACGATTACTAAAACCAATGTTTTAGCAAAAGCTCTTTTAAACAAGGTTTTAACACAGAAAAATGAGTTGGAAGCTATAAAACAACGTCGTGAGTCATTTAAGAAAATGTTGTTGAATTCTAATCCGTCAGATGCGCCAGTTTTGCAGTCGCTTCAATAATTATGGATTACTTTTAAGGAGCTAAGGAAATGTGGTATAAAAATCGATTATTTTTAACAGTAGCATTGATAACAGCTATTTCTATTCCAGCTAAAAATATTGAAGCTGCCTCAAGTAGCGGGTTCTCTTTTGTTACAGCCAAAGAGGTTGCTACTAATCCAGAGAAAGCCAATGTTTTAGATTATATCACAGAGGCAAGAGAAACAATTCAAGATGCAATGGAAGCTCACAATACGCTTAATACATTGTATGATGATGTTGCTCTTATCGAAAGATACCAACAGAACATTGAGGAACACAATGCTGCACTAGAAGCCTTAAGGCTAAATGATGCTTGTTCTATTGCTCGCCTTTCTACATATTATTCTAATCCTGATGAAGTTTGGTATGGTAAAAATATGGACGGTGCAGAAGCTAATGAATATGCATTAAGAGGCGGACTTACAGGGCAGGCGATAAAAAAATACAATCAAGAACTTGCCAAAATGGATTATGATGCAGGTACTGCTACCGATGCAGAAATGAAAGAACATGATCGTTTGTTTTGGAATGTTGGCAAAGATTTATTAGTAGATTTGTATGCCGATCAAAGCAAGTGGGGAGATGTAAAAAATAAATTCCCATTATGGGAAGATCAACAAGAACTTTATGATCAATATAGTAAGTGTAAAAAAGACCCTTATTATGATTATGATGAGTTTGGTCACCCAACTAAGACAGCTAGTTGCGGAGCTACTACGGGGATTAACCAAGAAAAAGTTCTGACAACACCGTTGCCTCCATATAAGGAGTTTGTTTATTTTGAACCTTATGAAAACAATGCTAGTTTAACACCTTATTCTGGTATGCCTGATACTTGGACGCTTTATTTTAATCTTGCCACAGGTGAAAAACTTTATGGTGAGTACACTAAGCTTGAGGACAAGGGTGAGTTTGGTCAAATTTATGATTTAAGCAAGAATTATGATTCAAGTGATATTCTTGTTGATCAAGATGTTAAACTCAGCGTAAGTTCTAATAGGAATGATTATAAGGTTTGTGAAAATAATTCTAATAACTGCTTAGATGAAAATCGCATTAGTAAATGGATGAAGCTTAGAAAACAGGAAATGATGCTTCATGAAGTTAGAGATAATGCCGAAAAAGCACTTGCTGAACTAGATGTTACACTTAAGGCTGAACTTTCAAAATTTGGCTATAATAACATTTCTAGTGGTTTAGAAGTTATTGATGCAACTAAATTTGAAGAAGCTGTTGCTGCTTTGAAGGCATATAAAGAAGCTAGCTTGGCTTCAGTTGAAGATATGCTTACAAATATTGACGATGAAATTGCATCTAATGCTACAGGCGTTCTTGACAGCACTATAGATGATGTTGTTGAGAGCAGGGCAAATGTTGTGGAATCAATCTTTAGTGCACTTGGTGCTGATACTGAAGCTATGCTCAGCATTACAGATAACATTGCTGATGATTCTGCTGACGAAATAAAAGAGGCTATTTTAACTAATTTACAAGAACGTTTAGAAAGTTTAGAATTTGATGCTCAATTAGACGCTCAAGTAATTGCTCTTTTAGAAGGAATGGGTATTGATACAGGTTGTTCATCATTCTAAAGGAATATTTTAGAAAGAGTTAAGTAATGGCCGAAAATTCAGTACTTGTTACTGACAATAACGTTAAACCAAATCTTCCTTTAAGTTTTCTTGGTATGGGAAGAGAAGAAAATATACCGCCACGCCGCATGTATTACATGTGGCTGGCGCGTTTATTTACCCTTTTAGCAATGGTTATGTTAGTTGGAAATGTTTTGTTTTCATTATCATTGCTTCAAATTGTCCCGCAGATAGATGTTGATCCATTGTTTTTACTTGATTTTAAAGAATCTAAGGATATTGCTCGTATTGAACATGCAAATCCTAACATTCCATCTAAAGAAATTGTCCGCGAGAATTTTATAAGACTTTTTGTTGAATCTCTGAATACTATTGTTGAAGATCCAGGAGAAATGGTTCGCCTGCTTTCTCCAGGAGGAATAGTTTTCTTCTTATCTACGCCTCAAATTTATAGAAAATACCGAATGGATAAAAAAGGAATTATTAAATTTCTAGAGCAGCATAGTAACAGAGAAGTAAAAATTGTAGGAGTAAAAAGGATAGGTCGAAGTGCTGTTTGGCAGGTTGATTTTAAAACATATGATATGCAAGAAGCCTTAATGAAACCCATTATAAGAAATTGGACAGCTTCTGTTGAATGTATTTTTAGGAAAGATCGCAGGCTTTATACTAATTTGCTTTTAAATCCGCTAGGTTTTACTGTTACAAGATATGCTCAGTCTGAAGTTGTAACTAACAATTAATCAGATTCGAAAAGATTCGAAGCTAAAAGCTTAAAAATTCTTTAAAAATCAAAGTTTATCCACAGGTTTAAAGTTTTGTTTTTTAAAGCTGCAATACCTCTAAATCCTTGCAGCTATACTAAAAAAAGAAAAAATATAAAGTTTAGCTTAAAGGCTACGTTGCTGCTTGTAGACAAATATCTCTGAAATAAGTTAATTATTATTAGGGAGTTATATAACATTTTGGTGAGAATTATGTTGAAAAAATTTTTGTTACTTATTTCGGTTTTTTTATGTACCTCTTGTATCCCAGGTTCAATCTATGAACCTGAGCCAGTAAGTTTTGGTAAAGATCCTGCGGAATTAAAAGTTTCTCCTTGTGCTTGTATGCCAGTTGAGATGCTTCCAGGACTTCCTGAATGGTTAACTGAAGCCGCAGTTTAAGGTTTTATTGATGCAAGAAATTGAACAAGAAAACGGTTCTCAAGATAGTGAATACTTGAGCAGCTATTCTGCGGAAAGTTTAGCTGAAAGACGTTATTTGTGGACAGCAAGAGCCTTCGCTCTTGTTTCTGTTGTCAGTTTTTTGTGCAATATAGTTTTAATTATTACAATTTTCCAAATAGTACCTCTTGTAAGAATAGAGCCTTTTTTGGTGACGTTTAGCAACAAAGAAAGACAGATTGTAAATATTAGACACGCAGTTGATTTGACAGGAAACAGAACTGTTTCTGAGGCGTTTGTTCGCCAGTATATTCTCATCAGCAATACTTTTGTTGATGATATGGAAGAAATGAAAGCAAGATGGCTTGATAACGGTCCAATGCAAGAAATGTCAGCACCAGCAGTTTATCAATCCTTTTTAGAAAATGCGAAAAAGGTTTTAGCAATAATAAGTAGTCAAAAACTCACAAGAGATGTAAAAATACTAAGTTCAAATGAACTGTCCAAAGGAATTTGGCAGGTGGAATATGAAACGACAGATATTACGCCGACAACCGAAGTCCCAACAATAACAAATTGGACAGCGCAGTTGAGAATAATTTTTAGAAGAAAACGAGTTCCCTTTGAGGAGCGTTTAAAAAATCCTTTAGGCTTTACGGTTGTAGAGTTTTCTTTTAGACGTAATGATGGAACATCAATGGGCGGCAGCATTAAATAGGTAAATAATGATGGCTAAGATAAGGTTAAAAATTTTATTTTTGATAGTTTTGGTTGGTTTTGTAATCAAACCATCGTTATCTATTTCTCAAAGTTTAGATCAAGTTGATACTCAGATAAATGAATCTCAGGGGGTTTATCAGCCTATGAATCTTGACTATATGGGCTATAGCTTAGGTATGACACAGAAAGCTTGGCTTGATCCGCTTCGCAATATGGGCGAAGGTCAGACTAAGCCTGCATATTCTAGATATGTTTGGACCAATGGAACGATTATGCCGATAAGAATCCGGCAGTCTATGATAACCTTAATCAATTTTCCAGATTGGGAATATATTCAAGATGCTTGGGTCGGTGATTCTGGCAGTTTCTCAGCACAGCAGATTTCTCACAATCAGATTTTAGTTATGCCAGCAACAGGAATGCCAGCTGGCGTTGACTCTAATATCGTTTTGATAGGTCGTTCAGGTAATAAGTATGTTTTTTATGTACGAAGCGAAGGTATCAACACGGAAAGGCTGACACATTTAGTTGTTGATATTGAAGTATCGGATGAAGACAATCCATTGCAAGGCAGCGTTCAGGTTGCAGGCTCTACTCCAAATTCAGTTTCATTCGGAGGAGCTGGTGGCGCTAAAGGCGGCAAAAATTCTCAGAGTGATAATAAAAAAGGCAATTGGTGGAGTGATGTTCCTGTAGACCCTGAAAAAATAAAATTTGATATAGAGGTTTACGTTATCAACCCTACAGATGTTGATATTGCTCCAGAGAGAGTATGGAGAGATGATATTTTTACCTACATTGATTTAGGTCCTAAAGCTCTTAATATGCTGCAAAGGCCTGTGGTTAATTTAATTGTGCAGAAAAGCGAGGTTCCTGTCGGCTTTAGAACGAGAGGAAAATACGGTCGATTAATTGTTGTTGAAGCCGTTGGCGATATGGTTCTAAGGAATGGGGCTAAAATAGTATGTCTAAAACTTAGAAAAGACCCTGCTTTTGGGCTTGATATGGTTGAATATGACAATAGTGCTATTTCGGCTTGGGACGTTCCTGAACCAGAATTGTCATCGCTGCATAAGGTTGCGGCTGCCCAAGATATGGCAAATGCTCAATATGTTCAAAACGGAATGGATTTAGTTAGAGATTCAAATGTTGGACCAGCATTTTTTGTAAGCAGAGAAAAAACCGAAAGTATGGCGATAAGAAACAATATTTCGATTGAAATATCATCGGATACTAATGTTGCTAACTTAGAAAAAATGTGGACTAGTATTGAAGCTCAGAACAAGGATTTACTTCAAGGTTATGAACCATTTTATTCTGTAGATACTCCAGCCGATGGCTCAGGAAAAGAAACTTTTTATTTAAGAATAGGACCGATAAAAACCCTTAATGAAGGCGACATTCTTTGTGAAAATCTTGCTCGCAGAGGGATCTCATGTAATGTCGTAAGAACGCGATGAGTAGTGATAATAATCTCAGTACATCGGATATATATTTAAAAAAGACCAATACTATTATTTTAATAGTAGGCATTATTTCTATGATTTTTTTCCTCATTGGTCTTGCCTTTATTATGGGTGGGGGTGAAGAGGTTGAACAATATGAAGATATTAAAATTGTGGGGACAGATGATGTTTTGCCGTTGGTTCCAGAAGTTGAACAAAATGATCCTGCTCTTGAATTCGGTCTTTTAACTGACCGTAGATCTCCAATTAATTATACTCCGAAGGTGGTCGACTTAGGAGATGTTACTGTCGGCACAAAAGCTGACAGCGTTCTTACTGTTGGTACATATGGCAATCTTAACGTTGAAATCGTTTCTATTGAGCTTGCGAAGCCTCCTGCTGAAGGTTTTAAATATGACAATAAATGCCAGCCAGGTTTAGTTTTATCTGATGAGGTAACTTGTAATATTGACTTTACTTGGGAACCTCTTGTTGCAGAAACCATGCAGAACAACATAATAATAGTTTGGCGTGAACGTGCAAGAGATATGGGAATGGGCGGAGGCTCCAATCAAAATCGTGCTGAAAAAGTTTTAATAAGGGCAAGAGCGGTTGATAAATTAATTTGCAAAGATGCAAAAGATAGAACCTTCAATGTCGGAGCATCTTATAAGGGAGGTTCTTCAAGAGTTCCAAGATATGCAATGAGTCCAACCGGCCAGATTATGGGAACTATTGGCGATGACGGCAAAGTTTATGATTTAGATGGCAATTTGATAGGTAAAGTTGGGGAAGACGGACTGGTATATGATTTACTAGGAAACTTAATAAGTGTCGCCCAAAATAGAAGGTTGTTTTGTGATGTTAATGATCAAATAGCGGGTAAAATATTAGAAAATGGCGATGCTGTTGATGCCGAAGGTAAAAAATTAGGAACTGCTCAGCTTGATGGAACTGTTATTAATGATGATGGCGTTATTGTCGGAAAGGCTGTCGAAGCAGGACAAGCATACGATAATAATAACAATATTATTGGTAAAGTATTAGATGACGGTTCTGTAATTAACAGCCAAGGCGAAATCGTGGGCAAAATGCTTTGTGATGGTACCGTTGTTGACCTTGCAGGTAAGGTTATTGGCCGTGTTCGTGAAGCAGGTAAGGTTATTTATGGAGCAGATGGTAAGCCTATAGGCATTTTGATGCCTGACGGCACGATTATCAATCCAGATGGCTCGGTTATAGGATATATGCAAGATGATGGTTCCATTGTTGGGATTGATGGGGCAGAGCTTGGGAGAATAACTGGTTCAGGTTCTAACAAAGCATATGGTCTTGATGGGCAGGAGCTTGGTGGTGTCGGTATTCCAATATATGATGAAAATGGCAATCTTATCGGTTGGGCTATGCCTGATGGGACGGTGGTAGATGCTAATGGCAATGTTATAGGAAGATTGCTGCCTGACGGTACGGTGGTAGATGCTAATGGTAATGTCATAGCAAGAGTTGGCAATAAAGAAAAATTAGCAAGAAATTTAAAGGGCAACATTATTGGAAGATTGTTACCTGGTGGCAATGTCGTTGATTTAAACGGCAAGTCTATTGGTAAAATGGCACCTAATGGCAGGGTGTTGGATCCTGATGGTAATGTAATTGGCCAAATCGAAGGTTATGAAGATTTTATTCGTAATCCTGATGGAGACATAATAGGCAGGGTTTTAACTGATGGAACAGCCTTGGATTTAAACGGCAAGGTTATAGGAAAAGCTAATGATGATGGTTCTGTCGTTGATTTAAATGGCAAAGAAATTGGCCGATTAGGAATTCCAATATATGATGAGAACGGTAACATTATAGGTTGGGCGCTGCCTGATGGTACAGTGGTTGATGCTAACGGCAATGTTATTGGGAGATTGCTTCCTGACGGTACGGTAGTTGATGCGAATGGCAACATTATTGGCAGAATAGGAAGTCAAGATTATGCCAGAGATTTAAATGGCAATATTATTGGCAGATTGGGGCCTGATAATAAAGTGCTTGATATGAATGGCAATATTATAGGCAATATGAAACCTAATGGTACGGTTGTTGATTTAGATGGCAATGTTATTGGGCAAGTTGATGGTAACGAGAAGTTTGTTTTTGACCCTGATGGCAATATTATAGGTAGAGTTCTGCCTAATGGAAAAGTCGTCGGTTTAAATGGCGAAGAAATCGGGTTGCTTGGTGCTGATGACCAATTTGTAAGAGATGTAAATGGCAATATTATTGGCAGAGTTCTTCCTGACGGAACTGTTGTCGATTTAGATGGTAATGTCATAGGTAAAATGTTGCCTGATGGAAGCATTGTTGATTTAGATGGCAATGCTATCGGATATCTCGATATGAAAGATAGGCTTGCGTGTGACTTAAACGACCAAGTTATAGGAACAGCTAAAGCAGATTCTTCTGTTGTCGATTTCGAGGGTAATGTTATTGGAGCGGTTAGAAAAGATGACAAGATTGTAGATACTCGTGGTCGAGTTATTGGCGGCATTTGTCTTGGAACTCCTGTTTATGATGAAAATGGCAAACTTATAGGAAGGGTTATGCCAAATGGCGATGTGGTTGATTTAAATGGCAATGTTATTGGCAAGCGTGATAAAGATGGTCTTATAGTCGATTTAGATGGAAGTGTTATAGGTCATACTCAAAAAGACGAACAGATAGTAAGAGACGATAATGGTAAAATTATTGGCAAGGTTCTAGAAAATGGCGATGTCGTTGATGGCAAAGGCAATATAATAGGCAATATGCTTCCAGACGGCAGAATAGTTGGACTTGATAAGCAAATTATAGGAGGTTTAGCTCCAACAGGTATAGCTATAGGTCCAGGAGGAAAATTTGTTGGCCGCATTTTGCCTGATGGAAGAGTTAATGATCGTGAAAATGCAACCATCGGACGTGTTCGTTATGATGGCGCTATTTTAGATTCTAATGAACAAGTTGTGGGACAAGCTGTTTCTGGTGGGCCTGTTGTTGATATGGGCTGTGATATGCGAGGTGTTGTTAACGATAATGGCGAAATTATAGGAGAAAAAGCTAAAATTGTAGGGCGCATCTTATTTGATGGCACAGCAGAAGACTTGTCTGGCAATTATTTTGGCTCCTTAATGCCTATGGGCAAAGTTGTTGCAGTTGGCTGCCGTGTTATTGGAGATGTTAGGGTTAATGGCAAGGTATACAATGAAAAAGGCGATGTTATAGGTTGTGTAAATTCTAATGGATCCGTAACTGATCATAATAATGATATAATCGGTGGTGTCGTTGACAAAGGTGCCGTTGCGGTAGGACTTGATGGCGTTGTTCTTGGCAAAGTAAGGGAAGATGGGATTGTCGAAAATAAGAAACAAGAACAATTAGGTTGTGCTAACTTTGAAGGTGATGTCTTTGCTAAAAATGGTGCGTATGTAGGCCGAGTTTTAAAAGATGGCTTTGGTTTTACGTCTGACGGCAGAGCGCTTGGCGGGCTTAAAGATGATGGTCAGATAGGTGAAGCTACTGGCAATGGTGTTATGAGAACTATGCCTGATGGTACCATTATTAATGAAAAAGGTGAGGCTTTAGGAGGTTTTATCGAAAGCCGCCGTTATATCACTGACTTTAATGGCGAAGTTTTGGGTCAGTTTTTAGCTGATGGAACGGTTTATGATAAAAAGGGAATAAAAATAGGCAGTATTTATGGCGACGGTTTGGGTTTTTATAGAGGTATAATAGGCAAACCAACGTTGTATGGTACAGCGATTAAAATGGATACATCTTTATATGGTGTTACAAATTATAATGCCAAGGTTGTTAATCGCAAAGGTGAGGTCTTGGGGAGAGTTCTGCCCGATGGTTTGGTTTTGCAAAATGATGGCAGTATAATCGGCGGTGTCGTCAGCAAGGGAGTTGTAATTGGAGCCGATGGCATATATTTAGGTAATGCGTTGTCTGATGGTATGGTTGTAAATCCTAATGGTATGATTGTTGGTTCTGTTGCTCCTGACGGTATAGTTCTAAGCAACAGGGGGCAGATTATTGGAAAAGTTGTTGAAGAAGGAATAGCGATAGATACTGATGGTGAAGTTGTCGGCCGTATTTTGTCTGATGGTAATGCTGTTAGCAAAATAGGCAACAAATTAGGCACAATGCTTCCTAACGGGGTTGTTATGGATAATCTTGGTTTTAAAATGCCAAGAGGTGTTGTTGTTGACCACGGCGGAGAGATTATAGGTATTGCAACGCCATCAGGCTCAGTCCTTGATAAAAAGGGGCTAGAGATAGGAAAGGTTTTATCTGATGGTATGGTTATGACTGAAACTAATATGGTTATTGGTAAAGTTATAAACAGAGGTATGGCAATTGATGCTGAGGGAAAAGTTATTGGAATTGTTAGAATAAATGGACAAATCATAGATACTAATAATAATATAATTGGTCGAGCACTACCTGATAATACCGTGGTTAATCTTATTGGAAACGTCATTGGTGGAGTTCTCCCTATTGGTTCCGTTGTTATGGGACAAGACGGCAAGATTATAGGAAGAGTAATGCTCGATGGTTCTGTTGCAAGAAGTGACGGCAAGAATGTGGGACTAATTAGAGGTGATGGTACTTTTGTTAACTTAGAAGGCAAAGTTGAAGGACGAATTGTTACGCAGCTTTCAAGTATATTGAGGAGATAGTATTTGAGGATACTAAGGGCAAAATTGGTGCTTTTGATGGTTGGCTTGATGCTAACCTTGCGCTCTAATATTGCCTGCGCTAATCAAGATTCCGTTGTTGCTTTAGATGGTAGTTTTCTTGGTTATGTTATGCCTGATGGTGTTGTCATTGATAATAATGAAGACGTTATAGGTATGCTCCTTTCTGATGGATATGTTATCGATAAAAGCAAAAAAATTATAGGCGGGCTGCTTTCTCAAGGTGTTGTTATTGCTAATGATAGAAAAGTTTTAGGAAGAGTTATGCCTGATGGCACGGTTAGTTCTAAAACCAGCAAAAATATTGGAAAAGCTGCTCCTGATGGTACGGTCTTTAACAAGGCTAACAATATTATAGGAAGGGTTATAAAACCAGCTCCAGTAATTGATAGTTTTGGTGAAGTTATTGGCAGAGTTATTTCTGAGGGTGATTTCGTTGACAATCGAGGTATTAAAACTGGTTATGTTATGCCTGATGGTACTGTCTATCGTAAGTCACCTGTTGAGGTTGAAGCTGATTTGCCCATAGGAAGCATTCTTTATCAAGGAACTGTCGCATCTTATAACGGAGATGTTATAGGTTCGATTATGCCTGACGGTTCTATTACATCATCAGATAACAAGATCGTTGGTAAAATGGTTTTTGCTAACACTGCTAAATCGATTGAAGACAAGGTCTTTGGTGAGCTTATGCCGTTAGGTTTTGCTCTGTCAAGCAGAGGAGAATACCTAGGCAGAGCTAGGATAGATGGCCAAGTAATAAGTAATGAAGAAATAAGCATTGGACGTGTGCTTCCTAGGGGGCACGTTATTAATGAAAGAGGCAACTATTTAGGAACTTTGGTTAGAGAAGGAGCTGTAGTTGTTAATATTGACGGTGAATTCATAGGGCAAGTTATGCCTGATGGCAATGTGGCTGATTCCAATAAAAAAATTGTAGGAAGTGTTTTGCCTAATGGTTTGATGATGGATACCCAAGGAGCAATTAAAGGTGGTGTTGCGCCGAAAGGTATTGTTTTTGATTCTGTCGGGAATATTAAAGGCCATGTTATGGCCAATAGTAGTGTTTCTGATTATTTAGGAAAAAATATAGGTGTTGCTAATCCTAATAAAATGGCAGTTGATAGCACAGGTAAGATGCTTGGCGGGGTTCTTGATGAAGGTCTTATTGTTGGGTTAGATGGCAGTGTTGTTGATAAGGTTGCTCCTGATGGCAGTTACATAGAGAAAAACGCTAAATTGGGTAAAACAAGCTTTTTTGGGATAGTTTTTGATGATACGGGAGCGGTTAAGGGCAGTATTATCCACGAAAACAATGTTATAGGCGTTAATGGAGCTTTAATAGGTAGAGTCTTAGAAAACGGCAGGGTTGTTACCAATGACAATAAAGAATTAGGAAAAGCGTTATGGTATGGCAACGTTTTTGATTCCAAGGGACAATTTATTGGCAAGGTGGTAGAAAACGGGCTCGCGGTTGATAACAAAGGCTACACAATTGGTTCTGTTATGCCTGACGGCAATATTTTAAATAATCAGCGCGAAATAAGCGCTAAAATATTGGCAGATAATTCGGTCGTGGCATACAAAGAAGGAAAATCAGATTATTTTATGCCTGTACTTGGGCGAGTTATCCAAGATGGAATTGTTGTCCAAGGTGGAAAAGTTATCGGTCGTCTAAGGTTAGATGGCTCTGTAGTAGATCCCTCAGGATATTCTATTGGGCGTGTAATCGACGATAACAATGTTATTGATAACAATGGTGAATTAATTGCAAGTGTCATTCCCTTTGGACAAGCGGTAAGTGATCAATGCGATTTACTTGGTGTTATTGAGACTGATGGCGGTGTAAAAAACCGTAGAGGAATCAACATTGGACGGGTTTTGCAGAATAAGGAAGTCGTTAATAATAAGGGGTTGGTAATAGGCTCTTATTTAGAAAAGGGCATAGCTATTGATGATAATGGTGAAGTTATTGGTGTAGCTAATCCTTCGGGCAAAGTTATTAACATAGCTAAAAACGAAGTGGTTGGCTGTGTTGTTAAAAACGGTGTTGTTCTTGATTCTAGGACTGAACCTGTCGGTTCTATTGTGCCATTAGGTGATGTTATCGGTCTTGATACGGAATATTTAGGACGGGTTCTTTATAATGGTGATGTCGTTGATGATAAAAGCCGCATTATAGGAAGAACGCTTCCCAATAAAACGGTTATAGATGGGCAAAAAAAAGTAATTGGCAGGGTTATTCAAAGCGCTTTAGCCTTAGGATTTGAAGGGCACTTGATTGGACGAATGCTTTCTAACGGCTTAGTTCTAGATAATAATCTAAGAGATATTGGTAAAATTATGCCCGATAATCGTGTTGTTGATAATGATAATTTTCTGTTGGGCGAGATTATATCTGATGACTTAATTAGAGACCGAGATGATGAAATTCTTGGAAGAATAACCGCTGATGGGAAAGCCTATGATCTTGACAAGAAGCAGATAGGACAGGTTCAATATGATGGTACAGTATTAGATTCTGACGGTCGTATTATTGGCGCTGTTTATGATAAGAAGAACATTAGAAATGCCGAGAATAATATTGTTGGTCAGCTTCTTCCAAGTGGTCTTGCTATTGATAAATTAGGCCAAACTATAGGTGAAATCAAGAAAGATGGCTATGTTTTTGATGAACATGGCAAAAATATGGGTCATGTAAGGCTCAGTGGCGATATTGTAGATCATAATAAAAAGATTATCGGAACAACTGCTTTTAATGGGTATATCATTAATCAAGATAAGAAAATTATTGGAATAGCCAATGTTGATGGCACTGTGGTTAATTTGAATAATAAAGAAATAGGACGGATTAAAAATGACGGTACTGTTCTAGATTTTGAGCAGAACATAATAGGACATCTTATAAGCAAGAAAGATAATATTGCTTATAATAAAGTAGAAAACGTTATTTATAAATCAAACTTGTTTGTTGATGAACAAAAGCTTGCAGATACTAACTTTGTTTTAGACCCAACGGGAAAAGTAATCGGTGTGCATTTGCTTGATGGTACTGTTATTGAACCTAAAACTAATATTATTATAGGACAGGCAAGGGCAGATAAAGTTGTCATTAACAGCAAACAAGAGGTTGTTGGTGAAGTTTTAGCTGGTGGAGACCGGTGGGTTAGAGATGACTTTGGCAAGATTATCGGCAAGTTGAATTATGATGGTGTTGCTATCGATCTTGAAGGAAGTATTATTGGTTATTTCTCAGGCACAAAACCGCCAGTAAAAGAGGGTAACTACTGGAGGGTTCTTGATGCTCGAGGCGATTGGGTAGCAAAGGCTTTGCCTGATAGAAGAACGGTTAATGATAAAGATGAGTTTGTTGGAACAGCTCTTCCTGACGGTTTAGTAATAGATGTGTCTGGCAAAACCATCGGCGCAGTTTATAACGATAGAGTTATAAGAAACGCTGCTGGTACTATAGTTGGACGTTATTCTTTTGATAATAAGCCAGAAAATCAAGCAGGTGATGTTTTGGGTGAACCTCAAGATGATTTAATTCTAGATAAAGACCAAAAAATCGCAGGTTCTTTGGATAAAGGTCTATTTATATTTGATAAATCAGGAAGAATTGCAGGTATTATGAGATCTGATAGCCAAGTTATAGGTTATAATGGTGGCGTAATTGGCAGGGTTTATCCTAATGGTCTTTTTGGCGATAATGATAATGTGGTTCAAGGTTTCGCCGATCCCGATAATTTTGTTAGAGACTTACAAAATCGTTATGTTGGTATTATGAATGCTAAGAATGCAGTTTTTGATGTTAACAATATGATTATAGGTAGTGTCAATCAGGAAGGTAAGGCTTTCGATAAGGATAATAATCTTATGGGCTATATCAGAAGAGACTGGCGCAATCTTCCTCTTCCAGAAGTTATTCCTGAAGAACTGATGTATGGCTATAAAGAAAAAATTGATGTCGAAGAAGCTTTGGAAGAAGACCGTAAAAAATTTAAAGATAAAGAAGCCATAGTTGTTGAAGACGAGGAAGAAAAAACAGATGGTTTCTTTGTTCCTAAAGGAACAACTGGCAATGGGGGACTTTACGGTACAGGCGAGGGACCTGGAGGCTATCTTGGTCCAGGCGGCGGTTTTGGACCAGGAGAAAGATATAGTAATGACAATTTAGCGCTTCTTAGAAGAATGCAGCAAGCAAGAATGGCAAAGGCTATTCCTGCAAATATTCCGTCAAGCTTTGACAGAGGGAATGAAGAACTTATAAAACGCTTAGAAGCAATAAAACAGGGAAAAGGTATAGATTGGTCTGATTTGCAGTGGAGCAAGGCTATGTCTACACTTCCTGTTGACCGAAGCAATATGATTGCTGCCGATAAACCTATTCCAGCCGTTCTTGTAAGAGCGTATGATTCTCGAAATCCTGTGCCTGTAACCGCTGTAGTTGAGAGAAATATCTATGGTGATGATGGCCGCAATATTGTCATACCATCTGGAAGCCGTTTAATGGGGCAGGTCTCTGGTGCTGACACTAACTCTAAGGCTTCACCTAAAGTCCAAATTACGTGGTCAAGACTTATAAGGCCAGATGGGGCTGCGTTTGATTTAGAAGGTTCGGTATCGGGTGATGCTCAAGGACGCGGTGGTGTTGTAGGATATGTGGATTTACAGATTGTTAGACGCTATGGTTTGCCTTTGTTATCATCTATTGGCAGTGGTGCTGTTCTTTATTTGTTAACTACAGATGATGAAACGTCAACTTCAGATGGTGTAACAACGTTATCGGCTAAAGCTGAAGCCGCGAATGATGCTCGTGATGACTTTAAAGAAAAATTCAACGAAATTTTTACCGATATTCTGGAAGATGTTGGCAATTTGGATATTGTTATGTTTATCCCAGCAGGTACAAGACTTACGGTATTCCCAGGAACAGATTTATGGCTTAAGGATGCGGCAACAGCTGCAACAGAACTTATTACAAAATATAATGAATCTAGAGTTACTGATGATGGTAAGAGCCGTCTCTTTGGAGATAAGCAGGAAGAAGAAGAAAGACTTGATAGAAGAACGCTTGATATGGACGTTCAGCCACGAGCCCAAGATGGTACTCAGCAGCAAGTTGTAACGCCTTATATTCCGCCTCCAGGGCCTTCGTCGTCGACAACCACGACAACTCCTCAGGCCACAGGGCAACAGGGAACTACAGCTGGTAGCAAAACAACAGCGCCAGCTCCGTCAGCAAGTCAAAGCGTTGAATTATTTTAGCGTTTAATGGAGGTTAAAAATGTCTTTTTTTGTTTTAGAATCTGTTCTACGTAATCTTTCATATTGGTATAACCAAGATAATGTTGAAGAAGTCGCAATTAATTGTCCTGGAGAGATTTGGCTTAGACTTAGAGGTAAAAGAGCGCATCCTTGGGCTTGTCAGAAAGACCCCAAACTATCTCGTACCTATTTAAATGATTTACTCCATATTATTGCTAATACATATGAGCTTGATTTTGATCCAGAAAGAGGAACTCCTGTGCTGTATGCGACATTGCCTGGAGATCACCGTTTTTCTGCGATATGCGGCCGTAACGTAATGTATGATAATAAGGATTTAACAGGCGGTGTTTCTTTAGCTATTCGTGTTCACGCCGACGATGTTGCATTTGGTTTGCAGGATTATGGTTTAAGACAAGGCGAAAGACTTCACCGTATTAATGCTCTTAAAGAAATAGAAATGCCAGACGATCCTTATGAAAGACTGCTCTTATCTATTAAGCGTGGCGATCACATTTTAGTCAGTGGTGCTACGGCAACAGGTAAAACCACATTCTTAAACAATCTTTTGAAGATACTTGATATTCATAAACGGGTTATAACAGTTGAAGATACAAGGGAACTTATTGTTCCCCATCCAAATAGAGTTCACGTTGTTCTTTCCAGAACAGAGCAGACAAACAACTTAAACTATGCTAAAGTTATTGACCTTATAGTGCGTTTTACTCCTGATGCTATTATCGGCGGTGAAATTTCAACGGCTAACGCCGGAGCGCTATGGGAACTTATGGGTTCTGGTCACGATAACTGTTTTGCAACTATCCACGCCGAAAGTTCAGAGCAGGCCTATAAGGCTTTTTGTGATCGTATTTTGCACACGTACCCTACGATTGATAGAGTAAAAACTATTGCTGAAATGAGAGAAAAACTCAGAGTTGTGCAGATTAACCGCGAAGGTAACCTAAGGGCTGTTACCGAAGTAACCTAATATTTAGCCCTGATATTGATTCTTAATAATCATATTAAATAAAAAGAAGCAAAGCCGTTTCTTTTTTATAAGTAAGTATTTTTTAAAACTTAGGAGTTTTTATAATGGAAAAAAAAGCAAACCCTGTCTTAGTTGAAGTTGTAAGGGGGAATGTTGTTGAAACGAGGCACAGAGGAAGTGTTGCTATAATTAGTTCAGAAGGAGAAGTCCTTGCTTCTTATGGTGATATTGATGAAGCTGTATTTATTAGGTCAGCCGCAAAACCTATGCAGGAGATTCCATTAATTGTATCAGGTGCTGCCGATTTTTTTAATATAACAGAAAAAGAGTTGGCGGTTGGCTGTTCTTCACATTACGGGGAAGATTTTCAAGAAGAAACGATTGCTAATTGGCTTACTCGCGTTGGTTTGTCAGAGGACTTGTTAGAATGTGGTCCTCCTAACTATGATACTAATTTTGATGTTTTAATCAGAAGAGGGATAACCGAATATCGTCCAATTCACAATAATTGTTCAGGAAAACATACCAACTTTTTAACGGTATCTAAATTTTTAGGATTTCCTTTAAAAAATTATATTGAGTTAGATCACCCAATTCAACAGCTCGTCAAAAAAACTTTAGGTGAAATGACTGAAGCCGATATGGACAAAGCTGAAGTAGCAACTGAAGGCTGCGGTGTTCCTGCCTTTGCTTTTACTAGAAGAGAAGTTGCTAGAGCTTATGCCAAATTTGCTAAACCTGAAGTCTTAGATGATAAAAAAGCTGCTGCCTGCCGCAAAATTATAAAAGCTATGATGAAATATCCTGATTATTATGGCGGTAATAAATGCTTTGACTCTACCTCTACGGCGGTTTTAAAAGGCGTTGTTTGCAAACAAGGAAATAGAGGAACCGAAATAGCGATGGTTCCAGCTCTTGGTCTTGGCGTTGCTATTAAACTTGAAGATGGTCTTACTTTTGCTAAAGAATGTGCTATGTGCCATATCATTGACTTTGCTTTTGGTTTGATGGACGACGATCAGAGAGCAAAACTTAAGAGATTTATGTCGCCAGATATTTATAATGCTCGTCAGGAAGTCGTTGGCGGAACTAGAGCTAATAAAGAATGGCTTGAAAGTCTAAAAGAAATTCGTTCTAAGGTTAAATTCGACCCAGATTGGTATGATAAGCTGTAAGAGCAGCTTCTCTAGCTTTTTGGTGATTAACAATTGGCTTAGGATAGCTGGTAAAAAATTCAGGGATATATTTTAAAATATATTCTTGTTTGGAATCAAATTTCTGTGCTTGTAATTCGGGGTTAAATATACGGAAAAAAGGTGCAGAATCCATTCCACAGCCAGCTACCCACTGCCAGTTGCCAGCGTTGTTGGCTTCATCATAATCTAATAGTTTCTCTTTAAAATATTTTTCACCGAATTGCCACGGTATTAATAAGTGCTTTGTTAAAAATGATGCGGTTATCATTCGCACTCTGTTATGCATATATCCTGTTTGATTTAACTCTCTTATACCTGCATCGACTAGAGGGTATCCTGTAATTCCATTTTGCCATTTTTCAAAAAGCTCTTTATCAAAAGTCCAAGGAAAACTTGCAAAATTGTCTCGAATTGGTTTTTCTGCCATATTGGGATATCTCTTGAGTAAATCATAACAGAATTCTCTCCATACGACTTGCCGCAAAAATGAAATTTTATCTTGTTCTAAAAAGCTTTGTTTTACAGTATGCCAGATAGTTTTTACTGAAATCTCACCTAAAGCGATGTATGGCGAGAGCATAGAGGTTCCCGTGATGGCTGGAAATTCCCGATTAACACTATAATCTTTAAGCCTATTTTTTATAAAATATTCTAAAACAGAAAAAGCGCCTTCTTCCCCAGGCTGAGCATAAAAATTATTTGGCTTGGTATATTGCTTGAAAATATATTTTTCTAAATCAGAGGAGTTATAAAAGTTAATATCCTTTGGTGCTGAAACAGGCGTTTCTATGTCTAATTCTAGTAATCGATTATAAAAGCCTGCAAATTTTTGATATGGATTGCCTGTTTTATTGCGTACAGCATCTCTAGCTACTAAAAGATTAGGTGGACTGATATGCAGCAAAAGATTGTTTTTGCTAAGTTCTTTTTGCAGTTCAAATTCTTTTTCCGACTTGTTAAAAGAAGCACTTTCTGAAGTATATATTTCTGATGCGCTGGTAAGGCGGCAGATTAGAATTATTGTTTCTTGTAAGCTTTTGTTCTCATCATCAAAGTAATATAAGTTTCCTTGCAAGGTATTAATTTTTTTTGCTAAACTGCTTACTGATGATAGACGCCATTCTTTAGCCTTGGGGTTTAATTTTTTGTCGCTTATAATAATGGGAATTATAGTCCGTTTTGTTTTAGCTGCGGCATTTAAAGCCGCATTGTCGACAAATCTAAAATCATCTTTAAACCACAATATTATTGGCGAAGCTGTCATATAGTTTATAATCTTTCTAGAAAAACAAGATAATGATTTAAAAATATTATAAGAGATATTCTGCAATATTGGGAGTAAATAAATGTTAAAAGTTGAAAATCTTATTTATGAATATCCAAATAAACGTGTTCTTCACGGCTTAAATTTTGTGATTGAAAAAGGAAGTATTACAGTTTTAATTGGTCCTAATGGAGCAGGGAAAACAACTTTAATAAGATGTATCACGGGACTAACTCTGCCTTTTGCGGGCAACGTTTGGTTTAATGGTGATGATGTTCATCTCAATCCTGTAAAAGTTCATAAGAATATGGGATATTTACCAGATTTTTTTGGTCTTTATGACGCTCTTTCTGTAGAAAAGTGCTTATATTATGCCGCTCTTTCACAAAATGTTCCTGAAGAAAAAATTAATGAAGCCGTTGCCATAACCGCAGAAAGACTGGGTTTAACTGATAGAATTAAAGATCTTGCTGGTGATTTATCTCGAGGATTAAGGCAGAAACTAGCCATAGGTCAGGCGATTATTCATAAGCCTGATTTCTTAGTGCTTGATGAACCCGCATCGGGGCTTGATCCTGATGCTAGACTAGAGCTTTCTAAATTGTTTAAGCAATTAAAGTCTGAAGGTATGACCTTGGTCGTATCCTCACATATTCTTGCGGAACTAGACGATTATGCAACAGATATGATTGTTATTAAAAATGGTGAAATTGTTGTTAAAAAAGATGTAACTAATCAAGCTTCGATTTCTTCTAAAAGATTAATGCTAAAGCTTGTTTCTGATTTCGATAAAGCTTGCGGGATTCTTCAAAATATCAGCAATGTTTCAGATATTATAAAAGATGAAGATGGCATATCTTTTTCTTTTTTAGGCGATATTAATGAGCAATCAGATGTTTTAGCAAAGTTAGTCAAAAATGATTTGGTCGTTACAGAATTTAAGGAGAGCAATTTCAAGCTTCACGATGCCTACATTGCTTCAATTAACAGCTAGGGAGATGTTCTTATGAAACTTTTTAATAATCCAGAGTTGCGTCGTAATTTATGGCTAGAATTTAACAAAAGAAGAGTCATAGCTATGCCTCTTGGCTTACTGGCGGTGTTTTTAGTGGCATATCTTCAAAACAATAACGATATAGATTATAAAATATCTTGGGTTGGACTGGTTATGTATGGCATTCTTACGTTTTTATGGGGGACAAGGCAATCATCAGAAACCATAATCAGAGAAGTCAACCTCGGAACTTGGGCGCAACAAAAGATGTCAAATATCAATCCCTGGCAAATGGTATGGGGGAAACTTGTTGGTTCTACGGCTTTTGTTTGGTATGGCAATATCTTTTGTTTCTTGTTTTTGGGGTATACGTTAAGAGATAAAGTACCAGCTAAGTTCTTCTGGTATTATTTAGGGCTGCTGATAACCTTTGGTGTTCTTGCGCAATCCGTTTCAATGTTAATTAGCCTTTATTCTATGCGCTATCGTAATAGCTTTGAAAAATTTGAAATAATGTTTTTCCAAGTTGTCGGAATTGCCTCTGCTATTCCTATGTTAAGCGAAGACCTTTGGGGAGGATTGTTTGGATTTGACAGGGTAGGCAATGAATTTTTTCAAGATGGCAGATTGTTATGGTATGGTAATTTGTATCTTGTTGCACCGTTCGTTTTAACTCTAACGTTATTTGCAATCTTTTGGGTCTTAATTGGAATATATTTTTCAATGAAATCTGAGTTTTTAATTGATAACAATCCGATTGTTTGGTTTTTATTCGTCTTATCTCTTGTGTTGGTAATATCAGGATTTGATAAGCCTATGTCAATATTTAGTAGTTATAACGATAGATTTCCGATGCCCATAGGATATGCGATAGCTTTTAATGTCGTTTTGACCATAATGTATATTATTGCTTGCGGTGAATCTAAAGATGCATTAAGGCTGCACCTTTTAAAATATTTTATAGCTTCAAAGCAGTGGGGTAGATTTTTGGCAATTCTTCCAAGAACGATTGTTACTTTGCCTGTGGTTATTTTTGTCGCTGCTTTAGCGGTATATAATGTTAGGTTGCCATCGGGAAGGGCTGAAGAGCTGATGATTGTAGTGCCTTACTGCATTTTTGCAGCAGTCTTTTTTATGATAAGAGATGTCGGTATCATTTATCTTTTTGCGATAAAAAATAAGGGCAAAAATAGTGATACGCTGTCGCCGATATTGTTTATTTTGGCTTCCTATACCCTATTGCCTGTTTTCTTTGTTAAAAATGATTTTGATTTTATGGCGGGTCTATTTTTCCCTTGGCCTCAAGATATGATTTGGGTAACGGTTCTTTTGCCGTTTATACAAGCCTTTATTGTAATTGGACAGGTTGTTCACGAGTGGGTTATCAAAAAACAGGATTGGGGCATAAAAAGTAAGGCTTAAAAAATTTAAGAGCGTATTTTTGAGCAAAAGAGCATCTTCTTACGAGATGCTCTTTTCTTTGCGTGTTTTTTAACCGTCTTACGGCAAACATTGAGGTTATATTAAAAGCAAAATCTTATATTCATATTCAGTGTTTCTATATGTAAGGAAATAATATTTCACCAGTTTGCAACGTTCTATAATCAAAAAAAAGCTTTTTCTAGACGGTAAAGTATAGAAAAAGCTAAGTGTTATTATGTGTTAAAACTATAAAAAATTACTTGGCGCTTAATTCTTCAATTTTTACATTAAGAGTATGAATTAATCCGTCAATACCATCAGGAGAGTTCTGGATAACTGAATTGTAATCATTACGATAGGTAATAGACATACTCACACCTTCAACTACGATATCTATGATTTTGAAGCTTTTATCTATTTGTTTTAATCTCCAAACAACTTCAGCTTTTTGACCTTCTCCTAAGTCAACAGAGCTCCTAACAAAAAATTGTTTAGGGGATTGAGCAGGAGTACTGTCTTGGAAAGTGATTTTTTCCCCTTTATATTCATCAAATCTTTTTGACCAAGTTAGAACATTTACTTCCGTAAAGGCTTTCATAAAATCTTTTTGCTTAGCTTTATCAAGAGAGCGCCACTGGGCTCCTAAGACAAATCTGGCGATAGACTCAACATCGACATTATTGATAAAAAGTTTTCTAAAGTTTTCTACTTTGTCACCATTTTTAGAGGTGATATTAGTTATCATTACATCGGCTAATTTTTCAATGTATTCTTTAGGCATATCAGCAGCTTTTGCTTCTGTATTGCAGAACATAAAAGCGAAAGACAAGAATAACAACGGTAAAACTAATTTTGCGGTTAGTTTATTCATATTTGATGGCTCCAATTTTAATTTTTATTCAACGTTGTAATCAAAATCATAAAGTGCTTTTTGAGAAGCTTCTTCTCTGCCTAAATCTTTCAAAGTTTGATTAACTTGTTTCTTTCTGTTTTGGCGATACATTGTTTTGGTAGCGGTATATAAGTCTAAAGAATTACGTTTTATATCGTCCATAGTATCAAGCATCTTTTCTCTAGAATCTATAGCTTTAAGACCAGTTCTTACGTAGCCATAGGCTTTAGCGTTTGCATCACTGCTGTTAGCCGCAATCCACATAAACGGATCCATAAGATTATCAGCTACTAAACCAGCTGTATCCCTGACATTAGATGGTCCAAGAAGAGGAAGAACAACATAATAACCTTCATTAGATCCCCAAGAGGCCAAAGTTTCACCAAAGTCACGTTTTATAAGAGGAAGACCTAATTTGCTTGCAACGTCAAATAAACCAACAATACCGATAGTTGAATTGATTGTGAATCTTGCAAGCGTTTTGCCTGATCCCTTGACGTCACCTTCAAGAAGAGTATTAGCAAAATATACTGGAGATTTTAAATTGTCTAAAGCGTTTCCGATAGAATTTCTTGCAGGTTTAGGTACAGCAAAGCGGTAGCCCCTTGCTATCGGTTCGATTGCAATTCGGTCAACAAACATATTAAAGCCAAACATAAACCGATTAAAAGGCTCAATAGGATCATTAACATCAAAAGGTTTAGCAACTTCCATAGACATACTATCAGATAGATGTTCTTGATTTTTGATGGCACAACCTGAAGTTAGGGTGCAAGCCATTAATAGAACGACCAAAAAGCTGTTGGTTTTGGTTGATAGCAAGTGCTTTAATTTAAAATCTATGTTCATATAGTGAGCCTAATTCTAATTATTTATCAATTAAAATTGATAACATAAAAAAGAGTGTTTCGCCAAGTTTCTTTATACAATATTTTTATATTTATATAATATAATGTGTCTTTTTTGCAACGGTTGTTGTCATTTATTAACAAGAAAATTGCAGAAGAAACTTGATTTTTGAGCAATTTTTAGTTTCTTCTGCATTTGTTTTATAAATTCATATTTTTTTCACGGCCAGGGTGGCTGTAGGTATTGTTAATGTTTAAGTATGGGTTATACATTAAACAGTTAGGGACACAGTCGCATTCCATCGCGATTTTCATTCGAGCAATTTTGCCAGCTTTTCTCAAACTGAAAAGTTTAGGAACAACTTTATCTCTAAGTGTCCAAGGCTCAATAGTATTAACAAATATTTTGGTTACGGCTTCAAAGCCCGCAGGGTTGCTAATACGCCATTTAATAAGAATGTGCCAAGGCATAGCAATGTCAACATCAGGTGGGCGATAATACCATTCTTCATTGCAGGGAATTTGATTGCCCATAGCCGCATGGCAGGCGTGAACTAAATCAGACATTCCTCTGATTTCCTCTGGATTTTGATTCCAAGGTTGATTGCGTTTTGCTTTAGAGTAGACGGCAAGGGTTGGATATCTATGACCGAAGTCGGCAAAAGCAATCGCATAGTCATTTTCTGCTACAACAAGATTATTATATCCAGCATAATTGGCGGCATAGTCGTTGTAAAGGTTAGGGTTGCTCCTTGCTAATTGGAATTCATAATCATTGGCAGCGCTTCTCCCGTCTATTGCGACTAATTGTTTGTGGAGGTGATCAAATGAAGCTCCCGCTGGTTTCAGCCAGTTTTGGAAGACGGTTACGAATCTAGCATAGCGGTTTTTTAAATAAATATCTTTAAGAGCATCAACCGTAAAATTAATATATTGATAATGTTCCTCGGGGGTTAGGCAACCAGACGAACAGTTGTCATTATCGTGGGTGGCACCTTCAAAGAAGTGTTTGCGGCCTATAATTAATTCGTGACACCCTGCAAAGAAGCCATTTGATATCTGCATTTTATCATCATCGTCAATGGCATCTATTTGTTGTTCTGTAAGACCAGAGCTTCTTAACTTGAAATCTATAATATCCATTACATGCTTTTTACCTTCTGGTGTTGACATATAATTTTTTCTTGCTCTTTCTGCGCTATCACTGACATTAAAACCATAGTTCTGCTGCCAATAATCAAAAGATATGATTTCAAAAAGGTTTGATACTCTGCGAAACTCAGCTTTAGTTTTTAAAAGTTCAGAACCACTGATGTTTGAAATCTTATTATATTCGCCGTTTTCTAAAACAAGGCGTTCTTTTTCTGGCGGTGTTTCAAAATAACGACTTTCGCAAAAAGCACAGTAACTTTCTGGCGTTTCATGGGCTAATAGATTCGCAGTTCTATCAGATGAAATTGGACGATTCCCTCTTCCAGGAACGGTCCAAACTTGAGTTCCACTGAATGGATTGATTTGTTTTAAGGTTCCATCAGCCATTCTTATGAGAAATTGATAGTCTGATGATGTTTGATAATTCATTTTATTTCCATTAAAATTTAATAAGAGGTAATATGATAATAACCTATCAAGACTTTTCTATTTGTTATAAAATCTATGAGCATCATTTGTAAATAAAATTAATAATTAAGGAGTTTTTTTATGCGCGTATTATATATGACGAATGAATTTCCACCTAACATTTATGGTGGAGCAGGCGTGCATGTCGAATATCTTTCTAAGGAAATGGCAAAAATAAAAGAGGCCAATGTAGAAGTTAGGTCTTTTCATAACCAAAATGATCTGTTGGAAAACGGGAAACTGATTGTAAAAGGTACAAAAGTTGATGCTTCAATTTTTTCGGGTTGTCCAAAAGAATTTGTCTCACCACTTAAGGCATTTTTTACAGGATTGGTTTTTAATGGGCAGGGAATCGATGCCGATGTTGTCCATTGTCATACTTGGTATGCCGATTTTGGCGGCGTAATATCAAAAATTTTATATGGTACGCCCTTGGTTGTTACGGTTCATTCTTTGGAGCCACTGCGTCCTTGGAAGAGGGAGCAGCTAGGCAGAGGATATGACTTGTCTAGCTGGATTGAAAAAATGGCTTTAGAAAATGCAGATGCTATCATTGCGGTTTCTCAAAGCACTAAAGCTGACATTATAAAATGTTTTCCTGATATAGATGAATCAAAAATAGCTATTATTTATAATGGTATTGACATTAATGAATACAAACCAACTTATGATAATGAAACGCTTATTAAATATGGAATAAATCCAGATAAACCCTATGTTCTTTTTGTCGGAAGAATGACTAGGCAGAAAGGCTTTTATTATCTTTTGAAAGCGGCTCGCCATCTTAATAAAGATTTGCAGTTAGTTCTATGTGCAGGTGATGCTGACACACCTGAAATGCAGAAAGAACTAGAAGCTATGGTTGCCGATTTAAAAAAAGAAAGAGAAGGCGTTATATGGATTCCTGAAATGGTTTCAAGACAGACCGCTATTCGTTTTTATTCAGGAGCAACAGTATTCTGCTGTCCTTCAATATACGAGCCATTCGGGATTATCAATCTTGAAGCTATGTCCTGCGGGACTCCCGTTGTCGGAAGCGCTGTTGGCGGCATTAAGGAGGTTGTTGTTGACGGTCAGACTGGCTATCTGGTTGATCCTGAGCTTTCTGATGAGCCGCCGCACGATCCTAGAAATCCTGAAAAATTTGCTATGCAAATGGCTGAAGCTATTAATAAAGTAGCTTCGGATAAGAACTTAGCAAAAACTCTAGGTGAGAATGGTAGGAAAAGGGTTGAAGAAATTTTTAGCTGGTCAGGAATCGCTAGAAAAACCTTTGATTTATATGACTCAATTATCAAAGATAAGAAGTAATTATGCTTATAATCCCCATAATTCAATTGGTAAGATTAAAATAGCATATTTAGTATAAAGTTTTTTATGCCGCATTTTAAAAGAGACTAAAAGATTCGTTTTAGTCTCTTTTTTTGTTGGTTTCTAAAGGTTTTATTCGTGTTGTCGTTATCAAAAATTTATATTTTAAGATGCTGAATAGGACTTGATTCCACCTGCAAGATAAAAATGGTTAATTCGTAAAAAAAAATATTTATTATAAAAAACAAAAGCTTAGTTTAAATAAGGACTGTCAAGTGTTTTTTTAGGGTTGCATATCATAAAATCACAATATATTGTGGCTAAAAATTGATTGGAGACACAATAAGTAGTTCTGAGCAGTTCTAGATGTAGTTCTGTTTTTAATAATAAATCATTATTTAGTATGGAGAATTTAAAAGTGGATATAACCCCTTCTTCTTTTGGAAACGATAGTTTGCCAACCACAGTTGAAAATAACGCTATTGTTAGTGTTATGAAACGTGACGGAATTGAAGTTCCCTTTGATAAAACAAAAATCTTTTCAGCGATTAAACGTGCTGGGGTGGCAACTGAAGAATTTGAAGAAGAAGAAGCAAAGCTTTTAACCGCACAGGTTTTGAAAGTTTTGCGCCATCGTTTTGAAAAAAACGCTCCTACGATTGAAAATATTCAAGATGTAGTCGAGCAGGTTTTGATCTCATCTAACTTTTTTGAGACCGCACGTGCTTATATTGTGTATCGTGAAAAACGCAGCAAACTGCGTCAAGATTGTAAAACCCTTGTTGATGTTGCTTCATCTGTTAATGAATATTTGGATAAGGCAGATTGGCGTGTAAATGCTAATGCTAATCAGGGCTATTCTTTGGGTGGTCTAATTTTAAATGTTTCGGGCAAAGTTATTGCTAATTTCTGGCTGAATCACGTTTATCCTAGTGAAGTTGGGGAAGCCCATAGATCTGGTGATGTTCATATTCACGATTTAGATATGCTTGCAGGCTATTGTGCTGGTTGGTCTTTACGCAACCTTTTAAACGAAGGCTTAAATGGTGTTCACGGCAAAATAGAATCTTCTCCACCTAAACATTTATCAAGTGCTTTGGGACAAATGGTTAATTTCTTAGGAACATTGCAAAATGAATGGGCCGGTGCTCAGGCCTTTAGTTCGGTTGACACTTACTTAGCACCGTATGTTCGCAAAGACAATTTGAGCTATGATCAAGTTCGTCAAGATATGCAGGAATTTGTTTATAATCTTAATGTTCCTTCAAGATGGGGAACCCAAACTCCTTTTACAAATCTTACCTTTGATTGGGTATGCCCAGAAGACCTTAAAAAACAGGTTCCTGTAATCTGCGGAAAAGAAATGGACTTCACCTATGGTGATTTGAAAGAAGAAATGGATATGATTAATAGAGCCTACATTGAAGTAATGATGGCAGGCGATAGCAAGGGCAGACCTTTCACATTTCCAATTCCTACATATAATATTACTGAAGATTTTCCTTGGGAAGATAAGAATGCCGAAATTCTTTTTGAAATGACGGCTAAATATGGACTTCCTTATTTCCAAAACTTTATTAATTCTAGCTTAAATCCAGGACAGGTTCGCTCAATGTGTTGCCGTTTGCAGCTCGATTTAAGAGAGCTTTTAGCAAAAGGTAACGGTTTATTTGGTTCTGCTGAGCAGACAGGTTCAGTCGGCGTGGTTACAATTAACTGTGCTAGAATAGGCTATGTTTACAAAAATGATGAAGAAGGCTTATTTAGAAAAATTGATGAATTACTAGATGTTGCTAGAACTAGTTTAGAAATCAAACGCAAAGTGATTCAGAGACATATGGATTCAGGTTTGTTCCCTTATACTAAGAGATATCTAGGAACACTGCGTAATCACTTCTCTACGATTGGTGTAAACGGTATCAATGAAATGATTCGCAATTTTACTAATGATGAATATGATATTGCTGATGATTTTGGTAACCAGTTTGCGTTAAAAGTTTTAGATCATATCAGAGAAAAAATGGTTATTTTCCAGAAAGAAACAGGTCATATGTATAATCTGGAAGCTACGCCAGCCGAAGGTGCAACTTACCGTTTTGCAAGAGAAGATAAAAAGCGCTTTGAAAATATTGTTCAGGCAGGAACCGAAGATGCTCCTTATTATACCAATTCTTCCCAGCTTCCTGTTGGGTATACCGATGATCCATTCGAAGCTTTAGATAAGCAAAATATCTTACAAAGCAAATATACCGGCGGTACCGTTTTGCACCTTTATATGAGTGAGCGTATTTCTAGTTCTAAAGTTTGCGGAAAACTCATTAAGACCGTTTTAACCAACTACAGGTTACCATATATAACGATTACACCAACATTTTCAATATGTCCCAAACATGGATATCTTGCTGGTGAACATAAGTTCTGCCCGATATGCGATGAAGAAATTTTAAACGCTAAAAAAAAGGCAGAAGATGATTTAGAAGCAGCTAGGCAAAAAGAAGCAAGTTCCGCAGCCTAAGATTGTATAAATATAAGGTTTAACTTAAAAAAGAGGATATATAGATATGAATACAAATATGAATTCTAATGAAATGTTATCAGATGAAGAAAGACAACCTTGCGAAATTTGGACAAGAGTTATGGGTTATCACCGCCCAGTTTCAGAATTTAATAAAGGTAAAAAAAGCGAATTTGCTTCAAGAAAAGCTTTCGTTGAACGTGCTTGGTTTGCTGAGAATTGCCAAGAAGATGTTAAACAAACAATTTTAAAATAAAGAGATTATGGTAGAATCAGAAATTCTAATTGGAGGGTTCACACCTTTTACAACGATAGATTTTCCTGATCATTTTGCCGCAGTTGTCTTTATGCAAGGTTGTTTATGGCGCTGTCCTTTTTGCCATAATGGTCATTTGCAAAGATGCCATAAGCAAGAAGGCGATGAAAAGATAACTTGGCAAGATATTACTGATTTTCTTGTTAAGAGAAAGAATAGAATTGATGGGCTGGTTTTTAGTGGTGGTGAACCACTAGTTCAGCCCGCAATTTTTATGGCAGTTCAGGAAGTTAAAAATCTAGGATTTAAGGTTGCTCTTCATACAGGAGGAGGAAATCCTGAAGCTCTTGCAAAGA
The DNA here is from genome assembly GCA_050175015.1 of Alphaproteobacteria bacterium. GTDB lineage: Bacteria > Pseudomonadota > Alphaproteobacteria > JBFXJJ01 > JBFXJJ01 > JBFXJJ01. The sequence goes on along the minus strand of JBFXJJ010000004.1, from coordinate 29,754 downwards.
TTCTCCCTTTTGTTGATTGGGTTGGGCTGGACATTAAGTCGCCCGAACACTTGTATAAAACGATGACTGGTGGTTTTGGTGATTTTGATAAAGTTATGCAGAGTCTTGATATGCTTCTTAAATCTGGCATTGACTTTGAAACAAGAACAACTGTTTATCCTAAATATTTAGGCGAAAATGAAATTAGAGAAATTGCCAAAGAACTTTATTCTCGGGGCGTAAAAAAATATGTCTTGCAAGAATACCGTCCTCTTTCTAATAATGAAGATAATCTAGAAAAAAAATCCAATCTTTTTAAAAACAAAGCATTTTTAGATGAAATGTCTGGTTTGTTTGAATTTTTTTCAGTTAGAGAGTCTTAAAATATAACAATCGTTATAACTATAAATAAGGTAGAAAATGACTAATAAAGATGAAACTCAAAAAGAACTAATAAGAAGGTATTTTGGGCTGTGGGCTGGTATTATCGTTTTATGCGTGATGCTGTTTTTTAAAGCTCCAGAGGGTTTAACATATAAAGCTTGGGTTGCCGCAGCTATTGGCTTACTTATGGCTATATGGTGGGTGTTTGAATCTATTCCTATTGCAGCGACTGCACTTGTTCCTTTAGTTTTGGCTCCGATGCTTGGCGTTTCTAATCTTAAAACCGTGGCAGCGCCATATTCCGAGCCTACCGTTTATCTTTTTATGGGCGGTTTTATTATTGCGGTTGCGATGGAAAAATGGGGATTGCACAAAAGATTAGCTCTTTCGATTATTAAATTATCAGGGGTAAGACCTGCGGCATTAGTGGCAGGTTTTATGGCAGCTACAGCGTTTCTTTCGATGTGGATAAGCAATACTGCAACGGCAACAATGATGCTTCCAATCGCACTTTCTGTTATTTCGTTAATTAATGATGGCAAAGATGAAGGTAAGCCTAATAATTTTGCGATAGCTTTATTACTTTCTATTGCTTTTAGTGCTTCTATCGGCGGTTTGGCAACTTTAGTTGGAACTCCTCCAAATGCTCTTTTTGCAGGTTTTATGTCGCAGCATTATAATATCCAGATTGGTTTTGGACAATGGATGATGATTGGGCTTCCAATTTCAATAATTATGCTTTTTATCACGTGGTTCTTTTTAACCCAGATTTCTTTTCCTTTGAAGAATATTGATCTTTCTGGGGCAGAAAACATCGTTAAAAAAGAAATCGCGAGCTTGGGCAAAATGTCTAATGGTGAAGCAAGGGTTGCCATTATTTTTACTTTAACAGCTGTTACGTGGATTTTTAGTTCGCAGCTTAAGAAAATGTATCCTGAGATGAATATTTCTGATGCTGGAATTGCTATTGCCGCAGCTCTTCTTTTATTTTTAACCCCATCGGGAATGGGCAAAGGGATTAACCTTATGGATTGGGATACCGCCAAAAAAATTCCTTGGGGTGTGCTTGTTTTAGTTGGAGGCGGCTTAAGCTTAGGAAATATTATTACGTCTTCAGGTCTATCAGATGCGATAGCTGGAGCCTTGACCTCATTAGATAAAGTTCCGGTGTTTGCTCTTATTTCTATTATATCTGTAGTTGTTATGGTAGTTAGCCATTTAACGAGCAACACGGCAACTGCCGCCGCTTTTTTACCTCTTGTTGCTGGAATTGCCTTGGTTTTAGGTCAAAACCCAATGCTTTTAGCCATTCCAACGGTTATAGCTGCAAGTTGTGTGTTTATGATGCCTGTTGCAACGCCGCCAAATGCGATTGTCTTTGCCAGTGGAATGATTACTGTGCCTCAAATGGTAAGAGCAGGGTTCTTGATTAACATTTTGGCTCTAGTTTTAACAGTAGTTGTTGCTTACACAATGTTAGGTACGGCTTTTGGCGTTGTCTTTGGTGTTGTTCCTGACTGGGCTTTAGCCAAATAATTAGATACTATTGCAGATCTTTGGGATCACTAAAGGTCGTTGATAGTTCATAGCCTTCAAAAGCGTAACAAGATGTTGTATCTATGTTGCGCTTTTGCATTTCTAGCATAGATGCATTTCTAATCTCTTCATTGCGCCAAGATTTTAGTCCTCGGCATAAATCTTTGATGTCAGCTTTTTTTGCCCATTTATCGGCTTCTGACTGAAGAAGATAATTTTTTTCTAAAATATTTTGACTCTTACAGGAAGCAATCATTAAAATTGGGCATAAAACTAATAAACAAAATTTCATCTTGTAACCTTATTTAATTTGAACGAGGAGTTAACTATGCCACTTTTAAAGATAATTACCAATACAGAAAAAACCACAAATGAAAAAAAAGATATTGCCAGAAAGGCATCTAAGCTGATTGCGGCTGAAACAGGAAAACCAGAAAGCTATGTTATGGTTCTAGTTAAAAATGGGGCAGATATGCTTTTTGGGGGTAGTGATGAACCTTTGGCTTTTTGTGAAATGAAAAGCATTGGGCTTCCAGAATCTCAGACCCGCAAATTATCTGCGGCTATTTGCGGTTTGGTTAAAGAGGAATTTAATGTCGATCCCGCCAGAATTTACATTGAGTTTGCTGATGCTAAGGGCTCTTTCTGGGGCTGGAACAGTTCAACATTCTAAATATTATATGTTAAGTTAGATTTTTTATTAATCCTTTTTTGATTTAGAAAATATTAAACCAAACAAATGTTCGAACTGCTTTAGAAACTATGGATATGAATTTATCCAAAATTAAGAAATTGTAAAACGAATAAGTTAAAAAACCACCTTATGTTACTAGAAAAAGGTGGTTTTTTTATATTTAAGATATGGAAAACTAGTTATTCAAAAAACATTTTAAAGATAATTTGCTCTTAAAATAGATAACTAGAATATAATTTATTTCATAACAAGCAGTATTATGTTTTTGAAATAACTAATGCAAACAAGAGCTTATTCAATAGCACCTTGAATAATTTCGGCAATTTCCTTTTCTCCAAGATTTTGTTTTTCGCCTAAAAAGATTTTCTTTTCAGTAAACGTTTCGGGAATATGCTTACATTGTTCAAAAGTAATGCCATAATGTTTAAGCTTGGTTGGCATTCCAATAGAATTAAAAAATTCTTCAGTTTTTCTAATGGTTTCTCTTGCAGTATACTCGTCATCGCTTGAAGTTATGCCGTAAACACGGCGCCCCATTTGAGCGAGTTTCTGCTTTTTGCATTCAAACTGATAACGCCACAAAGAAGGGAGAATAACAGCCAGCGCTTTTCCATGGTCTAATCCAAAAGTTATGGTAAGTCCGTGTCCTATGCCGTGAGTTGCCCAATCGCCAACGTTACCGCAAGCAAGGCTATGATTAAGGGCAGTTGTGGCGCACCACATAATATTTGCTCTCGCATCATAATCTTTGGGGTTGTTAATAACTTTGGGAGCTTCTTCAATGAGAGTTGCTAAAACTGCTTCAGCTTGCCTGTCTTGAAGAGGAGAGTTAACGTCATATGTAATATATTGTTCTACCACGTGAATGAAAGCGTCAACAATACCATTTACAGTCTGAGTTTCAGGAAGAGAGAAGGTTGCTTCAGGGTCAAGAATAGAGAATTTAGGAAAAGATATATCATTGCGGAAAGCCATTTTTTCATTCTTAGCTCTTCTTGATATAACAGAATTGCGATTCATTTCAGAACCCGTCGCTGGGAGGGTTAAAACGCAGCCAAGTGGAAGAGCTTTTTCTAATGGAGATGCTTTAGCTATAATGTCCCAAGGTTCTCCATCTTCGAAGAAAAAGCCTGAAGCAATGAATTTTGTTGCATCAATAACGGAGCCGCCGCCAACAGCCAAAAGAAAGCTTATATTATTTTCTTTGGCAAGATTTATGGCTTTTAAGCAGGTTTCATATTCAGGATTAGGCTCAATTCCGCCAAATTCAATGAAATCATAATCTTTTAAAGCTGCTGTTACTTGTTCATAAATGCCATTTTTTTTAATAGAGCCGCCACCATATACAATCATAACTTTAGCCCCAGCTGGAATAAGTTTTGGCAACTTAGAAATAGTTTTTTTGCCAAAAACTATTTTAGTTGGATTATGGAATTCGAAATTAAGCATTTAGACTTTCTCCTTACATTTTTTTAAATAAATTAGCATTATAAACTTGAAAAAAATATCTTACAGGTATAACATACTAGACAAAATTTTGCAAAAAATGAGGTTCTAATGAAAGATAATCAGACAGCTATTAAAAAAACCCCTAAAACAGTATATCGTAAAGATTATAAAAAACCAGACTATCTTGTTGATGATCTCGATTTAACTTTTGATGTCGGTGAAGATATTACTAAATGCCGTGCTGTTATGGAATTTAGAGCTAGCCCTGATAAAGCAGCCTCTGACAATACCGTTTTTCTTGATGGCGATGAGCTTAATTTGTCTTCTATCGCAATTAATGGCAAAAAGCTGAAAGAAGGCGAATATAAAATTGATGAAACAGGCATTACTCTAACAAATGTTCCTGATAAATTTACTTTGGAAGTCATAACAGACTTAAAACCAAAGGAAAATATGAAGCTTCAAGGGCTTTATGAATCGAATGGTGTGCTTTGTACTAAGTGTGAAACCGAAGGTTTTAGAAGAATAACCTTCTTTCCTGATCGTCCCGATGTTATGGCAAAATATACCACAACGATTATTGCGGATAAGGAGAAGCTTCCAGTTTTATTGTCCAATGGTAACAAGGTTGATGAAGGCGAAACTAAAGACGGACGTCATTTTGTAAAGTGGCACGATCCGCACCCTAAACCATCATATCTTTTTGCTCTAGTTGCTGGCGACTTAGATCAGGTTTCTGATAAGTTCACAACTAAATCAGGTAATGACGTTGACGTTTTCGTTTTTGTGGAAAAAGGTAAAGCTGATAAAGCCGATTTCGCCTTGGCTTCAATTAAAAAAGCTATGAAATGGGACGAAGAAAATTTTGATAGAGAATACAATCTTAACAATTTCAAGATAGTTGCTGTTAGCAATTTTAATTCAGGGGCTTGTGAAAACACCAGCTTAAATATCTTTAATGATAAATATGTTTTAGCAAATCCTAGAACGGCAACAGATAGCGATTATGAAGATATTGAAGGCGTTATCGGACACGAATTTTTCCATCATTGGAGCGGCAATCTAGTAACGCTTGCAACGTGGTTTGATTTAACTTTAAAAGAAGGTTTTACGGTTTATCGTGATCAAGAATTTTCATCAGATATGCGTTCCGATGTTATCAAACGTATAAATGATGTCCAAGAGCTTAGAGCAGGGCAGTTTGTTGAAGATGCAGGACCTATGGCTCACCCTGTAAGACCAGATTCTTATATTTCAGTTAGAAATGTGTACACAGGAACGGTTTATAACAAAGGCGCTGAAGTTATCCGAATGCAGGAAAAAATCTTGGGAACGGAAGCTTTTCGGAAAGCAGCTATTCATTACTTTAACAAAAATGAAGGCAAAGCTGTTACTTGTGATGACTTTGTTAAAGCTTTGGAAGAATCTAGCGGTAAGGATTTAAAGAAATTTAAAGATAGATGGTATACGCAAGCTGGAACGCCAACGGTGAAAGCCGAAGGAGTCTATAATCCTGAAACCAAAACCTATGAGTTGACTTTGTCACAAAAAACAAAACCAACCCCAGGGCAGCCAATAAAGAAACCATTTGTTATTCCTTTGGAAATGGGATTAGTTGATGCTAAAGGCAATGATATTCCGCTAAAGCCAGAAAATTATAAGGTTGATCCCAATAATCCTAATGTCGTTGTTTTAGAAAATGACACTCAAAAATTTGTGTTCAAAGATGTGAATGAAAAGCCTGTGATTTCTATTAACAGAGGTTTTACATCTCCTATTAATACCGACATCGCTTATACTAATGATGAGAAAATTCATTTGATTAAAAATGATAAAGATCTCTTTAATCGTTGGGATATTTGCCAAAAATACGCTTTAAGCAATATGCTGCAAATGACGTCTGATATTGAGCAAGGCAAAAAGCCTGAGGTTGATAAGCAGCTTGTTACAACATTGGGAGAACTATTAAGTGATAAGTCTCTTGATAAGTCATTCGTTGCTAAGATGTTTGAACTTCCTACTGAAAAATTTATTGCCGACAACAGTGAAGTTGTAAATCCTGATGCTATCAGCAAAGCTCGTCAGGTTATGACAACATCGATTGCTTCTGAGCTTAAAGATAAGTTTTTTGAAGCATATAAAGATAATGACGTAAAAGGTGCTTATTCTCCAGAACCAGAAGATATGGGGCAAAGAGCTATAAAAAACACCGCTTTACGTTATTTAGCTAAATTAGATGACGTGTCTGTCAATAAGATGCTGGTAGAACAATATTATCAGTCAGACAATATGACGGATAAAGGGACAGCAATCGGAATTATTGCTCATAGTTCTCTTGATAAACGTGATGAAGTTATGAATGATTTCTATCAAGATTTTAAAAAAGAAGGCTTGGTGGTTGATAAATGGTTTAGATTGCAGGCAACCGCACCTCAAAGTGATTGCTTAGATAATGTTAAGAAGCTTTTGGATCACGAAGCTTTTGATATTAAGAATCCTAATAAGGTAAGATCTTTAGTGGGAGCGTTTACAAGCAATCAAACTCAGTTCCACGCCGCAGATGGTTCTGGTTATGAATTTTTAGCAGATTTTGTTAAGAAATATGATGTTATCAATCCTCAGATTGCAGCGAATCTTTTGAAACCGTTAGGAAATTGGAAACAGTTTGACGAGGGTCGTCAAGAGCTTATGAAAAAAGAGCTGCGCAAAGTTATGGACACAGAAGGGCTCTCAAGCAACACTTATGAAGTTGTTGCCAAATCTCTTGCTATGGAAGATGACAAATCTGCCGAAACCAAAAAGAGAGCCAGCAGTTTTTTCAGTAAAGACAGCGTTAAAACCTTTCAAAGCGGTTCAAAAGCTGTAATTAAGAAAAACACTGCGGCTAAGGCTAAAAGTGCATTTAACTTAAAGCTTGCAAAGAAAAGTTTTGAAAGATAAAGATAGTTTTAAGAAGCTACACAAACTGAAATTGATTAAGCCTGCTTAAAAAGCGGGCTTAATTTTTATGTTGGTTGTAAGTAATTTTATTATATTTATATCGAAATAAAATTAAGTATGAAAATCAGCAAAGAATGCTTTGAACAGGCAATTTTTAGCATTGGTTTTTGTATCAGCTTAAGCGGTTTTGCTAGAGGTTTTTGCAACTAGGTATAACTGGATTGTTTTTGTTTTAGATATAGTTAAGTGAAAAAATGTTCCAAATTTTTGGAAAAAAATAAGACCACAAATGAAGAGATATCGTAATATTAAACAAAGATTTTGTTTTTTTAGTATTATTATTATGATTAGTTTTTGGGAGCGGCTGCTCTTTTTAACCGATCGTTAATGGCAAGACCTAAGCCATACTCTGGAATTGGGGCAACAGCTATTCCAGAATACTTATTATTATCATCAAGCATTCTAATATAAGCAAATAAGTTAGACGCGGCTTCTCTTAAATCTGATTTTTCACTTAAATTAGCATCGCACACTACATCACCAAAGCCTAAAAAGGCTTCTCCTTTATCGGGAGTTTCAACATTTATACGCAGTTTAAGGGATGGTGCGTAATGGCTGGCAAGCATACCTGGAGCTTTAGGGTTTTTAGTTATTTTATCATTAATATCAACCGTAGAAAAAACTTGTTCTAAATCCTCTTTAGTAACAAAACCGTGTCTTAGGATAGCTGGCCTTTCTTCCGAAAAATCAACAATCGTTGATTCTAAACCTACTTCACAGCTGCCACCATCTAGAATTAAATCAACTCTGCTTCCAAGCGATGAAAAAACGTGTTCTGCGGTTGTTGGGCTTACTGTCCCCGAGGCGTTTGCCGATGGGGCTGCTATTCCTTTTTTAAAGCTTTTTAGAATGTCTTGAATCAAAGGGTGCTTAGGTATCCTTATAGCAACGGTATCGAGGCCCGCAGTAACTAAATATGATAATTTAGAAGACTTATTTCTTGGTAAAACCATTGTAAAAGCTCCAGGACAGAACTTTGAATATGCAAGTCTGGCATTATCGTTAAATAAGGCATATTTTTCAGCCATTTCAATATCTGAAACGTGTACAATTAAAGGGTTGAAAGACGGTCTGCCTTTAGCCTCAAAAATGGATGCCACGGCTAAATCATTTTCGGCATCGGCGCCTAGTCCATAAACGGTCTCTGTGGGAAATGCGACCAATTTTCCTTCATTTAAAAGAGAAACAGCTTGTTTTATATTATTATTCATTAATTAGTGTTCCTGTTTGACACATACCGAAAGAAAACGGCTTGCTCTAAAGCTATTTGAAAAATGTTTAGCAGAAAGCCCAGCTTTAACTTTTAAATGCATCATAAAATCTTCTTTTTTATCAAAATATTCCCAAACAACGGGCAAAAAGACGGCACGACGTCCCATATCTTCAATAATAACCCCGTCAATGCCTGGTCTTAATTGCTCAAGCAAGTCATCTTCATCACTAAAGGTCATTTCTTGAAAAGGCGTTAGCAAAGATACACTTAATTCAGTGTTTTGAAACTCATTTTTTGTTATTTTAGAAAATCTTGTGTCACGAAAAGCCGCAGCATAAGCGTTATCAACAATATCTTCTGCTAAAGGTCGATAAGCTATAATGCTGCCAATACAGCCTCTTAAATTATTGTCTTGTTCTAAAGTTACAAAACAAGATCCTTTTTCTTGAAGTTCTGGAGGCATATTTTTTAAATCAGCTCGAAAAGCCCCCCCTTTTTCTAAACTGTAATCAATCGATTTTCTAGCCAAATCGATAATAAAGCGGTTGTATTGTTTGGCAAGTTCTTGATATTTTAATTCAATATCAGCTGACATTTTATATAATTTCCCAGAAACCTATAGAAGCATAACCTACCACGCTGTCTTTTTTGCCTGCTGTATCTCCAGAATTTCTAACATCGAAAGTCTCAACTTTCATTTTCTTTCTTCTCGCAATATCAATTAAGGCGCATATCGGTATAAATCCGCAAGTGTTATCATTATCAAGGTCGCTGTAATCAAGATTTTCAATTGCTTTTACTGTTTCGGCATCTTTTTGTTTGCAGGCATCATAATCTAAAAAATGGGATAAATCAGCGCTTATAATAATAAGGGTTTCTTCATCGCCCCAGACTTTTTCCATAACGGCTACAGCTTCTTTTAAACTCGTCATACAAGTTAGAATCGGAACAATTTCGACATTATTGAAAACCTTTTTTATAAAAGGAATCTGAGCTTCAATAGAATGTTCTTCATTATGAGCATCATCGTTATAATTTACGAACTCGAGTTCGTTCAATTCTTGGCAAGTTTTGGTATCAACATTAATTTCGCCGATGGGCGTTTCCCATTTATCGGCACTTGATAAAGCGAGTCCGTTGAATGGGACTCTATGGCAAGGACCAAATATAACAACCCGCTTTGTGATGCTGTCAGACGAAGAAAGTCTGCGATAAGCAACGGCTGCGGTCTGCCCAGAAAAAACATAGCCGGCATGAGGAACAATAACGGCTTTAGGCGGCGGAATATCAGGAAGTTCTTTTTGGTAAAGAAGAGCTTCAAGAAGAGCATCTAATTCAGTTGGGCCGTAGGGATAAAAAGCTCCAGCCACAGCTTCTTTTCTTATTTTCATTTAACGTCCTTTTAATTATAATTACTTTTATTAATTGTATTATATTATAAAAAAAAATCTTTTGAAAAAGGTTTTAGTATATTATGGATAATATTCATTATTCTGCAAAATATGGAATACAACTAAAGGATGACACAATAGAATGCCATCTTTGTCCAAGACATTGTAAAATTAGAGACGGGCAGCGAGGTTTTTGTTTTGTAAGAATCAATCATAAAGGCCAATTCGTTCTTGACACTTATGGCAGATCTTCAGGGTTTGCGATAGACCCGATAGAAAAAAAGCCGCTTAATCATTTTTTGCCGGGGACTACGGTATTTTCTTTGGGGACGGCGGGCTGTAACTTGGCTTGTAAATTCTGCCAGAACTCAAGTATATCACATGTAAAAAACGTAGATAGATTAAACCAGACAGCCTCACCTTGTGCCATTGCTGCCAAGGCAAAAGAGCTTGGTTGTCCAAGTGTTGCCTATACCTATAACGAACCTCTGATTTTTTTGGAATATGCTCTTGATATTGCCAAAGAATGCTGCAAATTAGGGATAAAAAATGTTGCGGTAAGTGCTGGTTTTGCAGAAAAACAGGCGAGAGAAGATTTTTTTTCCAAAATGGACGCAGCTAATGTCGACTTAAAAGCGTTTTCTGATAAATTTTATCACAAATTTTGTGCTGCCAGTCTTAATCCAGTTCTTGAAACTTTAGTGTATATTGCTAAAGAAACCAAATGTCATTTGGAAATTACAACTCTTTTGATTCCGAATCAGAACGATAGTGATGAAGAAATTGACGCTATGACGAATTGGATTATAAAAAATTTAGGTAAAAATATCCCGCTTCATTTCACAGCATATCACCCAGCCCATCGCTTTTTAAAGGAAGCACCGACATCACTGGAAACGCTAGTTAAAGCAAGAGATATTGCGCTGAAGAATGGATTATATTATGTCTACACAGGAAACATTAGAAGCAAAGAATATTCTTCTACTTTCTGCCATAATTGTGGAGCATTGCTAATTGAGCGAGATGGTTATAATATTGAAAAAATTAATCTTGATGCCGATGCTAAGTGCCTAAAATGTAAAACAAGATTGCACGGAATATTTTAATTAATGGAGAAGCAGGTTATGAAAGCTGTATTTACTAAAAATTTTCCCAATAGTGGAACCCTTATAATTATAACTAACAGTGAAATGGCAACCCCTTTGTTTTCTAAAATTGACAATGAAACCAAAGGAACAATTAGAAAAGCGTTAAACAATTTGCGTTTTGAAGGCAAGAAATATCAAACCGCTGTGATTACAACTCCTGCTGGCACCGATTTTGATAGAATTGTGATTGCAAGCGTTGGCAAAAAAAGCGAAATGACGCCTCTTATTTTAGAAGAAACCGCAGCTAAAGCTGTGGGAGCGGTATTAAAAAGCGGTGTTAAAGATGTCTATTTGACCGTTGATTTTTCTGATGGTGCGGATTGTGCTTCTCAAGCTTGTTTTGGAGCTATTTGCGGTAATTATAGTTTTGATAAATACAAGACAACTGCCAAAATTGAAGAAAAATCTTCTATCGATAATCTTTTCATACTTTGTGAAAATCCTGAGGAAGCAAGACAGAAATATGAAGATTTAGACAGCCTGCTTCAAGGTATGACGATGGTTAGAAATTTAGTATCTGAACCAGGAAACGTTGTTAATCCTGAAAGCTTTGCTAAAGAAGCACTAGAGTTAAGAAACTTAGGTGTTGAGGTTGAGGTTATTGAGCAAGAAGAATTGAAAAATCTTGGCTTAAATATGATGTTGTCAGTAGGACAGGGATCAGATATTTCCTCAAAGCTTGCTGTAATGCGCTTTAATGGCAATCCTAAAAATGATAGGGTGCAATTAGCTGTTATCGGTAAAGGTGTAACATTCGATACTGGTGGCATCAGCTTAAAATCTCCTGACGGTATGGAAGAAATGAAAATGGATATGGCTGGAGCTGCTGTCGCAACGGCCTTAATGAAAACGCTTGCTCTAAGAAAAGCCAAAGCCAATGTCGTTGCCGTAGCAGGACTTGTTGAAAATATGCCCTCAGGAAAAGCATCAAGACCAGGTGATATTGTACAGTCGCTTTCGGGACAAACGGTTGAAATAATCTCAACCGATGCTGAAGGTCGTATGGTTTTAGGCGATGCTATGTGGTATGCTCAAGAAAAGTTTAGACCAGAAATAATGGTTGATTTAGCAACTCTTACAGGAGCAATTATTATTTCTTTGGCAAATGAAAGAGCCGGCCTCTTTTCTAATGATGATGGACTAGCCGATAAAATTTTTAAGTCTGGTGAAAAAACTGGTGAATATGTATGGCGTCTTCCTTTGGGCGAGGCTTATGATGAATTAATCAATTCTGATATTGCCGATATGAAAAACGTTGGCGGGAAAGCAGGCGGCAGTATTACTGCAGCCCAATTCTTAAAAAGATTTGTAAAAGAAGAAACGAAGTGGGCGCATCTTGATATTGCAGGCACAGCTTGGATAAAAAAAGATAAACCTTTATATCCTAAAGGAGCAACAGGATTTGGTGTGCGTCTTTTAGATAGTTTTATTAAAGATAATTTAGAATAGTTTTTATTATTGTAGCCGTGTTTGCTTAAATTATAGTTGTTATTCGTCTACTATGGAAATTGTAGAATAGTTTGAGTTGCGTTCAAAAGATTTAGTCCTTAGGTTTAATAATAATTAGAGTGCAGCTCAAAATAAGCTGCCCCCTAAAATTATAAAATTGAGGTGATAAAATCGTTTCACGCTGGCTTAGTTGCGTTTGTAAACAACGCCATTAGTTCAAAACTATAAAAACTACAAAAGAAGTTTTCTGTTTCTGATGCGGAATGAAATATTGTTTATTCTTACGATAGTGTTTTTATCCAATTATCAACAATGTCAATAAGCCCAAAATTGAAGAGTTTGTTATGTTCACCACCATCAACTATTTTTAAAGTTTTTGGGTTATCATTTGCAAGATTAAACAATTTTTGGCTTTGTTTAACATTAACGGTATTGTCGTTGCTGCCATGGATTATTAATAACGGCGCTTTAACATTTTTTATCCGCAAATCATTTCTAAAGCTGTCTTTGACCATTAAAGATGCGGGAAAATACCAATAAATCTCTTGGGCTGTTTCGGTAATTGAGCTAAATCCTGATTCGATAATTACCGCTTTTAAGTTTAAGTCCTTTGCTGAAGCAATAGCTATTCCGCTGCCTAAAGATTCTCCATAAACGATAATTTGATTTTCGTTATAGTTTTTAGCTTTTAAGTAGTTAATAGCTGATAGTCCGTCATTGATTAAATCTTTTTCTTTGGGTTTTCCTGCATTGCCGCAATAGCCTCGATATTCAGGAAATAAAAAACCGTATCCTCTCGCAGCTAATTGCTGCATTTTATAAGCTGAACCAGAAATGCAGCCAGCATTGCCGTGAAAATGAATGATAATAGGCATTCCTTCTCGAGGCGGCACAAACCACGCTGTCAGTTTTAATTTGTCATACGTTTCAATCGTGATTTCTGATATATAAGGAATAAAAATATGTTCTTTTGAAGGTGGTTCCGATGGTGGAAAATACAGTAAATCACGCTGTATGATATATACCGCTAAAACGACTAAGACATAAAAAACAAGTAAAATTGCAAGGGTATTAATTATCATTTTTTGTATCATTTAGGGTGTCCGTTTGAGAACCTACTCCTTATTGGTTTTAAAAGTAGGAGTGCAGTTATTGGTATATTCATAAACATATACGCTATCGATTACTTGATAATATGGATTTTTAAAAATAACATCAATAGTTGGTTTTTGCCTGATATTGGCAATATTGTAATCATCTCCGCACAAAGTTTTCATTTGTTTGGCCGCAACTTCATTAATGATTCTTTTGGCTTGACTGCTTGATAGTTCATTGCCTGTGCGCAGCATTCTTAAGCGGAAATTAAACTCATCATCCTTGGGTTTAAGCAAATCGTATTTTATGGTGTATGTCTTATAATTAAAAACATTGTGTTCAGCATTTTCCCATTTTTCGTAAATTTTGCGGATATTGGATTTATCATAAGGTACATTGCGGATATTGCAATTATAGGCAAACTCAAAACCATTGTTATACATATTATCATAGAGTTTAAATATAGTACTGTCAGATATTTGGTGATGTCCTTTAATGGTATAATCGCCATAGCAGGTTTGAGCGATAATATCTTCTGCGGTTGCTGCGATGATATGCCAGTCATCTTCTGCAAACTTAACTCCAAGTGTATTCTTGCTAAAAACGGTTATGAAACCTTCACCATTGTTTTGTAAAAAGTTTTTAATCCCTAATTTGTAGGTTTCGTTATCAACTAGTTGCAAATCGTTAAGAGCATTATTTTCAGGAATATCATTAACTAAAGCAGGTATGTTTTGGGTGCAGGCCGCAATTCCAAAAGTAATCATAAAACACCAAAAAAAACTTGTTTTATTCATGCTTTTAAACCTTTGCAGCTAAAGATGCTGATAAGAAAATATCCAAATCACCATCAAGCACGCCCCTAGTATCTGATGTTTCTACTTCAGTTCTTAAGTCTTTAATCATTTGATAAGGCTGCAAAACATAAGATCTAATTTGATGTCCCCAGCCAATATCGGTTTTGGTTTCTTCAATAGCATTGGCTTGTTCTTCGCGTTTTTTAAGTTCCAACTCATAAAGCTTAGCTTTAAGCATATTCCAAGCAGCCGCTCTGTTTTGTATTTGAGATCGTTCTTGTTGGCACTGCACAACTATTCCTGTTGGATTATGAGTTATACGAACAGCACTATCTGTTTTGTTAACGTGTTGGCCGCCGGCACCAGATGAACGATAAGTGTCAATTCGGCAATCTTTTTCATCAATTACAATGTTTATGCTGTCATCAATTACAGGATAAACCCAAGCCGATGCAAAGCTTGTGTGTCTTCTTGCCGAAGAGTCAAAAGGAGATATCCTAACAAGCCTATGAACGCCGCTTTCGGTCTTGAGCCAGCCATAAGCATTGTTGCCGATAATCTTTATCGTAACGGATTTGATTCCTGCGACATCACCAGCCTGTTCTTCAACATATTCTACTTTATAGTTATGTTTTTCTGCCCATCTGGTATACATTCTGATAAGCATTTCTGCCCAGTCTTGAGCTTCGGTTCCACCTGAACCTGCATGAATTTCTAAATAGCAATCATTGCTGTCTGCTTCACCAGAAAGTAGAGCTTCAAGTTCTCTAACTGCGGCTTCTTTCTTTATTTTTAAAAGATTATTTTCGGCTTCTGTTATTATGGCTTCATCATCTTCAAGTTCGGCGAGCTCAATTAATTCAATCGTGTCTTTCGTTTCTTTTTCAAGTTTTAAACAATCATTGATGCCTGCCTCAAGATTGTTTTTTTCTTTCATTAAAGTTTGAGCTTTTTTGGGATTATCCCAAAGATTAGGATCTTCAGTTAAAGCATTAAGTTCATCAAGTCTTATCAGGGCGTTTTCCCAGTCAAAGACGCCTCCGTAAAAGTTCTAAAGACTGTTTAATCTCTTCTATTGTTGTTTCAGTTTCTGCTTTCATAATTATATCCTACAAAGCTTAAATTTAATATTGACCACTGAAACTAAAATCGCCTTCAGTTTCGTTAATTGCAGTATTGCCACCAATAATCTTACGATCTTCGCCAATAATAGTATCAGGCTTAAATGCTTCCCATATTACTTTTTCATCACCTGTTTTGGCTGGTTTTCCTGTTAAATAATTAATTCGAACCAGTTTTATGCCAGATGGTATTCGGAACGGAATGTTGGGAACATTTTCAAGAGCTTTTTTCATAAAATCTTTAAATATTGGAGCAGCAACACGGCTTCCTGTTTCTTTCTTTCCTAAGGATTTAGGGTTGTCATAGCCAACAAAAACGCCAGCAACCAAGTCAGGAGAAAAGCCCATAAACCAAGCATCATAGTTATCGTTGGTTGTTCCTGTTTTTCCTGCTAGTGGTTTGTGAAGATAACTAATAGAAATGCCTGTTCCTCTCTCAACAACACCTTGAAGAATACTAACCATTTGATAAGCGCTTAAAGGATTTACAACTTCTTCTCTATCATCAGGAAGAGGGGGAGGAACATCGCCGTTCCATTCATCTGAACTGCAAGCATCGCAAATTCTAGCATCGTGGCGGAAAATGGTGCGTCCTTTGCGGTCTTGAACTCTGTCAACTAAAGTAGGAATGACTCTTTTGCCGCCATTAACAAGAATAGCATAAGCCGAAGCTAAGCGCATCAGGCTTGTTTCTCCTGCTCCTAATGACATTGACATTAAAGGAGGAAGATTGTCATAAATACCAAATTTTTTAGCATATTCTGAAACTTTTGGCATTCCGATAGCTTCAGCTAATCTTACCGTCATCAAGTTACGAGATTTTTCAACACCCATACGAAGCGTTGTCGGACCATAGAAAACAGAGCCGTAATTAACAGGTTTCCATACGGGCATACCTTCACCTTGCTCGACAACATAAGGGGCATCAAGAATCAAATCCGCTGGAGTATAACCTGAATCTAAAGCTGCTAAATAAATAAAGGGTTTAAAAGATGAACCTGGCTGGCGTTTAGCTTGAATTACACGATTAAATTGGGAGCGTTTATAAGAATAGCCTCCCACCATAGCTAAAACTCTTCCCGTATGTGGATCCATCGCAACTATGGCACCGTTGACCTCTGGAATCTGCCTTAATCCATAAGCATTATCTTTTAATTTTTCAACTAAAACAACATTCCCTGTTTTTAAAACTTCTGATGGTTTGGTAATTGGAGGATCTACAGTATCATCTTTATGAATTCTTCTTGCCCATTTGAGTTCATCAAGAGATATTGTTCCTTTTTCTCCGCTTTCTAATCCAATTTCGACATCATTATTGTTTAGTTTTATGACAACAGCTTTTTCCCAAGAAGGTTTTATACCAACAGGACTATCGGCAGTTTTTAAATTATCTAACCAATTATCTCCAGTTTCAATATCAGCTAAAGCTCCTCTATAACCACGTCTACGGTCATAGTTTTCTAAACCTTTTTGTAACACATTATACGCCGTCTCTTGCAAAAATGGGTCAAGCGTTGTTCTAACGGCTAGACCACCTTCATATAAAGCTTTTTCTCCATATATATCTTGGAGTTCTCTGCGAACTTCCTCAGTAAAATATTCACTATTATCTATGAATTTTTTATCTTTAGGCGGAAGCGTTTTTAGTTCTACTGTTTGAGCTGCATCAGCTTCCTCTTTGGTTATTTTGCCGTCGTCTAACATACGGTTGATAACCCAGTTGCGGCGTGCTAATGCTTCATCATAATGGGTAGCCGGATTATAGTTGTTAGGGGCTTTGGGCAAAGCGGCAAGAAAAGCACATTCTTCTAAAGTAAGCTCATCAAGCGATTTATTAAAATAGTTTATCGCTGCCGCGGCTACGCCATAGGAACCATATCCTAAATAAATCTCATTTAGATAAAGTTCTAAAATATGTTCTTTAGAAAAAGCTCGCTCTATTCGAAATGCTAAAATAGCTTCTTTTATTTTTCTTTCAAAAGTATGAGCACTAGTCAAAAGAAAGTTTTTGGCAACCTGTTGGGTAATTGTAGAGCCGCCCATCATTCTGCGGTGTGATCCAATAGCTTTAACATTGCTTACGATTGCTCGTAAAATACCTGTTATGTCAATTCCAGGGTGGGTCATAAAGTTTTTGTCTTCGGCGGATAAAAAAGCTTCGATTAAACGTTTGGGAAAAACATCGAAAGGAACAAATAAGCGTTTTTCAATTGCGAATTCGGATAAGAAACTACCATCACCAGCATAAAAGCGGCTGGTTATAGGTGGTTCATAATTAGCTAATTGGCGATAATCTGGTAAATCTTTGCTGTAATGTCCGACAATATAAAGAGCAAAAATAGTTCCGACTATAATTGCTACAAACATAAAACTAAAAAATGACGATAATATTTTCATACTTTTTTACTAGCTATTTTAAGATATAATGATTGTTGGTATTTATCACACAAAATTTAGAATATCACAACCCTTTAAGGCTAAATTATTTAAAATAAACTTGCACTTTTTACAGAGTTGAAAAATTTATTAACAGAAGCAACGGTTGATTCTGCAATTTTGCCACGATAAGCGTTTTGCCTTAAGAGCTTTTCTTCGGTTGGATTTGATAAATATCCCATTTCTACTAGGACAGAGGGAACATCTGGTGATTTTAAAACCGCAAAACCTGCAAAGCGATGAGTGTTGCGCAGTAAATCAAATGATTTAACCATCTCATTAACCATAATAGTTGCATATTCTGCGGAAAGATTCATAGTTTCTCTACGGGTCAAATCAATTAAGAAGTTGGCAACTTCAGGCAGTTCATTATACAAGTCAATGCCAGCAATAATATCAGCTTTGTTTTCTCTAACAGCAAGAGCGGCGGCTTCGTTATCAGATGCTTTTTCTGACAATGTGTATATAGAAAGGCCTTTAACATCTCTTTTGCCGATGCTGTCGGCGTGGAGAGAAATAAACAAGTCCCCACGTGCTTGTCTTCCAATTTCAACTCTTTTGCGCAAACTTAAAGTTTGATCTTTACTTCTTGTCATTATAACTTTGTATTTGCCTGTTTTTTCAAGGCGTTTTTTTAATTCTAATCCTGTTGCTAAAGTTATTTCTTTTTCAAACACACCAGATATTCCAATAGCACCAGGGTCTCTGCCTCCATGACCTGGATCTAAAATAATGGTCTTTTTATTAGAATTACTGACTTCATTGATGGCATTATCGTTTGATGTTTTTGTTTCATTTGAGACGTGATTTTTGTTATCTGCGGTTAAGTTCGAGCCTGAGCTTGCTATAACTGTTTTAGCATTAATCATTTCGGCAAAATCATTTTCCGTAGTTTTTTCAAGGTCGACAACAAAACGCCAGTCAAAACCGCTTTGAGGCGGCAAAATAAAAGCTCTTGATATTTTGGTGGCATCAGCTAAATCTAAAACGATTCTAGAAACACCGCTTTCCACTTCACCAAAGCGAATCTTAGAAATTAAACAGTCATTATCAGCAACATCGCTTGGAATGTTAGCAAGTGACAGAGAAGGAATATCAATAACTAAACGTTTGGGTTCGCTTAGAAAAAACATTTTATATGATATTTCACTGGAGACATCTAAAACAAATCTTGTGCCATCTCCATTCTTGCCCAATCTTAAACTTTTGGCACTTGTTGCTGCGAAAGAAGGATAAAAAGGCATAATAATTCCGCAAGCAGCTAGCAGCGCTGTATGAGATATAAACGAGCGTCTTTTTATTATTGTTTCCAAAAGTGTTTTTTTATCAGTCATTCTATATATTGTTTTAAAGAAATATGAGCAAAATTCAACAAAAAATAACATTAGAATCTAATTTAACCATAATTATAGTAAAAAAAATATTAAATCATAGATATTTATGATTGTTATTTATTAAAGCTTTGTTTATCATACTCCGCTGTTGTTTATGCGTTTTTGATTGTTCAAAAACAAGGACGGTTTAGTTTTTCAATTAATTTTAGTTTTTTATAAAATTAAATCGCCCCGAATAAATAACCCTGAAAAAAATTCTTAAAACACAATATGTAACCAGAATTAAATAGCGTTATTAGATCTATGAAAATATTTTTAAAAAGATACACAATTTTGATTTACGCAGCTCATATTACAAGGAGCTTTTCTGGTTTATTACACAACAAGATCTTCCTTACGCACATTTTAAACAAAGCGTTTAACAGGAAGACATGGAGAAATAATTTTAATGACGAAAAGAATGCTTATCGACAGCTCTCACTCCGAAGAAACAAGAGTTGTTATTTTAGATGGAAACAAACTTGATGATTTTGAGGTAGAAACATCAACAAGAAAACAAATTAAAGGAAATATATATTTAGCTAAAGTTATTAGAGTTGAGCCGTCATTACAGGCAGCATTTTTAGATTATGGTGGAAATAGACACGGTTTTTTGCCGTTTAATGAAATTCACCCTGATTATTATCAAATTCCTGTAGCTGATAAAGAAGCCTTGATTAAGTCCGAAGTTCAGCCAGAAATTTCAGAAAGTATCTCGGAGACAGACAATCTGCCAGATGATGGTGCCACCAATGTAAATAATGGTGATGATCTTCAAAAAAATTCTGGTAATGAAGATGAACAAGTTGTGACATCAGAAAGCAAAGAGGTTGTGGCGGAAGCAAGAGTTGAAACTAGAAATAATAATAACGATAAAAAGAAAAAAGAAAAAAAATCTTCCGATGATAGTGATGAATTAGATGCAGATGTTGTAACGGTTACTGACGATTATGAAGATTTATTAGATATTGATTCTGGCAAGCCTAATAACCACGCTCTTATTAAGAAATATAAAATTCAAGAAGTTATTAAACGCAATCAGATTATGCTTGTTGAAGTAACTAAAGAAGAAAGAGGCAATAAAGGTGTTGCTTTGACAACTTACTTATCTTTGCCAGGAAGATATTGTGTTCTTATGCCTAATAGTGGCCGTGATGGTGGGGTTTCACGCAAAATTACGAGTTCTACTGATAGAAAACGCTTAAAAAGCATTATTAGAGAATTGCCAACAACTGATGATATGGCAATTATAGTTAGAACGGCTGGAAAAGACCGTAATAAATCAGAAATCACAAGAGATTATGATTATCTAATAAAAATGTGGAACAGCATTAGAGAAGAGACGCTAAAGTCTAAGGCTCCTACTTTAATTTATGAAGAAGGCAATATTATAAAAAGGGCGATTAGAGATATTTACTCTAAAGATATTGATGAAATTTTGGTTGAAGGTGATAATGGTTATCGCGTAGCTAAAGATTTTATGAAAACAATTACCCCGAGTCATGCTCGTAAAGTTAAACAATATAAAGAAACTGACATTTCTTTGTTTCAAAGATATCAAATTGAAAGTCAGTTAGAGAATTTACATAGCCCTGTTGTTCAATTAGATTGTGGTGGCTATTTGGTAATTAACCAGACCGAGGCTTTGGTTGCAGTAGATGTTAACTCTGGTCGAGCAACCAAAGAAAGAAACATTGAAGATACAGCATTAAAAACAAATCTTGATGCATCAGATGAAATAGCAAGACAGCTTAGACTGCGCAATCTCGCTGGTTTGGTTGTTATTGACTTTATTGATATGGACGAGATGGCAAACAATCACGCCATTGAACGTCGTATGAAAGAAGTTTTAAAGCGAGATCGTGCCCGTATTCAAATAGGAAGAATAAGCGGTTTTGGTTTGATGGAAATTTCAAGGCAGAGAATTCATTCCAGTTTCTTGGAAACAAGTTATACTGTTTGTCCTCATTGTAATGGCAAAGGGCTTATAAGATCTATTGAATCAGCTTCAATATTTATGATTAGAATTATTGAAGAAGAAGCCTTAAGGCGCAGAGCCAGCAAAATTATAATGAACGTTCCTAACGATGTTGCTCTTTATATTCTTAATTATAAGCGTAAAAATATTAATGCGATTGAGGAAAGATACAATATCGAAATTATACTTAATGGTGATGCTAGTTTGATTTTTGCTACAGATTATCGTATGGATCTTGAAAAATTGGTTCAAGAAAAGAGCAAAGAAAAATATTCTCATCAAAATCAAGATAGGAGCCAAAGTCAGTTTAAGCCCCAGTCTCAAGAGAATAATAAGCACAGCCATAACAAGCAGAAGGAAAATAATAAAGAAGAAACCAAAGAAGTTAAAGAGGAAGAAGTTTCTCAAGCTAATAATAGTAATAACCAAAAAAATAAAAACCGTAAAAACAATAGGAAAAAGAATTTTAATAAAAATAAAAAGCCTAGAAATCCAGAAGGGCAAGTTGATGCGGTAAAAACTGAGGTTGGTTTAGAAAAACAGGTTTCTGTGAAAGCTGAAGGAGATGTAGTCAAAGAAGATGTCTCTAGCTCGAAAAATAAAGATAATAATAACGTCGAAAGAAATCCCCAGAATGAAAGCAATAATGCTGACAATAAGAAAAAAGCAAAAAGAGGGGGGCTTCGTAATTTAAGAAAGCGCCATAAATTTAAAGACAAGAAAGATAATAATGATATCAAAGAAAAAACTTCGGCAGATTCTGATGCTTCAGTTGTCTCTTTTAGTCACAATCAAAAGAACAATGTAGAGAAAAATTATCATCATAATGATACGCCTGCGGTTGCTGCTCATAGTATAGCAATAGAGAGTGCTGGTAGTAATAATAATGACGATTTGGAACCTAAAAAGGGTTGGTGGCAGAAACTTATGAGTTAAAAAATATAGCTAAAGGGAATACGTCTTTTAGATAAATTCAAATTCGGTCATTTTTAAGGATTGTTTCCCTCTTAGCTACACAAATAAAATATAAAAAGGAAAAGCCCCCATAAAAAGGGGGCTTTTTTTATTTTGTAACACTGTTTGTTTAAATTTAATCATTTTAAAGCAAAAGGTTTTTGCCTTAAAAGTATTCAACCACGTCGAGCTTTAATGGCGCCATCAATGCTAAGAGCATCATAAATGCCACTGTGAATTTTGGGTTCTATCTCTTGTAATTGCTCTAAAGATAAATCTTGCAGCTGCTTTTGCTGACTTTCTGCCAGTTTAACAATCGCTCCTGTGATATGATGAGCTTTTCTAAATGGCAGTTTCAATTCCTTGACCAGCCAGTCCGCAAGCTCGGTTGCCGTTGAATAGCCTTTTTCTGCCATATTACGCATAGCTTTTTTGTTAACCTTTAGGGTTTTTATCATTTCGGACATTACATCAAGGCTTAAACACAAAATGTCAAAAGATTCAAATACTGGAGGTTTGTCTTCTTGCATATCTTTATTATAAGCTAGAGGCAATGCTTTCATAACCGTTGCTAGGGTTATAAAGTTTCCTGCAAGTCTGCCTGTTTTTGCCCTGATAAGTTCCGCTCCGTCAGGATTTTTTTTCTGCGGCATTATAGAACTGCCAGTGGTCAGGCTGTCGCTTAATTGAATAAAGTTAAAACTAGATGATGAAAACAATATTATTTCTTCAGCTAATCGTGAAAGATTTATGCCAAGGATACTTGAGGCTGCAAGAAATTCTAAGGCAAAGTCCCTAGCAGAAACAGCATCAAGAGTGTTAGGCATAGGACGTTTAAAGCCAAGTCTTTTAGCTGTCATTTCACGATTAATCGGGAAAGATGTCCCAGATAAGGCTGCTGCTCCTAAAGGGCATTCGTTAAGACGGTTTAGACAATCTTTTAATCTTGATTTGTCTCTTTTAGCCATTTCAATATAAGCTTCTAACTGCCAAGCAAAAGTTATAGGCTGCGCTATTTGCAGATGCGTAAAACCTGGCATAACAGTATTTTTATGTTTTTTAGCTAATTTTTGAAGATTTTTGATATAAGAATTTAATTTGCCATCTAATATTATAATGGCATCTTTAAGCCATAATCTAAAACTTGTAGCAACCTGATCGTTGCGGGAGCGGGCTGTGTGAAGCCTGCCAGCACTATCACCTATGATTTCTTTTAGTCTTGCTTCAATATTCATATGAATATCTTCAAACTCACTTCGAAAAGGAAAAGAACCATTGTTTAGTTCCTTTTCAATTTGATTTAAGCCATCAAGAATTTTACTGCCATCTTCTTGTTCGATAATATTTTGAGCGATTAACATTTCGCAGTGAGCTTTAGAGCCTTTTAAATCGTGCAGGCATAATCTTTTATCAAAATCGATTGAAACATTAATTGCTTTCATTAAATCTGAGGGAGCAGTGCTAAACCGCCCCCCCCAGATTGCCTGTGTTGGTTTGTTTTCAGCGCTCATATTACTTCTTTGCTTTTCTGCGGTTAAGAATAACATTGTGAGCTTTTAAACGAATAGCGTTAATTCGAATAAAACCTTGAGCATCTTCTTGATTATAACCACCTTCAACGTCCATAGATGATAGTTTTTCATCATATAAAGATGACGGGCTGGTGCGGCATACAGGGTAGGCATTGCCTTTATAAAGTTTCAAGGTGACCGTGCCGTCAATAACATCTTGAGTCTGGTTTATTGCTGCCATTAACATATCCATTTCAGGACTAAACCAAAAACCGTTGTAGATAAGCTCCGAAATTTTGGCAGCAAGCATATCTCTAAGTCTCATAACTTCTCTATCCATAGCTATGCCTTCAAGGTCTCTATGGGCTGCGTGTAAAATTGCTCCGCCTGGTGTTTCATAAACGCCCCTAGACTTGATGCCAACAAAACGGTTTTCAACCATATCAAGACGTCCAATACCATTTTCAGAGCCAAGTTTATTTAAATATAAAAACAGTTCTAAAGGATCGGTTTTTGTTGTTCCATCTTCTTTGTTAAGAACTTCTATTGGAGCGCCGTCTTTGAAAGTGATTTCAATAAAAGTTGGTTTGTCAGGAGCATTTTCTGGTGAAACAGTTAGGCAATATATTTCTTCCTTACAAATGGCAGAAGGGTCTTCAAGGATGCCTGCTTCATGAGATATATGAAGCAGATTTTCATCTTCAGAATAAGGTTTAGATTTGGTAGCGGTTACAGGAATGTCATATTTCTCTGCATATTTTAACATATCAGAGCGTCCTTTGAATTCGTCAAGGAAACAACGCATCTTCCAAGGGGCAAGAACCTTTATGTCTGGTTTTAATGCATAATATCCGAGTTCAAAACGAACTTGGTCATTGCCTTTTCCTGTTGCGCCGTGAGAAACATAAGCCGCATTTTCTTTTATCGCAATTTCAATCTGCTTCTTTGCGATTAAAGGTCTGGCAACGGCCGTTCCTAGCAGATAGCGGTTTTCATAAATGGCGTTAGCTTGAATGGTTGGGAAGATATAATCAGTTACCAATTCATGACGCAAATCTTCAATATAAACTTTGGAAGCGCCAATTTTTAATGCCTTAGCTTTTGCTTCTTCAAAGTTATCTTTTTGTCCGACGTTAGCAATGAAAGCGATAACATCATAATTTTTATTTACAAGCCATTTTAAAATAATAGAGGTGTCGAGACCTCCAGAATATGCTAGAATTACTTTTTCTTTCGTTGTCATATTTTTTCCTTAAAAATCTATATGCAGTTAATTATAAAATAGTATTTGAGCATTCAATTAAATATCAGCGAATTCCCGTAAATACCAGTGTTTTTTAGCCAATAAAAAATCTTTTTTTAAAGAGGTTGTTTTTATCTTTATAAAAAAGATACTAGGGGCGGGTGTAATAGATGTATTTTTATCGATAACAAAATATCGATATATTTTTATCGATTTTCTTTACCAGATTCGCCTTATTTTAACAGCCCATAGATAAAAATCAAAGCGAAATTTTCAAAAAATATAAAATAAAATAAGGCTTGATTTTCATAAGGAAAAACTAAAGAATTTTGTGAATAGCCAACAGTTTTGAGCGATACAAAATAAAAAATCAAAGGTAAAAAATTGGCAAAAATACCATTTTAAAATAAGGTTATTGCTTTACACTTAATATGTTTTAGTTGTAATAATATGCCAATTATCTTAAGTCGCTTTTTATAGATTCGATTTTTTTAAGATAATAGAAAATTAGATTTATATAATGTCGATATTTTCGAAAAAAAGATAAGTTTGCTTTAATAACATTAAAGATTAAAGGAAGAGAATAGCAATGAATACAACACCGCCAACCTCTGGAACAGCAACAGCTGTTAAGAAGTGGAAGAAAAAACGCGGAGCTCTTATTATGGCTCTGCATGAAATTCAAGGCCTTAGAGGCTATGTTCCATGGGAGGTAGCTCAAGAGGTTGCAGTCGAAATGGGTGTACCTCTAGCACGAATTTATGAAGTTTTAACTTTTTATAATTATTTCAAACTTGAGGCTCCAGGAAAAGCAGTTATTTCATGTTGTTTAGGTACGGCTTGCCACTTAAAGGGCGCTGAAGAAATTTTAGAAGAATTTAGCAAAGACCTCGGAGTTTCAGAAGGTCAATCAACTCCAGATAAACTTTTTCACTTGCAAAGTGTACGTTGCGTTGGTTGCTGTGGTTTATCTCCAGTGGTTGTTATCAATGGTAAAACTTATGGTAAGGTTAAACCTAGCGATGTTCGTGGAATAATTGATGAATGGCGCGAAAAGCTCGCCAATGATGAACA
This sequence comes from Alphaproteobacteria bacterium, assembly GCA_050175015.1. Lineage (GTDB taxonomy): Bacteria > Pseudomonadota > Alphaproteobacteria > JBFXJJ01 > JBFXJJ01 > JBFXJJ01. Next base: position 3,929 of record JBFXJJ010000004.1, on the reverse strand, counting down.
AAACTAAAAAGGAGCATTAGGACAAGATATGGAAGAAGTAAATAAAAAAGCTCCCAGCAAGACATTAGAAGAAATAGCTAAAGAGCAAATCGCAAAAGAAGATAATTTCGTTTGTCGTGTTTTTTGCTGTAATAGCACAAGCTGTCGTTCTGCTCAGGGAATCAGCGTTCTTGACGCATTCAATGATTGTTTAAAAGTATATAATCTTGAAGATAAAGTTGATATATGCCCAGCTGGTTGTATGGGACTTTGTGCTGAAGGACCATTGGTAAGAGTTGAGGTAAAAGGGCAGGAGCCTGTTCTTTACAAAACAGTAAAACCTTTAATCGCAAGACTTATTGTTGCAGAGCATATTATACCTGCAAGCAAAGTTGGAGAAGGCGAAGTTTTTGAAGTTCCTCCTTTTTTAATGGAACATACGTTATCATTAAAAATGCCATTTTTTGCAGAACAAACTAAAGTTGTGTTGTCTAATGTTGGTAAAATAAACCCAGAAAGCATTGATGATTATATTGCTCATGGTGGTTATGCTGGACTCAAAAAAGTTCTAACCAAAATGAAACCATCAGAAGTTGTTGATGAAATCAAAAAAAGTGGTTTAAGAGGACGTGGTGGCGGCGGTTTCCCAACTGGTTTAAAATGGGAATTCGCTAGTAAGAGCAAAGGCGAAGAAAAATTTGTTATTTGTAATGGCGATGAGGGCGATCCAGGAGCTTATATGGATTCTGGTATCCTTGAGGGAGACCCGCATGCTGTTTTAGAAGGTATGATTATTGCTGGTTATGCTCAGTTGGCAACTCAAGGCTGGCTTTACATTAGAGCAGAATATCCTTTGGCTGTTGAACGTATCAATAATGCTATTAAACAAGCTCGCAGGCTCAACCTTTTAGGCAAGAATATTTTAGGCACAGGTTTTGACTTTGATTGTGAAGTAAGACTTGGTGCTGGGGCATTCGTTTGTGGTGAAGAAACTGCTCTTATTGCTTCTATTGAGGGCAAAAGAGGAACTCCACGTCCACGTCCACCTTATCCAACAGATAAAGGTTTGTGGAATATGCCTTCTTGTATTAATAATGTTGAAACGTTCGCTAATGTTGCAAAGATTATTTCTTTTGGTTCAGAATGGTATTCTTCAATAGGAACTCAGGCTAGCAAAGGCACTAAAGTTTTTGCTCTGACAGGTAGAGTTAAGCACGGTGGTTTGGTTGAAGTTCCAATGGGTATGTCAATTAACAATATTGTTAAGAATATTGGTGGCGGATGTACAGGCGATAAAAAGATTAAGGCTGTTCAGACAGGTGGTCCATCAGGAGGAGTTATTCCTGAAAGGCTGCACGATATGCCTGTTTGTTATGATAAGCTAAAAGAAGTTGGCTCAATTATGGGCTCTGGCGGTATGATTGTTATGGACGAAGATGATAGTTTAGTTGAGATTGCTAAATTTTATCTTGGTTTCGCAGTCGAAGAATCTTGTGGTAAATGTGCACCTTGCCGTATAGGTGGTACTCAAATGCTCAAGATTTTGACCAGAATCTCTGAGAGAAAAGGAACTAAAAAAGATATTGAGACCTTAAAAAGGCTTGCTATCGCTATGAAAAAAGGTTCCTTGTGCGGGCTAGGACAGACAACCCCAAATCCTATTCTTTCTACACTTCAATACTTTGAAGATGAGTATTTAGAAAGAATTGTAGATAATGAAGAATAGAAATTGAAGATATTGAGGAGATTAAATTAATGATAAAAGCTCGCATTGATAATATCGATGTCGAAGTAGCAGAAGGAACAACTATACTTGAAGCTGCTCGTCAGGCAACCATTGAAATTCCGACATTATGTCATCACCCAGATCTTCCGCCAACTGCTGCTTGTGGTATTTGTTTGGTTAGGATAAAGGGTAGGCCTAATTTGGTTCGTTCCTGTTGTACACCACTTGAAAATGGTATGGAAGTTGCAACTTTTGATCCTGAAATTGTTGAAGTTCGCAAAACTATTATTGAAATGATTTTAAGCAATCACCCTAATGAATGTTTAACTTGTATTAGAAATGGTCGTTGTGAATTACAAAATCTTGCAGAAGATTTTGGTATCAGGCAAGAAAGTTTTCCTTCTTTAGTTACCAAAAAAGAAACCGACACATCTACCCGTGCGTTAGTTCTTAATCCAGAAAAATGCATCAGCTGTGGCCGTTGTGTTGAAGTATGTCAAAACCGCCAAAATGTTTGGGCATTAAGCTTCCTTGAGAGGGGTCTTGATACCAGAATATCACCAGCTGGAGGGATTCCTTTGGCAGATTCACCTTGCATTCGTTGCGGACAGTGTTCTGCTTATTGCCCTGTTGGTGCAATTACCGAATATGATGAAGGTGATAGAGTTTGGAAAACTCTTATGGATCAGGATAAATACTGTGTTGTTCAGATTGCTCCTGCCGTTAGGGTTGCTATTGGTGAAGACTTTGGTTTCGAACCTGGTACTAACTTAACAGGTAAATTATATGCAGCTTTACGCCGTATGGGCTTTAAGGCTGTGTTCGATACTAACTATGGTGCTGATGTAACCATTATGGAAGAAGGTTCAGAATTTATCGAAAGATTTATGCACGGTAAAGGTGAACTTCCATTAATTACCAGCTGTTGTCCAGCTTGGGTTGATTTCATGGAAAAATTCCATAGTGATATGATCCCACACTTCTCTAGTTGTAAATCTCCACACGAGATAGTTGGTGTTTTAACTAAAACTTACTATGCAGAAAAAATCGGTGTAGATCCATCTAAGATTGTTGTGGTTTCTATTATGCCTTGTATTGCTAAAAAATATGAAATTTTACGCAATGATGATATGTATGCTAGTGGTTTCCAAGATGTTGACATTTCCTTAACAACGAGAGAACTTGCTCGCATGATTAAACAAGCTGGAATTAGATTTGCGGATCTTGAAGATGAAGAAGCAGATTCTCCACTTGGCGAATATACTGGAGCAGGTACAATCTTTGGAACAACGGGCGGTGTTATGACCGCAGCACTTAGAACAGCTTATAAAGTAATAACTGGTGATGAACTAGTTGATGGCGAGTTCAAAGAAATTCAAGGACTTGAAGGCGTTAAAGAAATGGAAGTGAATGTCGCAGGCAAAACAGTTCGTATTGCTGTGGCTCACGGAACAGGCAACGTTGAAAAAGTTATGAACAAAATTAGAGCCGCTAAAGAAGCTGGTGAAGAACCTGCTTATCACTTTGTTGAGGTTATGGCTTGCCCTGGAGGTTGTGTTTCTGGTGGTGGTCAGCCAAGAGCAATCGCACTTGGTAAAAGTGGTTCTCATGGCATCACTAATCAAATTAGACAGATGCGTGCAGAAGGGCTTCTTAATGAAGATAGAGGTTATGAATTGCGTCGTTCACACGAAAATCCATCAGTTCAGAAACTTTATAACGAATTTTTGGAAAAACCTCTTAGTGGAAAAGCACATAAACTGCTTCATACTCACTATACGGCACGTCCAACATATAGACGTTAATTTTTAAAATAACTTTTAAAAATAAGAAAAAGGAGAAGTTTTAAAGCTTCTCCTTTTTTGTTTTATATGGGAGGTAAACAAAGATGCCGCGTTTGCTAAGGAGATAAATAGTAAAGGTTTTAATCTCTTATAACGCATATTTTACTTAGAGTATTTTGCGTTTAATTATATCTGTTATGACAATATAAAAAAGTTTTGATTTTAGTCTTACAAAAGTAAAAAGTGTTTATTAAGACTTAGCCGCAAGGCAAAACAAGAGCAAACAACTAGTCGCAAAAGGCACTAAACACCACAAAAAAAGCGAGAGATTTCTTAAAGATTTAGGTCATTTAAGGAATCCCTCGTTTTTTAAATCAGGGTTTGTTCTTGCAAAGTTTTTTTAAATTTCTATTTATCACCTCCTTTTTATTTAAATCGCC
>JBFXJJ010000003.1:0-213134 GCA_050175015.1 Alphaproteobacteria bacterium | reverse complement strand
TTCACACATTAACTTCTTTGACAATCAGAAGGTTAAGCCAGTTTCAGAAAACAGCCTCAATTTTGTTGTGTATCACAGTTCTAAAGATAACACTTCCACTAATAATCTTATTTTCGATAATCTAAAAAAACAGAAAAAAGATTTCATATTTATAATTGATGCCCCTAAAGACTTAACTAATTATATAGAACAGTCTTCAAATCCTTTTTCGGTTAAACAGATTAATTGTTTTAAAGATACCCAGTGCGTAATTCTGTCACGATTCGATGCCGTTGATTCTGGAGAATTTGAACTTTCTGATAGTAATAAAGCCTTATGGGCTTCTTATTCTTATAACAATAAAATGTTTACGACTCTTCTTTTAAACGAAGGAACTTTTAGTTCAAAATATTTCAATAAAAACAAGAGCATAACCAGATTAATCGATTTTATCAAATCTCGAGATGAGCCTGTCATTTTGATAGGTGGATTTAATTCTGTTCCTTGGTCAAAACGCTTCAAAAGTCTTGAAACTGAAGCCAGCCTCTTTTCTAAAAGCGGTTTAGAACCTAACTGGCCATCGGTACTGCCTCTGCCTTTACGTCTTCCTCTAGATCATATATATGCCCACCCAGGAATTAACTTGTTCAATGTTGGGCTGCAAGCTATTCCAGATTCAAATTATCGTGCAATATCGGGAACATTATCTATCCCTAAATAACTGCCTGTTATTTAATTTCTGCAAAATATTTTTTGGCTTGTTCTTGATATTCTGATGCCTTTTTGGGATTTTCTTTGAGCTTTTCTACGCAGCTTAAATTTTTATATATGGCTCCAATAGAAATGATTCTGCGGTTCTTACGCTCCAAATCAAGAGCTTCTCTCAAATTCTTTTCAGCAAGCTTTACATTTTCCTGTTCCAGATAAAGAAGTCCCAGGTTGTTCAGCGTAGTTGACAACACATTATTAATTCCAAGTTTTTTCTCGATATTTATTGCCTGATTAAAATGTTTAATACTTTCTTCAAAATTTTTAATCCTGTGAAAAAGTCTTCCCAAATTAGAATGACATTCAGCTTGCCCCCTTTGGTCTTTGACTTCTTGATAAAGCCGCAAGGCCTGCAAATTAATATATAGAGCCGGTTCAAAATTGCGATTTTTTTCGTATAGAGAGCCTAAATTTTCGCAGTTTCTTGCCATCGCCTCCCGAACATTTTCTTTAGAAAAAAGTTTAAGGGCTTTTCTTAGATTTTCCTCTGCTAAATTATACTGCTGCATCATATGATATGTTATGCCGATATTTTCATATTGACTGGCTATGGCGGCAATACGCTGGATTCCCTCGTTAATCTCCAGTGATTTTTTATGATATTCAAGAGCGGTTTCAAAATCTTCCCTGACCCCCATAGCCATACCTAAATTGCCATAGCTATCAGCAATATCTTCTTTCCAATCTAACTCTTGATATATTCTCAATGCTGTTTTATGCATTTCTTCAGACACATCAGAATTGCCAGCAATACGATATATGATGCCAAGCCGTTGATAAACTCCAGCGGTTTCGTTCTTCATATCTTTTTTTTCAAAATACTTAAGAGCAATAAAAAGTCTTATGGTGGCTTCTCTTAAATCTCCTTGGTGAACAGAAACATTTGCTAAACCGCTATATGCTATTGCGGTTAACAAAAATCTATGCCTGAAACCTAATAAATTATATGGTCTGCGCCAAGAAACCTTAAATTCATCTGCAAAAATTTTCTCGAGGCAGGTTTGAGCATCATCAAATTTACCTTCATCAAGATACAAAAAACCGCAAAAAATATATGATTCAAGTTTTTTAGGATTTAGAAGAATCGCTTTTTGATAATATTCTATGGCTTTAATTTTCTTATCTTCAAAAGCATAAATCGCCCCTAAATGGCAGTATAATTGAGATATCCACTTTTTATCTTTGTCTGCTAATGCCTTTTCTAAATTTTTTTCTAAAAGCAAAACAATGTTTGCCTCACCTTCTTTTGGCAGGCTTTGCAAAATATTATTTTTTTTATCTTGTATATTAAGGCGCTGGAGCTTATTAAATTGAGAAGCTATTTTTTCGATAGCAATATAGTTACGATAAAGGCTGCCAGCTCTTTGCTCGCATTTTTTTCTAAGAATTTGATAAATCTTATTAAAAATAATTTTTTTATTATTTTTCATTTTTATTAAATTCGTTTACGTTTCGTTTGTAAATATGGTTTAAATATAAACTATATGTATTATATTATAAAAAAACGTCTATGAGTTTTTTTATTTAAATAAATTTTAGAGTTGTTTTTAAATGACAATACGCAAAACGAACCTTAATTTACCACCGTCTATCTCGGATATCAGTAAAATAGCATATGATGCTTTATCTGACTTACCTAAAGATTTTTTAGATTTTTCTAAAAATATGATTATAACAGTAAAAGATCTTCCCGATGACGATGTCATTTTAGAAATGGGACTTGAAAGCCCTTTTGATCTCTTGGCAAGACTAGAAACATCTTCTGATTTTCTAGAAGGCTGGAGAGCAACTTTCTCAGATGTTAGATATGCTAGGCAAAGTTTCGTTAAACAAGACAATTTATACCTTTACCGCCGTTCCATTCTTGATTATTGGTGCGAGACATCTGAAGATCTTGCCGTTATTGTAAAAAAAGCAATAATTGGCGAACTTGGCGATAAAATGGGTATTTGTGACGATGATATGGACTTTTTAGAAGACGACTTTCCATCTTTTTTTAACCATAAGATAAAGAAATAGAAAACAGGTAATTATGATAAAGCAATCTTTAAAACCAGAACAATTATATACCAAATCAAACCCTGAAGATTTTGGTTTCAAAACAACAACCGATCTTGAAGAAATGATGTCTCCTCTTGGGCAGGAGAGAGCTATTAACGCCGTTAATTTTGGCATTAATGTCCACTCTAAAGGATACAATCTATTCTGTCTCGGCCCTGAAGGAACAGGCAAAACCAGTTTAGTAAAACATATTTTAAAAAAATCTGCTAAGTCAAAACCTGTGCCTAATGATTGGTGTTATGTAAACAATTTTGATGATAACCATAAGCCTAGAGCATTAAAGCTTCCAGCAGGCAGAGCATCTGGTTTTGCTAAAGATATGGAAAAATTAGTTGATAACCTAAAAATATCTATTCCTGCGGCATTCGAAAGCGATGAATACAAAGAAAAACTCGCATCTGTTGAAGAAAAATACAAAGAACAAAAATCAAACTATTTTGATAATCTTCAAAAACAAGCATCAGGTAAAAATGTCTCTTTATTAAGAATGCCTGTTGGTTTGGTTGTTGCACCAATGCATAATGGTGAAGTTTTATCTCCAGAAGCCTTTGAAAAGCTACCTGAAGATGAACAAAAAGCTTTAATGAAAGAGCTTAATGAAACTCAAGAAAAGCTTGAAATAGCCGTTAGAGATGTTCCTAAATGGGAAAAAGATCAAAGAGAAGAAGTTTCGAATCTTAATAAAAAAATTACCAATGCTGCAGTATCTGGATATCTTGACGAAATTAAAAAGAAATATAAAGATATTAAAGCCGTTACTTCTTATCTTAAACAAGTTCATAACCACATTATTGAAAATGTAGACCAATTCTTTGAAGAAGAAGAAGAGGAAAATCCAATTTTAGCAGCAATGAAACGCTCAACTGCTACAGGAGAACAAAGCTTAAGACAATATTTGGTTAATCCTATTGTCCGCAATGAAGAAAAAGAAGGAGCTCCAATAGTTTTTGCTGATCACCCGACTTATTCCAATCTTTTTGGAAGAGTTGAAAGACAGCAGCTTTTTGGCGCCTTAATTTCTGACTTTAATTTAATTAAAGCTGGATCTTTGCACGAAGCAAACGGCGGCTACCTTTTAATTGATGCTAGAAAACTTTTGTCTCAGCCTAGCGCTTGGGACAGTTTAAAAAGAGCTATCCGCTCTAAAAATATCAAAATTGAGCAGACCGGTGATGACATAGGCTTTAGCACAATCACGCTAGATCCCGAGCCAATACCTCTTGATGTTAAAATCATATTAATTGGAGAAGCGGATCTTTATTATACTCTAGCTTCTTTAGATCCTGATTTTGGCGACTTATTCAAAGTTGAAGCCGATTTCTGCTCTACAATGGAACGTACTCGCGAAAATGAAGCCGAATATGCTAAGCTCATTGGCTCCCTTTCCAAAAAGAAACAGCTTCGTTCTCTTAATAATTATGCGGTAGCAAGAATTGTTGAGCACGCTTCCCGCCTCGCTGGCGATGCCAATAAACTTACGGCTCATATTGCAAGTATTGGTGATTTAGTAAGAGAAGCTGATTATTTTGCTCGTGCTAGCAATTCAAATATTATCGGCTGCAATCACGTTGAACAGGCGATTAAATCTCAGATTTACCGTTCAGACCGTGTCCGTGAAAGTATGATGGAACAAATAACCCGCAACGTCATAAAAATTAGCACTAGTGGGGAAGTTGCAGGTCAGATTAATGGTCTTGTTGTCTATGAATTTGGACGCATCTCTTTTGGGCGCCCAACTAGAATTACTTGCTTAGTTCGTATGGGTAAAGGTGATGTCATTGATATTGAAAGAGAAGTTGAATTAGGCGGCCCTATTCATACTAAAGGGGTCTTAATTTTACAATCACTTTTAGGATCTAGATTCTCTAAAGATAAACCATTGTCATTAACAGCATCTTTGGTTTTTGAACAATCTTATGGTGAGGTTGATGGCGATTCTGCTTCTTCAGCTGAATATTATGCCCTAATATCTGCAATCTCTGGTATTCCTATCAAACAAAACTTCGCTGTAACAGGCTCTGTTGACCAATTCGGAAGAATTCAGCCTATCGGTGGCGTTAACGAAAAGATTGAAGGCTTCTTTGATGTTTGCAAAGGTCGAGGCCTAGATGGAACCCATGGCGTTTTAATTCCAGAAAACAACGTTAAAAATCTTATGCTCAAACAAGAAATTGTTGATGCTGTAAGAGATGGTTTATTCCATGTATATGATGTTTCTACCGTAGATGAAGGAATTGAAATTTTAACTGGCATTCCTGCTGGTGGGCTTGATGACAATGGGGAATATCCTATGGGAACCGTTAATCGCAAAGTCGAAAACAGGTTGAAACAGCTTTTCACCAAATCTATGGAATATGGTAATCAAGAAAATAAAAAAGGCTAAACTTATAAAATTTTGCTAATACGCCTTATCAGGTTTAAGGAGTTAAAAAATGAGAGAGGTTGTCATTGTATCTGCAGCAAGAACAGCAGTTGGAAGTTTTTGTGGCACTCTCTCTAAAACTCCTGCCCATATTCTTGGCAAAACAGTCATTTGTGAGACAATAAAGAGAGCTGGAATTAATGCTTCTGACATTTCAAGCGTTATTATGGGACAAGTCTTAACGGCTGCTTGTGGTCAGAATCCTGCAAGGCAAGCTGCGATAGCTTCAAACATTCCTGAAACAACTCCTGCCTATACCGTTAATCAAGTTTGCGGTTCAGGTCTGCGCTCTATCATAAACGCAGCAATGTCCATTCAAACTGGCTGCAATGATGTAATTATTGCTGGCGGACAAGAGAATATGTCCTTAGCTCCACATACCTTTTATCTCCGCAGCGGTATCAAAATGGGAAACTACGAAACAACCGATACTATGCTCAAAGATGGCTTAATGGATGCTATGCTTGGATATCATATGGGAGTTACGGCTGAAAATATTGCCAAAAAATATAATATATCTCGAGAAGAACAAGATAGCTTTGCCGCTTTATCACAACAAAAAGCTTCAAAATCTAGAGATAGCGGAATATTTAAAGATGAAATTGTTCCTATTACAATCAAAGATAAAAAACAAGAAATAATTTTTGCCGAAGATGAATTTATAAGACCAGACACAACCAAAGAAGTTTTAGCTAAACTTAGACCTGCTTTTGATGCTAGCGGAACAGTAACAGCTGGAAACGCATCTGGTGTTAATGATGGTGCCGCAGCCATACTTCTAATGTCTTTAGAAGAAGCAAAGAAAAAAGGCTTAAAACCTTTAGCAAAAATTGCATCTTTTGCTGATGCTGGTGTTGATCCTGCTTTTATGGGAATAGGCCCTGTTTTTGCCTCTCGCAAAGCTCTAGACCTTGCGGGCTGGAAACCTTCTGATTTAGATTTAATCGAAGCCAATGAGGCTTTTGCCGCTCAATCTATTGCTGTTAACAAAGAAATGAATTGGGATTTAGATATTGTAAATGTTAATGGCGGTGCTATCGCATTGGGACATCCTATTGGGGCTTCAGGGACACGAATTCTAGTTTCATTACTTTATGAAATGCAGAAAAGAGATGCTAAAAAAGGACTGGCAACCTTATGCATCGGCGGGGGTATGGGTATAGCTTTGTGTGTAGAAAGATAATGTACGATATTTATGATTTTTATAAATCACACAATGGACAACGTATTAATAATGTCCTTATAAATCAAATAAACAATCTAAAACTTGAAACTTTTGGCAAACGTGTTTTAGAGATTGGCTTTCCTCTATTTGAGCAATCTTTCAAAGAAAAAGGCGCAGAAAGAGTCATTTCCGCCGTTATTCCTAAGTTTGCTGATGCCGCCATTAAAGCAAAAAAAGACGGCTGTTCTAATGTTGTCATCACTAATGATTATCTTTTGCCTTTTTCTAACTGCTTTTTTGATATTATTATTTTAAATCATTCTTTGGAGCACAGTTTAGCCCACGAAAAACTTCTAAAAGAAGTTTGGCGCATTTTGGCTGATGGCGGCAACCTTATCACCATAACGCCATCAGCTTTTAACGTTTGGCGCTTTGTAAAAAAAAGCCATTACTATCAAACTAATGCTTTATTCAAATTTTCAATCAACAATATTCTCAAAAATTTAAAATTCACCATAAAAGATATCAGAACATTCAACTCTTTTCCCAAAAAATTTGTTTTGTGCCAAGCTCAAAAAAAGGTTTTTTCGGCAATCCTAAGCTCTAGTTCAAAAACAGAAAATGCCCCAAATAATAAATATGCTGTGGCCACAAATTGGTCTAGTAATTTTAAGGAATAACTGATACTTTAAAATGGATATTATACAATTTAGGGGAAATGTATGAATACAACACCTGCACCAACAAAAGACGAGAATGATGATTTAACAAAGAGAGACTTTGACAGTCAAACAGATTTGGTACAAAAACCTCCTGTTTTTAGTGATATGTCTTTTGCTACTATTACTATTGGTGTTTTTTACATTATTGGATTGTCTCTTTTACTAGCCTTTTTCTATAAAGCTGGAAAATATTCTGAATATACTATCCCTTTTTATATGATTGAAGCAAACCTTGTTAACATAGCTATAATAAGCTCAATCCTCGGTATCGCAAGCTTATCTGCTTATGCGGTTGTTAAACTAAGTCTTCCGCCAAACACTTCTCATATAAAACATCGAACTCAAAAAATTACCGATTTTTTTGCCGCCTTAACAACATTATCAATTGCATTTTACTTTATAACTATAATTTCATTGCTTTCTAAAGTCGGTGTTTTTCCAATAGAATCTCTTTATCTCTTTTTGCTTTATATCTTAATGGTCTCTTTTTACTTTATGAAAAAGCGCTCTTATATGGCATATAATTTAGTAATATCGGGATTTATTATTGTCTTGCTTATTACATCTTTTTACCTTGGAATAAATACAGCCAAAACTGAAGATAAACTAATCACTACAATAGATAATGAATCTTATGTCCTTGTTGCCAATTATAGTAATAATTTTATTCTTTCTGGATATAAAAACCGACGTTTTAATGGCAAGATAAGAATCATAACACCAGATAGATATCAAAGCTTAGTATTTACTCGCAACAAAAACTAACTATGACTAATAAAAACCTTGAAATATTAAATGAAATCGTAAAAAACGCTTTAAAAAAAGGGGCGGATCAAGCTGAAGCTATATGCTATGATGCTAAAGGAAGTTCTATATCTTGCCGTATGGGGAAGATAGAGGAAAATGAAGCTTATGAAACTAGTGCTATTGGAATTAGAGTTTTCTCTAACAAAAAACAAGTAAGTTTATCATCTTCTGGAAACAGCGCCGAAATTGCTGACAAACTTCTAAACAGAGCTCTTGATATGGTAAAACTGGTACCTGATGATCCTTTTTGCGGACTGGCTTCTAAAGAAGAACTATTTAACCAAACAGAAATTGACCTTGAGCTTTATGACGACTTTGAACCAGACGGCAAACTTCTAAGCCAAACAGCGCTAGAAACAGAAAACATCGCTCTTAATAACCCTAAAATTGTTAATTCGGAAGGAGCAGGTATCGGGTATAGTAAATCTTCTATTGAAATTGCAGCCAGCAACGGGTTTTCATCTTCTTATCAACGCAGCGGTTCTTTCATAAGCCTATCCGTAATTGCAGGAAATGATAAAGATAAAGAGCGGGAATATGACAGCCATTCTTCCGTGTTCTTTAGCGATTTAGATTCTCCTGAAACTATTGCCAATAATGCCGTGACAAGAGCTATAGAACTTTTAGACGCTCAGAAAATAAAAACTTGTGAAATGCCTGTTATCTTTGAATCTCGTGTTGCAACATCTTTACTGTCACACTTTGCTTCTGCAATATCTGGAGTTAGAATAGCAAGAGGAGCTTCTTTCTTAAAAGATTTTATGAACCAGAAAATCTTTAATTCAGAGGTGAATATCATTGACAATCCTCTTATTAAAAAGGGTCGAAAATCAAGCATTTTTGATGCCGAAGGATTGCCATGCCAAAAGGTTAATATGGTTGAAAATGGTCTCCTTAAAAATTGGTTTTTAGACTTAGCTTCAGCTAGACAGCTTAACTTACCTCCTTTAGGTCAAGCCGCAATAAGACTTGGGGCGTCTCCTTGCCCCTCACCTTCTAATCTTTACATAGCTAATGGCTCTATCAGCCTCAATGATATTGCTCAAGACTATAAAGAGATTTTTCTTATAACATCTCTTTCTGGGCAAGGCGTCAATCTCACCAATGGCGACTATAGCAGAGGCGCAAAAGGATTTATCCTTCAAAACGGTCAAAAAGCATATCCTGTAAATGAAGTTACAATATCTGGAAATCTTATTGATATTTTTAAAAATATCACCCCTCTTAATGATTTAGATTTCCGCTATAGTTTTAACAGCCCAAGTTTATTTATAAATAAGATGACAATTGCTGGAAAATAAGAGCGCCTTTTTATTAACAATAGCAATGATATCCATAATCGTGATCACATTTAAAACCGTGAATAAAAGATGTTCCAACAAACCATTTTAAAAACACTTTAAAATAGCATAAAAAAAGCTGATATAAAAAAATATCAGCTCTTAAATCTTATTACCTTTAGTAAATTATGCGCTAGCTGGCATAGCATTCATTTTTGATAACAAATACTCTAAGTCATCATTTTCAAACTCTATACCCATTTCATCATATTTGGTAAGAATTCTTTCAATCATACGTCTAGTAAAGCGCTCTTTATCATTAGCCTCGCCATCATAGAAAGTCTCTCTCATAACATCTAAAGCAGCCTTAACAGCAGGAAACATTTCTTGTGGCTGTTCGGCTTGTTTGTATAAACTTTCTAGTCCGAGATCTCCTGAATCATGAATCAATAATCTAGCATTAGAAACAGGAATCCCGCTTTTTATAGCCAAAGCGTGTTCAAAAAATCTAACATCACCCATACAAATTGAACGTAGAATAATAGATGTGGTTAAACGCCCATTCTCGTTCATTTGTTCAACTAGTTCTTTGACATCTTCATCAGAACTGGACTGAGAAGAAATATGAATTGTTGCCTTTTCACGGCTTTGTGTCACTAAGTCATTAAGAACATCAGGAGGAAGATTGTGAGTACTTACTAAATGTCCTCTTAATTCTTCAGAAACTTTATGAACTAATTTTTCAGCAACGGTTAATGGAATATTAGAGCGGAAGACGAGTGGTTTTTGAATTTTTTCGCTTTCCCCAAACCTTTGAATAACATTTTCAAAAGAATCTTCAGAAATAACAGCGCCTTCATTCGCAACCAAAACTGCAACCGCATCTTCACAAGCTTTAGAAGCAATAACAGCGGATACTTCTTTTTGAACATAAGCCCTGCTAGCTACGGCTTTTTGTTTTTCCTCATTTTGAGATTCTACAATACTGATGAGATCTTCAGTTGTTAAAACTTCTGAAAACTTAATTATCGGCAAAGCAACAGAATCAACGTCTTTTGCTAAAGTTTTAGCAACATCACGAGGAAGATTAATATTTTCTTTTAAATTTTGGGCAAGAGTTTCTCTAACTCTAACTTCTGCATCATGCATAAGAATTCTAAAAATTTCTTCTGCCAGATGCCGTTCATCTCCTGAAAGCTGACCTTTGTCGAATTGATATGCAAGTTTTTCTGTTGTTGAAACCCTAACATCTTTAGAAGGATTTTTTAAAAGAAGATTAACATCTTCTTGTGTTAATACTTTTTTATTTAGCGAATCCTTATCGACCATAAAAAACGAACTCCAGCTTAATCGAAGATAATTTTAATCAAATTTAAGTTATATTATATAATTTTTTATTAATAAACAAAACGATAATTATTTTCAACAAAGCAAAGATAAACGTTTCCTAAGAAAAGTGCTGTTAAAAAATTTTAACATTTTTTAATTTTTACTCAAATTATCAGAGAATCAAAGTTGCGACTCGTGCTAGATATCTAATCTTTTTTCTCTTCTTCCTTTAATTTTTTAAGCGTCTTTTCTTGTTCAACTCTTTGTTTTCTTAATTTTTCCTGCTCTCTTTGGAATAATTGTTTATTAAGTTGATCTCTTTTAGCCTTTTGCTGAGCCATATATTCTCTGCGACGCCAATCTCTTTCATACTCACGATACCTGTGCCTTAAGAATCTTTTTTCTTCAGGATCTTGAGTAAGTAAATCTTTTACAAATTCACGCTTAATATCCGCCATACTGCTTGTAAACTCAGAAGCTGATACCGTCTTAGAGTTGGAAGCACTGGCAGGAGGCGGCGTTTTTAAAGCCGCAACATTGATTCCATGCCCTTGATGAATAGGAGGAGCAGGATTATTTGCGGCTAAGACTTGCGGATTATTTGGAATATTAAGCCCTGATGCCGCTGCTACAGATGCCGTAGCAGCTACCGTTGAACTCTGAGCATTAGATGAATTAGGTGCATTACTTGAACCCGAACCTGCATCATAAATACTTCCGCCTCCAGAAGATGAGCTTGAACTTGAACCTGATCCTGAACCACCTGAGTTTGAACCTAAATTTGAAGCCGTACCTGAACCAGACGATGGTTTACCTAAAGCTCCAGCTGCCTTAGCCGCACCGGCTAAATTGTTAGCCGCAGCTTTCCCTGTTGCCCCAGCTCCTGCAAAGGCAGGATTTTTTCGACCACCAGCGCCAAAAGCGCCTTGACCACCAGATTGAGACGAATTGCGGCGCATACGATTTCCAATAACTGTTCCAACCGCATCGCCTACTTTTGAAGCTCCCTTCTGAGCAGCACCACCAAGTACTCTTAAATTTCTTCCAGCCATACTATGTCTATCAAATGGATCCATTGCTGCAAAAGCCATTTCACCAAGTTGAGCAGCAGGGCCGTCATCGGAGCGCCAACTTACCTCGGCAAAATGATCACCAAAAGCTGGAGCCTTAGAAATAATAGCACAGCTAAAAATACAAATAATGACAACCTTTACAATGGAAAGCCCTGAAACTTCAAAAGCCTCGCCTAAAAAAGCAACATCATCACTGTTAACCGCGCTTACTAGTTCTGACATACCACCGCTAAAAATAACATCAAACATAAAGAATGACATTGATATAGCAAGAGCCAAACAAATAAATGTCACAGAAACTGAAACGAGCATTTCCCAGCCTTTTTGGGCAAACGACTTCGTAATATCAAAAGCCCAGGCACCAATAAACAATGGCATCAATGCACAAAACATTGCTAATCTGAATAAGGCATCAATTACTTGTAATGTGTAATTAAAGATAATAATTAACATAGTTACATAGAGCACAATACCTGAAATCAATGGTCCAAAAGCTGGCAAAAGCCCCCACCAACCAGCGCTCCAAGAAACACAGATTAAATATCCGCCTATACCTTGAATAAACCCTACAACATTTTGAACAGCTGTTATCATACAAACTAAAGCTGTACTTAAATCTCCAGAAAAGATACCGCTTTCATTAACATACGTTGGCAAACTATCACAATTTGCACCACTAACTGCTGTCGCAAAAGAAAATGCCGTAATTAAAACTGGCTCAACAATATAACCAAAAATAATTGAAGGTGATGCCTTACAAAAAGCCATTGCTAAAATCACCCTAAAAAGCTGTTTGCCCATACGAGTAAACATCTCTCCAGGACTTACTGGCGTTACAGAAGAAACAACTTTCAGAACTAAAATTATAAGCCAGAGCATAAATCCCCAAGCAATAACACTCGCTAAGGCTGTTCCCGTACTGTTATAAATATTTTCACCCATGACACTGAAAGTATCAAAAATCTTTTTGAACATTGGGCAAAGAAAACATTCACTATTTATATTAACATAGTCTTTTGCCGTATAGCAGCCGCTATTTCTAGTTTGAGCTTCTGCGCTGCCTGCAAAAAAGATATTAGCAAAGATAAAACAAACAGCCACAAGCAAAACAAAAACTGGTTTTGTTTGTTTTACTTTTTTAACTATGTTTTTTTGCCACATCATTTTTTAAATCCTAAAAAATACTTTCAACTTTAAGCCTTCTTTTTATCTTTACGCCAAGGCTTAGAACGTAAAGCATTAGGAGCATTTTTAACTGTTCCAACAGCTCCTGAAACAGTCTTTGCCGAATTATTAGCCATTTTTGCAGAATTTTGTGCTGTCTTAACTGCTAATTTTACTGAGGCTTTAGCTATTTTAGCCGCAGCTTTTGCCATAGCAACCGCAGATTTCGCTGCAAACTTTGCCGTAATAGCGGTTTGTGTCGCTCCAAACTGTACGGCTGCCAAAGGAACAGTTACGAGCAAACCAACACCAAAAGCCTTAGCTCCACTTACGGCTGTTTTGGCTGAGGCTTTAGCGTTCTTGGCAGTTTCACCACCAGCTTGTGCGCCAGCTTTTCCAATTTCTGCTCCAGCTTTTCCCAAAGCCTTGCCTGTAGTAGCGGCAGCCTTTCCTGTTTCTTTTGCTTGATCAACGGCACTATCGGCAACTTTCTTAGCACTATCAGCTGTCTTCTTAGCATTTTTTGCCATTTGCTTAGCAGACTGCATAGGATCCGCACCTTTAGACATTGCAAGTTCTTTAGCACCGCGATAAGCGGTAGTAACAGTTTTCTTTGCTGCTCTAACAGCTATACCACCAACTCGGTTCGAGAAAGAACCTCCAACGGTCATCACAAAATGTCCAGCTAGTTCGCCTATTTTACCGAACATTAAAAAAGCCCAAAGATGCGCCGCAATAAATGCCAACATATTCGAACTGCTGAAATCAAAATAGTCTTTGATCTTAACAATAGCTGCTTCATCTCGTCCTTGATTTATTAATTGGTGCAGTTCATCAAAGCTAAAATTTTGATTATTAATCGCAGCATCAATCAAAGCCACGTTTATCGAAACCACCATAGCCGTCATAATAAAGGTAAAGACACAAGCCAGAATCATATCAAAACCTTTTTTGGCAAACCAAGATGTCATAGGGAAAACCCAAGCAACCATTAACACTGGCATCATAAAAGCTGCTATTCCAAGTTTTAAAATTGAATCAATCAAATAAAACGGCAGAATTAAAATAACCAAAAAGGCAAAAACATAAAAAACACAGCCTGAAATTAACAACGACCAATCAGGAATCGTTACACTAGGACCTAATGAAAGCGAAAGCTTACCGCTAAACAACCTCAACGAGCCAAGACCTACAGCACTCCCAAGGCTTGCTTTTTCCCCAGCATAACCACCATTTGTGGCATAACATATTAAGGCATGACCATAAACAAAACCTCGGCTGATTGTCTCGTAAATTGCTTCAAACAAACATCTAAAGGATTGATGAACACCAGCTGGCAAAGCTCCTGACTGCAAACTCTCTATCTTGGAACAAACATCGGGTTCTCCACCCAGTAAAAGTATCCCGAAATTAGAACCACCCTCAATAATAGGACCAATTATATTATCAAAAACGAACGAAGGTCCCCCCATAAGGGCAAAACTGACAATACCAACTTTAAAAACAATCAAAAGAATCTTTTTAAAGAACTCTCCACTTTCGATAGGAGTGATAGAAACGACAACCTTCAAAACTTCTAAAGCCAGCCACAAAACAGCGAAAACAGCTAGAAGTTTTGTAGCACTTGATGAAATAGTGTTGTATACCTCTTGCGAAACATACGATATTCCATAAAAAAGAGAAGAAAACACATCACAAATCGTACAAGTAGAGTAAGTCTCTGTTAGCTTATCCGCATCTGGACAATCAGTACTCCAACTAAGACCTAAAATATTTCCTGCTGTCTGAGCCACTTTCGCCGTAACATTAACAGCAGCCCGACCTACAGATTTAGCTTTTTCCCACCAACTTGAAAGAGCATTAGATATAGAATCTTTAATACCAGTACTTTCTTGATCTAAGGTATGATCCTCTTTAGGAGCAGTAACTTCTATATCTTTATATGGTTTTTCTGTACTTCCCTGCCAAAATTGCCAATTACTTTCACTGCTCGAAGAAGCTGCAGCGGCTTCGTTAGGATATATAACAGCAAATACGCCAATACATAATGTCAGCACAAACAACATTTTTGCTGCATTATTAAGTATAACTTTTTTATTCCACTTGTTATACATAGTTACATACCTTACCTAAATTAATTACCATTACCATCACCAGCAACATCCGCTGCGGTATCTGTCGCACCTTCAGCTGCTGTAGAAGCACCTTTTATCGCCAAACCAACACCAGCCCCAACACCAGTTACGGAAACAGCTATCGCAGCTGCTGTCGTCGCAATTTTTACGCCTGTCTTAATTGCCTTCATCATTGTTGCAACCACACCATTTGGAACGTTAGAACCAACTAAACCTTGGGCAATGCTTGACGCAATTGAAACTGAAGAAAAAACCAACATCATTAAGAAAAGAAGAGTAATAGTACCAGTACCAGCGCCCGCAAAATCATCTACACTCTCAATATTGCTATCAAGAATAAACGGATACTGCTGGCTTACAAAAGTTCTGATAACACCAGTAACAAGTGTTATCGAAATACTTACAACCGCCATAGTCATTCCAGCATCAAGAAACAAGACAAAACCTTTGTTAGTAAATTTTCTCGTTGATTCAAAAGGAAATGACATAATAAATAACGGTAAAAGAGAAAGAGAAATCCCAAGTCTTATAATACAGTCAACGATATAAAATGGGAAAACAACAGATATTGCACTAAACGAAATCACAAATAAAAAGCCCACAATAACCATAGATATCGTGCTGTCTGGGTGGCAAATCAATGCTCTTCCCAAAGATTTACCAAAAGACAATTTTTCGTGAATCTCTCCAATCAAACATTCCAAAACAACTCGAGGTTCCGTTGGCATTAATGCACTTGAGGTAACATCAACATTTTCAGAGGCTAGATTGCAGGTTGTACTACCCATAGTATTGCTTGCAAAATCAACAAAGCCCATAAATATCGGATTAATTATTGTGTTTACAAACCAAATTACGTTTTCTGAACTTTTGACAATAATAATGCAAACCATACATATTAAAAACTTAAATAAAACTTTCTTCCAAAAGTCTCCAGAATTAGGAGCTTTTACAGAACCAACAAATTTAGCAATCTCAACTACAAGCCATATTACAAAGCCCCAAGCCAAGAAATTAGCGGCACCAGGTAGAATATTTTCATAAACCTTAGCTGCTAATTTTGATGCGGCAGTATAAGTTATAGAAAACAGGGAACAAGAAAAACAATTTGCTCTAACTTCTTCATCAACATCACTTGCTGTTCTAGTAAGGCAGCCTATACCACATGCTGAAACAGAAATGCCTAGCATAACTATAGCTAATATTCTTAAGACGTTCCTTTTCATATTACCGTAAACCATCAAATATTAAGCCTTATTAAAATTAATTACCTTACTTCTTACAAAACCAAACAATCGTTGAGTGCTATTTCTTTAGTCCCCCAGCACCACCAAGACCTCCAGCTCCCTTGCCTATATTTTTAGCAGCAGCGGCACCACTACTTGTAGACTTGGTTTGAGCTGCGGCTCCTGTTATATTCGCAGCTTGCTGCGGTTGAACCGGAGTTTGAGGCGTTTGAACAGTTCCTGTTGCGGCTTGAGCTGCCGTTGCTGGTTGCCCTTGAACTGGTTGTCCCTGAGATATAGTCCCGACTTGCGGCGCTTGATTCTGAGCCACATTGCCAGCGCCAGTTGATGCTGTCTGCTGAGTCTGTGCATTATTTTTATCATCACGCCAATTCTTGCTATTCATACGATTAGGCTTCTTAGACTGTTTTTGTTCAAAATTATCCGCTTTTTTATTATTAGAGTTATTAGAAGCTGAACCTGCTTTGTTAGCATCATTAGTTCCCAATGCTTTAGTTGCATCTTTAGCTAAATTAGCTGGATTATTACCAGAACCTGCGGTATCTCCTTTTTTATTTTGAGCCATAGGATCCTTAAAATCACCACCTGCGCCCCAATTTTTCATCTTACGGCCAAAACTATTAACCTTTTGTCCTGCCTCCGTTCTTGAAAATCTATTATAGGCAACTTTTCCCCCAGCTTTGATAGCGGCTCCACCAACATTTATAACCGCTGCACCAGCTACCGTTCCCGCACTTTTAGCCACAGATTTAGCCCCATTAACCATCATTCCGCCAATCATCGGCGCAGCTCCAGTAAATTGGGCATTACCAAAATGAGCAGCTATTTCTGAGGCTTTTCCTAAAAGTTTAACTGCAAAGAAACCACAAGCGAGTAAAAGCAGGAATCTAAAACCACCAAAATCAAACATATCTTTAATTTCAGAAACACTACCGCTATTAATTGCTGTCGTTATCGAATTCTCATCTTTTTCAAAGATCGAAACTACAAGCTGAATATCTATCGCCACAATAATAGTAACAGCGATAAAAGACATTGTTGCGTGAAGCAGCATATTAAAGCCCTTTGTCGCAAAACTACGTGTAATTTGAAAAGCCCAAGCTGCAATAAGCAATGGAAGCATCGCACCAACAACGCCGAATCTAATAAGAGAGTCAAACAAATAGAAAGGAACAGCTAAAAGCATAATCATAACGATTATCCAAATAACTCCTCCAGAAGCCCACATAGCAATATCAGGAATTCCAAAAGAACCTTTTCCTGTTGTTGTTGCAACACACATAAGTGTCACACCTAACGCCCTTACTTCAGCTAACGAATTTTGAATTTCTTGAATTAAGCAATCTAATGACTGATGCATTTCCTCAGTAAAGATACCACCACCATAAACACTTTGCGTTGTGCAGGACAAGCTAGTATTGCCATTGCCACTTGCCGCTCTTATTGCAATTGTAGCAAAATCAAAGCCGCCAGAAATAATAGGCTCCATGAGGTAACCATACACTTGCGTTCCTGTTGTTAAGGCAAAATACGCAAAAGCTGCTGTAAAAACTTGAACAGTTGCTGTTTTCCAAAACTCTCCAGGTTCAATCGGAGCAACAGAGCTGACAGCTTTCATAATGTGAAAAGCAAGCCATACTAACAAACAAGCCCCAATCAACTTAGCGGCACTAGGCGCAACCGCATCATAAATTCTCTCGGACATTGTGCTTAAAGCATTAAAAACTTCGCCAAAAACGA
Source organism: Alphaproteobacteria bacterium (assembly GCA_050175015.1). Lineage (GTDB taxonomy): Bacteria > Pseudomonadota > Alphaproteobacteria > JBFXJJ01 > JBFXJJ01 > JBFXJJ01. The sequence continues at coordinate 195,242 of JBFXJJ010000003.1, read as the reverse complement.
CGCAGGTATTGCAAACCTGCGTATATTCATCAATTAAAGATTTAGGGTCTTCACAATCATCACCCTCTGAACTATCCTTAATTTTAGAATCGACTTTATCCTTTGCTTCTTCATAAGCTTTACGAGCTTCATTAAGTGTAGCTCCAGAAGCAAGAGCTTTTTCTCTTTCATAGTTGGCAACTCTTCTAGAATATTCTTGTTGAGCACCTTTAGGCCAACTATTGAACTGTTCCCAGTTAATATTTTCTGGGGCAACCGCTGCTGGTAAAAAACAATAAGGATCGGAAGCAGGACAAGATGTTGATGAATCTGCTGCTATAACATTTGCAGGATTAACTATTACAAACGAACCCGCAATGACTAAAAACAAAGTCAGAAATCTTAGTGTTTTTCTAAGATTTAATATAAAGCTGAATGCGTTTTTAATACTCATCTTCATTCACCATCTTTCTATCTTTATTTTTTATATTTTCTAATCTTTTTTAGGCTTTCCGTAACAACAGTAGGCATACCAACGATTTTTACGGCAAAAAAGAAAACTATAAAAATTAAAAACAACCCTATATAAAAAAATAACCTATTACCTAAAATTTTCCCGAGATTTGTAGAATAGAACAAAAATCCTACTGCAAATAGAATTAATAAAAATCCAAGCCTTTTAAATCTCTTAAACATTTAGGCACTTTCACCTAGTTTGCTACATTTTCATTTCCAAGACAATGTCTGAAAACAACTTTAACAATATTATAATAATATATTAAGCCGTTAAACTTTATGACAGTTTTTTGATTCAATTAGGACAGTTTTTTAATATAAGATAAAAAAGCTTTAAAAAGCCTCATTTTTTACAAAAAATTAAGCTCTTTTTTTATTTGCTTGCCTTTGCTGAAACGCCCAGAGCTTAAAAAAAGCTCCGTCGCAGCAATCACATTAGTATAAGAAGGCATAAAACTATGAAGGGCATCGACAACAAAAAAGTCTGAATATCCAGAGATTCTAGTTTCTTCAACTTTAACAATCATATCATTATCGCTCTTAAAAAATATAGGACACATCCCTTTTTCTGTGCCGTTTCCCCCTGCAATAATGCCAAATTCACAATCAGGAGTAGGAAGTTCTTTGACCTTTTCTGGAATCAAGTCATCTAAAACATCACCATAAAATGCTCTAACAATTCCCCAATTACGAACTTTTTCCGCAAGGACGCTGCCATTATTAGGAGGGGCTATTTGAACGAATCTTTTAACTTTAATATTAGAACGCCACTTACTTCTTTTTGCCATAGCTGCCCTAATTATAATATTGCCCAAACTATGAGCCACAAAAGAAATACTTTCTATCCCATCAAGATTATTTAAAAGATTTTCTAAATTATCAACATGTTCTGACAAGTTATATCTCGTACTAGGATAGCTTATAGCAACAACATTATAACCGCTGTTTTTGAGCTGTTTTTTCATTTTATTGAACATATTACAGCTGCGCCCAAGTCCGTGAACCAAAACAACTAGATGTCCAGATGGCCTTTTTAATTCCCAAATTTCTTTAACTTTTTCAAGCGTCTCAAAGCAATCGTTATAGCTTCCTCTTGCCCGCCTTATATTGTGAGGATCCAGCAATCGGCACTTTTTTGACCAATAATTTTCCTGGATTCTCCAGTTATGATAAACTAAACGGTCGCACCAAAACTGCAAACCACCAAAAGTAAAGAATCCAAAACGCCACAATTTAGACATAGCTAAATTAAACCTCAAACAATAAAATTAACATATCTTATAAGTATCATAAAATAAGTTAAAACACTTATAAAAGCAAATTTTTATCTTAAATTTCTTTATTTTATAAATCTTTAAACAGGCGGATAAAATGCTCTCCCCGTTCTTTAAAATCTTTATAAGCGCCATAACTTGGAGCGGCAGGCGACATTAAAACAACCCCACCTTTAGGCGTATAATTATTAGCTGTTTTAAACGCTTCTTCAAGTCCTGATGTTTGAATAACGGCAACATCTTTTGCTGCCTCAGAAATAGCTTTTCCAACGGTTTCTGCAATTCTTGCGCCCGTTGTATGCATTGTTACAACAGCTTTAACGTCATATTTAAGAACCGCTTTAGCTAAAACTTCGTAATTCTGTTCTCTATCATAACCGCCAGCAATCAAAACAATCGGTTTGTCTGCAAAAGCCTCAATTCCAGCCACTGCGGTCTCAGGTGTTGTTGAAATGCTGTCATTGACAAAAATCTTGCTCTCTTTTTCTCCCACAATCTGCAAACGATGCAGTAAACCATCAAAATCGCCCGTTGCTTTGGCACAAAGTGCGACATCACAGCCCAGCACTTTAACCACAGTTAGAGCTGTGCAGATATTGCAATAATTATGATAACCTCTGATTTTAATTTCAGAAAACGCCTCTAAACGTTTTATGCCGTCCATAATAAAGCCATCGCCGACATAAATCCCCGATTTGTCATTAAAATAAACTACATTATCCCAATTAGCACACTTTTCTTTTGTCCTTGGATCATTGCAGTTTAAAACAACAGGGTTTGTGCCTCTATGAGCAAACAAATTAAGCTTATCATCATAGTAACGATCGTGTGATTTATGCCAATCGATATGTTCAGGATAAAGATTAAGCAGCACACCAACATCAGGAGAATATTGTAAATCACTAGCTTGATAACTAGATATCTCTGCAACCGTTACTTCAAATTTTTTATCACTAGTTAAAAAATCAACTAAAGGCACACCGATATTGCCGCCAATCGCTGTTTCATAACCTGCAACTCTTAAGTAATGCGCAATTAAGCTTGATGTTGTGCTTTTGCCCTTAGTTCCAGTTACCCCGATGATTTTCATATCGGGATTGTTCTTACGACTCTCTGCAAACCAGATATTAGTTGCTGAAGTAAAAATAATGCCTTTTTGTTTTGCTTTAATTACTTCATCACGATAAAGGCTAACCCCAGGTGCTTTGATAACGACATCAGAATTCATAAGAACATCTAAATCTTCCATTGAAGCAAATTTAAGGGGAGAAAAATGAATCAACGCTTCTTTATCATCAACGCTCATAGGTTTGTCATTAAAAATAACTATTTCAGAATCGATACCTTTAGCTCTGAGACATCTTAAGGTTGCTTTGCCTTCTTGTCCTAATCCCCATATAACAATTTTTTTGCCTTTAAGCTCTGAGATAAGCATTTAATGCCTCCATATATTTTTCTGGAATCTGATGTTCTTTTGATAAACTCAAAACATCTTCAACTATCTTTGTCATTTTAGTATCACTAGTATTTAACTGTTTAGCCAATTTGTTAACGATATAGCTAGACTGCCATTCTGGTTTTTGATTAAGCAGAAATAGAGCGGCTTGACACTCTTTTATTTCACCGACACATTCAAAAGGCTTATATTTTGAAAGTCCTAGCAATTCGGAAAAGCCTTTTTCCTGAGTTTCGTCGTCTAGTAAATCTTTACCAAAAATCGCTATCATTCGACTTTTTTCAATAAATGGTGCCAATGCTAAATAAACAAACCGGCATTTATCACAATTTAGACACCAACCTTTGCTGCGATTCTCCTGCATAATGGCAAAAGCATGATTACAGCTTGTGAAAACATCAAAGAAATCTTGGCTGCGGGAAAAGAGCTTAGCAATATAAAGCTCTGAAAGCGGTCTCAAAAAAGAAAAATACTTAAAATTATCAAGAAGATACCTATCTGCAAATTTTTTAAACATCATTTCAAATTCAAAAGATTTGCTCCATTGATGATTAATAAGAAAACCATCATCTCGAACAATGTTTTCAGAATTAGCCGAACGCTCGTTAGACATTAACACCGCATCGAAATCATATATCACCGCCGACATTGCCAGCAAAAAAGCAAAAACACCAGTAACAGGGATATGACCGTTAAAGGCATCACATTCTTTTAATTTTTGGTTTAATTCCAATAAAGATTTAGCGATTTTTCTTGTAACGACAATGTTTTTAAGCCCAGCTATTTCTACTGTGCCAGCTATGGGCGCAGGAAAACCAACCGAAAACAAAACAGGCTTAAGCCCAGCATTTTTTAGCGCCGCAATAGTTACAATAGAATCTTTGCCGCCGCCAACGGGAACTATCGGCTGCTCTTTTAATCTAAAATCATTGGCTATTTTTTCTGCTTGATAATCTGCCTCATAAGGAAATTTGATAATATCTTGAAGATTGAGATTATTCTTAAAACTAAACTCGCCTAGTCCAGATAAATAAAATTGGTTAAAAAAATCGGCTTCATCTTTAGATAAAGTCGTTGTTTCAACGGCTATTTCTTTGGGAATAAAAGCTTTGTAGTAACTTACTCCTGCCGCTAAATGAAGATATTTTAAACATCTTTTAAGAGCAGGCATTCTTTCTTGGGAAACGTGCGGGGCATTTTCAAAAACAAAGGTTTCTTCAAACGTTATTTTGTCATCAAAAGCATAAACTAAAGATGCTTGGTTTAGCGTTTCATCAAAATCGCAACTAACAAATCGGAATTTTTTAATATCTACACGATTGGGATATATCATATAAATAGACCTTAATTTTTTCTTTTAAGTTTAATTTTAAAAAAAACTACATTATGATAAATAAAACAAAAAAGATATGGCTTCTTTAAAATTTTAATTGGATTTTGGTTTTTTATGCTTTCACTAAAAACAACAGACAAATCTTTTCGCTTAGAGTTATTTTTCATTGTTTTTCTTTTAATAATAACGGTAGCTTTTTGGTTTGTAATTTTTTTTCCTGAATTGTTATTTAAAACGCAAAATCAGATTGAAACATCAAAGATTGAAGACCGCAAACCTGCGGTTGCTAATCTTTTTTATCCCGCAAACAGCGACCAACTACGAAAACAAATTAATAATCTTATGAAAGATGCCAAGATTGTTAATGAACAATATCCGATAAAAGCCTTAATCGTTCCTCATTCATCACTAGGTTATTCTGGCATTACCGCAGGAACGGCTTATGCCCAAATAAAAAGCTTAAAAAACAAAATAAAAAAAGTTGTAATTCTTGCACCTGCAACTTACAGCAAATTTTCAGGCATAGCTCTTTCTCCAGCGGCTAAATGGCAAATGCCTTTTGGATCTGTTACAGTAGATCAGCCAACAAACAAAGCTCTTTTAGATTTACCTTTTGTTAGAATGCTGGCAAGCGTTCATAAAAATGAACACAGCATCGAAATTCAACTGCCTTTTATCTATGAAACACTTGGCAGCGTTACAATTGTTCCTGCAATTTTTGGAGAAACCAACATCGGAGAAATGGACTTATTCATTAATAAGGCTCTTAAAGATGATGATACGTTGCTTATTGTATGCTCCAATTTGTCTACCAATTTAAGTTATATGGAAGGCAAAAAAGCAGATATCGCAACATCTAAAGCTATTTTGGGATACAACATTAGAAATCTCGATAAGGCTAAGGCTTCTGGTTATTTAGCAATTCAAGCTCTTTTGAATTATGCCAACCAATATGGCTATGCTATAAAAATCTTAGATATCAAAAGTTCTGGTGATGTCGACATTCGAAGGGACAGCGTCGTAGGCTATGCCAGCTTTGCAATCTATGCTCCTCTTGTTAATCCGTTAGTAAAAGAACAGCAAATACTTAATGATATTACTGAGAAGTATGGCAAAACCTTAGTTAAAATCGCTTTTGATTCGATTATAAATGGAATCAAAACAGGAAAACCCCTTATTGTTAACCCAAAAGATTATCCTAAAGAACTAAGAAGTTTTGGAATTTCTTTTGTGAGCATCAATAAATCTGGATCTATTAGAGGTGCTATGGGTTCTTTAACGCCCAAGGAAAATATTCTGCAAGACATTGCGACCAATGCTTTCTTTGCTGCTTTTTACGATAATAATTTCAAACCTATTAATAAAAAAGAACTTCCCTTTATTTCAGTAAAAATCTCTCTTCTAACCCCTCCTTATCCGTTATCTTTCACTAACGAAAGAGAATTGCTTGATCAAATTGAGCCCAATATTGATGGAGTTATCTTTCAGGAAAAAGATAAAAAATTGGCTTTGCTCTTACCTGAGGTATGGTCATATATAAAAGATAAAAAACTGTTTTTAAATGAACTAAAACGCCAAGCTGGGCTAGATGCTTATTACTGGTCTTCAACAATTACCGCGGGAAAATTTTTGACCAGTACTGTTGATCAAGAAAACTATCCTAAATTAAAAAAATTATGGCAGGAATATGGAATAAATCCTGATTCATAAAAAAATTTATAATGTTAGATTGTTTCTGAATTAAAACACCTGCCTTTTATATAGCCCTTTGTTTCTCTACTGTCTTAAGAGCTGGCGTGTTTGCCTTTTAGTTATAAGTAAAAGCTATGGTTTTTATTTTTACTTTACATCAAATGCCTTTAACCAACTTTGCTTAAAAAAATTCTTAATTTTATGAAGCAATATAGCCAAACAATAATATTTTGATTATGAATTTTCAGGTAAAATCGGTCAAAAGCTTAGCTTTTAAGCTATTATTTTAAATCCGTTTTGTTAAGTATTATGGTTTCGGAACTGGTTTTTTAATAACCTTAACTACCTTTTTTACCACTTTTTTAATTACAACTTTTTTAACCAAAGGCGGATTTGAAACTGCTCCTTGAGCCTGCGGCGTTTTTATTGCAGTTGGAGCTGGTGGAACAGAATGACTAGGAGCAACTGACAGCTCTGGCTTCCTTATAATCGTAGGAGATGGCATTGGTTGTGATGCCGTCATTTTTTTCATAGGAAGTTCTTTTGTATCAGGCAAAACCTCTTTTTCAATTTCTAATTCTGGAATAGCCTCTTCTGCGGGGAGCTCACCGTAATCTTGATTATCTTCTAAAGGTGCTTCCTCATAAACCATATCTTCCGCTGGTAACTCATCATAAGCTTGTTCCTCTGCGGGAAGCTCGTCATAGCTTTCAGGAACCGCTTCGCCATATTCTGGAATAGCTAAACTTTCATCAAGAGACTGTTCTTCATATTCTGGCAATAAGGCTTCTTCATCAAGCGGAGGAAGCTCGGCATCATAACTTTCATCTTCAAAACCCTGTTCGGGCGGCAATTCAGCATAAGATGCTTCATCAAGAGAAGTTTCATCGTACACCGCGCCTTCGGCAGGAAGTTCATCATAATCTTGAACGTCCTCTAATGGAACTTCATCATAAACCGCCTCTTCTGCTGGAAGTTCGTCATATACTGGCAATTCTTCCGCTGGTAATTCATCATATGCCAACGGTTCCTCAGCGGGAAGATCTTCATAACTTTCAGGAACCGCTTCACCATATTCTGGAATAGCCAAACTATCATCAAGAGGCTGTTCTTCATATTCTGGCAATAAGGTTTCTTCATCAAGCGAGGGAAGCTCGGCATCATAGCTTTCATCTTCAAAACCCTGTTCGGGCGGCAATTCCGCATAAGATGCTTCATCATCAAGATGAGTTTCATCGTACACCGCGCCTTCGGCAGGAAGTTCACCGTAATCTTGAACGTCCTCTAATGGAACTTCATCATAAACCGCCTCTTCTGCTGGTAATTCATCATATACCAACTGCTCCTCAGCGGGAAGATCTTCATAACTTTCAGAAGAAGTTTCTCCATACTCTGGAATAGCCAAGCTATCATCAAGAGGCTGTTCTTCATATTCTGGCAATAAGGTTTCTTCATCAAGCGAGGGAAGCTCGGCATCATAGCTTTCACCTTCAAAAGCCGGCTCTGCGGGGAGTTCATCATAAGAATCACTGTTAAATGCTGGGGCTGGAATTCCATTGTTTTCTTCTGAAACTTGTTCAACATCAACGGAATCTGCTTCTTCTGCATCTTCTCCTTCATCTTTATCTTTTTCTAACTTAGCAGAAATCTCGCTTTGAATTTTATTCATATCAATTTTGGGAGCTAACTTGATTTTTCCTACTCCGCCACCATCTGATACGAAGTCATCGTCTATTGGCAATTCCTCATCAAAATCATAATCAGACTTAATATTGTCTATCTCATCTAATTCTTTCTTAGCATGATTATCTCGATTTGGATTTGTGCTGTTGCTTATAGGTTTAACCTCCTGACGAACAGCTTTTGAAATAACAACTTTATTTCTACCTGTTTCTTTTGCCTCATATAACGCATCGTCCGAAAGCTTAACCAAATCGTTGGGCTCTTCTGCCTGAGTAGATTCTACAATACCCATACTAACAGTGAACCTAACAATGCTTTCTTTATCCTCTGCTAAAACCTCAATCTCAGAAATAATAGTTCTAAGTCTTTCTGCTACACTATATGCATTTTCCAATGTAATTTCTGGAAGCAGTAAAACAAATTCCTCACCACCAAATCTAAACACAGCATCAGTTTCTCTCAAAGTATCAAAAAAGCTTTTTGATAGAGCTTTAAGAACTTCGTCACCAGTTTGGTGACCATAAGTATCATTAACATTTTTAAAGTGATCAGCATCAACCATAATAATACAGAATGTTCCACCATAACGTTTGCAGCGGGCAAATTCTTTTTTAACGATCTCTTCAAATTGTCTGCGGTTGAATGCTCCCGTTAGAGGATCTCTCGTTGCTTGATCAAACAACTCTTTTTCTTTATTTTTACGGTTAGTAATATCTTGGAACGCGCAATAAAGAGCCACACTATACTCAAAGTCAATAACTCTGGCCGATAGCAAAAGCCAAAATGGCTTTCCTGTGTTTCTTCCCTTAACCAGTACTTCAAAATCTTCAACAACTTTATGAGCATTCAGTTTATTTAATAACTCTTTCCTATTATTTTGATCGGCAAAGAAGTCAACCATACGATATGACTGCGGATTATTAGGATTAATGCCAAAAAGATCCGCCGCACTTTTATTAACTAATATCATCTGGTCGTCTTTAAGACGGGATATTGTAATTGGAAAAGGTGAAGACTGAATTATAAGCCTCAGCTTGCTTTTAATATCTTCGGCTTCGTTTTTATATACATCACATTGATGCTGAATCAAGTTGTTAGCCATCAGCATAATACTAAAGGCAAAGCCCGCATACATTAGGGGCATAAAGAACCAAAGATCATGTAAAAAACTTATAAAAGATAAAATCTGCGCAAAATAATATATTGAGGAGGCCATAGCAAAAAAGCCAAACGCCTTAAAGCCTGATTTCCTTGACTGCGTTTTCCTCGTCAAAAAGCTATAGCTAAGAAAACCATAAGCCAATGTTGGAAGCAGATATTTAGTCAAAAACATTAAGACATAGCTTCCGCTTAAAAAAACAACATTAAAAATCCAAAGTAAAATCACCACCATTAAAGCAAGAGTAACATAAAACTTCACTTTAACGCCTTTTAACGACAGTCCTCCAGAGATAAACAAGCAAAGAGTTGCCCCTAAAAAAACCAGCTCAAAAACCGATAGATAGGAAAATTCCAAATCCATATATTCTGGAATTTTCATCACTATGGTTAGAATTAAAGCAGCAAATCCCTGATTGATATACATCAAACCAAAAGGAGCGCTTTCTTGTTTGTTTAAATAGTTAAGTGCAAAAATAACGCCGATAATACCTATAGTACTAGCTAAAAGGTTTGGGTATTCTGAAAAAACGTCATATAAATTTTGCATTTTAATATTTTTTCTTTTATTAAACTAAAGTATATTTTAATTGTAAGTTAAGTTAAGTTTACTAAATAGACAATAAAAAATATCCAATTTTTATATTTCTTAACAATTTATAATATTAATATAATGCAACAAAGTCCAACTTAAAAACATAGAACTTATTTAAAAAAATGAAACAAAACGCTCCCAATCACTTAAGTATTAATCTTGATATTGATACATCTTTTAAGCCTATAAAATTTTTCGACCGAGTACCTCTTAGCAAAAGCATTAAAGGGCTTTTTATCGGACTTATCTTACTGATTGTTCCAATTATGAGTTATTATGGAAGCGGCAATAGCAGCATCATAACTGAAGATATTTACTTAGAACACCAAGCTAGTTCTTTTTTTTATATTTTTCCCCTTGTTGGTTTAATATTTATTATTGCAAATCTCTCGTTATTCTTTCAGAAAAAAGAAATTTTTATCGATCATCAAAATGTCAGCGTAAAATATTTTGGGCTTTTAAGTTACCAAACACCTTTTGTTGAACCAATTGCCAACTATTTAGGCATACGTTATCGTTCTCGCATTTTTAAATATGGCTTCTTTGTAAAAACTCATCACGTCATAGAACTTCTACACGAAGATACAAGAAAAACGATTCCCTTATATATTGGTAAAAACACTAGGAATATCCGTCATCGCTGGCAAAAAATAGCTCAAGATTTAAGTATGCCAGCAATAACCCGCATTTCTGACGGATACAAACTCCTAAACTATAACGATCTTGAAAAACCTTTAGTTGAACTTGTTAATGAAGGCAAGATTACACACCGCTTTAACCCCAACGAGAAACAACCTAAAGATATTTATGTTAAAGAAAAAAAAGATAAAACATTGCTCGTTATTAAAAATATTCCTAGAGAATCTGGAGCTTTTCTTGTTGCTTCAGTTATAGAGTTGTTTTGCTGTTTCATTATCTTGCTTGCTCCAAGAGTTAGTTTTATCTCAGATGATAGCGTTCTTGTTCGAGAATTGCTTATTTTAACAACAGCTATAATGGTTTTTGCATTACCTTTATTAATGATTTTAAGACGTCAGGCTTTAATCATATATCAAGATAAAATATGTTTTATCTGCAAATTTCCTTGGTTTTATTTTAAAAATGTAACTTTTGATAAAAACACTATAAATGCGGTTGATGTCATCTACCGTGAAGCTGAAGACATCTATTTTGTAGCAATGACCTATAAACACAAAACAGTTCATTTGGGCAAAGGCTGTAATGTCGCAACTTTGCGCTGGCTCAACGCTTACATTGTTGAAAACATTGTAAACCGTAAATGATATAGCTTAAAATTACTTAAAAATGATGCTTTTAGAAAACACCTATTCATTATAAGGATTGTCACTTTTTCTAACAAAAATCCTAATAGGTATTCCTTTAAGTTTAAAGGTCTCACTTAAACCATTTATTAAATAGCGATTATATGATTCTGGAAGATTTTCTGGATTGCTAGAAAATATTACAAACGTAGGAGGCCTAGCCGACGCCTGAGTTATATATTTAAGCTTAATCAGTTTAGCGTGCTTCCCTCTGGGAGGCGGATGCTTTTCTATCATTTCTTTAAACCATTGATTAAGCTTCGCGGTTGAAACTCTTTTGTTCCAAAGCTTATAAACGTTAAAAACATTTTCCATAAGCTTGCCTAAACCACTCTTTTTTAAAGCGGAAATCATAACAACAGGGACACCTGATATTTGAGCTAACGACGTTTGTAGTTTATCATTAAGCTTTTGCAACGTTTCGTTTTTATCTTTAACGTTATCCCACTTATTAACGGCTATAACCAACGCACGTCCTTCTTCCACAACTTTTCTAGCGATTTGCAAATCCTGTTTATCTAAAACCATATCCGCATCAAGCACCAAAATAACAACTTGAGCAAAATCGACCGCTTTCATCGCAGAAAAAACCGACAGTTTTTCTAATGGATCATAGACTTTAGCATTTTTTCTAATGCCAGCGGTATCGACCAATCTTATTTTTTGATCACGCCATTGCCAGTCGACGGGAATTGCATCTCTTGTTGTTCCAGCAATATCACTGGTTAACATACGCTCATCATTAAGAAGAGCGTTTACCAAAGTTGATTTGCCAACATTAGGTCTGCCAACGATTGCAAGCTGCAATATTTCATCGGGCGCAGCCTTTTCCTCAGAATCTTCCTTTTTTTCGTCTTCTTTATCTAAAAACGGCACCAATGAACTAAAAAAATCGGTTATTCCTAAGCCGTGTTCTGCGGAAATACAAATAGGATCGCCAAAACCTAAACTAAACGCTTCCATATATCCTGTTTTAGCATCTTTAGCTTCAGATTTGTTAGCAAGAACAATAATTGGCTTTCCCTCAACTCTGACAATATCAGCAAACAATTTATCTTGAGGGGTTATTCCTATTCTGGCATCAAACATAAACAAAACAATATCAGCTTCAGCTACAGCTTTTTTTGTCTGCAAAAACATTTGATTTTCAAGTGTTCCTGTGGCGGCTTCTTCAAAACCTGCGGTATCACAAATCAAAACATCTGTTCCTAAGATAGAAACCTTTGTTTCTCTTAAATCTCTAGTGACACCAGGAAGATCGTGCACCAAAGCTTCTCGTTTCCCAGACAATCTATTAAAAAAGGTTGATTTGCCGACATTAGGTCTGCCAACAATTACAGCTCTCAAAGTCATTTTATTTAAACTCTATCAAATCAGCTTCATTAGTATAAAAGAATATTTTGCCATCGGCGACAACAGGAGCCATCGCTGCTCCAGATGGAATCTTTTCAAATCCCAAAATTTTACCATCATAAGGAGAGACCGCCAGTACTTTGCCCTGACTTCCAGCAACCAAAAGCCTGTCGCTTACAAGTATCGGACCTTTCCATAAAATTCTGCCCTTTTGCGATTCTGGTTTTTCCCAGACATCAAGAGCCGTAATCCACTGAATCTTGCCATTTTCTTTATCTAATGCCATTAATTCATTGTTATTCGACAACAAAAACAAATAATCACCTGCAACCCAAGGCTGGTTAACACTTCCTATTTCTTTTTCCCAGATTCTAACACCTGAACGTAAGTCAATAGCTGCTAACATATTGTTATTTCCTATAACATAAACCGTTCCCCTGTCTATGATAGGATTAGCTACAATGTCAGAAATATTAGATGTTGCTTCGGTTCTCCTTACAGAACTAACACTATCACCCCACAAAAGGTTTCCACTGTCAACTCTAAACGCTAAAACCTCACCAGAGGTAAAAGAAACAATAACAGCCCCTTCATCAACTGCTGGAGCCGCACTTCCAAGCAGGGTTGTCGCCTCAGAAACAACTTCATAATTCCAAAGCTCACTGCCATCACTTGCCTTTAAAACCACAAGCTTATTATCTACGTTAACAACAAAAATTCTGCCGCCATAATATGTTGGAGCAGATCTAACTGGAGCTCCTACACTTTTCTCCCATAAGATTTCTCCTGTATTAGCATTTAGTGCCGAAACCAAACCAACACCTGTCGTCACAAAGACACGATTTTTATTATAAGCCATACCTCCGCCTAAAAGAGTTATGCCTTTGCATCTTTTAGGATCAAGAACTTTTTTCTGCCAAAATCTTTTGCCGCTATTAATATCATACGCCGAAACCTTAGCATCAACGTCCATAGCAAAAACTTTATTATCTCCAACAATTGGTCTACTTAAAAGCCTGTTTCTAGCATCTGCCCCTTTGCCTACATCTTCTTTCCACATCTTTTTGATGTTATCAGCAACCGCTAAATGCTGCATAGCATTATGAGAATAACCTCCAGACTGAGGCCATTCACTATTAACTTCAGGTGCAGGTAAAACAATATCTAAATCTTCAGGTTTGACATCAGCTTGAAGTTTTTTACCATAAAGCATAACAGAAATACGCTTACCTTCCAGTTTTTCGGTGTCTTTTTCTCCAAACCAAGTATCACTACAACCAGCAAGCAGTAATACAAACATTAAACCTAGGATCTTTTTTGAGAGATTCATTATGGAGGTTTTCCTTAAAATTCTTTTTGATATAAATTCACTTAGTTGGCATCAGAACCAGTTTTTTCTTGAATATTTTTATCTTCTAAAACTGATACCATTTCAACTGCTCTAGCTCTTATCTGCTGAGTTGCACCAGTGTCATTCATTAAACTTTTAAAATAGTTTACAGCATCAACTTTATTGCCTTCTCTTAAAAGAAGCAACGCTTTAAGTTCTAAAGCAACCGCACGCCAAGATGAATTATTTTCAACCAACGGATCAATCAATGACAATATTTTGTCTTTATCACCATCATCAAGAATATATCCTGCTATCTTGACTGCTGCTAGGTCTCTAAAAGCCTTGTCATTGCTTCTATTGTTATAAATAGCCTCAAGTTCAGCGATACCTTCTTCTCTTTTGCCGCTGCCAATTAATAAAGAAGCTTTATCCAGAGCAGCAATAACAGCATAACCTGTGCTGGCATTAGCAGCCACATCTCCCAATGCTCTTACCGCATTATCGGTATCTTTTGCATCAACAAAATCCTGAGCCCGCTCATAGGCAAGAGAATCTCTTTGTCTTATTTCTTGGCGCCAAGCTTTCCAACCCTCAAAACAAGCGGCAAAAGTTAACCCTGCAATAACAACAACGACAACTAAAGTTCCATATTTTTCCCAGAATTTTTTAAGCTGCTCTCTCTGAAGATCTTCATCGACTTCACGAAAGAATGCTCTTTGAACAGCATCTATTTCAGCGCTGGCATTATTGGTATGATTTTTGCTTTCTGTTTCATTACGTTTCTTTATCACAAAACTATCTCCTAAAAACAAACACAAATTATTTTTACCAAAGAATAGTATTGTTAGTCAAAGAACGCAAACTAGAAGATGAACTTATTATAAAGATTTTTTAATTTTTAACTTTTAAATTAGGTTTTTGTTAATTTTAAGTTGGTAAAATTAAACATATACATTAATTCAAGGACAAAAACTATGTTTCTAAAAAGCCTAATAAAAAGCCTTATGATTCCAATGTTTTTGTTATTATCAGGCTGTTTTTTGACTACAGAATCGAGTGTAATGCCTTTGGGACTCTCTCCTGCAGCAACCCTTGTCGGAGTTGAAGCTGCTTCTGTTATGGGAACTCAAAAAACAATTGGCGATCATATCGCTTCAAAGATGACTGGGCTTGACTGCTCAACGCCTCGGGCACAAATAGACAATGGCGAAGTATGCCGCCAAAAACCTCAACCTGCAGGTAAAAGACCTCAAGTATACTGTTATCGAACTCTTGCCGAGCCAGACTGCTACCTTGAACCAAGTATTAATAGCACAGACGTAAGAGTCGGTTATCCTCGTTAATATTATAAATTTTTTTATAAAAAATAGTTTTATTGACACGTGTAAAATAAGCTTGTCTTTATTTTATCTCATCTTATTATATTTAAGTTCTAATTTTCTTAATACACTGCATTCGCAGTATTTAATTTTTATTTCTGGAGCTAATAATTTATGAAAAAAATAATTGAAAACATTGATAAAAAGGTCCTAGCAAAAACAGTTGAGCGTTGTCGTGAACGTAATATTATTGTCCCAACATTTGAGGAAATGCGCCACCCTGACAAAATTCCTGAGAAAATCAAGAAAAAATTAAAAGGCGTTGGATTTTGGGATGTAAACCCAATTAACCTTTTCCGTATCACTTGGAGAAACGATCCTAAAACGGAACTCTATGGCGATGTTAACACTTTCGAAATTCCTTCAGAAATCACCGGCGTAAAAGCTAGAATTATTGGTATGGTTGGTAAGTATTTTCCAACTGGTGCTCATAAAGTTGGTGCTGCTTTCGGCTGTTTAGCCCCAAGATTAGTTAGCGGATCATTTGACCCAACCACACAAAAAGCAGTATGGCCATCAACTGGCAACTACTGTCGTGGCGGTGCTTTTGACGGTACTTTGCTTGGCTGTACTTCTGTTGCTATTCTTCCTGAAGAAATGAGCAGAGAACGCTTTGATTGGTTAAAAAGTATCGGTGCCGAAATCATTGCGACTCCGGGATGTGAAAGCAACGTTAAAGAAATCTATGACGCTTGCTGGGATATACGCAAAAACCGTAAAGACTGCGTAATTTTCAATCAATTTGATGAATTTGGTAATCCAATTTGGCACTATCACGTTACAGCTAAAGCTATTGAAGAGCATTTTGGAACTCTGTCTAATAAACAAAAAAGACTTTCAGGCTTTGTAAGTGCGACAGGAAGTGCTGGAACTATTGGTGCTGGCGATTATTTAAAGAAAGTATCTCCAAGCCTCAAAATCGCAGCATCTGAAGCTTTACAGTGCCCAACTTTGTTACTTAACGGTTTTGGTGGACATCGCATTGAAGGTATTGGTGATAAACACGTTCCTTGGGTTCATAACTCCCGTAATACTGATATGGTTGTTGCTATTGACGATGAAGATTGCATGAGACTTCTCCGTCTCTTCAACGAACCATCTGGACACAAAGTTCTTAAGTCTAGAGGTGTTTCTGACGAAGTTATCAAAAATCTTAACCTTATGGGTATTTCATCTATTTCTAACCTTGTTTCTGCTGTCAAAATGGCAAAATATTATGAAATGGATGAAAACGATGTAATCTACACAATGTTTACAGATTCTGCCGAAATGTATACTTCTCGTGTCATTGAAGAACGTGAGAAACATGGTGAATATGGTGAAATCAGAGGAAATTGTGATTTAGAATCTTGCCTCTATGCTGCTGACAAATCCAACTTAAAAGAACTTTCATATTATGATAGAAAAGCTATCCATAACTTGAAATACTTTACTTGGGTTGAACAGCAAGGAAAAGAAAGCAAAGATTTGAATGAACTTTGGAAACCAGAAACATGGGATTCAATATTCGCTCAAGTAAGTGAATGGGACGATTTAATTCGTGAATTCAATGATATGACTGGCCTATTGAAAGCTTTATAAGATGAAACTTTACTGTCCAATTTGTAGAAAATCATATAATTTGGAAGAAGGATTATTGCGCTGCCCCGAAAGTACCGAGGCAGCGTCTCATCCTTTTGTTTTGAAATTTGAAGATGGTGATTTTCCTCAAAATTTAATTGAAGAAATTAGAAATCGTTATAACAGCGGCGA
This sequence comes from Alphaproteobacteria bacterium, assembly GCA_050175015.1. Lineage (GTDB taxonomy): Bacteria > Pseudomonadota > Alphaproteobacteria > JBFXJJ01 > JBFXJJ01 > JBFXJJ01. The sequence goes on along the minus strand of JBFXJJ010000003.1, from coordinate 178,417 downwards.
ATTGTCCTTTAATGCTTTTAAAGAACTACTTGGAAGCTGGCACTTGGCTAATGTTCATAATAAATCTGATGAATGGCAGAAAATGGTAAAAACTGCCAGCAAAATGTGTGAAAAAAATACAAGCAAAGGATTTGTTAGAACGCCATTATTCAAAGCTGACGAGCTTGCTAAATCAATAAAGGCTGATTGCAATATTTTTGCTAAAAACGAAACTCTGCAGCTTATGGGTTCACATAAATCCCGTCATTTAGCCGGTTCTATTATCTACTTGGAAACATTAAGAATGTTAAAAGGCGGACATAAAAAGCCTTTAGCTATTTTCAGTTGCGGCAATGCAGCTTTAGGTGCCTCTGCTGCGGCAAAAGCTTTTGATTATCCTCTTTATACTTTTGTTCCAGAACATGTAGACAGCAAAATTGAAAATCTTTTAACCAATTTAGATGCCAAAGTCGTAAAAGTATCTCGCGAGGGACAAGTTGGTGAAGGAGATCCCTGCAATATCCGTTTTAGAGAAGCTTTGAACAAGCTTAATTTTGTTCCCTTTTCTTGCTATGGTTATGATATTTGGTCAAGCATTGAGGGAGCAGAACCTTTAGCCTATGAGTTTTTCTTTGATATGGAAAAATATCAAACAGACATTGATGCCTTTATTGTTCAAATTGGAGGCGGCGGCCTAGCTAAATCTATGATCAATGGCATACAAAATCTTTTAAAACTTGGAATAATAAAAAAACTGCCTAGATTTTATACTGTGCAGACTGCAAGTTGCTATCCGCTTGCCAAATCTTACTTTGCGATATTGAAAGAAGCTTCTTTAAAAGGAGCTGTGACTTTAGCTGAAAATTTAAAAAGCGCCGTTGAAACTGACATAGATCCTAAAGATATTTTAGAAAAATATCCTCAAGAGCTTAACAGTTTTGCAAAAGAGCTGTCTTCTAACTTTTCATCAAACCAAGCCTTACAAAAAGTCTTACTTGATGTTGCTGCACAGCGCAGTAATTTCTTTAAAGCTTGGGCTGACAATGTTCCTGAAAGCATAGCGGAAGGCATCTTAGACGATACGACGTATGATGGCTTAGAAGTCGTAATCGGTATGCTTGAATCTGGAGGTTTACCATTAATCGCAGATGAAAAAACTTTAGATAAAGCAAACAAGCTTACCAAAAAAGCAACTAATATTAATGTTTCGGCTACAGGAACCGCTAGCGTTGCCGCTGTTATCGAAATGGCAACTAAAGGATTAATAAACTCTAATGAAAACATTGGTCTTTTGCTGACAGGTATTGGCTCTCGTGAAACTAGCAGAAAAACAAAGGAACATAATGTTATCACACTGGGAAGAAGTGAGAACATCAATAAAATCCTTGATTAGTGCTAATGATTTACCGCCATTAATTATTATGGCAGGAGGTAAATCAAGCCGTATGGGATATCCTAAGGGGCTCTTAAAACATCAAGACCGGCCATTAATTATGTTGCTGCTTGATGTTTTTCGTAGAGCCGGAGGAAAAAAAGCGGTTATCGTGCTCGGGCATCATATATCCTCTTATTTTGAAGAACTTAGCTTTTTAAATGGTTTGACGCCCCCGTGCGATGTTAAACTCGGCAGTTTAAATCTCTCTATTGTCGTTAATAACGATTATGAACAAGGACCATTCTCTTCGGTTCAGGCCGGAATACGCTTTTTTAAAAATGATTTGGAAAAAGGCATTTTATTTCACGCCGTTGATCGTATATCCTGCCAAATATCTTCTTGGCACACTCTTTGTAATGCCGCTTATAACAGCAATCATAATGCGTTATTCTATGAAAAAAACAATACTAAGATTCAGCCTGTCTGGTTGTCTCAAACAACGGCATTAGACGTTTTAAAAGAAACCCCTCAAACAGCTCGTTTTGATAATATTATGGATAAAATTGGCTTTGCCTTACCATACTCTAATGATTTTGGAAGTTTTAACCTTAATACTAAAGATAATTGGGAGGAAATTAAGCCTCTTCTTCCTGACGTTCCTCCTTTTACTTTAGAAATAAAAGGCGAGAAAAGAAGCGGAAAAACCAGCTTTTTAAAACGTGTTGTTTCGGAATTATCGCAACAAGGTTTTAAAGTTGGCGGCATTTTACAACCTTCGCTTAATGGTGATTTTGATTCTTCAGGATATGACGTTGAGAATGTCGCAACAGGTGAACATATACCACTAGCTCGCCGCCGAGAAACTCCTGCAAAAAATGGACTCTGGTTTGACTTTTATGATGATGCTTGGAGTTATGCTAAAAAAACAATTATAGATGCCCGCAAAAATGCCGATATATTAGTCGTTGACGAAATTGGTAAACTCGAAGCTCAAGGCCTAGGTCATATGATTGCCTTAAATGAATCTGTTCCTTGCGAAACTGCTTTAATCCGCCTATTAGGAGTTAGAATTTAGTAATTTGCCAAGTTATTTGCTTCTAACAAAAACAAAAAAATTACTATTCAATCTAAAAAATACCGCGCCTTAAAATCTATAACAATTTTATCCTAAAACTTTGCTGTATCTCTTAAAAAATTTTAATACGAAAACATTTAAAAAAACTCTCAAAGCTTGGTTGACATTGATTATTTTAAGTAATATACCTTGTCTTTAGTTGTGTAAGACTAAAAAATAACAAAGAAAACAAACATTTCAAAATGATAATTTTCAGGCATAATCACCGGTGGTGGGTATCACCCAATATATGGTTATATCGCCTTGTGTATTGGCTTGGCGCTATGGCAGTCGGGATTGTTGCCGTTTTTTTTGCCAAAGGCAGTTTTTTTGCCGACACTCTTTTCTTTAAAATGCTGGAAAAAAATAATTGGCTTGCCTTAATCATAACACCATCTTTTATGGCTTTTGGTGTTTATTTAACTAAGTCTTTTTTCCAAGGATCTGAAGGCAGCGGCATTCCACAGACTATCGCAGCAATGCACATTCGCAAAAAAGCCGAATGCTTTAAACTCTTATCTATGAAAATAGCCTGCGGTAAAATTTTTATAACAATGCTTGGTCTTTGTGGCGGAGCTTCAATTGGCAGAGAAGGTCCTACGGTTCAGATTGGAGCGTCAATTATGTCTTTTTTAGGACGCTTCCTTCATATTTCTAGTTACAAGACTAGAAAATCATTAATTCTGGCAGGAGGTGCCGCAGGAGTTGCAGCAGCATTTAATACTCCATTAGCAGGAATTGTTTTTGCCATTGAAGAATTAAGCCGTTCCTTTGAAACCAAAACCAGCGGTATCGTTTTAACAACCGTTGTTATTGCTGGTATTGTTTCTATGTCTATTACTGGCAACTATACCTATTTCGGACGCAGTAATCTTTTAATAGATTCTCACGAAAACTGGGTCTATCTAGTAATTTTATGCGGTATAGTCTGCGGTCTTATCGGCACAATCTTTAATTATACCATTATCCATACCGATAAAGTTCTTGGCAAAAAGCTAAGTGCTTTCACAAAAGCCCGTCCTGTAATTTTTGCAGCGATCTGCGGTCTTTTAATTGCAATCATAGGAAGACTTTCTGGTAATCTTACTTTTGGCACAGGATATGAACAAGCTTGTAAGTTAATTCAAGGGCAAGATATTGAAACCTTATGGTTTGGTTTTTATAAATTTCTTGCAACCATTCTTTCATATATAAGTGGTATTCCTGGCGGCATTTTTGCGCCATCACTATCTATTGGAGCAGGCATTGGCGCTAATATCGCTGACTTTTTTCCAGATATGACAAAATCTGTTATAATCATTATGTGTATGGCAGGCTATTTCTCTAGCGTTGTCCACTCTCCAATAACTGCAGCTGTTATTGTTATGGAAATGACCAGCGACCAAAAAACAACCATCTCTCTACTCGCCGTATCTATGATTTCTTATGCGGTTTCAAAGACTTTTTGTGAACAATCTTTGTATTGGGCTTTAGCGGATAAGTTTCTTCCTGCTGATGAAAAAGAAAGATTGAAGGAAGTAGCAGCACCTTCACAGGAAGATGATGACGAGAATAAACAAAATTGAGAAAATCGTTGTAAATTTTGGATAAACCAAATAAAATATTTAGTTCAAAATATTTTTATCTGGAGAAAAATATGTCCAATTTAATCGTTCGCAATGCACTTGTTATTACAGGTGGTGAAAACGGTCGCGTTTTGCCTAATCATTCTATCTTGGTTGAAAATAATAAGATTGTTAAAATCGCCAAAGATGATGAAATCAAAGGCTCTTTTGATAAAGAAATAAACGCCGACGGCAGAATCGTTATCCCAGGAATCATTAATGCTCATATGCATTTTTACAGCACCTTAGTAAGAGGTCTTGGCAAAGCTGAACCAGCTTATGATTTTGGAGGAGTGCTTAAAAACCTTTGGTGGCGTTTAGATACCAAACTTTCACTAGAAGACACCTACTATAGTGCCTTATTCCCCCTTATCGCCGCTATAAAAAGCGGAACCACAACTTTAATCGATCATCACGCCAGTCCTTTTGCAATTACAGGTTCTCTTGATACCATTGCCGAAGCTGTTAAAGAAACTGGTTTGCGCTCTTGTTTATGCTATGAAGTTTCCGATAGAGACGGTGAAAAAATTGCCGAAGAAGGTATTGAGGAAAACGTCAACTTTATTAAACGCTGCCAGAAAGAAAATGATGAGCAGCTAACGGCGTTATTCGGACTTCACGCCTCTTTTACCGTAAGTGATAAAACTTTAGAAAAATGCGTTTCTTTCGCTAAAGATCTAAAAACAGGTTTTCACGTTCACACGGCAGAAGCTGAAAGTGATGAAGATGCCTGCGTCAAAGAACACGGTTTAAGAGTTGTTGAACGCTTCAACAAAATGGGCGTTCTAGGCAAAGACACCATATGTGTTCACTGCGTTCATACCAATGACAATGAATTAGATCTTTTAGCAAAAACGAATACTATGGTTGTTCACAATCCTCAGTCTAATTTGAATAATGCTGTTGGAATTGCCAACACGGTTAAAATGTTTGAAAAAGGCATTCTCGTTGGTCTCGGAACAGATGCAATGACAGTTGATATGCGTGAAGAAGTTCGCTGTGCCATCTGGGCGCAAAAATACAACCAAAGAAATCCTTCCGCGGGCTTTGTTGAAGGAGCATCTGCCTTATGGTTTAACAATCCTAAAATTGCTAACCGTATCTGGAACAACATCGGTTTAGGTGAACTTAAAGAAGGCGGAGCCGCTGATATTGTAATGCTGGATCAATACCCACCTACCCCTCTTGATGCCAGCAATGTCTTAGGACATTTAGTTTTTGGCTTTAATTCTGCTCAGGTTGATACCACAATTTGTGCTGGAAAAGTCCTAATGGAAAACAAACATCTAACGATTGATGTTGATGAAAAAGAAGCTGCGGCAAAATCTATGGAAGCTGCAAAGAATCTTTGGAATCGTTTCTAATAAAAAAATCTTAATAATTTTTAAGGAGCAAATTTTGACTAATAATCTTTATTTAACTGATGCTCAGCTGCAAGCTGAAATTGATAGATGTTTATACTGCGCAGATAAGCCTTGTCTTGAAGGCTGCCCTGTTCACTGTTCTCCTGCTGACTTTATTATGGCAGCAAAACAAGGAGCCCCACAAGATATAGCCAGAGCGGCTAAAGAAATTTTAGCAGCAAACCCTTTGGGACACGTTTGCGGCATTATCTGCCCTGATAATCTTTGTATGGGTGCTTGCTCTAAGAAAAACTTTGATAAAGCTATTAATATTCCTGCTATTCAAGCAACCGTCATCAAAAAAGCTCGAGACTTAGGCGTTCTTAAAGCTCCTGCAAAACCAGCGAAAAACGGCAGAAAAGTAGCAGTTATCGGCGCTGGACCTGCGGGCATTGGAGCTGCTGCTTTCCTAGGAAGAAAAGGCTATGAAATCACCCTTTTTGATGAAAGAAACGTTTTAGGCGGTGCCGCTTCTCTTATTCCAGATTGCCGTCTGCCTGATGATGCCATCAAAGCAGATTATGAGTTCACGCTTGAAGCCAGCCATATTACTTTAAAATCAAACACTAAAGTTGAAGATGCTGAAAGTTTATTAAAGGAAGGTTTTGATGCTGTTTTGATTGCGGTTGGCGAACCTGATTTTTCTGTCTTAGGAGTTGACGGCGAACTTGAAAATGCGCTTCCTTTCACGGAATATTTGAAAGATACCGCAAAATATAAAACCAAAGGTAACGTTGCTATTATTGGCGGCGGAGCCGTGGCTGTAGACTGTGCAACTGAAGCTAAAAGACTTGGTTCTTCTCAAGTTGAAATGTTTGTTAGAAGAACGGTTGCAGATATGCGTTTAACATCACACGAAAGACAGCTTTTACTTGACGCTAAAATTGATATTACAACCAGAACCAGAGTTGAAAAAATAACTGAAGAAAATGGCAAAAAGACGCTTACAACCTGTAAAACGACTAACAACAACGAAGGCAAGTTAGTTGATATTGCAGGAACATCTGTAAAACGTCCTGATTTTGACCTAGTTATTTTAGCTATTGGCGGCAAGGCATCATATCTTGGCGGCAGTCATAAAACCCAAAGTGATAAAAATCCTAAAATATTTTATGCTGGCGATTGTGTTCACGGTGGTTCAACCGCTGTTGAAGCTGTTGCTTCTGGTAAGAATGCAGCTCTCGATATTGACGCTCTTTTAAATGGCACAAAAACCGATGAAAGTTTGAAAAAAACCTCGGTTTTAGTTAAACAAAGAGCTAAAAGCCGTACCTCTGTTGAAGGTATTAATACCAATCCTGTTGATTTAACTTGTGATTTCTTCGGCTTTAAAATGTCATCTCCTTTCATTTTGTCAGCAGCGCCTCACACCGACGGTATCGATCAGATGAAGCTTGCATATCAAAATGGCTGGACAGGCGGTGTTCTTAAAACATCATTTGATGGTATTCCAATTCACGTTCCTGCTGGATATATGTTTGCTTATACTAAATCAACTTTTGCTAACTGCGATAACGTTTCTGATCACGCCTTAGAAAGAGTTTGCCGTGAAGTTGAAGAGCTAAGGAAAAAATATCCTGACAGATTAACAATGGCATCAACCGGCGGTCCTGTTACGGGACACGAAGAATCAGACCGCAAAGGCTGGCAGTCGAACACTAAAAAACTTGAAGATGCAGGCGTTATCGGGGTTGAATACAGCCTTTCCTGCCCTCAAGGCGGTGATGGCACCGAAGGGGATATTGTTTCCCAGAATGCGGCTCTAACTCAACAAATTATTGAATATGTCTTAGAAGCAGGCAATCCTGACATTCCTAAAATTTTCAAATTAACCGCAGCGGTTACCTCCATCGTTCCTATTATTAATGCGGTTAAAGGCGCAATGGCAAATTATCCTAAATCGAAAGTAGGAATAACTCTTGCTAACTCTTTCCCTACTCTTGGCTTTAGACCAAGAAAAGATGGCAATAGTAAATGGGACGAAGGTGTTGTTGCTGGTATGGCTGGCGAGGGCGTGCTCCCTATCAGCTATTTAACATTAGCTAATGCCGCACCTCTCGGCGTCTTCATTTCAGGCAACGGCGGTCCAATGGATTACAGAGCCGCAGCAAACTTCCTTGCCCTTGGCGTTAGAAATGTTCAATTCTGCTCCATTGCAATGAAACACGGCGTTCATATTATAAAAGAACTTAATTCTGGACTTTCTCACTTATTAGAAGCTAAAAGAATTAAATCTGTTAATGAACTTATCGGCTGTGCTTTGCCTAACCCTATTACTGACTTTATGGATCTTCCTGCAACCAAGCAAATTCCAACTTGCAACCAAGATCTTTGCTTATCTTGCGGAAATTGTACTAACTGTGGTTATCAAGCAGTAACACTTGATGCTAACCGCAAACCTGTATTTGATCCTAATAAATGCGTTGGCTGTACCTATTGTACGAAGATGTGCTTTACTGGCGCTCTTAGTATGAAGGACAGGTAAATGCTGGAATTTATTGTAAATGGAGAAAAAATAAAATTTTCAGGCGATAGCAAAATTTCTTTGTTAAACTACTTACGTCTTTTTAGGGGTGATACCACCCCTAAAGATGGCTGTTCTCAGGGAAGTTGCGGAGCCTGCACGGTGTGTGTCGATGGCAAAGCAACTCTTTCCTGTGTTACGCCTTTAAGCAAAATTGCAGGGAAAGAAGTTATAACAGCGGAAGGGCTTCCTGAAGATTTTAAACAGGCTTTTATTAGGGCTTTTGTTGAAAAAGGCGGAATTCAATGTGGCTTTTGCACCCCTGGAATTGTTATGAGTGCATACTGCCTTCTAAAAGATAATATTAATCCCAGTATTGATGATATAAAAGCTGCGATTAACCGCAATATCTGCCGCTGTACGGGCTATAAAAAAATTATTGATGCCGTTCTTTTTACAGCAGAAATTCTAAGAGGAGAAGCTCCTCCTATTCCTAAAGAAGATGGCAAAATAGGAAGCCGAACCTCAAAATATGAAACCGCAATGGCGGTTATAGGAAAGCGTCCTTATGTTTTTGATATGACTTTTGAGAGTATGAAATTCGGAGCGCTTAAATTTTCAGAATATCCCAAAGCTAGGGTTTTAAACATTGATGCCTCGGAAGCTCTTAAAGTTAAGGGCGTTGTAAGGATTATAACCGCAAAAGATCTGCCAACTAAAAATAAAGTTGGATTAGTAAGGCTAGACTGGCCATTTATGATAAAAGAGGGCGATGTTACCAATTATATTGGAGATGTGATTGCAGGAGTGGTTGCCGACAGTGAAGAAACCGCTCGTTTTGCAGCTTCATTGATAAAAGTTGACTATGAAGTTTTAACACCTGTTTGCTCTATGGAAGATGCCATTTTACCCAATGCTCCAATAGTTCACGACGGGGATGAAAACAATGTCCTATCTGTAAGCTCGCTTAAGATCGGCGATCCTGAAAATGCCATAAAAAATGCGGCATATGTTACAAAAGGTGTTTGGACAACCCAACGTATTGAACACGCTTTTCTAGAAACCGAATGTGCGGTTGCTCTGCCTACAGATGAAGGCAAACTGACGGTTTATTCTCAAGGACAAGGGGTCTATGTCGACCGCAAACAGATTTCCTTAATAACAGGTCTTGAAGAAAATAACATTAATGTTATTCAAGTTCAAAATGGCGGTGCTTTTGGCGGTAAAGAAGATTTAACCGTTCAAGGACACGCAGCAGTATACTCGATGCTCTGCCAATGCCCTGTAAGGGTTAGGCTGTCACGAGAAGAATCAATGCTTATGCACCCCAAACGCCACCCTATGAAACTGGAATATACCTTAGCTTGCGACAAGAATGGCAAACTCACCGCATTAAAAGCCAATATTTTGGGCGACACTGGAGCTTATGCCTCTGTTGGTATGAAAGTTATGGAACGTGCGGCAGGACATTCTTCTGGAGCTTACGAAGTTCCTAATCTCGATATTGAAGCCAAGGCTATCTATACTAACAATGTCCCTTGCGGAGCTATGCGTGGATTTGGCGTTAACCAATCCAACTTTGCTATGGAATCCTGCGTTGATGACTTATGTCATCAAGGAGGCTTCGACAGATGGCAGTTCCGTTATGATAATGCGCTTGATGTTGGTTCAATGATCACATCAGGACAAATTTTAGAACAAGGCGTTGGACTTAAGAAAACGCTTCTTGCGGTTAAAGATGACTTCAAAAACGCAAAATTTGCAGGCATTGCCTGCGGAGTGAAAAATACTGGCGTCGGCAACGGCGGTATTGATGAAAGCTTGGTAAAAATAATTGTCAAAGCTGAAGATAAAATTGAACTTTATCACGGCTGGACCGAAATGGGACAGGGCGTACACACCGTCGCTCTACAAGTATTTTGTGAAGAAACAGGACTTAGCCCTGAAATTGTAACGGTTAAAAATGAAACCTGCTCTGAAGCCTCAACCGGTATGACAACCTCATCAAGAGGAACCTCCCTTTTAGGAAATGCTATGCTTGATGCCTGTCAGAAGTTCAATCAAGACCTTAATAAATATGGTTTAAAAAATCTTGTTGGCAAGGAATATCAAGGACACTGGATTTGTGATTTTACGAATAATTCATTTAAAGGAACACTTCCTGAAAAACCTTTTGCCCATTATTCTTACAGCTATGCGACACAATGCGTTATCTTAGATGATGAAGGTAGAATCAAAAAAGTTATCGCCGCTCACGATTCTGGAAGAATCATCAACAAAACCCTTTATGAAGGGCAAGTAGAAGGTGCTGTCCATATGGGTTTAGGATATGCTTTGACCGAAGACTGTGAATGGAAAGATGGTTATCCCGTACACACTAAATTTGGAAAAATTGGTATCTTAAGAGTAAAAGAAACACCCGAAGTGAAAGTAATTCCGATTGAAGAGATTGATCAATATGGTCCCTACGGTGCTAAAGGTTTAGGCGAAATCGGCTTAGTGCCAACGGCTTCTGCGGTTGCAGGCGCTTTCAGAGTCTTTGACGGCAAACAGCGTTTTAATCTTCCTATGGGTTATATTAAAAAATAGAGGGTAAAAATGTATGATTTAAAAATTAGCGGAGCCGAAGTCTTAATAGAGGGCAATGAAGAAACCATTTTAGCCGATATTTTGGTTAAAGATGGCAAAATTGCCGCTATTGGCTCTGACTTACCTGATGCTAAAAATACGGTTGAGGCTAAAGGCTTGCTTGCTCTTCCTGGAGCAATAGATTCTCACGTTCATTTTAATGATCCAGGTTTTGAAACCCAAGAGGATTTTTTCCAAGGAACAAGTGCCGCAGCTTCTGGAGGAGTAACAACTATCATTGATATGCCCTGCACTTCTCTGCCTCCTGTAACTAGTCTTAACAATTTAGAAAACAAATTAAGCATTGTTTCACCTAAAGCCATAATCGACTTTGCTTTTCACGGCGGAGTAAGTCATCTTTCTATGACTGAAGGTTTTCCTTTAAATATGAAAGAAATTGCACCTTATGTGGCAGCATATAAAACCTATACGCTTTCTGGTATGGAAACTTTTCCTAAAGTTTCGTATGACGAACTTGACGAGGTTTTGAAAACAGCTAAGGAACTTGACCGCATTGTTATGGTTCACGCTGAAGATGAAGATGTTTGCAATCAAGCAAAGGTTAACAAGGAATCCAACTCACCTAAGGAATTTTCTCAATCACGTCCTGAGGAAGCTGAAATTACCGCTGTAAAAAAAGTTGTATCTCTGGCAAAAAAATATCAAACAGACTTACACATTGTTCATATTGGAACAGCAAAAGCTGCGTCTTTTCTTGATGAACCTTATTTGTCAGGCGAAACCTGTCCTCATTATCTTGCTTTCACCTTAGATGATTTTGAAAAAATTGGAGCGCCGCTTAAAATATGTCCTCCCATAAAACCAAATCATAACAAAGAAGAATTGTGGCAGCTTGTTCAAAATGGTAAAATATCTTTTATCACCTCAGATCACGCACCCTGCCCTAAAGAACGCAAACAATGTTCTATCTGGCAGGCTTATGGCGGGATTCCTGGAGTTGGAACCCTGTTTCCTTATATGTTTTCTGAAGGATATTTAAAAGGCAAAATTTCATTAAAGAAATTATCAGAAATAACTTCTCTTAATACTGCTAAAAAATTTAAACTAGATGACCGCAAGGGTTCCATTAAAGTTGGCAAAGATGCCGATATAGTTTTAATTAATGCTGCTGATGAATGGCTTATTAAAGGCGATGATTTTTTATCTAAGGGCAAAGTTACCCCATTTGAAAATATGATTTTTAAAGGTAAAATATATCAGACGTTTGTAAGAGGTAGCAAAGTTTACGATCACAAAGACGGAATTTGTGTAGCACGTGGATATGGAAACTTCCAAAAACCACGAGCTTAAAGGAGTAAAAATGACAAATAAAATAAGATTTTTATTAAATGGTGAGCTTACCGAAATTTCTAATCTTCCGCCAACGACGACGGTTTTAGAATATTTGCGCAAAAATCAAAATCTAAATGGTACCAAGGAAGGTTGTGCTGAAGGGGATTGCGGTGCCTGCACTGTTGTTCTAGCAGAACCTGTTAATGGAAAAATTGAATATAAGGCGGTCAATAGCTGCATAATTTTTGTTCCTAAGCTTGATGGCAAAATGCTGATAACGGTTGAGGGATTGGCTTCAAAAGAAGGCAAACTTCACCCTGTGCAGCAAGCTATGTATGAACTACACGGCAGCCAATGTGGTTTTTGTACCCCAGGTTTCATAATGTCTTTATTTGCGTGGTATCACGCTGATGTTACAGGTAATGAAGATGATGATACGATCCACGAAATGCTGGCGGGCAATTTATGCCGCTGTACTGGATACCGCCCGATTATTGATGCTGCAAGAAGGACTGGTGGAAAAAAAGATGATTGGTATAGCCGTAATGAAGCCGAGCTTCTATCTAAGTTTGAGCAGATTAGAAATCGTCAAGACACCCTAGAAATCAATAATGAAACTTCCTATTTTTCGCCTAAAAGCCTTAAAGAATTATGTTCCCTTTATCATCATTACAGCAGTGCCTATCTTTTTGCAGGCGGTACTGATTTAGGTCTTTTAGTAACTAAGGCAGATAGAAAACTTGATGTTGTAATTCACACCTGTGATATTCCCGAACTCAATATTTTAACCGAAAATTCTGATTTTATTGAAATTGGTGCGAGCGTTCCTTATGTCAAGGCTCTGCCTTTAATTGAAAAATATATTCCCGAATATGGCAAATTAATACGGAAAATAGGTTCAACCCAAATCCGCAATTTGGGAACAATCGGCGGCAACATCGGCAATGCTTCGCCTATTGGTGATTCTGCCCCATCTTTAATTGCTCTTGGAGCCAGCGTAAACTTACAAAAGCAAGATGCAACAAGAGAACTTCCCCTTAAAGAATTTTTCTTAGGCTATCGTAAAACTGCCTTACAAGAAGGCGAATTTATCAGAAGTATAAAGATTCCCATTCCAAAAAAAGGTTTCCAATTCAAAGTTTATAAAGTTACCAAACGCCACGACCAAGACATTTCTTCTGTTTGCGGAGCTTTCTTCTTTAAAATTGAAAATAATAAAATAGTTTATTTTACAACGGGCTTTGGCGGTATGGCTGAAATTCCCAAACCTGCTTATAATCTTGAAAAAACACTTAATGGCAAAGACGTAACCCAAGACATTTTCTTAGATGCCAAAAAAGCCGTTGCTGATGATTTTAAACCCATAAGCGACTTTAGAGCATCAGGCGATTACCGAGCAACCGTTGCAGCGAATATGCTGGAAAGGCTTTATACCCAAATTACAAAACCCGAATTAGTTACGGAGGTATGGGAATTATGAAATCAGACGCAAATAAAGACTATAAATTAAAATCTGAAATTAGCGGAGGCGTTCATAAGTCTGTTGCTCACGAAAGCGCTCACCTTCACGTTACGGGAGAAGCGATTTATGTTGACGATATGCCTGAGCTTCCTAACACCCTGCAAGGTTATATTCTTCAAAGTCCTTATGCTTATGCAAAAATCAAAAATATTGATTATTCGGAAGCTTTAAAAGTAAACGGCGTAAAAGCTGTTATGACGGCTAAAGATATTCCTGGGGTTAACGATATTGGTCCTATTCTTAAAAATGAACCTGCCCTAGCAGAAGATTATGCCGAATATGTTGGACACCCCGTAGCAATTATTGCTGCCAACACCATTAAAGCTGCAAAAGAAGCCAGCAAACTAATTAAAGTTGATTATGAAGTTCTAGAACCTATCTTAACTATTGAAGATGCTTTAAAGAAAGAAAGTTTTTTGACCAAGCCGCAAGTAATGGCTAGAGGCGATTATGAAAAGGCATTAGAAAAAGCAAAAAACCGTATCCAAGGTCAAATTCAAATCGGCGGACAAGACCACTTTTATCTAGAAACCCAAATTTCTGTAGCGGCGCCTTTGGAAGATGGAACCTTTATTATCTATATTTCAACGCAGCACCCAACCGAAGCTCAGATGGGAGTCTCGCACGTTTTAGGTCTGCCTCAAAATCATATAACCGTTGAAATGCGCCGTATGGGTGGCGGTTTTGGCGGCAAAGAAAGCCAGCCGACCATTTTTGCAGCCTTTGCGGCTCTGCTTGCTTGGAAAACCAAAAAGCCTGTTAAAATGCGTCTTAACCGTGATGATGATATGGTTATTACAGGTAAACGCCACGACTTCCTCGTCAAATATGATGTCGGCTTTGATGACAATGGACGGATTGAAGGCATTGATTTAATTTATGCTGCCAAATCGGGCATTGTTGCCGATATGTCTCCCCCTGTTGTCCAGCGTGCTTTGTGCCACTCTGATAACTGTTATTATCTGCCAGATGTAAGAGTGCAAGGCTTCTTATGCAAAACCAACACCGTTTCAAACACGGCTTTTCGTGGTTTTGGCGGCCCGCAAGGAATGATTGGAATTGAAGCCTGCTTAGAACACATTGCTTCTTATTTGAAAAAAGACCCAATCTTAATCCGCAAAGCTAACTTTTATGGCAAAGAAGAACGCAACGTAACTCCTTACGGGCAAAAGATTACCGATAATATTATCAGCGAAGTTTTCGAAGATATTGAAAAAACCGCCGAAATCGTTAAAAGACGTCAGGAAATTAAAGAGTTTAATGCTAAAAATGACATTATCAAAAAAGGCTTAGCCTTATTCCCATTAAAATTCGGCATCTCTTTTAATGCGGTTTTCTTGAATCAAGCTGGCGCCTTAATCCACGTTTACCGTGATGGCAGCATTCTAATTAACCAAGCTGGCGCCGAAATGGGGCAAGGTCTTTTAGTGAAAATGATGCAGGTTGTTGCCGAGATTTTTCAGGTAGATATTGAAAACATCAGAATAAATGCCACCAGAACCGATAAAGTTCCTAACACCTCAGCAACGGCAGCTTCTTCCGATGCCGATATGAATGGTATGGCGATAAAAGATGCTGCGTATAAAATAAAAACCAAAATGATTGATTTTGCAAAAGAGCATTTCAAAACAGAAAAGATTGTTTTCAAAAACAATCAGGTTTTAGCGGCAGATACGGTAATGTCATTTAATGAATTTACTAATCTTTGTTATATGAACCGTGTTTCTATGTCGTCAAACGGCTTTTATAAAACTCCTAAAATTTATTTCGACCCCGTAAAAATGCAAGGACACCCCTTTTATTACTTTACATATGGCACCTGCGCCACCGAAGTTGCGATAGATACCCTGACTGGCGAGACCAGAGTTTTAAGAGCGGATATTCTACACGATTGCGGCGACTCTCTTAACCCAGCGATTGATTTCGGGCAGGTCGAAGGCGGATATGTCCAAGGTTTAGGCTGGATGACTATGGAAGAACTGTGGTGGGACAAAGAAGGACGCCTGAGAACCCACGCACCGTCAACTTATAAAATTCCTGTAAGCCGTGATATTCCAAAAGAATTTAATGTCAGACTTTTAGAAAATTCACCTAATAAAGAAGACACAATATTTCATTCAAAAGCAACGGGCGAACCACCAATAATGCAGGCTATATCTGTTTGGCTTGCAATTGCTGACGCTATCGCCAGTATTGGTGATTATAAATTCAGAGCAGAGATTGAACCGCCAGCAACCCCAGAAAAAATTCTGGCAGCAATTACAAGAATGAAAGAAAATGTTATAAGAAAGTAATAATTTTTATATAACATTAATACCAATCTACCTTAAGTTGTCTTTAGTTGCAAGAAGCGTATATTTAGTGCTTCTTGCACAATATTTCGCTAGTAGTTGTGATAAAATATCTTGAAAATTGATTTTTATATTATTAAAATAGCCAAATAATAAAAAATAATAAACAAATATTCTTAATTTAAAACTTTATACATAATTTAGTGTTTTTATTTTTTTAGGTTTAATAATGAGCGCAAATATTGATAATTTACATGTTATTGTCGCTGACAATAACTACAACATGAGGCGGATTACACGCCAAGCACTTTCTGATATTAGTGTTTCTGATGTTTATGAATGCAAAACCTGCGAAGATGTTATTCAAGCTATGCAGCTAAAATTGCCTGATATTCTCATTTTGTCTTGGGATTTAGCCCCAAAAGGCGGAATCGAACTCGTAAACTATATTAGAAAAAGTCAGAAAAGTCCAAGTCCATACCTCCCGATTATTATGTCTTCCGAAGCAACCAGCAAAGAGCAAGTTTTTAAAGCTCGTGATGCTGGCATTAATGAATTTTTGGTTAGGCCTTTCTCTACCAAAGCTCTTCTTTCTAGAATTCAAACTATAATCGAAAATCCAAGACCTTTTGTAAAAACCAAAACCTTTTTTGGCCCAGACAGAAGGCGGAGACAATTTGCTGATTATCCTGGTCCAGAAAGACGGGGCGGAAAAAAAACAATCACAGCAGAACAAATAGCTAGCCTTCTTAACAAAAGCTAACAAACTTTATAATTTTTCTTAGAATTTATTTTTAACGGCAACTCTTGATAGAATTGCCGTTTTATTATTACACTTTTTTTACAAAAATCGTTTAATAACTTTAACAAATAATTGGTCTTTAAATGTTTTTGTTATAAAATTGTGGTATGCATAAGAAACATAAAAATGAAGATTTAAAAATTTTAGTCGCAAGTGATTCAAAGCACTTTATTTCTATGGTTAGAGTGGCTCTAACTGCAGAAGGAATTGAAAACATTACCGATGCTGAAGATTCCAAAAAAGCTTTAAATGAACTTGCGCTTCATCTTCCTGACATTATGATTATTTCTTGGAATTTCCGCCCATTAAGCGGGGTTGATTTCTGCCGTTCAATACGCTCTAATCCCCAAAATCCTGCTCGGTATCTGCCAATTATCATGGCAAATGAATTTTCTTGCAAAGAACAAGTTAAAACAGCTGTAGATGCGGGCATTAATGAACTTGTTGTAATACCTTTTTCTACCAAAAACATTTTAACAAAAATCCATCATGTCTTGGAAAAACCTAGAACTTTTATTGAGACCCCCGACTACTTTGGCCCAGATCGGAGAAGAAGAGATGACCCTTCATATAAAGGGATTGAACGCCGCAAAAAAGCTGGCGTTATGACCCCTGAACAGATTGCAGAACTTCTAAAAGCAAACAAATCTTGACTTTTATGCTTCTTTCTTTTCTATACTGATAAAACAATTTTTTACAAATTACAACTATTAAGATAACAAACCATAGTATAAAAAGTTTATTTAAAACATAAATTTAGTAATTGAGACAAATTTATATCTTTTAGCTATAGCTTTCAAATAAACGATATAATAACAAACAACAAAATATTGTATCTTTATAAAAAACACATAAAAAAAGCTCTAAGTAAACAATCAATGTTAAATTAGAGCTTTTTTATAATGTTAATCCATTTTATTTTTTAAGGTAATCTCTAATCAAGACTTCTGCAATCTGAACAGCGTTGAGAGCTGCGCCTTTACGTAGATTATCAGCAACACACCAGAAACTCAAACCGTTCTTTACAGTATTATCTTTTCTGATACGAGAAACATAAACGGCATCTTCACCAGAAACTTCAGCTGGTGTCACATATCCCTCATCAACATTCTTATCAAAAACAACGACACCTTCAGCCTTTTCCATAAGTTTCTTAGCTTCGTTAATGTTTATTTCCTTTTTAGTTTCAATATTTACGTATTCAGCGTGACCAATAAAACAAGGAATTCTAGCGCAGTTAGCATGGACTTCTATCTTAGAATCTAAGATTTTTTTAGTTTCTACTGCCATTTTCCATTCTTCTTTAGTTGAACCATCATCTAAAAAGACGTCAATGTGAGGAATCGCGTTAAAAGCTATCTGCTTAGTGAAAACTTTTTTGTTGTTATCTATAGGATCATTAACATAAATGCCTCTCGTTTGCTCAAAAAGCTCGTCCATAGCATCTTTGCCTGCACCTGATACTGATTGATAAGTAGAAACAACAACCCTTTTAATATCATAAGCTTTGTGTAATGGTTTTAAAGCAACAACCATCTGGATTGTAGAACAGTTAGGATTAGCAATAATATTCCTCTTTTTATAGCCAGCTATTGCTTCAGGATTAACTTCAGGCACCACTAAAGGAACATCGGAATCCATTCTGAATTCAGAAGTATTATCAATAACCACCGCACCAGCTGCAGCCGCTTTAGGAGCAAAATCTTTTGAAACTTTTGCCCCAGCAGAAGATAAAACAATATCAACTTTGGAAAAATCAAACCCCTTTAAATTATCCACGCTTAATGTGTCATCTTCGCCAAAAGAAACCTCTTTGCCAATGGATCTATCTGAAGCTAAGGCATAAACCTTGCCTACTGGAAAATTACGCTCAGCAAGAATGGAAAGCATTTCACGACCAACATTACCTGTAGCGCCAACTACTGCGACATTATATTTCATTATAAAACCTATTTTTATAAAAGAGAAAACATTATAGCACCGCAAAGCTTAGATACCTTGAAGTGCTATAACTCTGTATTCGAATGTTAAGCTTTTTAAAGACTATTTTTCAGCAGATGCTGCATCTTTAGCTTTTTGAACAGCTATAACATCTTCTGCAATACGTGCAGCTTTACCTCTTAAATTGCGCAAATAGTAAAGTTTTGAACGACGAACTTTACCAATTTTAGCAACTTCAATTTTAGCAACATTTGGAGAATAGAGAGGAAATACTCTTTCTACGCCTTCACCAAAAGAAATTTTACGAACGGTAAAAGAAGAATTTAAGCCGTCATTTCTGCGAGCAATGCAAACACCTTCGTAAATCTGAATTCTGGTTCTGTCACCTTCAACAACTTTGGTGTGAACTTTAAGAGAATCGCCAGCTTTGAATTCTGGAAGTTCTTTTTCTTTAAGCAAGTTTGACATTTGCTCTTTTTCAATTTCATTTATTAAATTGCTCATTTTTTAAAACCCTTTCTTAATTTAAACAAGCTTTCACAATTAAATCTTATTCCTGTGTTTTAGTTAAATATTTTTCCCATAAATCGGGACGTCTTTCTTTGGTAATTTCGATAGCCTTTTGTTTCTGCCATTCGCTTATTTTCTTATGATGACCTGAAATCAAAACCTCTGGAACTTCTCGTCCTTCCCAGTTTGCAGGTCTTGTATACTGCGGATATTCTAACAATCCTTTCGCAAAGCTTTCTTCTAAAAAAGATTCTTCCTTGCCCATAACGCCTGGAAGCAGCCTCACAACAGCATCAATCATAACTAAAGCGGCTGGTTCACCTCCTGATAAAACAAAATCTCCAACGCTTACCTCTTCAAAATCATACTTTTCCAGAATACGTTCATCAACACCTTCAAATCTTCCACAAAGGACTGTAATATTTTTTTCTTTTGAAAGCTCAACAACTCTTTCCTGACTTAAAACTTTGCCACGAGGTGACATATAAATCAAAGGACCGTCATTATGATAGACTTTTGATAACGCACTATCCAAAACCTCTGGTTTCATAAGCATTCCCGCTCCGCCGCCAAAAGGCACATCATCAACAGAACGGTGTTTATCAAAAGTATAGTCTCTGATGTTAAAAACCTCTAATTCCCAAATTTTTTTATCAAGGGCTTTACCTGCGAGAGACTGCCCTAAAAAACCTGGAAACATTTCTGGAAAAATTGTAAGTATTTTTGCTTTCCAGAGAGTTTCTTCTTCAAGACTATTGCTGCTTTCAAAATCCTCCATATTAATTCTTTGTTTCCATACAATCTGTTATTCTTGGCTCTCAATAATTTCATTAACAACCACTTTATGGTTTTTAATATCAACTATTGGAACAATCTCTTTAGTAAAAGGAAGCATATTTAACTTGTTGTCCAACGATTTTATTTCCAGAACATCTCCTGCTCCAAAGTCATAAATTGCGGCAACACTGCCAATCAAAACACCCTCATTATTAAAGACATCTAAACCAATTAGATCTGTGTGATAATATTCTTCTTCTACGGTTTCGGGAAGTTTTTCACGGCTAACAAAAAGATTTACGCCCCTTAAAAGCTCTGCTTCATTACGGTCTGAAACCCCTTTTATTTCCGCTCTTAAAAAATCTTTGCCCTCGCCTAAAATTCGAACATTAAACTTTTTTATTCCAGAATCATCTTCTAAAACACCATAGGCTGCAATATCTTCAGGATTAGCGGTAAAGCTTTTAATTTTAACTTGCCCTTTAACGCCGTGAGCGCCTGTAATAACTCCCACACACACTCTTTTTTCTTTATCCATCAACAACGCAAACCTTTTCAAACAATTACCTTAAGCTGTAGCTTCTTCAGCTTTTGCAGCAGCTTCGGCTTCAGCTTTTGCTTTTAAAGCTTCTTCTTTCTGCTTCATTTTTTCAACAGTCTTAGGTCTTGGCTGACTTTTTTTAGTTTGTTCATTAACAGCAGGTTTTCCATATAAACCTTTTTCGTTAAGAAGTCTTGCTACTCTATCGGTAGGAAGGCTGCCAACGCTGAGCCAATGTTTAATACGGTCTTCAACTAAAACAAGACGATCGGCGTGTTCTCTAGGAAGAAGAGGATTATAACTTCCAACTCTTTCAATAAAACGTCCGTCTCTTGGAGCTCTTTGATCAGCAACTACAATTTTATAAAAAGGACGTTTCTTAGAACCGCCTCTTGATAATCTAATTCTTACAGCCATATTTTTTTAATCTCCTTAAAAAACAATTAAATCAAAATTTTTTCCCAAGCAAATCTACTGGGAACTTTCCATCAGATAAACTGCTCATATCAGGCAGTCCTTGGGGAAACTTTAAAGCGTTGCCTAAACTTCCAAACAGGCCTTTGCCTTGTTTCATCTTTTTCATCATATTTGCCATCTGCAAATATTGTTTAAGCAAGCGGTTAACATCATTGACGGAAACCCCGGCTCCGTCAGCAATTCTTTTTTTACGTGACGCTTTTATTAAATCCGGATTACGTCTTTCCTTAAATGTCATAGATAATATAATCGCCTCTTGGCGTCTTATCGCTTTATCATTGAGACCTGCATTTTCTAACTTGTCTGAAAACTTACCCATTCCAGGAAGCATTCCAACCAAATCTTTAACGCTGCCCATTTTTTTCATTTGCTGCATTTGAGACAACATATCTTGAAGATTAAATCGACCCTCAAGCATTCTTTTAGCAAGTTTTTCAGCTTCTTCTTGATCAACTTTCTCAATCGCAGTTTCCACCAAAGAAACAACATCGCCCATACCTAAAATACGACCAGCTATTCTCTTGGCATCAAAAAGTTCCAAGCCATCAATTTTCTCTGACACACCAAGGAACTTAATCGGACAGCCCGCAACAGCTTTCATAGACAAAGCAGCGCCGCCTCTTGCATCACCATCAATTCTTGTCAGAACAATACCTGTTACCCCGACTTTTTCGTTAAACTCACGAGCAAGATTAACTGCGTCCTGACCAGTCATAGCATCAGCAACCAGCAAAGTTTCCGCAGGATCAGCAAGTTTTTTAACCGCCAAAGCTTCGCTCATCATATCTTCATCAATATGAGTACGACCAGCGGTATCAAGAATCAAAACATCATAACCGCCAAGCTTGGCTTCTTTTAAGGCTCTCTTGGTAATATCAAGAGGTTGTTCACCTTTGACAATCGGCAGAACATCTAAACCTGCACTCTTGCCAACCTGTAACAATTGTTCCTGCGCAGCTGGACGATAAACGTCAAGAGATGCCAATAAAACTTTTTTCTTTTCTTTGCTTGTAAGTCTTAAAGCTATTTTGCCTGAAGTCGTAGTTTTACCAGAACCTTGAAGACCAACCATCAAAATGATTGATGGAATACCCTTATATTTAAGGCTGGCATCTTCATCTCCCAGCATCTCAACTAAACCATCATTTACAATTTTGATAATTTGCTGAGCAGGAGAAACCGAACGAATAACATTAGAGCCAATAGCTTTAGCTTTAATTTTTTCGATAAAATCACGCAAAACAGGAAGGGCAACATCAGCTTCAATCAGAGCGACTCTGATTTCACGCATCACCTCGTCAAAATCTTTCTCAGATATTACGGCACGTCCACCAAGACGAGAAAAAATGTCTCCTAATTTATTTGCCAGATTACTAAACATACGTTCTTTTCCAAGCCTAAACAATTATACAAAGCAATATTGCGTCAGTGTGCGAACCTTCGCTGACTGACGGATCTCCTAAAAGACTAAAAACTAACACTTTCGGAGTAAATTTGAATCTTGTTTATTAGATTTTAAGCCATTTGTCAAGCAAACATTGCTTTTTATCTAATTATCTAACACTTTTTAAAAATATCTTTATAAGATACCCACAATTACTGCTTATTTAGACCGCTTTTTCTAAAGCAAACTCTTCCCCACTCAACATCAAAGCGATTAAGTTTATCTTTCTCGCCCCTTTCTTTAATCATTGTTGTTTCCAGCTTATACTTCTCTGCCAAAGACTTTAATTCATCAAATGAAACAAGATACATATCGTCTCTAAGACTGCCAAAACGAAGCACTATTGAAAGCTGCCCGTTTGGCGCTAAAAGACTATTTAGATTCTTAAATGCCCTTGGTCTTTCTTCAGGTTTAACGTGCATCCAAACGGCCGAAAGCAAAATAAAATCAAATTGCTGCCCTAGCTTTTGTACTTGTTTTAATTCAGGCAAGCTATCGCAAATCCATCTTACAGCACTATTTTTATGATAGCTTTTACCTTCTCGAATCATTGCTAAAGACGGCTCTAGCGCTGTAACTTCATAACCATTGACTGCAAACCAAGCTGCATCTCTTCCTGAGCCTGCGCCAACATCAAGAATCTTCGTCCCCTTAGGCGGTATTATAGCTAATATGTCTTGATGAATATCCTCAAACTTAAGAGACTCGTACTGTCTGCAATAGTTTTTGGCATCATTATCGTATAATGGTTTTGATGTCATAGTTTTAAGCTCCCAAGCTAAAATAACTTAAAAGCAATTTATTACTAGCCTTAGCCATAAATTGATAATAAAAATAAAATATGAAAACATTATCTTTTACTAAAATGCACGGACTTGGAAATGACTTTGTTATTATCGATAACAGAAGTCATAGTCTTGTATTCTATCCTGAAATTGCAGCTAAAATTGCTGACCGCAGAAAGGGCATTGGCGCTGACGGTGTTATCATTATTGACAAACCAGTAGATAAAACCGCCTCTTGCCTTATTACTATCTTTAATTCTGACGGTTCTTTGGCTAATGCCTGCGGCAATGCCTCACGCTGCATTGCTCGCTTAATGCTTGAAGAAACAAAAAAAGAAACGGTCTACATTGAAACCAGAGCAGGATTAATTGCAGGTCATAAAAACAAAGATTTAATTGCGGTCAATATGGGAATCCCTAGTTTTAATTGGAAAGATCTTCCGTTGTCTGAGGAAGCCGACACCTTCAATATGCCCAGACTTATTCCTGAAATATCTGAATCCTGCGCCCTATTGATGGGAGTTCCTCATCTGGTTTGTTTTGTAGATGATGTTAGCAGTTTAGATGTTGCTAAATTAGGTTCGCAACTAGAAAAGAACAAACTATTTACCTTCGGTACAAATGTTGACTTCATAAAAATTATTGATAAACAAACGATAAGAATGAAAGTTTGGGAACGTGGGGCTGGCATTACAATGGCTTGCGGAACAGGAGCTTGTGCCTCTTTTTTTGCTGCCTATAAAAAAGGCTTTTGCATTAATCAAACCAGAGTTATTTTAGACGGCGGCGACCTGTTTATTGAATCACTTGAAGATGGTTCAATTTTAATGACAGGTACAGCTACGAAGGTCTTTACAGGTGAGCTTAATATCGATGAAATATGATGTCAAAATTATTACTTTAGGCTGCCGCATAAACTCTTATGAATCTGAAATTATGCGGGAAAAGCTTTTGGGATTAGATATTCCTAAGCCCTTAATTGTTATCAACAGTTGCGCGGTAACTGGCGAAGCAGAGAGACAATGCCGCCAGATGATACGGAAAATACGCAAAGAAAACGAAGATGCAATTATAATTGTAACGGGCTGTGCGGCTCAAGTAAGTCCTTTTAGTTTTGCTAAAATGAAAGAAGTTAATTATGTTCTTGGCAACGTCGAGAAACTTAATATTGATGACTTTATGCGCTCACAAACCAAAGAAAAAGTTGCGGTTAAAGATATTTTTGAAAAACACGACCACGAACCTTATATCATAAGTGATTTTGAGGGCAGAACGAGAGCTTTTGTTCAAGTACAACAAGGCTGCGATCATAGGTGTACCTATTGTATTGTTCCTTATGCTCGCGGTGAAAATTTCAGTATTCCTGAACATATTGTCCTTACACAAATCAACGAATTAATTGCCTCTGGTTTTAATGAAATTGTTATTTCTGGAGTTGATGTTGCCTCTTATGGCATAGATCGCTGCGGCAAAAGTGAACTTAGTCTTCTCATAAAAAATATTTTAGAAAAAACACCTCAGCTCAAAAGACTTAGAATAAGCTCTATTGACCCCAAAGGCTTTGATGATTTGCTAATTGACCTTGCCAAAAATGATCCAAGGCTTCTGCCTCATTTTCACCTTTCAATTCAGTCTGGAGATGACTTAATTTTGAAAAGAATGGGAAGACGTCATCTATCTAAAGATATTATCACTTTGGCAGAAAAGTTACGAGCAGTTAGAAGTGATATTGTTCTTGGTTCCGATTTTATTACAGGATTTCCCACAGAAACGGAGGCTATGTTTAATAACACCGTATCTCTTGTGAAAGAATGCAACATAACCCATCTTCACGTTTTCCCTTTTTCTCCAAGAGAAGGCACCCCTGCTGCTAAGATGCCGCAAGTAGAAAGAGAAGTTTCGAAACAAAGGGCAAAAATTTTAAGAGATGTTGGTGAAGAACTGATGTTAAAACTTTATGCCAGCAAATTAGGACATAAGTGCTCGGTTTTAACTGAAAAACATAATTCTGGTTTTTGTGAGCATTACCTGCCTGTAAAACTTAATCAAACTAAAAAAGAGGGAACTATTTGTTCTGTCGAAATTAATCAATATGACTCAGATGGTCTTTATGGAGTTTGCCTGTGATTTTTAAAAAAAATGATGAAAACTGGTTTGCACGTCTAAAAAAAGGGTTATCAAAAACCTCTTCATCTCTAGCTGGAGGTATTTCCGATATTATCTCTAAGAGAAAGCTTGATGATGATACTTTGATAGAAATAGAAGACCTTTTAATTATGGCAGATACAGGAGCAACAACCGCTCAAGAACTTGCCCAAAAATTAAAAATACAAAAATTTCAAAAAGATGTCTCAGATCTTGAAATCAGAAGTTTTCTTGCTGAAAAAATTGCTGAAAAATTAGAACATATCGAAAAAGATTTTGTTATCGCTAAAGAAAAAAGACCTTTTATTATTCTTACCGCTGGAGTCAATGGCAGCGGCAAAACCACAACTCTTGGCAAATTGGCTAAAATTATTCAAAAGCAAGGTCTATCTGTTGCCTTGGTTGCAGCCGATACGTTCAGAGCTGCTGCCGTTGAGCAACTTGCAATATGGGGAAACCGTGCGGGCTGTAAAGTCTTTAAAGGTCAGGATAAATGTGATGCCTCAGGTTTGGTTTATGATGCCTTGGAACAAGCCATAAAAGAAAGAATTGATGTTGTTATGATTGATACCGCAGGGCGTCTCCAAAACAAAAAGGAGCTAATGGCAGAACTAGAAAAAATTGTTAGAGTTATCCGCAAAAAGATACCTGATGCCCCTCATGAAACACTTTTAGTTTTAGACTCAACAACAGGTCAAAATGCGATTTCACAAGTTCAGCTTTTTTCAGAAACAACACCTGTTTCTGGTCTTATAATCACCAAACTTGACGGCACAGCTAAAGGCGGTATATTAGTCTCTATTGCTTCGACCTTTAAACTGCCCGTATACTTTATCGGCATTGGAGAGAAAGAAGACGATCTAAAACCATTTACGGCATCTGATTTTGCTAAAGCTATGTTAGATATTTAGGACTAAATTTAATGAAAAATCATATTATTCCCGATATAAATAACATTATAAAAATTATCGGTTTTTGTTTCCTTTCTATGCTTGTCGTGATTAATATTCCTCATTTTGCACCTCAAGCAACTTTGGCAGGAATTCTTCTGTTTTTTATTTTTATTACCCCTGCATTTATCCTTCTTAAAAGAAAATACTTAAAAGCCTTAGAAACTTCTTTTGAAAAAAATTTAGATATTCCAACTCCTCTAATCAAAAATATCATTGCTGCCAATTTTTTAAAGCTACAGTTAAAAACATCTTCAGAATTCAAAATCATCAAAACATTAGAAATATTTGAACGCTTAAAAAGTCCTTTAAATGAAAATATTATTAATGAGTTAGCAAAGAAACCTAATATCCTTCCATATTTAGCAAAAACAATGGCAAGCTGCCCAGAAACGTCAGAAATAGCTCTAAATTATTTAGATGAAGAAGACTTAAAAACAAAAGCTGCTGCTATTGAAGCATTTTTAACTTATGGTAATGACAATCAAATTGATCTGGCCTCTGTTCATCTTAAAAAACTTCTAAATACCGATGATTCTTCTTTAAAGATAATAGGCATAAACATTATCGGCAAAACCAAAAGAACCGAGTTTTTAGACCAGCTTGTAACCCTTTTCGACGATGATGATATCCACGTAAAACGTACCGCCTTAATAACTGCGGGCAAATGTGGTGATGACAGCTTCTATCCTCATATTTTAACTTCAATAAAAAACAACAAGTTATTTTATGCCGCCTGCAAGGCTATGCGTTATTTTGCCCCTAAAATGTCTTTAGAAAACTTAAATGAAGTTTTGCAAAATATCCCTGAAAAGCAAAGAATAACATTTTTAAAAAACATTTCGGCTTCAAAGTCAGAAAATGTTATTTTGTTCCTAGTAAAAACCCTTAACCAGACAAAGTTTTTAACTAAGAAAAAAATTGTTGATTGCTTATATGATATGGATTTTAAAGCCGATGATAAGACTTCTCCTATCATAAAAATCTGTCTTTACAACTCAGCAGAACACGCATCTTGGCTGCTATCAGCGATTAATGATATTTCAACTAATTTAGAAATAGCCGATTTAAAAAGAGTTCTTAAATACGAATTTGATTTAACCAAAGAAATGGTTTTTAAACTTCTGCCTATCCTTTTACCTCATACCAAAAATCTTATTACGCTTGCAAGTGATGCTAAATTAGGTTTGCCTTTCTACTCTACCAAAGAACTAGAAAAAGCTCTCCCTGATGAAATAAAACTTATTTGTATGCCTCTAATTGAACATCTTTCCTTAAAAGAAAAGGCCTTGCGTTTAAAACCATATTTCTCGCAGACATCGGTTCGTTTTGAAGACCGTCTTATCCAAATTTTTTCAGCAGACTACAATAAAAATTTAGAACTTTCTCGTGCTTATGCTTTGTTTATCGCTTTTAAAATGAAAAATCATATATTCTTTGAATATTTTGAAAAAGCCGTATCTGATAAATCAAAACTTGTTAGCAAAACAGCTAAGTGGATTATTGTTGAAATTGCATCTAACAGCACCCTATAACAGGAGTATAAACTATGCGTCTTAATATTGAAAAAATTGAAACAGCAAAAAACTCGACAATCTTCAGTTTTGTTCCTGAAGAAGCTTTAGTTGATTTGTTAGATGCCTGCAATATTGTTTTATTGAATCCAGGAGAAACCTTGATTGCAGCTAAAACTTCCCCAGAAGCCGTTTTTATTGTTTTCAAAGGTAGCCTTGAAATTCATAACAGCAATGGCGACAGCCGTACTTTAGGTAAAAATGACTGTATCGGCTTTTTAGAAATGATGGAAAGCAAAGAGACTGACTTTTTTGCTATTGCGACAGAAGAAAGTGAGATTATTAAGATAAACAAAGAAACTCTGATATTAGAAATTGAATCTAATCCTGAGTTATCTCTCGGACTAATTCGTTCTTTATGCCACCTTATAAATAGTAAATAAATCCCCTACTACGATAGCTTAGCAAACTGCTTTAAATGCGGATAAGATACCAGATGGCTTTTTTGTTTAGCTATGCTTATTTAAAACTAAACTTAAAGCTAAACGTCAAACATTTTACGACGGTCTAAATACAAAACACCTTAGCTATGTTCTAATGGCGGCGGTGAATAACTAAGTTTCCCGAAACCTCTGGCTTTTTCTCCTCTTCTACAGCTTCCTGAGAAGATGCTTGGGTGTTGCTTCCTGTGTTTTTTGAATTGCTGCCACCAAGCGGCTGCTCCTGTAAACTCTCAGGAACGATTACCCGTTCCAATCTGATTTCTCCTGGCTTTAATGCCGATTTATTATCAGAATTAGCAGTGGTGTTGTCTTTGACCAAGTTATGCCCTGGAAGCAAATCTAACAGCTGTTTCTTTCTATCTTCCTCAACCCTAGCATCTTCTAGAGTTTGGTTAGCCATAATGATTATTCTTTGAGCCTCTTTTTTAGCATTATTTCTTTCAAGCAGCGCATTCTGTTCGATTTTATGAGCTTCTTGCAAATATCCGTCTAAAATATCAAAGTTATTTGATGCTTCAGCTTTTTGATAAATTTCAATAACCCCATCGTTAAAGTCATCTATCTTTTTCTTTGATGAATTGATACTGGCTAAAGCCTTGTCTGCATCTTCTGGTAGAGCATACTCTCCTTCCAACGTTGCAAATTCATCGTTAGCGCTTGTTATTGCACTTTGAGCTTCTTCTAAAATACTAGGAAAACTATCTTTAATTTCCGAAAGACTTTTAACAAAATCTTGAACCGAAGCAACCTTAATATATTTAATAAAATCTTTTTCTATGCCGTCAACGGTTTTAACAAGATTTATCTTCTCTTCACTGAGATTTCTTAAAACCTCATCTGAAACTATGATTAAATCTTTAGATTTCATAGCTAGAGCTTCTGCTTTGGTTAAGTCCTCTTCAAGAATTTCAGGTTTTTCATAAATAGCATTAAATTGATTCTGCATATTATCAGCAGAAGTTATAACTTGCGATAGCTTGTTGCTTTCAGAATCTAATCTCTCTGTATCTACTTCAGAAAGCATAACTTTATGAGATTTTTCTTTGAAAAGGTTTTCTGCTCTTTTATATATTTCATCAGAAATTAAATCTTTTTGATTTGCTAAATCATCTTTAGCCTTAGCAAAAGCATCATCTATCTCACTTTTTACAGCCTCTGCTTTTTTAAGGCTTTCTTTCACTTTTTCATAAGAGGCGTTTAATATAGCATTATGTCTTCTTAACGTATCTTTTTTTACTTTCTGATCTTTATCAAATTCAACAATGACTGCTCTTAATTTTGCTTCAAGCTCTGTTAGCCTATTCTTTTCAATTTCGGCTAATCTCGATTTTTCTTGAGCAATGTCATATTCTTCAAGCTTTTTAAAATATTCTCTGAAAATAGTTGTTTCTAATTTAAAATCTGGGCGCTCTGCATTTCCTATAAGTTTTATTTCGAAAGGCGGAACCTCAGAATTACTTACCGTTTGAAAAGACGCTTTAGAGGCAACAACCCATTCATTAAGGTTAAGATTAAAGTTAATATTGACGCTGCCCTGACCGCCACGCATTGTAATATCTTTAGCTTCTAAAATGCCCTTATCAACACTGAACTTGGCTGTAATTTCATCAAAAGGAGTTTCTCCCTCTTCAGTATATCTCATGATAAGGTCTTCAATATTTTTATCGTTTCTTTTACCTGCAGTTTGAGCGTTTATAGCCCCTAAATCAAATCCTGACACTGACGCATTACTAAAACTTATTTCGCCATTAGCGTTAAAATTTTGAAAGAATTCCTTTTGACTCTCACCAACAGTATCAAAACTGCTTTTAAACGACACTATTCCACCATTAACGTCCATAATATTTGTTCCAAAGAAATCCTTTTTGCCTTCCATTGTAACAACATCTATATTTCCTGAGACTTTAGGAATTTCTTTAACATCAACTTTTAATGCTCCAGCTATAGTCCCACTGCGGTATATGGTTTTAAAATCTGATAAATCAAGAACCCTATCTTCAATCTTGAGCTTGCCCTCTGCTTTTTCCAAAGAGTATCCGAACATCTCAAGCTTATCAATCTTGCATACTAAATCTGTATCAAACATTGAAAGCAGAGCGGTTTTAAACTTAACCACAGATACTTGTGGTTTTGCTTTAATACCAGTTGAAAACTTTGGTTCATTTTGAACTTTTACTAAAAGATTTGATGATAACTCAGGAACAAAAACAGCTGAAGATAAAATAAAATTGGGATTACTATAAATCTTGCGGCCAGCAACATTAGTCCCATTTGCTTTTTTACTAAAGACGGTAAAGGAATCTTTCGGAAACAATTTATTAAGCTGTAAGAAAACAGAATCGACATTGCCCTCAAATTTAGGACGATCTCCGGATAATGTTACGGTAAGATTGCCTTTTATTTTATTTAGACCTATACCGAGTTCCATATCTGATAAATTAAATTTATCAAGATTGCCCGCCATTTTGCTATAAAATTTGAAAACACCTAGACTGCCGTCTTCTGCGGTATAACCTTTACCAAAAATATCTAAAAATTTATTGAAACTAAGGTGAGATGCCTCAAGTTCCATATCAAAAAAGCGGGGCTCATCGACCTTTTTCTCGACATAACCTTTGTTTTTTATAACTCCGCCTCTAGCTCCAAAAGATGAGTCAAATTCTAATTTATTCAAATCGCCATTAAGTGTGCCATCAAGCGAAATCAAACCTAAATCATCGCTTTTTACAAAAGGCATCGTCCAGCCAAGACGAGCAATTAATGGCGGCAGTCCTTCACCTTCAATATTATAATAAAATTTATTAAACCTAGGCTCTTCTCCAAAACCACCCGTTCCACCTTTAAAAAGCGCTCTAAGACCAGCCAGATTTTGAATATCTAAATTATCAATTGTAAGATTATTACTCGATAACTCTCCTTCAAAGCTTACACCTTTAACAGGAACATCATTATAAATTAAGGAAGAAACAACTATGCTTCCCTTGGCATCAAAGCTTGATAAAATGCTTAAATTGTTAAAATTGTTTTTTAATGCTTCTTCTATATTTTTTGAAGGCTCAGTCTTACTCGTCATATAAGAATCAAGATTAATTTCATCAAGTGTTACTTGGATATCAAAAGCATTTTTATCAGCAAAAGCAGCCCCAATTGTTCCTCTTGCTTTGGTTCTATCTAAAGCAGCCTCAAACTCGCTAATATTAAGCTCAGTAGGAGAACCAGAAATATTTCCTTTAAAAAGGCTGTTTCTAAAGATACTGTCTGACGTTATATTTTTTTCATAACCAAGCCATTTCAAAAGTTGTTTGGTGTTTTCTGATTGAAAATCGACGTCAAAATTATACTTTAAAAGCCCATCTTCAGGGGTAATGATACCCGCAAAGCCAACCATAGAATTACCAACAAGGTTAGTTTTGCCTTCTCCTATGGTTAAAATACCATCTTTAATAAGAGTTTTGGCTTCAAAGTTTCTAAAACTGCCGTCTTTATAAGAAATTGAACTCGCACCTAAAGATACCTGAGCATTAATGTTTTTAGATAAAAACATATGGCGGGAAATTGCCAGATTAACCTCTCGCATTTCTTTCAAAGCATCGACAATCGGATCCAAAGATAACTGCGTAAAATATAAGTTAGCATCAGTAACAGGCAGCTGCCCATCTTCTAAGGCAACAACTGCTTTACCTGCGGCTGCGGTTTCGCCATATTTTAAAACCAAGTCCTCAACGGTAAATTTGCCTGGATTATAAGAAAATGAAGAGTTAACCGCAAAAGGCATATCTAAGCTTTTAGGAAAGAAAATATTTTTCAAATCTAAAATAGGTAAAAGCACTGGAATTTTTTGAACATTGAAAGAAACATTACCGCTGAAAAGATTGTCATTAGGAGAATTAGAAACTTCTCCCGAAAGATTTAAGACAGCTTCCGCAGTTAGTTCTGAAACCGTAAAATTAACGTCTGTCGGACTATCTGTTCCAATCTCACCAATCGACAACGCAAAGCCTGCTTGACGATCTCTAACATTGAAATTACCATCGGCACGGTACGGCCCTTTTAAAGAGTTAGCAACAATATCTGCGGTAATACCATTCAAACTTTCTTCAATTTTTCTTTTTTTATCACTATAAATTATCGTACCGTTTTGAACTGTAATACTGTCTAAAATAATACTGTCTTTAACAATAATTTTACCAAAGGAATCATCAAAGTTATTTTCTTTTTCTCTCTGCATAAACAAGAAGTTCCAATTAACTTGACCGTCAGCCAGAACCTCCAACATTATTTCAGGATTAATCAGCGAAATACGTTTCATTCTTATTTCGCCTTTTAATAAAGAATATGGCTCAACTGTAATTTCGATATTTTTAATATTCGCCATAGTTTCCTGTTCTGAACCAGAAATATTGCGAACTCTTGTCTGACCAAGAGAAAGAAAGGGATAAGGAAGTATTTGGAAAGAAACGTCACCATCAATAAGAACTTCTCTGCCAATTACTTGATTAATCTGGTGAGCTATTTGAGGTTTATATTTGTTCCAATCAACAAAAGACGGCAAAAAAACTACGGCTGCAGCTAACAAACCCAACAATATTATTAAAAATAGAAGCCCTTTTTTCACGTGATTTTCCCTGTTTAAAACCCAAAGCTTTTAAAAGTTATTATATTAAAAAAAACTTTTTAATAGCAACGCTTTTTATCATAGTTTTGCTTTATTTTAATGCTATAATTATTACTATAATATTACTTTTTTAACGATTTCTTATAATATCTTTATCAAGCTTCCAATAATCATAATACTGATTGAGCTCTTTCAGATTTTTTATTTTTAAAACAGGATATTTCTTATCTTGCAAAATTTCCTGATACCTTAGCCTGTTTTTAGGATAATTATAAATCGTAAATTTTATAAGATTCCAATTGAACTCCCTAGAAGCACCAGAAAGCGATCCATAAC
The DNA here is from genome assembly GCA_050175015.1 of Alphaproteobacteria bacterium. Taxonomy (GTDB): domain Bacteria; phylum Pseudomonadota; class Alphaproteobacteria; order JBFXJJ01; family JBFXJJ01; genus JBFXJJ01. The sequence continues at coordinate 145,404 of JBFXJJ010000003.1, read as the reverse complement.
GCCCCTGATTTTTAGAATAACATCTTTTAACATAACGCCAAACACAACACCAAACATTAAAGTCGAGCCATATTACTCCTGTCGCCCTTGCCATTCTCTGCGGCATTGAAACACGATAGTTGCCATCGATAATCCAATTTTCTTTTGCTATAATTTCATTATGATCTTTTAAAAAAATATCATCTGGCTTTCGCACCCAATCAGTGTTTTCTAAATGAGCGCAGAGATCTAAATGAAAAAATTCTACATTAAGCTTCTTAGATAACGCATTAGCTAAAGTTGATTTGCCGCTGGAGCTAGGACCTAAAATGCAAATTCGTCTGCCCAATTTTTCAAGCTTTTCCATAAATACAACCTCTATATAAGCCTAATTTAAATTGCTAATTTACTCCAGATAAAATAGCCAAAATTAACTTAAACGACCCTTTAAAAAACAAAAAGCCCTTCTATAAAGAAGGGCTTAAATTGGCGGAGAGACAGGGATTTGAACCCTGGGAACCCAAACTGGGTTCACGGATTAGCAATCCGCTGCATTACCACTCTGCCATCTCTCCACAAAAAGGTAATCTAAAAACATTAATAAATCATAGATTACAACTCGTCAACTATCTAAATATCATTTAATCAAAAAATATTCAAAACTTAATGTCTATTGTTATTTTTTATTATCCTTGATATATAAAGTAATTATGAAAAAATACTTTTGCCTAATTTTTACAGCTATTTTTATCTGTAACACAGTTTTTGCCGATGCAAGTTTTTTAACCTTGATTAAAGATGGCAGTTTTAAGGAAATAAAAGAAGCCATAAAAAATGGAGCTGATGTTAACGATACCAGTCCCAATGGTGTAACAGCCTTGATGGTTGCTGCTCAATATAATCCTTCGGTAGAAGTTGTTGAGCTCCTTATTGAAAAAGGGGCCAAGGTTAATGCTCGCAATAGCGTTGGCGCCACTGTTTTAATGGCGGCTCTAGGCAATTATAATATTGATGTCTTAAAGGCGATTCTTAAGACAGATATTGATGTCAATGCTGTAGGCAAATTTAATGTGACAGCTTTAATGTTGGCTGCCCGCTCAACTCGAGATGGACTTTCTCTTAAATTGTTAATCGAAGCCGGGGCTGATACAATTGTTAAAGATGATAATGGCTATACAGCATTAGACTATGCTAAAAACAATCCATCAATAAGTAATTCTCCTATTATATTGCAGTTAAAAAACGTTTTTTAGAACTAAAATATAGTAGCTTTTTTTTAAAAAATCTGATAAAAAGTTAAGCTAAAGGGTACTATCAGGGGAAAACTGATGAAATTTAATAACTTTTTGATGTCTATTTTCATAGGCAGTGTTTTTGCGTTTATGGCTACACACGCAGAAGCTGATGTTACTACATATTTTACCGTGTCAGATGATGACAGTCATAGTGTTGAGACTTGGTCATTATCCAATAGCTATCTAGGCAATTCGACTACCGCAGGTAATCTAGGTACTGGAGGCTATGTTTATAATTACGTTGTAGAATATTTTACTCCAACGACATCTGGAACCTATAAAATGGGGCAGATATTAGCTAACGTTGATACCGTTATGCTGGTTTATGAAAATTCTTTTGACCCAACGTCCCCTGCTACCAATTTTTTAGCCTTTAATGACGATGGCAACCAATCGTATTTTCCAACCACACCTAGTTGTAGAGGTTCTTCAGGTCTTTGCCCTGCTTTTCAAACAGAACTTGAAGCTGACACTGATTATTATATTGTAATTTCTACATTTTCTCCTGGCACAGGTTTAACTTTACCGCAAGAATTTTTCGTTACAGGCGTAGCTTCGGTTGGCATTGGTGGTGAGCCTGCCGCAGATCCTCCCCCTTCCTCTGGTCCTTTAGTTTTAGATGGCTCTGGAACTGAGGGTGATTCTGTAGATCTTGATGATCGAGATAATGAAGTTCGTTTTGATGATGGTGATGATGTTACTGCTGACCTTTCTTTTGACAGCGATACGGAGTTTGACACTCAAGATAACGACGGCGTAGTCTCTGGCGATTTAACAGGTAACGGAAAACTTATTAAAACAGGTAATGGCGATTTAACCCTAACAGGAACCAATACTCAAGCAGGAACCCTTATTCAAGAAGGCACCGTTATTGCTTCTTCTGATAGTGCGTTAGGTGCAGCAGGCTCTGATTTAGAGCTTGATGGCGGCACGTTAGAAACCGCAGCAGGCTTTACAACGCTTGCCCGTGATGTTGACATCTCTGCTAATAACGGAACTCTTAACACTGGAAGCAATGATATAACAGCCTCTGGAACCATATCTGGTGTTGGCAAACTGATAAAAACTGGAACAGGCGACTTAACCCTAACTGGGACAAACACTCAAGCGGGAACACTTATTCAAGAAGGTACAGTCGTAGCTTCTTCTGATAATGCATTAGGTGCAGCAGGCTCTGATTTAGAGCTTGATGGCGGCACGTTAGAAACCGCAGCAGGTTTTACAACGCTTGCCCGTGATGTTGACATCTCCGCCAATAACGGAACTCTTAACACTGGAAGCAATGATGTAACTGCCTCAGGAACCATATCTGGCGTTGGCAAACTGATAAAAGCTGGAACTGGCGGCTTAACCTTAACCGGAACTAATACCTATACAGGTACTTTAATCCAAGAAGGTTCACTTATTGTTAGCTCAGACTCCGCTCTTGGAACATCGACTTCAAGTCTCGAATTTGACGGCGGCACTTTAACCGCAGGAACAGATTTCACAATAGGTAGAGATATTGAAGTTTCTGGTAATGATGGAACAATTGATACTAATGGTAACGATGTAACCGCTTCTGGCAATGTATCAGGAACAGGCTGTCTTGTAAAAGATGGCAGCGGCAAACTTATTATGTCAGGTCTTGTCGCAAACTCTTTAGGTGCTTGCATACAACAAGGTGTACTAGCCTTAAATGGATCGATTACCGGCGGTGCAATTGTCCAAGCAGGTGGAACCTTACAAGGTTCAGGAACCATTGGAGGCAGCATTACAGTTTATGGTAACTTATCTCCTGGTAACTCACCTGGAATTTTAATTTCTGTTGGTTCGGTTGTCCAAGCAGTTGGAAGTACTCTTGATATTGATGTTGATGGTACAGGCACAGGAATAGGTGCAGGCAACTACGACCGTCTATTAGTTACTGGTGTTGGAAGTACTTACACAGCAGATGGTGAACTAAAGCCGATTTTAAGAGGAATAACTGGTTTAGCAAACAACAATTTTACCCCTGAAATAGGTGATACCTTTGACATTGTTGAGGCCAATGGCGGTATTCTTGGAGAATTTGCAACCTTAACACAGCCAGGATCTGGCTTAGCCAGCGGAACCCGCTTTGATATTATCTATGGAGATACTGTTATTTCCTTGGTTGTAACTCCAACTTCATTTACTTCGCTGCCAAACTTGAAATTATCTGGCAACGAGTCCGAAGCAGGCAAAGCTTTAGATCAAATCCGTCCATCAGCTGGAGCAGCGATAGCTGATAGTAATGCTAAATACTTATTTGACAATTTATCTACTTTAGATGAAACCCATATGAGCCGAGCTTTACGCCAAATTACAGGTGAAAACAAAACCAATTCTATGGCAGTTGCAGGACAAGCTAGAGCCGAAACTTCTAAGGTTGTGGCTACAAGACTTGCGGGCAAAAGAAATGATTTTAAAACCAGTGCTGTAAGCCCTCAGGCGGAATTTGATCTTTCAGAAGAGACCTCTGGTATAACAAAAGATATTGCAAATAACATTTTGGGCTTATCTCCAGATAACAATGTTTGGGGCAAGGTTTTTGGTAAACACAGTAAAACAGGAGCTGATGATAATGCTCTTGGTTATACCGCTAGAACTTTTGGCGTTGTAATCGGTGGCGATACTAAGATTAGCCCTAAGCTTATGACTGGTTTAGCGATATCAAATATGAATACCGAACTTGATTCTGAAGATAATGGCAGCGGCAGAGTAGAAAGCTGGCAATTATTAGGCTACAGTTCTTATACTCCAACAGAAAACTACTATATTGATAGTTCTGTAGGTTTTTCTATTGATCGTTATCGTGAGTCTCGTATAGTAAGTCTTGCTGGCGGCGATCAGTATGTTTATGGAACGTCTTCTGGATACAGTCTCTTAGGCGATGTTGAAGGCGGTAAAAGCTTTATAACTGGTTATGGTTTCATTGTACCTTTTGTGGGTTTAAGATTAGAGTGGATGAAGCAAAATGCCTTTGTTGAAAATGGTAGCGCTGCTGTTGCTATGCATTACTTTTCTCAAACGGTAGTCGCTCCTCAAACAAGAATTGGGTTTAGAACCAATACCGAATTCAAGAGTGACGACGGTCTTGATGGAGAGTTAAGAGCTAGAATTGCTTGGTTAAGAGATATAGGGAACGGCTATTATGATCACAGTGAAGCTAGACTTCATAACACAACCATTAGAACCTATCCTGCAAATCCAGGAAAGAATGCTTTAGACCTTGCAACAGGATTTAGCTTTGGTGAAAAAGACAATATGATCTTTAATATCGATTACGAAGCTGAATTAAGAGAAAACAGAACTTCTCACGGTGTGTCTGTGGGTGTTAAATATTCTTGGTAAAATAATTTAGTTTAATAGATAGAAAATGACCGTTAAGTTAATATCTTAACGGTCATTTTGTTATGGCAGAGCTGTAGCAATTATCATTATTTCATTTATATCCCACAATATCTGTAAGAAGATTTTACTTTTGCTTTTGATAAAAGCAAAACTGTCGTCAGACACTTGCCGTAAGGCAAAATAAAGGAGTCCAATTATAATTCTAGAAATTTGCTTCGCATATTAAGGATTTTTTGAAAAAATCCTTAAAGAACCTTAAACTATATTTGATAAAAAACTTTCCTACATTGTTAGAATAAATTTATTTAACCATAAAATATTCTAATTGCAGGTGCTAAATAATGCGTTCAAAATATCCATTGTATTGTTAGTAGCTCCTGATATTTCTGGTTTCCAGATTGATGCAAGCGTTTTTGCTTCGGAAATCTGCTCAGGGCTTACATTTTTTGAAACTAAAATTTCATTCATCTCTTTTGCGGCATCATCTAGCCCCATACTGGAAGAAATCATAAGCCACATCAAAGCTTTAGTATAATCTTTAGCCACACCTTCGCCATTATAGTATTTTAAGGCAACGTCCTTTTGTGCTTCTAAATGTCCTTGCTCTGCGGCTTTAGATAGGTATTCAAACGCTCTTTTAGGGCTTTTTGATACGCCCTCTCCAACTTCATACATTGAACCCAAGGCATATTCGGCATCAGCATATTCTTTTTCCGCAGCACTTTGATATAATTTTAAGGCTTCGTCTAAATTTTTAGATATGCCCTGTCCTTCGTGGTACATATATCCTAAAATAAATTCGGCTCCTGCGTATCCTTGCTCTGCAGCTTTGCGATACCATTTAATCGCCTCTTTATTATCCTGAGGGCAAATTTGCCCTTCTTTATAGCAGTTACCAAGGATAAACTGATCTTTGGCACCACCTAGAGATGCCGTATTTTTTAAGTCCGTAACGTGCTGGTCTAAAAATCTTTGGGCGTCTTTTATATTTTCTGAATCAACTAAGCTTTGGTTATACATCGCCCCAATGCTGATAGTTGCTAAAACACATTTTTGCTCAGCGGCCTTTTTATACCAGTTAAAGGCTTTTTTATAATCTTGATCCACACCTTGACCATCAACATAGATATTCCCAAGCGTAATTTGAGACATCGTATGTCCTTGATTAGCAGCCTTTTCCAACCACTCTCTTCCTTGCTTATGATCTTCGGTTCCAGATTGAGAACCAAGATAAATCATTCCCAACTCATATTGAGAGTCAACGTCACCAGCTTCTGCCTTAGTTAAAACTTCATCAAAATAAGCATCAGCTGCGACCGTTTTAGAAAAAGCAACAGCTAAAAAAAACAGCATTATTGCTAATGATATTTGTTTTAAACGCATTTTTATTTCCTTAAATTTTTAAGAAGTTTTTAAAATTATATTTTTATATAGTATTTATATTATTATCTTTAAGTATTAAAATTTGCTATAAAAAATTTGTAATTTTTTATTTCTCCGATTACAAAAATAAAAACATTTTAAAACACTAGGAAACAAAATATGGAACTATACCAATCAATACTTTTAGGCATCTTGCAAGGTATAACCGAATTTCTACCTGTAAGCAGCTCGGGACATCTTTTTTTAGGCCAGTATTTTTTTGGTATATCTGAACCCTCTTTATCTTTTAGCATTGCCTTACATTTTGGAACTCTTCTCGCCGTTTTTGTGGTTTTTTTCCAAGATATAATGCTTATGATTAAATCTTGCTTCAAGCTTTTCGCGAGCTTGATTTTAAGAAAAAACACCAAAGAGCTGTTGCAAAATGATGTCAATTTCAAAATGGCTTGTCTCATAATTATCGGATCTGTTCCAACCGCAATTATTGGATTGTTAATTGAAAAATACGGCAAGGTTTTATTTTCCTCTTTAACTATTGTAAGCTTAATGCTGTTTACAACTGGGATTATTTTATGGATCTCTAAGTATTTTTCTAAACCCAAAGCCAGCATCAAAGAATTTTCTTTTAAATGGGCATTTATTATTGGTATTAGTCAAGGAATTGCTGCGATTCCAGGAATATCTCGTTCTGGAACAACGGTTGTTACGGGGCTGTTTTTAGGAATTGAACGGGAACTTGCTGCTCGTTTTTCGTTTCTTTTATCAATTCCTGCTATTTTAGGCGCAACTCTGCTTAACATAAAAGATGCTTTAGAAACCTCCGACTTAAACCTTAACTATGCTACTATCTATGGAACAATCGCAGCTTTTATTATCGGTTATATTTCTCTGCGAATATTAATGCGCATTGTTAAAGGCGGACGTTTCTATCTCTTTGCTCCTTATTGCTGGATTTTAGGTTTATCTGCTGTTATCATTAGTTTGGTTTAATAAAATAGATAGGATATACATTTGATTGATCCTCTCAAAAAATATGTTTATATCTATCGTGACGAAGGAGCGGATCCTTTCTTTGTTTCCTGCCTAAGTCAGGAAATCACAAAAGAGGTAAGAGATTTTGTAGGAATACGCTTTATTAATGCAGAAAAACTTATAAATAATCCTGAAATTTTAAACGATGCCGCAGCTTTTGTAATGCCTGGTGGACACGATACAGGATATGCTAAAAAATTAAATGGTATCGGCAATCAGGTTATCAAAGACTACGTAAGGCACGGGGGCTCTTATATCGGCTTTTGTGCCGGAGCTTATTATGCCTGCAAAAATATTGAATATGCTAAAGGTGAAAAGAAAGAAATCCTTTCTGAAAGAGAGCTTGGCTTTTTTAATGGCAAAGCAGAAGGACCTGTTGCCAATCTTGATGAACTGCCTGCGCAAAAGTTTCCAGCATCGGCAGCTAAAGTTGAGCTTGAAAATGGCGAAACCACCAATATTTATTATCAAGAAGGCCCAAGCTTTGAGGCGCAATCTTCCAATAACAATCAAAATCATTCTGTTATTGCATCATACCTAACTAAAGATGGTGATAAAAAAAACGCTGCGATTGAGTGCCAATATGGTCAAGGCAGAGCCGTTCTTTGTGGTTTTCACCCTGAAGTTAGCGGTAAAAATTTTCTTGAAGGATTCAAAGAATATTACCCCAAAGAAACACCACCTCAAGACTTTATTGAGACTTTGAATAACAATGAAATTATCAGAAAACAAATTTTTCAAAAAATTTTGAAAGTCGCTGGAATAGAAATAAAAAGACCGCCTATTTCTTATATTCATCATAACCAAAACAGCCGCTAATTATATAAATACAGCCAAGCTAAAATATTGCAATTTAGCTATTGCTCAGGTCAAAATATTTTAATTATACGATTTGTGAATTTTTATATCAAAATTAGTTTGCAAAGCAATTTTATTCATTTTCATAAAATATCTTTAATTGCTATGCGCCCTAGAAAATTTTCTTTCCATCTTTGTCATAGACTACGCAATACTCTTTTTGATTCTTGATGGCTTGACACAAAGCTAAAGCATCGCTGGTTTTACCTTTAGCAAAAAGCCTAATCATAACTTTGCCTTTGACTTCAACTTTTTTTAATTCCATTTTGAATTGATCTAAATTCTTATATTTTTTTCTAAGGACGCTCCAGCCAGACAACGCACCATCTTCAGAATTATACGAACTTATATGCACCGCTGATTGTTCTTCCTTTTCAGCCTTATTATCAGAATTTTTGACCGCTGTTTTCAAAAGCTCTTTATCTTCTTTTAAATCAGGTTTTATCGCTTTTTCTAAAGCCTGATTTGCTTTCTTATCGGTTTCTTTTTTTACTTGTTCTTTTTCCGTTATATCAAGTTTTTTGGCAACGGCAGATGTTGATGTCTCTTCCGTTTTTTCCTTACTTGGCGCTGCTATCTTCTCTTTAGCAACATCTTTGACAACATTTTCGGCTTGAGTTTGCCTTAGCTCCTCCAATTTTTTAGATGCTTCAGCGTGTCCTTGGCTGCTGGCTAACTCCAGCCAATGAACCGCTTCTTTAATATCTTTGGCAACGCCTTCCCCATCTAAGTAAAGCAATGCCAAGTTGTATTGTGCTTTATCAAAGCCTTTGTCCGCAGCTTTTTTATACCAGTATGCGGCTGTTATTAAATTTTTTTCAACACCCCTGCCCCAGCGGAACATATGACCAATATTGCGCATAGCAGCAACATCATCATTTTCGGCATCAACCGTCCATTCTAAAAGAGCGGTTTTATATTCCCCTGCTTCATATGCCGCAAGACCTTTTGCGAAATCGGCTAAAGCGCAAGGAACAGAACTTATAACCAAGAAAAGAGCAATAATTATCTTTTTCATAACCATAAAAATAACCTTTAAATTAAAAGGGCATACGATTTTTGATAGCGGTTTCAATGGTTCCGTCATCAAGATAATCTAATTCGCCGCCAACAGGAACTCCGTGTGCTAAACTTGAAATTTTAACTTCTGTATCTTTAATTAATTCAACAATATAATGTGAGGTTGTTTTGCCATCAACTGTTGCAGGAAGTGCCAAAATAATCTCTGCTATATTCTCGTCTAAGATTCTTCTTCTAAGTTTATCAATACCTATAGCATCAGGTCCGATACCGTCAATAGCCGATAAAAGTCCACCTAAAACGTGGTACCTGCCTCTGAACGCTAAACTGCGTTCTAATGCCCATAAATCCGCAACATCTTGGACAACACATAAAGAAGCTGTATCTCTTTTCGGATTTTGGCAGATAGAACAGGGATCAGAAACATCAAAATTGCCACAGACTTTACACGTCTTAATATTATCATAAGCATCAGTCAGCGCTTTTATTAAGGGCTGCATTACATTTTCACGTTTTTTAAGGAGATAAAGCATAACCCTTTTTGCCGATCTAGGTCCTAAACCTGGCAATTTGGAAAGAATATAACTTAGATTATCGAAACCGTTTTCTGACATTTGTTTTTTTAGAAATTAAGAAAAGGATTAGAACTAGGCATACCGTCAACTAAGCCCGACATTGAATTGCGCATACCATCTTCAACTTTGCGTTTAGCATCATTAAATGCGGCAACAATCAAATCCTCGATTATTTCTTTTTCATTGGGATTAACAATAGATGGGTCAATAATAACTTTTTTTACATCAGCTTTACCGTTAAGAGTAACCTTAACCATTCCGCCTCCTGCAGCTCCTTCATATAAGGATTTTTCTAACTTATGCTGCTCTTCTTCTAATTTTTTCTGAATCTCTCCTGCGTGCTTCAGAATATTTTCCAAACCTTTCATTTTTCGTCCTCTACATAAAAACTTTTATCTTCGTTATCTTCTTTTTCGCTTTCGTCATTATCATTATTGTTAGTTATACTTTCAATCTCAGAATTAGGAAAAGCTTCTAATACTTTTCTAATAATTGGAACAGCGGCAATATCTTGTTTGCGCTTTTCTTCAAGAATAACCGTCTGCTCTGCCAGTGTTTTTACGCCTTCTTGAGACTCTACAATAACAAATTTATAATCAGCACCTAAAAGAGCCGAAAGCTTTTCTGATAATTTATAAGCAAAATCGGGAGCTGCCTTATTATTTTTTAATGCAATTTTAATGATGTTGCCCTCTATAGCGACAGGAATAACATCATTAGAAAAACTGTGCGCAATAAGCATTTCTCTGTTTTTCATAAAAACAGCTTGAATATCCCAAAAATTCTTAATTTGAGGCTCTTTAGATATATTTACATCACTTTTAGCTTGATTACCGCTGCTTATTTCAGGAGCATCATTAATGTTTTTTGAGTTTTTTTCATTAGAAACAGCCCTGCTAGAATTTAAATCAACCACATTATTAGGCAATTTTGGTTCAAAATTATTATGGCTGATATCAGCTTTAGTATTATTAACCGCTGGCGCAGAAACGGAAGACAGGCTAGATGTTATTGCTTTTTTTTTTAAATCCAAAATGGCTTTTTCTGGAGTTGGTAAGTCAGAAACAAAAGCAATTCGAATTAAACACATCTCTGCCGTCATAAATGGCGTATATGCTGTTTTAGTTTCATCTATGCCTTTTAAAAGCATTTGAAAGCACCTTGTCAAAACCGACATTGGCAGTTTGTCGGCCATTTCTTTTCCACGCTTACGATCTTCTTCGGCTACGGCAGGATTATTTATTGTCTCTGGTGCGATTTTTGCTTTAGTAATAAAATGAGTAAGCTCAAGAAGATCTTGCAATATATTTAAAGGATCGGCACCTAAATCGTGCTGCATTGCAAAAAGGTCTATGGCTTTAGCGGTTTCGCCTTTCATTAAGGCTTCAAAAATGTCAAACAAAACCGATTTATCAGCCAAACCAATAATCTTGCGGACATCCTCAGCCGTGATTGCACTAGTACCACTGCTATGAGCAATAATACCATCTAAAAGAGACAGCCCGTCTCTTACGGAACCATCAGCAATTTTAGCAATAATCGCAACCGCTTCTTTATCAATAGCAACCTTTTCTAAACCCGCGATATTTTCAAAATGCTTTGCCAATACAACATCTTCAACTCTTTTTAAATCAAAACGCTGGCAACGTGATAAAATCGTTGGAAGAACTTTTCTAATCTCTGTCGTTGCAAAAATAAACTTTACGTGTGGAGGCGGTTCTTCCAAGGTTTTAAGCAAAGCGTTAAAGGCATTTTTAGAAAGCATATGAACTTCGTCGATAACATAAATCTTATATCTCGCAACCGACGGCTTATAACGAACACTATCTAAAATTTCTCTGATATCGTCAACCCCAGTACGGCTGGCGGCGTCCATTTCAAAGACATCAACGTGATTGTCATTTTCGATAGCTCTGCAATTAGAACATACTCCGCAAGGTTCGGTTGTAGGCTCGGTACCATTGCCATCAACCCCCGTACAGTTTAAAGCTCGGGCAATTATTCTTGCTGTAGAAGTTTTACCAATCCCTCTTATGCCCGTTAAAATATATGCCTGTGCGATTCGATTAGACTGAATAGCATTGGTTAACGTTTTAACTAAGGTATCTTGACCAATAAGGCTGGAAAAAGTTTTAGGACGGTATTTTCTTGCTAAAACACAATAAGGGCGAGCGCTATCGCTCTCTTTTGCTTTCAAAAGAGATGCTTCTTCAAAACTAAAACTCTGGTTTTCATCTAATTCAGACATCTACTATTTTTATAGCTAAAAAAATTAAAGGGGAAAGCCAGCTAAGCGACCCAAAATCCAAATTCGTTACGGCTGCTTTCTTCCGAACCTGACCGGGTTGGCGAAAGATTTCGTCCGCAAACCAGCTTTCCTTACTTTCCAATATTGCGTTCAAAACATATTTTTGCAAGCAAGAATTTTAAAAATGTTGATATCTTATCTTGAAAGAAAGCGATAAGGGTGCGCCAAATACGTTCCTAGGATATTAATTTCCTCAGAAAAAAACGACAATTCTTCCATCGCAAGCTTCAATCCCCTGTCTTCTGGGTGAGCTTCGACATCAGCATAAAATTGAGCGGCAACAAAATCACCTTCACCTAAATAACTTTCAAGCTTAGTCATATTTACGCCATTAGTGGCAAAGCCTCCCAAGCTTTTATAAAGTGCTGCGGGAATGTTTTTAACTTTAAAAATAAAAGAGGTTACATACGCACTGCCGTTTCTTGGCGGAAGTCTATAATCTTTTGACATCACCAAAAATCTCGTTGTGTTATGGTCAGAGTCTTCAATATTTGGAATCAAAATATCTAATCCATAAATCTCAGCTGAAAGTCTTGATGCGATAACGGCTTTAGTCTTATCTTTATCTAAAGCAATGTTTTTAGCAGCTATTGCCGTATTAGCTTCGGGGCAGCGTTCAAACCCATATTTTTTTATCATTTTTCGGCATTGCGAAAGAGCTTGAATATGACTATGAACCGTTTTTATCGAGTCAATCGTTGCACCCTTACACGCCATAAGGCAATGTTCAATTCTCTGATAATGCTCGCCCACAATATAAAGGTTGGAGTTGGGAAGCAGAGAATGAATATCTGCAACCCTGCCTGCAACAGAGTTTTCAACGGGAAGCATCGCAAATTTAGCCTTGCCTTCACGAACGGCGTCCATTGCAAGTTCAAAGGTTGGACAGGGCATTGTTTCTAACAATGGAAACTTTGCATTACAAGCCATTTGGGAATAAGCCCCTGGATACCCCTGATATGCAATTATATTTTCTGGATTTTCTGACATAGGTTTTTTAGTAACTTCCTATTTTAAAAACTGCTTAATCATAATTTCTGCTCGGTCTAAATCTTCTTTAGTATCGACCCCAAAAGGAGCCTTATTAACTAAAGTCGCATCTATTCTCATTCCGTTTTCTAACGCTCTTAGTTGCTCTAATTTTTCTCTTTTTTCTAATATGCCTTGAGGCAAGCTAATAAATTTAGCAAGCGATGCCCTGCGGTAAGCATAAAGACCGATATGATGGAAAATATCGCCTTCACCATAAGGAGCAGTTGTTCTTGTAAAATAAAGCGCTCTAGCAACTCTTTTTCCTTCTGCAAAAGCGGTTACCGCTTTTACAACATTTGGACTGGCATTTTCTTCTGGCGTTGTTGTTTTCGCAACTAACGTTGCAATATCAACTTCTTCGTCCTCTAAAGGAAGCAAAGAATCTCTAATCATTTGAGGATCTATTGTTGGCAAATCGCCTTGAACATTAACAATAATCTTGTGCTTGCCTTCTTTATCAAATGTTTCTAACGCCGCAAAAATTCTGTCGGAACCCGAGGGAAGATTAGGATCTGTCAAAATAGCGGTTTCGCCTTCTTTATTGACAACATTGGCTATTTCTTCTTCGCCGCATGCTACAAGCACTTTGCCAATCTTTGCCTCTTTAGCCCTGTTAATAACATGCAGTATCATTTCTTTACCTGCAATCTTAGCTAAAGGTTTTCCAGGAAGTCTGGTTGCAGCCATACGTGCAGGAATAATAATAATCGGATTATATCTTTTAATAGTTTCATCAATATTGCTATTAGTCATCTTTCTATTCTCCAACTGATTTTGTCCAAAAAGTTGTCGTAAAAAATTATACAAAAAAACTTGCCGACAGATTTATTATCTGTTATAGTTTTATTTTAAAGAGAGAGCAAGAATTCTCTTTTTAAAAAAGCACCTCTAAAGGAAAAAAAATGAACGATAAAAACACCTCCAAGAGCAAGAAAGAGTACGTTTATAAAAAACCTGCTAGACCTCGTCGTTTAGGAACAGGCAATGATATCGCTGCTTGGCGCGAAACAAAGCGCAAAGGCGCAATATCACCAGATAAACTTCCTGATACTTATCTTGGAATAGTTTGTGAATATGTAATTTATGATATCCCTGATATTGACACAAGAAAACGCATAAGAGGTGAGTTTGCTTATGTTAGAAAAGAGTTCCTTAAACATCTAGCTGAAGAATACAAAGACGACTTAAAAAAAGAAGGTTTTTCATCAAAACAACTAGCTACTATGAGAAAAGGTATGTGTCCAAAAGGATACAATATCCATCATAAACTCCCGATTCATGGCGGCGGCAAAAACGATTTTGATAACTTATGTATTGTTATTGCTAGCCCTGTTCACGAACATATTCATAATCAATATATTAATCCGCAAATCAGAGGTATGAATGATGGCGAAAAACGGCAGATTAAAATTCCCAAACCAGCCGGCATAATTATCTATACCCCAGAAAACTTAAAGAATACTAATATAAACAAAAAAGTGACTTTACAAATTGTAGGTGAGTTAAAACGTCGAGCGATGTAACTAAAGCACCGTTAAACGTTATTTTTAATTAATTATTTTAGGAATGAATGGATTTTAAAAAAATGGAAAGAAACAGTCCTATAAAAAATGCAGCTAAAGCTTTAAATTATAATAAGGTTTCAAAAGAAGAAAGACTCGAGAAGCTAAGTTTTAAGAAAAAGAACCCTCGTTCTGGTGGTCGCCCTCAAGGCGGCGGGAAAATCAACTTCCCTTTTAAAACGATTCATGGGTTTGAACTTCGTGAGATGAACTACACCGTTCCACCAAGCGATGAAAGAAAATCTATGCGCTCTAAGTTCAAAGATGTTAAGGCTCACTTTATGAAATTTATGGCCGAAGAACATCCTGATCAATTAAGAGAGCTTGGTTTCTCTAAAGATGAAGTAGACTATATTAATGCAACACCAATTAAAGATGAGACTGGTCGTTACAATAGTTTATGTCCTAAAAGATATAATGTTCACCATAAACTTCCTATTCATGGTGGTGGTAAAAATGAATTTACCAACTTTATCATTATGCCTATTCCTCCACATGATGACTTACATCATAGTGTAATCGATCTTCAAATCGTAAATATTAGAGAAGGCGAAACTAGAAAAGTTTTAATTCCTTGGTCAGACCGTAATGCTTATATTCCAACGGCAAAAATACCTGGATTTGATAAATCACAAGATTTTGAAGCTACCCACTCTGGATTCAAGAAACTCAGCAGAAACATCTTGCCTGAGAGTAAAAAAGAATCTATTAGTATGGATGGAGGAGAAGATAAATCTAACACCAATTATGGCATAGATAAAATTGCTCTTTCTGTTTTAAAAAACAAAACTAGGTAATAAAATGATTGAAAAACTAATTAAGTCGATAGCAGAAAGCGGTGATGATGCTTTAATCGCAAGGCCTGCTGACTCTAAAGACTTGACCTTATGCCAAAAAGAATTAGCTGAATATAAGAAACCCGCAATGCCTAAAGACTATGTTGATTTCTTGCGTATCGCTAATGGTTTTGCTTGGAATGGTATTCAATTCTACAGCACTGATCAGGTTACAGATCCAGATGATGGTTTTACCCTTGATGATATTGTAAGTGCTAATGAAGATTTTGAAGAAAGAAGCGAACTAGCAGAAGGCAAGCTTTTACTTGGAAGATCTGACGAAGATTTATATACGTATGATCCTGAAGCTAAACTATACGAAGTTTTAGACTTTACGTCATTAGATCAAATGGAAACTTACAGCAGTTTTGAAGAACTTTTTTCCGATATGGTAGGTTCTGCAGAATAATCAAAATATCTGCTTTTTTTAAAAACACCGTCTTTTAAAAGGCGGTGTTTTTTGTTAAACCTAATTCATATAAAACAAACTTTTGAATAAAGGTTAAGCTATGGACGTTAATATTTTTGATTTCAACCTTCCTGAAGAACAAATTGCGCTAAGGCCAGCATCGCCAAGAGATACATCTAAGCTGCTTTATGTTAATCAAGGACAGTTTAAAGATTTTATTTTCAAAGATATTGTAGAACTATGCCATAGTGGAGATATCATTGTATTTAATGATACTCGAGTTATTCCTGCTAGATTATTTGGAAAACGAGGAGATGCAAAAATTGAGGCTACGCTTTGTCGCAATGATGGAGAAGGCAAGCGTTGGGCTTTAATAAAAAACTCTAAGCGGTTAAAAATTGGACAAACAATAAATTTCTATGCGGCATTTGACGACAATCAAGAGCAAACGCTTGATGCTAAAGTTATCGCAAAAGAGGAAGCTGCCGTATTAATTGACTTTATGATGAGCGATGTAGAACTTTTAAAAAAACTGCGGGAGTTTGGCGTAATGCCATTGCCGCCTTATATCGATAAAAAACGTAAAGTTGATAAAAAAGATAGCTCCGATTATCAAACTATTTATGCTAAAAATGATGGAGCCGTTGCGGCACCAACGGCGGGCTTACATTTCACTGAAAATGTAATGCAATGTTTAAAAGAAAAAGGTGTTAAAGCTCTTTATGTAACGCTTCACGTTGGAGAAGGAACCTTTCTTCCCATAAAAGTTGATGATACTAAAGACCATAAAATGCATTCTGAATTTGGCGTTGTAACCCAAGAAGTTGCAGATGAAATTAATAACGCAAAAAAAGCTGGAAGCAAAATTATATCCGTTGGAACAACATCTCTTCGTATCCTAGAAAGTGCTTCTCAATCTGGAATATTAAAAGCGTTTAAAGATAACACTGATATTTTCATCACTCCTGGTTATAAATTTAAAACTGTAGATGCCCTTATCACCAATTTTCATCTTCCTAAATCAACCCTTTTTATGTTGGTATGCGCCCTTGCCGGCACAGAAAATATGAAAAAAGCTTATGACTATGCAATTCAAAACAATTACCGTTTTTATTCCTATGGTGATTCTAGCTTTTTAGAACTTAATAAAAACTAGAAAACACAAGGCAACACATTGTTTTTATATGCTCTTATTTGGTTGTTACTTAAATTATAACCTAATGCTGTATAGCCCAAATTATATCTATAAACAAAAAAAACCGTTACTACTTTTGTGGTAACGGTTTTTTATATGTTTGTTTGATATAAAGAATATAGTTAACATTAAATATTTTAATTATAAGCTTCTTAAAAAAACAACAAATAAAAAATATCCTGCCATTTAAGAAAAACCCTTTGCTCTGTCTTAGTAATAAAGGACAAGCAAATTTAAGCTTTTTATCTTGATTTCCCATTCATCAAAGAAAACAATCCCGCCTTGCGATATTCATCATTTATTGGTTTTCTAGTAAGACTTTCGGGATCTCTTTCTCTAAGTTTTTTAAGTTCTTCTTTTGCTTTTTTAGATTCAGATACTGCATAATTTTCATCATCTTTATCTTGAGCTACAGCTTTAAGAGAAAAATGTTTTGTAAACGCATATCCCGATTTGTTAGCATTAACTTCGACTGGCTGTGAAACATAATCTACAATATTAGCCGTTTTTTCCAATTCAGTTTTCTTCACAAAACTAACGAGATAACCACCTTCAAAATTGGATTTAAAGAGACGAGCCTGAAAATATTCAGGAGTATCTTTTTCAATACTGTCTAATTTTATTTTTTTTATCTGGAGTTCTTGCTGCCGATGTTGGTTTTCGTGAACCGTAACCAGCATTGCAACTGACCAATCAGGAAATTTCAGTAAATCTTCAGCAACCACGCCAAAATCTGTTATACGGTCATAATAGCCAGCTATACCTGTGGTTTCGGAACACCTTTTAAATGGATAATCTCTGTTTTCTTTAGAAAACATTTTTTGCGAAATGGTTTTGACAGCTTCTAACCTTTTATCTAAATCATCAGTCTGCCAAGCATCATCTAAAATTTTGCGATTTCCTTTAGTTAAATACTCTGCCAACATCTCGTGAGAGCTGCTGTCTTGTGTCCGATAAACCATCTCTGGAAAATCTTGAGTAATTTTGCCATAAACACTAACAAGCTTTTCTTCTAACCCCTCATATTCACCTTTATTCCAAAAGAACGAAACATTCTCTGGAGCAGCTGCCATAACAGCGATCTGCTGCTTTTTATCAAGAACCAAAAACTTATCAGCCACGTCCTTAGAAAGCCCACCAACAATATGCTCAACTTGTTTCTGATAGTTTTTCTCTGGCATAAGAGTGTAAAAATCTTCCATCGCAGGAACAGCTTTAATTTCACCAACATTATCAATACAAGCATCTATTGATTCCGTGTGCGCAGCATCATACATTTTTTTCATTTCGCTGGTAATATGCTCAACCTGACCGACTAAAACTTTTAGAGTTTTAACGTCTTTTTCACTCAGAGATTTATCACCTTGACTACCCGCTAGTTCAAAGGCTCCCAATTCTTCTAAAGCTTCAAAACCATTTGTTAATTCAGCCATTAAAAAAATCCTTAAAAAAATATTTATCTTGAATTGTTTTTCCCATTCATCAAAGAAAACAAGCCCGCCTTGCGATATTCATCATTTGTAGGTTTTCTTGTAAGACTCTCTGGGTCTCTTTCTCTATCTCTTTTTAACTGTTCTTTAGCTCGTCGACTTGAAAGAATTCCATTCTTATAAGAAGCTAACTTTTGTTCAATGATTGCAACAGAAAAACTTTCAGCAAAATTAAAACCAGCGTTATTAGCATTAAGTTCTACAGGTTGCATTATGTAATCTTCATAATTAGCTTGTTTTTCAAGATCTGTCCTTTTAGTATAGTCAACAAGATAGCCGCCTTCGAAATTAGCCTTAAAAATGCGAGCCTGAAAATACTCAGCTGTATCTTCTTGGATATCACCTGCTTTTAACTTTTTAATCTGCAAATGCTGCAGACGATGCTGGTTTTCATGAATTGTCGTGAACATTGCCATTGACCAATCTGGGAAACTAAGCAAACGATCCGAAACTACACCAAAATCAGCTTTTTCATCATAAGCACCAGCGATACCATTTCCACCTGAACAGATTTTAAAAGGATAATCTCTTTCATCTTTTTTAAAAAGAGCCTGACAAGTAGTTCTAACAGCATCTACTCTATCTTGGAGTTTTTCCGATTTCCAAGCATTATCGAGCATTTCACGGGCGCCTGAAGACAACACTTCGGTCAAAACTTCCTGAGCATCTTTATCCTGTCCTCTACTAATGATATCAGGATATTCCTTAAAAACTTTGGCATAAAGCCCAACAAGTTTTTCCTCTAATTCATTATATGGCTTCCTATCTAGGAAAAACGACATATTTTCAGGAGCTGCAGCTAAAACATTAATTTTTTGTTCTTTGTTCAGTTTCCCAAACTTTTCAGCAACATTTTCAGGCATATCTTTAGTCGCAGCATCAATCATTTTCTTAAAACTGCTTTGGGGCATAACTTGGCAAAAGTCCTGCATTGAAGGATCTGTTTTAATTGTATGAACGTTCTCAATACAAGCTTCTATTGATTGCATTTCTGCCACATTTGCCATAACACTCATTGCTTTGGTAGTCTGCTCAATCTGACCAACAACAATTTTAAGTATATTAATGTCTTTCTCGCTCAAAGGCTTATCATTTTTATTACCAGCTAGTTCAAAAGCTCCTAATTCTTCTAAAGCTTCAAAACCATTTGTTAATTCAGCCATTAAATTTTTCCTTAAAAATATTTATCTTGAATTATTTTTAACATTTATGATCGAGTGCAAACCTGCCTCGAACAAATCTTGAGCATCATATTTTCTATAACCATCATTAGCAAAAATTGCTTTGCGGGCTTTCAAAAATATTTTAGCGACATCACTTGTGACTCTCGCCAAACTATCTGCAAATTTCATCGAACCCACGCCAGCTCCAGAAAAGTATTTACTAAAGTTATAACCAGCTTCATTAGCGTTAGTTTCAACGGGCTGTTTAACGTACTCACCAGTAACAACCATTTTTTCTAGAAGACTGCCTTGTTTACCCAAAGGAGATAAATAACCGCCTTCAAAATTTGATTTAAAAATCTTGGCTTGGAAATATTCTGCGGTGTTTTCTGTGATTTTGCCCTCTTTTAATTTTTCAACTTGTAAATGCTGTAAACGATGCTGATTTTCGTGTATCATTACAAACATAGCCATTGACCAATCAGGAAATTTCAGCAAGCTGTCAGCGACTACACCAAAATCAGTCTGTTCGTCATAAGCACCAGCTATGCCGTTTCCGCCAGAACACATTCTAAAAGGATAGTCCCTTTCATCTTTTTTAAAAAGAGCTTGGCAGGTCGTCTTAACGGCTTCAAGGCGTTCTTCATTATTATTACCACGCCACGCCTTATCCAGTTTTTCTCTTGCACCATCTAGCATTACAGCTGCGAGCAAATCCTGTGCTTCTTTATCCTGACTACGATTAATAACCTGAGGAAAGTCCTTAGAAAGTTTTCCATAGATTTTTATCAGGTTATCTTGATGTCTTCCGTATTCTTTATTATCAATAAAAAAAGCTATGTTTTCAGATGATGCCGCAATTACATTAACTTTTTGTTCACGACTTAACTTATTAAATTTACGGCGATAATCTGGAGTTAATTCTTTAGATATATCAAAAATCATTTTATTAAAACGATCATCAGGCATAACACTGCAAAAGTCTTGATTAGATGGTTCCGGAATGATTGTATCAGCATTATCTATGCAAGCTTCCATAGATTTGCCATTTGCCTCTCCATACATTTCATCCATAGATTTAGTAACTTGTTCTAACTGCGATGTTAACATAGTTAAAGCTTGGATATCTTTTTCTGACAACGGCTTATCATTTTCATTGCCAGCCATCTCAAAGGCACCAAGTTCATCAAGAACTTCAAACCCTTTGGCAACAAATTTCTTAGTATTTTCTGGAGATTCTAAAATCTTTTTTTCTAATTCTTTATCTTGATAATTATCTGCCATTGTTTTCGCCCTATGCTTTAGTTTTATTTTTTAGCGCTTAGCCTCAAAACCATTTATTTTAAGATAGCCTATTATCGCATCAGGAAAATCATCTTCTCCTTTTTTTACGGTATGCATCATCGTGAACGTTCCTAAACGATTCATCTTTGTCCCACCGATAACAGGAATCTCTTCAGCCTGATTAATAGTATTAGCCATTTGATCAATACGCTCTTGCCAATCTTCTGCGGCATCAACCACTTCAACTTTGCTGTTGTCTATAATTCTGATTTTTCCAACTTGCTGTGTTTTATTTTGGTTAGAAAATAGCAAATTCAAATCAATTGTTTTTGGCTTATTCATCAATAAAATCCTTTTTTACTCTTATTTTAAGTTATATCACTTTGAAAATATTTTTGTCAATTTTTTATCTAAAAGATATTTAATTTATTTTTTAAATCCTGCAAAACGAACAATCTAATTGCGCTAGAAAGATTTGTCTCTCTAACATCATCAATAGCTTCCAGCTGCATAGCCATTGGAATTCCTTTGTCTTTTACTATTTGACAAAACAACTCCCAAAACTCATCTTCTATGGAAATACTAGTTTGATGTCCTGCTATCACTATTGAATGTTTTTTTATCATTTTTTACGAAAAGCGTCCAAAGCAACAACTTTGGCAGAATCATCTTCTTCAGTTTCCGCTTCAGGAGCAGAAATATCGCTGTCTTTTAAGTCGTCAGAATCGTTTTTTTCTTCATCTTCATATTCTGTATTAAATCTCAAACCAAATTTTGCATGAGGATCAGCAAAATATGTCACAGCATCATAAGGAATAGTCAAATTATGAGGCAGGTTATTAAAACTTAATGTAACAGAAAAAGAATCGTTATTAACTTTAAGGTCATAAAATTGATGCTGAATGACAATTGTCATTTCCTTAGGATATATTTTCAAAAGCGTTTCTGGAATCTCAACCCCTTCGAATCTAGTCAGAAAGGTAATATAAAAATGGTGATCTCCAGGAAGGCCATTGTTTTCAACAATGCCTAAAGCTTGTTTTATAACATATCTCAAAGAATTTTCGACTAAATTATCATAATCAATCATATCAAAAGCTTGCTGGGTCATTCCGACGTATTCTTTCTTTAAATTTAAGTTTATCAAAAGTGGGACTTCTGTTGCTAGGTGTCCCAAACCCCACCTATATGTCTCACCACATAGGAATTTAAATTGTCGCTATGCTACTATTAAGCAGCAACTGCAACTGGAGCGCAATTATCATTGGCACTCATCAAAATTAGCCCGATAACGGTGGTACAATGCCGAACACAACTCAGACCTTTACTACGCGTGTCGATCCTATTTCGCCCCCATAAGATAGATTATGGTGGAGGCGTCGGGTACCGCCCCCGAGTCCACTACGCTTATTCCGTAAGAGGTTTAGCGTCATAGCCGCAAAAACGGCAGTGATATTATATGTTCTATTTGAAAAAAAAGCCAATAGTTGATAAATTATTTTACACTTTTTTTTAACTTTATTTGTTTTTTATGCCTAATAACTTGTTGCCTATAGCAGCCCAATATGGCAAAACATTAGAGATTTTAATTTAATTTTTGGGAGTTTTTTATGCGTCTTACCCCTGAACAAAAGGCAGAGCTTGAACGTTTAATCTCTGTTACTCACACCACAAAAAGGTCTACTGTTACAGCTTTAGAGGAAATTATATATCAACCGATTCCTGTTTTAGACCACGGTTTTGTAAGAGTCATTGACTATATGGGTGATGATTCTGCCATTGTCCAATCCGCTAGAGTATCATATGGCCGAGGAACGAAAAAAGTCCTTGAAGATAAGTCTTTAATTAACTATTTGATGAGACATCGCCACACGACTCCTTTCGAAATGTGTGAAATTAAGCTTCACGTAAAACTCCCGATATTCGTTGCAAGGCAATGGATAAGACACAGAACGGCAAGCGTTAATGAATATTCCGCAAGATATTCTATCTTAGATAAAGAATTTTACATTCCCAATATGGAAGATTTAGCCATTCAATCAACAACTAACAAACAGGGCAAAGGCGAGAATCTATCCCAAGAAGAGGCTGCAAAAGTATTAGAAATCTTAAAAACAGATGCAGCTAGAAGCTTTGATAGCTATGAGGAACTGCTTAACCTTGATGAGTGCGGCAACAAAATTGACCCTGAAAGAGATGGTCTATCAAGAGAACTTGCCCGTATTAATCTTCCTTTGAGTTCTTATACCCAGTGGTATTGGAAAACAGATCTCCACAATTATATGCATTTCTTATCACTTCGAGCTGACAAACACGCTCAGACAGAAATTAGAAAATATGCTGGCAAAATGCTCAACATTATGCGCCGTTGGACTCCAATAACATATGATGCTTTCCTTCAATACCGTATGGGAGGGGTTCACCTTTCCAAAAAAGGATTAACCGTGGTTAGAACTTTGCTTAAAGGCGAAAAGGTCTCAAGAGAAGATTTTGGTATGTCTAAAGGTGAATGGAGCGAACTCGCTCAAATTTTAAAAATTGATTTATAATCTTTAATAAGTGTAAGGAGAAGCCGATATGTCTTCCGATAACGATGGAAAAAATCCTTGGGGAAAAAACAATAGTCCTTGGGGATCCAGCAACAACGGCAATCAAGGTGGCGGCAACAGCAGTATTCCCCCTGATTTAGAAGATATTCTTAAAGGCGGGCAAACAAAAATAAAACAGCTGTTTCCAAGAAATAAAAAAAGAAAAAGAAAAACTAAATATAATAACAATGGTTTTTTATTAATTTTTCTTGCTATCGCCTTATTATTATGGGGTATTTCTGGTTTTTATCAAGTCCAGCCAGAAGAGCAAGGCGTTGTTCTAAGATTTGGTAAATATGCCTATTCCACAACTCCAGGGCTTCATTATCATTTGCCCTACCCTGTTGAAAGAGCTTTTACACCTAATGTTATGAGAGAAAACCGCATAGAGATTGGGTTTCGTTCATCTTCACCTTCTTTTATTAGAAGAAACACCAAAAGTGATAGTTCAGAAGAAGTTTCTCAAGAAAGTTTAATGGTTACAGGTGATGAGAATATTGTAGACATCAACTACACTGTTATTTGGGTTGTTAATAATGCTCCAGATTATTTATTTAACGTTAGAGACCCTGTTGGAACAGTTACCATCGCAGCTGAAAGCGCTATGCGTGAGGTTATTGGTCAAATGCCAATCCAAAAAGTCTTAACCGAAGGTCGTCGTGATATTGAGGAAAAAACCTTAAAAACACTGCAAGCTGTGCTTGATGAATTTGGCTCAGGCATTTTAATTAAAAGAATCAATTTGTTGAAAACGGATCCTCCTCAACTCGTTGTCGATGCTTTTAACGAAGTTCAGCGAGCAAAAGCTGACCAAGAGCGCTCACGCAATGAAGCAGAAGGCTATCGCAACGATATTATCCCAAGGGCTAGAGGTGAAGCTATTAAAAAAATCCAAGATGCTGAAGCCTATGCTGCCGAAGTCGTTAACCGTGCTTCTGGTGATGCTGGTCGTTTTAAACTTGTTTATGATGGCTATGTTAAAGCTAAAAATGTTACGGCAAAAAGAATGTTTTTAGAAACTATGGAACAAATTCTGCAAAATTCTAATAAAGTTATCATTGATACGCCTAAAAATGGCAATGGCGTTATTCCCTATTTGCCACTAGACGTTCTAAAAACACAAAAAGAGGGGAAAAACTAATGAAAAAACAACTTGGTTTTCTAGCTGCTGTCTTTGCTTTTGTTGGTGGTCTTCTGGTTTATAATTCGGCTTTTATTTTAAACCAAACCGAACAAGCCCTTATTTTGCAATTTGGTGAACCCAAAAGAATCATCAAAGAACCAGGGCTTACGTTCAAATTACCTTTTATTCAAGATATTGTAATCTATGATAATCGTCTTTTAGAACTAGACCCTCCCGTCGAGGAAGTTATCCTTGCCGATCAAAAAAGATTAAAAGTTGACAGTTTTACCCGCTTTAAAATTGTAGATCCTCTACTCTTTTATCAATCTGTTGCCACCGAACGTTCAGCCATATCAAGACTTGGAGATATTATTAATTCTTCAATAAGAGAGGTTTTAGGCAATGTGCTTTTAAGCAACCTGCTTTCTGAAGACCGTGCTAAAATTATGGACGACATCAGTAAAATAGTGGCAAATTATGCTGCCTCTTTCGGAGTTGAAGTGGCAAAAGTAAGAATTAAACGTGCTGACTTTCCTGAACAAATCTCTCAAGCTATTTACAAACGTATGAATTCTGAAAGAGAGAGAGAAGCTAAAGAGTTTAGAGCAAAAGGACAGGAACTAGCTCAAGAAATTGTTGCTAAAGCTGAAAAAGAAAAGGTTATGATTCTTTCAAAAGCTCAAGAGCAAGCACAGCTAACCCGAGGCGAGGGCGATCAAAAAGCGATTGATATTTGGGCAAAAGCTGCCAAACAAGATGAAAGTTTTTATGATTTTTACCGTTCTTTAGAAGCCTATAGAAACGCTTTAAAAAAAGACGGAACGTCTATGGTTCTTTCTCCTGATTCGGAATTCTTTGAATACTTCAAAAGCTTACCAAAGATGAAGTAAAATGTCTGATTTGTTAAAGGCTCTGGCTTTGGTTTTGATTATAGAAGGGCTGCCTTATGCAGCTTTTCCAAAGCTGGCGAAAGATATGATGCGCCAAATGATTGACTTGCCTGATAAACACTTGAAAACCGTAGGTTTTATTATTACATCTATAGGTATAGCATTATTATGGGCGGTTAAATAAAGGAATACTCAAAAATGAAAAAAAACGTTTTTACTTTTGTAATATTAGTAGTTTCCAGCTTGTGTTTTTCTTTCAGAACTCAGGCGGCAACTCCTGACAGCTTTGCGGATTTAGCTGAAAAACTAATTCCTTCGGTTGTAAATATATCAACGTCTCAAAAAGTAACGGCACCAGCTCAACAACAACTTGATCTTCAAAGCTTATTCCCTAATTCACCTTTAGAAGAATTTTTTAAAGATTTTTTTGAAAAAGGCGCGCCAGGTATGCCTAAAGGCGGCAAAGTAACTTCTTTAGGGTCAGGTTTTGTAATAGATGAATCGGGATTGATTTTAACTAATTATCACGTTGTTGAAAAAGCTGAAAAAATCTCTGTTATTTTTGATGACAAAACCTCTGTTGATGCCGAACTTCTTGCTCGTGATAAAAAAACAGATATTGCCCTTTTAAAAATTAAAACCGATAAGAAACTGCACCCTGTGGTTTTTGGCGATTCCGATGCGATGAGAATCGGCGACTGGATTCTGGCTATTGGCAATCCCTTTGGTCTTGGTAACACTGTAACCGCAGGCATAATCTCAGCCCGAGGCAGAGATATTCAAACTGGTCCCTATGATGATTATCTCCAAACAGATGCTTCCATAAATCGGGGCAATTCTGGTGGTCCAATGTTTAATATAAACGGAGAAGTCGTTGGAATTAATACCGCTATTTTTTCGCCATCAGGCGGCAGTGTCGGCATAGGTTTTGCTATTCCTTCAAACATCGTAAAATGGGTTGTCAATAATCTGAAAACCAATGGACATATAACTAGGGGCTGGATAGGAGTTACAATCCAAACCGTATCCGATGATATTGCTGAAAGCATTGGTATGAGCAAAGCTATGGGAGCATTAGTTGCCGCAGTTAATACTGATGGACCAGCACAAAAAACGGGACTTAAAGTTGGGGATATTATTACTGAGTTCAACGGCAAGACTATTGATGAAATGAGAGTTCTTCCTCGTATTGTTGCTGAAACAGCAGTTGGAACTCAGGCTGACATCAAAGTTATGCGCGCGGGTAAAGAAATAAGCCTTAAAATTGAAGTTGGAGAAATGCCTGAAGATGAGTCTGAAAATCAAATTGATGAAAATCAAATCAGCTCTGATGATATAAACACCGATAACGGCAAAAAGCTCCCTGAATTGAGTATGACGGTTGAAACCGTAACTCCAGAAACGATAAATAAATATGACCTGCCCGAAGCCGCTCAAGGCGTTGTTATCTCGTCCATTGATGATGACAGTGATGCTATGATGAAAGGCTTGATGAGAGGTGATGTTATTGTTGAGGTTAATCAAAACAAGGTAAATTCTGCTGAAGATATTGCTAAAGAGCTTGAAACCGTAAAAAAAGCTAACCGTACCTCTGTTTTACTCTTAATCGACAGCAAAGATGGTATGCGTTTCGTTGCGGTAAAACTGCAATAATATTATTTAATTAAGGATTTTGGTATCCAAATGAGGATTGATTTTTATCATCTAACCGCCAAAGACATTTCTGATGCTTTGCCAGAACTGGCTTCAAAAGTGATAGAAAGCAATGAGAATATGGTAATTTTAACGTCATCAAAAGAGCAAACTAACTTTTTTGATAGTTTGCTCTGGACGTTTAATCCTGATGCTTGGCTGCCTCATGGCTGCTATAAAACAGGAGATGCCCAACGCCAGCCTATATGGATAACTGACGAGTATGAAAACCCCAATGCTTCATCAATAATTATGATTCTTGACGGCATGAGTTTACCTAATTTCTCTGACTTTAAACGCGGTCTCTATCTCTTCAACGGTAAAGATGAAAACAGCCTCAACAAAGCTCGAACAGCTTGGTCTGATGCCAAAAAAAATGACTGTGATTTGCATTATTGGCAACAAGAAGCAAATGGAAGATGGCGAGAAAAAGAACGATAAACTATTATAATTTATTGCTAATTAAAAACAGGGATTTGTAGAACTATTACCTTTTCACTATCAGATGTATTTTTTTCCGTAATTGTACCTTTAAGTTTTTGCATACACTCTTTAGCAAAAAGTATATTTTTGCTATCAAGCAAAACTTTGTCGCTCTTAGATGATGATATATTAATTTCAAAAGAAATATTCTCGATGTTTTTAACATTTTTTCTTAAGACCGATAAAGAAATATAACTATTTTCGTTATAATAAAAAATATTATCTAATATGTTGATCAAGCAATAAAAAAGACAAAGCTTGTTTGTATATATATTACCAATATCTGGTTGATACAAAACCACCAGAGTCACATTCTTTCTTTTGGCAATGATATTGACAACTGTCGCCGTTTCCTCAATTAATAATCCTAAATCAACATTTTCCAAATATCCCTCTTCCTGAGATAAAATAGCAAGCGGCGATATTGTTAAATCATTTAAAATAATGTTTAACTCTTTGGTAAAATTGTTAATACTCTTTAAATCTTTAGAAAATTTTGACAAGCCATAAATATTCATCTCTTTTTCTAAAAGATTACAATAATTCCTTATCTTATCTATAGGAGACGAGATTCTTTTATAAATATTAGCAAGATAACTAGAGGCTATTTCCATAGCATAAAGAACATTTGACTTTTCGAATTCTGATAGACTTTTGACCTTATATGGATTGAGTTTTTTGGTATCAATACACTCAGAAACTAAAAAAATCATATGAGCCGTATTCTCAAAAAACAATTTTATGACTTCAATTTCAAGAAGATTTATATTCTTGTTGTTTAAACGTGTAATAAAAAAACTATATGGCGAATTAAACTCTATTTTAGAAAGCTTTTTTATAATTTCTGTTCTGTCCTTCGAATCCAAAAATTCGAAAAAGTTCTTACCTTTTAAAGAATCCTCCTCGCCCATATTAAAAAAATTTAAAAAATAGGAGTTGTGATCATAGATAAGACTTTCAGCATCAGTAAACAGTACACCTTTACCTATTGCTTCAGATAGAATTTTATACTTTTCATAATCGTCAATATTTAATGTTTTCATTTTTTGCTTACAACAAATTAAAAGTTAAAATTTTATATTTTTAATTATAAATTAATTTTTATAAAAATTACCATTAAGCAGTTGGTCTATTTTCTATAATACTTTGGTATATAAGTATTCGTTTTATATTTTTATATTTGCTTATGCTGAACGCTTGAAATATCTTAAAATCATAACTATATTTAATTTTTAACAATTATAATGGAGATTACAAGAATGGCTTCAACCACTATCGTAACATATGAAGGTGATTTAAGATGCAAAGCCGAATTCGAAGGTGTCAAAACTGAATTTAATACTGATGCCCCCCCAAGTATTGGAGGTAAAGGAGAAAACACTGACCCAACAACCTTAGTCGGTGCAGCTCTTGGTTCTTGTATTCTTACAGTTATGGGCATAGCTGCTTCTCGCAGTGACATTGATTTCAAAGGTGCTAGAACTGAAATTCATAAAGAAATGGAGAATGCTGGCAACCGAATAAAATCATTTGCAGTCAAAGTGTATATGCCTCACAACAAATATGCTGAAGCAGAAAAAGCAAAACTAGAAGCTATTGCAAATGTTTGCCCTGTTAAACACAGCCTGCATTCTGATATTAAAGTTAGTATAGAATTCATATATCCATGATAAAAACTCAAAGGAGATAAAATGTCGGGAGAAATTCATGAAGAACGCTCTAAGCTTAGCACTAAGACCTTAGACGTTCATAGAGCCATCAATTCTCTTATGGAAGAATTGGAAGCTGTTGATTGGTATAACCAAAGAGCAGATGTCGCATCTGACCCTGAACTTAAAGCACTGTTAGAACATAACCGTGATGAAGAAAAAGAACACGCCGCTATGTTAGTTGAATGGCTAAGACGTAACGATGAGGGCTTTGGGAATGAACTTAAATCTTATCTATTTAAGACTGGTTCTATTATTCATCACGAAGCTGTTGCAACTAGCGAAGAACAAGTATCTGATGAAAACAGCAGCTTAGGTCTTGGAAAACTTTAACAATTTTTACGAGGTTAATTTAATGAATAAATTTAATAAAGAGCTTGCTCCTATTACAAGTAAAGCGTGGGAAGCTATTTCTAATGAAGCCAAAAATGCCTTGTCTCTAAAACTGTCAGGCAGAAAAGTTGCTGATTTCACAGGACCTTTAGGTTGGGAAAAATCTTCTGTAGAAACTGGAGAAGTTAAAGATTTGGCAAAAGAAGCAGAAGTTTCCGTTAAACAACGCCAAGTTTTACCTTTAATTGAACTATCGGTTCCTTTTAAAGTATCAAGAAAAGACTTAGAACTTATTGAAAGAGGGGGTGTTCCTGCTTTAGATACCGTTATTGATGCCGCACACAAAATCGCAAAAGCTGAAGAAAATATTGTTTATAGCGGTTTAACCAGCGCTAAAATAAAAGGTATTTTAAGTGATGCCTCGCTTTCCGTAAAGTTAGAATCCGATGAAAAATATCCAGAAACCGTGGCAGGTGCCATATCAAAACTAAATGAAAAAGCCATCTCTGGTCCTTTTGCTTTAGTTCTAGGTTCAAAAGAATTTAATCACCTTATGACTGCAACTCATAAAAACGGAAGACCTATCGTAGAGCATATTTCTAAATTAGTGGACAATATCATTAAGGCTCCTTTTTTAGATGGCGCTTTTCTCTTAAGCAAAAGAGGGGGTGATTTTGAATTTGTTTCAGGTCAGGATATCTCTATCGGTTATACTTCTCACGATGATAAATATGTGAACTTATACCTAGAGGAAAGCCTAACATTTAAAGTTACAACACCTGATGCTGTCGTTATCTTTAAATAAACTTTTTTGATTATTCTTCATAAAAAGGGCGTAGTTAAAAAAACTTGCCCTTTTTATTTTGTAAAACTTTTATTAAATTATTTATAAGATAATACTACCTTATTAGTAACTACTTAGGACTTATTATAATGAAAAAGCTGTCATCAAAATTTTTATTATCAACAATGATTGTAACTGCTAGTTTAGCATTAAATGGCTGTCAGGAATTCTCCTGTCCAACCTGCACAAACGATGAACTTATTCCTTATAATTTTGTTCCATTTGTTCCTAATGTATATCCTAAGTATCAGCCAACAGAAATAAGAAATTTCTCGAATACAAATACTTATAATAACAATGAGAAAACCTCAGAAATAAATCCTGAAAAAGAGAAAATAAAGTTAGAAAAAAACAAACCCGCTTATATTAAACAGTTAGAGAAAAACAAACGCCTAGAAGAAGAAAAAGCAAAAGAACAACAAGCAAAAGCTGAAGAAAGAAGGAAAAAAGCGGAAAAAAGAAAGAACTCTTCGATTGTCAGTGAAGGAGGAACCATTGTTAATGGCGCGGTTCCGCCAGAAATAGATATCAATGAAGGCGCCCCCATTGTTACAGAAGCTGTACCAGCAAAAATCGACACTAATATTAATGAAGGCGCCCCAGTTGTTACAGAAGCTATATCACCAGAAGCCAATGTTAATACTGATAACGATAAGGCCATCGTTCCTGAGGTTGTTTCACCAGAAATAAATGCAATTGTCCCCTGAAAACAGCTTAACTTAAGCTTCATATAAAAATTAATTTGCGAAAAAATAAAACACCGCAATCCTTTAAGAATAAATTTTCTGTAAAGATTTAATCGCAGCTGCTTTATTATAAATCGCTAAACTTCAAGAGCACGCTTTTTGCTTTGTATGCTTCCTTGGTATCGCAGATAACACCGCTAGCAAATTCTTCCGCCTCATTTTTAATATGCTCAATCTTAGTTTTGCCTGTTTTTATTACTAATTTTGAAATCATCGCATCAACTTCATTTTTATACAAAGCAAAACCTCTACCGATTGTTACCGATTTATCATAACCGCACTTTAAATTAACACCGTAAGCATAGAACAAATCACTAAGCGCCATTTCTTCACGAGAATAACGTCTTAAGCCGAGTTTTTCTGCCGTTTCTAAATCTGGGTCAGAATCCTTAATCAACTTATCAATAAAGGTTTCAATCATCTTATTTTCTTTAATTCTATAGTTTCTACCTATTCTGCGGCTGATGTTTTTAATTGGATCTCTAGCATTTTCCACGCCTTCCTGCTTTGCTTTTTCTAACCAATACCAAGCATTATAAAGATTTTCTTCATAACCTTTCTTTTCCGGAAGATGATTAAAATAAAATATACCTAAACGATAAAAATCTTCTGGCTTTTTTGACTCTGCGGTTTTTTCATACCAATAAAGAGCATCCCAGTAAGATGGGTCTTTTAAAACATAATAACTATACGATTTTTCTGAACCTGAACCTATACGCTTTTCAAAAACTTTAGCCAGCATTTTTTGGGCTTCATAATTTCCCTTTTCTCCAGCTTTTTTAAGCATATCCAAACCCTTTTTCTCATCTTTTTCAATAATGTCACCTGAGAAATAGGCCTTGCCTAAACGAAAAATCGCATCAAGATTATTTTGCTCGGCTGATTTTTTATACCACCTCAAAGCCTCTTTAATATCTCTATCATCTAGACTCTTTTCTGTTTTGGCATCAAATTTTTCTTCATATTTAACCGCCAGCTGAAACTGCGCTTCGTCTCCGCCTCTTCCTGCCATCTCGAAAAGCTGTTCATTTTCATTATAAAAATTTGCGTCGTCTTTCTTTACAAGGATATCATTAAGTATATCTTCCGCACCTTCATAACCGTTTAAAGAAGCAGCTTTAAACCAAATTGCTGCGTTTTCTTCCGATTTTTCTACACCGAAACCCTCCAAGTAGAAGTGCCCCAGTTGAAACTGAGCATCTGCATCACCATTTTTAGCCGCTTTTTCTAACCAATATGCTGATTTGGCAGCATCTTTTTTAAAACCTTTTTCACCTAATAGATAAGCTTTTGAAAGCATCATTTGATATTCTGTGAGCTCCAATTCGGCAAGACGGATATATGCTCTGTCAAAATCTCCTGCCGCCGCTTTTTTATACCATTCCAAGGCTTTGTCTTTGTCTTCAATTACTCCTGAACCTTTTTCATACATATATCCCAAAAAGTATTGAGCATATACATACCCTTTATCAGCAGACGCCTTAATCAAATTAAATGCCATTTTTAGATCCTGAGGCAAGGGATCTCCCATAAAAAACATCATACCTAAACGATATTGAGCTTCAGGAGAACCTTTTTGAGCAGCTTCACCAAACCACTTAACCGCTGTTTTTAAATCTTTATCCACACCAATACCAAGCTCATATCTATTCCCAACCTCATATTGAGCCAGAAGATTACCGCTTTGAGCCGCTTTTAAGTACCAATAAAGGGCGTCTTTATCATTTTTAAGATAAAATTTATCATCAGAAAAAAGCTGTGCCAGTTTACTTTGAGCAAGAACACTTCCTTTTTCTCCAGCATTACGGATAATCTCAATCGCTTTAGGAATATCTTTAGCCAAGCCGCCATCACCATCAAAAAGCATAAGTCCAAACATATATTGAGCATCATAATTTTCGTATTCTGAGGCTCTCATAAAAAACGCAGCTGCTTTTTCTTTATTTGCCACAACACCATCAGTACCGCTATAATAGGCAAGTCCCAAATCATAACAAGCCGCCCGCCCTGCCAAAACAGCTTCATCATTATACCAAAACTGGTTTTCAATTTTAATTCTTGGGTGTAAAGATGCGCATTTTTCCTCATTTTTTGAAACAAACTCACTCGCTTCTGCTAATCTTACGACTGCAAAACAAACAAAAAACAACAAAGAAATTTTTAAAAAAATACGCATATTCAAACTTTCAATAAAAGCCTAATTTAAAGATTATCTTAATATAATACAAAACTATCAATATAGTTCAAATAGATATTAAATCTTATCAGGGATAAACTTTTCAACATATTAAGAATACAATGATTTTTTTGTTATAGTAAAAAAAATCATTTTAAATTTGCTTTATCTTATAAAAAATAAAAGTTTTTTGTTTTAACCTCTTGATTTTGGTCAATGCCGCAACATCTATAAAGTATAATTATTTATAATTATGTACTTAGGTATCACCGTCGATTTTTAAAAGGGATAAGAAAAATGACTAAAATTGCCTTCTTCGATACTAAGCCTTATGATAAAGAAAGTTTTCTTGAACTTAACAAAGATTACAATTTTGAATTTGCTTTTTTTGAAAACAAACTAAGACCAGAAACCATATCATTAGTAGATGGTGCTGATGTTGTCTGTGCCTTTGTAAACGATACTTTGTCTTCTGAGGTTATTGATGGCTTAGCCAATCGTGGGGTAAAAATTGTTGCCTTGCGTTGTGCAGGATATAACAATGTTGATTTCAAAGCGGCTTACAATAAAATTCATGTCGTTCGTGTTCCTGCCTATTCTCCTTATGCCGTGGCAGAACACGCCGTTGCTTTAATGCTCGCTCTAAACCGCAAAATTCATAAAGCTTTTAACAAAACCAGAGAAAGCAACTTTACATTATTTGGCTTGATGGGATTTGATATGCATCAAAAAACGGCTGGAGTAATTGGAACGGGTAAAATCGGCAAAACTTTAATTGGAATCCTAAAAGGTTTTGGTATGAATGTTCTAGCCAGTGATGCCTTTCCAGATACAGAATCAGCACAAAAAATGGGTTATGAATATGTTTCTTTAGATGAAATCTACGCTAAATCAGATATTATCTCACTAAACTGCCCCTTAACCAAAGAAACAACCCATCTTATTAATAGTGACACCATATCAAAAATGAAAAATGGGGTTATGATTATAAACACTGGACGAGGCAAATTGATTGATACTAATGCCTTAATCGAAGGGTTAAAATCAAGAAAAATTGGTGCCGCAGGACTTGATGTTTACGAAGAAGAAAGTGACTATTTCTTTTCTGATTTCTCTAATGACGTCTTAGATGATGATAAACTCGCACGTCTTCTAAGCTTTGGAAATGCTATAGTTACTGCTCATCAGGCTTTTTTCACCAAAGAAGCTATTTATGAAATTGCAAAAACAACACTTGATAATATTAAATTTTTCTTTGAAAATGAAGAACTACCAAATGAAATATGTTACCGTTGTGATAAGTATCCCTGCAACAAAGGCAAAAACAAACGTTGTTTTTAAAAGATATTATTTCACAATAGTTTACTAGAATGATAAAATGTTTTATTTGTTAATATATTAATGTGGTCATCTACCGTTTTTGGAAGTAACAGATGAAAAAGATTTTAGGCCTTTTATTATTTATTTTGCTTATCGGGATTTGGAGTTTTCTCTATCTTCAAGGTTATAAAGTTATCGCTATAAATTTATGGGATTTTAATCCCCTAAACTCAAGTGACTGGGCAGAATTATCGCAAAAATGGCAGTCTGGCTGGATAATAAAAGAAACTAACGATATTTTATTCGCTGTATCACTATTTCTAATTATACCTTTGTGGCTTTTGGGTGTTGTCTTTTGTTATATGATTAACAAACGCATAAAAAAAAGCAGTCTGTTTGTTAAAAAAGAAAAAACTGATGTTTATATTGCTCCAATAAAAACCAATGGACCTAAAAGACCTCCTGCGCTTATTTCTAAAAAGAATAAAGCCTCCGCTGAACCACTTCCTGCTGCAGTGAGTAATCTAAGAAAACCATCGGTATCATCAGCACCGCAGCAGCCTATGGATTCAGCTGTAATGATTGAAGAGGAAAGTTCTTTGCTTCCTTCTTCTCATGTTGAACCGCTTGTTCCAGAAATGAATATTGATGAAGAATTTAACCTTGAGGAAGAAGCTATTCCTGAACCAGATTGGGACGATTTAGCAGCAATCCTTCACGATTATGCTGTCAGTTGTGGATACATCGCTTTTTCATCAATGCCTATAGGAAATCATATTGTTGATTTGGTTTTAATATCACCACAAAGCATCTATTTAATCTGCTTAACTCCAAAAGGAAAAGAATGGATTGCAGATGAAGATAGCTTTAATAATGAACCGCCTATTTGGTTTTCTGAAGAAAATTTTAGCCCGTCACCATCATTTGGCGTATTGCAGGCAAAAGAGTCTTTAACCCCTATTTTAGCAAATCTTATACCTGAAGATTACCCCATCAATATTGAAGCTGTTGTGGCTTTAGGTTACGGCTCAATATTAAACAGCGAAAATATGATAGAAATATGGCAAAAATTAGGGGTTAATGTTGGAAGTTTCGCAACAGGTTTTTCCGGAGGAATTAATAATATTGATAATATTATTACTGATATTTCATCATCTCCCAAAATCGCCGAAGGTATTTTAGATTTAATTTCTCTAGCCATTGTTTCTGCCGCTCCAGATGAATAATATCTAGATTAGTTTAACTTCTTAAAATTTATTTTTTTTTTACCTTTTTTGAGTTATATTTTAAAAGTTTGTTATATCCTAGAAGATAAAAGACCGCTGGAGTACAGCTTTGAGTTCACTAATAACCACAACCCGAACAATCATTATCGGATTTCTTTGGAGCTTCGTTTTCTTTAACGGATTGCGCGAAGTTATGGTTTTTTATTGGAATTTCAATCCTTTGCGTCCAGACCACTGGTCTTATATTTATAGCCTATGGCTCAAAGGCTGGGTTGTCGATGAAACCAGCGAAATGATGTTTTTCATTACCATATTTGCCATTGTCCCTATATGGCTTACAGGCTGGACAGCATCTTGCTTAATTCCTTGGAGAAACGTTTTCTTCTCGATTTTTGTTGTTCCTTTGCTTTATGCCAAAAATTCTATTAATAAGCCGTCAGAAAAAAAGCCTGCTCTTAAGAAAAAACTCTCTTATAAAAAAACAAGACCCCCCGCAGTCAGAACTAAAGTCAAGAAACCTGAAGCTCCAGAGCCTGTAGCCGCGGAAAACAAACCTCAACAAACCCAGCCAATACCAGAAATAATATCTGCTAAGCCATCTATTGCTGCGGAACCCAAAGAGACACCTAGAAGCACTCCAGCTCCAGTGCAGGCAGCTCCTGTCTCTAAACCTGTGGCTTCCAAAAAAGCATCTTCTGCTGATGCGATTGAAGATATTATTAAAACCGCTAACTACGAAATTATTAGCGATGTTAAAATCGGCAACAATGACATTGCTTACCTTGCTATGGCAGAAGAACAGATTGTATTGTGCTATGTTGACGCTGAAGATGGCGATTGGCTCGCTGATGAAGAACGATTTAATGATGAAGATCCTTTGTGGTTCTCTGAAAACAGCCACAGAGTATCGCCTGTTAGAAAAGTTATTGATGCGAAAGAAAGCTTAATTGAAAAAATTTCTGCCCAAGGCGAGTCCTTTGAAGTTGCAACCATTGTAATTTTAAGCAATGGAACTATCATAAATGCCGAAGATATGTTCGAAATTTGGGCTGAACTAAGTGTTGGCGTCGGCCGAGTAGGCAGTGGCGGCCCTGATGAAATTAAGATTTTAGAAGATGTTCTCCCGCGCAACAATGGCGAAAAAGCAAGCAGTGAAACCATTGCAAAAATTAAGAAAATCATTGATTCTTAACCCCTGCTTACATCTTCATTAATAACCTTTAAAAAAATTTATGATTCCAAAATAAACAAAAAACGCTTAAACATTTTAAAAAAGCTAGAAAATTTATTGATTTTATTATAAGTTAATACTTCCTTTTAAAAGCAAAACAGAGGAAATCACTATGGCTCGCAGAGGCGGTGAATGGAAAGAAAGAGATAATGCGATAAAATGGGTGTTTATGACCATTTTACTTTCTATGGTTGCAACTTTTATCTTTATGATGATTATCTTTCCTGTCACCTATATGATAGAAAATGGTTTTTCTAAAGATACTGTTAGTGCTGGTCTTAAGTTTATTAAAATTGTGACCTTCAAACCATCATATCTAATGTCAAAATACTTTGAATGGATTAAGTTTGTTTTTACAACAAAGCAGGTTTTAACAACAGTAAGTCTTCTGCCTAGTATGCCTTTTTTCTCATTCTTTATGCTGGTTATGGGCGGTTTGATTATGAATCCTTATGGCTTTATGTCAACCATTCACGGCGACGGTCGTTTAGCCGAATTTAACGATATTAAAAAGATGGGGCTTTTTGACGGCTTTATTGTCGTTCTTGGCAAATGGCGTGGTCGTATGTTAATGCTTCCAGAAACTTTGTCTGTTCTAGTCTGCGCGCCTCCAGGAACAGGTAAAACTGTTGGAGTTGTTGTTCCAACAATTTTTAACTCTAAAGGCATAAGTCTAATCATTAATGACCCTAAACCTGAACTTTGTTTTAAAACAAGCGGTCAACGCATTAAAGAAGGTCCTGTATTCATTGTTAACTGGGGTGCCGAAGATGACCCGGATAACGGTGTATACTATCCAAGTTGGAACGCTCTTTCACCATCAGCTATGCCATCAATGGGACCAGCCCGTGATATGTATGTCGATATGATGGTTAGCGTTTTGGTTGAAGAGCCAAAAGGCGGAGCTGACCCTCACTGGGCAAAAACAGGT
Source organism: Alphaproteobacteria bacterium (assembly GCA_050175015.1). Classification (GTDB taxonomy): domain Bacteria; phylum Pseudomonadota; class Alphaproteobacteria; order JBFXJJ01; family JBFXJJ01; genus JBFXJJ01. The sequence goes on along the minus strand of JBFXJJ010000003.1, from coordinate 107,337 downwards.
CGTAACGCCTTAACAGGATTTATCCATTACATTACTAACAAATGCGAGCGTGCTAGAGCTAACGACTATTTCATCGCTCGATTTTATGAAAAATCCTTTGATCACGAAGATAAAGCTGTGCTTGAAGGTTATTATATGGATATGCAAGATCTTGACGCTGCAAATGCTCTTAACCTTTTAAGACAAGATAGTTTAACTCTTGAAAGCTATGTTCCAATCGGAACTTGGGAACTTCTTCCTGAAGAATGGGTCGGTGCAGAACCAAGTATTGCTATGATTTTGGATTGGTTAACTGAAGCTCAGATGGCTCAAGCAGCAGACATAAAAAAAAGAACTGAAGAAGGCGATCAAATGGCAGCTTTGGCTGATCCTATGCGTGATTTGCTTGATGATGCCGTTAATGAGTGCCGTAAATATGGCTATGCCCACCGTGCTGTGGTTGAACTTAACCAATTATCAGGTACTCCAGATAAAGAACGTGGTTCTATTTTATCAACTGCTCTTACTGGTATTGGTATTTTCAAAAACTCTGCTGTTAGATCGAGGACAAAATTCTCAGATTTTACTTTTAGAGACCTTAGAGGTATGAGAGACCCTATAACTGGGGAATGGAAACCTATTTCAGTTTATATGTCAGTTAACCAAGTTGATGCCAGAGCTCTTAACATTATTACTGGGACATTCGTTGAATTGATGTCAGGCTACTTAATTGCTAACCCGCCTAACTTCGTTAATAAAACCGAAGGTAGAATGGGACCTTGCCCAACATTATTCGTACTCGACGAGTTTCCTCAAATGCCTAAATTAGGTGCGGTTAAAGACGGACCAGCGGTTGGTCGTGGTCAAAAAGTTTCATATCTTCTTATTGGACAAGATTTGGGACAAATCTCGGGTCAATATGGTAAAGATGACCTTGAAACTATTATTTCCACCACCGCAGCTAAAATTATTCTCCCTCAAAACAATGAACAAACCGCCCAGCGTTTCGAAAAAATGATCGGAACCAAAACCGTAGAAATCGAATCTTGGAGTCGACAAGAAGGTCTCTCGCAACAAAGTAATCCTTTCTCCAAAAACGTTAACCGCTCACTTCAGGGAACATCTGTTGTGGGTGCCTCTACCTTGCTCAGCTTACCAGCATTGAAACAAGTTATTATTATGCAAGGTTTTATTAATCGTCCTGTTATGGCCGATGCTCCTCGTTATTATCTTGATAAAAAAATGCTGGCAATGTCAAATTTGCCTCCTGCCCCCTTCGTTCCTGATTGGATTGTGGCTCAAAGAGAAGACAACAACAATGATATCCTAGCCAATTTAGTAGCTGACGATGACGAAGAATTAGAAGAATATATCCAAGATGAAGAAGCTGGAGATGATAGTTGGGAAGAATATGAAGAATTTGAAGAAGATAACGCTGTTGCTGGCTAATTTTTAGATTTGTAATATTTTGTTAATATCACATTAAATATTTTTCATTCATAATATAAATTGGCGTATCAGGTTTTTTGATAATTAACTTATGTATGTTTTTTTGCTATAGTAAGAAACAAGGTTTGTAATTTTACGGGTTAAAAAAGATGTGGGATTGGACTGGAAATAAAGGCGGATACAAGAAGGTGGTCAAGAAAACGCCTTCAGCAGTTCCTCCTGCCTATCCCCCGAGATATTCTGGCTACAATAATAATTCCAATAACGGTTACTCTCAGCCTAATAACGGCTATCAGTCACCATATCCTGGATATGGCGTTCCTGATTATAGTGGCAATCAATGGAATGATATGGAAAATTATCAGCAAGCTCCAATGATGCCGCCTCAACAAATGCCACCACAACAAGCTTATAGAAATCAAGCTCCGCAGCAAATGCCGCCTAACAATGGTGGTTATCATATGCCGCAAACAAGGCAGCCTATGCCTCCTCAAAGCGTACAGCAACAGCAACAACGGTTGATGTCTCCACCGCCGCAAACGTATATGCAGCAGCATCAACCAATGATGCCGCAAGTTATGGCGCCGATGAATACAACCAACGAGGATCTTAACACTTGGGAATGGGAATTTGAAAATTTCAATCTTCCAGGTATGGAATTACAAGAGGTTACGATGGTTGTTCAATCAACAGCGTGGAAAAACGATATGAGAAAAGCTTTTAAACGTGCTAGACGAGACTTTCTAAAATTTGTTGGTTATCACCATCAAGATGAGTGTCTTGAAGCTGGTGTTGATGAAGAAGGATTAAAATTATTAAAAAAGGGAAGGGCCCCAGAAAATTTTAATGTTCATATGAAAATTCCTCTGGACTATCTCGGAACTAATGATTTTTCTAATCTGTGTTTAATAAAAACACACCCCTTTCATATTGACCTTCATAAGTTTTTAGATTTACAAATTACAAAACAATTTAATGGCGCAAAACCTAAGAGAATTTTGCTTCCAGTCCCCGTAGGGAAAGTCTATGTTCCTAACAATGGTACATTCTCTCCTGGAGGCAAAGACAAACATGATAGAAGCGTTTATGCAGGATTCTTAGAAAGTACTTTTGAAATCATTAAGATGAAAAGTTCTATGGGAAGATCTGCTGATATATAACAACCAAAATAATGTTTAGACTGTAAAAAATATGCTTAACAGAATTTTAGAGACATTAAAAAAAGATAATGCTGTGATGTTTATCCCTGCTGATGACAAAGCTATTAGATTTTCAAGTTCTATGTTAACCAGCCATTACTTTTCGCCGATTCCTCCTAATTATATCTCCTTGTTAAAATTTTCTGACGGTCTAATCTGGAATGGAGTAGAATTATTTGGAACAAGATCTCACGAGAGAGAAAAGCAAGGTTATATCCTCCCTGGAATAATTGAAGTTAATCTTGATTTTCTAGGATATGACTTCTTTGCAGGCAAAATTCTTTTAGGAAAAGTTGCAGAAGAACTCTTTGTGTATGACGCCAGAGAACGCAAATATCTTATCATAGACCGCATTGATTTTGCCATAGGGGCTTCATTTCCTACTTTTTCTGAAGCTTTATATCTTTTTGTCGACGATTTGTTTTGATTTTTCTGGTATTTTCTACATTTTTGTTGTATATTAATTTTAAATAAAACCGTATTTTTGTCCATAAAGGGGAATAAAAATGCAAAACAGAAGAGTACAAATTACAACAACAAATAAAGATTTTGTTTTTGATAATAAAGTATCGGGAGAAACCACCGATTCTCTCATCAAAAAGAATGAAATGCTTGAGTTAAAATTGAGAAATTCACGCAAAAGCATTGAAATGGCTGAATTAGAAATTAAAGATGCCGTTTTCAGTGTGGTAAAAAATTCGGCATCATCAGATCACGATCGCAGAACAACCAGCGCTCAAGAAAGAACTATTCTTATAAAAAAGCAAATGGAAGCAAGTCTTGCTCAAGAACTAGGCGATTCTAAAGCTCGAAGTATCACCAATAAATTCATTCAAGATGCCCAAGATAGAGACTTCAAAAGAGCGGCTGAAAATTTAGTTAGAAACATTGAAGAATCTTCTAAAAAATTTCCTAACCTAAAAATCAGTGCTTTTGAAAGACACGCCCCCGAAGCTAAACACGATAAAAGTGCTATAATCAAGCAGATGATGCTTAATAACCAAAAAACTAATGTACAGGTTACAGACAGCCGCAATCTTGATTCCATTGGAAGCAATGATTTAGGTAAATCGGTCACTAAATACACAAAATTATTGGATATTAGAGATACAACCATTCGTCAAATGAGACGAAATGCTAGAGATTTACGTTCGTGCCTCAGCAAAATGATAAATATAAATAATGCTGATAATGGCATTGCATTTGACAACGTTGGGTTAAACGATGCTAGATTTGCTAATGAAAAGTTAGACACTATTAATGCTATACTAAACATCAGTGAAAATATGACATCTCAATCGTCTTCAAGAGGAAGTGAGCTAAACATTGATGCCCTGCTGCAAAAGGGGAGAGCAACTATGGTTCAGGCAACGACTAGGAGTCGAGGATTATGCCGCCATTTAATTAAACAACGGGAACGGGAACAAGAAAGAGTTCGTTGTTAGTTTAAACAAAAATAAAAACAGCTTTAGATATTATTCCTAAAGCTGTTTTTTTATTTCTTCTTAGCCCTACCTTTTTCAATTTTTGATACTATATAACTTAAATAAACTTTTTTTGATTAAATAATTTTATATAAGGGGGAAATTTTATGATTAAAATAGCTGTTGTCTTTTTTAGTGGATATGGACATACAAAAAATCAGGCAGAAGCCGTAGCTTCTGGGGCAAAAGCGCTTAACCCTGATGTTAAACTTTATGAAATAAGCAAAGATGGAAATCTTACAGAGCAAGAATGGCAAGAACTCGATGCATGCCAAGCCATAATTTTTGGAAGTCCAACTTATATGGGTTCGGTATCATGGCAGTTTAAAAAATTTGCCGATGACAGCTCTAAAAGATGGTTTGAACAAAAATGGAAAAACAAAGTTGCAGGCGGCTTCACCAATTCAGCCTCTTTAAATGGTGATAAGTTTTCCACGATGTCATATCTTCAAACTTTTGCAATGCAGCATAGTATGGTTTGGGTTGGAACGGGTTTAATGCCATCTAACAAAAAATCTGCTGCAAGAGATGATATTAACTGGTTAGGAAGTTTTTCTGGTGCTTACGCTCAATCGCCGTCAGATTCCTCTCCTGAAGAAGCTCCAACCAAAGGCGATATTGAAACAGCCAAACTATTTGGACAACGGGTTGCCGAAATAACAAGCAAATTTAATGCCTAAACAAAAGTAAGCGTGAGAAACTTTACGCCTAGTTGCACTCATAACCATAATTAATTAAAGCGGCCTTTATTTTTTCTAAATCGCGGTTTTAAACTACATAAAAAATACCCTGCCTAATTAAGATCATAAGCAGGGTATTTTTCTGTTTTGATTAACCTTTACGCATTTTCAAGGCTTTAATTAAAGCTTTGACTTCTACAGATGGAACCAATTCAACCCTTTGATAATTGCTGCCATCACTGTTTCTGGTCATTAGCCCATAATCACAAAGCCAGCGGCGAAGTAAGGCATAATCACCAAAAAGATGCATTTCATCTAACTTTGAACTAATCTCTTTTTCGCTGAAACTCTGCTTAGAATTAATATTTGACCATAAAACCCAGATACATAACAACCTATGACTTTCTTTTGATGGCCATCTGATAAGACGCATATCATTATCAAAATATCTCATAATTTTTTTAATCTTAGCTTCATCAATTTCTGAATCAGCATTATGATTTTCTAATGATATTTCATTAGCAGTGTTATCTTCAGGTTTTTCTAAATCTGAAATATCGCTAGCTTTAAAATGCTGAAAATTGCGAAAACCTTTGGCTTTGGCTAAAATATTTAAAACTTCCAAATGACTTGGGCTTTTTTCAAATGTCTTAAGCTGTGCTGTAATTGACTTTGCCAGTTGTGAAATATCTTCACAATAAAAAGGTATAGTTGTTTTAACCATAACAAATCCTCTCTTATTATGTGCCGTAAAAATTAATGATTGTTAGGGTTCGCCTTTCTAACACGGCACAAGAAAAGATGTCGGTTAAAAATAAAGCAAAGCAGGTTTAGCATATCGTTTTCAACGACGGCGAAGCCTTGGTGAACTGCTGACCATTGCTATTTAATATAAACTTTTTTAAAATGGAAAACAAGCTTATAATCTTTTCAATATATTAAGAAATATTAAAGAGAAAACTAAATGAACCTTGCAATAAAACCCAAAAAATATGCTCTTTTACTTCTAGGCATCATTTTAAGCTTTGCTATCTTCTTTGTGGTTTTTATGTCTTTCAATGGGATTGCGGTAAAAAGACACGAAAAGATTGTCCTTGATTATATGCAAACAGTTGGTCAAGTCTTAGGCAAAAACGTTCATACAATAAAAATAATAGAAATATTCAGTCGAAAAATACCCCCTTCCGAGAATCAAAGAAACTATGAAATCTTTGGTGAAATTATAACTGAAGATAATGAAACCTTGAAAGCTGTAGCTTCAGCTGTAACCAACAGCAAAGCCCAAACATCTATTATATGGAAAACCAAAGACTTTTTTTCTTATGTTCCCGAAAATTATTCATTTTTGTTAGAAACAACCTCTTTTAAAGCGATGAAAAACAATCAAGCTGTAATGTCTGAACCTTTTTCTAAGCACGATTTTTCGGGAAATATGATGCTCTTTGTTTATCCCTTTTCGGAAACAAGCAAAAAAGACCGCTTTATTGTCGGCGTCTTTGACATTGACGGTCTTTTAAGAGCCGTTTTAAACAGGCACGATACTCCTGCTGGGCTTGATATAACAATTAAAGACATTGCAACTGATAAGGCTCCTATAATTCTAGGATTTCATAAATCACGTATTAAAAACAGCAGCCGCATCTTACCTAATTTTAGTCAGAATACTTTTACTGCCAAATTAGAAATCGGCTCTAGAAACTGGCAGTTTGAATTTAAACCTGTCTCGAGCTTAGTCTCGCCGATAGAGTTTATTATTTCCTTATTTTCGGCTTTAAGTGCTGCTTTAGTCTATTTTCTTTTAATAAAGTATCTCCACATTCTTCAAATTCAGCGGCTTCAAAACGCTCGCCTCGCAAGCCTTGGTGAAACTTCTGCGGGGCTTGCCCATGAACTAAACCAACCATTGAATATTATAAATTTAAAAGCCGAAAATTTGATTTTAGAAAAGCAAAAAAATCATTTTATTGAAGATACTACATTAGAAAAAAATCTAAAAATTATCGCAGAACAAGCTATGCGAATGAGCAAAATCATAGACCACGTAAGAGTTTTTGCTCGAAAAGATGGCGGAGATGATGTGGTCTTTTCTGCCAGAGATGCCATCTTGAATGCTCTTAATATGTTTAATCAGGTTCGTCGGGAAATCAGGGTTATAAGCTCCGTTTCTGGTAATGATTACTACACTAAAGGACAACAAATTAAGCTTGAACAAGTTATAATCAACATCTTACTCAATGCAAGAGACGCTATTAATGAAAAATTTCCTGAAAATACAGAGAAAGGGCAAATCACATTAAATTTATCACTGGCTGAAAACCAAACAACCATTATTCTTGAAATAACAAATAATGGGGCGAATATTGATAGACGCCATTTGAAACGCTTATTTAAACGCTTTTTTACAACCAAAAAAAGCGGAAATGGTTTAGGACTTGGGCTTGCCTTATGTTATGACATTATTAAATCAATGAACGGTTCCATTGCCGCTGCCAAATTATCAGAAGGCACATCTTTTATTATAAAACTTCCTCATTATATGAATAATTCCAAGTTTGAAAATATCCCTAGAGATGAGCCGATAGAACCTGAAACGCCTCATATCCTTGTTGTTGATGATGAAATTGACGCTCTCTCCGCAATGAGCGAATGTTTAGAAAACGAAGGCTTTAGAGTTTCAACTGCTGAAAATTTATCTTCCGCCATATCTTGTTTTGAAAATGATCCTTGCGATATTTTAATAACTGATATTAAAATTGGCTTAGAAAACGGTTTTGACTTAGTACAAGAACTCAAACTGTATAATGATGACCTGCCGATAATATTGGTTTCTGGACACTTAGATTTTCACGAAATTGATAAAACCTGCAAAGAACTCTATGCTAATGACGCCGTCGTAATGATTAAACCAATATCACGACAAGAATTAATAACAAAGGTAAAAAATGTTTGGGAAAAACAATATAAAAGTTCTAATAGCTGACGATCACGACCTTATCAGAGATGGACTTGCACCTTTTATAAATATGCTTTCAAAAGGGCAGACGATAATTGAAGAAGCTTGCGATTTTTTCCAGCTTATTGCTTTCCCAAATAGTCAATTTGACTTAGTCCTAGCTGACCTCCGTATGCCTGGAATGAATGGGCTTTTTTCTATAAAACAAATTATTGAAAAATTTGCCCCTGCTCCTGTTGTGATAATGAGCGGTTTTGTTAATGATATTGATATTAACGAGGCCGTTAAACTTGGTGTTAGAGGATTCATTCCTAAAAATATGAAAGGTGAAGCTATGGTTTTTGCACTCCAGCTTATTTTGTCTGGAGAGACCTATATTCCATCACAAATCATACTTGATAATTCATCGCATAAAACAAGCAATATTTCCGAACGAGAAACAGGCGTTGTTAATCTTTTGTCCCAAGGTTTTTCTAACAAAGAAATTGCTAAATCATTGGGCATAAGAGAAGTAACGGTTAAAGTCCACTTGCGAAATATCTATCGTAAACTGGGCGTTTCTAATCGTGTCCAAGCTATAAAAAAATTTAATGAAGATAACTTATAATATGAAACGGTTGTCCTGATTAATTCTATACCCAAAAAGATATCTGATACCTCTTAAGTAGTATAAATACGCCTTAAGAACCAAAGAACTATACCTCTGCACCTTAGCTTTACATTGTCTTTTCCTGTTATGATATTTCTTTCCAAAAAATCAGGATTCCAGCAATGTTTATGCCGCTTTTTAGCTGGTTTAAGATAACCAGAAGTTTAGATTTTAAAATTGCACAGTTTAACAATAATCTTTGCGAAGCAGGATCTGCTTTTAAAGATGCAGTAAACTATTACCTTGAAGAAGGCATTTCAACCAATTTTAATACGGCTTTTGCTATGGTTCAAAAATATGAAGCAACCAATGATGACTTGCGCCGTGAAATTGAAACTAACCTTTTTTCTTATACTCTAATTCCTGATTCAAGAGGCGACGTTCTTACCTTAATTGAAAGCTTAGATAAGATATTAAACAAGTATGAAAGCATATTGCTACAAATATCAATCGAAAAACCTGTGATTCCAGAATCTTATGCAGAGTATTTCAATGATATAACCGAAGCGGTTACCAACTGCACAGAAAGTTTAGTCAAATCCAGCAAGGCTTTTTTCAAAAATATAACCGAAGTAAAATCACATATCTATAATGTCGTTTTTCTAAAAGAAGAAAGCGCTAAAACCTGCTCTATTTTTCAAAAAGCTCTATTTGAAAACAATGAGTTAGAATTAATCCATAAATCTCAAATAAGATCTCTTGGTAACTCAATTAATGAAATCACCCATCTAGCTGCTAACATAACAGATAAATTAACAATTTTTACAATAAAAAGAATAGCTTAAAGAGGGATATAAATTGCATTTTTCAACACTTTTCTACCTAACCAGCGGTCTTTTCCTCGGCTGGGCTTTAGGTGCCAATTTAATGGGCAACGTTTTTGGAACAGCTGTCGGCTCTCGTATGATTAAATTTCCAACGGCGGCGGTTATTTGCAGCATATTTGTAGTTTTAGGCGCTGTTATAGGAGGAAGCGATGCCGCTCATACGATTGGAAAGCTGGCTGTTATCGAAACACTTGCTGGGGCTTTTGTTGCGGCTTTTGCTGCGGGTTTATCTGTTTTTGTTATGACTAAAATAGGTATTCCCGTTTCAACAACGCAAGCTATCTTTGGCAGCATTCTCGGCTGGAGCTTATTTACAGGTAAAAGCGCAGATATGGACTCCGTTTTAAAAGTTTTCTCAGCTTGGATAGCCAGTCCTATCCTTGCCGCAACTTTTTCCGTAATCTTAATGCTTTCAATAAAATTAATATTTAAAAAATTTCCCATACCTATGCTTTATATGGATTTATACACGAGAATTGCTCTTATCATTGCGGGAGCTTTTGGAGCCTATTCCTTAGGAGCAAATAACATCGCTAATGTAATGGGTGTCTTTGTTAAATCATCACCCCTGCCCCAATTAACTCTATTTGATTTTCTAACTCTTGCTCCCGAACAAGTGCTTTTCTTGCTTGGAGGACTAGCTATAGCCGTTGGCGTAATAACATATTCTAAAAAAGTGATTCAAACTGTAGGTAGTGGCTTGCTAGACCTATCGCCGATTGCCGCTTGGGTTGTAGTAATGGCTCATTCTTTGGTTCTTTTCATTTTTTCATCTAAGGAATTAAAAAACTTTCTTATAGAACACAACCTGCCGCCTATCCCGCTCGTTCCTGTTTCCAGCTCAGAAGCAGTAATTGGAGCTATTATCGGCATAGCATTACTGCAAAAAGGCAGCGGCTTAAGATGGAAATCGTTAAGCCATATTGGACTCGCTTGGATAACGTCCCCCATAATCTCTTGCTCAGTATGTTTTGTGTCAATGTACATTATGCAAAATGTTTTTAATCAAAAAGTGTTTTAGCTTTTATGTAATTTCTTACCACCAGTTTAAAACATAGCGTTAAAAAACATTTATTAACATTTCTCAAACTAAGTCATTCGTATGAATTATACATTTGACCAAGTCATTCGAATGACTTAAAATGATAATAGAATATAAGGGAAACAATGGTAACAAAGTCAATGGGAAACTTTGGATAACAAAAAACCATCTCTTAATCTAGAGAGTATTAAAAAATGGAAAAAAACAGAGAAACTTCACAAAAAACAGCTTCAAAGAAATCCTCCAAAGCACTAGTGTCCTTTGGCAAAGGACAAAAAGATACCAAATATAAGCTTATTATTGCTGGAATTAATCTATTTGGAGAATATGGATATAAAGGCACATCAACTCGTATGTTGACCAATTATGCAAAAGTTAACCTTGCTTCTATTCCCTATTATTTCGGCAGCAAAGAACAACTTTATAAAGCAGTTATTGAATATATCGTTGATCGTATAGTCGATAATACAGGAAGTGTTCGTGATGAATTAAAATATATTTTAAACCAGCCTCAACCTGATTTATTGAAAGCCAAGCAACTTTTTAAAAGTATCATAGAAAAAATTGTCGCTATGTTTGTTGAAACTGATGATACAAAATCGTGGCTGCAAATAATGCTTAGAGAACAATCAAACCCTTCTCCGGCTTTTGAAATAGTTTACTCCAGACAAATAAAGCCTATGCAAGAATTAATCACAACAATGATTGGTCTATGCACACAAATAAATCCTGAAAGTGATGAAGCAAAAGTAAGATGCCAAGCATTTATAGGACAAATTCTAGGTTTTTTTGTTGCTCGCTCAAGCTTTATGCGCCAAATGGGAACAAAGAAACTAAATGAATCTCAGATAGAAATCATACACAAAGTAATTCTTGCTCATACTGAAGCTTGTTTAAATATCAAACAATTAATTTAAGGATTAATCATAATGAAGAAAAAACTATTTTTGATTGGATCCATTATTTTTGTTTCTGTTCTGCTCGTGTTTAGCTATCAGAAAACATTAACAAGAGAAAAAAGTGAAGCCTTAACTTTGTTTGGCAACGTTGATATCCGAGACGTTGCCCTTGGTTTTAGAGTTTCTGGTAAAATTGATGCTATCAATGTTGAAGAAGGAGATCTTGTTTCAGAAGGCTCTCTTTTAGCGGTTTTAGACCAAGAACCATTTGAAGATGAATTGTCTCTTAGAAATGCCGAAGTCGCTGAAGCTGAAGCGTCTTATAACAATGCTATAAAACTTTATGAAAGAAGGTCAAAACTAGTAAAGACGGGAGCGGTTTCTCAAGGTGATTATGATGACGCCCTTGCGCTTAGAGATGAGACTAAAGCTAGGCTGGATACGGTAAAAGCTTCATTAAAACAAACAAAAACCAAATATCAAGACAGCAAATTGCTTTCGCCCTCTTCAGGAATTATTTTGACAAGAGCTAAAGAGAAAGGAGCGATTGTTAGTGCGGGTGATACCGTTTTGGTTTTGGCTTTAGATAATCCTGTATGGATTAGAACATATATTGAAGAACCTTATTTAGGAAAAATTTATTCTGGAATGAAGGCCGTAATAAAAACAGATTCTGGAAACAACTATCAAGGACAAATTGGTTTTATCTCTCCTCAAGCAGAATTTACACCTAAAAATGTTGAAACAACCCAGCTTAGAACAAATTTAGTTTATCGACTAAGAATAATTGTAGATGCTCCTGATAAAGGACTAAGACAAGGTATGCCTGTTACAATTTATTTAGAAAATGATTAGAAAATGGAACCTTTTGTTATTATTGACAGCATAACAAAAAAATTTAACGCAAGTCAAACATCGGCTATCGATAACATTTCTGCTGAAATTTTTTCTGGAAGAATAACTGGGCTTGTGGGGCCAGATGGGGCGGGAAAAACAACTCTAATTCGCTTAATTATAGGATTATTGACCTCAGATAATGGCGAGATATTAGTAAAAGGCCTTAATGCAGTATCAGACACAAGTAAAATCCATAATATCAGTGGCTATATGCCCCAAAAATTTGGGCTCTATGAAGACTTAACGGTTATTGAAAACTTAAATTTATATGCAGATTTAAGAAATCTTCCTTTAAATTTGAGAGAGGCAAAATTTTCTAAACTACTAAAATTTACCGAACTGACTTCGTTTCAAAAGCGATTAGCGGGCAAATTGTCTGGAGGAATGAAACAAAAACTGGGACTTGCCTGCGCCTTAATCGGTGAACCAGAGCTTTTGCTCCTTGATGAGCCAAGTGTTGGTGTTGACCCAATTTCACGCCGAGAGTTATGGAAAATGGTCAAAGAGCTGGTATCAGATGGAATGGCTGTAATTTGGTCTACAGCTTATCTTGATGAAGCCGAAAAATGTGACAGCGTTTTGCTGCTAAACGATGGCAAAAAACTCTATGACGGTAGTCCTGAAAATCTTTTAAATCGCGTTGATAACCGAGTATGGCAAATTACCGATGTCGAAAATTCGAAAAAAAGACCTTATTTACTGGATATTCTTAAAGACGATGAAGTAATTGACGGCATAATTCAGGGAAAGTCATTAAGAGTTGTAACAAAAGAGGTTCAAACAAAATCGCAATTTAAAAATAATAATTGGAGAACTGCAAAACCAAAATTTGAAGACGCTTTCATTGATATTTTAGGCGGCTGTCTAATTAAAAAATCTTATTTAGCTGAAGAAATGCCCTCAAAACCGAAAGATAATCTTATTGCAATAAATGCCAATCAACTAACTAAAAAGTTTGGTGATTTTACCGCAGTTAAAAACAATAGCTTCGAGATAAAACGTGGGGAAATATTTGGTCTTCTTGGGCCAAACGGAGCAGGGAAATCAACAACCTTTAAAATGCTGTGCGGTTTATTGCAGCCTACAAGCGGCAAAGCTTTGGTTGCGGGTTTAGATCTCAAAACATCAACGTCAAAAGCCCGCTCTAAAATAGGTTATATGGCTCAAAAATTTTCTCTTTACGGTCATCTTAATGTTAGGCAAAATCTTCAATTTTTTTCAGGCCTTTACGGGTTGTCAAAATCAAGGCAAAAACACCAAATAGATTTAATGATAAGCCTTTTCGCTCTTGAAAAACATCTAACCTCCAGCGCTAATGACCTGCCTTTAGGTTTTAAACAACGTTTAGCTCTTGCTTGTGCTGTTATGCACCAACCTGATGTCTTGTTTCTTGATGAGCCTACATCTGGAGTAGACCCCTTAACCAGAAGAGAATTCTGGCTTCATATCAATGCTATGGTTGAAAAGGGCGTTACCGTTATGGTTACAACGCATTTTATGGACGAAGCGGAATACTGCGATCGGATTGGCTTAATTTATCAAGGTAAAAATATTGCCACAGGTTCTCCTGATGAACTTAAAAATATGGCAAAGTTTAAAAACGATGACGACTTAACCTTAGAAGATGCTTTTATTAGACTAGTTAATCAAAACAATCCAAAAGATTGGGAAAAAAACTTATGAACCATTTAAAAGCTTTAATAAAAAAAGAAACGCTTCAGATTATTAGAGATCCAAGCACTATGCTGATTGCTTTTGTTTTGCCATTAATTTTGCTTTTTATTTTTGGATATGGTGTAAATCTTGACAGCAACCGCATTAAAATAGGCATTGTTTTAGAGGACACTAATTCTGATACAATGTCCTTAATTTCAGCATTTTCTAACTCTAAATTTTTAGATATAACAATCGGTCGTAATCGCATAGATTTTGAAAAAAAATTAATTGCAGGAAAGATTAGAGGAATAGTTATTATTCCTCAAGACTTTAAAGCTCGCAGCCTAGATGATCACTCACAGCTAAAAATTCAAACTATCACTGACGGCTCTGAACCCAATATTGCTTCTTTTGTTAACAACTATACTCAAGGAATTGTTCAAATTTGGCGCACCCATCAACTAGAGAACCGAGGGCAAGCAATATCATCATCAATCATTTCGGTAGATTCTCGTTTTTGGTATAACACCGAATTAAAAAGCAAAAATTTTCTAATTCCAGGTTCAATCGCTATTATTATGACTCTTATCGGAACCCTTTTAACCTCACTGGTAATTGCGCGAGAATGGGAACGAGGAACTATGGAAGCATTAATGGCTACACCCGTAACTATTAGAACTATTGTTCTTGGCAAAATAATTCCATATTTTATATTAGGCACTGTTTCTGCTTTAATTTGCTGGGGAATTGCGGTTTTCTGGTACGACGTGCCTTTTAGAGGTTCATTATGGCTTTTACTGCTTGTTACCAGCGTTTTCCTAATCTCAGCTCTGGGGCAAGGACTTCTTATTTCATCGTTGGCTAAAAACCAGCAAGTCGCCTCTCAACTAGCCTTAGTTTCGGCATTTTTGCCCGCGTTTATGCTTTCGGGCTTTATTTTTGAAATTGCCTCTATGCCCTTTCCTATTAGAATTTTTACCCATATTTTCGCCGCTCGTTATTTGGTAACCAGCTTACAGACTCTTTTCCTAGTTGGAAATGTTCCGCCGTTGCTTATCCAATTGATCGCTATAATGGCGCTAATTGGACTGATTTTTATACTTCTAACTATCAAAAAAACCGTAAAAAGGCTTGATTAACAATGATTGCAAAAAGAATAACAGCTCTGATAACAAAAGAACTTCTTACTCTGTTTCGAGACCCCAAAGCCAGAGTAGTTCTAGTTATTCCGCCTTTAATTCAATTGTTCATTTTCTCTTTTGCGGCAACATTGGAAGTAAAAAACACTTCTATTGTTATTTTTAACCAAGACATAGGAAAACACTCTCTAGAAATAATCAACAGAATCAGAGCCTCAAAAAATTTT
This sequence comes from Alphaproteobacteria bacterium, assembly GCA_050175015.1. Taxonomy (GTDB): domain Bacteria; phylum Pseudomonadota; class Alphaproteobacteria; order JBFXJJ01; family JBFXJJ01; genus JBFXJJ01. Next base: position 92,257 of record JBFXJJ010000003.1, on the reverse strand, counting down.
TCTAACATTTATTTTGCATCGAACTTCGGCGAAACATCAAAAGCAATTGATGAGCAAAAAGCCATTGCCTCAATTAATATTCCGCAGAATCTTTCCAGCAGTATAAGCAATAAAAAACCAATTAAAATTCAGATTGTTTTAGATGGTCGCAAATCAAATGCCGCTCAAATAGTAAACGGCTACCTATCGCAGATCATAAAACAATACAGTCTTGAACTTTCTCCCATATCTAAAAATCAAATAAAGCCTATAAACATTATTGAAAGAAATTGGTTTAACGAAAATTTGCTTTATATATGGTTTACGGTTCCCTCTCTTATGGGAACATTATCAATGCTGGTTGCCTTAATGATTACCTCGCTTTCCGTTGCAAGAGAACGAGAACTCGGCACCTTTGAACAGCTTCTTGTCTCACCCTTGATGCCTTATGAAATTCTCATAGGAAAAACTATACCAGCCATAATTGTTAGTATGGTTGAAGCTTTTTTAATTTGGCTCATTTCCGTATTCATCTTTAAAATTCCGTTTTTAGGCTCCCTGTTTTTATTGTTTTTTGCTATACTAATTTTTATTTTATCTATAGTAGGTGTGGGTCTTTTTATATCTTCTATTTCTAAAACCCAGCAGCAAAGCGTTCTTGGAACTTTTATTTTTATGGTTCCTGCAACGACATTGTCAGGTTTTGCATCTCCTGTTGAAAATATGCCTTTATGGCTGCAAAAATTAACTTATATTAATCCCTTAAAACATCTTTTGATTACCATAAAAGGACTATTTCTAAAAGATATGCCGTTTATTGAGGTTTGGACAAACACCTATCCTTTGCTTATAATAGGTATAACAACTCTGATTATAACTGGTTGGTTTTTTACTAAAAGACTGGAATAATTTATGAAGCTTATTATTAGACAAGAAACTAAAAATGATTTTAACATTGTTTATAATGTAGTCAAATCTGCCTTCAAAGCAGCTGAACATTCTGATGGCGATGAACATAATCTTGTTAATCGGCTTAGAGAAAGCAAAAACTTTATTCCGCAGTTATCTTTAGTTGCCGAAAATAAAAATGAGATTATCGGACACATTCTTTTTACAAAAGTTACTATAAATAAAAAAACATCGTTAGCTCTCGCTCCTGTTGCCGTTATTCCGCAATATCAAGATAAGGGCGTTGGTTCTGGCCTAATCTTAGAAGGGCATAACATCGCAAAAAATTTAGGTTTTTCTTCGGTTGTCGTGTTAGGACACCCTAGATATTACCCCAAATTTGGCTACCAGCCCGCAAGCAACTGGAATATAAAACCGCCTTTTGATGTTCCTGATGACTGTTTTATGGCTATTGAACTTGTTCACAATGGTCTCAAAGGCGTATCGGGTACTGTTTTATATCCTGAAGAATTCTTTATTTAGGATAATGTTTATTTTGTGTCTCTAAGACCGATTAAAGTGACAGCAATTCGTCAGAGATATTTTGGCTTTGGCAAACCTTTCCCTTAGAATTTAGTTGATTTTTTTCTGGCATCTGCAACCAAATCAAAAAAAGTTTTTTTGCCATATATATTATCTAAAGCTTGTTGAGCCTCCCCCCAAAGCTGAGGCAATGGGCAATTGCCTATTAAAGGACAGTCTTCTACTTTATTTGCTTTTTTACAAAGAACTGGAGCAAAGTTGCCTTCAAAAAAACTAATAATTTCACCAACGGTTATCTCCTTAGTATCTTTCGCAAGAACATACCCGCCGCTTTTCCCACGCAGAGATTTAACTATTCCCATATTTTTTAAACTGGCCATAATATTTTCTAAAAATCTCTGTGGAATATCTTGTTGTGATGCAATATCAGAAATCGCAATAGGATTATTAGATTCTTTTAAGGCCAGATAAAAAACAGCTCTTACTGCATATTGACATTTTTGAGATATTTGCATCGAAAGTACTTCCTAATTTATTGTTTTATAATTTTACCATCACAAAGTTCAATCACTCTGTTACCAATATCTGCAAAATTAATATCATGAGTTACAACCACTATTGTCAAACCATATTTGCTATTTAGTTCCAAAAACAGTTGTTTAAGTTCCCCGCTTCTTTTGCTATCAAGATTGCCTGTTGGCTCATCGGCTAAAAGAATTAAAGGTTTTGAAATAAGAGCTCTGGCAATTGCAACTCTTTGCATCTCGCCACCAGATAATTGAGATGGAAGATGATTCATTCTTTTTTCTAGCCCAAGCATTTTTAAAATATCTATTATCTCATTTTGAGAAACATCTTTTTGAGAAAATGTCAATGGCACAGCAACGTTTTCTAAAACCGTTAGCGTTGGAATTAGAAAAAACTTTTGAAAAACATAACCAAAAAAAATTCTTCTAACCTTAGTTAAATCTTTTTCTGAAAAATTTCTTCCTTTTTCAAAAATTTTATTACCGTCTAAAATAAGTTCACCACTAGTTGGATTATCGAGACACCCCAAAATATTAACTAAGGTCGTCTTTCCTGAACCAGATGGCCCCACTATAGAACAAATTTCCCCTTTTTTTAGATTAAAACTTGCCCCATTTAAAGCATTCACCTCCTCAGAACCTCTTTGATAAATTTTAGTGAGATTTTTAGCTTCAAGAACATAATTACTCATAGCATTTCACTCCTTATAGCATCAAGAGGTCTTACCCTAGCTGCTCTCCAAGCAGGATAAAAGCCACTTACAATTCCTGAAACCGTTATAATAAGAAACGCTATACCTGCTACTTTATAATCAATATCAACGAGGCTTCCATGAGGCGCAAAAGGTAAGAAATGGCGCACAGCTATCTCTGTAAGCTTTCCTAATCCAGCAGCAAGCATCACACCTGTCAGCCCCCCTGTAGCACAAAGAATTGTTGTCTCTACCCAAATCATTTTAAAAATATCAAGCGGCATAGCTCCCATACTTTTCAGAATGCCTATTTCTTGATAGCGCTCAAACACCGACATTAAAATAGTGTTAACAACACCAAACATAGCAATAATCACTGCGATTAATGCAACTGATAAAACTATTGTTTTGGCACTTGAAACCAGCCTTAAGATTGTACTGCGCACCTGTGCCATTGATACAACCTGAACATCAGGCAGTTTATATAATTTATCTTCAAATTCCGCTGTATTCGCATTGGGCAGAAGTCTTATTCCTATTCCCGTAAGTTTATCGTTTTTATCAAATATACTTTGAACAGTTTTAAGCGGAACAAAAATTGTTCCATCATCTTGTGTCCCAGATCTTTTTAATATGCCCACTACTTCCAGCGTTTCATTTCTTGTCGGAATTAGTATTTTATCTCCAACCTGTCTCTGTTCTAATTCCGCAACTTCATAACCTAAAACAACTTCTTTAGCTTCATTCGACTGAAACCATTCGCCCTGCAAAAACTCAAGATAAGGCTTCATTCTAGGAAAGCTTTTAGGATCAACACCTAAAAATCCCGTTATTCCGCCGGCATCTCCCTGATAAGGATTAAACTCTGCATGCATTAGCATTGGCGTTGTTGCCTCTATTTCAGGCTGATTGGAAATATCTTCCATAATACTCTCGGCAAGATACTTAAGCCCTGTCCCTCCAGTTAACATCATTGTTGCCGCTTCATAAGGACAACCCTTCGCCGTCAATATAAATTGAAAGCCCATATTTTTAATATCTTTGCTAAGAGATTTTTCATAACCGCTATTAAAGCCCATAAGGCTGACCAAAACCCAAGAAGACATAGCTATGCCAATAACAGTAAGAGCTGTTCTCGTCTTTTTCCTCAAAAGATTTTTAAACGATATTTTGTAAATACTTATCATTTTTATTATTTTTTACCTCTGCTAAAAACAAAAATATCCATAAGAATAAGATTTTTCTTAACCCCTCTAAGAGCGGCAATAAAATCATCTTGAGCATCTAAAACTGGATTATATATCCCTTTAAACACTCCAGATTTAACATCATAGTCCGCGAAATCTTTCAAACTCAGTCCTATGAACTGATTAGCAAAATCTTTAGACCTAAGTTCTTTAGACGCTTGAGAAGTTAAGCGCTGGAAATAGAAATCTTTAATAATACCTTCCTTATCAAAAGCTAAAAATACCTGCATACCACCATATGTTGCTCTTTGATTAACACCATGGATATATCCTATAACTTCATTTCCTTGAAAAATGGTATAAACGGAATAAGGAACATCTATAGTCTCAAAAAGACCCGTGAAGTTATCTCCAAATCTTTTCTGAACTTCTGCAAAAAGCTCTTCTCCTCCATTCTGTTCAACAGATTCATACGAAGTTTTATACCCACTCGACTGCGGAAAAAATTTTTTAACATCGCGATCAGGGTTACTTAAATCACAACCGACGGCAGCAAAAACATTTTTAGCCATAAAACTAAATATCATTAATGCAATTATAATTATTTTTTTATTCATTTATTTCCATCTAAAATAATAATAAATTTGACCAAGTATCACATTATCAGAACTTTTATCTGTCATTCCTAACATTGTTTCTTTAGCTTCAGAGTACGAATACATAAACCTTACAGCCGTTTCTGATGAAACTTTATATGTTGTTCCAAAACTTAACGTTTTATCATAATCTTTATGGTTCTTAGTATAAGATGGCTGAAAGTCTAACTTCAATTTATCATCTTCTAAAAATTTTAATGTCAAACGATACAACACCCCTAATGAGGCCTTATCCTGCTTCTCTCCAAATGCAAATTCCGCTTTCTGCTCAACATTGTTAAAATTATAAGAACCATCGAAACCAATCATACGAAAATCTTTAGGTTTATGGTCTTCAACATGGTACCCCATAGTTTTAAGTGTTCTGCCATTTGCCAAAGACAAGCCAACATTATAATTATCAAAGTTAATCACACCTTTACCATATCTAAGTGCCGCCAAATAATTTCCTTCTGTCCTAAAGCTTTGCCCCGAACCAGAGGTCATACTTGCTTTAAAATCTCCATCATCTAAATATTTCGTATACCCGACGCCCCAATCTCGTCCAAACCCAAATCCCTCCATTGATAATGGCTGTAAAAGCTCTGCGTGAGTATCCCAGTAAGATCCCAGAAGAAAAGCTGGGCGGTTGCTTCCAAGCCACAGATCTCCGCCAACTGAGGTTTTAGCCTCAACATAAGCGTTATAAAGTTGAGGTTCCCATTTATTGTAGGATTTATCATAGGCAAGACGTCCCTGTATCGCTATTGTTGCTAAATCTTGATAATCATTCGATAACTTTTCAATATAATCAAAACCTAGTGACGGTTTTTGCATAGCATCATTTCTATTATTTGAATAGTAAACTGGTTCACTTTCTTTAGAGGAATATCCCCCAACCGTCTGAGCTTCTAGGAAGATCATACGATTGGAGGATTGGGCTTCAAAAGAAGTAAAAAAAACGCTTAAGAAACTAAATATCAAAAAGTATCTGACCAAGATACATTTCCTCTTCGCCGTCAAACACCTTAACCATTACTTCCCAATCTCCTGGCATAACAAGGTTTACAGGAAGCAAATAGTCTTGATTGTTATTCAAACCAAAAGAGTTTTCGCCTGAATCGTGATGCCCCCGCATTGAAGGCATATCTGAATAGCCCGTAACTTTATAATTCGAAAGCTTATTGCCATTTTCATCAAAGATATTAAGCTTTAACACCGAAATTCCCATTTTGGGCTTGTCTACAAACTTCGCAACGAGATATCTATTTTCAGTTAAAATGTTTTTTTCATTAAGTTTTAAAACTTGTACCGCTAAAGAACTTTTAGCCAAAGCGGCAGCCCTATTAGCAATATCAACCAAATTTTCCCCAGAAGAATGGCAACTTTGCGCTAAAACTACATCTGATGCTGCAATCGCTGATGCCACACCTAAAAGTGCCGCAAAGGCAACATTTGGAAGAGCCCTTGATATCTCTGTAATTTTATCAGCTTTCTTTTTTTGCTTGTTTGTCATAATCACCAATCTCCTAGCTACACCTTAATTCCGATTGATTTAGTGTAGATTAAAAATAATAGCAACGTCAATCTTTTTTTATTAGAAATTAAAATTATTCTAAAAAAATACTCAAAACCAGAACTAAAGTTTTGGTTTTTTATCTCCTTTTGCAAAACTTCTTGCTATAAGCCGATATTTGAAGTTAAGCTAACGTCATTATGTTTTTAAAACTTTTTTTATTCTTTGCTGCTATTCCTTTTTTAGAGCTTGTAATTTTGATTAAAATTGGACAGCTCATAGGCATTGCTTATACATTATTGTTAATCGTTATAACGGCAGCAGCTGGGGCTTTTATCTCCAAATATCAAGGTCTTAAAATATTATATAACATAAAAAAAGATCTTATGGTTGGCGTTATGCCCACCGATGAAGTTATTGACGGTGTTATCGTTTTAATCTGCGGCTTTCTTTTCCTGACGCCTGGAATATTAACTGATGTTGCAGCCTTTTTTGGTTTAATTCCTTATGTTCGCTCAAAACTAAAAACTTGGATAAAAAATAAAATCAAAGACTTTATTGTTGGCGGCAAAACCATAACTGTTCAATACCACTCCGATAATGAATAACAAAAAAACAAGCATCATAAAAAACACTTCCCAGAACTTTTTTGCCTAAAACTTAAGAAAAAATTGCACCTTAATAAGCGCTGCAAACACAATAAAAACAACAAAATCATATAAAATCAACGCGTTAACTCAAACACCGCTATAGGCACATTTTTTGCATGAGATTATTAATGATGTGCTTTTAGATATATCTTTTTAGGAGGTTGGTATGAGTATAGTTGAAAACAATGCTTCTCTTTTTTCTGGAGTTAATTTTAGTAAGATAAAAGATGACACTCAAAATGCTTTGGGCGAGCAATTATCAGGCTTAAGCTTTTTAGCTCAAGTTACTCAAAACATTGAAAAGTATTCAGGCAGCAGCCAAAACAATGATAGCATATCAAGCGTTTCAGAAAGCGATAGTGCCTCAGCAAAAACCAATTTTTATGCCCAATTAATCGGAGGGGTTGTACAAGAATCAAGCTCCACAGATGGATCTTACTCCCAAACCGAACAAGACTTTTTAGATTTTGCTCAAAAAAGCCCCGAAGAACGCCTATGGGAAATGTATCTCAAAGATGAAGGACTAACTCAAGAAGAATTTGATGCCTTATCTCCCGAAGAAAGATTAAAAATTGAAGAAAAAATTACCAAGAAAATAGAAGAAGATATGAAAGAAGCTGCAAACGCTTATATTGCTTAAAACAATTTAAGCTTTACCAATTTCAAAAAAACTATCTATAATGTTTCAACTCTTTAACATTATAGTGATTTTTATGGTTTATATTGTGTTTGGTTTAATTTTTATCGGTTTAGTATCGTTAATGCTGCTCTACATCTTTTTGCGCGCAGCAGCAATTCCTTTGATTGTTAAATATTTATCTCTCCCCTCTTGGCTAATACTTGGCTTTTGTCTTTGGACACTGGTTGTTGTTGGCTGGAAGTTTGGTCATAAGAATACGGGCAATGCCGCCGCCATTGCTGAATCTGTAGGTATGAACGCTATTGGATTGATTTTCATTATGTTTTCGGCAATGCTTTTAGTTGATGTCATAACTGGGTTTGGCTTTTTTTTCAAACAATATGTCCCAGCATTACGGGGGGTTGCTTTAATTGCAGGACTTGCAATGGCTGTTTTTGCCAACATTCAGGCAATCAGACAACCTGTACTTACAACGTATAATTTAAAAATATCAAACCTAAGTCCTGAACTTGACGGCATTAAAATTATAGCATTGTCAGACATTCACTTGGGCAAGCTAATAAAGCCCAGCTGGTTTTCTAAGGTTGTAGAAACGGTCAATTTTAAAAAGCCGGACATAATTGTGCTCGTTGGAGATATTATTGAAGGAAGAGAACCTTTATTAGAAAGCCATCTCGATTTAATTAACAAACTAAAAGCTCCCATGGGAGTTTGGGCAGTAGTCGGCAATCATGATGATAATTATATTGCTAAAGGTATTTTTCCTATTGAACAAACCAATGTTAACTTCCTGTATAATGAAAACAAAGAAATCGCACCTAAGTTAAATATTGCGGGAATAGAAGATTTAAGTTTTGGCCAAAGAAGCCTAAACCCTATTGATAAGACATTTCAAAACTTAAAAGAAGGAACAACCATTTTTTTATCTCATGCCCCCGTAAAATACGTTGAAGCGGCTCAAAAAGGAGTTGATATTATGATATCAGGGCATACCCACGCAGGTCAAATATGGCCTTTTGGATACTTAGTTAAAACGCGCTATAATCTATACAAAGGAAAATATGATATCAACGATATGGCTCTGATTGTCTCAAGAGGAACAGGCACTTGGGGACCTCGTATGCGTCTTTGGGAAAGAGGTGAAATTGTTGAGATTATGCTTCACCGTGCCGATAATTAGTTTTAATACTATCTTTTTTATTATTAAAATAGCCACTTGAATTTTCTTGAGCTCTAGCTTACGAAAGATATAAGCAAGTTTAACTTTAAAAAATAAGAGGCAAAAAAATGCTCGTTAGTATCTTTGATATTTTCAAAATAGGAATTGGCCCTTCAAGTTCTCATACTATAGGTCCAATGAGGGCTGCTTACTCTTTTCTAACTAATCTTGAAAACAAAAAAATTTTTGAAAAAACCGAAAGAGTTCAAACTGATCTTTATGGCTCTTTAGCTCTAACTGGTCAAGGACACGGAACTTTAGATGCTGTTATCTTAGGCTTAATGGGACAAATGCCTGAAACCGTCAATTGTGACTTGGTGCCGCTTTTAATTGATGACGTAAAAAGAGAGCATCATATTCTCTTAAATGATAAAAAGAAAATATCATATAATCATCAAGACGATATCTGCCTCCATAAAAATGAAACCCTTCCTTTGCATTCCAATGGATTGAAATTTAGTGCTTTCGATGAAAACAACAACCTTATTTTCAGTGATGTTTATTATTCTATTGGCGGAGGATTTGTAACAACCGAGAGAGATTACAATAAAGGCAAAAATATTGTGCCTGCAACCCCTGGGCCTTATAATTTTGCCTCATCAGCTGAGTTACTCACTTTAGGGCATAAAAGCAAATTATCTATTGCTGATATGATGATGCAAAACGAAATAACCGAAATGCCCAAGGAAGAGGTAAAAGAAAAAATACTCTATATCAGAGATGTTATGAATAACTGTATTGATAGAGGCTGCAGCAAAGAGGGGGTTTTGCCTGGAGGCTTAAACGTTAAAAGACGTGCTAAAGAACTCTACACTAACCTGCAAAAGCGTTTTGAAAAAAATCAATATGATCCTCTTGATATTATGGATTGGGTTAATCTATGGGCAATCGCAGTTAATGAAGAAAATGCATCTGGTGGACAGGTTGTAACAGCTCCAACTAACGGAGCCGCAGGAATTATCCCCGCTGTTTTAAGATATTACGAACGATACTGCCCAACATCTAATGAAAAGGGCATTATCGACTTTTTTATGGCAGCAACCGCGATTGCTAATCTTTATAAAAACAACGCTTCTATTTCTGGAGCTGAAGTCGGATGTCAAGGCGAAGTTGGCGTAGCCTGCTCTATGGCAGCAGCAGGACTGGTTGCAGCGATTGGGGGGACGAATGAACAAATTGAAAATGCAGCCGAAATCGGCATCGAGCATAATTTAGGGCTTACATGCGATCCTGTAGCAGGACTTGTGCAAGTTCCGTGCATTGAACGCAATGCTATGGGAGCAATCAAGGCTATAAATGCTGCTCGCTTATCACTAAAAGGTGATGGCACGCATATGGTATCGCTTGACAAAGCAATAGAAACTATGCGTCAGACAGGACTTGATATGCAGGAAAAATACAAGGAGACATCTAAAGGCGGTCTTGCGGTAAACGTTATCTCTTGCTAAATTAGTTTACAACCTAAAAAACAGATTATAACAGTCAAAACAATTCATATATGCTGTTATTGCTATGCCTAAGTCAAAAAACAAGAACCGTTTTATTTAATTGCTATGCGCCATAAGTTATATTCGCTTTAAACCGCTATTCTCTAAGATAGTCATCATTCAGAGTGTCTCGATGCTTTAATATCCTTGGCTGATATCCAAAAACTCTTTTAAACTCTCTACTAAATTGAGAATAGCTTTCGTACCCAACAGCTTGGGCGGCTTCATTGATTTTCATTCCACGCTGGTCAATAAGGCTCTTTGCTCTGCTTAAACGTGCTTTTTTAAAAAATTGTACGGGGGTATCTCCGGTAAACTTCTTAAACTTTCTATGAAAGCTCGGAATACTCATATTAGCGTCTTCTGCCATTTTGCCAACGGTAATTTGCCCTGCAATGTTGTTATTAATTTTGATTAAAACCTGAACTAATTTAGTAAAATCATTATTATCATTAGCAAGTGCGTAAAGAGCTTCTCCCTGTTCTTCTTTCAAAACCTGATAATATAGTTCTTTAACAATACTATCACCTAAAACTTTTGATTTTTCACTATCACTAAGAATATTTAAAAGGCGTTTAATAACATATTTCATTTCATCTGTAAGAGGCGACGATTGCGCAACCTCAACAAAATTCGCAGTTTTGATTTTCTGAGCAAGATAATTGGGATCTAAATTACGCCAAATTTCTTGTAAGATTCCAAGGTTAATATCAATACTAATGCCAACAAGCGGTTTTTCAGGCGTAGCAAAAGCCCTGCATTCTAATGGTATTGGTGCTGCTAAAACTAAATAATTATTATCATTATAATGAATTTCTCTATCTTGAATGTAGCCTATTTTTTTCCCACGCAAAACGATAACGATACTAGCGTTATAGGGAAAAGGTCTTTTTATTGTAGTCTCTGTGAGACGGAAAATACGCACACCTCTAATATTCGTATCAAAGATGCCGATATTTTCACCAACTATTGTTTCTGCAAGCGCACTCATTTCATTTAACATAACGATACCATTATGCATTATTTTATAAAATACGCCAGCAAAATAAACTTTTTTTGATAGCTTTAGGCAAGCTTTTGATAGAAATAAATATTTTATTTTTTGTTATTGATGCCATAATAATGCCTCTGACAAATTATAATTGGGGGAAAGCAGCCTTATGGAAAATTTTACATTTTATAATCCAACTAAAATCATCTTTGGCAAAGGTCAAATTGCACAAATAGCAGGAGCTATTCCTAAAGGCAAAAAGATTCTTGTAACCTATGGCGGAGGCTCAATTAAAAAAAATGGGGTCTATGACCAAGTAAAGAAAGCACTTTCAGGCTATGAATGGGAAGAGTTTGGAGGAATCGAACCTAATCCTCAATATGATACTCTTATGAAAGCTGTAAAAAAAATTAAAGATGAAGGCTTCAATTTTATTTTAGCTGTTGGCGGCGGGTCGGTAATAGACGGCAGCAAATTTATTTCTGCTGCTTGCTTTTATGATGGTGGCGATCCTTGGGAACTTTGCACTAAGTTTGCTCAAGTTAATAATGCTGTACCTTTAGCCTGTGTTTTAACCCTTCCTGCGACTGGTTCTGAATCCAATTTTGGCGCCGTTATATCAAGAGGTATTGATAAACTATTTTTTTCATCACCTCTGGTTATTCCCAATTTTGCTGTTCTAGATCCAGAAACAACATTTTCTTTATCGCAAAGACAAACATCTAACGGTGTAGTTGACGCTTTTGTGCACATTATGGAACAATACATAACCTATCCTGCCGAAGGAAAAGTTCAAGATCGTTTCTCTGAAGGGCTTCTTTTGACTCTCATGGAGGAAGGCCCTAAAGCATTACTCAATCCTAAAGACCTCGCAGCAAGATCTAATATTATGTGGTCAGCAACGTTAGCTTTAAACGGGCTGATTGCTGTTGGTGTTCCTCAAGATTGGGCAACTCATATGATTGGTCACGAAATTACTGGCAATTTCGGGATTGATCATGCTCGCACATTGAGCATAATTTTACCTGCGGTTATGAAGGTAAAACGTAAAGAAAAAGAACAAAAACTTCTGCAATATGGAGAACGTGTGCTTGGAATCAATCAAGGCAGCAAGGACGAACGTATCGAAGCTGCTATTGCTGAAACCATAAAATTCTTTAAAACCATGCAAGTCCCGACTTCCCTCAAAGATGTTGATTTAGATGAAAACGCCATTGAGCCTATTATGAAAACATTAGAAGCTCACGGTCGCACTTCTCTAGGAGAACATGGCGATATTGATTTAAAACAAAGCCGTATCATTTTGCAAACCGCAGTCAACGGATAGGTTCTAACAAACCTCCGTTACCTAATAACTAAAAGCTGAATTTTAATCTTCCCCAATCAGCTTTTAGTTATTTTTTATGGTTTTAGTTTGATTTTGCTGCTTTTCTGGGTTATAATTAACGTCTCTTTTAATTTCGGAGATTTTATGTCTATAGAGCTTGTTTTTTGCTAAGGCTAAAAAGTTAGCCTTATGAATTTACTGCAAAACGTTTCTTTTTGTTTTTGCAGCTTTTTAATTATGGCAAAAAACAGGGATTTCTTTCCAAATGAATATTTCAAAAGATGAGCAACGTGTTCTACACGCGTTGGCTCAAGGCGGCTTAATTAAAGTCGAAAAAAATGAAAAAAATAAAATTATAAAAATTTTATGTTTCAATCGCGATGGTTGGGTACTAACACATTGCACTATGATTATTTTTAATAAATTGCGTAAAAAAGGTCTTGTGGCTTCAAAAAACAGCCTTCCTTATCGCATAACGTCATTAGGCATACGAACAGTTAGAGCTCAACTTGACAACAGATAAAAAAAAGCCCTCTATTTATTAAGAGGGCTTTTTAATTCTTTATAAACATCAATTTTTTACTAAAAAGCCATTTAAAGCGTATTATTGGGAATTATTTATGTATTTCGCTATAACTTTGATGCCGTTCTTTCATTTTTCTTGACGGCACCAGCAATCTTCAAGATGGTCATTAACCATACCGACCGCTTGCATATAGGCATAAATTATTGTGGAACCAACAAAACTCATACCTCTTTTCTTTAATTCTTTAGAAATAGTATCGCTAAGCTTTGTTTTGGCTGAAACCTCTTTCCACGCTTTATAGTGATTAACTATCGGCTGGTTATCTACAAATGACCACAAGAATTTTGAAAAACTTCCGAATTCTTGCTGAATGTTTATAAAAACTTTAGCGTTTTTTCGTGAAGAATATATTTTAAGGCGGTTCCGTATAATTTCAGGATTACAGCACAAACCGTTTAATTCCTCATCTGACATCTCTGCAACTTTAGTAACATCAAAATTATGAAAAGCTTTACGATAGCCTTCTCTTTTTTTTAAGACTGTTTCCCAGCTTAAGCCTGCTTGAGCCCCTTCCAAAATCAACATCTCAAATAAAATTCTGTCATCATAAACTGGCACCCCCCACTCATTATCGTGGTAATATGCATAAAACTCTTGCCCTATTTTGTTTCCAAAACAGCGTCTTTTGCCATCTGTTCCTATTTCTAACATTTACAGCCAAACCTATCAAAATTTAATTACAGCTTTTGAGATGATAACAAGAAGAACTAATCAAATATATCTTCTTTCAGCAATCGTTTAAAAGAATTCAACTTAATTTATTTAGTTAAGCAACTAATAACGATATAATCGCTTCGTTTTTATTTTATTAGTCATAAGAGTAATAATCTTATATAATCTACCGATCTTTAATAAGAGGCGCAGAATATTGTCTAGTTGTATCCCAAGGAAACCTAACCCAAGTTGACTGCGGAACATCTCTAAAATAACTATCTACACTTTTAATCCCGTTAGGTTTTGCAAATATGGTAGCAAAATGGGCATTCTCAATGTGTTTTCTTAAAAGTCCAAAGGTACTTCCCGTATCAACTAAATCATCAACAACCAACACGGTATCCCTAAACTCTTCTTGGCAGTCCTTAATAATTTTAGGTTCATTCCGAGACTGCTCATAATAAGATTCAACACTTATAGCATCGACCTGCCTAATGTTAAGTTCTCTCGCAATAATACCAGCAGGAAAAAGCCCGCCTCTTGTAACCGCTAAAACTTTATTGATATAAGGAACTTTCTGATAGACTTGCCTAGCAAGTGCTTGAGCGTAACTTTGCAGCTCGTCCCAAGAAATATAAAGATCTGAAGTGTAGTTGTCTGTCATATTGCTATTCCCATTCTATCGTGCCAGGTGGTTTTGAGGTAACATCATAAACAACTCGATTAATTCCCCGAACCTCGTTTATGATGCGATTAGAAATTCTGCTTAACAAAGCGTAATCAAAAGGAAAATAATCAGCAGTCATTCCATCGGTTGAGGTAACAGCTCTAAGAGCGCAGACATAATCATAACTGCGTTCATCGCCCATTACTCCGACAGTACGAACCGGAAGCAGAACAGCAAAAGCCTGCCAAATGGTATCATAAAGATTGGCAGCTTTAATCTCTTCGAGATAAATGGTATCGGCTTTACGTAAGATTTTGAGCTTTTCGGAACTAACTGCCCCTGGAATCCTAATAGCTAAACCAGGACCTGGAAAAGGGTGTCTTTTAATAAAAGATTCAGGAAGCCCTAATTCTCTTCCTAAATCTCTTACCTCATCTTTAAACAATTCTCTTAATGGCTCCACCAATTTAAGTTTCATACGCTCAGGAAGTCCGCCGACATTATGATGGGATTTAATCGTTACAGGAGAACCGCCTGTAAATGAAACACTTTCAATAACATCGGGATAAAGCGTTCCTTGAGCAAGAAAATCAGCACCCCCTATCCTTTTGGCACAATCATCAAAAACGTCGATAAACATTGAACCGATAATTTTGCGCTTAGTCTCAGGATCTTCTACTCCATCTAATGCCGTTAAAAACCTTTCCGAAGCATCTTCGTGAATTAAAGGAATATTATATTGGTTACGAAACATTTCTACTACTTGAGTAGTTTCACCTTCACGCATAAGTCCTGTATCGACATAAATACACGTAAGTTGATCACCTATCGCCCTATGAAGCAAAACCGCAGTTACAGAAGAATCAACGCCGCCCGACAGTCCGCAAATAACTTTTTTACTGCCGACTTGTTCTCTTATTTTAACGATTTTATCAGCCAAAAAGGCATTCATACTCCAATTACTCTGGCACTTACAGATTTTATGCGTAAAAGAGTAAAGAAGCTTTGAGCCTTTAGGCGTATGAACAACTTCGGGGTGGAATTGAACACCATAAAACTTTTTAACATCATCAGCCACAACAGCACAAGGAGCGCCAACAGATTTAGCTACTACTTTGAATCCTTTTGGTAATGCCTCAACACGATCTCCGTGAGACATCCAAACAAGTTCTCGGCCTCCCTTGCTCCAGACACCCTTAAATAAATCACAATCGTCCGTAATATTAATATATGAACGCCCAAATTCTTTGTGGTCAGAGCGTTCGACGGCTCCACCAAGCTGCAAACACATTGTCTGCTGCCCGTAACATATTCCTAAAATAGGAAGCCCTAGATTAAAAACAAAATCAGGAACTCTGGGACTGCCATCAGAAGTAACGGAAGCCGGCCCTCCAGATAAGATGATTCCTTTGGGATTTAGCTCTGTTATTTTAGCTTCATTAACACTACTGAAAGGACAAATCTCGCAGTAAACTCCACTCTCACGCACTCTTCTGGCTATAAGCTGAGTTACTTGAGAACCAAAGTCTATAATTAAAATATTATCATAGCCGGTTCTACTAAAAGAGCATTTATTAGTCATTGGCGGCTCTCTTTTGTCTTTATTTGAACATGGCTGGTTAATATATAGGCTAGCGCATCTTGTCAATGTTTTTTTATTTTAATATTTGCTTATCATTTTAAAATGGTTCATAACCTTCTCAAGAATAAATAAAAAATTTAAACTAGGATTTTTCCTTATGCCTCATAAAATTCTAAAAGTGGCAGCTCTTGTTTTTTTATCAATAGTTTTAAGTTCGATAATGACTTGGCTTGGAATTCCTGCCGCTTTTCTTTTGGGGCCTTTAGTTTCGGGTATTATAATTGCCAATTACGGACATAAGATTTCCATTAACGCCGCAGCTTATAATCTAGCACAAGGTTTTACAGGCTGTATGATTGCTCAAACCGTATCGTCTATGCAAATTGAAAACGGCTCTGAAACTAACTGGTGGTTTTTCATTGTTGGCGCCCTAACCGTTGTTGCCTTAAGCACAATCTTAGGACTCGTTATGATGCGCACCCAAATACTTCCAGGGACAACCATAGCTTGGGGACTTAGTCCTGGAGCAGCAACTGCAATGACTATTATGGCGGACAGCTATGGTGCTGACACTCAGGTTGTTGCCTTTATGCAATATTTAAGAGTTCTGCTCGTAGCAACAATCGCATCAACAGCATCTAGAATATGGGGTGACAATAATTACAACCACGTTGCCAGTAATGTCTGGGTGCAAACAATATTGTGGCTGCCATTATTACAAACGACCGCAGTAGTTATTCTTTGCTGTTTAACCGCTCATTTCATAAAGTTTAGAGCTGGGGGGCTTCTTTTATCCTTACTAGCAGGAATTGTCCTATCTCGTTGCGGATTGATAACTATTGAACTCCCTAAACCGCTACTTGCCATTGCTTATGCTTTTATTGGCTGGCGTATAGGACTTAATTTTACCCCTGAACTGTTAAAACACGCCGTAAAAGCCTTACCCCGCATTTTATTTTGTACTATCACCCTAATAGGATTATGCGGCTTGCTCGCTGCTTGTTTAGTTTTCTTCTGGAATATTGAACCGCTTACCGCTTATCTTGCAACAAGTCCAGGAGGTGCTGATACCGTTGCTATTATCGCATCTTCCAGCAAGGTTGATGCGGATTTTGTTATGACAATGCAAATTTTGCGCTTTATGTTTGTGCTTATTTTAAGCCCTTTTTTCGCTAAAATTATTGCTAACAAAAATCTTTAATCACAAGCTGTATTTAGCTTAAAAATTTTCTTTATCACGTTATTAGCTTTTACTTTGCTTTTTGGCTAAGTATCAATAGGCCTTTTTATATCGTCACAAACAAGTAAAACGCCCTAAACTTAACTAACAAATTCTCCAGACTGCATATCCCATAAGGTGCTGTAGATTCCATTCTTTTTAATCAAGTCCCGATGCGTTCCCTCTTCAACTATTCTGCCGTCATCATAAACTAAAATACGGTTCATTTCTCTTAGCGTTGAAAGTCTGTGAGCTATTGCTAATACGGTCTTGTTTCTCATTAAAGACTTAATTGATTTTTGAATATATTGTTCTGATTCACTATCTAAAGAACTTGTCGCTTCATCTAAAATTAAAATGGGAGCATTTTTCAATATTGCTCTAGCTATTGCTATTCTTTGCCGTTGTCCTCCTGACAGCATAACGCCTCGTTCTCCGACAAAGGTTTCATATTTATCAGGCAGTTTATTAATAAAATCATCAACATAAGCTTTCTTTGATGCTTTAAAAACCTCTTCATCACTGGCTTTAATATTGCCATAACGAATATTTTCTATCAAAGGACGATTAAACAACGTTATATCCTGCGGAATAATTGCGATATTTTTATGCAGACTTTCTTGAGTAACTTCTTTTATATCAACACCATCAATTAATATTTGCCCTTTTTGAATATCATAATATCTTGAAAGGAGCTTAATAAAGCTCGATTTTCCAGAACCTGATCTGCCAACCAAGCCTACCTTTTCACCCGCCTCTATTTTGACGTTCAGATTATCAAATAACGGTTCGGTTTTCTTATAATTAAACGTAACCTTAGAAAATTCGATATTTCCTTTTTCTACTTTTAGCTTTTTAGCATCAATCGCATCTTTTATATCGTGAGAACGAGCCAAAAGTTTAAGCGCATCTCCGATCTCACCTCGAAGTTTAAATAAATTAACGGTTTGAAAACCAACAATATTAAGCATACCTTGAAGTTCGTTAACTAAAACGCCGACAAAAACAAAATCTGCGGTTGTTATCATTCCTTTATACCAATATATCAAAGGAAGAAACCAAAACATAACCAAGGAAAATTTTTGCATAAAAGCCTGAATATAAAACAGCTTGGCGTATTTCAAAATCTCCTGCTTATCTGCCTCTCTGACTTTTTTCAGCGCTTTGAAATAATTCCTTTTTTCGAAGTTATATGTCCCAAAATTTTTAACCTCTAAAACATTAGTAAAACTGTCAATTAAAATACCGTTTGCCTTAGAATTAGCGTTCGCATATTTTTCTGAATAATAGCTTATTTCCTTACTGATTTTTACAATTACAAGAACAAATAGAGCCATATAGACGGTTAAAATCAGTGCCATATAAAAATTAATTTTTACTAGAAAGGCTATGGTTATTAATAAACACAAAGAAGTGTTAACGACCCCAAAGGTAATATCAAAATAAGACCGATAACAGGCATTTATAATATTATTAATTTTACTGCCTATTCTGCCCGACATTTCCTCAATAAAAAATGCTGGAGAATGTTTATGAACATATGAAAATAAATCTTTGCTAACCAGCAGAATATAATATGGCTGATACTTTGCTTGGACATTAGTTAAAAAATTTCGAATAATGCCCGATGCCAACATAAAAACACCAAGCAGAAAGGTTAGCTTAAGCGCTTGATAAAAAGCCGCTTCTTTATTTTCTGTCTTTAGAACAACATCGACTATCCTAGAACCGTAAAAAAATCCTATTCTTAAAAACAAATCTGAAAAAGCTAAAATTCCTATTGTCCAAAAAACATAAGCTTTCAACTTTTTGGCATAATGCCACAAAAATTTGAATGGTGTCTTTTCCATATTCTCAACTAAACCTTAATATTGTCTCTTTAGAAAATAAGATACGGATTTTATGCCAAACAAAAAAGGTTTATTTACATTTTTTTTATTTTAGCAGGATAACTCTGCACTCTAAAATTCGTTAAAATAGAAAATCCTTTATCTTTAAAGCCTCTTGAAAAATTGACCTCAAGCTTATCGTTAATCTTTTACATACAGTTGTTCAGTTCCATCTTCTATGTAATATAGATAAAAGGGGACAGGAATATTGATTTGAGCAAACTGAGAAGGTTTTATGACGGCATCGTTATAGCCATAATTAATATACATTATATCTTCTTGATAAAGTCCTGTTTCTTTTGATGCTAAAATATAAAAGTGCCTAGCTGTAACTTCTTTGCCACTATTATTTAAGATGTATAATGTGCATCTTTCACTTTTCTGATTTAATCCGCATATCTTTTGTTTTTCTGGAATTGTAATATTTTTTACAATTTTAGTTTCATCTAAAACTGCTTCTTCGCCATTATCTTTTCTTAATTTTAAAATCTTTGCCTTGTTTTCTGGCTTATATTGAACTTTATCCAAATCAACATTGCATATCGTTTTTGCCTTATCTTTTAGATATTCTTCGACCTTATCTCTAAACGATGGTTTAGAAAATGCAACCTCATAAGATATTTTCTTAATTTCATCTAAAAGGCTTTCATCATAAAGATAGCTGTCATCATTTACATAGTAGATAGGAAAAGCCCCTGCTACTGACGCCTTTATATAATCAGTAGTACCTATAATATTTTCTATTTCCCTTGGGAAAAAAAGTTTAGCCGTGCAAACCTTCTTATACTTTTCTCCATCTATAAGTATAACTTCTGCCATAGAACTATGAAAAGATATTATGTAATTTTTACCATTAAACGTAAAAAAATCGGCATTTTCAAGTTTTTTGATATTATACAAACATTCATAATCAAGATCTTTACCACCAAACTTTTCTCTTATACTCTTAAGATGATCCCAACCTTCTATAGTTTTAGTCTTTCTTAGATACTTTTTTACCTTTCCTATATTGTCCTTATAGACAGTTAAGAGATCTCTGTTAATGCTAGGATCATAATAATTCTGAGGTTCTCTCTGACAATGAGTTGGTCCAAAAAACACTCCATCTCCAGAATCTGGGCTATTTTCAGGTTTACCTTTTTCTGGCTCTCCATATAAATATGTTCTATGAATTAATTCTTTTTTGCCATCATTATCATAATCAAATTCTATGATATAATCAGGTTCACCTTTATCTTTTAGTTTAACGTTGCTTTGAGCTATATTAGTATATTTTTTTATTTCCTTTATCTTCCCTGTTTTCTCCGTCCCATTTTTCATATCAACATTGAAAAGCCTATATCCTTGCTCGTTTGCAACAGTCTTACAAACGTCCTCATATTCAGGATGTTTGAAGGACATTATAGGTCTGCCTTTTTTAATTATATTGCCTTTTCTTAGTATTCTTTCTTTTACAATAAACAAATCATAAATAGTGGAAGTTGTACTCTTTATAATGGTCTTATTTATGTCGCTAAGTATCTCATCTTTAGGAACTATATATCTATCCCAAAACCAATCATCTAAATCGTCTTGAGAAACATTACTGCTTAAAAGCCAAGAAGAACCATCTTCAACCAAATTTCTAAAGAAATCGCTACGTTTGCAAGCTAGTTTATGACCTTTTTTAAGATAATTTAAGTTTGAATATAGGATTTCATAGCATTCTTTTTTACAACTATATGGTAGACTTTCATTAGTGATAAAAGGCTTGTTATCTAAAATTTCTAAAGAACCACCTACTGTATCTGAATTAAGCCTTTCTACTCCTTTTTTTATTGAGCTAATAGCTTTATAAGCACAGTCGTTAACCCTATCATCAAAGCTCTGCCCTGTTGTTTTTAGAAAAACATCTTTAAACTCATTGATGCTTGGAACTTCTTCCCACTTTGGATTATATCCCAGCTTTTCAAAAACACTTCCATCTTTTTGGACTGCATCATCTTTTCCCGCTTCATTATCGCAACCAGAAACGACAAAAACCATAAATAACAATAATACTTTAAGTGACTTCATCAAAAGTAAATGTCCTTATATTGAGAGCTTTTTAGAAACTCAACCTCAAGCTTATCGTTAATCTTTTACATACAGTTGTTCAGTTCCATCTTCTATGTAATATAAATAGAAGGGGACAGGGATATTAATTTGAGCAAACTGATCAGGTTTTATGACGGCATCGTTATAGCCATCATTAATATACATTATATCTTCTTGATAAAGTCCTGTTTCTTTTGATGCTAAAATATAAAAGTGCCTAGCTGTAACTTCTTTGCCACTATTATTTAAGATGTATAATGTGCATCTTTCACTTTTCTGATTTAATCCGCATATCTTTTGTTTTTCTGGAATTGTAATATTTTTTACAATTTTAGTTTCATCTAAAACTGCTTCTTCGCCATTATCTTTTCTTAATTTTAAAATCTTTGCCTTGTTTTCTGGCTTATATTGAACTTTATCCAAATCAACATTGCATAACGTTTTTGCCTTATCTTTTAGATATTCTTCAACCTCGTTTCTTCTATCGGAACCATAATCAGCAACATTATAAGATATTTTCTTAATTTCATCTAAAAGGCTTTCATCATAAAGATAGCTGTCATCATTTACATAATAGATAGGAAAAGCATCTACTACTGACGCCTTTATATAATCAGAGTCATCATCTATTAAATCCCAAGAATACACTTCCTTTAAATAACAAACAGAATCACACCATCTTCCCGTAGAATATCTACTTGTCTTTCCCTTGGGATGTAAAACTTCTCCGATATAATTATCAGGATAATTTCTTTTATCAATAAAATCTATGATATAAGTTTCATTTCTAAACGTTAAAAAATCGGTATTCTGAACAAAATCTCTTACATAGCAAGAACATTCATATTTTAGATCTTCCCCACCAAATTTTTCTTTAATCATATTATAATGATACCAATCTTTAATAATAAGATCGGGTGTTTTTAAATATTGCTTTACCTCTTCAATATTATTTTCATAAATAGCAACAAAAGGACGATCAAATCCACAGTCGCAGTCGCATGGTTTTATTTCATCTTCTTTCATACCAGAAATATCACACCAACAATCACATTGATCAAAATTTATACTGCCATCTGGATTAGGGCATCCAAGCTCTGCGCTTGAATGCAAAGATATTTTATGAATCAGCTCCCTTTTGCCGTCATTGTTATAATCAAGCTCCATAATATAATCTGGTTCGAGTTTATGATCTAAGGTAATTTGGCTTTGAGCTATATTGGTATCTTTTTCTATTTTTTTTATTCCATCTTTTGTCCTAACTTTATCATAGGAATAAAAACCATAACCTTCAGCTATAGCTTTGCAAATAAAGATGTCCTTAGTTTTGTTATAATAAATTGCCTCAAAAGTATCTTTAAATACGTTTTCTTTTACAAAAGAAGGATCATAAAGAGTATTTTCTATGTTATCTATTTTAGTGTCT
Organism: Alphaproteobacteria bacterium; assembly: GCA_050175015.1. Taxonomy (GTDB): domain Bacteria; phylum Pseudomonadota; class Alphaproteobacteria; order JBFXJJ01; family JBFXJJ01; genus JBFXJJ01. Next base: position 69,877 of record JBFXJJ010000003.1, on the reverse strand, counting down.
TTAGGAAGAGCATATTTACCCCAGAACCAATTTTTAACAAATTCTTTAGAATCTTTATTGCTTAAAAACCAAGAAGAACCATCTTCAACCAAATTTCTAAAAAAATCGCTACGTTTGCACGCTAGTTTATGACCTTTTTTAGGATAATTTAAGTTTGAATCTAAAACGCCATCGCAATATTTATGATAATTATATGGCACATACTTACGAGCACGAAAAGGCTTGTTATCCAAAATTTCTAAAGAACCACCTACTGTATCTGAATTAAGCCTTTCTACTCCATTTTTTATTGAGCTAACAGCTTTATAAGCACAATCGTTAACCCTATCATCAAAGCTCTGCCCTGTTGTTTTTAGGAAAACATCTTTAAACTCATTAACACTTGGGATTTCTTCCCACTTTGGGTTATATCCCAGCTTTTCAAAAACACTTCCTTCTTTTTGGACTGCATTATCTTCTGCTATCGCCTTATCGCAACCAGAAACGACAAAAAACATAAATACCAATAATGTCTTAAGTGCTTTCATCAAAATTAAGTATCCTTTTAAATCTTTTATTTAAAAAAACTTATTTATCCATGTTTTTTTATGTACACTTAAGAAAAGAGGGACAGGAATGTCAATTTGAGCAAACTGACCAGGTTCTATGACGGTGTCGTTATAGCCATCATTAATATACATAAGCTCTCTTTGGGTATTTTTTGTCTCTTTTGCTGCCATTGGTAAAAAATATCTAGCTTTAATACCTTCATTACTATTATTTAAAATATATAATGTGCAATTATCTTGTTCAAAATTTAGTCCACATTCTTTCTGCTCTTTAGGAATATCATCGTTAAAAACAATTTTAGCTTCATCTAAAACGGCTTCTTCGCTATTATCTTTTCTTAATTTTAAAATCTTTGCCTTGTTTTCTGGCTTATATTGAACTTTATCCAAATCAACATTGCATATCGTTTTTGCCTTATCTTTTAGATATTCTTCAACTTTATTCCTAGTATCGGAATCATACCAAGAAACATTATAAGATATTTTCTTAATTTCATCTAAAAGGGTCTCATCATAAAAATAAACGTCATCGTTTACATAGTAAATAGGAAAGGATCCCGCTACCAAAGCTTTATAATCAATATTAATTTGTTTTCTACTATCAGTTTCTTCAAATAATTTAGAATGTAGATGGAGAGAATAACACTCAACATTATACTCTTTGGCTTTTATAGATATTACTTTGTTCTCATAATCATCAGAATACATTATATAAGGATTATGCTTAAACGTAAAAAAATCGGCATTTTTAAGTTTTTTGATATTGTATAAACATTCATAATCAAGATCTTTACCACCAAACTTTTCTCTTATACTCTTAAGATGATCCCAACCTTCTATAGTTTTAATCTTTTTTAGATACTTTTCTACCTTTCCTATATTGTCTTTATAGACAGTTAAGATATCTCTGTTAATGCTAGAATCATAGTAATTCTGTAGTTCTCTCTGGCAATGAGTTGCTCCCAAAAACACTCCATCTCCGTAATCTGGGCTGTTTTCAGGTTTGCCTTTTTCTGGCTCTCCATATAAATATGTTCTATGAATTAATTCTTTTTTGCCATCATTATCATAATCAAATTCTATGATATAATCAGGTTCACCCTTATCTTTTAGTTTAACGTTGCTTTGAGCTATATCTGTATTTTTTTCTATCTTTTTTACTTTGTCATCAACATCTACTTTATCATAAAACAAATAGCCATATCCCTCAGCTACAGCTTTGCAAAAAGAAGCATATTTTGAATCTTTATAAAGTAGTAAATCTTCACTTACTTTTAGTATTTTTTTTCTTACAACATATGGATCATAAATAGTATTTTCTATTCTATCTAATTTGATCTTTTTGGGAACGAGGTATTGCGAACCAAACCAATCATCTATAACTTCTTTTGAGTAATTGTTGCTTAGAAGCCAAGATGAACCATCTTCAATCAAATTTCTAAAGAAATCACTACGTTTGCAAGCTAGCTTATGACCTTTTTCAAGATAATTTAATTCCAAAAAAAGAGATTTATAACAAATATCTTCAAAATAACTAATTTTACTTTGAGGATCATATTGTTTAACTAAATAAGAAGGATTTATAATGTCATCGAAACGTTGGTTTGCTCTTTTCAGCATCGTTTTCTCTATTTTTCTTAACTCTCTTTCTATATCGCACCCAGAATTTTCTTCACAATCACTTTTAGGATTAATTAACTCATAAGCACAGTCGTTTACTTTATCATCAAAGCTCTGCCCTGTTGTTTTTAGAAAAACATCTTTAAACTCATTGACACTTGGAATTTCTTCCCACTTTGGGTTATATCCCAGCTTTTCAAAAACACCTCCTTCTTTTTGGACTGCATTATCTTCTACCGTTTCATTATCGCAACCAGAAACCGCAAAAACCATAAATAACAATAATGTCTTAAGTGCTTTCATCAAAATTAAGTATCCTTTATCTTGAATGTTTAATTTTTGCATTCATAAAAGCTATATTTTTAGTATTATTTTGGGGCTTATCTCTAGTTGCTAAATCATAAGCTTGTTTTTTTACATCATCTATAAAAGGAAAAATTTGAACAATCTCATCTGCTGTTTTTTTTCTTATCCCACAGTTTTCGTCTCTTAATACAAATTTTGCCATATCACCGCCTTCTAAATAAAGGGCACTATCCTTCAATAATTTTTCAACATCTAATTCTTTATAAAGGAATAAAATATGGTCTCTACTTACCTTTGAAAGTTTTTTGATCATTTTTGATTCATAGCTGTCTTTTCTTTCATCACTATTAAACCAAGCTTTAAACGCCGCTTTAGATGCTACGCCATTATCTGTTCCACGCCTAGCATTCTCAAACGTTTCAAAAATGTCTTTTTTGTCTGTTTTTTTGGCATTAGTAAAATATTCAATATCTTCGTATTTTGATTCTAAATCATAAGCCACATAAGCAGCAAAGGCATCAGCATCTGCTTCCATAACTCTATCTTTTATAAACCACGCCTTTAAATTTTCATCATCCTTATAAGAAATCCCATTTGCATGCTGAACAGCATGCCTTAATTCATGAGTAAAAAGAACAGGAAGCATCTTAGCATAAAAATCAAAATCTTCAGGATAATTCTTTTCGTCTAGCTCACAGTCTTTAAAATATTCTATGTATTCGCTTCCTCCAGTATATTTCTTAGTAAAACGAGGAAGATAAATCGTTCTATCTTCTCTGCTATAATGTCCTTCTAAAATATCTGTTTCATAGGGTTCTTTGGGATGTTTTCGATATACCAAGGTATCATCAAAAGCTATTCTAAAATATTTTGGACCTTCTGTATTTTTACTACTTTTGCCATCTTTGGCACTCTTTACATCTTGACTCTTCTCTTTATATTCTGCCTCAGCCTGTTTATTAAGCGTTTCTTGAATTTTTTTAATTGCTTCCCTGACGCCCTTGTTCCACAAAAGACTACGTATTTTTACGGTCTTTGATTCTATTGATTCTAAATCTTTAGTCTTACATATATATTCGTTATGATCTTTTTTATACGTTGCCATGTCTTCTTTATATTTTTTTTCATATTCTTCTTTGTGCTCATTATAATCTGCGAGTTTTTTTTCATATTCTTCAAGCTTTTTTTGAGATTTTGGATCATTTTCATCAAAAATAAATGGTTTTACTGGCTTAGTTGGTTTAATCGGCTGACTTGGGCGTTTACCGATATATAAAGCTCCATCTCTTAAATCTCTAAGCATATAAAGAGCTTCTTTTTGATCTTCATAATTTTCAGCTGCGGCTTGCTGGTCTTCAAAATTTTCATCTATGCCTTTAACCTTTAATTTATTAGATTTATACTTCAATTTATTTTTTAAACATTTTTTAGCCTTACTATCCATAATCATAAACTCCTTTATCTTGCATCTATAATTTAGTCATTAAAAACTTTTACAATTAATGGTAATACAAAAAGCTCTCTGCGTATGTGAATTATTTTTGACAGCCAAAAATAAACCGCCTAAAAAAATCAGGCGGTTTAAAATAATTTTGCAGAAAAAGATATAATAATACTTCAGGTAATACGGCTTATTCTATCTAGTTTAAACTATGTTAATTAGCACTTAAGTTGTTAAGTATTACAACACGTCTTTCCTTACTGCACCTTTTGCTGCGTTTTCAGCTAATGATGCATAAATACGAAGAGCTTTACTAATCTTTCTGTTTCTATCCTTGGGTTTAAATTCTAAAAGTTCCCTCTTTCTTTTTTCTAACTCATCTTCATTAATACAAACATTAATTGTACGTTTAGGAATATCAATTTGGATTTTATCGCCATCGTTGATAAGAGCGATAAGCCCGCCCTCTGCTGCTTCTGGCGAAACGTGTCCAATCGAAAGCCCCGATGTTCCACCAGAAAAACGTCCATCAGTAATTAAAGCACATTTCTTTCCAAGACCTACGGATTTTAGATAACTTGTTGGATAAAGCATTTCCTGCATTCCAGGACCGCCCTTAGGTCCTTCATACCGAATAACCACGACATCACCTGCTTTAATCTCTTTGCCCAGTATCTTTTTAACCGCTTCTTCCTGACTTTCGCAGACAACTGCTGTTCCCTCAAAGGTAAGTATGCTTTCATCAACGCCTGCCGTTTTTACAATACAGCCTTCTTCAGCTAAATTGCCATAAAGAACCGCAAGCCCTCCGTCTTTAGAATAAGCGTTTTCTATCGAGCGAATACAGCCGCTTTTTCGATCAAGATCAAGACTGTCATAATATTTTGACTGGCTGTAGGGTTTAATTGTCTTAACTCCTGATGCTGCCGCTTTATAAAAGCTGTGTTTCTCACTTGAACGAGCAACATCATAGATTTTCAAAGCTTCTTCTAAGTTATCGCTGTAAACCGTCTTTGCCTTAGTATTAAGAAGCCCATTTTGAGCCAGCTCTCCTAAAATTGCCATAATGCCGCCTGCTCGGTGAACATCTTCCATATGATATGAAGAAGACGGAGCAACCTTACAAAGATTAGGAGTTACTCTAGACAATCTATCAATATCTTTCATTGTAAAAGAAACTTCGGCTTCGTGTGCGATTGCTAAAAGATGCAAAACCGTATTAGTTGAACCGCCCATCGCAATATCTAACCGCATTGCATTTTCGAAAGCCTCTTTAGTTGCAATCGAACGAGGCAAAACGCTTTGATCTTTTTCTTCATAAAAGCGCTTTGTAATATTCATCAGAACTCTAGAAGCTTCTTCAAACAATTCTTTCCTTTTTTCGTGAGTTGCTACAAGCGACCCATTACCAGGAAGAGCAAGTCCTAAAGCTTCGGCTAAACTGTTCATCGAATTGGCAGTAAACATACCTGAACAGGAACCACAGGTTGGACAGGAATTTTCTTCATAAATCTTAACATCGTTATCAGAAATTGAAGCATCGCCAGCCGCTACCATAACGTCAATTAAATCAAGGCTTTTTGCCTTATTTTGAATAACCGCCCTTCCTGCTTCCATTGGTCCGCCAGAGACAATCACCGTTGGAATATTAAGGCGCATTGCCGCCATCAACATTCCTGGGGTAATTTTATCACAATTAGAAATGCATATAAGAGCATCGGCAACGTGAGCATTAGCCATAAATTCAACTGAATCAGCGATTACTTCCCTAGAAGGAAGACTGTAAAGCATTCCTCCGTGTCCCATAGCAATCCCATCATCGATAGCAATAGTATTAAATAACTTAGGAAGACCGCCAGCCTCATAAATTGCCTGACAAACTAATTCTCCAACTTCCTGCAAATGAGTATGCCCTGGAACAAACTCGGTAAAAGAATTGGCGACCGCAATAATCGGACGGCTTGGATCATATTGCCGGTTAGTCGCATTCCAAAGACTTCTTGCCCCTGCCATTTCACGCTTTTTAAAAATTGAAGATTTGTAATTTGTCATTTCCTTAGCTCTCTCTTAATACTTAAACTTCATCAGACTTATTTTACTCAGCCTTTTCAAGCTCTTTTATAATGGCATCGCCCATTTCTACGGTTCCAACTTCCTTGCAGTCTTTCTGCATAATATCTTTAGTGCGAAGTCCTTGTTTTAAAACCGCTTTAACAGCATTTTCAAGCTGTTCGGCCTCTTTAGACATATCTAAAGAATATTTAAACATCATCGCAACCGAAAGAATCTGAGCCAAAGGATTAGCAATGCCCTTGCCTGCAATATCTGGAGCAGAGCCATGTACTGGTTCATAAAGAGCAAGCCGTCTTCCCGCAGCATCAACTTCTCCTAAAGATGCTGATGGCAGCATTCCAAGCGAGCCTGTTAACATCGAAGCACAATCTGATAAAATATCGCCAAACATATTTCCTGTTACGATAACGTCAAATTGCTTAGGATTTCTTACAAGCTGCATTGCCGCATTATCAACATACATATGAGAAAGCGAAACTTCAGGATAATCTTTGGCAAGGGATTCAACTACTTCTCTCCAAAGAACCATAACCTGTAAAACATTGGCTTTATCAACCGAACAAAGTTTCTTGTTTCTTTTTAAAGACAGCTCAAAAGCAAGCTTTGCAATTCTTTTAATTTCAGGTTCGCTGTATACTAAAGTATTAAAACCTTTTCTAACCCCATTTTCTTCTTCTATGCCCGCAGGCTTCCCAAAATATATTCCACCAATCAATTCTCTTAAAATGAGAATGTCTAGACCTGAGACAATTTCTTTTTTTAAGGTTGATGCTTCGGCTAGTTCTTCAAAAACAATGGCTGGACGCAAATTTGCAAACAAGCCCATTTCTTTTCTAATACCAAGAAGTCCAGCCTCGGGACGTTTTTCAAAAGGAACTTTATCCCACTTAGGACCACCAATAGCAGCTAATAAAACCGCATCGGCTTCTTTAGCTTTTTTTACGGTTTCTGAAGGCAGTGGATCTCCTGTTTCATCATAACCGGCACCGCCTAAAAATCCCTCTGAAAGCTTAAAGTCAACAACCCCTTCCTTAGAAAAAAAGGAAAGAACCTTTTTTGCTTCCTGCATAATTTCTGGTCCGATACCATCTCCTGCAAGGAGAAGTATTTCTTTTGTCATCATTATTTTACTTCCTTTTGTTTTTTATGTTCTCTTAAATTTATCATTCGCTCTGTTGCTTTCAGTGCCGACAAAACTTGGTCGCTTGCAACAGCGTGCGTTCTAATATTTTCGTCCCATATAATAATCGTTTCAACCAACGCATCGGTCTTACCACCAGGAGGAATATGAACTTCAAAGTCTTTCAATAAGGGAAGGGTTAGTCCTTCCTTTTTGAAAATCTTTCTTAACGCTTCCATAAAAGCATCATAACCACCGTTTCCGTTCGCAATTTCTTCATATTCTTTTCCTTTATAGCGAACACGAATATTGGCAACAGGCTTCATCGAAATACTTGTTGTGATAACACACTCTTCAATCGAAAATATTTTTTCTTCATATTCTTCGAAAAGATCCGTAATAAGAAACGGCAAATCCTCAGTTGTTATTTTTTTCTTATTATCTCCCAACTCAACTATTTTTTCTAAAAGATCTTTTTTCTGCTGTTCGGACAACTTAAAGCCGAGTTTTTCCAAATTCATATCTATATTGCTTTTTCCCGAAAGCTTGCCTAAAGCATAAATTTGATCTCGTTGAAACCTTTTCGGAGATAAAAGACTTTTATATAAGTCGCCTTTTTTATCTCCGTCAGCGTGAATTCCAGCTGTCTGCGTAAAGACATTCTGACCAGTAATGGGAGAGTTTGAAGAAATTCTTTTGCCGCTAAACGTTTCAACAAGAGTGCTTATTTCTTTTAGCTTGCCTTCTTTTACAGAGACATCAGCATTAGCGTGATCTTTGAGTGATGCAACAGTTGCTGCCAAATCAGTATTGCCTGCCCGTTCGCCTAAGGAATTAACGGTTACGTGAATACCTTTTGCTCCAGCGTTTACGGCGGCTAAGGTATTGGCAACCGCAAGACCATAGTCATTATGACCATGAAATTCAAAATGAACATCAGGAAATTTTTGAACGGTCTCAGAAATATATTGATAAACCTTATCAGGAGACAAAATTCCGAGAGTATCTGGCAAATAAACCCGCTTGAAAGCAAAATCTTGATAAGCCTTTAGCATATCCCATACATACTTAGGGGAATGGATAATGCCATTTGACCAATCTTCTAAATAAACCGAACAGCTAAACCCTCGGCTTTTAGCATAGTCTATTGTTTTTTCGATATCTTTTAAATGGTCTTTAAGCGTTTTCCCAAGTTGTTTAACGCAATGGTTTTCAGAGCCTTTGGTTAAAAGATTAATATTGTAACAGCCAGTACCATCTAGCCAGTCAATCGATTTTTTTTCATCAACAAAAGAAAGGACTTCAATTTGATTAGAAAAATTATTCTCTTTAGCCCAAGCCATAATGGCTGAGAGCGTTTTCTTTTCTTCTTTGCTGACCCTAGCACTTGCGACTTCAATACGATTAACTCCAACGTCAGCAAGAAGGCTTTTTGCTATCATCACTTTTTCTTGAGAAGTAAAAGAAACACCATCGGTTTGTTCGCCATCTCGAAGTGTTGTATCCATAATCTCAATATTTTTAGGAGCTACAGCCATGGGCACTCCTTTTTTTGTTTCTGCTCAAAATTTTTGATAAGTTCTTCTCTTTGAAGAGTATAATCTATATCGTCCAGCCCTTTTAAAAGGCATTCTTTTTTAAAAGAATCTATTTTAAACGGAATATCTTTTTCAGCGGTTTTAATCAGTTGATTTTGAAGGTCCACGGTAATCTTCTCTTTTCGTTTGGCAACCGCTTCTAATTCTTTAATAACCTCGAGTGGCAACTGAATAGGAAGAATGCCATTTTTAAAAGTGTTATTATAAAAAATATCGGCAAAAGAAACCGCTATCACGCATCTGATTCCAAAATCTAATAATGCCCAAGGAGCGTGTTCTCTGGAAGAGCCACAGCCAAAGTTATGGCTAGATAAAAGAATTGAAGCTTGATTATATGGTTCTTGATTTAAAATAAAGTCGGTTTTTTTATTGCCGTTTTCATCATAACGCATTTCATCAAATAGATTTTTGCCAAGACCTGTTCTTGTAATTGTTTTTAAAAACTGCTTAGGAATAATCATATCCGTATCGATATTATCAATTAGAAGCGGAGCCATAATGCCCGTGAGTGATTGGAAAGCCTGCATATTTATTTCCTTATGTACATTTATTACTAAATCTTAATCTACGATTTCTCGAACATCGGTAATATACCCCTTAATTGCAGCCGCTGCTGCCATTATTGGGCTCATTAAATGAGTTCGGCTTCCTCGTCCCTGTCGTCCTTCAAAGTTGCGGTTAGAGGTTGATGCTACCCGCTCACCTGCGGCAGCCTTATCTTCATTCATCGCAAGACACATCGAACAACCTGGGTGGCGCCATTCAAAACCTGCATCTTTGAAAATAATGTCATATCCTTTTTCTTCAGATATTTTTTTCACCAAAGCAGAGCCAGGAACAACAATAGCCTTAACATGAGGCGCAACCTTTTTCCCCTTTAGAATTTGAGCTGCGGCGGCAATATCTTCTAAGCGGCCATTGGTACAAGCTCCAATAAAAACCCGATCAATTTTAATGCTGGTCATAGGAGTACCTGGTTTAAGATCCATATAATCCAATGCCCTTTTTTTGGTCTCGTTTTTAGGCTCAGGAACAACACCTGTAACAGCTACTGTGTCTTCTGGCGAAGTTCCCCAAGTAACATTAGGAACAATTTCTTTGGCATCAATCAAAAGTTCTTCATCAAAAACCGCATCGTCATCACTTTTTAGTGTTTTCCAATAAGACACGGCCTTATCCCAAAGTTCCCCTTTAGGAGCTTTAGGATTATCTTTTATATAAGCAAATGTTTTGTCATCGGGAGCAACAATACCAACTCTGGCACCAGCCTCTATGGTCATATTGCAAACCGTCATTCTGCCTTCCATAGACATATTTTTAAAAACATCGCCCGTATACTCAATAGCATATCCGGTTCCACCTGCGGTTCCTATCTTGCCAATAATATGAAGAATTATATCTTTAGGCGTAACGCAAGGATTACAAGTGCCATTAATCGTGATTCTCATATTTTTAGCTTTTCTTTGACGTAACGTCTGCGTTGCAAAAACGTGTTCTATCTCAGATGTTCCAATGCCAAACGCTACTGCTCCAAACGCTCCGTGGGTAGCCGTGTGGGAATCGCCACAAACAAACGTAACCCCAGGAAGAGTGAAACCTAGCTCTGGAGCAATAACGTGACAGACACCATTATAAGACGTCCCCAAAGGATAATACTCAAGCTCAAACTCTTTAGTGTTTTTGGCTAGCGTTTCTAGGGAAATGCGGGAAGCATCGTTTTCTATTATACCATCAATATTTTTAGTTGGAGTATTATGATCAGCAACCGCAAGATTTTTTTCTTTGTGCCGAATAATTCTCTTTGCTTGACGAAGCCCATCAAAAGCTTGTGGACTTGTAACTTCGTGAAGTAATTGACGATCGATATAAATCAAACAAGTTCCATCATCTTGCTCTTCAACAATATGACTATTCCAAATTTTATCGTAAAGAGTTGTAGCTTGAGACATTATTTTACTCTCCTTTGACTAACTTAAGATATTTTTCTCTCAAGTCTCTTGTAACAGAACCAACCGTATATACTTTATCTTCGATTTTGCCGACGGGCGTAATTTCAGCTGCCGTCCCTGTTACAAAAACTTCCTGCGCTCTTGCCAGTGTATCTTCTGGATCTAAATGAGCAACGTGAACTTTGTAGCCGTTCTTTTCAGCAACCTCTAAAACGGTTTGACGGGTAATACCATTCAAGAAACAATCTGCTTCTGGAGTATAGACTTCACCATCAATAATAAAGAATACGTTTGAACCTGTAGATTCTGCAATATAGCCTCGGTAATCTTTCATTAAGGCATCGTCAAAACCTTTATCTACAGCTTTATTTTTGCTTATAATGCTAGTCATATAAAGCCCTGAAGCTTTAGCCTCAGTAGGTTCGGTTTTAGGGTGCGGACGGAGCCAATCTGACCAGCAAAGACTAATACCTTTATTTAATGCTTCATCTCCAAAATAAGAAGGCCATTCCCAAGCAGCTACCGCGAGATGAACTTTGCTGTTACGAGAAAAAATTCCCATAGTTTCAGAACCAAGCCAGAAAGCGGGACGAATATAAGCATCTTTGAGGTTATTTTTGGATAAAACATCTACTACAATTTTATCCAATTCTTCAACAGAATAATCTGCTCTTATATCCATTATTTTAGCTGATTTTAACAAACGTTTGTTATGCTCGGTAAGCTTAAAACCTTTGCCGTTATATGCTCTTATTCCTTCAAAAACACAACTGCCGTAATGCAAACCGTGTGTTAAAAAATGAATATTTGCTTCTTTCCACGGAACAAATTTTCCATCTACCCATATATAGCCGTCCATTTGGTCAATAGGCTTTTGATTGTGTGTACCCATTTCCTCTATTTCCTTTTTTGCTTTTGTTCATATTTCATAATCTTGTTAACAGCACTTATATAAGCTTTTGCAGATGCTGTTATGGTATCTAGGTCTCTGCCAGACCCCGTAAACGTTAAATTATCATAAGAAAGCATAATGCTGACTTCTGCTTGAGAATCTATTCCAGATGTAACTGCATGCACATCATATTGTTCAAGTATAGGATTCTTCTTAGTTAACGTATTGATTGCACCAAATACAGAGTCCATAAAACCGACAGAGTTTGATGTTACTTTTTTATCTTTGCCGTTTTGACGAATTGTTACGGTTGCCGTCTTATCTTGGTTAGAACAGCCTGAAACTTCATAAGAGACAAAGCTTATGTTATTATCTTCATGCAAAAAGCTTTCATCAATAATTGCGATAATATCTTCGTCCATAATGTGTTTTTTATTATCGCCTAAGTTCTTAACTCCTTGAAATACGATTTCAAATTGTTCTTCTGATAATTCAATATCAAGACTTTTAAGTTTATCTCGGAGAGCCGCTCTTCCCGAGTGTTTCCCTAAAACCAGTTCAGACTTCTTAAGTCCTATAGATTCTGGGGTCATAATTTCATAGGTTTCTTTAGACTTCAACATTCCATCTTGATGAATCCCTGATTCATGAGCAAAAGCATTGGCGCCAACTATTGCTTTATTTCTTTGAACCGAAAAACCTGAAAGCGTTGAGACTAATCTTGAAACTCTTGTAATATAAGAGGTGTCAATGCCTGTTTCATAAGGACAGACATCGTGCCTTGTTTTAATTGTCATAACAATTTCTTCAAGAGCCGCATTTCCAGCTCTTTCACCAAGACCATTAATAGTGCATTCAACTTGCCGAACACCCGCGCTAATAGCGGCAAGAGAATTGGCGGTTGCCATACCTAAATCATTATGACAGTGAGCAGAAAAAATAGCTTTATCACTATTTGGAACACGCTCTATTAACTGTTTAAAAAGTGCTTGGTGTTCAAAAGGAGTAGTATAGCCAACGGTATCGGGAATATTGATTGTTGTTGCGCCAGAATTAATAGCTGCTTCAACGCAGCGGCAAAGGAAATCAATATCAGTACGAGTTGCATCTTCTGCCGACCACTCAACATCATCAATATAATTACGAGCATATGCAACACTTTGTTTTACGGCGTCTAATACTGATGAGGCGTCCATTTTCAACTTGTGTTTCATATGTATTGGACTTGTAGAAATAAACGTATGGATACGCCCTCTGTTAGCAGATTCAATTGCTTTGGCCGCAGCCTCAATATCAGCTTCTTTGGCTCGAGCCAAACTACAAACCGCCGCATTTTTTACCTTTTTAGCAACCGCTTGAACACACTCGAAATCACCTTTAGAGGCAATAGCAAAACCTGCTTCGATAACATCAACTCCTAGCTTATCTAGTGATTCAGCAATAAGACATTTTTCTTCTTGTGTCATTGTTGCTCCAGGAGATTGCTCTCCATCACGAAGAGTTGTATCAAAAATAATAATTCGATTATTTGCCATTGTTTCTTCCTCTTTTAGTTCTAATCCACTTTTTATGGCTAATTTAAAGGTGGTTTTAAACCTTAAATTCGTAACTGTTAAATCATTTTTTATTCATACCAAGTGTTTTAAGAGCCACCAGAAAGAAACTTTTTTAAATAAGCTTCTTCCTGATGAACCACTTACAAAAAGCTGTGCTTAGCTTTTAACTACTCGTTCGTATAAAAAACAATCGCTTTTTTATATTATCCTTAAAGCTTAGTTTTCTTCTTTATTTACTAATTTGTTTTTGCCAATCCAAGGCATCATATCTCTTAATTTCTTGCCGACTTTTTCGACAGGGTGTTCAAAAGAGTTACGTCTTTGAGCTTTTAAGCTTGGCTGACCTGCGGCACATTCATTCATCCATTTAGTTACGAACGCACCCGATTGAATATCATTTAAAACATCTTTCATACGTTTTTTGACATCTTCATCAATAACACGAGGACCACTGACATAATCGCCATATTCTGCGGTATTGGAAACAGAATAACGCATATTAGCAAGCCCGCCTTCATAAATAAGATCAACAATCAGCTTAACTTCGTGAACACATTCAAAATATGCCATTTCAGGAGGATAACCAGCTTCGGTTAAAGTTTCAAAACCAGCTTTAATTAAAGAAGTTAAACCGCCGCATAAAACAGCCTGCTCACCAAAAAGGTCAGTTTCACATTCATCACGGAAAGTTGTTTCGATAATTCCTGATTTTCCTCCGCCAATAGCAGAAGCATAAGAAAGCGCTTTTTTAAGAGCTGTGCCGCTTGCATCTTGGTTAACCGCAACAAGACAAGGAACACCACCGCCTTTTACATATTCACCTCTAACCGTGTGTCCAGGACCTTTAGGAGCTATCATCACAACGTCAAGATCGCTTCTTGGCTCAATCAAGCTAAAGTGAATGCTTAATCCGTGAGCAAACGCTAAAACAGCACCTTTTTTTAAATTGTCTTTTAAATCTTTTTTATAAAGATCTTTTTGAATTTCGTCTGGAGCAAGAACCATTACAAAATCAGCATTTTTAGCAGCTTCACTTGGAACCATAACTTTAAAACCAGCTTTCTCTGCTTTTTCCCAACTGCCAGAGCCTTCTCTAAGACCAACAATCACATTTTTAACACCGCTGTCTCTAAGGTTTTTAGCGTGAGCGTGTCCCTGAGAACCGTATCCTATAATTGCAACACTTTGTTCCTTTATTAAATTTACTTCCGTGTCTTGTTCGTAATATACATGCATATCTTTTTTTCCTTTCTCTTCAAATAGTATGTATTAGCCTAATCAATTACTTCATCAGTATTGTTTAAAACAATATGTCTTTCTTCTTCATAACTTAATGTTCTTGGTCCCTCTTCCATAGCAAGAGGGCCAGTTCTTCCTATTTCTATAACTCCAAGCGGGGTCATTTCCTCTATAAAGCGGTCTATCTTTTCAGATGTTCCAACTATTTCAAAAATAATGGCCTTTTCCTTTAAATCTATTGGGCGAGCCTGAAAATTTTCGGCAACCTCCAAAGATTTATTTCTCGTCGCTTCTCTGCCTCTTATTTTAACAAAAGCTAATTCTCTCTCCACTGACTGGCAGTCAACCGTCAAATCTTTTACTAGGTAAACGGTTATGATTCTGGAAAGCTGCGCTTTTATTTGTTCAAGTATCATTGGCGAGCCTTTGGTTACAATCGTAATTCTGGCAAGCTTCTCGTTGGCATCTATTTCTGTAACATTCAAGCTTTCAATGTTGTAGCCTCGAGCAGAAAACATACCGACAACTCTTGCCAGAACACCCGCTTCACTATCCACAAGAAGAGAAAGTGTACGCTTTTCAATAGGTCCTTTCATCGCATTCATTATTCTTTATCCTTAAATCAAATCGTTCTGAGTAAAACTTCGTGATGCCCTTTTCCAACTGGAATCATAGGAAAGACATTTTCTTCTTTAGAAACACAAACCTCCAAAATAAACGGCTCTTTTGATGAAAGCATTTCGGAAATACCTTCATTTAATTCTGCGGGCGTTGTTATTCTTTTTCCTTTTGCGCCTAAAGCTTCTGCCAATTTTACAAAATCAGGCTGTCTTTCAAAATGGGTTTCAGAATAACGCTTTTCAAAAAACAGCTCTTGCCACTGTCTAACCATACCAAGATAAACATTATTTAAAATCATAACTTTTATTGGAATTTGATAATAAGCAGCGGTAGCAATTTCTTGCATATTCATCATAAAAGACCCGTCTCCAGAAATACAAACAACCGATTTGTCTGGGTGTGCGACCTGAACACCAATCGCAGCGGGAACTCCGTATCCCATTGTTCCAAAGCCTCCAGATGTCATAAACTGACGAGGTTTATTAAACTTATAGTACTGCGCTGTCCACATTTGATGTTGTCCCACATCTGTAGCTACGTAAATATCATCATCTTTTGTTAAATTGTAAAGACATTCTATTGCTTCTTGTGGTTTTATTTCGCTATCTGATTTCTTATAAGAAAGACATTTCTTATCTCTCCAAGAATTAATCTT
Source organism: Alphaproteobacteria bacterium (assembly GCA_050175015.1). GTDB lineage: Bacteria > Pseudomonadota > Alphaproteobacteria > JBFXJJ01 > JBFXJJ01 > JBFXJJ01. The sequence continues at coordinate 54,259 of JBFXJJ010000003.1, read as the reverse complement.
TTCCCACCACTCTGTTAAATTTGGCTTTTCGTCTTCTTCTATTTTATTCCATTCTCTGAGAAAACTCGAAAGTACATTCTCAGCATCACCTATAATATCAACATCAACAGGGATAATTTTATTAATTGATGATGGATCAATATCAACGTGAATCTTTTTTGAATCTGGAGAAAACTCTGATAACTTGCCTGTGATACGGTCATCAAATCTTGCCCCGATGCAAATCATTACATCACATTTATGCATAGCAAGGTTAGCTTCATAAGTCCCGTGCATTCCCAGCATTCCAAGAAATAAATCATCTTCAGAACAAGGATAAGCTCCAAGTCCCATTAATGTTAAAGTAATGGGAAACCCTGTAGCTCTTACTAACTGTATTAATTTTTCTGAAGCCCCCTCTCCAGAACTGATAATGCCTCCGCCACAATAAAAAATAGGACGTTCAGCGTTTTTCATAAGCTCTATAGCTTTTGATATTTGCTCTTCATCACCTTCCATTTGAGGATTGTATGATTTACGAGGAGAAAAAACATTCTTTTGATATTGACCTTTATCCGCTTGAATATCTGATGGAAAATCAATCACAATCGGACCTGGCCTGCCGCTTGTTGCTAAATAAAAAGCCTCCTGCACCGTGTATTGAACTTTATTAACATCATTAAGAAGATAATTCTGCTTAGTAATTGACCTTGTTATGCCTAAAGTATCGCCTTCTTGAAAAGCATCGCTTCCTATCTGATTAGTTTCAACCTGCCCCGTGATACATATGATAGGAATAGAATCTAAGGCAGCATCTCCTATCCCTGTTACGGCATTGGTAGCACCAGGACCAGATGTAACAATAACGACACCAGGTTTACCAGTTGAACGGGCATATCCTTCCGCAGCGTGAACCGCCGCCTGCTCATGGCGCATAAGGACGTGGCGAATTTTCGACTGCTTATAAAGTTCATCGTAAAGAAGGATAACCTTTCCTCCAGGATAGCCAAATACAGTATCAACACCTAAATCAATCAAAGATTGAATAAGAATTTGAGCCCCTGTCATTTTTGTCATCTATATACCTTTCTTTTTTCTTAATTAATATAAAACTTACATACTGGTGTTACCTTAAATGGTAGATAAAAAAAGACCCCGTAAAAACGGGGTCTTTTTTGTCTTGCTTTTTATAGCCAAGCCATACCCCTACTACGTGAGTCTAATCACTAGAACGCTAAGTAGTAGGTTAGAAAAACTTGGTAAATAAACCATATTAATTCAACTTAAAATTAAAAAATTAACTAAACATATTATTTCTTGCCTAACATAAAAAATAATACAAGTCAACCCATCAACTTAGCTAAGAAAAAATTAAATTCAAAAAAACTACGCAAACAACTTACTTCGAAATTACAAAAATAACTTCTTCTGCCAAAAAATTTGCTGTCTTTTTTACAAGTAAACTCTTATATTTTTTTCCTTTGGTCATATATATTGAATTCAAATTTTTTATATTATTTCCCTTAATAAAATCAAAAAAATCTTTAATTGTTAAAAGATGAATATTGGGCGTATCATACCAAGAAAACGGCAAAATTTTAGATTTAGGCATTTTCCCTTTAAAAAATAAATAGAATCGAATTTTCCAATATCCAAAATTAGGAAAACTAACAACAACTTTTTTGCCAACCCTCAGCATTTCCTCAATAACAAAATCAGGTTTTCGAACCGATTGAAGCGTTTGGTTTAAGATAACGTAATCATAAGATTTATCGGCAAATTCCAACAAACCATCATCTATATTGCCTTGGGTAACAGATAGCGCCTTTTCAATACATTTGATGACATTTTCCTGACTAATATCAACACCTCTAGCTCTAGCTTGCTTTTCATCTATAAGCATTTTTATAAGGCTGCCATCGCCGCACCCTAAATCCAATACTTTGGAATGTTCTTCTATAAAATCCGTGATTATTGCATAATTAAGATGAAAAAGTTTTGCCTCTAAACTATGATTATTCATTAATGTCTCCTAAGAAACTTTTGATTATTTTAGTTTGAGTTTTATGCTCCAACAAAAAAGCATCATGCCCACAAGGAGATTCTATTTCACAAAATGAAACATCTTTTCCCAGTTTAATCAAAGCATTAACCAACTCTTTCGACTGAGATGTTGGAAACAGCCAATCTGAAGAAAATGACATAATTAAAAACTTAGCTCGAGAAGCCTCAAAAGCTTTTTCTAAAGAACCATATTTCCCTGCAACATCAAAGTAATCTACGGCTTTAGTAATATATAAATAGCTGTTAGCATCGAACCTATCAACGAACGTCTGACCTTGATGCGCAAGATAGCTTTCTACTTGAAAATCGATATTAAAATCAAAATCAGGCTTTTCTTTATCCTGCAATTTTCTGCCAAATTTTGAATGCATAGATTCTTCACAAAGATAAGTAATATGACCAATCATACGAGCTATAGAAAGCCCTTTTTGCGGAGAATTTTTGCCGTAATATTTACCATTATGCCAATTTGGATCTGATATAATGGCGTTTCTACCAACCGCATTAAACGCAATACTCTGCGCCGAAAGTCTAGTCGTTGATGCGATAGAAATCAAAGAACCAACCATATCAGGATAACTTATCGCCCACTCCATAGCCTGCATACCGCCCATAGAACCGCCGGCAACACTATACAGTTTTGTAATGCCAAGAAAATCTATCAGTTTTTTTTGGACTCTTACAATGTCTTCAATCGTAATAATGGGGAAATCAAGCGCATATTCTTTATTGGTTTTAGGATTTATCGAACTTGGCCCCGTCGTTCCTTTACAACCGCCTAATATATTTGAGCTGATTATGAAAAACTTATTGGTATCAAAGGCTTTTCCTGGGCCAATCATAACGTCCCACCAGCCTAGTTTTTTTTCATCATCACTATAGTAACCCGCAGCGTGAGCATCGCCAGTTAGAGCGTGCAAAACTAAGATGGCGTTATCTCTTGCCTCATTCAACTCGCCATAAGTTTCGTATGCAACTGTTATCGGGGCTAGTTCTTTGCCGCACTCCAGCCTGATTGGTTCTTCTATTTTATAGTAATTGGTTTCGACAATTCCTACAGATCCCGCATTTTCAACCACATTTCTTATCCTTGAGATTTGTTTAATGCCTGATTTATATCTTCAATAATGTCTTGAACATCTTCCAGCCCGATTGACAGTCTCATAAAACCTGAAGAAATTCCACAAGCGTTTAACTGTTCCAAATTAAGCTGACGATGGGTCGTAAGAGCAGGATAGGTAATAATACTGCGAGAATCACCAATATTGGTAGCGTGAATAAGCAAATTAATACTATCAATAAATTTGGCTCCAGCCTCCTGCCCGCCTTTTATCCCAAATGTTACTAAAGATGATGCGCCTTTAGGAAAATATTTTTGAGCTAAATCATAATAAGGAGAATTTTTCATTTTGGGATAATTCACCCATTCAACCGCAGAATGGTTTTCTAAAAATTTAGCAACATCATAAGCATTTTGCGAATGACGCTCCATTCTAAGATTAAGCGTTTCTATTCCCTGCAAAATTAAAAACGCATTGAAAGGACTTAGCGTCGTTCCTAAATCTCGAATAAGCTGAACCCTCGCTTTAGTGATATATGCCGCTTCCTTAAAGCTTTCAACATAACTCATTCCGTGATAACTCGGATCTGGCTCAACAAGTTCTTTAAATTTTGCCGATTTACTCCAGTCGAATTTCCCCGAATCAATAATAACCCCGCCAAGGGAATTGCCGTGTCCGCCAATATATTTGGAGGTCGAATGAATAACAATATCGGCTCCAAATTCAAATGGTCTTGATAAATAAGGGGTCGCAACCGTGCTGTCAACAATCAGAGGAATATCGTATCTATGAGCAACTTTGGCTAAACCTTCAACATCGGCAATATTTAATTTTGGATTACCTATAAACTCGGTATAAATACATTTGGTTTTATCTGTGATATGCTTTGCATAATCTTCAGGATTTTCAGAAGCAACAAAAGTTGTTTTAATTCCTAGTTTTTTAAGCGTTACCGCAAACAGATTAGTCGTACCGCCATATAATGAAGATGAAGCAACAATTTCATCACCAGCCGAAACAATATTCAAAACTGAAAGCAAAGATGCCGACTGTCCTGACGAAACCACCAAAGCCCCAACCCCGCCTTCAAGCTCCGCTAATCTCTCTTCAAGAATATTATTTGTTGGATTTGAGATTCTTGTATAAATATCCCCACTCGTTTTTAAATCAAACAAATCAGCGGCGTGATTTAAATCTTCAAAACTAAACGCGGTATTAGAGTATATCGGAACGGTGATTGAATGGTTAGATTTATCAGGATTATGCCCCGCATGTAATGCCTTTGTTGCAAATCTCATAAAAGTTCTCCCAAAGTTTCTAAAAACTATATAATTTAAACTTTAAGGCTATTATTAACATTAATCGCTTAAAAGCAATAATAACTTGCTCTTTAACGTTAATGCCAAAGTTAATTTGTTTTTTGGTTTATCTTATATTTTTGAAACTGCTATGCAAGGTTAGAACTTACATTTTTAAACTGCAACTACTAAGATTCTTGATAATTACATATATAATATATTTTTAGTCGGCACATCTTCCAAGAGCAAGTCTTCTTTTACTAATTGCAAATTACCATCTTTTTTCAAAACAGCGGTTGTTTCAAAAAGATTGTTGTCATAAAAAACGCAAAAGACCAATTTATAATGATCATCCAGCTCTTTTACATCGGCTTTTTTTATTAACAAAGGCAATTTTTCTATAATTTCTTTAGAAGGCTCGTTAGTAAATTTTACATCTTCAAATTTTTCAATTATTTTAAATTCTCCGCCTTCTGTTGCTAACGATTCCACAAAAAACTTGGTATAATCAAAAGCGTTTTCTAGATTGAGTTTCACACCACCAGCAATGTTGGCATCATATATAGACGCTTGGTCTCCGTTTACTTTTATGATGAGTTCATCATTAAAAAGAAACTGCATTTTTTTTCGCATTCTACCAAAGCCGCCTCTTAACTCAAGGAGCTGTATTCTTTCATAAAAAGGTAGGACAGAAATATATACATCAGTATTATCATCTGCAAAAAAAGGATGGTCGTGTAAATCGTTTGCTCTTTTTATTAGAACAGATTTTTCTGTTCCATCAATTTCTTTCCAGTTAAATACCAAAGTTAACCTCTCCCTTTATTCTGAGCGATTTTGCTAATAACAGCATCTTGAGGCTGTTTTTGCTCTTGCTTTTTACTTTTAATACGTTCTGCCGCAATCTGTTGCCTTTTAGGAATTCCTACATCTGGTTTTAAAGCAAACGTTACGTCTTTCTCATCATAGTATATCCAAGGTCTAGTCAATGCTGATCTTGTTGGCAAGTCCTTAAATGACTCATCTTTAGGAAGTCCATATTGTTTTTCCCGCCAATCAAAGTATTCTTCCCATATTTTCTTATTATCTTCACCAACCTGTACAAACTTACCTTGCCCCATAACGTCTGGATCACCATAAAAATAATTTCCATTATCAGTATGGCAAACTAAATCAACAGCTTCTTTCGGTATTACATTGATATTATATTTTTTCTTATCTGCTTTATCATTTTTATATGAATCAATCATATCTCCTGTTATATAACCTTTTTCATAAAAATCTATAACATAGATACCATCACAAAAACCTTTTAAGCTTTCTGTCTTAGCCTTGTTTATGAGATCTGGATTTTTTTCGATTTCAGCCAAAAACGGCTCAACAACAGTATAATGGGATCTAACAAAATCGTTTAAGCTTATTTTATCTCCACCCTTTGACATCTCGTAAACACCGTTTACACTTGCAACATTTGCATCAGCTTCAGTCAGTCTTGTATACATTATTTCTGACTTTATGTTTCTGTTTCCAAACACCTCATCGCAGCCGTGCTCAAATTGATAAGCATGACGCATTTCATGCAGCAAGGTGAAAATAGAGTCTTTTTCATCGCAATTTGGCGCTAAAGTTATAAATCTGCCATCTTGCGTACATTCCCCGCCTGCCCCTGGAACATGGGTAAATTCAACCGTATAACCTGCATCTGTCGCACATTTTATATTTTCTAAAGAAGAAGGGCTGGTTTCTACAATTCGAGTTAACATTCTCTCTATTTTTTTAAAATCCTTATCATTACCTAAAATTCTTAAAGGTCTTTCTGCTCCAGGAATTTTCATTTCATGAATTGGTTTTGCTGGATTTTGCTTTAATCCCCCACGTCTAGGAGCTGTGGCGTCAAATGCTTCAAGAAGAGATAATTTTGCTTTTGCCATTTTCTATATTCTTCCTTAAAAAATATCTTTTGTAATGTTTTCTATAAAATTTTTTGCAACCAAAATAAAGACTAAAAATTATTAATATCTTTATATGCCAATTATCATAGACAAAACAAACTATTATTGTCCACTAAAAAACACTTTTAATATTATTATTTGCCGATATTTTATTTATAAAAGCTATAAAACTGCTCTTTGATTTTGTCTCAATAAATTTTTAGACCTTAGAAAGCTTTCTTAATCTCATTAAAATGATACCGTTTCAAATGAAATATGCTGTTATAATCACACTACCAGCAAACCTTGGCGCTCAGCAATTCCTATATCGACTTTACTGCCGCTGTTAAATTCCAAAAAATCATTTTCAATTCCATCACTAAAAATCACGCCATTTTCAGACATCTGGGAAACAATGGTTATTTTTTCTTTATTATTAATACGCCCCATTACCATTTCGGCTTTGGTGTTAACGCTGGGATAAGGCTCTCTCACATAATAATTTAAAATGTCCGAATCCCAAGCAAAAGAACCATCGCCGATTTGTTCAAAATCCTTTTGCACCAGCCACTTAGATGCGGCTTTCCAACCAGCATAAATACTCTTTAACCAACCAGTTGAGCCTAATCCTGTTGAAACAATAATTCCGCTTGAGGACTGGCTTTCCTCATTTTGACCAAGACGTAAAACATAACGAGAAGAAACGTGAGTTTTTTGCCCTATATAAAAATCATTTACAGCATAAAGCTCCTGTCCATCATTAAGCGAAGCCTTTGCCATAGTAATTTTTTTTACCAAACGAGGTGCTGTTACTTCTTCCTTTATAATGTTATGTAAATCTTTGACTTCAAACGGCATTAAAACTCCGTTCCAACGTTTAGGGTCAGGATTAAGGGCGATGACTCTTTGCTGGTTTAAATATTTTATGGTATTGGCAACCAACCCGTCCTGTCCTAAAACGACGACAATATCCTGCAATCCAAAAGTATAATTAGGCAAAAATCTTCGCTCCAAATTCTGAACAATTCCATAAGAGCGCAGGACGGATTCGACATTAACAACTGCCTCCTTATACTTTTTATGTTCCATTAGATAATCAGAAAAGTCGGCTCCCATATGCTCAACATAGAACTGAGCCTGCTGTTCCGTATTGAACCTTGCAATTAGTTCATCAAGTCTGGTTGGACGAACAACTAGCACTATTTTACGTTCATACGATTTTGACATATGGAAGCCTCCCTTTGCTTATTTTGAAGCCATAATTTCTCTTAAAAGATCTGGAGAAAGATTCAACTGTCCGATTTTATTTGCATTTCCAGCAATATCTCTAAAAGCTAAAGCCATCATCTGCCCTGGTTTCATACCGATACTAGCCAGCGATTGCAAAACCGACGCATCGCTTGTTGCAAAAGCTTTCATAACAATCTCTATGCCATAAGCCTGAGCCTCAGATTGTTCTTTGGCATTAGCTGTCGATAATTTAATCAGTTCACCATTTTGCTCCTCGAGTTTAATCTTACCTGCCATTTCTTCTTCTTTTATCTGCTGCATAAGCTTTATTTTTTCTTTTTCAGTCTGCATCTTAACTTCGGTAATTTCTCGTTCTTTGTTCTTGATTGCGATTTCCGTATTAAGTTCATTTTCTTTAATCGCTCGTTCTTGTTCTACCGCCGCATTCCTTCTGGCATAAATAGCTTCGTCAGCAATCCGCAAAAGATTTTCACGGGCATCGGCTTCCAGAGCCTTTGCAGTTTCAGGCTTAGCTTTAATAGCCAAAATAGATAACCCCAGTAATTCGATACCATAACGTTCAAACATACTGCTCTTACCTAACGCCACCATAGCCTTGCTCTCAAGATTATCAGCACTAGATAACGCCTGCTTCAAATTCATCGCCCTGATTTCTGCTTTTAGCACAACTCGAACCTGCTCTAAAACCCTGCGAGGAAGCAGCTTGAGATCTTCCGAAACATATTTCCCATTAGGAGCTAGCGTGAAATTAAGCATTTCAGCAGCACGATGCGGTTTATAAATATGATACGTTATCTGTCCTTGCACGGTTAGACTTTGATAATCAAGAGTTTCTTCTTCAAAAATAAAAGGTTCATTCATACTTGAGGTTGGAACAACCATTAACGAGGTTGTCGGAGCAAAATATATGACCGATAAACCTGCTCCTTCACGACGTGGCTTACCATTTTTAAACTCAATAACATAATCTGTTGGCTGGGCTTTAGCAAATTTGAATCCTAACATTAGAGCTACTCCTTAAAAATGACATTTTAGTCTTAATAAAGCCTATATCTTTTAAACTGAAATATATGCTATAATTCTGTTATAACCCACTTAGTTGTATTTGTCAACTAAGTTAGTGTAAAATAACAACTAAGATACTATAGGATATTAAATGATTGAAAATAAAGATAAAAATTTTGATGATTTAGACGCAGGTTATCCTAAACCTTTTGCAACTATCGATGTTGTTATATTGACCTTACGAGATGGTGAGCTTTATGTCCTGTTAATGCAGCGCAAAAATGAACCTTTTAAAGAAAATTGGGCGCTTCCTGGGGGCTATATTCACCCTCAAGAAGATCTTAATCTTGATGCCGCTGCTTTACGAATTCTTAAAAGCAAAACAGGAATAACTCCTCCTTATATTGAACAATTAGGCAGCTTTGGGGATAACGAAAGAGATCCTCGAGGTTGGACGGCAACCTTTACTTATTTTGCGTTGGTTTCTTCTGAAACAATGCTGCTTAAGGAAGGGGGCAACGCTGCTGCCGTAAACTGGTTTAAAATTGACAATCAAGAGCAGATGACAAACTTAGCTTTTGATCATAGCCAAATTATCAACTGTGCCGTAAAACGCTTGCGGGCTAAAGTGGAATACACGACACTTCCTGTTCATCTTCTTTCAGAAAAATTTACTTTGCCCGATTTACAAGAAGTTTATGAACAAATTTTGGGGCGAAAAATTGATAAGTCGGCTTTTCGCAAACGAATTGCAGAGTTAGATTTTGTAGAACCAATAGATGGCGAAAAACGTTCTGCGAGCAATCGTCCTGCTCAGCTTTACCGTCTTAAGGACGGTTTTTCTACCATATTTTTTAATCGAACCATTTAAGAAAATAAAATGAATAACAATAGTTATACCGCACAAGACCGTGGGGGCAAAAACAATTACGAGCATTACTACACTGGTATGGATACGACTATGCAGCAAAAGCTCGCTTTTTTAGGCGCACATTTACTGCTTGACCCCAATTCCAGAATAGCGGATATGGGTTGCGGCTCTGGAACTGGGGCATACCAGCTAGCATTGCTTAACCCTCAAATTAATGTAATTGGAGTTGATATTAATCCCGAATCAATCAATTTTGCTAAAGAACACTACAAATTACCTAACCTTGAATTTAAAATCGGAGATGTTTCTGAACCAATTTTTGCTCAAGACCCGCTTGATGGCATACTAAGCTCTTCAACACTTCACCATATTTATACTTTTAACGGCTACAGCATTAATGCTGTACGTCAAGCCCTCGCTAGTCATCTTGCGTGCCTCAAAAATGGCGGCATTTTTGTCTTACGGGATTTTGTTCGACCCGCCTCTGAAGAGTGTATCATCATTGAGCTTTATAATAATGATGATGCCGAACTTTTAAGCAAATTTGCTCAAACAGCACGACCTCTCGATGAACGATGCGGCAGTGGTTTTTTTATGGAAGAGCTTGGCTCTCATAAAAAAAGAAGCCGGCGTTTTCGTTTACCTTATAAATGGGCAGTCGAATTTGTCTTGCGCAAAGACTATCGTGAAGATTGGGACGTAGAACTTTTGGAAGAATACTGCTACTTTTCGCCGCAGCAATTTTCGGAAGAAATTAGAAAAGCAGGCGGACGGCTCTTGTGCGCTAATCCCTATTATAATCCTTGGATTATAGCAAACCGCTTTGTTAATAAGTTTAACTTTTTTGATGAAACTGGGGCTAGATTAGACTGGCCAGCAACTAACTTTGTTGCCGTTGCTCAAAAAGTAGAAACTAATGACAGCCTTTGTTTTAAAGAACGCTGCCCTGCATCTAAAAAATCTTCTTTTCTACAAAAATCATCTTTTAAAATGTCAGATAAAGGAAAAGATATTGTCTACGATGTTATAAGACGCCCTTTTCCTGTTTGTGATGTTCTTCCTTGGCGTATTCACGAAGGACGACTTAGAATTGTAGCAAGACACGGCTATCCAAGACCAATTACAACCGCAATGCCTAGAGGCCCCGTTATGATTGATAACGCCCAATGGGGCGGCTACCTGATTGAGCCTCTTACCGCTATGCTTAACAAAAAATCTAAGAACGAAAATATTGCTGATGTCTTAACTCAAAGAGCTGGCATTAATGCTAAAGATATTCTTTCTATAAAATCTGGCCCACATTTTTTCCCATCTCCAGGCGGCATTGATGAAGTTATATTTTCTAACTTTGTTGAAATTGCCTCTCCCGTAAAGGAAACTTTTATTCCCGCAGATATTTCTGGATTTAGCACGGCGGGCAGCGTTCGAGAATTTGATGCGCAAAATCTTCTTCGTGCAGCGCAGGTTGGCGTGCTTTCTGAGGCTCGATTGGAACTTGGAATTCATTTTTTGATGACGCAGTTAGGTCTTGTCAAAGAAGCTTATTTTGGAGAAAAACCTGTTATTCCGAATAATAATCACAAAGGAAAACTCAAACTGAAAAATTTAGAGCAGCTTTTAATGCTGCCTCCTCAATCACCATATATTAAAACAAAAAAAAGCGCTGATTATATGCGTTTGGTAAGATCTGTCTTTGCCGATCAAACAATCCAAAACGATGAACCTTTAACTTTAGCTGAGCAAGAATTGGAATTTGCAATTCCTAATCATTCCAGTGTTAATACTATCTTGGCTGTCCCGATTTGCGCTATACCTGAGATTCACGTCGGTTTAGAAACGAGAATGCTTCCTGTACCCCAAAAACAAGAACATAACGCCCGCTTACTTACGCTTCCAGCTTGGCGCTTGGAATTTGGCATCAAAACCATAGAAGACGCCAAAACTAAAATTGCAGCTCATTTTAAAGTTGATAAAAATACGATCTCTCCGCTAGGAGCGCCTTATTTTCCAAGTGCAGGCATAACTCCAGAAAGAGTCTATCCTTTTGTTGTCCCTGTTAATATCAATAAAAATTTGCCTTATGATTTTGTACCGCTTGATGAAATTAAAGAAAAACTCTTTACGATGACCGATGGACATTTACTTATTGCAATAGCAAGATTGCTACACGCTTTAGAAAAATAGTTTTATGACGTTTCTTTTATACCCTTTTAACACTCAAATAAATCTAAAAAAAAGGCTTTAAATGATTTGTATTAACGACAAGATAAAAAAACTAGCTAATAAGGAATTATCAGGATTAATCCGCCTGTTACTATACGTAAATTTGATTGGTTTATTAGGACGCTGGTTTTGGTTCTTTGATTTATTTTCACACTTTGTTTGGCAATATTTTTGGGCTTCCGTCTTTGTCTTTTTATTTTCTTTTTATATTAATAAAAAAAGATATGTAATTTTGGCTTTGGCTTTATTACTGTTTAATTTTCTGCTGATTTTTCCATATTATATAAAAGATTCAGTAAAGAATAATGATGATGAAAAACTATCTGTTCTTCAATTTAATATGTATTATGAAAATCAAAAAATTGATGCGATTTATAATTGGATTATTAATAATGATAAGTCTTTTGATGTTATCCAATTTCAAGAAATTACTCCTAAACAAAAAGACCTTTTAGATAGATTAAAAGAAAAATATCCCTATCAATTTATGGTTTTAGAAAACGGAAACTTTGGATTTGCATTGTTGAGCCGTTATGAGTTGGTCAATACCAGCTCTAATAATATTCCGCAGCATTGGAATAAATATTTAGCGGCAACGATAAAATTTCATAATAAAGATATTAGATGGTTTGGGCTGCACACTATTCCACCTGCGACAAAAAATTATTGGCTTAATAACACTAAAGAACTTGAATATATCGCAGATGTAGTAAAAAAAGATGACAATCAATATAAACTGCTCGTCGGTGATTTTAATATAACACCTTACAATTATCGTTTTCGAAAACTGCTAAAAAATTCTAAATTAAAAAGTGCGATGACGGGATTTGGAATAAAAAACAGTTGGTCAATTAGAGGCATACCATTCCCCAAAGTATTTGGCTTAGCAATCGATCATATTTTAACTTCTAGCAAAATAAAAACGACTAATTATGATGTTGGTGATTTTCTTTTCTCAGACCACCGACCTATATTTGCAGACATCGTTTTAATGCCATAGTTTTTCTTAATCATACTTGCTTTTACAAAACTCTTTATTAAAAATATTTCAGCATTTATAGTAGCTATTATATATATTTATGCTTGTAAGAGATAAAGATAAGAGTATATCCCTATCTCTTACAGCCTTTGTTATGTTTGTTTTAACCTGTGTTATCTAGGGTAAGTGCTTAATTTATCTTTATTTTTTATGATTTCTTCATTTAAAATTTCAGGAGTTATATCTATTCCTTTTGAACCATATTTATCCTAAAAGTTTAACGGCTTCGGCATAGGTATCTTTAAAAAAAGATTTTGTTGTTTAATTATAATATCGTTGTTAAGATTTTAAAAAGTGATTTTATATTGAACTTTAGGAAAAAGCGTTAAGTGTTAAAAATTCTTCAAAACAAATGGTTTAAAATAGGGATTATTGCTCTTTTAGCTCTGATACAGTTTTATTTCTTTAAATATGAATTGTTCTTTGGCTTTGGTATCTTTGTTAGTGGTTATCTTTTTTCCCTTCCGCTATATATATTACATCTCATAGGTTCATATATAGTTCAAAATTACCAATATCATAATATCATAGTCTGGACTGGTTTTTATTTTTGTATTTTTTTATCTTTAGTAATATTGTTTTATTTATATAAATATTTAAAATCGAAAAGCTGGAAAAACTATCAAAAACAAGCAATATTTTTCTTTTCATTTTTTCAATTAATAAAATTTTTCATATGGCTTTTTTTCTATATAACAATAGAACGTTCTGTAGGACGACGTGCTATGATAATTATATTTTCTTTTTATCATATGCAATATATTCTCCCGATTATATATATTTACAATGCTATTATGATAATAAGAGATAAAAATAAAAGCATATCTTTATCTCTTACATCATTTATAATGTATAAGTTTTTTATCTAGGGTAAGTGCTTAATTTATCTTTATTTTTTATGATTTCTTCGTTTAAAATTTCAGGAGTTATATCTATTCCTTTTGAACCATATTTATCCTAAAAGTTTAACGGCTTCGGCATAGGTATCTTTAAAAAAAGATTTTGTTGTTTAATTATAATATCATTGTTAAGATTTTAAAAAGTGATTTTATATTGAACTTTAGGAAAAAGCATTAAGTGTTAAAAATTCTTCAAAATAAATGGTTTAAAATAGGCTTCATTGTTTTCATCACTATAATTCCGTCTTTTTGTTATAATAATAACTTAATTTTAGGTTTTCATCTTCTTATTAGTTATCTTATCTTTTCTCCCGCTTTTTATATAGCATCTTATGTAACTCAAAATTACCGCCCTTACGCTTATCCAATAGGTTGGATAGGTTTTTGTGTATCTATAATATTGGCTTCGATAATACTGTTTTACTTATATAAATATTTAAGATCAAAAAATTGGAAAACTTACAAAAAACAAGCGATATTTCTTTTTTCTACTTTTCAATTAATAAAGTTTTTTATTTGTATTTTTATATATTTAACAGAAAAGTATTCATTAGGAAGAGGATTATGGCTGATAATCGCTCCTTTTTACTATATTCGTTTTCCTTTTTATCTTGTTTCTATTTATAATATATTTATGCTTGTAAGAGATAAAGATAAGAGTATATCCCTATCTCTTACAGCCTTTGTTATGTTTGTTTTAACCTGTGTTATCTAGAGTAAGTGCTTAATTTATCTTTATTTTTTATGATTTCTTCATTTAAAATTTCAGGAGTTATATCTATTCCTTTTGAACCATATTTATCCTAAAAGTTTAACGGCTTCGGCATAGGTATCTTTAAAAAAAGATTTTGTTGTTTAATTATAATATCATTGTTAAGATTTTAAAAAGTGATTTTATATTGAACTTTAGGAAAAAGCGTTAAGTGTTAAAAATTCTTCAAAATAAATGGTTTAAAGTCGGTGTTATTGCTCTTCTAGCTTTGATACAGTTTTTTATTCTTAATGATAGATATGTTGTTGGTTTGCATTATTATATCAGTTCTATTATCTTTGGCCCTATATTTTATATGATTCACTTTATAGGTTCATATATAGTTCAAAATTACCAATATCATAATATCATAGTCTGGACTGGTTTTTGTTTTTGCATATTTTTATCTTTGATAATATTATTTTATTTATATAGTTATTTAAAATTAAAAAATTGGAATACCTATCAAAAACAAGCAATATTCCTTCTGATTTTTTTTCAATTAATAAAGTTTTTCATATGGTTTTTTTTCTATCTAACAATAGAGCGTTCTGTAGGACGACTTGTTATGTTAATTACTGCCCCTTTTTATTATATACAATATATTTTTCCTATTATATATATTTATAATATATTTATGCTTGTAAGAGATAAAGATAAGAGTATATCCCTATCTCTTACAGCCTTTGTTATGTTTGTTTTAACTTGTGTTATCTAGGGTAAGTGCTTAATTTATCTTTATTTTTTATGCTTTCTTCATTTAAAATTTCAGGAGTTATATCTATTCCTTTTGAACCGTATTTATCCCAAAGTTTCGAACCAAGGTTAACAGCTTCTAAGTCTTTGAGCTCAAAACTTCTGTTTTTAACCAAGTCTTCTACAAAGCTTCCTACTTTTAAAAAAGTTTTTGAACTTTCATTAGCTCTGCCAACATAACCATAATGCACATTAGACCAGATGTCATGATCGTATACATTCTTATCATCGCCTTTGATTGTTGTTACATTATGTAAAGTACCATCTTTAGATCTATAGTTAACAGGAGGCTGGATATTAGGGTTTCCATCTCTAGGCTTTTTGATCTCAACATTTAAGCCATTGGTAATTTCATTTTTGATTTGAGGTTTATGATCCCATTTCTTATTGTCATTAACATCACTATAAAAACTTGAATTTTGTTTATAGGTTTCAGTCTGTACTTCCTTTGAATTTTTATTCATTTCATTTGCCATGTAAATAGCCGTGTTCTTTCCAGCATCAGGATTTACTTCCCGATAAACAATACCTTGTCTTTGAGCCTCTGCACTGGCTTTGTTAGGAAAAGTATTTTGAAACGTATTAATATTTATACATTTTTCTCCCTTTTTTCCAAAATCATTTATGGTTAGTTTGTCGGCATCTATACTGTTTTCTTTAGAAAGCGTTTTGTTAACATCTTTATTTTGAGAGTTTGTTTCTTGAGCCTGTGTTATTGAGCTTTTGTTTTCTTGAGAGTTATCTTTGTTGGCAACAGGTTCAGTCATAAATCTTACTTTGTTATAAATCCCAGCTTTTTTTAACCTTGCTTTCTCTTTCTCACTTGGTTCCATAAAACTGTTCATCAATGCGCTCTCGGTCTCACCGCCTTTCTTCATTACTCCGTCAACTAATAAACCTTTGTCTTTCTGAAAGCTCTTTATAGCATTAAAAAAAGTCTCATCAGGATAACCGCTTAAGTTAGAGACACTTTCTCCTGCTCGGCTGTTCGGTTCATAATGCCCTGCCTTAACCAGCACCTTCTTGACATTTAAAACATCATCATTATTAACGGAACTGTTCGAACTTATATAATCGTTCAAACCCTTAAATGCACCATTCTCAAAGATCTGCTTATTTTTAGAAACGCCCTCTATAGGAAAAATTCTTCCTGAGAGAATATCTTTTAAACTGTTTTCTGTTTCTCCATCTGGCTTCATAACTCCGTCAATGGTTAATCCCTTGGCTTTTTGATATTTTCTAATCCCGTTAAACAAATTAGCATTAGGATAGGGTGATATATTAGCGCTGCTTTCTCCTATCCTTTCTTCTGGTTCATAAAAACCAAGGTTTCCTAAAATGGTTTTGACCTTTACAACATCTTCTAAATCAGAACTTTAGTTCTCAGCTAAAGTATTTTTTAACAAACTATTTTCTTTAATATTCTCATTAGACATTTTTTTATCCCTTCATAATATTTTAAAACATAAAAAAAAGCCCTGTTCGAAAATCTCCTAAAGCTGCAAACAAAACACAACTTTAAAAAAGTATTCAAACAGGGCTTATACTAAATCGATAATATAAGTTATCCTTAAGGATTATTAAAAATCACTATAAGGGAAAAAGCTCCAAATGTCAAGAACAAAAAGAGTACATATGGCGTTTTTTATTCCGTCAGAATAATTCCGATTAAACAACATACGCTCTAATTAAAAACCAGAGGACTAAAAATTAGCCAAATGCCGATAACTACAAAACCTAACAATATACTGAGCATTACCGTTAGGGCTTGCGGCTTAGCAACTACTTCACCAGTATCTTTAGTCTGCGCAAAAATAGATAAATTATTTTTTGTAGGTGGAGCTGTAAGCAAGCTAACCACAATAATTACCAATAAAGATAATGCGAACAGGAAAAAGGCAAAATGAAGAAAATTAATCCCAGCAAACAGGGTAAAAAACCTATGAGACAAGATGCCTGATTTAACCAATACTTCCGTAAGAAAGCGAGCGGCTCCCACAATAAAACCCGTAATCAGTGCGGCAAAAGCCGCTTTTCCATTAGCCCTCTTCCACAATACGCCCAAAAGAAATACAGCGGTAATTGGTGGAGAAATATAACCTTGTACTGATTGTAAATATACATAAAGCTGGTTGCTCATAACGCCAATAAACGGCAGCCACGCCAAGCTGACTAGAATCAAAAATCCTGTTGTTGCTTGTCCAACATGTACCAGTTTTTTTTCTGGTGTTTCAGGTTTAAACCTTTTGTAAAAATCCATAACCATAAGAGTTGCACCACTATTAAATACTGACGACAGCGAACTCATCAGGGCAGAAAGCAAGGCTGCAACCACAAAACCTTTCACTCCTGGTACGAGCAGGTTATTAACCATAGTCGCATATATAGCATCTGGAGCGACATCAGGATAAATAATTCTTCCAGCCAAACCAGGAAGCACTAGCAGAAACATTGGCAGGATTTTTAAAAAGCCCGCCATAACCGTTGCTTTGCGAGCATCGTCAACATTTCTTGAAGCCAGCGTGCGTTGTACAATCATTTGATCAGTACACCAATACCAAATTCCAAGCAGAGGTGCGCCAAAAATAATTCCTGTCCACGGGAAATCAGGATCTGATGCGCTTTTCCACAGGCTCATAAATTCTGGTGGTGTTTGGATTAGTAATTCATGGACGCCCCCTACCTTAGTTACAGCAATGCCAGTCAAGATAGCAGCACCTAGCACCAATACAAAAGCTTGGAAGAAATCAGTATAAATAACCGCTTTCAAACCACCAAAAACAGTATATACCCCTGTTGCCAAAATAAGAGCTATAGCGCCTAGCCACATATTCCAGCCAAGCATGGTGTTCAGCACCAATGCTCCAGCATAGACAGCCACGCTGACCTTGGTAAACACATAAGCTACAATCGAAATTCCAGAAAGATAGGTTCGACATTTGGAATTAAAACGTCTTTCTAAAAATTCAGGCATAGTAAAAACACCCGTACGCAGGTAAAACGGCACAAACAACCAACCTAACAATAACAGAATCAAACAGGCTAAAATTTCAAATTGGGCTACAGCCAAACCAGAACTCGCTCCAGTTCCAGCCAAACCAATAAAATGTTCTGTAGAGATATTACTGGCAAAAATGCTGGCACCAATAGCTACCCAGCCAATGGACCCTCCTGCTAGAAAAAATGATTTACTGTCTTTGCGACTACCTCGTCCAGTCCATATAGCAACGATGGCAACTAATACAAAGTAAATCGTCAAACAAAACATATCAAGTGTTGTCATATACCACTTCCTTTTACAAAAATTTTCTAAAATAATTAAAAGTAAACGCTGTATTATACTTAATAATACATATAATAGTATTCATTGACAATAAATGCTTTGTTCTTACTTCATAATTTGTTGTTTAATCAAAATATCGTTGGTAAAATCTGGACAAACGAAAGATTATTTTATGCGTCATTTCTATTCTTTTTATTTCTAATCGCCCAGCGATTTAGAAGAGAAACCTGATAGTGCTGCAGAAACAAAACAAGTGCAGTTTAAGAACCAACCTTTCTGGTATCCTGATTTTAAACTAACAATCAAAAGCGAACTTTTAGAAAATTAAAAAAACTATATAATTAGGCATTGTCAACTTTATGCAAAAGCTCCACGTTTTTCAGAACAGAACTAACCTTTTGTTTAGAGTGGAGATAAGTTCTTCGTAATAGAATTACATTATCTTATACAAAATATGAAGACACCCATGAAAATTATAGCGATATATCCTAATTGGTTCTTAAAACACACCTCTAAATGTACCCCCATTTTTTAGATGTCAATGAATTGCATCGGATTTAAACAAACAAAAACCCGCTTAAAAAACTCTTTTTTCTGCGGGCTTGATAAACTTTAGCAAATTTTATTGGATTGTAAATTGGCGGAGAGAGAGGGATTCGAACCCTCGGTACGGTTTTGCCGCACACACGATTTCCAATCGTGCGCCTTCGACCACTCGGCCACCTCTCCGTTCAAAGAAAGCTTTTATCTTTTAGCTTATTCATTTTATTTTGGCAATAATCAAATACAAATTTATTCATCTTCTTTTGTTTTTTTTGCTCTAGGGTGAGCCTTATTATAAATTTTAAGCATCATTCCTGTATCAACTTCGGTATATCTTTGCGTTGTTGATAATGACGAGTGTCCTAAAAGTTCTTGAACCGCTCGCAAGTTTCCGCTGCCTTCAAGAAGATGCGTCGCAAAACTATGTCTAAGAGCGTGCGGCGTTGCCGTTTCTGGAAGCCCAGCATAGGCTCTGATTTTTCTCATTTGTCTCTGCACAACCCCAGGATCAAGTCTTTTGCCTCTAAGACCAACAAAAAGAGGCTCATCTTTTTCTTTAGTAAAAGGGCGGCTGTTATAATATTTCAAGATGGCTTCTTTTACTTCAGGCAAAACAGGAACTATTCTTTCCTTATCACCTTTTCCTCTAATTTTTAAAAACGAACTGTCAGGAATATCTTTTATATCAAGAGAGAGTGCTTCGCTGATACGAAGACCGCAGCCATAGAGCAGCGTAAAGATAGCGGCATCACGATTAGCCAGCCACGGTTCATCATAAAGCTCTTTAGCAATTTCGATAACATCAAAAGCTTCATCTTTGGCTAAAGGTTTGGGAACAGACTTAGGCACTTTAGGTGCTTTGACACCCTTAATATTATCGTTAAAAAGTTTTTTCTCTTTGCGTCCCCATTTATAAAAATTATGCAGACTGGACATCGCTCTTGCCATAGAAGAGCGCGAGATGCCACTTGCCAGTCTTAAGGAAAGAAAAGCCCTAAAATCTGCGATTTTAAGATTATTTAAAATTTTTATTGTGGGAAGATCTCCTGTGTGTTCACAGGCAAAACCTAAAAAAGCGGCTAAGTCTCTGGCATACCCATCAATCGTATGAAGAGATACTCTTTTTTCAAGTTTTAGCCAATCAAGCCAAGCGGCAATAAGAGCTTTAAGTTTCTCATCGCCGCAAAAATAAATTGCTTTATTTTTTTCAAGGTCTTGATTCATTTTTCTTCAGTTATTTTAAAATTGATTGACCTGTTTTTGCCCAATCTTCCATAAAGGTTTTGATACCGCTGTCCGTTAGCGGGTGGTGGAATAATTGTTTAATAATCTTAGGAGGAACAGTTACAACGTGGGCTCCATAACGAGCGGCATCAACTACGTGTTCAACACTTCTTACAGAAGCAACTAAAACTTCCGTATTAAAAGCCTCATAGTTTTCATAAATGCCAACTATATCATCAATCAACTGCATACCACTGACACCTAAGTCATCGAGCCTGCCGACAAAAGGTGAAACAAAAGTTGCTCCAGCTTTGGCGGCTAAAATTGCCTGACCTGCGGTAAAGCACAGCGTAACATTTACCATAGTTCCTTCTGAGCTTAAGGTTTTGCAGGTTTTAAGTCCGTCCATTGTTAATGGAACTTTAATGGCAACATTCTTGGCAATCTTTCTAAGCTCATTAGCTTCTTTCATCATTGTTTCAAAATCAAGAGCCGTAACTTCAGCACTGACAGGTCCAGAAATAGTTTTGCAGATTTCTGCAATTAACTCTTTCATATTAGCACCCGACTTGGCAACAAGGCTTGGATTCGTAGTAACGCCGTCTACCATTCCTGTTTTTGCTAATTCTTTAATGTCTTCAATATCTGCGGTATCAACAAAAAACTTCATAATTCTATCCTCTTTTTATAATTTTTGTTATAGTCTTTTTTAATTTACATTAAGTCTTTATAAGGGCTTTAAATTAACATTTTGATAATAGCATATCTGTAGAAAGTAAAAAGATGGAAAAGAAACAAATCGCAGTTTTATTGCCGCTTCCATTTAATAAAGCTTTTGATTATTTGGTTCCAGATAATCTTGAGGTTAACATTGGCGATTTTGTTCAGGTTCCATTTGGTAAAAGCATAAAAACAGGCGTTGTTTGGAGTGAGAGTTTTTCAGACATTCCTCAAGACAAAGTCAAACCGATTATAAATATTTTAGAAAATCAGCCACTAACGCTGGAAAACATAAAATTTGTTGATTGGGTATCTTCATATAATATGATTGATAAGGGACTAGTTCTGAAAATGATGATGTCGCCGCCTAAGATATTCGACATTCCTAAAAAAACCATCTTTCCGCAGCCAGAAGAAAATTTTGATACTATAGCGCTTTCTACGGAACAAGAAACAGCTGTTAAAAATTTAGAAAACAAATTGGTAAATGAATTTTCGGCAACGTTAATTGATGGCGTAACAGGTTCTGGCAAAACGGAAGTTTATTTTGAAGCGATTGCCAAAACATTAAAAGAAAAAAAACAGGTGCTAGTTCTTCTGCCAGAAATATCATTAAGTGTTCAGTGGAAAGAACGGTTTAAAAAACGATTTGGCATAATGCCTTGCGAATGGCACTCAAATCTTACCAATAAAATGCGGCGGGAGACATGGCAGGGTATTATTTCTGGTGAAATTAAAGTTGTCTCCGGCGCACGTTCAGCATTATTTCTGCCTTTTAACAATTTAGGTCTCATTGTTATTGATGAAGAACACGACCCATCTTTCAAACAGGAAGAAGGAAATATTTATAATGCAAGGGATATGGCAATTGTTAGAGCCAGCATCAATAAAATTCCAATATTGCTTTCTTCCGCAACGCCATCTATTGAAACAATCGTAAATGTTCAAAAAGAAAAATATTCTCAAGTAACCCTGCCTGAGCGCTTTGCTGGCGCCTCTATGCCAGAAATTCAATTGATAGATTTAAAGAAATATCCGACCAAACGGGACGTTTGGATTTCTGAACCATTAAAGCAGGCCATTTGCCAAAATCTGGAACAGCAAGAGCAAACGCTGCTTTTTCTAAACCGTAGAGGCTATGCTCCTTTGACTTTATGCCGCTCGTGTGGTCATCGTATGCAGTGTCCTAATTGTTCTGCGTGGTTGGTTGAACATCGTTCTCAAAATCGGTTGGTTTGTCATCACTGCAACTATAATATTAGATACCCCGAGAAATGCCCCGAATGTGGAGAGCTTGAATCTTTTACCGCCTGTGGACCTGGAATAGAGCGTATTTATGAAGAAATAAAAAGTTATTTTCCCGAAGCACGTATCAATTTGGCGGCAAGCGATATTACGGATACTCAAAATGGTTTTAGCGATATTGTAGCAAAACTTGAAAACCATCAAACTGATATTGTTATCGGAACCCAGATATTAGCTAAAGGTCATCATTTTCCTATGCTTACTTTGGTTGGGATTGTTGATGCCGACATTGGACTTTCGGGGGGAGATCTTAGAGCATCTGAAAGGGTTTTCCAGCTTTTGAATCAGGTTTCGGGAAGAGCAGGAAGAGCCGAAAAAAAAGGCAGGGTTTTAATTCAAACTTGGCAGAGTGAAAATCCTGTAATGATTGCACTAAAAAATAATGATAAAACGAATTTTATTAATAATGAAGTAAAGGATAGGCAAAGACTTTTTATGCCCCCGTTTGGCAAGCTTGCTTCTCTTATTATTTCAGGAAAAAATGAAGCAAGAATAACTCAATTTGTAAGAGAACTTGCTCAGGTGGCTCCATATAATGAAGAATATACCATACTAGGACCAACTCAAGCCCCTTTTTATATGCTTGGAGGGCGTTTCCGTTTTCGCTTTTTAATCAAAACAAAAATGGACGATATGCCACAGAAAATTATTTCGAAGTGGCTTAAAAGATTAAAGATACCCGCTAATGTCAAGATTAAGATTGATATTGATCCTTATAGCTTTTTATAAACCTAAATCTTCTTGAAAAAGGTTTAAAAGTCTTTGATAAACATCTTTTTTAAAGCTTACCGCAAGACTTGGCAGTTCTTTGGGATCTACCCACTTATATTCACAAAATTCAGGTTTCTCACTGGTATTAAGATTAATATCTCTGTCATTTCCAATGAAATGTAATAAAAACCATTTTTGCTTTTGCCCCTTATAATTCCCTTCCCAAAGCTTGGTTCTAACATCTTGAGGAAAATCATAACTCAGCCATTCATCTGCAATCGAAATAAGAGCGACCTTGTCTTTTTCTATGCCAACTTCTTCATACATTTCTCTAAATAAGGCTGTTTCTGGCTCTTCACCTTCGTCTACTCCTCCTTGCGGCATCTGCCATGCAGCGTTTGAAGTATCAACTCGTTTGCCAACAAATACTTTGCCTTCGTTGTTTACCAACATTATTCCAATGTTAACACGGTACATTTCTGTCATAATTACTCCGTAACAATTGCTGAAATTGGTGCTAAAACATAGGGTTGAGGAATTTCTTTTTCTGCAGGAATTACGTTATAAAAAGTTTTAATCCAATCCATCAGTTTTAACAAAGTCACCTGATTAGGAGGGACGATTGCCAACGCTTGCCCTCGGTATTCAGCAAGTTTTTCAAAATGTTCTAATTTAGCATCAACCGTAAGAGCAAAATCGTTTCTATCAATATTTAAATCAACTATTTTCATAGGAACTTTAGTATCTCTGTTAGGCAAGATACCTTTACCATTGGTATTATCAACATAAATTAAACCACTCTTTTTTATTCTCTCTAAAATAGGTCTCATATGAATGGGAGAAGAACCAAAAACGGTATCTGCAGAACCTAGAAAGCCAGAATAAGCCCCATCAGTAGCTAAAAGTTTCTCTAGTCTTGAGATATTATCGGGTGGTGTCAAAATAGTAAGCAGGGATTTTGGCCCCATATCTGATAGAGGATAGTTGTAAGGTTCCATTGGAAGTTCAATTAAAACTTCATGCCCAAAAAATCTTGACTGCTTAATATGTTCGCTAAGCTTACGGTCATAAGGAGAAAACGCAAGCGTAACTTCTGGAGGAAATCCCTTAATAGCAACATCTGTAACTAAATCATCAAGCCCTAATCCTGAAATAATAACCGCAACAGGGTAATATCCTGATTTGGTAGTAAAGGGACCAGCATATGCCTGCCAAGGACTTATGCCCTTATCAGATGGTTTAGGATAATATTTATTCCCTTTTTTTTCTAAATATTCAGACTGAGCTTCAATTATAGGAAGAATAGGAGCTATAGGATCATCGGGAATAGTTATTGATTTTACGCTAGGCGTTTTTAATAAAACGTTTTCTTCGTGATTTCTTAATGGTGATAATGGCTGTTTATAATCTGGAAGGCTGGATTCAATAATTTTTATATCTTCTTTACTCTTCTTTTTTTGCTCTTCACAACTATCTGTGACCGTATTTTCTTTAGATTTATCTGTGGTTTCTACAACATTCTTTTCTGTATGTTCGATCGTGTTTTTAGCCTCGTTTTTTACCGTCTTTTCTAAAACATTTTTTGCTTCATTTTTTGAAAAATCTTGCGGCGGATCCTGCATCTCTGGTTCTTTAGATTTTTGAGCCTCTTTTTTACTTATAGATAAAGCATCTTCTTTAGGTGCATCAACTTTTTGAGATATATTTTCTTCTTGTTCATTTTCTGTTGTTACGGTTTTTTTTTCTTCTACTGGAGACTCATCTAATTTTGGCGCATTAAAGCTCATAATTTCTGCTTTAGAAACCTTGCCGCTGTTTTCTTCTATAATGTTTTTGTTAGCCTCATCTTGAGATTTAATATCGCCTTTATTTTGAGCTTTTTTTTCTTCTAAAATATCTTCTTTTATAAGTTTAGCCTCTTTAATTACCTTATCCAGCATACTAATTTCAGCATCTTCATCTTTAACATCTCTCTTTTCATTTTTTTTATCTAAAAGACTTTGATTATGCTCGATTGTTTTTAACGCTTTAAAAACTTCTGGAAAATCCTCTAAAATTTCTTCTGGCTTTTGCTCTAGAAAAGCATCTTCTTCTTTGTCTCGAGGCATAGGCATAAGTACATATGGTATTTCTCTATCAAAGTATGCAAACTTTTTATCTTTTTTCAAGAATGCCAACAAACCGCCATCTTCTGAATCCCCACTAAAAACACAAGAAAATAAGGAAAGAATTAAGATAAGCAAAATAGCAAGCAAAACACCAAAGCCGATAATTTTTTTGCGAAATTTAGCTTTAGCCTCGTTTGCTTCTTCAGCCTCAATATTTTCTAATAATGATCCTTCTGAAGATAAATCAAAATTTTTAGCACCTTCTTTTTTCTTTAAAAAAGGAATTTTATTTTTCAAACCAGAAATAAGGCCGAAAGCACGACCTTTCAGACTAGGGTTAGCCTGATTGTCGCTACTTTCAGCTCCTTCTTCCTGATTGTCCAAATCTTCTGACAATGTTAATCCTCATTTTTTAAATTAAAGATCAGCTTTGCTTTCAGAATAAATAACTAGCCCTTGAAGAATGTCTAAAGCTCTTTCAAGCTGGTAGTCACTTTTTTCTTCTTTTTCTTCTTTTTTAGAATCAGCTTTTTCAGAAGACTGTTCATTAACTAAAGCGTTATGAAGTTCAGATTCTCCATAACTATATGTTTCAACAAGCTTAATTTCCGCTTGTTTTATTTCAATATCAGGAACAATTCCTTTAGCCTGAATTGAGCGTCCTGACGGAGTATAATAACGAGCTGTTGTTAATCTTATTGCACCGTGATCTGGAATTGGAATAATCGTTTGAACAGAACCCTTGCCAAAAGTTGTTACGCCAACAAGCACCGCACGTTTGTGATCTTGCAAAGCACCTGACACAATTTCTGCGGCTGAGGCTGAACCTTCGTTAATCAAAACAACAATGGGCAAGCCATTAGCAATATCACCATCAACAGCGTTGAATCTTTGGGTATCTTTTTCATTTCTAGCTCTTGTCGAAACTATTTCTCCTTTGTTTAAGAAAAGGTCACTTACGCTGATGGCCTGATCTAAAAGACCTCCAGGATTGTTTCTTAAATCAATAACATACCCTTTTAAATCTTTGCCGACTTTTTCCTGAATTTTAGCAACAGCTTCTTTGACATTTTTTTCTGTGCTTTCATTAAATGATGTTATGCGGATATAGCCCAAGTTATTGCGTTCTATTTCATATTTGACTGATTTTAAACGGATAATATCTCTAACAAGCGTTACATCAAAAGGAGATTTAGTTCCTCTTCTAATTGTTAGTTTAATTTTGGTTTTAGGCTTGCCCCGCATTATTTTAACGGCATCCATAAGGGTCATACCCATAACGTTCTCGCCATTTAAATGAGTAATGAAATCACCAGGCTGCAAACCTGCTTTATATGCGGGAGTATCGTCCATAGGAGAAACAACTTTAACCCAACCGTTTTCCAGAGTAACTTCAATGCCAAGACCGCCAAACTGACCGCTGGTCTGTGTCTGCATATCTTTGAAACCGTCAGCGTCCAAGTATCCAGAATGGGGATCCAAAGATGATAGCATACCATTTAAGGCTTGTTCTACCAACTTTTTATCGGTTACTTCATCAACATAATCCTTGCGGACTCTTTCAAAAACATCACCAAAAAGATTGAGCAATTTATATGTCTCAAGAGAGATTTCTTCGGTCTTTTCAGTTTCGGCAAAAGCGTTTGCATTAAATAAAAAAGACGTAAAAACTAAGGCTAAAAATATTTTCTTCATTACTAACTTATCCCATCATTATTACCACGAGAGAGCCAAGGAAGAGGATTAATCGGCTGTCCATCTTTCCTAAGTTCTAAATAGAGGTCTGGGGCTTTGTCTTTAGACATAAGACCAACAGGTTCTCCGGCAAGCAGGCTTTGATTGACGCTAACATCAATACGATTCATTCCTGCCAGCAACGTATGATAACCTCCTCCATGTTCTATTATCAAAAGTTGCCCATAGCCCCTAAATGATCCTGCAAACAAAACAGTCCCATCAAAAGGAGCAATAACTTGAGCATTACTTCTAGTTTCTATTGTAATGCCTCTGGCATGAGATCCTGACTTGGTAGTTTCCCCATATACAGTAACAATTTTTCCTCTTACGGGAGAGGGCAAATTGCCTCTTGCCTTAGCAAAGCTTATTGTATCATCAATAATTTTATTTGCTAGATTTTCTTTAATTTTAATTTTTTCTTTGTCTTTGACCGCTTTAGCTGCAAGCTCTGCTTGTCTTTCTTTCTCTTTTTTTATTTTTTCTTCTTCTAAAACTTTTAAAAGATCTCTTAAATCATCAGCCTTTTCAGCAAGTTTTTTAGCCCTTGCAGCCGCTTTTTTTCCTTCTGTTTCTGTAGCCTTCTTCTGTTCTAACCTTTGTTTATGAAGTTTTTGCATTTCTTCGTGTTCAATATCTAAATTGGTTCTAACAAAGGATATACGTGAGTATTGAGCTTGTATCATAGCTTTTAAGCTTGATAAGGTCTTTAAATCATCTTTGATACTGTCGGCATAGGCTTCAATCGAAGGAATGGAATCCTTCATTAAACCTATGCTTCTTATAATGTCAATTGGCTCAAGAGGCTGAACAATAATGGTTTCGGTAGGATTCATTGCTAAGCTTTCTAACGTTCCTATCAGTTTAATTAAACGTTTATCATTTTTAGTAAGCTTTGTGATTAAATCTTTTTGCTCTTGTTC
The DNA here is from genome assembly GCA_050175015.1 of Alphaproteobacteria bacterium. Taxonomy (GTDB): domain Bacteria; phylum Pseudomonadota; class Alphaproteobacteria; order JBFXJJ01; family JBFXJJ01; genus JBFXJJ01. The sequence continues at coordinate 26,580 of JBFXJJ010000003.1, read as the reverse complement.
TAATGAATCTAATTTTGTTTCCAGATTAGAAAGAATTTCTTCCTGACCTTGAATTTCTCTTGCGACACCAATCATTTTCTGGCGGGTTTCTTTTATTTCTTTGCCGATACTTTCTGCTTTTTTCTTCAGTGTTTTGCTTTCTTCTTTTTCAGCAGCAGCTTGTTCTTCAAGTTTAGCTAGATCTTCACTGCTTGGAGTGTTGTTTGCTTTGCTTTCTTTAGCTGCCAATGGCATAGCCGAAAAAAGCAAAGCAACCATTAAAAATAAGATGCTAAAAAATTTATACTTTTTGCTTATTTTTGATAACAACACCTTAGAATTACCATCTTTTACTTATTTTTTTAAAATAGATTTACCTGTCATTTCACTAGGCTGGGCTATTTTTAAAAATTCTAGTAAAGTTGGAGCTAAATCAGCGAGCCTGCCGTCATTAATGCCTTTTACCCAAGATGGAGCATTGATTAAAATAGCTGGAACTTTACCAACCGTATGAGCGGTATGAGGTTTGCCCGTTACAGGATCTTTCATAAGCTCACAGTTACCGTGATCTGCGGTTACCAACAAAACGCCATTAACTTCTTTGATTGCGTTTTCAACTTCGCCTAAGCATTTATCGACAGCCTCAACAGCTTTAACTGCTGCGTCCAAAATACCTGTATGACCAACCATATCTCCATTGGCAAAATTAGCAATAATCACATCAAATTTCTGAGAACGAATAGCTTCCGTTAATTTTTCTGTAATGCCGTAAACCGACATTTCTGGTTGCAAATCGTAAGTAGCAACTTTAGGACTTGGAACAAGAATGCGTTCTTCGCCAGCAAATTCTTTTTCTTCGCCGCCATTGAAGAAAAATGTTACGTGAGCATATTTTTCGGTTTCAGCTATTCTTAATTGAGTTAGACCAGATCTGGAAACAATCTCTCCAAAAATATTAACTAAAGAGTGTTGTGGAAACATTGTTTTCAAAAATTTACTATGCTCTTCAGAATATTCTGTCATTCCAACTTGAGCTGCAAAACTAGACTGTTTTTTACGAGGAAACCCGTCAAAACTTTTATTGCATAGCGCATTTAAGATTTCTCTGGCACGGTCAGAACGGAAATTAACCATTAAGACACCATCGCCATCGTTCATACCCTGATAGTCTCCAATAACAACAGGAAGAACAAATTCATCATTAACGCCTTCTTTATAAGATTCTTCAATCGCACAAATAGGACAATCAAAACGCTTAGCATCAGCCATCATCATAGCATTATAGGCTTTTTCGACACGATCCCAGCGTTTATCACGATCCATAGCATAATAACGCCCAGCAACCGTTGCAAACTCTGTATTTGCTAAATCTTTTGAATTGTTCATAAACCATTCAACGTATTCTTTAGCAGATGTTGGCGGCGTATCTCTGCCATCAAGGAAAGCGTGAATCTTAACTTTTATTCCAGCCGCATCTAAAATTTTTGCCATTGCTAAGAAGTGTTCCTGATGAGAGTGAACTCCGCCTGGAGACATAAGTCCCATAAGATGACAACAACCTTTTGTTTCTTTTAACTTAGCAATTAAGTCAACTAAAGCTTCGGTTTTAGCTATAGAGCCATCGGCAACGGCCGCATCAATTTTAGGCAGCTCCTGCATTACAACTCGGCCAGCGCCAATGTTCATATGTCCAACTTCAGAATTACCCATCTGTCCAACAGGAAGACCAACATCAAGACCTGAAGTTTCAATCAAACTCTTTGGGCAAGAAGTATAAAGCCTATCCCAGTTTGGTGTATTTCCTATTGCTATTGCATTATCTTCTTTTGCTTCACGGTAACCCCAGCCGTCTAAAATACATAACATAACTGGTCTTTTTTCTAATTTTTCACTCATTATCAAATTCCCTTTTGTTTTTTTAATCCCTATGATAGGGATGTCCCTCTATAATTGTTTTAGCGCGATAAATCTGTTCCATCAACATTGGTCTTACTAAAAAATGCGGCCAAACCATTTTTCCCAATGATAAAACTAAGTCCGCTTCCTTAACTATACTTTCAGCATGACCATTAGCGCCACCTATCAAAAAAGCTATATCAGATTTCCCTTGATCTCTGATTTTAGATATCTCCTCTGCAAATTCAACACTTGAAAGCATCTTTCCTGTTTCATCAAGCACAACCTTAAAGGCATCTTTGGGAATAACTTTTAAAAGTTTTTCACCTTCATTTGCAATAAGCTTTTCTAATGGTAAATTTTTAGCTTCAAGAACTTCTTTTACTTCTACGTCCCATTTCAGCATCTTGGCATATTTTTCAAAAATTGCGACTTCCGGCGCATTGCTTTTCAATTTGCCAACTGCACAAATAGTAACCTTCATTAACCAACCAAGCTTTCATTCCTGATGTCTGTAGCAAAACTCCACATTTTTTCAAGATTATAATATTGCCTTACTTCAGGGCGGAAGAGATGAACGATGATATTGCCGGCATCGATTAAAACCCAGTCAGCTTGCTGCTTGCCTTCAACTCTAGGAACTATTTTATATTTTTTTAATTTTGTTACCAAATTATCCGCCAAAGATAAAACGTGGCGGCTAGATGTTCCCGAAGCGACAATCATATAATCAGCAATGTTGGTTTTGCCCTTTAAGTCAATAACAACTAAGTCTTCGGCCTTGCCATCTTCAAGACTACTTTTAATAACAACAGATAAATCAAATTCGGTATTTGATTTTATAGCTTTGACACTTTTAGCAGCTTTTACAATCTTAACCGTTTCTGTTTTCTTGCTTGCAGTCTTTGTTGTTGTTTTTTTTGCTGCTGCGGTTTTGGTTGTTGACGTTTTTTTAGCAGGTTTAACTGCTTTTTTCTTTGTGTCTAATGTTTTAGTATCTGACAATAGTTGCTCTCCTTAAAAAAATTTAATAATGAAAGTTGTTTTTTCTAATATCGGTTGATGATAATGGATTATTCTTTATTCTAAAAAAACCCCAAGCTGGAGCTTTAAAATAACATAAACGAAAAAGTTTTGCTCCCTCTATCTTTTGTTTTTTAAAAGTTTTTGCCGCTTTTAGAAATTTTATCCGTAAAGAATATTGGTTTCTATCAAAAACTGCAATGGGAACTAAATTAAAAATCTTTTTCCAGTTTTTCCATTTAGGAATTTGTTCTAAATTATCTGCTCCCATAATCCATACAAATTTATAGCTTTTATAAATTTGTTTTAACCTTGAAATCGTATCAACAGTATACCTTGTTCCTAATTCTTGTTCTATATTTGAAACTTTAATTTTAGAGTTGGTTATTATCTTTTTAGCATAATCATACCGTTGTTCAAATGATGCCATTCCTTGAGATGATTTCAGGGGGTTTTGAGGAGAAACCAGCCACCATACTTCATCAAGATTCATTTTTTTTAACGCCATCTCACTAATATAAATATGACCTTTATGAGCAGGATTAAAAGATCCGCCAAGCAAGCCGATTTTCATATTTTTGTTTTCTCCCCAATGAGATGTCAAAAAATTAAGAGCCATAATCTAACCTTTTCTTATTGCACCTTGCCCTTTAACAAGATATTTAAAGCTAGTTAACTGTTCGACCCCAACAGGCCCTCTTGCGTGCAATTTACCTGTCGAAATTCCAATTTCTGCTCCCATACCAAACTCTCCGCCATCAGAAAACTGAGTAGAAGCGTTGTGCATTACAACCGCACTGTCAACTTCGTTTAAAAATTTTTCTGCAATTTTAATATCATCAGTTATGATAGATTCAGTATGCCCCGAGCTATGATTTGCAATGTGAGCGATTGCTTCTTCTACGTTTTCGACAGCTTTAACCGATATTATAGCATCTAAATATTCGGTATCCCAATCTTCATCAACCGCAGGAACCGCTCTTTTATCTAAAGATGTGATATGTTTATCTCCTTTTATCACACAGCCGGCATCAATTAAAACATCTAATATCGGTATCAAATGCGAATTTAATATAGACTTATCTATCAGCATCGTTTCCGTTGCATTGCAGATGCCTGTTCTTCTCATTTTGGCATTAACAATAACTTTTTTAGCCATTTCCAAGTCAGCTTTAGAATTTATATAGGTATGACAAATTCCTTCTAAATGCTTAAATAAAGGAATTTTACTTTCTTTTGTTATTCTTTCTATCAGAGATTTTCCGCCTCTTGGAATTATAACATCTATATATTTATCCAGCTTTAACATTTCCCCAACAGCTTCTCTATCCGTTATAGGCAGCATCAAGGCACAATCTGTGGTAAGCCCAGCCTTTTCTAAAGCATCTTTTATTGATTCCATAATAGCATTCGAAGAAAAGAAGCTTTCGGAGCCTCCTCTCAAGATGCAAGCATTGCCAGATTTCAAACATAATGCTGCCGCATCAGCCGTAACGTTTGGTCTGCTCTCGTATATAATTCCAATAACACCCAAAGGAACTGAAACTTTGGTGATATTAATACCGCTTGGCCTGTCCAAAGATAAAAGAACTTTTCCGACGGGATCTTCTAAATCGGCAACGATAAGCAAACCATCAGCCATAGATTTAATGCGTTCCTTCGTCAGCAGCAGTCTGTCCTTCATTGAAGATGACAACTGTTTTTTTTCTGCATTTACTATATCTTTAGCGTTTTCTTGAAGAATAAAATCAGCTCTTTCTATTAAGTTTTTGCTGGCTTCTCTTAAAACCGCATTCTTAACTTCTGATTTAGCTAAGGCTAATTCTTTAGAAGCTTTTTTTGCTCTTTTTCCTAAATCTAAAACTATATTTTTGATATCTATTTCACTCATAATTTTTCTCAAAATTTAAAAAACGACCATATAGTTTTCACGAATAATTTGTTCGCGTCCTTTAAAACCTAGAATTTTTTCTATTTCTTCGCTTTTATGACCCATTATTTTCTCAACATCTTCTGCGGAATAAGCGGTTATTCCTTTGGCTATTTCTTGCCCCTTAATATTGAAAACACTTATGGTATCTCCTATGTCAAAAACACCTTCGACATCAACAACGCCAACAGGAAGCAAGCTGCTGCCTTTTTTGATTGCATCTTCCGCACCTTTGTCGATAACTATTTTTCCCGAAGTTTTAAGAGTTCCTGCAATCCAATTCTTTTTTGCTTTGTTAGAACTTGTTTGAGGTAGGAACCAAGAACATTTAGCGTTGTTAATAATTTTCTCAATCGGATTTTCATTGCTGCCCAAAGCTATAACCATCTTGCAGCCTGCTCTGGTCGCAATCTCTGCTGCCATAATTTTAGTTACCATACCACCTGTACCACATTCCGTTACAGAGGCTCCTGCCATATCTTTTATTTCAGGTGTTATCTCTTTTATTTCTGGAATAAATTCTGCATCATTATGAATTTTAGGATTTTTGGTGTAAAGACCATCAATATCTGATAACAAAATCAGGATATCGGCACCGCACATCTGCGATACTCTAGCTGCTAGTCTGTCATTGTCGCCAAAACGAATTTCTTCGGTCGCAACCGCATCATTTTCATTTATGATAGGAACAGCACCGTGCTTTAAGATGTTATCGATTGTGTTTCGGGCATTCAAATGCCTTCTTCTGTTTTCAGTATCGCCAAGAGTTAATAATATTTGTGCGGTTGGGATATTATAATAAGAAAAAGCTTCGTCATAATCATGAGCCAATTTTAATTGTCCCGCAGAAGCACAAGCTTGTTTTTCTTCTAAATGCAATTTTTTTGTACGGCTAAAACCTAAGGGTTTTCGACCCACGGCAACAGCTCCAGAACTAACAATGATAACTTCCTTGCCGTCTTTTCTAAGAGAAACAACATCTTCTACTATAGAATCAAGCCAGTCTTTTTTTACTCGACCGTTCCTACTATTGACTAACAAAGCTGAACCGATTTTAATAACAATACGTTTAGCTTCTGCAAAATATTTATTCTTTATCATGGACTCCACGCATCAACGGAATCTTGACTTTCTTCTTGTTCTTTATTTTTGTTAACAGACTTAAAAAGCTCACCTAAAAGCTCTTTCATACCAAGTCCTGCTATTGATGATATTTCAAAAACCTTTTTACCGCAGATTTTAGAAAGTTTAGTTTGTTTTTTCTTTATCTCTTTTTCAGTTAAAGAATCTATTTTATTAAGAGCAACTATTTCTAATTTGTTCTCTATTCCTTTGCCATATTGCAAAAGTTCATTTCTGACGACTTTATAATTTTCCAAATAGTCCTCATCTGTACCGTCTACCATATGCAATAGGACATGACATCTCTCGATATGCTTTAAGAATTTATCACCTAGACCAATCCCCTCATGGGCACCTTCTATTAAACCAGGAATATCAGCCAGCAAAAGCTCTTGAGCTCCTAACATTGCAACGCCCAAATTAGGGTGGATTGTCGTAAAAGGATAATCTGCTATTTTTGGTCTTGCTTGAGTTACAATCGATAAAAGTGTGGATTTTCCTGCATTAGGCAAACCAACAAGCCCAACATCAGCTACCATTTTTAACCGCAGCCAAACCCAATATTCTTCACCAGGCCAGCCTGGTTCTGATTTTCTTGGCGCCTGATTGGTCGACGTTTTGAAATGAGAGTTACCTCGGCCGCCATCTCCACCTTTAGCAATTAGAAAAGTCTGCCCTTCTTCAAGCATATCACAGATAACTGTTTCTTTATCTTCAGCTAAAATCTCGGTGCCAATTGGAACTTTTATAATTAAATCTTCACCACCTCGACCAGAACGGTCTTTTCCCATACCACCATGACCATTCTCAGCTCTAAAATGCTGCTGATAACGAAAGTCTATCAGGGTATTAAGATTAGGGACAGCAACAAAAATAACGTCGCCGCCTTTGCCGCCATCGCCGCCATTGGGTCCGCCAAATTCAATAAACTTTTCTCGGCGGAAAGAAACACTGCCTGCTCCGCCATCTCCAGATTTAATATATATTTTTGCTTGATCTAAAAATTTCATGTGAATAACCAAAAAGGGGAATGGAGTTCCATTCCCCTGAACTTTAATAAGATTTCTTAAAATAAAAATCTAAAAAATTAAACAGCGGCATCAACTGAAATAAAGACTCTGCCTTTAGCTTTGGTTTTAAAAGAAACAACACCCTCTTTAACAGCAAAGATTGTGTGGTCTTTTCCGATACCAACATTGTCTCCTGGGTGATATTTTGTACCTCTTTGACGTACAATAATATTGCCAGAGATAACGTGTTCTCCACCAAACTTTTTAAGTCCTAAACGACGACCTTCCGAATCGCGTCCGTTTCTAGAACTGCCACCTGCTTTCTTATGAGCCATGACTAAACTCCTAAATGTTTACCAAACTCTGCTTCTTATTAATTAAGCAGTAGCTATATTTTTAATTCTAACAACTGTTTGATGTTGTCTGTGTCCTTGTGTACGGCGATAACCTTTACGTCTTCTTTTCTTAAAAACGAGAATTTTATCTGCACGATTCTGCTCAAGTACTTCCGCAGTAACTTTAGCACCTTTAACAAGAGGCTCGCCGATTTTATCGCCTGCCAATAAAACTTCATCAAAAACAACTTCCGAGCCAACTTCAGCAATAAGTTTTTCGACTTTAATTACGTCGTTGCTTGCAACTTTATACTGTTTGCCACCGGTCTTTATGACTGCATACATTGATCCCACCATTAGTTCAGGATTAAACCAACACTATAAAAATAGTGTCCAAGAAAAGAAAAGTTATACAGCTTTTTTTTATAGAGTCAACATTTTTGTTTAGGTTTTAGTTTATATTCTGGTTGTTTTGTAGATAAAATCACAAAATTAGAAAAAATAATAATACCAGCTCCAATTATAATATGAAATGTAGGAATTTCATTAAAAACTAAAAATCCCAAAATGCTTGCAAAAACCAATTTGGTATATTCTATGGAATTTAAAAAGCTTGCATCTTCTAAATAGTATCCCTTTATTACAAAAAATTGAGCCAGTGTTCCTAAAACTGCAATTAAAAACACCAGAAAAAAGCCTATCATATTCATAGGTTCCCAATAATAAAAAGCAAACGGTGCATATATGAACATATTTCCAAAGACAAACCATAAAAGAGGGGTTAATGGCGCATCTCTATCAGAAAGTTTTTTTACAATTATGAAAGAGCAGGCGTTTAAACTTTTTATACGCATCAGTAAATTTTACTATAAAACAATTTAATAAAAGCGTTGTTGCCTAGCAATAAGTAAAGTTGTATAAGATAAAATTAATGAAATATTTTTATAGCTTTATGATTGAAAGCTTGTATTTGAATACAACAATAATTATAAAACCTTAAATATATACTACAAAATTAAAATCTTATATAGCTTCGCAAAAAACGATGCCTTATAAAATAAAATGAACGATTAAGGAGAGATGCCGGAGTGGTCGAACGGGGCGGTCTCGAAAACCGTTGAACTCTTACGGGTTCCGAGGGTTCGAATCCCTCTCTCTCCGCCAGTAAATCCAATAGCTTTATCACAAAAATCAATCGGTAATAAAATACCATAAAAAACACTTGCGGGGCAATCTAGGGGCAATTAATTTCAAAAAATGCCAACGAAACATAAAAATTAACAATAATAATACGCCCATATAATTTTAAAAAATAATTAGGAATAATAAGCTTAATTGAAATATATCTATGCCTGTCTTTTTATTGTATTGCCCCTAAATGCCCCTTATATTTTAATGTAAAAGCCTAATATATTGAAAAACAAGCAAATAATCTAATAAGCCAACGGTCTAAATATCAAGTTGATATTTATGATGCAATGATATATCATCTTTCGGTTGCTTATAATTTGTAGAGATTAAAAGGGTTTATTATGGCAAACATTGAGAAACGGCAGACTAACAAAGGTATCCAATATCGAGTCAAAGTCCGTAAAAAAGGCTTCCCGACTCAAACGGCTACCTTTTCTCGTTTAACTGATGCTAAAAATTGGGCTAACGAAATTGAAAGTGCTATTTTAAACAATCGATATTTTCCAACTAATGAACTTAGAAAAAGAAACGTATCAGATTTAATAGAGCGGTATATCAAAGAAGTTTTAGCAAATAAACCTAAAAGAGCAAAAGACGCTGTTCCTAAACTTAACTGGTGGAAACAGCAAATAGGGATATATACTTTAGCTGATTTAACCACATCTTTAATATCTCAAACCAGACAAAAGCTTATTGAAACACCTACTGAAAAAGGCAGCAAACGTTCTAACTCAACGGTAAACAGATATACAACAGCCTTAACAACAGTTCTCAATGTTGCGGTTAATGAATGGGAATGGCTGGAAAACAACCCTATGTTAAAACTAAAAAAATTGAAAGAACCAAGGGGACGAGTCCGTTACTTATCAGAAGAAGAAAAAGAAGCTTTGTTAAATGCCTGCAAAGAAAGTTCCAGCTCTCATTTGTATCACGTTGTTTTTTTGGCATTAAGCACAGGGGCAAGATTTGGTGAGATAATCAATCTTACTTGGGAACAAATAGATTTTAACCGTAAAGTTATTACGTTATATGAAACTAAGAATGGCGAAATCAGACTTTTGCCTTTAGTCGGCAGTGCTTATGATTTAATGCTTGAATATTCAAAAATTAGAAGAATAGATACTAATTTAGTTTTTCCAAGTCCTCGCAATCCTAAACAACCTAACAATATAACCACAAGCTGGAAAACTGCTGTTGAAAAAGCTGGCATTGAAGATTTTAGATTCCACGATTTAAGACATTCAACCGCATCTTATCTTGCTATGAACGGAGCAACCCTAGCAGAGATTGCAGAGGTATTGGGACATAAAACTCTTGCTATGGTCAAAAGATACTCACACCTATCCGAAGCCCACACCGCAGGCGTTTTAGAACGAATGAACAAAAAGTTTTTGGGCGATGGGTGATTTTTAATTGTGTAGATTGGTAATTTTATACTTGTTTTGAGTTTAAGAAAATATTCCTAAGCACCCTTGATTTTTTTCCTATTTTGTGGTATGTTTTCCTTTTTTAACAAAATAGGAGAATTAGAAATGAACTCACAAAAAAACAATTTGTATTCTTTTAAAGGTCTAAAAGATTACCTAGCTAGCAATGCTAATGTAAACCAAGATGATGTTTTGAATGTTAAGAAAGCTCTAGCTTCAATAGGAATGTATAAACCGACAAAAGTAGAAAACAACCTAGGAAAAATATCCTCTATTCCAAATCAAGAGCTTTTTGATTCTATTTTAGAATTTCAAAAAAAGAATTCTCTTTTTCCAGATAGCATTATGAAACCTGAAGGAGAAACAGAAAACAAATTAAAACTCTTAGCAAATGCATCGAATTATTATGTAAACGAATATGAGCCACACGACCAAATCGAGAATGATACAGAACAATCAGACGAAGAAGATTTAGCTTATTACGTTTGCTCTAAATGTGGGGCAATACATGGAGGAGTTTATTCTCCAAATTTATGTCATTGGTGCTTTATTAAAGCAAATGCTTAAGCTTTTTCGGTAGCCCATTTAATATAAACACTTATTTCATGTTTGCTGTAGCCTAGTAAAAGACCGATTTCTTGCTCTATATCTTTATCAAATCTAGGATTTTCTCTTAAATCTAACATGATTTTATTAAGTTTATCTATTCTGTGGGTTTCATTGGGAAGTGCATAATAAATTAAAAATTCATCTAATTCTTTGCCATAAACGTTTTTCTTAAAAAAATATTTTTTAGAAACAAGCCTGTTTTGTTTAACCAAGTTATCAAAGGCATCTATGGGAAATAATTTGATTTCATCGCCTAAACCACTAAAAAAAGCTAATGGCTTTTTGTTTTCTAGCATTAAATCTAGTTCTATACCCTCATGAGGACCGATTTCTTTTGGTTTCATTGCATAATTTCTTCAAATAAATTTTAGCAAAATAGTATCGTAAAAATAATTTTATATCAAAAGATATTTCTCAACTCGATTCTCGTCTATTCTTTACCAAAATATATAAGTAGTTTTTGGGGCTTTTATCAGCCTTAATAAACGACAAAAAATTGCAAAAAAGAGGCTATAAAAAAACGCCATAAAATTAGGTTTTTCAAGGCAAATGGCATATAATTCTAAGAGTTATTTTAAACCAATAAAGCTTAAAATTATGAAGCCTGAATTTAACAAAAAAACTGCTAATATTTTAGTTAGAGTTACATTAATAGAAAAACATACTTTTAGTGAAAGAGCTAAAAGGCATGATTTATCAATGTCGGCTTTCTTAAGAACGTTGGTTCGTCAAGCTCCTGAAAAAATCGAAACTATAAAAAACCTTCTTAAAATCAATGCTGATTTAGCAAGGCTAGGTAATTTGTTCAAAATGGCTCTTGATGAAGATTTTTATCCTGAAGAGTTAAACAAGCACATTAACGCTATTGCAGATTTACGAGCAATTTTAAGGGCAAAGATTGAGGAATTATGATTTCTAAACATATTCCAAGAACAACTAAAAGCAGTTTTAGAAGGCTTGCTAAATATATCGCAGGAGCTGAAGACGATGGCGAAAAACTATCTGATTTTTGGATTGTCAACTCTGATGCTGGAGAAACTCTTGATGATTTAGAATTAGCCATCATTGATATTGAAAACACTCAAAGCCGAAATACCCGGTGCAGGGTTGATAAAACTTATCATTTATTAGTATCTTTTAAAAATGAAAAGCCCGACTTAAAAACCCTAAAAGAAATTGAGAAAGAATTTGCCAAAGCACTTGGTATAGAAACTCATCAAAGAGTTGTCGGCACTCATCAAAACACTGATAACTTTCATATGCATATTGCCTATAATAAAATAAACCCAGAAACCTTTAAAGTTGCGACCTTATCAAACGATTATTACAAACGCTCAAAAGTCTGCCGAGATATGGAGAAGAAGTATAATCTTAAAGTTGATAATGGCATTGAAAAAACTAAAGAGCCAAATTATGAAAAGCCTCACGAGAAAGCGAGAGACTTTGAAGCTAAAACTTGGCAACAAAGTTTTTATTCTTATGTTAAAGAGCAAAAAGAACCCTTAACCAAAGCATTAAACCAAGCTCAAAAATGGCAAGACATACATAATGCTTTTGAAGAAGTTGGTTTGCTTCTTAAAAAACGAGGCAATGGTTTAGCTATCGTATCTAAAGATAAAAAGATTGCGATTAAGGCTTCTGATTTAGACAGGACTTTTTCTAAAAATGCTCTTGAAAAAAGACTGGGTAAATTTGAGGAATCTGCTCATATAGTTGAACCCAAAAGAACCTATACCGAAAAACCCTTAACCAAACACCCTAACACGCCTATTTTATGGCAAAAATATCAAGAAGTTAAAAAGAAACCAAAAGCAAAAACCAAAGAGCAATCCTTACTCAAAAAAGCTTTTTATACTTGGAAAGATTTTTTAATGGCAGAAGCCTTAAAAGATCCATTTGCAATGGCAGTTATTGTTGCCCAGAAGAAACTAATAAACGCATTATTTCTAAATGCTGATAAAAAAAGCCAACCCACAATAAAAAGCTTTAAAACAGAAATACGGTCTCAAACAAAACCAAAAATTAAAGCTGACGTTAAGCCAACCGTAGAACCTGCAATTTTTTATGTTGAAATGCCTCAAAAACCAGAAGCTCAAGAAGCAATCAAAGCGATTGCTAAATATGATAATAAAAACAAATTCTATTATCTTGAAGATGGCAAATATGCTGTATCAAAAGTTATTGCCATTGAAGAGCTTGGAGGAAAAGTAAGTATCCCCTCTTTTGTTTATGATAAAATATCTGATACGCTAAATGCAGAAAGAACTAAAAGCAAAACCATTGATGATATGATGAAAGAGCTAAAAACTGAACTTAAAAAAGATGATGAAACTTATAAAGCCATCAAAGAAACCCTAAAAACCAACGATGAATTTTATCAAAAAATGCACCAAAGCTATAAAGAACACCTAAAAGAAAAAGAACTCGCCCTTTCTAAAAGTAAAGGCTACGGCTTCGGTATGAGTATGTGAATATGAATAAAAAGTTATTTATTTTAATTTATAGATTGTAAAAAATATTAATTCAGATAACTTATTATTTTAAACATATTTTAAAATCTAATTTCGAACTAAAGATGAAAAAACTTTCTGAAAAACAAAAAAGATATTGGGTAGAATATGCCAAAAGATCATTTTGTAATAGAGTTAAAAGGAAGTATAAATATATTACATTAAAAGCAATTACTGAAAGAACCCAAAATAGAGTTTTAGTCGCTCCAACAAATATGAATTTGCAAGAAAACTACGAAGAAACCGCTACTTTTTTTAATAAATTAAGGAAACTCTGTACAGACAGAACATCTCCTTTTAAAATCGACTTTACAAAAATACAAAACATATCTCCAGCAGCAGCTCTAATTTTTACTGCCGAAATCGATAGAATTAAAAAAACACGATTATTTAAAAAATTTAACTTATCTGTTCTTGATTTTGAATCATGGAATGAAAATGTTAAATTACAACTGCGAGATATGGGAATGTTTGAAATTTTAGATGTAAAAAATGTTCCTCAAAATTTCAATAATATTGAAAATAAAACAGATGAAATATTCTTAAAATTTCAATCTGGTTATATGGCTTCAGGGGAAGATGTAACAAAATTAAAAAAACTTATATCTGAATTGACATACTTTCCTGAGGGGCAACAATTACAAGCGGGGCTAACAGAAGCTATGACCAACTCAATACACCACGCTTATCCTATAGAATATTTACAAAATAATATGATAAAAGAGAAATTATGGTGGATGTCTGCATCTATTAATTTAAGAAACAAAATTTTAACTGTTATGTTTTATGATGAAGGGGTAGGAATTCCTAAAACGTTGCCAAAAACATGGCCTGAGTTGTTCAAATCTATTGCTGGGTTCACAGGAGATGCCGAAATTATACAGGCTGCAACCAGAACCAAAAGAACCTCAACAAAGAAAACAAATAGGGGCAGAGGTTTGTTAGATATAAAAAATTACACACATATCCCTTAACATACTTTTGCTCAATATATAGTTATTTATAAATATAAATAATAATGAATAAAAAAAATTATATAGGAGTTAAAAATGAAAACAATATATACGGTAGAAAATCTTAAAGATATATTATATTACCTTGAAGAAAGTAACAATCCAGAATTTGCTAGAGTACTTCTTAGAGCATATATTAATAGTTATTCTTCTGATGTAAAAGAATCTAACTTTTGGTTACCAAGAAAATAATCTTCTTCATCTATTACATCAAAATATTTAAGCATTCTCATTGCTGATTTTACATTAAATTTAGTTAATTCGAGCTCTGGTGATGTAAATAATGTTAATGCTTCGCCATTTTCTTTTTTAATTAAAATATGATGCATAACAGGATTAACATCAACATCTTTAGAATATTCAAATGTAAGCGGTCCCATTTTCTTACCCTTTCTAAAAAAGTATATGAATAAAATACAATTATCTTCTTTAACTTGTATTTTATCAATAATTAAATTAATCTAACTTTCGGAATGTAGCAAAATCTACATTCTGGAGTTTAGTAGCTCCTTTATTCTGACGACCAAAGGCATTAGGTCGAAAAATAAATATTGTCTCTTAAACCATTATGGTTGGGAGGCAGTGTTATAAAGGTGTATGCTTGAAAGCACTGCACCGTTTTCGGAATACGGTTCTACTAACTCCCAACCACCACTTAAAAACTGGTGGTTTTTTATTAAATTAAAAATGGGAGTTTAGAAAAGAATGACATCTTACGCAGAAATTGAAAAAGAACTTTCAATGATAGTTAAATCTCAATTAGTCAAAGAAGATGATGCTGTTAGGCAAATGTTTGCTGATGAATATGGGAAGAAGAGGAAAACCTTGTTAGGAGCTATATGCTTATGGTTTATTTGTTGTCATAGATTTTATGTAGACCGTATTTCTATGCAGTTTCTACAATGGGTTTTATTTGCTGTTTTTATTGGTATTATATGGTGGATTGTTGATTTGTTTTTATTATCAAGTCTAGTTAAAACAAAAAATGATATAATATCAAAGAACATCTTAGCAGAACATAAAATGTTACGTAATTGATTATATGGTTGAAAAGGTTAGCACTATTAACCTTTTCAACCAATTACACATTGTTTTAATAAAATATCAAACATTTTAGATTCAGTTCTATTATTTAATCTAAATTGATATTCGTTTAAATAATTTTGAAGATGTTTTATACTAACGTGATGATATATTCCATAGATACCACGTTTAATTAATGACCATACTGATTCAATTCCATTAGTATGTATATTACCATCTGCATACATAATTGTGTGGTCAATTCTTAAATGAACATAGTTGCTATCTTTTCTATCTAAAATATTGTAACCTCTAAATTCATCACTAATTATAGTTGAACCTTTTTTACATACTTTATCAATCATACCAAGAAGTTGATTTCCTGATAATTTATGTTGTTTTTGATTTGGCAAAGCAACAAACATTTGAACTTTATTTGTATTTCTTTCTTTCAATCCTACTACAGGAGTTTTATTAGTCCCTCTACCCCTTTTGTTTGGTATATGGTCATCAAAGTCATCATCGTCATTTTTATGTTTATTATTTTTTCTTGGTTTGCCCCCAACATATGTTTCATCAATTTCAACCATAGCTTCAAAATAATTATTATCAACGTTTCCCATTGCAATACGAATTTGTTTAAGCATTCTCCAAGCTGTTTTATAAGTTACATCTATTTCTCTTTGAAGTTGTAACCCAGATATACCCTTTTTCGAATTTAACATTAAATGAATAGCATAAAACCACTTCCTTAAATCTGTTGAAGATTTTTCAAAAATAGTTCCTTTAAAAATTGAAAAAGAATTATGACAGGAATTGCAATCAAATACTTTTTTACGAGTTGTTTTTTGATAAATTTTATGGTTAGTTCCACATTTAGGGCAAACTATTTCATCGCCATATTTAATCTTTATAAAATAATCTATAATAGCTTCTTCTGTTGGAAATTTTTTAATAAAATCAAAAAAATTCATAATATATTCCTTTAATATAATTTTGTACTTTATATATAGTATATAAAATTATTTAAAGTACGTAAAGGGATATATGTGAAAAATTATATAAATAAAGTTAACAAACTAGGTGCAGAATTACAAATTTATAGCTTGAAAGGGCAATATGTTTACAAAAATAAAGGGGAATTTGTTAAAAACAATGAAAAGGAAATTAATGGGACATATATCCAATGGCAAGTTCCAATTTAGAGGAGAAAAAGAAAAAATATGAAAAAAACAATATCAATAGCTCAGGATTTTTCGCCAGAACCAGCAGGTCGTTATGAAAGTGATGGAATTT
This sequence comes from Alphaproteobacteria bacterium, assembly GCA_050175015.1. Lineage (GTDB taxonomy): Bacteria > Pseudomonadota > Alphaproteobacteria > JBFXJJ01 > JBFXJJ01 > JBFXJJ01. Next base: position 10,216 of record JBFXJJ010000003.1, on the reverse strand, counting down.
TTAATGGAGAAAAATTTAGAAACAACTTTTTAACCCCAAATCTCAAAGATAAAAATATAATAGAGCTAGAAATTAATCTTGATGATTTAGAAGGGGTTGGCTCATCTTTTTGGGATGAAGCTTTTGCTGGATTGATTCTTGTTAACCAAATGAAATATGAAGAAATAAAACAGAAATTAAAACTGACCTGCAAAGATAACTCTATTTGCGATCTTATCTGGAGTTATATAAAAGAAGCAAGTGGGGTATAATGTGTCAAATAAATTAGATATAGCTTGGTATAGCATTATAGCAAACCTATTTATTTTTGTGATAAACACTGTTGTTAGCTACTGTTATTTTCAAAAAAATAAAAATAATAATAATTTTAATTATCTTACTTCGGAATTATTGATGTGTTGTGATTCATGCGTACGTAATGCTTGCAAATATTGGAGTGAGAATTTAAAGAAAGATGAACGTATTAACTGTGGCAACACACTAAAAAGCGAAATAAAAAAGGTCAGAGATAATATAACAGCACTAGGAAATAAACATATAAAAACAAGCCTTGTATCCGAACTACAAAACGACTGGAATGAGATAGATAAAAAAGCAACAGGGGGAACTTTTGAAACATCTACTTTTGCAATTGATAAAGAAAAAAGTGAAGCCCTTTTAAATATGATTTGCTCATTTAGAACCAAAATCTCAAAAATAAAGAACTGTTGAATTTTATCAACCAGAGCGTCTCTTCTGGAAAAACAGGCTTAATGCTTGAAAACAAATGCTTTCCGCTTGTTTCCCTAAGATTCCTCATTTTTTAGCCTTTTATTCCGCAAGTTTTCACTTTCGGAAAATGTTTTTAATGCTCTAAACCCCTTGAAAAACAAGGCTTTACTCAAAAATTATCATATTTTATCTGCTAGTTTAAGAGGGTTTAGGAGTTTCTAAAAGTTTTTCAATTTTTGTTATTCTGTCTCAAAATGTCCTGTTCTTTCTCAATTTTTGAACAACAGAACCAACGCAAACCCACGCAAACAAAGGCTTTGCACATCTTCCGCAAAATTTATCAATTATTCCACCTCTTTCTCAATGTTTGCACTTGTTTCTAATTAGGTTAAGAAGGCAGGACATGAAAAGTAATATCACTTTTCTCCTGCCCATTAAATGGGGATATTCTTATTCGCAATTCCATTGCTCAACGAGTTTGAAAATAAGAAAGTTTTATACGTCCGCTAGGTGTCATATTTTAACACCTAAAGAACATATAACATCATTTATCAAGAAGAGCTTTTTTCAATGCTTCATTTTGCAAATTGTATTTTTCAAGGTATTGGTTTTTAAGTTTTTCAAGATTCAAAAGCTTCCACTTAATAGCAGGGAATTTTGCAAAATCATAAACCGACCAATCGGGCATTAAGCTGTTAAAGTTAAGCAAAAAAGCCTTATCATAATCAGTTAAATTTGTATTGATAGTTTTTACAAGCTTTTCTCTGGTTGCTTCAAAATCATCATAAGAAAAAGCATCTTCACTCATACCAACAAATTTGTTATCCATTGTTTGCTTTTGATCCTGAAAGTTAGGAAAAATCACTTCGTTAATCGGTCTATCGCTACACAAGAGGTTGAACAAAAAACCTTTTTTAATATCCTCAGAAAAGCCCTCATTTTCTAAAAGATATTTAATATCAAATAAGTCTCTTGGGTGTTGCCTATCCAACGCCGCACAAATTTTGCCCCCATAAAGTTGTCCTATTGATACAACAGGCATAACTGCAAATGCTTCAAAATTAGATTGAGCCTTTTTGCATAAAGGCATTTTCAATGCTTCCGATAAAAGTCCACGATTAACCAGATTAACCTCAATTTTAATATCGGCATTGCCAAGGTAAATAAGCAGTTTTCCAACATTATCTTTATAAGTTACTCTGCTGTTTTTAATTGACTTTTCTATGCTTGATTTAATTCTTTGCAAAGTCTCATCAATTTTTTTAAGCGTTGTTTCCCTATCTTCAATAAAAACATAAGTCAAATCAATATCAACCGATAGTCTTGGCATATCTCTAACAAAAAGATTAATCGCAGTCCCTCCGTGAATAGCAAAACATTCTTCCTTTGCAACAAGAGGCAAAACTTTGAGCAAAAGAGCAACTTTTTCTTTATAAACTTCAAACATAATCAACAAGTTCCTTTGGTATGCTTATTTTAAATTCTTTTTCATAAACACTTTTTTTGGTTAAATATCTTTTTCCAGAGCCTAAATCTATTTTATCTAAATCGATATATTCTAAAACAGGCAATTTTGCTTTTTTTGCCATATAAAGAAACAACCTTTTTACCTTTATAGAATTGCACCCGATTAACAAATCCTGCAAAACATCTGGTCTTAAATTGTTCAAACCTTCTAATATTTGATAACATTCTAGCAAATCAAAATGATCAGGACTTAGATATAAGCATTCCAATATTGCTCTTTCAGGAGAAGATGCCTCAATACTAAAACTATTAAATTCATAGGGATTTATGGCAAGATTTTGAGGCAAAAAAGAAGTTTTTATAACCTCTATGGGATTGCCCCAGTCATAATCTAAAAACCATTTTGGAAGTTTTTGGTTTATATCAGAGAACAAAAACACTTTTTCTTTACCAAAACGAACATAGTGAGAATTGCCCCTTATGCTAAGAGCGGTCGCCCCACCTAAATGAACATTAAGCTGTTGCTGAATACACGCAAGCCCGCCATACCAATTTATCGTATCTTTAGGCTTTTTATAAGCTCCCCTGCCGATAGCTTCTATCCACCCGCTTTTTATGTATTTTTGAACTAGTTGAGGAGACACAGATAAGCTTTTAAACCAGTATGTTGTAGCAACAAATCCTGATTGCCAGTTTTGCATAACACTTCTTAATTTTTTATCTTTTAATATACCCATAGTTTATTTATAGCTTAAAATTCAAGAAAAAACAATAGCTAAAACTAAAAACTTCTTAAAAACACACCCACAGTCATACCAAAAGTTTATATATGGCATAAAATTTAAGAAAAATGCCTATACCTCCAACGATATTAACCCACAACCAGACATTATAAATAGAAATCACAAACGGTTTATGCTATTAAAAATTAGGTATATTTTAAAACATCTTTGATTTTGCAAAACGGTATAATTGGTAATGGATAAGAGCAAACTAAGCGAAAGAGACATTTGCACAAAGTTTATAACTCCAGCTTTAGAGAACTCAGGCTGGAACATTACCACCCAGATTCGAGAAGAGTTTTCACTCACAAAAGGCAGAGTAATTGTTAGGGGCAAACTTCATACAAGAGGCGAAAACAAAAGAGCCGATTACGTTTTGTTTTATAAACCAAATATTCCAATTGCCATAGTTGAAGCCAAAGACAACAACCACACAATCGCAGACGGAATGCAACAAGCAATAAACTATACCGAAATGCTAGATGTTCCTTTTGCCTTTAGCTCTAATGGCGAAGGCTTTTTATTTCATAACAAAATTGCAAAAGACGGCAAGATAGAAAAAGAAATCAGCCTTGATGCTTTTCCATCACCTGAAGAGCTTTGGAAATTATGGGCAGAACACAAGGGCTTATCCGAGCAGGAAGAAAATATTGTTACCCAAGATTATTATAGCGATGGCACAGATAAAACCCCTCGTTATTATCAGCTTTTGGCCATTAACAAAACTATTGAAGCTATTGCCAAAGGCAAAGACCGCATTTTGCTAGTTATGGCAACAGGAACAGGCAAAACCTTTACGGCATTTCAAATTATTTGGCGATTGTGGAAATCCAAAACAAAAAAACGTATTTTGTTTTTAGCAGACCGCAATATCCTCATTGATCAAACTATGACTAATGATTTTAAGCCATTTGGCTCTGCTATGACTAAAATTTCAAAACGGCAAGTCAACAAATCTTATGAAATTTATTTGTCGCTATATCAGGCGGTAACAGGCAATGAAGAAGAACGAAACATTTACAAACAATTTAGTCCTAACTTTTTTGATTTAATTATTATTGATGAATGTCACAGAGGAAGTGCAGCAGAAGATTCTGCATGGCGAGAGATTTTAGAATATTTTTCTTCAGCAACGCAAATTGGTTTAACAGCAACTCCAAAAGAAACCAGAGAAGTTTCAAACATTGATTACTTTGGCGAACCTACTTATATCTATTCGCTAAAGCAAGGCATTGATGACGGCTTTTTAGCCCCTTATAAGGTTGTTAGAATTGATATAGATAAAGACTTATCAGGTTGGCGACCAGAAAAAGGTATGCTTGATAAAAACGGCAATGAGATTGAAGACCGCATTTACAATCAAAAAGACTATGATAAAACGCTGGTTTTAGAAAAAAGGACTGAACTTGTTGCTAAAAAAATCTCAGAATATTTAAAAGAAACTAATCGTTTTGATAAAACCATTGTTTTTTGTGAAAACATTGACCACGCAGAACGAACCAGACAAGCCCTTGTTAATGAAAATGCCGATTTAGTAAAACAAAATTCAAAATATGTTATGCGAATTACTGGCGATAATGACGAAGGTAAAGCTGAGCTTGATAACTTTATTTTCCCTGAATCAAAATACCCTGTAATTGCAACCACTTCAAAACTAATGTCAACAGGGGTTGATGCTCAAACCTGCAAATTAATTGTTCTTGACCAAAACATTCAATCAATGACGGAGTTTAAGCAGATTATCGGCAGAGGCACTAGGATAAATGAGGATTACGGTAAATATTATTTCACGATTATAGATTTTAAAAAAGCAACTGAGCTTTTTGCCGACCCTGATTTTGATGGCGACCCTGTGCAGATTTATACGCCAAGACCAGAAGATTCACCAGTTCCGCCAGATGACGAAACTGAAGAACAAAACCCAACAACAACACCTCAAAACCCTGATGAATGGATACCAGAAGAGGGTAACGACTGGGCAAATGAAGAACCAACAAAAATTAAGCGTTATATCGTTGATAATGTTGCAGTTAAGGTTGCTTCTGAACGTATTCAATATTTTGATACTAACGGCAAGCTAATTACAGAATCTCTAAAAGACTACACCAAAAAAGCTTTAGAAAAAGAATTTACCTCATTAGATGATTTTTTAAAATGCTGGAAATCAACCGATAAAAAGAAAGCAGTTATTGAAGAACTAAACAAACATGGGATTTTTCTTGACGCTTTGGCTGAAGAAGTCGGCAAAGATTTTGACCCTTTTGATTTAATTTGCCATATAGCTTGGGATATGCCTCCATTATCACGCAAAGAAAGGGCTGAAAACGTCAAAAAACGCAACTACTTTACTAAATATGGTGAAAAAGCAAGAAAGGTATTAGAAGCCTTGCTTGATAAATATTCTGATGAAGGAATTATTCATATCGAAGAAACCCAGATTTTAACCATATCGCCTCTTAACAAGTTAGGCACACCGATTGAAATAATCAGAGCTTTTGGCGGAATGGAAGAATATCAAAAAGCGATACAAGAATTAGAGCAACAACTTTATAGTGCTTAAAAACTAGGAAACAAAAATGCCAATTTCAACTTTAATAAAAGTCATTCAAGACATAATGCGAAAAGACACGGGCGTTGATGGCGATGCACAAAGAATTAGCCAGATAGTTTGGCTTTTGTTTTTAAAGATTTTTGATGACAAAGAGCAAGAATGGCAAGTTACAATCCCTAATTATAAATCACCTTTGCAAAGTCGTTTCCGCTGGTCTAATTGGGCAAAAGATTCAGAGGGCATAACAGGCGAAGAGCTGATTGATTTTGTAAACAATGACCTTTTCCCAGCCTTTAAAAAACTGGCAACCCAAGCAGGCATTTCCCCTCATGGCAGAATTGTCGGCTCAGTTTTTGAAGATGCCTATAACTACATGAAATCAGGCACACTGCTAAGGCAAGTAATAAACACCATTGAAGACGATGTTGATTTTAATTCTTCAAAAGACCGCCATTTATTTAACGATATTTATGAAAAAATCTTGGCAGACTTACAATCCGCAGGCAACGCAGGCGAATATTACACCCCAAGAGCCGTAACCCAATTTATGGTTGACATAATTAACCCCAAACTTGGCGAAACCATTTTAGACCCAGCTTGCGGAACGGGTGGTTTTTTAATTTGTGCTATTGAGCATCTAAAAAAACAAACCAAAACCGCCGAAGATTCAAAAATACTGCAAGATACAATTTACGGCGTAGAAAAAAAGCCCCTTCCTCATATGCTGGCAATGACTAATATGATGTTACACGGCATTGATATTCCAACCAACATTAGGCACGACAACACACTCAGCCGACCATTAAAAGATTACAGTCCCAAAGATAGAGTTGATATTGTTATAACCAATCCGCCCTTTGGTGGAATGGAAGAAGACGGCATAGAAAAGAATTTTCCTAAAAAATATCAAACAAGGGAAACCGCCGATTTATTTTTAGCACTTATCATGTATCTTTTAAAACACGATACAGGCAGGGGAGCATTAGTTTTACCAGATGGCTTTTTGTTTGGCGAAGGCGTAAAAACTACCATTAAAAGAGAATTGTTAGAAGAATTTAACCTTCATACGATTGTAAGATTGCCTAAAGGTGTTTTTAGCCCCTATACAAGCATAAACACCAATTTATTATTTTTTGAAAAAGGCGATAAAACTAAGGACATTTGGTTTTTTGAACACCCCTATCCAGAAGGGTATAAGTCTTATTCAAGGAGCAAGCCTCTAACCATTGAAGAATTTGATTTAGAAAAAAACTGGTGGAACAACCGCAAAACCAATGAACATGCTTGGAAAGTTTCTGCAAAAGAAATTAAAGATAAAAACTATAATCTTGATATTAAAAACCCTCATCAAGAAGTTGAAAAAATTTTAGACCCTGAAGAACTGATGCAAGAATATCATAAAATAGCAAGCTCGCTTCAAGCAACCAGAGATGCCCTAAAAAATGAACTGATAAAAGTACTAGGGGCAAACTAAATGGATTTGTTAGAAAAACATTTTGATACCGCTTTTGATGCCCCTGACGGTATAAAAAAATTAAGAGAGCTTATTTTAGCTCTTGCGATGCAGGGCAAACTTGTTCCGCAAGATGAAAACGACAAACCAGCAAAAGAACTGTTAAAAGAAATTGAAGCCGAAAAACAAAAACTAATTAAAGAAGGCAAAATCAAAAAACCAAAACCATTGCCCGAAATCAAACCTGACGAAATCCCCTACCAAATCCCCAAAAACTGGCAATGGGTAAGACTGAGAGATGTTGCAAAATATATCCAAAGAGGAAAAAGTCCTGTTTATTCAGAAATAGAACAAATACCCATAATTTCACAAAAAAGCATTCAATGGAGCGGTTTTGATAAAAATGTAGTTAGATTTATTGACCCAAAATCGTTAGATAAATACCAAGATGAACGGTTTATTAAAACAGGTGATTTGCTTTGGAATTCAACTGGCACAGGAACAATTGGCAGAATTAATATTTACAATGATGAATTAAATGAGTTCAAATATGTTGTAGCAGATTCTCATGTAACCATTGTCCGCCCAATAAACATCTCAAATTACTTTTTGTTGATGTTTCTAATGAGTCCAGTAATACAGTCTAACATAGAGAAAAATGCTTCAGGAACTACTAATCAAATTGAGTTAAATACATCAACTATTGTTAATCAACCAATACCACTTCCACCACTAGAAGAGCAAAGGCGGATTGTTGCCAAAGTTGATGAACTTATGGCTCGTTGTGATGAACTTGAAAAGCAAAAACAAGCGTTAGAAGAAAAAAGACTAAATGTTCACGCTTACGCAATTTATCATCTTTTAAACAAAGAGGGTGATTTCAAAAAATCTTGGCATTTTATTAGCAAAAATTTTGATGAGCTTTATAGCGTTAATGAAAATGTTGCCGAACTCCGCAAAGCAATTTTGCAACTTGCCATGCAGGGCAAACTTGTTCCGCAAGACGAAAACGATAAACCAGCAAAAGAACTGTTAAAAGAAATTGAAGCCGAAAAACAAAAACTAATCAAAGAAGGCAAAATCAAAAAACCAAAACCATTGCCCGAAATCAAACCTGACGAAATCCCCTACCAAATCCCCAAAAACTGGCAATGGGTAAGGCTAGGAGAAATTTCAAATATCAATGGTGGTTTTGCTTTTAAAAGTAACCTTTACACTAATAAAGGGGTTCGGGTTATAAGAATTTCTGATTTTGATGAAACTGGCTTTAAAGATGATAAGATTGTTAGATATGAATACAATAAAAGTTTATCGCAATATTTAATTGAAAAAAATAACATAATAATAGCAATGACTGGAGGAACTGTTGGCAAGAGCTATCATGTAAAAAATGTAAGTGAAATACTAGTATCAAATCAACGAGTTGCGACTATAAAAGTTTACCAAACGATAAAGTCTTTTTTTGTAAACATTGCTATATTATCGCCTGCAATACAAGCAATTATAAAAAAATCTAAGAATTCTACAAATGATAATATTTCAATGGATTTAATTAATAATTTTCTAATACCACTTCCTCCCCTAGAAGAGCAAAAGCGGATAGTTGCCAAAGTTGATGAGCTTATGGCTCGTTGTGACGAGCTTGAAAAACAAATCAATCTTTCTACCAACCAAAAATCAACCCTCCTCAACACCATAATGGCTAAAATATAGGGGATATTATGCGTTTAAAATATGTTTACATAAGCGATTATAAAAACCTCAAAAATTTTGAGCTAAATTTTGAAAGCGATAGCTTCCTTGATGTTTTTGTCGGCAAAAATGGTTCTGGCAAATCAAACCTTTTTGAAGCAATTATAAAAATCTTTCACCACTTATACGAAGATACAGAAGAAACCGCCAATCCTAATTTTAACTATAAACTAATCTACGACATTGACAGAAAAAGCATAAATATATCATGGGAAAAGAACAAAAAAGAAGAGTATGAACTAAAAATAGATGGTAAAGACCGCAAGAAAATGGGGGAAACACCTTTACCCGACAATCTGATAATTTATTATTCTGGGCATAACGAAGCCGTAACAGAACTTATTGAAAATTATAAGATAGATTTTAAATCAAAAATAAAAAAAGCTGACTTTGAAGAAAGTCGTAAACTAATAGGGGTTGGAGCTGAAAACAAAAGGTTGTTACTTTCTGTTTTGTTACTTCTACCACCTAATAACCCCGCAAAAAATTATGTTTGCAACCGATTAGGGATTGTAAAAGAAGCAAAGGAAATACGCTTAACCTTAAAACGACCAGACTATGCAACAAAAAAAGATGTGTATAATGTTGATAGATTTGATGAAAGCACCGCTTATTGGAAAGCAGAAGGAAACACAAAAGCCTTTCTTGACCTCTTAGAGGAGTGCTTATCGATAGATGGCTCAAGTCCTGCCAGAGCAGAAGGTCTTTTGCCAGTCGATGACAAATATATAAATTATTATGATATAGCAAAAATTAGAGAAAAATTTTCAGATTATTCCGCTCAAGACTTTTTCCGACAGCTTGACAATTTAGAAACTATCGGAATGCTAGAAGACATTAATCTATTATATAATGATGCTAATGGTATTCCTGATGAAATTATCCCACATTTCAGTGACGGACAGTTTCAATCTGTTTATATTTATTCAATTGCAGAAATTTTCAAAGACCGCAACTGTATAACCCTTCTTGATGAACCAGATGCCTTTTTGCACCCAGAATGGCAATTTGATTTTTTAAAACAAGTTTTTGACATTTCAAAAACCGCAACAAAAAATAATCATATCTTAATGTGTAGCCATAGTGCTTCAACGCTTTGTAACGTAGAAGAAAAAAATATAAACCTATTTACTATTAAAAACTCTGATGTTGTTTGCGAAAGAAAAACAAAAAAAGAAATTATAAATGAACTGTCAAACAGCATAATTCAATATTCAGAAGATGAAAGCAAACTCTTGATAAACAATGTTATTCGCACTTCTATAAAACCAATATTATTTGTTGAAGGAATAACAGACGTTGACATCTTAAACACAGCATACAAAAAACTATATCCTGATGAGGATATGCCAATTCTCGTGCAAGATGCTTTTGATATAGGCTTTATAAAAATATTAATGTCTAGAGATGAGCTTTTTGTAAATTATCCCGATAAATGGTTTTTTTCACTATTAGACTTTTATAAAGCTTATGAAGATTGGAGTGATTTGGGTGGCAACA
>JBFXJJ010000002.1:0-257994 GCA_050175015.1 Alphaproteobacteria bacterium | reverse complement strand
TAACAATACCAGTAAGGCGTGACAAAGCAAAATCCAAAACCGTTGTAGCGTCTGGAGCAGCGATTCTCTCAACCGCAGAATGAGAAATATCTCTTTCGTGCCACAAGGCTACATTTTCTAAGGCTGGAGTAACGTAACTGCGCACGAGACGTGCTAGACCCGTAAGATTTTCTGAAAGGACAGGATTTCTCTTATGGGGCATAGCCGATGAACCTTTCTGCCCTTTAGAGAAAAACTCTTCAACTTCACCAACTTCTGTTCTTTGTAAGTGCCGTATTTCAATGGCAAGGCGTTCTATTGAGCTTGCGATTATGCCGAGAGTTGCAAAAAATACAGCGTGGCGGTCTCTTGGAATCACCTGCGTTGCAACCGTTTCTGGTTTTAAACCAAGTTTTGAGGCAACATATTCTTCTACTCTAGGATTGATGGTGGAAAAATTCCCAACGGCACCAGAAATAGAGCAGGTTGAAATTTCTTCTTTAGCAAGTTCTAGGCGGGTCTTATTCCGTTTGAATTCAGCATAAAAGCCAGCTAGTTTATGCCCAAAGGTTGTAGGTTCAGCGTGAATACCGTGGCTTCTGCCCATACAAAGCGTTGTTTTATGTTCAATAGCTTTATTCTTTAATGCCTCTAAAAGTTCATCTAAGTCCTTTAATAGGAGCTCTGAGGCTTGTTTCAGTCTAACGGCAAAAGAAGTATCAATAACATCAGAAGAAGTCATTCCTTGATGAACAAATCTTGAATTATCCCCAACGTGATCAGCAAGACTAGTAAGAAAAGCGATAACATCGTGTTTTAAGGTTTTTTCATATTCATCAATTTTGGCAATGTCAAATCCCCCCTTGTTTCTTAAATCAAGCGGAACATCTTTAGGAATAGTTCCTAAATCGGCTAAAGCTTCACAAGCCAGCGTTTCAATTTCTTGCCAAATTTTAAATTTATTTTCATCTGACCAAATTTTGGTCATATCTTCTCTGGAATATCTTGGTATCATTCTTCTTTACTCAAAAAAAAGCCATGCGTTTGAGGCACGGCTATAATTTTCTTTTTTTAAAATAAAAATGTTATTATCTGCGGCCGAAACGGATAAAATCAGTAAAGGTTCGCTCTAAGCTAACTAAAGCATCATCAGCAGAATTGAACAGTTTTATTATTTGAGGATCATTGCCTAGGTTCTCAGCAAAGTATTTGTTAAGACCTGCAACCATATCACATAGTTTGGCACCTTTATCTGTTAGGGTAAGCCTAACTGCCCGCTTATCTTGACGGCTGCGTTCTTGCTTAAGATAACCAGCAGAGGTCAAACTTTTAATATTATATGAAACGTTAGTTCCTTGATAATATCCACGGTCTTTTAAATCCCGCATAACAACATTTTCATCACCAATGTTGGATAAAAGCAGAGCTTGAACTGGATTGATGTCAACAATGCCTAAATTGTGTAATTCAACTCTTAGAACATCTAAGTAGTGTCTGTGAAGACGTTCAATAAGTTTTATGATATTAGAATAAGTGTTAATCATTTTTTTCTACAGTACTAAAATATTAAAATATGTGACTTAAACAGTATTACTTAGATAATAATATTTTTTCAAGAAAATTTATTGCTGTTTCTAATGCTTTATTATCAATAGTGTGGGAAACTCCTGAACTTATAAATATTTCAGGTGAAATATTTTTTGATTTAAGAGTTCTTTCTGTAATATCAAGAGCATAGGGCGGCACAACATCGTCAGAATCGCCGTGAATCAAGAGAACAGGTATATCTTGTTTGATAACATCAGCCGCTGCACTCCCAATTGGAACCCCTGAAAAACTAATAACGCCACCGATTTTCTCTTCTTTGCACAAAGATGATAAAAGTGACATAAATCCACCTTGAGAGAAGCCTGCAATTACAATATTGCTTTGGTCAACATTGTGTTTAGTCGCAATCTCATCAATATATTTCCACAAACTAGGAAAAACTTTTTTAACATCTTCTAATCTTTTATTGGATAAATCTTCAAGATAATCAGGATTATCTTTTAATCTTTCAGGGTTATAACCGTCTAGGGTAAACCATTGATAACCTCCAACTGGCATATAAAACTCGAATACCTCTAAAGGAAATGGCGCATTAGGAGCGTAAAAAGCAGTGTTTTTTATTCTTTTACTCATAGGCTCGCTAAGTTCAATTAAATCATCGCCATTAGCACCATAGCCATGCAGTAAAAAAACAATTCTTTCAATTGGCTCATCTTGAGGAATATATGATGGTCCAGAAAAAGTGATGTTATCAGTCATTATTAAATTACCCTAGTTTATATTACAAACTGCTTTTCGATTTCATCTAAGGAAACTTCCTGCTTTTTATCATAGCAGTAAGAAACATAAGCATCTTTATTTTGATAAGCAATTCCTGTAAAGAAGCCATCGTCATCAAGAAGAAGTCTTCTGGCTTCTTTAGGATCTGATGCTACCTTATCTGGAAAATTTTTATTAAATAGAGATTTCAAGTCTTTGTGTTCAGGACGCCATGTTACACAAGGGCTGACAATTTGCACTAATGAAAAACCAGGATGTTTCATGGCCTCGGTAATAATATTTGTGATTTCTTTGGGATTTCCTGCAAAGGCTCGCGCAACAAAAGATGCTCCTGCGGCAAGTCCCATCCATAAAGGTTCGAAAGGAGGTACTCTAGGTCCTTCTGGAGTAAGTTTTGAGCCTTTCCAGTTAGCATCAGTTGTTGGTGATGCTTGTCCTTTGGTCATACCATAAACTGAGTTATCCATAACGATATAGGTAATATCGATATTACGACGGCAGCTATGAATAAAGTGGTTGCCTCCAATTGAGAAACCATCGCCATCACCGCCAACAGTTACAACTGTTAAGTCTGGGCGTGCGATTTTTAAGCCTGTTGCTACAGCCAAGGCTCGTCCGTGGATAGTGTGGTAACCATAAACGCTTAAGTATTGAGGCAATCTTGAAGAACAGCCGATGCCAGAAATAACAGCGATTTCGTGCTTGGGGATACCCAAAGTTTCAAAGGATTTGCACAAACTGGATAAAACTGCATAGTCTCCGCATCCAGGACACCAAATAGGTTTCATATCAGAACGATAATCTTTGGCACTTAATTTTTCGTTATTTGTCATCTTTACCATCCTTTGCCGTTAATGATTTGAGTTATTTCTTCTGGTTTTATCGGTAGTGGTCCCGTTCTTGCAAAGTTCCTTGTTTTAGAAGGTAAGTCGTAATGACCTTTTAAGAAGTGATATAACTGAGCCATATGATTCTGCTCAATTATGATTGCTCGTTTAACACCATCTAAGGCTTTTGCCATTTTTTCTGGTTGAATAGGATAAAGAAGCCTAATTGAAATTAAACGGAAATCTTTTTGTTTATCACTAGCTTTTAATGCTTCTCTAATAGACCCCGTTATTGAACCAAATGTTATGATAGCTGTTTCTCCGTGGCCTTCAACATCTGCCCAGCTATCGCCATAGTCATAACTTGTGAGCTTTCTTAATCGTTTGTCTAGTTGTTCTTGGTGAACATTGGCTTCGGTTGAAGGAAGTCCTTTTTCGTTGTGTTCTAAACCATCAGCAATATATTCTCTGCCAATAGTTCCAGGAAGAGACATTTCTGAGATACCGCTTTCAGTGTTTTTGTAGCGTAAATATTCTTTGTCACTATTTTTTGCGGTGATTCTTTTAGCAGGGCTTTTGCATACAGAAGGTTCATCTACAATTACTAAAGCTTGCCCCATAAATTGATCTGAAAGCACGATTGCTGGGCATTGAGTGTTTTCAGAAAGTATCGTTGCCCATTCAGTGGTAAAAAGACAGTCAGAAGGAGAATTGGCAGCTAAAACAAGATGGGGAGCATCGCCATGAGCCCCGTATAAAGCTATGTTTAAGTCGCTTTGTTCAGATTTTGTCGGGATACCAGTCGATGGACCGCCACGTTGAACATCAACAATAACCATAGGAATTTCAGAAGCAATACCTAATCCCAAAGCTTCTATCATCAAAGCAAAGCCTGGGCCAGAGGTTGCAGTCAAAGAAGGTTTTCCGCCAAATGAAGCCCCAATAAGCATTGCTATAGCTGCAAGTTCATCTTCGGCTTGAACCATAACACCGCCAACTTTGTTAATATTAGGCGCTAACCATTCTAAAATGTCGGTTGCTGGCGTAATCGGATATGCTGCCACAAATTTGATACCGCCTCGTACCGCGCCAAGACCTGCGGCTTCATTGCCTGTTATGCTCCAGCGGTTACCTGTTTTCTTAGAAATAATATGAAAATCAAGAGCAATTTTAGATTTTTTTGCTTGTTCAACACCTTTATCAAAACAGTCAATTGCAGCGGCAAAAGCTTTTTCACCTTTTTTCTTAAGACTTTTTTGCAAAACATCTGATATGAAAGTTTTATTAAGACCAATTATTTCAGATAAAAAGCCTAGTCCAACCATATTGGCTCTTCCAAATTCAATGGATTTTGCAATTTCTGCAAGTGGAACAGGGAATAGTTGAGGCTTATTCTTTAATACAAATTCTGGAACTTCTTCGCCTTCTGGATCATAGATAACAATAGTTTCAGGTCTTAAAGGAAGCTCGCCTTGAAAACGGCTGATGTTGCCCCAGTCAAATGCGATTAAAATATTGAAAAAATCACCTTGATTTTCAACTTTTTCAGAAGAAAATCTTAGAAGAGCAGCGGCTTCACCACCTCTAATTTGAGGTCCCAGAGATCTGGCCATTAAACCGTAATACCCTGTTTTAGCTACGGCTTTAAGAAGAATTTGTCCCGCAGTCATAACTCCAGCACCACCAGAGCCAGTGATTGCTATCGATATTGTATTGTTTGTCATTATAATAATTAACCTTAATTTGTTTATGATTATGGTATATTTTTTGAAATATTGTTTGTCCTTGATAAGATATAATAAGGTTTCTTTGAAAACAATTATTTTCAAAGATTTTTTTAGAGATTTGGTTTAAAGAATTTAGACTTATTAATTGCTTAATGGTATATTAGCTAAAGAACAGCAAAATACATATAATTTTTATTTAAGGGTTGTTTTTCCAATGTTGCTAAAAAAACGAGATTCTTTTGTACTAATAATTGATATTCAAGAAAGACTCGCTCCTGTTATGAAGGATCCTAGAAAAGTCATAAATGGAGCCACAATGATTCTTAAGGCTGCTCAATATTTGGAAGTTCCTGCTATTGTTACAGAACAATATCCTAGAGGATTAGGACCTTCTATTGTAGATGTTAGAGATGTTATGCCCGAGGGGAGTCCTTTTGAAAAAATTGATTTTTCCTGCGCTAAAGATGAAGCTGTTATTGCGCAAATAAAAAGTTTGAAAAAAAGACAAGTTGTTTTAGCGGGAATAGAGGCTCATGTTTGTGTTCTTCAGACTGCTTTTGACTTGAAAAAACTGGGATATGAAGTTTTTGTGGTGGCAGAAGCCTGTTCTTCTCGTAAGGAAGAAGATTATGCTTTAGCTATTAACCGTATGAGAAGGGCTGGAATTGAGATTGTCTCTATAGAAATGGTTTTGTTTGAATGGCTTGAAAAAGCTGGAACAGAAGAGTTTAAACAGATTTCTAAAGGTTTAGTAGGAAGGTAATGCTTGCTTATGTTTAAATCGTCATTAGTTCTAGTCCCAGCTCTTTTTTGCAACTATCGTTTGTTTGAGGAACAGGTTAAGGTTCTATCAAGTGATTACGATGTTATAATCGCCGATAATTGCAGTTCTTCGACAATGGCTTCGTTGGCAGGAAATATTTTAGATAAGGCTCCGCAAGAGTTCTATCTTGGAGGTATTTCTATGGGAGGCTACATTGCTTTAGAAATAATGCGTCAAGCCCCTGAGCGTGTCAAAAAGCTTATTTTAATGGACACTTCGGCAAGGGCTGATACCAATGATCAGGTCGAAAAAAGAATTGATGCGATTGCAACTTCCGAAAAAGGTTATTTTCTTGAGGTCGTCTCTAATATGTTTCCTAAACTCTTGCAGGTGGCAAGTTTTGAGAACGAAGAACTTATTGAAAATCTTCTTTTAATGGCTCAAGAAGTTGGGCAGGAAGGTTTTATTCATCAACAGAAGGCAATAATGACAAGAATAGACAGCCGCCCGTTCTTAGACGCCATTAAATGTCCTACTCTTGTTTTGGGCGGAAAGCAGGATAAAGCTAGCACTCCAGAAATAATGCAGGAAATACATCTTGGAATCAAAAAATCGGAATTTATAATGATTGAAGATTGCGGGCATTTGTCCCCGATTGAAAAGCCTCTAGCTGTTACCGCAGCTATTGGTACGTTCTTAAAAAAATAATCAGAAATATTACATCTTAACAATAAGAAGTTTTTTTAAAATCCTTATTGATTCTTCAAGCTCTAAGGACTTGCCGTAGGGCAAGAAGTATTATGGTTAACTTAGAAAGCCTTGCTTTTAGTTTGGTTTAATTTACTGTTTAGGCGCACGCCATTTTACTAGAGCCGCGCATTCTTCTTGGGTGAAAATTTGAGGCTCAGCTTTGGTGCTTTCTGCCTTAGTATTTTCAGTCTTTGTGCTTTCTGTCTTGGCTGTTGCTGGTTTCTCATTAAATTTTAAAGGGGCCTTTTCTTTTTTTTCAGTTTCTTTCTTATCTGAAATAGGCTTTTCAGTGTCTTCATCATCAAAAGACATATCTTTAAGAGCGTTCATAATAGTTGTTAAGCGGCATCTTAAAACAGTTATTTCTGGTGCGGTAACCATTGTATAGCAGCCTTCACCTAAAAGGCGATATCTTACGTAACCTGCGGTGTTTGGTTCTATAGATGAGAAATCAATGGAAGTATAAATTCCTGTCCAGTCTAAATCTGCGGCGAATTTTACTAAACGATAAGGGGTGTTGTTTTCGACTGAGAATGTTACGCCACAGCTTACTCTGCCTGTCATAGATTTCTTTAAATCAAATCCTGAATAACTTACGGTGATATTATTGTCATCAGCTGCTTTATTTTTACCCGAAACAGAGTCTCCGGTTTCTTTGTTTGGGGTAACTGAACCCCCAGCATTATTAAACTTAAGTCCGCCATAACTTTGAGCTGAAGTTTGATTGGTTGTAAAAAGAGCCAAAGCTATAGCTACTAAGAATATTTTTTTCATAAAAAATCACCTTACGTAAAATGTATTTATTTTGTTAGCCATTATATATTAGAATTGTTTAGTTCTTCAATTTTTTTTGCAATATTTACTAAATCTTGCCAAGATTTTCGCTTTTCAAGAGGAGACCTTAGCAGATATGCAGGGTGGAATGTAACTAAAGTTGCAATTGGGCTTTTAAGTGAAGGCGTCTCATATTCGTGCCATTTGTTGCGCAGATTAGAGACGGATTCATTTTTAGCCAAAAGAGCCGACGCTGAACTTCCTCCCAATAAAACGATTATTTTAGGACTGATAAGCTCAATATGGCGCTGAATAAAGGGCAGACATAAGCCGACTTCGATATGAGTAGGGGTTCTATTGCCTGGTGGGCGCCAAGGAATAACGTTTGATATGTAGCATTTATCTCGATCTAATCCTATAGATGCGAGCATTTTATCAAGTAATCTCCCGCTTTGGCCAACGAAAGGTATTCCTGTCCTGTCTTCTTCTTTGCCTGGAGCTTCACCAATAAGCATAATCTGGCTTTTAGGGTTGCCACCGCCAAAAACAGTATTAGATGCTGTTAACTTCAGGCCGCAGCCGTTAAAGTTTTTTAAGGCGGTTTCAAGTTCGGAAAGGTTGTTTGCAGAGTTTGCTAATTCCGTTGCTGTTTTTATAGCGCTTTCGGTTGTTGCTGCAAAAGTTTCAGTTTTAGGCAGGATAACTTTTTTCTCGATAACAGGAGTTAAAATCTGGTTTTCTTTGGCTGTTTCTGGTATATCTAGGGCAGCAAATTTAGATGCGGCTTCGTCGCTGATAGTTTCATCAACGCCGGCATCTTGATACCATTTTAATAGTTCTGTTGTAGAAAAATTATAATTCATAATAATTTTAATGTAATATCTAAGATAGAAAAGTTAAACACTAATTTTTGAAGTTATTTAGGTTTTTTATGGAACAAGCAAATAAAAATTTTGATGTTGTAATTGTTGGAGCAGGTGTTTCAGGGCTTGCCGCAGCAATAAGGCTTAAACAGCAAGCGTTGAAAAATGATGAAAGCTTATCAATAGCTGTTATTGAAAAATCGGCGGCTATTGGCGCTCATATTATGGGCAGAGGAATTATAAAAGAAGAAGTTTTATCTGAAATTTTTCCTGATTGGCAGGCAAGAAAAGCTCCTTTGAAAGATAAGGTGCTGAAAGATAAAAACATTTTCATATTTAATAATATTGTTGTTCCTTTTCCTAAGCCCAAGGAGTTTAGTCATCTTGGTATGTATATTGTTAGTTCTGGAGAACTTTGTGAATGGCTAGCCTTGGAAGCAGAAGAACTTGGTGTAGAGATTTTTTTAAAAGAAGCAGCTATTGATTTTTATTGCAGTCAAGATGGTGCTTTGAGTCAGATTAGAACGGAGAAGAGAGTCTTTGAAGCAAAACAGTTTATGCTTGCTGAGGGTGCTTTAGGGTATATTAGTGAGAAAATCATAGACGCATTTAATCTTAGAATCCGGAACCAAAGTTATAGTATAGCTTTTAAAGAAATATGGCAGATTGATAGTCAATCTTTTGATAAGGGGCTGAATATTGATTTTTTTGCAAAAACTAAAGACGCTTCACATTATGCCGCAGGTTCTATTACGCATATTGGAAAAAATCAGGTTGCTCTTAATTTTTCATTGCCATTAAATTATAAAAATCCCTATTTAGATCCGTTTTTGGAGTTTCAAGAGTTTAAAAACAACGCTCATATTAGAAGTTTGCTAGAAAATGGTCAAAGACTCACATTTGGAGCTAAATGCTTTGCTTGCGGAGGATACAAAAGTATACCTAAAACATCTTTTGCCGGCGGGGTTATTATTGGCGATAGCGCAGGTTTTTCTGATATATCACAAGAAGATGGTGTTTCTAATGCTATGGCATCTGCTATTGCTGCTGCTGATAGTGTTTTCAGCTGGTTTGCAAGTAAAGAGCCCTCGATTCTGGAATGTGATTTTGACTCAAATCTTGGTGGGTATGAATTTATAACAAAGCTTTACCGTTTTAGAAATTATTATGATGGCTTTAAATATGGTCTTTTATTCGGCGGTATTTTTGCTTTGCTTGATTACCATTTTATCCAAGGGCGTTACGAGTTTGATTGTAAAAAAAACAAGGATTGCAACACTTTGAGACGGGCTAAAAAATCTCCTAAAGTAGATTATTTACAAGATGATGGAATTATAATGTTTGATAGAAATTCTTCAATGTTTCTAACTAACGTAAAGTATGAAAATCAGGCAGAGAGCCATTTAATGGGAAGTGAAGAGTCGTTTAAAGAAAATTTAGGCAGATATGATGCTATAGAAACAAGGTATTGCCCATCACTGGTTTATGAAAAAATTGAAGAAGATAAAAATATCTCGTTAAAAATAGATTTTAAAAAGTGCATTAACTGCAAGTTATGTGAAATAAAAGACCCTAAGCAAATCATAAAATGGAGTCCTCCTTTTGAAGGAAATGGCACAAATTATAAAAAATTATGAAATGTTCTAATTATGTAAAATTTTTCTTAAGCTTTTTGATGTTAAATAAGGTATATATTATTAACGGCAGTTTTATATAAGGTTTTTTAAAATAGATTTATGCTTAAACGTTTCTTATTTGTTTTAATGTTTTTAAATTTGTCAGGCTGTGCCTCGATGCTTTCCCCGAGCAAGGCTCCGACAAATGATTTTGACAGCAATTTTCTTGGAGTAGCTGCTGAAGAAAGCGGAGTAGGCGCTTATTTGGCTGCAAGATATGCTAGAAAGAATCTTGATTATAGTTCTGCTGCTGACTACTTTATCAAAACATTTGAGCAAGATTCAAATAATCAGGTTATTTTAAATAATATCTATATGCTTTTAGTCTATGCAGGACGCATAGATGATGCGTATCCGTATGCTTTAAAAGCAATGGGCGAAGAACCCTATACTAGTTCTGCCTGCATTGTTGCGGTTGTAAAAAATATTGCTGATGGTGATTATGTAAAAGCTGAGGAACTGATTTCTAAAATTGATAAAAAAGGGTATAATAAATTTTTAGTTCCTTTAGTTAAATCTTGGTTGCAGTTCGCACAAAATAAAGTTGATGAAGCGTTTAAAACCTTGGGAACCCTGAAAGACGATTATGATTATAATTCGGTTTATCATTTTCATATGGGTATTATGAATGATATTTTAGGGCGAGATGATGTTGCCAAAGAACACTATGAAATTACTCTTAATGGTCCAGGGGGATCTTCTTTTAGGGCTCTTGATGTAATTATCTGCTTTATGCTGCGGACTCATAATATTGCAAAAGCTGAGGAGATTCTACAAAAATACAGTCATAATTATCCTGATTCTTTTATGCTTGAAAAAATTATTGAGCATATTAAAAGCGGGGAACCCTATGACAGACCTATTTATGATGCTAAAACAGGAACTGCCGAAGTCTTGTTTGGGGTAGCAGCTCTTTTAACTCAAGGTGTTGGTTTAGAGCATTCGATGTTTTTCATTAGACTTGCTATGCACCTTGATGATCAGTTCGTTATTGCCAAAATAATGCTTGGTAATATCTTGGAACTCGGTGAACTTTATGAACAGGCAAATGCAGTATATGACACGATTCCAAAGTCATCTGCGGCGTGGTTTTCGGCACAGATTAATATAGCCTCTAATCTTAATAAGATGGAAAAAGTAAGTGAAGCTATTTCTATTTTAAGAATGTTAGAACAGCAGGATCCTGAAAATGCCGATGTCAATATTGAAATGGGAGATCTTCTGCGGGGAAAAGAGCGGTATCGTGAAGCCATAGAGCCATACACTAAAGCTTTGGCTATATTTAAATCCAAGAAAGAGCCTGAAGCTAAATACTGGTCATTATATTATGCCAGAGCAATATGTTATGAGCGTTCTAATCAATGGAAGAAGGCTGAAAGAGATCTAGTTAAAGCTCTTGAAGTTGAGCCTAATCAACCGTATGTTCTAAATTATCTGGCATATTCTTGGCTAGAGCGCAGAGAAAAAGTTCCTCAAGCTTTAGAAATGCTCAAAGTTTCTTATATGCAGCGTCCACGAGACGGCTTTATTGCTGATAGCTTAGGCTGGGCTTTCTGTCTCATTGGCGATTATAGTCAAGCAATCGACTATTTGGAAACAGCGGCTTCTTTAGAACCAAGCAATTCCGTGATTATTGATCACTTAGGAGACGCATATTGGAGAGGAAATCGCAAGAAAGAAGCAAAATATCAATGGGAAAGGGCTTTAACCCTTAACAACGATATTACTAAAGGTGATTTAGAAAAGATAAAAGTTAAAATAATAGATGGGCTCCCAGAACTAACTTATGATGAAGAAGATTTTATTTCACAATTTGAGCATAGTTCTGAAAAATCTGAAATTATAGAAAACAAAGATAATTTGACTAATAATGAAAAAATGTTATCAAAGCCAGAATAAAAATTTAATAGCATTTGACGCTTCAGCAAAAATCAATCTTTACCTGCACGTTACAGGAAAAAAGGAAAATGGTTATCATTTATTAGACAGCCTTTTTGCTTTTGCTGATTGTGGTGATAAGATTGTTGTGTGTTCCTCGGATAATTTTGTTTTTAAAGTAAGAGGAAAATTTGCTAAAGATCTAGCCGACTGTTCTCATAATATTGTTATTAAAGCCTTTGAAGAAGTTAGACGGTATCTTCCTGAAGATGCGGTTAATAGAGAAAGTGTTGAGATAACACTTTTTAAAAACCTGCCAGTTGCATCAGGAATAGGCGGGGGGTCCGCAGATGCGGCGGCAACAATTAAAGCTTTGTGCCAGTTTTGGCATCTTAGTTTGAGTGAAAAAACTTTAAAAGATATAGCGGTAAAACTTGGGGCTGATGTTTTTCCTTGTTTGGAAGGATATGCTTCGCAGGTTTCTGGAATTGGAGATATTGTTAAACCTTATTATAATATGCCTGCTAGAATTTATGGTGTTTTAATCAATCCATTAATAGCAGTTTCAACTCCTAGTGTTTTTAAAAAATATCAACCAAATTTTTCTAAAGCTATGCCTTTTGATGATAAGAAAATTACTAAAAAAGATTTTTTTATAGGGTTAAATCAAAGAAAAAATGATTTGGAACTTGCCGCGATAGAAGTCTGCCCAGAAATAGAAAAAGTTCTTGATTCGCTAAAAAATACCGAAGGCTGTGTCCTATCTCGTATGTCAGGAAGTGGGGCAACCTGTTTTGGTCTTTATCGGACTAAAAAGGAGGCAAAAGCTGCCAAGCAAAGGATAAGTAAGGCTTTTAATGGCTGGTGGGTTAAAGAAATTTCAATCTCGAATTAAAAAAATAAAAAAAATTTAAAACTTTGATTGCTAATTTGTTGTTAAAGTTATAAATATTTGCTATTAAGATTGATGTAAAAAAATCTTGGGGCGTAGCCAAGTGGTAAGGCAGCGGTTTTTGGTACCGCCATTCCGGAGGTTCGAATCCTCCCGCCCCAGCCAGATTATAAAAAAAAGACTTAAGATATTGCTCTTAAGTCTTTTTGCTTTTTTGGTGTAAATAATGAAAACTAATTTAAAAATAAGACGCAATATAACTCTAATTCCAATTTTTAACTTTTTTACCGAACTCCGTTTTTTTGGAATTATTGAGCTGTTATTTTTTGCTGAAATTACCAAATCATATACGCTTGCAATGAGTATTTTTACCATTGGGTTGTTTGCGGTATCAATCTTTGAAGTTCCAACAGGTATCCTCTCGGACAAGATGGGGCGCAAGCTGACGATAGTTGCAAGCACCATTTTTGATATTTTTGGTTTTATTAGTTATGGTTTAGGTGGGGTTTATCAATCATATTGGCTGCTGGCTTTGGGCGGGGTATTGCAAGGTGTGGCTCAAAGTTTTTATAGCGGTACGGGTGAGGCTCTGTTGTATGAAACCCTAGTTGATTTAAGAAAAAAGAATAAATATCACGAAGTTTACGGCAAAACGTCATCAATTTTTCAAATATCGCTTGCGGTCTCAGCTCTTTGCGGTGCAGGAATAGCTTACTTAACTTCATATCTTTTTGTGGTTTGGTTGTCTCTTATTCCGCAGATAATCTGCTTGTTTACGGCTTTGTCTTTTGTTGAACCAAAAAAACGCACCAATAATCAAGAAAACGTTTTTAAGCACTTAAAAGAAGCTTTTAATCTTTTTTTGAAAAACAAAAAACTTCGGTTTATATCGATTGCAAGCATTTTGAGTTATAGTTTTGGCGATGCCTCGCATAGTTTCCAAATTGTCTTCTTCAATACTTTGGTTCCTACTTGGGTTATTGGAATAGCTAGAACTTTAAAGCAGTTAGGGGGAGCGTTAAGTTTTTGGTTTGCTGGAGCCATAATAAACAAACTTGGACACGGCAAAGTGTTAATCGGCGGTAATATCTTAATGGAATTTTTTGGATTGATTGCCATCGCTTGTAATTCAGCTCTTTCCCCGTTTCTTTTCGCAACAAACAATCTTTTTTACGGAGCTACTTCAACCTCTAAGATGCAGTTGATGCAAAATGAATTTTCGGACACTCAACGGGCAACGATGGGGTCTTTAATATCATTTGTTGGTAACATTATGTTTGGGATTGTATCAATGATGCTGGGATATGTCGCAGATCTAAGCAGCCCAAGAATTGCTTTACTGATAACGATTGCTCCTGCTCCGATTTTGATATGGCTTTATTCTAAAACCTTAAAATCATAAAGCAAAACAGGTGACAATTTAAAGCTATAATATTTTACCGATAACATAGAACTTTAGCCTATATAAAAAACCTCATCTAAAGATTTTTTAGACGAGGCTTTTTTTGCATCATATTGTTGGGACTGTTAATCTTTAAGGATTCAGAATTTTATTAACCTTGGTATCTCTTAAACGATAAGCTGAAGGCATACCGCTTCCCAATAAAGGTCTGAGATACATTCTGAAAGCATCAGTAACATCGGTTCCTTCAGGAGTGATAAATTCATCAGGCATAAGTCTGGTTTTGCCTGCAATATCTTCCAAAGGACGCAGGTGATAATCAACAGAATAAAATCCTGTTCTTTCGATAGCAACAGAGCCGTTTTTGTTTTCCCACATTGCAAATTGAACTGCTTTTTCGCCAACTTCTCTAGCTTCTCTTTGGTCAACGTCAGAGACGCAGCCGATAAATGAGCGCTGCAAATAGCCAAGAGTATCTGCTCTAACACGTTTAATGCCGATTTTATCACGAATTTCTTCAGCTAATAAATCGCCTAAAGCGCCCGTTCCCGAGAGTTGGACATTACCGTGCTGATCTTTCTCAACATTCTTTGCCAGCTTGGTGGCGATAGGGGTTCCACTCTCATCGTGAATTCCTTCGCTCACAGCGATAACACACCTGCCGTGTTTATCGTGCATTCTTTTGACATCACCTAAAAACTTATCAATATTAAAAGTTCTTTCTGGAATATATATTAGGTGAGGGCCGTCATCGGGGAAGGTCTTACCGATAGTTGATGCTGCCGTTAGAAAGCCTGCATGTCTTCCCATAACCACAGAGAGAACCGTTCCACCGAGAGCCCAGCTGTCACGATTCATACCGATAAAAGATTGAGCAACAAAACGAGCAGCTGAGGGAAAACCTGGGCAGTGATCGTTACAAAGCAAATCGTTATCAATCGTTTTCGGAATATGGATACAGCGTAAAGGATAGCCGGCTTTAACAGCCTCATTGGCAACAATACGGCACGTATCAGAAGAGTCGTTGCCGCCGATATAGAAAAAATATTTAATATCGTGAGCTTGCAAAACTTTTAATATTTCCTGACAGTATTTTAAATCAGGCTTGTCTCTAGTCGTACCTAAGGCAGAAGAGGGAGTTCCAGCAACCATTTCAAGGTTGTGGGTTGTTTCACGAGATAAATTTACAAAATCTTCATTTATGATACCTCTAACCCCGTTTATTGCTCCATAAACGAATTCGACATTACTGAACTTTCTCGATTCTAATACGGTACCGACCATAGATTGATTAATAACAACGGTTGGACCGCCGCCTTGGGCAACTAAAACCTTGCCGCTTAAAGTATCTGATTTCATAATTTTCTCCGTTTGAATAAATTTGACTATAAAACTTTGCCACGTTTAAAAGCTTTCGTCAAATGTGATGAGTTGATATATTATTATTCATAATTTGTTGATTTTTTTGGGAAAGATGTCCGTTTTATGAAAAACTACTTAATAGCATTATTTTTATTACTCAATTCTACGGCTGTTTTTGCTGGCGAAGCCTTGGATAAACGCCGTAATATTAACATTGAAGCTGATAATGATATGATTTCTGGTACAGATAAACATTTTACTCATGGTACTAAGATAACATATGTTTCCGGTGAGAATGATGCTCCTAAATGGCTTCTTGATACCGCAGATAAGGTGCCGTTTTTTGATGATGGAGGCAAGACTAGATACAGTTTTGCTTTGGGGCAGAATATTTATACGCCTTCTGATATTAAGCTTAACAACCCCCCTCTTGATGATAGACCTTATGCAGGGTGGCTTTATGCCAGCGCTGGTCTTATGAGCGATGCGGGGAACAGATTGGACAACTTGGAATTTACTGTTGGCGTGGTAGGTCCTGCATCACAGGCTGGAGCAACTCAAAAGTGGGTGCATAAAAACATTAGCGATAGTCCAACGCCTAGAGGGTGGCATACGCAGTTAAAAGATGAGTTAGGCTTAATGGTTACCTATGAAAGAATGTGGCGAATTATGTCTCCTTTAGAATTTGCTGGTTTTGAAGCTGACTTTATGCCTCACGCTGGCGGAAGTTTGGGAAATGTTTTTACTAATGTCGGCGCTGGTGGAACTTTTAGGTTTGGTTTAAATCTCCCGTCTGATTATGGCCCCCCAAGAATTTCTCCTAGTCTTCCTGGTTCATCATTCTTTAAACCTATAGATGGTTTCTTGCTTTATGGTTTTGCTGGTTTTAATGGTAAATGCGTTGGGCGTAATATTTTTCTTGATGGCAATACTTTTACGGATAGTCGTTCGGTTGATAAAAAGTTGTTTGTCGGAGATATGCAGGCAGGAGTTGTTTTTGGCTTTAAAAATATTAGGTTGTCTTATACCAAAGTATTTCGTACCGAAGAGTTTGAAAAACAGCAGAATCCTGATAAATTCAGCTCAATTAATGTTAATTTTGCCTTTTAGGGTATTTGGCATTTAATTGTATCTATTTATAACGCCGCAAAAAAGTTTTACTTTTTTTAAAAGTGAAAACTACCTGTTATAACCAGAGCAGATGCTTTTAATGGATTAAATGGACCTTTTAAAAAGTCCATTTAACAATTCTTTAAAACGTTTGATTGGAAAGTTATTTTAACTATTATTAGCTCTTATTTTCAGCAAAAGCTGCCATTCCATTATCTACTAAAGTTCGAGCTAAGCTCTTCAATGCTTCTGGATTTTTTTCAATATCGTTTAAATTCGGTAATGCTGACTTTAAATCAGGCATTTTTGAAACAACTTTAACAGGAACGAAGTAACTTCTTGTCGGTTCTTGAGCGTCAGCGTTTGGAAGTTCTGCAATTAAGATTTGCTTTGATTTTTTTATCAAGGTTTTAACTTCATCATCAATATAATCAAGGATCATGCCATTTTCTTGTGAGCGGTATAAAATGGCATGGTCTCCGCCATCGTAAAGAATACATGGTTCAATAGGTTCCCCTTTTTGTTCCAAAACTGTTACCATAATTTCATTATCGGCATTTGTAAAAATAGAATAATTGCCAAAAATATTTACCATTTAAATAAGTCCTTATTTTTTATACTAAAAAAAGAGGCGTTAACAGATAATATTAACGTCTCAATAAAACAAGATTTTTTTTATTTTTCAAGGCGTTTTATCTAGCTTCACGACCTTTAGCAATTATATTATTAATCCCGGATTTAACAGAGCTTAAAATACCTTTTTCGGATAGAGATTCGATTGTCCCATCCATGGCCATCAAACCTCCAATTGCTGCGCCTGAAAGACACAAAGGATTCGATGTTGCAACGCTGGCAATAGCACTCCCCGCAGCTATTAAATATCCTGATGCAGCTTTACAAAGAGCTCTGCTTTCAGGTGACATTTCTTTAATGGTTTTTGCAACGCCACAAGCAAAAGCTTTTAAGGGACCTTTTGCTTTAAAATCAGCTACTTTTTTATCTGTAATATTACTTTTTTTCTCAGAATAAACATAAGAATTATCAAACCCATATTCTATCATATTTTCATACTCCTTAAATCTGGTCTAAGTAATTAACCAAAAACTAGGTTGCTAATATCTTTTTATATGTAAAAGCCAAATTTGTCAATATTTTTTTATTGTCTATTTTTACAGTTTTTAATAATGCTAGTAATTTTATTTTTTGTGCTGTTGTCTGTTTCTGATGAATTTTTTTGGTCTTTTTCTTTATTAATATAATGATCTAAAACACAAGCAGCGCCAAATATATAAATAGGAAAACCTTCCGCTCCCAAAACAGCCGCGCTTGCTGCCATTCCTCCTAATATTAAGCCTGTTCCAGCGGCATCTTTAATTGCAGTTTTTACTTTTGGGGAAGTTTCTTTTATTGCTTCAGCAACGCCACAAGCAAAAGCTTTTAAATTACCTTTTTCTTTAAAAGATGTAACATTTCTATCCGTCATCTCAATAGTTCCCTGATATCAAATTTTAAAACACAACGATGTTGTATAAATATACAACCCAAAGTATATAAGACGTGTTTTTTTGTCAATATTTTTTTATGCTATCGACAAGAGATTATCCTTGCTCTTTAACTTTCATAAATTTTATTTTAGGATAGTCTTTCGCAGCACGTTCTAAGTGCCAAGCATTGCGTGCCAGAAAAACAGAGGCATCATCGTGGTCTTCGGCGATATTGGGCTTGTATTCACTGACAAATTTCTTCAATTCATCATCATCATCAGAAGTTATCCAGCGGGCAGTGTATAATGAAGACGACTCAAATATAACATCGATATCGTATTCAGTGCGGATTCTATCAGACATTACTTCAAATTGAAGATTACCGACTACACCTACAATCCATTCGGAACCGATTAGCGATTTAAAGACGCTTGCTCCGCCTTCTTCAGCTATTTGGAACAGGGCTTTAGAAAGATGCTTGGTTTTTAAAGGGTCTTTGGCTCTAACTTTCTGCAATATTTCAGGGGCAAAGCAGGGAATTCCTGTAAACGAGATTTTTTCACCTTCGGTTAAAGTGTCGCCGATTCTAAGGTTGCCGTGATTAGGAATGCCAATAATATCTCCTGCAAAAGCCTCTTCTGCAAGTTCACGTTCATTAGCCATAAACATTACAGGATTTTGCAGTTTGATTTCTTTGCTGCTTCTCGTATGAAAAAGTTTCATACCACGTTTGAAATGCCCTGAGCAAAGTCTCATAAAAGCAATACGGTCTCTATGTTTAGGATCCATATTGGCTTGAATTTTAAAGATAAAACCACTTACTTTGTCTTCATCGGGCTTTATTTCTCGGGTTGAAGTTTTTTGACTTTTAGGATATGGCGCCATTTCGACAAGGTTATCTAAAAGCTCTTTAACACCGAAGTTATTGATGGCGCTGCCGAAGAATACAGGGGTCATATTGCCTTCGAGATAAGATTCTATTGAAATGGGCTGGCATAAACCTCTTGCCATTTCAATTTCTTCTCTAAGTTTGGAAACAACGTGGCTGGGAAGCTGTTCTTCTAGTTTTTTATCGTCAAGTCCGCGGCATTCGAAGATGGTTTGTCCGATTTTGCCTTTGCTTCCAGTTTTATCCATTAGAAGCAGTTGGTCTTTTACAATGTCATAACAGCCAAGAAAATCTCTGCCCATACCAAGCGGCCAACTGGCAGGTGACACATCTAAAGCAAGGCTTTGTTCAATATCATCAAGCAAAGCAAAAGGTTCTAAGCCTTCTCTATCAAGTTTATTAATAAAGGTAATAATCGGAACACTTCTTAAACGGCAGACTTCAAATAATTTTCTTGTTTGTTCCTCAATGCCCTTGGCGGCATCAATCACCATAACGGCAGAATCAACTGCGGTTAATACTCGGTAAGTGTCTTCTGAAAAGTCTTCGTGTCCTGGGGTGTCAAGGAGGTTGAATGTGCAGTCACGATATTCAAAAGTCATAACGGAAGAGGCAACAGAAATACCTCTTTCCTGCTCTACTTTTAACCAGTCAGAGCGGGCATGCCTGTTATCTTTTTTGGCTTTAACCATTCCTGCCATTTGGATTGCACCGCCAAAAAGCAAAAGTTTTTCGGTAAGGGTTGTTTTGCCAGCGTCAGGGTGCGAAATAATAGCAAAAGTGCGCCGTTTTTTTATAGTATCTTCAATCATTTTGTGGAGTTTTCAAAAGTATTTAAAAAAAGTTATTGTTGTTATCAAATGTTTTGTTTAAAGCGATTGTTATACCGCTAAGGCTCTTTTTTTTTTCGTTAGAATTATCAGTATCATCTTCCGTTGATGGCGGAGTTAAACCGATAACAGCAATAAAGTCTTTTTTGTTTTCAGGTTTATTCTTTTTTTCCGAAACCATTCCAACTGCTTTATTTGAAGTTGGGATAGTTTGTTGGTTTAAACCAAGCTTAACAATTTTTTCAATCGTTTTTTGCTCTTGCTCTTTTTCACTTTGGGCGATTAATCCCATACGGAGTAGAACCTCAAGTTTTCTAAGCTCTCTAGCTCCTTCCAGCATATCTTTAGGAGGGGGCGGCGTTTGCGCTCTGAGCTTAGGTTCAGCAGGAAGCAAAGCATCAAGGATTAAAACACGTTCAGAATAATGTTCCTTGGCAGTAATAGCTCTTTTTTCAAAAGCTTCTTTTAAAGAGCGAAGTCTTTCAACAATCATTTCAGCCGATGGCACTGGACGATCTAAGCCTACAGATGGAGGGCCATTGGTTTGAGGAAGCAGAGCTCCGATATTAGCCTGTCTTCTTACATAGAACTCTTCTTTAGTTATAAGTCCCTGCTCGGCAAGTTTTTTGAAGATATCAAATCTGGTTACAGCATTACGTTCGCTGTCAGTAAATAACTGAAGATTGGTATCACCAACGCTTTGTCCTAACAATTGTTCATTGTTGTTTGTTGTTGGATTATAAAGCGATGAGGGATACTGAGGCTGAGGGCTGTTGTTCAGATTAACTAAAGGCTGAGGCATCTCTTGGTATGGAGGCTGTTGGGAGCTGGTATACTGATTGTTATTATAAGGGTTATAATTTTGAGGAACACTATTGGAATTCGGTTGTCCAGACATATTAAACTGGTTAATTCCTGAACGCTTATCTTGTAAAACTAAACCACCTTGTGTTAACTCCAGCATTTTCATACGCTCTTTAGCTGTTTCGGCTATAGGCTTGGGCATCTGCATAACAAAACCAGATAAAATTGATGGATCGGCTGCTCCTGAAATCATTAAATCTTCATAATGTTGTCTTGCTCTATTTGGGCGTCCTAATTGTTCATAAACAATGCCGCCAATTAAAAGGGCATAAGGGTCATTAGGGTTAGCATCAAGTGCGATTCGAATGTTTTTTTCAGCGTCCTCAAGATCTCCTTTTACAAAAGAGATTATTGCATTGTTGGTAGCAGTGCTTGTGGTGTTGGCAGCTTTATAGTTTTCATTTAGAGGATTGTTCATAGAACTGCGGCTATACCCACCTAAATGTTCAGAATTGTTCATTCTTTCCATAAAAGCGCAGCCGTTTAAAATGGTTAACAAAGCAAAAACAGCCCCGCATTTGCGCAATCTAATTCCGCAAATTTTAGCTGGTAATAGCTGTTTTTTCTGCCTGTTCAAATCCATTTCTTTAAATTTTATAAATTCAGTTACAACCAATATAATATTTTTTTTCTTTATTTACAAATGTTTAAATTAAACAAATGAAAACAATATATAGTGTTTGATTTTATAAACAATGCCAGTTGTTGATGCAACCTTTTTTATTCGTTCTTTAATGCTTAATAATTTAAGTATTTTTAACAAAAGTTTTCTTTAGTTTTTTATGATTTAGGGCAAGCCACTGCATTGAAATAATTGATAAGGCATCTTTAAAATGATTTTTTTTCAGTAAAGAGAGCGCTTTTTTGAGCGGCATAACAATTATTTTTATGTCTTCATTCTCACTTTCAAGTCCTGCAAATTGAGGAGCTTTTGATGAATCTACTCTGCCGTAAAATAAGCTTATAGATTCAGAACAGCCGCCAGGGGAGGATAAAAATTTCAAAACAGGAGTAAGTTCTAAAACGTCTAAACCAGCTTCTTCTAAGGTTTCTCTGCGGGCAACTTCAATTTCAGGTTCCCCAGGTTCAATGATGCCTGCGACAGTTTCATTAATCCAAGGGTGAAAACCTGCTGCCATTGCTCCTGCTCGAAACTGTTCTATTAATACAATATTGTCTCTTTCTGGATCGTAAAGTATGACGCCGACAGCTTTTCCCCGCTCAAAAATTTCTCTTGAAAAGACCTCACTCATATTGCCGTTGTTAAGTCTGTGTTTAATAAAATAGCGGTCAACTTCAAAATAGCCTTTAAATGCGACTTCTTTTTTTATAATCTCATAGTCAAATGCTGAATTTTTTTTCATAATTTTTTGCCTTGGAGCTTTTAGTAGTTATGATGGATAGAGCTATAAAATATAGTATTTTTACAACGTCTCAAATGTATTTAGCAGATTCTTTGAGTGAATCCAAAGGAAAAACCGTAAAAATTTTAATGGAAAACGCAGGTTTTGCGGTGGCATCTGAAATTTTTAAAAGATTTGGCAAAAAGAAAATAATAGTTTTATGCGGACCAGGAAATAATGGCGGCGATGGTTTGGTCGCGGCTAGGATTTTGAAATCTTGGGGATATGCTGTCGAAGTTTTTCTTTTAGGAGAGTGCACAAAACTAAAAGAAGCTTCATTATATAATGCGGCAATGCTTGCTAAATATAATGTTGAGATAAAATCGCTAGACAGCTTGGTGCTTGATAATGTTGACAAAGACTCTACGATAATAATAGACGCTCTTTTTGGTGCAGGACTTTCCAAGCCATTAACAGGTTCGGCTAAAGATGCTGTGGTTGCTGTTAATGAAAAAAACTTAAACTGTGTTGCGGTTGATGTTCCAAGTGGCGTACTTGGCGACACGGGTGAAATTTTAGAAGGAATAGCCGTCAAAGCAATATTGACGGTTACTTTTTGCCGCAAAAAGCCTGCTCATATTCTTTGTCCTAGTAAAGATTTATGCGGTGAGGTTGTTGTCGCCGATATTGATATTGATGACGAAACTGTCAATCAAACCAGACCCTATATTTATGAAAATTCAAAAGATTTGTGGCAAGAGGCACAATTTGGCACAGATGTGCATAAATACCAAAGGGGGCAGGTGTTAACTTTGGGCGGCTATCCTATGACGGGAGCAGCGAGGCTAGCATCGTTAGCTGCTCGCCGTGCTGGGGCTGGTCTGACCGCGCTTGCTGTTCCTAAAGAGGCATACAATATCTATGCGATGTCCGATGCAGGAAATATTATTATGTCATATCAAGAAATGAATGAGCTAGAAGATATTGTTAATAACCCTAAGAATAAGGTGATTTTGGCAGGACCTGGTTTGGGTGTATCTGAGCAAACTAGAAATATGGTAAGGGCTATTGGCAAATCGAAAAAAAAGCTGGTTTTAGACGCTGATGCTCTTTCAAGTTTTGCCACCTGCCGAGATGACTTGAAACATATTTTAAATGAAAACGCGGTTATAACTCCCCATGAAGGAGAGCTTTTAAGGCTTTTTCCTGAATTGGCTAATGTTAAATCTAAAATTAGCAGGGCGGAATATGCAGCCCAATATTTTAAGTGCCATGTGGTTTTAAAAGGAGCTGATACGATTATTGCCAGTTACGACGGCAGAATAGTTATTAATAGCAACGCTCTTCCTTTTTTAGCAACAGCTGGTTCGGGAGATGTTTTGGCTGGAATAATTTCATCACTGGCTGCGCAAGGTATGAATGTTTTTGAAGCGGCATCTTTGGGAGTGTGGATTCACGGCGAACTTTCACAAAAAATTGCCCACAACCTCATTGCTGAAGATCTCATAAATGAGTTAAAAAGGCTCTAAAAAGGAGTTTTTTATAAACATTTTTTGTAAAACTGCTATTTTTTGTTTGTTATCATAATAAAAGCTGTGATATAAACTTGCGTTTTAAGGTGCTTTAAGTGCCAAAGTGCGGACGTGGTGAAATTGGTAGACACGCCAGACTTAGGATCTGGTGGCGTGAGCTGTGGGGGTTCGAGTCCCTTCGTCCGCACCAATTTATAAAGTTTTGTAATAATTCTAATGGTAGGTAAAAAGCTTATGAAAGTAAAAGAAACCAATGCTGAAGGTCTTAAAAGAGAATTTAAAATTGTTGTGCCTGCAACTGATATTGAATCAAAAATAAGTAATCGTTTAAAAGAAGTTGCTAAAACAGTTCGTTTGCCAGGTTTTCGTGTTGGTAAAGTTCCTGAAGGACTTTTAAGACAGCGTTATGAACCTTCTATTAGAATCGAAGTTCTTGATGATTTAGTACGCGACAGTGCTACAGACGTAATCAAAGAACAAAATCTTCGTCCAGCTGTTCAGCCTAAAATCGAAATAGTTTCTTCTAAAAAAGGTCAAGACTTAGAGTTTGGTCTTAACTTAGAAGTTCTTCCTGAAATTGAAGTAAAAGATTTTACAGGTATTTCTATTGGAAAGAAAGTTGCTGATGTTCCTGAAGCAGATGTTAAAAAAGCAGTTGAAAGAATTGCAGAAACCCGCAAAAGTTCTGAGAAAGTTGAAGATGATAGAGTTCTTAAGAGCGGAGATATTGCTGTAATTGACTTTTTAGGTAGAGTTGATGGCGTTGCTTTCGATGGTGGCAAAGGCGATGACTATTATCTTGAAATTGGTTCAAATACTTTTATTCCAGGTTTTGAAGATCAGCTTATTGGTAAAAAAGCAGGTGAAGCTACAAGCGTAAATGTAACATTCCCTAAAGAATACCGCAGCAAAGATTTGGCTGGCAAAGATGCTGTTTTTGAAGTTACCGTTAAAGAAATCAGAGCTTCTAAAAAATCTGAAATTAATGATGAGTTTGCAAAATCTATCGGCTATGAAAATTTAGCTGCTATGGAAGAAGCCATCAAAAATCGTATTAAAACCGAATATGATATGATTTCTAGAACTAATCTTAAAAGAGAACTTTTAGATGCTTTGGCTAATCAATATGATTTTGATGTTCCTGAGACTTTGGTTGAAGGTGAATTTGCCTCCATCTGGCAGCAATATGAGCAAGCCAAGAAATACGGACATTTAGATCCTGAAGATGAGAATAAAGGTGAAGACGAGCTTAAAGAAGAATATCGCGGTATTGCGAAAAGAAGAGTAATGCTTGGATTATTGTTCTCTGAAATAGGCAACAGCAATAATATTGAAGTATCTCAGAATGATTTGTCTGAAGCTATTTTTAATGAAGCTATGAGATACCCAGGTCAAGAAAAAGCAATTTTTGAATATTATCGCAAGAATCCTCAAGCGTTAGAAGCTGTTAGAGCTCCTATTTTTGAAGATAAAGTTGTTGACTTTATTTTAGAAAAAATTTCAGTTACCGAAAACAAGGTAACACCTGAAGAACTTTATGGTGAAGAAGCTAACAAAGACAGCAAAGCTAAAAAACCAGCTAAAAAAGCTGCTTCCAAAAAAGCAAAAGCTGAAGATGGTGCTTCTGACGACGCAGATAAAGAAACGAAAAAGAAGTCTTCAAAAGCTAAAAAAGACGAATAATTATTAACGGAGATATTTAATGTTAGAAAGAGATCCTCTTGAGGTTTATAACAGTGTGTTAGTTCCGATTGTGGTTGAGCAGACTTCAAGAGGAGAGCGTTCTTATGATATTTATTCTAGATTATTAAAAGAACGCATTATCTTTCTTTGTGGTGAAGTTCAAGACGGCATTTCATCGTTGGTTTGTGCTCAGCTTCTATTCTTAGAATCAGAGAATCCTAACAAAGATATCTCCTTATATATTAATTCTCCTGGAGGCGTCGTTACCTCTGGTATGGCGATGTATGATACAATGCAGTATATCCGCTGTCCTGTTTCAACCGTTTGTATCGGACAGGCTGCTTCTATGGGATCTTTATTGCTAGCTGGAGGAGAAAAAGGCAAAAGATTCTCTCTTCCTAATTCAAGAATAATGATACACCAGCCTTCTGGTGGTTTTAGAGGTCAGGCAACTGATATTGAGATTCACGCTAAAGAAATCTTATCTTTAAAGGGCAGACTTAATCAAATCTATGTTAAGCATACAGGACAAGAGCTTGATGTAATTGAAAAGGCGATGGAACGTGACAACTTTATGTCTCCAGAAGATGCTGTTAAATTTGGTATTATTGATGAGGTTGTTCAAGCACGACCAGATATGGCCAAAGAGGATAAGTAATAAAAATTTACTTTTATCAAAAAAGCGTTAACCTTTTTGTTATATATTTGGTTTATTTTGGTGCCGTTAACAAGGTAGCAGTTGGTTAATAGTCTTGTTTTTTTGTTATTTTAGGATTTTTTGATATGGCTAAGACAACAGGTAGTGATTCAAAGAATACTTTGTACTGTTCTTTTTGTGGTAAAAGTCAGCACGAAGTAAAAAAGCTTATTGCGGGTCCAACAGTTTTCATCTGTGATGAATGTGTTGAATTATGTATGGATATTATTCGTGAAGAGCAAAAGAATCAGGTCGTAAATTCTAAAAAGGGTTTGCCAACCCCTAAGGAAATTAGAAACTTTCTTGATAATTATGTTATTGGTCAAGAACACGCTAAAAAAGTGTTGTCCGTGGCAGTTTATAACCATTATAAAAGGCTTGAAAACTTATCCAAAGGGGGAGAAGTTGAAGTTTCAAAATCAAATATTCTTCTTATTGGTTCAACAGGTTGTGGCAAAACTCTTTTAGCTCAAACTTTAGCCCGCATTTTAGATGTTCCTTTTACAATAGCTGATGCAACAACGCTTACTGAAGCTGGTTATGTTGGTGAAGACGTTGAAAATATTATTCTGAAGCTGCTTCAAGCCGCTGATTATGATATTGAAAGAGCTAAACGCGGGATTGTTTATATTGATGAGTTTGATAAAATTTCTAGAAAATCAGATAATCCATCAATAACAAGAGATGTTTCTGGTGAAGGTGTACAGCAGGCATTATTAAAAATAATGGAAGGCACGGTTGCTTCTGTTCCTCCTCAAGGCGGCAGAAAACACCCCCAACAGGAGTTTTTGCAAGTTGATACAACCAATATTTTATTTATCTGTGGCGGCGCTTTTGCAGGACTTGAAAAAATTATTTCTCAAAGAGGGCGCGGTACTTCTATAGGATTTGGAGCTAAAGTTATTGCTCCAGAAGAAAGAAGAACAGGTGAAATTTTAACCGAAGTTGAACCAGAAGATTTGCTAAAGTTTGGTCTTATTCCTGAAACTATCGGAAGACTTCCAATTATTGCAACGCTTGATGACCTTGATGAGGCAGCTTTAATTGAAATTTTAACTCAGCCTAAAAATGCATTGGTTAAACAATATCAATCATTATTTAATATGGAAGATGTTGAACTTAATTTTACGGAAGATGCTTTAACTGAAGTTGCGAAAAAAACAATTAAACGTAAAACAGGAGCAAGAGGACTGCGTTCGATTCTTGAAGGTATTCTTCTTGATACAATGTATACCCTTCCTAGTGAAGAAAATGTACGCGAAATTGTAATTAACAAAGATGTAGTCGATGGAAAAGTTGCTCCAATTTTAATTTATTCGGAACAAAAAGCTAATATGGGAAGCAGCGCTTAGAAGTAAAGCTTACTTTGCGGTGGTTTAAAATATTAAAATAAAAATTTAAAGAGGGTTTTTAAAAGTGGTGTCATCAGAGAATTCTAATAAAAATATTTTACCAATTCTTCCCTTAAGAGATATTGTTGTTTTTCCTAGAATGATTGTGCCTCTTTTTGTTGGCAGAGAAAAATCTGTAACGGCTCTTTATGAAGTTATGAACAATGACAAGCAGATTATGCTTGTTTCTCAAAAGGACTCAGCTGTTGATGACCCTAAAAGTGGTGACGTTTATAAAATAGGAACCGTTAGCTCTGTTTTACAGCTTTTAAAACTTCCAGATGGAACGGTTAAGGTTTTAGTTGAAGGTGGTTCTAGGGCTAAGATTGTTAATTTTACTGATAACGAAAACTTTCTAGAAGCTGAAGTTGAAACAATTGAAGAAAAAGTTAATAATTCTGAAGAACTCGAAGCTTTGCAAAGAACGGTTGTGGTTCAATTTGAGCAGTATATTAAACTTAATAAAAAGATTCCGCCTGAAGTTTTAGTTTCTATCAGCCAAATTGATGATCCTAACAAATTAGCTGATGCAATTTCATCTCATTTGCCTTTGAAAATAGCCGAAAAACAAGAATTGCTTGAGACAGAGTCTATCAACGAGCGTTTGGAGTTGGTTTTTGGTCATATGGAAGCTGAAATCAGCGTTCTCCAAGTTGAAAAAAGAATTAGGCGCCGTGTTAAAAAACAGATGGAAAAAAGCCAGAGAGATTACTATCTCAATGAGCAGCTAAAGGCTATTCAAAAAGAACTCGGAGAAGAAGAAGACGGCAATGAGATTGAAGAGTTAACTAAAAAGATTAAAAAGACTCCAATGTCAAAAGAGGCTAAAGAAAAGGCTCAAGCTGAACTTAAAAAGCTTAAGCATATGTCTCCAATGTCTGCGGAAGCAACGGTTATTAGAAACTTTTTGGATTGGGTTTTAGGTCTCCCTTGGAAAAAACACAGCAAGATTCGTCATGATATTGCTGAAGCGCAAAAAATACTTGATACCGATCATTATGGCTTGGAAAAAGTAAAAGAACGTATTGTTGAGTTTTTAGCAGTTCAAAATAAAACCAAAAAGGTTAGAGGCCCTATCCTGTGCTTAGTTGGCCCTCCTGGTGTTGGCAAAACATCTTTAGGTGAATCTATTGCAAGAGCAACTGGCCGTAATTTTGTTAGAGCATCGTTAGGCGGTATGCGTGATGAAGCTGAAATTAGAGGTCACCGCAGAACATATATTGGTTCAATGCCAGGCAAAATTATCAAATGCCTGCGCAAAGCCAAAACATCTAATCCATTATTTCTGCTTGATGAAGTTGACAAGCTCGGCAATGATTGGCGTGGCGATCCAT
Source organism: Alphaproteobacteria bacterium (assembly GCA_050175015.1). Classification (GTDB taxonomy): domain Bacteria; phylum Pseudomonadota; class Alphaproteobacteria; order JBFXJJ01; family JBFXJJ01; genus JBFXJJ01. The sequence continues at coordinate 229,616 of JBFXJJ010000002.1, read as the reverse complement.
CTTCAGCATTGTTGGAGGTTTTGGATCCAGAGCAGAATGCAACGTTTAATGATCACTATCTTGAAATAGATTATGATTTGTCTGAAGTTATGTTCATTACTACAGCAAATACGTTAAAAATGCCAAAACCTTTGCTCGATAGAATGGAAATTATTAGAATTTCAGGCTATACCGAAGAAGAAAAGGTTCAAATTGCGATTAGGCACTTAATTCCAAAGCACATTAAAGCTTGCGGGCTTAACGATAAAGAGATCTCTATTTCTGAAACAGCAGTTAGAGATGCTATTCGTTATTACACTAAAGAATCTGGCGTTCGTAATTTGGAAAGAGAGATGGCAAAATTGTGCCGTAAAGTTGTAAAAGAGCTTTTGCTTACCAAAGTTAAAAGCGTAAGCATTACAACTCGTAACCTTTCTAAGTTTTTAGGGGTTAAGAAATATAGTTTTGGTCAAATCGAGAAAAAAGATTTGGTTGGAATTACAACTGGTATGGCTTGGACAGAGGTTGGTGGAGAGCTTCTATCAATAGAAGCGCTGACAATGCCAGGCAAAGGACGAATTATCCATACTGGTCAGCTCGGCGATGTTATGAAAGAATCTATTGAAGCTGCTCGTTCTTATGTTAAAGCTAATGCTTTTATGTTTGGTTTGAAATCTAAGAATATTGAAAAATACGATATTCATATTCACGTTCCCGAAGGCGCAACTCCAAAAGACGGTCCTTCGGCAGGTGTTGCGATGTGTACATCTTTGGTATCTTGTTTAACAAAGATTCCTGTAAAAAAAGATGTCGCTATGACAGGTGAAATTACTTTACGTGGCAGAGTTCTTCCTATTGGTGGACTTAAAGAAAAAATGTTGGCAGCGCTTAGAGGCGGTATTAAAACGGTCTTGATACCAAAGGAAAATGAAAAAGATTTAGAAGAAATTCCAGATAACGTTAAAGAAGGACTTAAAATTATTCCTGTTTCTTATATTGAGGAAGTTTTAAAGAATGCTTTGACTGCTCCGCTTGCTCCTATTCCTTGGACAGATATTGAAGAAGATGATGATGAAGATAAAGCAAAAGTTGTTCCTCTTCATAATAATGAAGAAGATGATGCTATCCTAACTCATTAAATCAACAAATAGCGTTATATAATTTAGAAGAAAGCCCTTAGATCTAAAAATCTTAAGGGCTTTTTTTCAATAATTTATAGCAAAGCATTTTAAAAAGTATTTTGCCGCTTTTATAAATCACTAGGTATAGAAAAATAACAAATTTTAAAGTTAGGTATACTTGTCTTGGATCGTCTGGCGTTTAAATATGTCCAGTTCTGTTAGTCATTTAGCGAGGCAATCCGAAAGATAGAGGCTCGCAGATTATTTTACTATCAAGAACCACGATACCGCCCTTTAACCATTAAGGGACGAATAAAAAAGCTCTGTTATATCGTAACCTTTTGCTAGAGATAGCATTAAGCACGCCATCACAAAAGTTCTTGATACCAAGGCTTTTTATTTCGTCAGAATGAATACATTTAAACGTCAGATGCTCTAAAATATAATCTGTTCTTTGTTTGGGAATCTTTTTAACTCAAAAAAACACTCTCAAAAAATCAAAAAATCTTAGAATGACAACGGTTGATTCGTGGTCATTTCTATAAGCCGTTTTTGGCTTGATACAGCCATTTGTTATCAGATTCGAGATTTTTTGAAGTGTTTCTTGTATGCAAAAACAACTATTTGTTTGTAAAATTGTGTGTATCTATAGAAAAAATCCGATTTTCTAGGCTTTGCGCTGTTTGAAATGGTTGACTATCATAAAAAAGCTGTTTTACAATACAGTCTATGGTTCTACTTAAGTAAAGAATCATTTTTATTGTTACAACATATTAATTAAAGGAATTATACAGTGAATAAAAACGATCTCGTATCTGAAGTTGCAAAAAAATCTGGGCTTTCAAAAACTGACGCTGCAAAAGCTACAGATGCATTGTTTGCAGCAATTACAATATCACTTAAAAAAGCCGAAGAAGTACGTCTCGTAGGCTTTGGCACTTTTAGTGTAGCTGAACGTGCTGCTACAAAAGGTCGTAATCCTCGCACTCGTCAGGAAATCACCATTCCTGCTTCAAAAAGACCAAAATTTAAACCAGGTAAAGGTTTAAAAGAAGCTGTTAATTAATTTATTAATTAATTTGATTTTAAAAACAACACCTGTTATAAGATATGGCATGTGTTGTTTTTAAAAATCAACAATGGGTGAGGGCGATTAGCTCAGTTGGAAGAGCATCTCGTTTACACCGAGAGGGTCGGCAGTTCGAGCCTGTCATCGCCTACCAATAAAAACAAAGGGTTAGCTTAAATTAGCTAGCCCTTTTTTATTGTTTGGAAAGCGCTGTTTTTTATAAATAAAGTTTTTAGGGTGTTTTTCATTTAATTATACTTATTTTAATGGTGTGAATTTTGCTAAAAACAATACAGTTAGCAGTCATTTATCGTAAGGCAAAATAAAAGCGTACCGATTAAATGAATACCGCTTTAATTTAGTTTAATCAAAAAAATAACTTTTAAAACTTATCTTTTTTTATAATAATTGTGGCTTAGAACGATATTAATAGAGCGGGATTACAAAGTTATTTTAATATCTTATAACATTTTTAAGGTGAAATTATGCTTGATTACGTGGTTAAATATTGGAGTGAATACTCAGAAAAAATAATAGGTTTATCCTATAACCTTTTTTTAGTTATAGTTATTTTAGTTGTAAGCAAGCTTGCTGCAAAAGTTATGCAAAACTCTATAGACAGGGCTAATAAGAAATTTGAAAAATTAGATGAAACCCTTGTTCCAATCTTAAAAAGCTCGGTTACTTATTTAATATATATCGTTGGCTTAATTATAATTCTTGATATTTTTGGGGTTAACACAAACAGTTTTATTGCTCTGATCGGTGCTGCTGGTGTTGCAATCGGTTTGGCACTAAAAGATACCTTGCAAAACATCGCTGCGGGAATAATGCTTTTGTTTTTAAGGCCGTTTCGTTCGGGAGATTATATTGAGTGCGGGGGAATAGGGGGCACTATTAAAGAGATAAATATTTTTACAACAATTTTAGAAACTCCAGATGGAATTTACATTTCGGCTCCTAACAATACTTTATGGGGAAGCGAGATTCGCAATTATTCTTTTAATACGAAGCGCAGACTAAATATCGTTGTGGGAATTTCATATGATGATTCTATTGATGATGGCATTAAAGTTCTACGGGATATTGTCTCAAAAGATGAGCGGCTATTAAAAGACCCAGAACCTCAGTTTATGGTAAGCTCGCTAGGAGATAGCAGTGTCAACTTACAGTTAAGAGTTTGGGCAAAGAGCAGTGATTATTGGAATATTTATTGGGATATGAATAAGCTCGTTAAAGAGAAAATTGAAGAGGCTGGGCTTACAATTCCTTTCCCTCAAACAGATGTTCACATAAAAGAAAAATAACAAAGACACCTTTTTGTGAGGTTTATGAGAATGAAATTATTAATTATCAAAGGTTCTTATCACAAAGGAGGTTTTATTGCCTCTTTGATAGATCAAGTTGCTGAAGGTTTTTGCCAAGGGCAAAGTGATAATGAAGTAAAGGTCATAGACCTGTTAGATGCTAAAATAGAGTTTTGTACCGGTTGTAAAGAATGCGGTCGTAATAATCAAAATGAAAGTGTCGGTTCTTGTGTAAATAAAGATGATGTTTCTCAAATTATCAATGATATGTTAGATGCCGATAGGTTGGTTTTGGCATCACCTGTATATTATATGGGAACGACGGCATTGATGAAGAGATTTATCGAAAGAACAATATCTTTATCATATTATCCCAACAACTCGTATCCTAGGGCAAGGAATAAGGCTAATAGTAAGAAAAAAAGCGGAGTTATAGTTTCTACTGATTGCCCATATCCTTTGAATAAAATATTTCTTTTATCTCTTTATCCAATGCTTTTGTTAAAACTGGTTGCTAAAATGGCAGGCTTTGGTAAAAGCAAAGCCTTTGCTGCCAGCACTAACCAAGAAAAATACTTTATAAAAAGAGCGTATAAGTTAGGCAAATATCTTGCTGAAAAATAATTAATGGTTTGTTGAATTTAAAGCGTATAGTGATTTAGAGCATTTTATATTTGTTTGATGTATATTGCTTCGCAGGTTGATGATTTTAAAAAAAGCTTTAAATTGTGACGCAATATTTTTTTACCTTAGTAAAGTTTTATGTAATTGCGCACATTATAAATAATCGTCATTTCAAGGCTCACCCAAAAGCAAAGACCTCTAAGAATTTTTATAAGACTCTTATTTTTCAAAGCTCTCTTGATAAAAAGATACAAAAAACAAACACAAAAAACCCGCTTGTTACAAAATATAACAAGAGCAGGTTTCGATGCGGCTATCTAAACTGCTTTAATTAGTTAACTAAAGCAGGTTAATTGGCAAAGCCTAAAATCCGTCTCTTTCAAGACGTTTACGTTCAAGCTTGCGAGATCTACGAATAGCTTCAGCTTTTTCACGAGCTTTCTTTTCAGAAGGTTTTTCATAATTGCGGCGAAGTTTCATTTCACGAAAAAGGCCTTCACGTTGCATTTTCTTTTTTAATGCTTTCAATGCTTGATCAACGTTATTGCCACGAACAGTTACTTGAACTATGGTCTTATCCTCCAAATTGTAGGCCAGAGGCCTGTTAACATAAAAAACAAAACTTTCATGAAAGAAAATATTCATGAAAGCTTTTGATTTTTTCCATTATATTTTTTTTTATCTCAAATAGAAAGATACTTTTTCAAATTTTTTGCAGAATTTTATCTGTTTTTTAAGTTTTGGTGATTAAAATAAGGTTTAAATGTGTTTTTTTGGAACCAATATATGAATGAAATTTCAAAAACAGACGGTGTTTCTCAGAGTAATTGGCAGGACGAACATCAAAATTTTTCCGAATCGGGTAAGCGAAATCCTTATATGGAAACCGAGAAAGCTGTCGCCGCAAAAGAGAGAAGCGGCGGTGATATTGCGTCTATTTTAGGGATATCTCCTGGCGCGATTAATGCTGAGATAAAAGATGCGGTTTCTTCTTTGCTCGATCAGTTGGATTTTTTAAGAAAGCAGACGCAGCAAGCTGTAGCTAGGAGTAATTTCTTAGAAAAGCAGGTTGATTCTGATAGTATTTTTTCAGTTATGAACCGAGCTGCTTTTATAAGGGAGTTTTCTCGCAGAATTGAACATAGTAAAAATGTTGGATTTAAATGTTCGGTTGGTGTTTTTTTCTGTGATGATTTTTACCATTGGCGTAAATCCGATGGGCTAAAAAAATCTTTTCAGAGATTCTCGGTGATTATTGATACTTTTCAAGATATAAAAAAAGCAAGTGAAGTTGTAGGCTTTTTAGGTGGAGCGACCATTGGCGTTGTTATGCCGCTTTTAGCAAATATTGATGCCCAAGAAAGAGCGTTTCAAATTATGTCGCGTTTGAATGAAAAATTTATTAGCGAGGGACATAAATTTGACTGTAGTTTCCATTTTGGCACCTATGAAGTTAACGACAGAGATACGGCAGAAACTGCGCTCGATTCGGCGGATCAAAAACTTATATTTAAACTAAGATGATAAAAAATGGAATCATTTAAGCAATTATGTCTGGCAACATATTGTTCTCTATCTTGGAAATTTGATCTTTGATAAAAAGTTTTCTTTTTTTTAGACGGTGAAGTTGAATTTGATCAAATGAAGGCTCACGTACTAAATTGTTGATAATATCGTCAAGATCACGATGTTCGGTCTTCAGTTCAACCAAGAGTTTAGAGGTTTCTTCTTTATTTTTAGCCGTCATTTTTTGCCCATTAAAAAAAAATCTTTAAAAAAGTCTTTTTATTCTAATATAAATTTTATAAAAAGAGAATGAATAAATACGCATTAAGATTTTTTTAATGTTAATTCAAGATATATAAGAAGGATATCTTATAATATTAAATTTAGGTCTGTTTTTTAGGAGAACTAACAAATGAAACAAATAAAGAGAATAGGCGTTTTAACCAGTGGCGGTGACTGTGCAGGGCTTAATGCCGTTATCCGCGCTGTGGCTCATAGAGCAATTTGGACGTATAAATGGGAAGTTTATGGAATTTTAGACGGCACCGAAGGATTAACTAGCAGACCTTTAAGATACCGGAAACTAGAAATTGAAGATTTTTCTGGGCCATTAATCCGTACAGGCGGAACTATGCTTGGAACAATTAACAGCGGCGACCCGTTTAATCGTAAAATGCCAGATGGTTCATATCGTGATTTAACCGCAGATTTTGCTGCTGGTGTTAAGGAATTAGAGCTTGATGCCATTGTTGTTATTGGTGGTGATGGCAGTATGAGCATTGTTAGCCGTCTGTGTCATGGTGCTAATGTTCCTATGGTTGGTATTCCTAAAACAATCGATAATGATGCACCTCTTACCGAGCATTCTGTTGGTTTTGCAACTGCTCGTGATGTTTGTGTCGATGCTCTTGACAGGCTTCATGCTACCGCAGCTAGTCATAGCCGTGTAATGATTCTTGAGGTTATGGGACGTGATGCTGGGCATATTGCTCTTCATTCAGCTATTGCTGGTGGAGCTGATGTTTGCATTATTCCTGAGGTTTCTTATACTTTAGAAGGCATTATTAAAAAGCTGAAAAATGTTCGCAATCAAGGTCGCAAACACGCACTGGCTGTTATCGCAGAAGGTGTTAAAACAAGATGCGGCGAAAGTGTTTCTGTTGCTCACGGTGAAAGCGATATTCGTTATGGTGGTATCGGTCACTATTTAAGTGAAAAATTAAAAGAGATGGAGCCTGAACTCCAATGTCGTGTTACAGTTTTGGGACACGTTCAAAGAGGAGGTATTCCTTCAGCTTTTGATAGAATTACGGCTTCAGCTTTTGGTGTTCACGCTGTTGATGTTTTATCTAAGGGCAAGAGTGACTGTATGGTTGGCTGGCGCAACAGCCGCGTAACAGAATTCCCTCTTTCTGATGTGGTCGCCAGAGGTGCAATGAATATTGAACCTGAAACTAATGCTATTCTTAAGACCGCTGTAGGTCTTGGTATGTATGTTGGTGAAGGCATCAAATTCAAAGAGGATTTGTAAAATATTTCTTAACAATACTAGAAAAAAAAACAAATAAATATTATAATGAAATCGTATCTGATATTTTTTGTTTTGGAGGTTTAGTTAATGACTATTGAAGAGCAACATCTTAAAGCGTTAGAAGCAAAACATGCAGCTCTAGAAGCCGCTATTGAAGAAGAGAACTCACGTCCTCTTCCAGATAATGCCGTTTTAAGTAAGCTAAAAAGACAGAAGTTAAAAATTAAAGAAGAAATGTCTTCAGACGAAGAGGTTAATTAGTTTTTAGTTTTTTGCAGAGACAAAAAAGCGGCTTTATAATTAAGCCGCTTTTTTTTAAAGAAACATCTTAATATTTGCAGATATATCCCTAATCTATTCTAATTACTAAAGCGATAAATTTATTAGTTTTCGAAGCGATGTTTTTATTTTTATAAAAATTAAGTGTTATTACTGTTAATTGTTATTGTTTTAGTTGTATGGGCACAAAAAAACCTGCTTTTAAAAGCAGGTTTTTTATATTTTTTTATATTAACAATTATTTTTTAGCACGGGCATTGGCTACGATAATTTCTTTTTCCAAGTCAGCCTCTGTGCATAACCCAAGAGTTACAGGGTTAATAGGTTTTATAACTGCAATTTTTTTGTGAGTTTTGTTTTTAATAGAATCTATAGTTTGATTGGTTGTTCCCAAAAGTTTTCTAATTTGAGCATTAGGTATTTCAGGGTGATGTTTTAATATCCAAGCAATCGCATCTGGGCGATCTTGACGTTTGGCAACTGATGTATATTTTGCATTTTTGGTTTTAAGTTTGGCAGCTTCTTTTTCTAAAAGAACTAAAGAAGAGTCTTGATTTTTTTCACAGCGGGCAATTTCTTCTGGTGTAAGTTGTCCTGTTTTAATAGGATCTTGACCAATGATGCCAATAGCAGTTTCGCCATCAGCAATAGCTTGAATTTCTAATTCATGAAGTCCGCAGAATTCAGCAATCTGAGAAAACGTAAGAGCGGTATTTTCAACCAACCATACTGCTGTTGCTTTGGGCATTAAAGGTAAAGCCATATTTTATATCCTTTCAAAAATAAATGTTTTTTAAGCAACAAAAAAAGCTTTGCGTTAGAAGACTTCTAACACAATCCCGAAGAACCATTTTTTCGGGAGTTTATTGCTCAAAACAATAACTAAAAATAGTTTTGATTATTATTAAGTCAATTATATAATTTATTTTTTTGTTAACAATAGTTATTTTTTAGGTTTTTAAATTGATGGATTATTTTTTAGATGTTGTTTTGTTGTTTGCTGGGTTTGTAATTGGCTGGCTTGCTAGGTCAAGTAAGAAAGATCCCGAAAACAAACAAGAGGTTGAAAGACTTGTGAATAAAATTATCAGTTTGACATCTGAGCTTGCTGAAATTAAGGCTAAAGCTGGAGAACAGGAAAAATACTATCAAGAAAAAACAGAGGCTCTTCTAAAGATAAAAGAAGAAATTGAGGCTAAACTTCAGACTATTGCCGATAAAGCACTTCTTGATAATCAGGGCAAATTTATCGAATTGGCGAATGAAATTTTATCTAAACACAAAAAAAATGCGGATAGTGATTTAGACAATAGAAAACAGGCGATAGAAAGTATGCTTAAACCCGCATTCGATATTTTATCAGAATACCGCAAGAGTGTTGATGATATGGAAAAAGAGCGTCAAAAAGCTTATGGTTCTTTATCTTCGGAATTGCAGAACGTGATTAATACCCAAAAAGAAGTTAAGAATGAGACTGCTAAATTGGTTAATGCTCTGCGTTCCGCTCCTAAGACCAGAGGACGATGGGGTGAAGAGACGTTAAAAAATGTTATGGAAATGTCAGGAATGTCGCAATATTGCGATTTTAGGGTTGAAGAAAGTTTTGATCGTGACGATAAAAAACTGCGCCCCGATGTCATAATAAATCTACCTGGCGGCAGGCATATTGTTGTTGATGCCAAAACATCTTTATCGGCTTATATGGACGCAATGGAAGCTGAAACAGATAAAGATGTTGATGACTATTTAAGACAGCACGCATCTCAAATTAGAATGCATGTAAAGCAATTATCATCAAAGGCTTATTGGGACGGACTAACAGTTACTCCAGAATTTGTTGCAATGTTTATTCCTGGTGAAAACTTCTTTGCGGCAGCTTTAGAAAAAGATCCTAATCTTTTGGAAGAAGCGATAAGTGCAAAAGTTTTAATAGTTACGCCAACAACACTGATAGCACTTGCTAAAGCGATTGCTTTTGGTTGGCGTCAAGAAAAGGTAGCTGAAAATGCTTTAAAAGTGGCGAGTTTGGGCAAAGATCTTTATAAAAGGCTTAGTATTATGGGCAATCATATTGCTGGAATTGGAAGCGAGATTGATAAAACGGTAAAAAAATATAATGCTTTTGTTGGGAGTTTAGAGGCTAATGTTATGCCTCAGGCTAGGAAATTTGTTGATTTGGAAATAGAAGGAAGTTCGCAGGAAATAGATGAAATTCCTATTATAGATACCGATATAAGAGAGGTTAGAAAAGATAGAGATTTGTTGTTTCTGAAAGATGCGGACAAGTAAAAACAGAAAAACATTTTTTGACGAATGTTTTTGTTTTTTATCAGCTATAATTATAGAAAAATAATGAGTTTAGAGACAACTGGCTTTAGAATTAAAAAATAACAGCCAAAAAAAAGAGCCGGATAACGGCTCTTTTTTTATGGTTTATTTCTTGTAGTTAACTAAATAAGTCAATAGTTGATGAACTTGATCCATCTTGTAAGATGGAAACAGCTGAACTACTTGATGATGAGCTGGCTGAATTTAAAATTGTTACAGCAGATTGTCCAGCAACATAAGTTGATGTGTAGCCATTTGATATAGCTGTACTCAAAGCAGTTTCAGCCTCTTCTGAAAGATTATATACGCCGTAGGTAGAAAGAGCATCTACAGCAGCTTGACCTTCAGAACTAATATAAGCTCCGGCTTTTCCTTCATAATCGGTGCTTTCATCGGCTTCTTTTTCTGTTGTCAGAAGGTTGCTATCGTATTCTGTTCCAAGTTGAACTTGGAGAGCATATTGATAAGCATCACTGTCTTCACTTTCATCGATTCTTGAAATTTTTACGTAGAAAGTTTCAGTACTATCAATACGGTATTCACCTTCAGATAAAGCTTCAAAAGCTGCGTATTCATCAGAATCTTCGTCGGCAGTGCTGTCAGCAACTAGAGTCTCTTTGCCATTTTTTACGGTATAGAGTTGAAGTTTGATATTTTTAGCTGTTAAGTCATCAATAATTTCTTCAAGATCACTTAAAGTCTCATCTGTTGAATCTTCTTCAACTTCGATTCCTGCGGCTTTAAGATAATCATTAACATCAATATCTAAAGGATCTTCTTCATCTTCTGCATCAGAGTCTCTTAACGAAATTCTTAAGTTGCCTCTGGAAGATGTTGAGAATTTATAATAGTCAACCGAGTCATTTTCAGACAGTTCCGCAATAACGTTAAGACGGTTATAATCAAGCCTTGCGGTGCCAATATCACGAGCTTCGGAATAACTTTCTTTGGCGTCACTAACATCAGTAACGCTCTTTTCCCATAGTTTAGGAGCACTTCTAGCTTCCCAAGCTGATGGACCTACTTCTGTGGTTGAAGAAACACTGGACATAATAGAATCCCTCCTAGTTTTTTCATCTTTCTACTTCTAATAAACATAATACCATTTTTACTGTTTATCGTGAAGCTGTTTTATTAAATTATAGCATTTAAAAAGTTAAAAATTAATAAAAGCTGGCTTTTTCAATGTTTTTAGTTAACTCCAAAAGCTTACTTTTGACTTTTGACTTGATGAACTATTCCAATAACTACTGTTTTTTAATAAGTTTACTGCAAGTTGAGATGACTTAAATTTGGCAGAAGTTGATTGTAAGGCATTATCTAAAGCTAGCTGTGCTTGGGTGCTTAATGAGCTTGTGCTTTTAGTGCTGCTGGTTTTTGATGTTGTAGATGTTGTTGAACTGTCTATGCTTTCAGATGCTTTTTTCTCAATACTTACATAATCATATTTATGAGTATCGCCAATCTGAATTTGTACAGCATAAGGGTAAGACTCGCTGGTTTTAGTCTCGTCTATCCTTGATATTTTTAGATAGTACATATCAGGATTTTTTACTCGATATTCGCCTAAAGATAATGATTCAAAATTTTCTAATTCGGTAGAGCCCTCTTCACCTGCGCTATCGGCAACAACTGTTTCTTTGCCTCTATTAACAGTCATAACTTGGACTCTGACATTCTTTACTTTTAAACTGTCAACAAGGTCTTCTAATTCTTTCTTTTGGTCTTCAATAGTTTTTTCAGAATTATCAGTTTTGGTAACATTAGTGGCATCAGCGGTTTCGGAACTACTGGCTTCACGTACCGTAATTCTCATATTGCCCCTAGATATGGCATTGAATTTGTAATAATCAACGCTGTCGTTCTTAGAAACTTCAGCAACAAGATTAAGGCGATTAAAATTAAGGCGTGCCATTCCGATGTCTCTAGCCTGAAGATAATTATCTTTAGAACTATTTACATCTTGAACGTTTTTTTCCCATACAGTTGATGACTTTGTCTGGCTTGCTACTAAACGAGAACTTACTCCGACCATGAGACTACTCCTTAAAAAAAATAATTTTTAAGAAGTATCTTTTTAATATGGTGTTCCATAAAAATTAATAATTGGTAAAAAAAGTCGGGGCTAGAAACCCCGACTTATCGAATAACGTTAAGTTTTGTGAATAAATTGGAAAAAAAGTTTATTAAGCGGCTTCTTTTCCATTTTCTCCCTTTTTTTCGCTTTTTTCCTTTGATTGATTTTCGATAACTTTTTTACCTATATCAGAAATGGAAATTTTTCTAGGTTTCATCGATTCGGGAATCTCTTTTACAAGTTCAATCGTAAGTAATCCCTTGTCGAGTTTTGCTCCTTCAACTCTAATATGGTTAGCAAGTTCGAAAGTCCTTTCAAAGGCTCTGGTTGCAATTCCTTTATAAAGGAAGGAATCTTCGTTTTTGTTTTCATTCTTTCTTCCAGAAATGTAGAGAGAATTTTCTTTAGCCGTTATTTCAAGTTCATCTTCATCAAATCCTGCGACGGCTAAAGTTATGCCGTATCTATCTTCAGAAAGTTTTTCAATATTATAAGGTGGATAAGATGTAGATGTCTCATCTAGTCTTGATAAAGATTCAAAAAGACTATCAATATTATCAAAACCTACAGTAAAACGATGTAATGGTGAAAGATCAAAAGTTGTCATTTTTTTACCCTCCTAAATATTAAGCGATAAAATATTGTTTAAGTATTAAAAATCACTTCATTTGTAAGAACCCATTACTTATGGCGTCCTTAACAAAAATTATATAGGTAGGGTATTTTTTAGTTTCAATATCTTTTCTTAAAATTTTTTTTTAAAAAGATTTCTGGTAACAATTTCGGTTTCAAGTTGGTCTGAATTTTGAAACCATATTGTATCAAATCCTAGCTTATCTGCGGTTTTGATGTTGTCCCCATTATCGTCAATAAAGAGTGTTTCATTTGGATTAAGCTGATATCTTTTTAAGAGAATCTCAAAAATTTCATTATCTGGTTTAGATACTTTTTCTTCGCCCGAAACCACAATACCATCTAATAAATTTAAGAATGGGAACCTGTTTTTAGCATAGCCGATAGTTTCGTGAGACCAGTTTGTAAGACCGTATAATGGATAGCCTTTGTTTTTTAAATTTTTTAATACGTTGACCGATGGTGATATTTCACCAACAATAGTTTCGTGCCAACGGGTTTTATAAGCTTTTATTTCTTCTTCATATTCTGGCCACTTACCCAGAAGTTGTGCGATAGCATCATCAAAAGTAACCCCTTCATCAAGCTGGCGGTTCCATTCTAGGGTGCAGATATTGCTCAAAAACCAAGAAGCTTTTTGTTCATCACCGTTAAAAATTTTAACATAGAGGCTTTTTACGTCCCAAGCAATTAAGACATTGCCAAAGTCGAATACTACATTTTTAATATTTCTAGTTGCCATTGAAGAATTTATCCATTCATAAAATCAGTTAAAGTTTTGATTAAGAAGTTCATTTCATCGTCACGTCCAATGCTTATTCTTAAAGTGTTAGGAAGATTATAAGGTTCCATACGTCTTGTAATAATGCCGTTTTTACGTAAAAAATCATCAGCATTTTGCGCGGTTTTATCGCCATTTTCAGGGAATATCGCCAGAATGAAATTTCCAAAAGATAACGTTGTTTTTATGCCGATTTTATTAACTTCTTCGGTTAATTTAGGAAGCCAGTAAAAATTATGTTTTTTCGACTTATCAACAAAATCTTCATCACCTAATGCTGCAATTCCCGCTTCTTGAGCTAAAGATGAGACATTAAAAGGCCCTCTTACTCGATTAAGAATATCGGCGATGGCAGCGCTGCAATAGCAAAAACCTAAGCGGATACCTCCCAAGCCGTAAATCTTTGAAAAGGTTCTAAGAACAGCTACGTTGGGTAATTTAGAAACAAGCTCAAATCCTGTTGAGTAGTTGTCATCTTCAATAAATTCAGCATAGGCAGCATCAATTACAAGAAGAATGTTGGAAGGCAGGCTTTTAGCAAGTCTTTCAATTTCATTTTTAGGAACCATTGTTCCTGTTGGGTTATTAGGATTAGCTAAAAAAACAATTTTGGTTTTAGGTGTTACGGCTGCGATTAAAGTATCGATATCGACCGTAAAGTCTTTTTCCGGAGCTTTAATAGGGGTTGCTCCAAATGCTTTAGCGTAAATGCCATACATCAAAAAACCATGATAATTATATAAGACTTCATCGCCACAGCCTGCAAAAGCATTGCAGATTGTTTTTATCAGTTCATCGGAGCCAGCGCCGCATACAATATTTTCAGAAGGTATTTGATATTTTTCCGCAAGAGCATCTCGAAGCAGGTTGCAGTTGCCATCAGGATAACGAAAAGCTTCTTCAGAATGCTTTTTTATCGCTTCAAGTGCTTTCGGGCTTATTCCAAATGCATTTTCATTAGATGATAACTTTAAAATTTGAGAAACGCCTTTAATTTTGGCTTCGCCGCCTTTGTAGGGCGTAATATCCATAATTCCTGGTTTTGGAGTTGGACTAGACATTTGCAAAAATCCTATAACTTATTAGGCTTGCGTATCGAGTGGTACGGCATAGCCTCCAATAATTGTTATTTTCGAAAAATTATTTTTATTGCTGGAATAAAGCTTTTTAATTCTAGGATCATCGTCACTGATATATCCTTGAACCTCAGCAAGATATGCCGCTTCTTTATCATTAACGGTGTAATTAGAGCAAATTCTCTCGATTTCAATATCAACCGTTTTCAATTTTTCTTTTAAAGAACCAATACTGAAAGCTTCCTCTTTGACTTCAATTACCATTAAGGAGCGGTCATCTCCAGTATTCTCGTGAGGAGCAACAGCTAAAACATAAGCTTCTTTGCCTCCGCCACGACCTTCGCCAGGTCCAATTAACGGCAGTCTGGCAACAACTTTAATGTTGGACGGCAGCATTTTTATCCACCAAGGAGAAGTCGAATCATAACTGTCATCAATAGGAATTACACCGACAGAAGCTTTGTTTTCTGTAAGCTCTCTAATAATCTGTCCAACCGAGCCGCAAACGGAAAAGGGAGAATAAGCTCCAAATTGATCTCTAGCAATTTCTAAAAATCCAGCGCCGCGCTGAGGCATAAAAACAGCCATAATAAAAGGCTTTTGTAAATTGGTTAATGCTCCAAACATTTCACGCCAAATTCTAAAAATAGATGTTTTAGGAAAGCCTCCACTGTCTTTGCCCAGCAGTCTTCTTAAAATCCTAACTTCCCTAGCAGGGTGCCAAGCGCTAGCTCTGTCAGAATTAGGCATACTTCTTTTTACCTTAGCTATTTCTAAAACAATTTTTGTGCGCTTTACTAAATTTTCATGAAGAGCATCATCAATTTTATCAATTTCATCACGCAAGTTGTTGAGTTGTTCTTCGTAATTTTCCAAGAGAACCTCCAGCTAATATTTCAAAAATATTACAATTGTTTTAGTTTTAACGTGATAATAAAATAAAATCAAAGAAAACTAGAAAAAATCTTAAAAAGATTTTATTTTCATAAAGGAAAATTTTGTTATTCCATAGCTCCTTTGATCATCAATTATGCCGTTTTCAGGAAGGTTTATGCTCTCATCTTTAGCAGTTTCAATGACTAAGATGGTTTCATTATTTATAAAATGATTCTTAATTAAATTGTTGAGCGTTGGTTCAATTAGATTTTTGTGATAAGGGGGGTCAATAAAAATTAATGAAAAACATTCATTTTTTAAGTTGGCAAGATTCGTGGCATCGCTCTTTATAATTTCGCTTTGTTTTTCTAAGCGGCAGTTTTTAATATTTTCATTAATGTAATATAGAGCTTTTTTGTTGTTCTCAACAAAACAAGCTTTTAATGCTCCTCTTGATAAGGCCTCTAAACCTAAGGCGCCGCTTCCTGCAAAAATATCAAGAACGCTGACGCCTGTTAGATTCTGAGAAAAATAGTTATGGCAGATAATATTAAACAGAGATTGCCGATTTTTATCAGAAGTTGGTCTAGTATCTTGTCCTTCTTGAGAAAGAATTTTTTTCCCTTTTAGTGTTCCTGATATTATTCTCAAAAAAACCTGCCTTGTTTTACTTAAAAAGCTGCTTGTTTTCTTATGAAAGATATTTTCCTAATTGTTCCTTAATTACTTTGGCTGGAACTTCTGCAACTTTGCCTTTAGCAAGGTTTCCTAGTTGGAAAGGTCCATAAGATACACGGATAAGCCTTGTAACTTCTAAACCAATGCTTTCCATTATTTTTCGTATCTCGCGGTTTTTACCTTCCTTTATTGTTGCAACTAACCAAGCGTTGGAACCTTGGGTGCGTTCGACCGTAACTTTGGCAACACCGTAATTAACACCTTCAAAACTGATGCCTTTTTCTAATTCTTCAAGTTTTTTGGCATCGACTTTTCCATGAACTCGGACACGGTATTTACGTGACCAGCCTGTCGTAGGCAGTTCAAGATGTCTTGAAAGTTCGCCGTCATTAGTTAAAAGTAAAAGCCCTTCAGAGTTTAAGTCTAGGCGTCCAACAGAAACCACTCTTGGCATATCTTTAGGCAACAATTCAAAAATAGTAGTTCTATTTTGAGGATCACGGTTGGTTGTAACAATCCCTTTAGGTTTGTGAAAACGCCAAATACGGGTTTTTTCTGGAGAATTTAGTAAATTCCCCTCAATTTTTATCTCATCAGAATTCTTAACATTTAAAGCTGGGCTTTCAACTTTTTGATTGTTAACCGTAACTTTTCCAGAGGCAATTAATTTTTCAGCGTCGCGTCTGGAGCAAACCCCAGATCTAGCAATAACCTTCGCTAAGCGTTCACCCTCAAACGCTTTAGTTTTTGCTTGTTTTTCCATTAGGATTTAATACCTTATTTAAATAGTTATTTATTGGTAACGTGTTCGATAATCTCATTTATAAAGTTTATTTCTGGTAAAGAAACATTTTTTTCATCAACGGCAAGTTTTTTTTCGGGAATCATTCGAGCGCTGATTTTATTAGGCAGAATAGGAACAGTGTTGTTTATAGTTAAAATATCTTTAAAATTCAAAGAGTTGAAATCGTTGTTACCATTATTTTCAATGCTTTTAAAATCATTGATATGAAAAATATCAACATTGTGATCAATTTGACTAAACTGATTGGCTTTTTTATTTTCTAGTCTCAAATCGGTTTTGAGATTCGCTTTAGGAAGCATTTTAGGCAGGGTTGCAATTATACTTGTTGGAATATTAGTTATGCGTTTGGCTGAAATCTCAAAAAGCTTACTGATGAAAGTGTAAACCTCTTTAACATTACGAGGCTTCTTTCCTTTTTCTTTGTAAAAAACTCGAGTGTTTGCTTTTGCCGCTTCTGGAAAAAGAGAGCAGGCATTTTGTTTGGGATTTTCATCAATGGCTTTTAGAAGGGAAATTGCGCCATTTATTCCTAAAAAATGTGCTAGGTATAAATCTGAAGGCGTAGCTTCAATGTTTAATTCTTTTTCCAAAATTGCTTGGTTCGTTCTAGCGAGTTCTGCGGCAAGTAACGAGGATATTTTGGTATCTTTTCTTAAGGCTAAAATCTTGTTTTTAATTTTTTTGTCATCGACATCAAAATGACCACGAGCATCGCTTGTTATATGTTTAGCAAACTCATTATATCCATATTTAGCAGCGTGGAGTTTAAATTGCTGCAGCCAAGTGTTTTCTGTAAATTGATAAAGACCTGCGGCACTTGAAGATAAGGATTTAGCATTAGGAGCAAAACTGCTTTCCTGTCCTGCTTTTGCTAAGAGGTACTCGAGGCTGGTTCCTGTTAAGCGGCTGGCGTCACTGATGTGGGCAAACGTTGTTTCGTTAATAGAATAACCGCCAAGATCTATTTTGTAATTATTAGGGGCGATATCAATATTCATATTAAATTGAAAACTCCGCTTAAAGGGTTGCTAAAAATAAAATATCATAATAAAACACTATATAGTGATATTTTTTTTAGAGTAATACAATATGTTTGTTACAGACAAAGCCTTTAACCCGATGCAGTTTGCGCTTCTTCAAGCAGAAATAGCTGGAAAGAATGGCGAAATTCCTGTGGGAGCGGTTATCTTTGATGCTAAAGAAAATAAAATTGTTGCAAGTGCTGGTAATAGAGTTGAAGAAACTAAAAATCCTCTAAACCACGCTGAAATTTTAGTAATAAACGAAGCTTGTCGCAAATTGGGCTCTAAAACCCTTGATAATCTAGATATTTATGTAACGTTAGAGCCTTGTCCGTTATGTGCATCAGCTATCTCGTTGGTGCGTTTAAAAAGGCTTTATTTTGGAGCTTATGACCCTAAGTCGGGCGGGGTTTTGCATGGACCTAAGATTTTTCAAAGTTCCAGCTGCCATCATATTCCTGAGATTTACAGCGGCATAGAAGAAATGAAATGCTCCGAGATTATTAGAAATTTTTTTACAGAAATTAGAATGATTAAATGATTGATTTTGAAAACAATGACCTGATTTCAAACCGAACTTCAGAAGTAATGTCTGTGAGTGAAGTTTCACTAAAAATCAAATCTGCTCTTGAGAATGGTTTAGGCTTAGTGAAAATTAAGGGTGAAATTACAGGTTTTAAAAAGCACTATTCTGGTCATTTATATTTTAGCCTTAAAGATGAAAATGCGCTTATTTCTGCAATATGCTGGAGAGGAAACGCTGATCGTTTAAGCATTGCTCCCGAAGAAGGTCTTGAAGTTATATGCTCAGGCAGGATTACAACCTATCAAGGACGCTCTCAGTATCAGATAATTGTTGAAAAAATGGAGGCTTCCGGCGAAGGTGCTCTGCTTAAGCTTCTTATGGAACGCAAAGAACGTTTAAGCAAAGAAGGCGTTTTTGATATTTCAAGAAAAAAGAAGATACCGCTTATTCCTGAAAAAATAGGAATAATAACTTCGCCTACTGGGGCTGTAATACGTGATATGCTGCACCGCATTAGTGATAGATTTCCCCGTCATCTTCTGTTGTGGCCGGCACCGGTTCAAGGAGATGCTGCTCCGCCCAAAATTGTTGAAGCGATTAAGGGATTTAACAGAATTAAAGATTTAAAGTTAAAGCCTGATGTTATTATTGTAGCTAGAGGTGGCGGAAGTTTTGAAGATTTGTGGGCTTTTAATGATGAGGAACTGGCAAGAGCCGTTGCGGCCTCTGAAATCCCTGTAATCTCTGCGATTGGACACGAAACGGATACGACTTTAATTGATTATGCGGCAGACGTTAGGGCTCCGACCCCTAGTGCCGCAGCTGAAATGGTGGTTCCTGTTAGGATAGATTTAGTTTCACATATTAAAAAGCTGGAAGTCAGAGCTCTTAGTTCTTGGCAGAAGTTTATTGCAGACAGGCGTTATAATATCAAGAATATCGCAAGGGCTTTGCCGCAGCCGCAAAATCTTATCGGAGAATTAAGCCAGCAGTTAGATGACAGAATGGAAAGGTTCTATAATGGAACCAAGGTTTTTCTTGAAAGAAAAGAAAGTGTGGTTTTTCGCTTAAAGTCTTTATTAATAAATCCTGAGGCTATGATTAATTCTGAAAAAATGAAAATTGCTCAGCTGAAATTTAGACTTCAAACAGTTATGGAAAACGTATTGAGCGAGAAAAGAAACCAGCTTGAAAGAAACGGGGCAGAATTGGAAAATTGCTCTTTTATGAACATTCTAAAAAGAGGTTTTGTTCTGGCTAAGGATAATAAAGGCAACCCCATCATTAGTAGTATTAATGCTGAAAAACAACCAGAAATCTCTTTAAATTTCTATGATGGTTGTGTTAAAGTAGTAAATGCAGGAACATTAAGGTTGCAGCAGCCAAAAAGAAAAAAAGATGATAAAAATGCCTATGAAGACATTCAAAAAGAATTATTTTAAACAAAGAAAACTATTTTTTTTATTGGTTTTTTTATCTTTTGTCTTTTGTGGGCAGGTTTGTGCAGCCGATGTGTTCAGCTATCCAGACAATTTGCCTTTAGGTGTGAAATTGTTTGGAGATATGAGGCAGGGCGGATTGTTCTACGGCAAAGTCCCGCTTAAGTCTGAAGTCAAATTTAATGGAAGTCTTGTTCCAGTTTCAGAAAACGGTTTTTTTATTTTAGGGTTTGACCGTGATTTGATGCAAGATAATAAGCTTGATATTGTTCTCTCGAACAATAAGGTAGAAACCGTTAAGCTTAATATAATGAAAAGAAATTGGCTTATACAGAAGATAGAAGGTTTGCCTTCATCAATGGTTTCACCTGATGAAGTTACAGCAGAAAGAATAAAAAAAGATAACCTTCAAGTAAAAAACATTAGGGAAAAATATTCAAGCAAAGTTTTTTATAATTCTTCATTTATTATGCCGGTTGACGGCCAGATAACAAGCGTTTTTGGAAGTCAGCGGATTTTGAATGGAGAGTCAAGAGCGCCGCATTCGGGGATAGATATTAAGGCCAGAACAGGCACGCCGGTAAAGGCTGCGGCAGATGGTATAGTTTCGTTAGTAAATGATGATATGTATTTAACGGGTAAGACAGTTATGGTTGACCACGGTATGGGGCTTTCAACCATTTATGTTCACTTAGATCAGATAGACGCTCGGCTGGGTCAAAAAGTAAAACAAGGCGATGTCATTGGGGCTGTTGGAGCAACGGGAAGAGCGACAGGTCCGCATTTGCATTTTGGAGTAAGTGTAGGGACAACAAGAATAGACCCTGAGAGTTTTTTGAATATAGGTATGCCCGATTTTATGAAAAATTAAATAAGGGGATTTTATATGGATAGTGGGAAAATTGATCCCAGAATGATTTCTCTCAACTATATGATAGTTGATGATGATGCTTTTTCAAGAAATCTTTTGAGGACATCTTTAAAACAATACGGCATCAACAATATTTATGATGCAACGAATGCTATTCAAGCAACAGAGATGATAAAAAAGCATCACATTGATGTCTTGCTGCTTGATCACGAAATGCCAGGTTTAACAGGTTTAGAATTTGCGAGAGTTATCAGAGAAGGCAAAGATGGCATAACCAACACTAATGTTAAGATTGTTATGGTTACAAATTTTGCAGATAAAGATACTGTAATTGAAGCTAAAAAACTTGGTATTCAGGATTTTTTAGTTAAACCAATTTCTCCAGAAAAACTTGTTATGAGGCTAAAACATACTCTAATTGGAGATTAAAAAAGAAAAACGTTAAAAAAATAAAATTGATATTGGCTTTTTTTTAACTTATTGCTATACCAAGTGTTACGAGTATAAGTAATTTAAGATATTTAAAGTCCAAAGAGCCCAGATGGCGGAATTGGTAGACGCGCAGGTTTCAGGTACCTGTGGCCTTACGGTTGTGGAAGTTCGAGTCTTCTTCTGGGCACCAGCTTTGGAATGTTTAAGGAAAAAGCTATGACCGCTCCTGTTATCATATATCACGAAGGTGATATTAGTGGTGAAATCAATTTTGGAACATCAATCGCGGTTGATACCGAAACTATGGGGCTAAAACTTAATCGTGACCGTTTATGTTTAGTTCAAATTGGCTTAGAAAATGGCGAATGTCATTTAGTAAAACTTAATGATAACTATGATGCTCCTAATCTAAAAAAACTTTTAGGCAATCAAGATATTTTAAAAATATTCCATTTTGCTAGATTTGATGTTGCAATTATCAAAAGATATTTGGGCGTTAGATGCACGCCTGTTTTTTGCACTAAAATTGCTTCAAAATTGTGCCGTACTAATACGGATAGGCACGGGCTTAAAAATCTATGCTATGATTTACTCAATGTTGAACTAATAAAAGAGCAACAAACCTCAGATTGGGCAAGTCCTAAATTATCTCAAGAACAAATGGTCTATGCTGCTAATGATGTCTTTTATCTCCATCGTTTAAAAGACAAAGTTGAAGCGTTGCTGAAAAGAGAAAAAAGATTTGAGTTGGCTCAAAAGGCTTTTGACTTTTTAGAAACCAGAGCGGATTTAGATCTTGCTGGTTTTGATGATATGGATATCTTTTCCCATTAAATAATTTTTAAGTAAGTAAGGAATTTTGGAGTTGAATTCGGTAATAGATGCAACAGCAAAAGATGGCATTGCTATAGCTAAGGCTGTTTTGTTGATGGAAGCTAAAGGAATAGAGAAGCTTTCAGAAAAAATAGATGAAAATTTTATCAAAGCTGTTGAAATTATTAATAAACTTGAAGGCAAGGTAATTGTTACAGGAATTGGTAAAAGCGGACATATTGCCTGTAAAATTTCAGCTACTTTAGCATCAACGGGAACGCCGTCTTTTTTTGTTCATCCCGCTGAAGCCAGTCATGGTGATTTGGGAATGATTTCGGCTAAAGATGTTGTTCTTGCTCTTTCAAATTCTGGCGAAACTGCAGAACTCAAGGATATTGTCGCTTATACCAAAAGATTCGGAATCCCATTAATATCTATTACGAGCAAAGATAAAAGCACCTTATCTAAAAACAGCGATGTTACGTTGGTTCTTCCCAAGGCAGATGAAGCCTGTCCTCTTGGCTTAGCTCCTACCACTTCAACAACAATGATGATGGCTTTAGGTGATGCCTTGGCGGTTGCTCTGCTTGAAAAGAAAGGGTTTTCTCGTGATGATTTTTCGGTAAGGCACCCAGGTGGAAAGCTCGGGCAAAGCTTGCTGAAGGTTGAAGATTTGATGCATAAAGGCGATGAAATGCCTAATGTAAATTATAATATGCCAATGCCCGAAGCGCTGATTGTTATGACGAATAAGAGTTTTGGCTGTCTTTGCGTATTGGACGATAATCAAGAAATTATCGGTATTATTACCGATGGCGATTTGCGTCGCCATATGTCAAAAAATATGTTAGAACTTAAAGCTAAAGATGTTATGACTAAAAATCCTAAGACAGTGAAAAAAGAACTGCTGGCAGTTGAGGCTTTAAGAATTATGAATCAAAGTAAAATTACCAGTCTTTTTGTTGATGAAGAAAAAATTCCTTGTGGAATAATTCATATCCATGATTGTTTACGTGCTAAGATTTCCTAAATGAGCAAGTTTTCTGAAAGTTATAAACCGCAAAGATTGTCTGAACGTAGTGTTATCGGATATACTAGGTTTGTAAAAATTTTAAAACTTTTACTGCCAGCTATAGCTAGCGTGTTAATAGGTCTAATTTTAATCTGGCCTCAAATTCTTGCTGAAAAAGATAAATTTAAAATCAATATAGGCATTCCTGAGTTTTCTAGAATTGAAAGTATGCGTATGGTTAATGCCAAATTCTTTGCAACCGACAATAAGAATCAACCATATTCTTTAAGCGCAGATTTGGCTATGGAGACAGAGCCAGGCTCAATGATTATTGAGCTTACAAAACCTAAAGCTGACATTATGATGTCTGATAATACGTGGGTTGCGGCGGAAGCATCTAATGGCGTTTTTAAGCAGAAAGATGAAATTTTAGAATTAAATGATGGCGTTAGCATTTTTCACGATGGCGGCTATAATTTTGAAATCGGCAAAATGAAGATAGATTTAAAAAAAGGAGAGGCGGTTTCAAATGAAAAAATTTTGTTTGCGGCACCTTTTGGTGAGGTCGCAGGTGAAGGACTTAGTATCAGTGAAAAAGGCAACAAAATAAAAATTACAGGCAAAACAAAAGTTAAATTATATCGGATACCAAAGGGAACTTTATGATAAAAAGGTTATTATTTTTGGCATTTTTAGCCACAATGTTTGCAGCAGAAGCAAAAGCTCAAAATCTTGGTTTTGCAGCTTCAACTGGAGGAGCGATACAAATTGAAGCAACCGACGGTGTTGAATGGGATAGAACCAAGAAAAGTATATCAGCACTTGGAAATGCTGTTGTAACACAAGGAAAGCTTAAGCTAACCAGTAGTGTTATCGAAGCTTATTATCATAATAATGATAAACCTGAAGTTTTCAAATTTGCGGCTAAAGACAATATTGTTTTTATATCTCCAGAAGTCAAGATAAGCGGAGATGAAGCGGAATATAATATTGAAACAGGCATTATAACCGTAACGGGTAATCCTGCTAAATTAGAGCGTCATAAAGAAACTCTTACAGCGTATGAAAAACTTGAATATAACCAAAATGAAAAAAAAGCAATTGCCAAGGGTAATGCAACCATAGTTAGTGATGGCAAAAAATTAGTTGCATCAACAATAGAAGCATATTTTGTTAACAACAAAGAAAAAAATGTTCTCGAGTTAAAAAATGCGAAAACTATCGGAAAGGTAGAGATTAACACCGCTAACGAGAAAATAACTGCCGATAATGGAATTTATGATGCAAAAAAATCTATTGCAACTTTGGACGGTAACGTCATAATAAGTCAGCAAGAAAATCAGCTAAGAGGTGATAAAGCTGAGGTTAATCTGCAAACAGGGATAAGTCGTTTGACATCTAATGCCCAAGGAAAACAAAGAGTTAAGGGAACTTTTGTTAAAGAATAAAAAATAAAAGATTCTTAAATAATTTTTAATATAAATTATTGTAAAACAAAGAAATGAATATAAAACCAATTTTTACAAATAAGAACAGCAAAACAGACAAAGATAAAGAGATAACAAAACCCAAGTTAGTCTCTGTTAATGCCGGTTTGGAAGTTGTAAGTATTGGCAAACAGTATAAAAAACGTCCTGTTTTAAGAAATATTTCTCTTAATGTAAAACGTGGTGAAGCCGTTGGTCTCTTAGGACCGAATGGTGCCGGCAAGACTACTTGTTTTTATTGTGTTACTGGTTTAATTACTCCTGATTACGGCGAAATTAAAATTGATGGGAATAATATCACATCACTTCCAATGTACCGCAGAGCAAGATTAGGTATAGGATATTTGCCTCAGGAAGCCTCAATTTTTCGCAGTATGACGGTTGAAAATAATATTCGCTCAATCTTAGAAGTTATTGAAAGCGATTATAATAAAAGAGAAAATATGCTGGAAGAGCTTTTGGCTGAATTTTCCATAACTCATTTAAGACACGCTCCTGCAATTGCACTTTCTGGCGGTGAACGTCGCCGTGTTGAAATTGCTAGAGCTTTAGCTTCTAATCCTTCTTTTGTCCTGCTTGACGAACCTTTAGCTGGTATTGACCCTATTGCCGTTGGGGAAATCAGAGATTTGGTTTCTCATCTGAAACACAAGGGAATAGGCGTTTTGATAACCGATCACAATGTTAGAGAAACACTCGACATTATTGACCGTGCATATATTCTTCACGATGGAATGGTTATGATGGAGGGTTCTCCTTCTGAGATTGTTGCCCACGATGGTGTCCGAAGAGTTTATTTAGGCACACGTTTCAGTCTTTAAGCATTGTTTAATAATAATGCGTTATAGTGTTACCGTATTTAACAAAAATATAACCGCTAAAAAGATGCGTAGTTGCTCATTTTAGTGCGTTTGAGGTTATGTAATAAATGGCTGTAACACCTAGGTTAGACTTAAAGCTTAAACAATCGCTGGTTATGACGCCGCAGTTGCAGCAGGCGATTAAGCTTTTGCAGATGTCTAACTTAGAATTGGCAGAATATGTTACTTCAGAATTAGAAAAAAATCCCTTACTCGAAACCGAAGATGAAACCTTAGACAGGGTTGAAAGCAAAATAATTTCCGAAGAAGAAACAATATCAGAAAACCCAGAAATAGAAAAAACGCAAAATATAGAAACCGATGCTCCACTTGATATCGATAGTGATTATGCTGAAAGTGATTTAAGTCTTAATAATTGGAAAGAGACAAACTCTAAAAATTATGAATATGGAGAAAATGTTTTAGAACAGACTATTTCTCACACCGTTAATTTTAGAGAACACATTTTAGATCAGATAAATTTAGCATTTCCTGATAATGCTGATCGTATTATTGCCGTAAATATTTTAGATATGCTAGATCCTTCAGGCTATCTTTTTGGTGATGTTAAAGATATTGAAAAAAAACTTGGTTGTTCGGAAGGCAGAATGAACAAAATCTTGGCCAAGTTGAAGACATTTGAGCCAACGGGTGTTTTTTGCAGAAATCTTGCCGAATGTTTGGCTGAGCAGTTGAAAGAAAAAAACAAATATGACCCAGCAATAGCTGCAATGTTGGATAATTTAGATCTAGTTGCGGCTAAAGACTATAATAAGCTGCAAAAAGTCTGCGGGGTCGATTTAGAAGATGTTTTGCAGATGATAAAGGAAATTAAAGAGCTAAACCCTAAACCAGCCAGCATCTTTGAATATAACATAGTTCAAACAGTTGTTCCTGATATTATTATGCGGACAAGGACTGATGGTTCTTGGACTCTAGAGCTTAATTCTGGAACGCTCCCAAGGGTTCTAATTAATAATGATTACTTGGTCGAAATTAATTCTCTAGTTAAAAAGAGAGAAGAAAAAAGTTTTATTAACGAAAAAATTTCATCGGCTAATTGGCTCATTAAATCTTTGCAGCAGCGTGCTAATACAATACTTAAAACGGCGACCGAGATTGTTAT
Organism: Alphaproteobacteria bacterium; assembly: GCA_050175015.1. Taxonomy (GTDB): domain Bacteria; phylum Pseudomonadota; class Alphaproteobacteria; order JBFXJJ01; family JBFXJJ01; genus JBFXJJ01. The sequence goes on along the minus strand of JBFXJJ010000002.1, from coordinate 203,358 downwards.
TCATCAACAAGATTTTTTTGAATATGGCATTGAGTTTTTCAAACCTTTAACGCTTAGGGATATTGCCGAAGCCGTTGAAATGCACGAAAGCACAATCAGCCGTGTAACAACTAATAAATATATTGCAACTCCAAGAGGGGTGTTTGAACTTAAATATTTCTTCTCTCAAGCTTTGGGAGCATCAAGCGGGCAATCAACCTCTTCTGAAACAATCAAATTCAGAATTAAAGCTCTAATTGATGAGGAGAATCACAAAAAAATACTTTCAGATGATAAAATTGTGGAAATCTTACAAAAAGAAGGTGTGGATATCGCAAGGCGAACGGTCACTAAGTATCGTGAAGCTATGAAAATTCCATCCTCAGTTCAGCGCCGCAGGGATAAAAAAACCGTTTAAAAACAACGCGTTGTTGTAAATTAAAAAATAATATCAGTAACTTAAACTTATTCTCTATTGACGAGCAGGCTTTTTTTCGCTTAATTAGCTGTTTGCTATATTTAATACTAGACTTGATTATTCATAATAAAAGTCTTATATCTAAATTTTAGTTTATTAGTTTATACTTAATAACAAAGTGATAGAGTGTTTAAGATGAAAATAACTACAACAGGTAAACAAATTACAGTAACCGATAGGTTGCGTGAATATGTTGAAAAAAGTTTAACGTCTACCGTCAGCAAATATTTTGATGACATTATTAGTGCAAACGTTTCTTTTTCAAAAGAAGGAGACAATGTAAAGGCTGATATTACGGTTCACCCAAGAAGAGGTATTGTTCTTCAGGGCAGTTCTACAAGTTCAGACCTTAACGCTGCTCTTGATAATGCTAATGAAAAAATTGCAACAAGACTTCGTCGTTATAAAAACCGTCTTGTTGATCAAAAAAGTCGTTCAGCAGAAATTGAATCTGCTTATCATTCAATTATTGCTGCTGAAAATTCTGAAGAAGAACTTCCTGTGGAAGGTTCTCCAATTACTATCGCAGAACTCGAAGCCGAAATCCCATCTTGTACGGTTAGCGGTGCAGTAATGCGTATGGATTTAGCTGATATGCCAGCTTTATTATTCCGTAACAATTCTCACGGCGGAATCAATATGGTTTATAGACGTAAAGATGGTAACATCGGCTGGGTTGATCCTCAAAGCGAACGCAATAAACAAGCATAAACAACTGCTGTTTTTGTTGTTTTTTTTGAGTGTTTCACAAAGGATTACAAATGTATTTTAGTAATATAATTAGACCTGAAGGAATTATTCCAAAGTTAAAGGTCTCAAGCAAAAAGCAAGCCCTTCAAGAGCTAGCTAGTTGCGCTTCTCATCTTACTACCATAGAAGAAAGAGAAATCTTTGATGTTTTAATCGAAAGAGAACGTCTTGGAACTACTGGTGTTGGTAATGGAGTCGCTATTCCTCATGGGAAGCTTAATGAATTAAATAAACTCTATGGTTTTTTTGCGAGATTAGAAAATCCGATTAATTTTGATTCTATTGATGATAGACCAGTTGATCTTATTTTCTTACTTTTAGCTCCTGAAGAAGCTGGTGCAGATCACCTTAAAGCTCTTGCTAAAGTTTCAAGAGTCTTAAGAGATGAAAAAATGTGCGAAAAATTAAGAGGCAGCGGCAGTTCTGAAGCTATCTTTGCGATGTTTACTGAAGAAGATTAGTTGTTCTTAATCTATCGTTTATAAATAAAAGCCCCTTAGATAAAATGTCTTTGGGGCTTTTATTGTAATTAGGCTATGAATTCAAAGCACATTTCATTTAGCTGTCTAAAAGTTCTTTGCTCCACTCATCTTCATTAATGTTGCTTGGAATTTCATCTATATCTTCTTTGCTTTCAAATTCAAGCCGCCAAGTTTCATCACGACTAGTTTTCTGAGCGGCTGTTTTAGCGCATGCTTCTGTCGCAAGTTTATGATTACGCAAAGAAACGTGGGCCTGCTTCTCCTGCTTGTGTGTTTTGTAAATATTGGCAGCTTCTTCAAAGGCTTCGGCAGCTTCTTGAAAGTCTTTATTATTGTTAGTATATTTTCCTAAAATAAAACAAGATGATGCCAAATTATTTTTTGTTTCAGCCCAAAGCAAAGGATTTTTCTTCTTGTCTCTAGTTGCAAGAATAAGCTCAAACGCCTCGATAGAGCTTTTTATGTAATCAATATCGCCATAAAGGTTACCATAAAACTGCATAGTCTGAGCCATATTATTGGCAACAGCTGACCATTTAGAAATCTCTTTTTGTGAAGAAAAATAAGCCAATGCGCTTTTGGCGCAGGTTATCGAATTAAGCAGATCATCTTTACGTCCCTCAACCATACCAACCGTTGAACATATAAAAGATATTTGGCTGTCAATGATGGCTAGCTTTTCGGCATCTATAGATGAATTTAGAAGAGTTTTAGCAATGTTATAGTGTTTTACCGCAAGATTCATATTACTTTCTTGATATTCTTTTTTATTACAAAGACAGCTGTAGCATTGAGCTAGAAGAAAATTACCTGCAAAAGAAATTTCCGTTTGATTATTTGGTATAGATAGTGTTTTTTGAAAAATCTCGATAGCGGTTTTAAGCCATTTATCATCATTATTTAAGTTATATAAATTAAAACAAACAACTCCAAAACAGATAAGGTTATAAGCAATAAGCTGAGGAGAGTGCAGCTTTGGTGATGCCAATGATGTTTTAGCGTCATCAATGAAAGAAGGCAAGATTGCAGCTAGAGCATCTTTTTGTTTTTTACTTCTGGGATTAACAAATCCGGCAATCAAGCACTTGAGCAAAGAAAAATTGCCGTCTTCTGCCGATATCGGGATATAAAACTTAAAGCTGTTGTGCAAAATATTGGTATAAGTATAAGGATTAGGGTGTTTAGTAATTAAGGCAACCGCTAGAATATTGCTGTCATAATTTATTTCACACTTAAGCAATATATCGCCATTTTTTTTACTAATTTGCTTAACATAGGAGGTAACATTGTTGCAGTCAGAAGCTTTATTCGCATTAAAAAAATCTAACGTCTCAAAAAATTCTAAAAGCTGATTGCGGAGTTGGTTGTTTTTATCTCCCATAATTGATGGCAGATAAAGATTAAAGATGCTATTTGCTTTAGAGCCAAACAACCAACCCATAAAATTAAAATTGGAGACATTATCCTCTGTTTTTACTTGAGTACTACTCTCTTGAGCTGCAGAAAGATCTTTTTCTTCAACATTTGTAGAAGTATTGATTCTTTCAACCTGATTATTTGCCGTTGAGGAGAGTTTATTATCCGTATCGCGCATTCTTTTAATAAGGCTTTTAATGATCGATAACGAAAAATCTTTGTCTTTTTCAATCTGCTCCTTTAACTGTGAAGCTTTTATCTCTTCTAAAATAACTTTAGTTTTAGCCATGGCCGAGCAACTGCGAGGCTTGCCATCAATGGCACTCATTTCACCAATAATGTCACCGTTTTTTATCGTAGCTATCGGATCAGAGATGCCCTTTTTAAAAATATCAACACTTCCTTGAACCACGATGTAAGCTAAGTTACTTATATCGCCTTCACGGAAAATTATATCGCCTTTCGCATATTCTTTAAGAACTTCAGACAAAAATATCAACCTTAATTAAAGTTAAGAAAAAGATATTATATAATAACAAAAGTTAAAACATTAGAACAAGTATATAAAAATAATTTTGCTTTATTTATTGTTAGATAAAGGGTACCTTATTAGTAATGAATTTTAGGAGGTTTTAAAAATGGTTCAGACTACCAAAGAAAAATTGTCAGATAATGTGAAAAACCATGTTACTTGTTGTTTTTCTAATGTTAGAGCAAAATTAGAAGCCGTTGTAAAAGACTATCGTTTTGATACTTTCATTCTTACAATAATTCTTCTTAATTCTTTTGTTCTAGGAGCTATGACTTTTCCTGAAATCTATCTTGCTTTTGACAGAGTTTTAATTGGAATTGATTACATATGTGTTTCAATTTTTGTCTTTGAAATATGCTTAAAAATTTATGTTATGAAAAATAAATTTTTTAAAGACGGCTGGAATATTTTTGATTTTATAGTTGTTGCCCTTTCTCTTATTCCAAGCACTGGAGCCTTTATCATTATAAGAACATTCCGAGTTTTCAGAGTGCTGCGCTTGTTTTCGGTTTTGCCATCAATGCGCAGAGTTTTAACAATGTTTTTAGAAACATTGCCCAGTGTTTTTTCAACATTATTCCTAATGGTTATTGTTTTCTATGTTTTTGGCGTTATGTCGGTTTATCTTTTTGGTGATGAACTAGTTGATTTTAGTAATCTTTCTTTAGCACTTGAAGCTTTATTTGGATTTTTAACTTTTGATGGCTGGTCGAGTGAAAAAGCTCAACTTGCAATGTCGGTTTATCCTTGTTCTTGGATATTTTTTATGGTTTTTGTTGCCGTTTTTATGCTTATGATTATAAATGTTTTCACCAGCGCTGTTGTTGAAGGTGTTAAAGGAATAAGAACAGAAAAACGTCTTAACAAAGAAAACTCTTCATCTGAAAGCATAGAAGAGAAAATTGAAATCCTAGAAAAACAACATAAAGAACTAGTTGATTTGCTTAGGGATAAGTTAAAAAAATAAAAAATATTCCTTTAACTCCTTGACAGTTTAATTTAAAGAACCTACTTGAGTTATCACTTATCGTATTCGAAGCTTTTTTGCTTGGGTTGTTTTACGGTAATAATTAGTTTTTTGTTTTAACAATATGGGAATGCGAAAGAGGTTTTCCATGAAATTTAGACCATTATATGATCGTGTGCTTATTAAGCGCGTTGAAGAAGATACAAGAACAGCAGGCGGAATCATTATTCCAGACACCGCCAAAGAAAAACCATCACAGGGAATAGTTGAAGCAGTTGGTCCAGGCGCTAGAACTGAAGACGGCAAAGTAATTTCTTTGGACGTTAAAGTTGGTGATAGAGTACTTTTTGGCAAATGGTCAGGCACCGAAGTTAAGGTTGATGGTGAAGAACGCATCATTATGAAAGAAGCCGATATTCTCGGTGTTGTTGAAAAATAATTGAATTAGATTGATAAAGAAAGGTTTTTTAATATGTCTGCTAAAGAAGTAAAATTTTCTACAGATGCCAGAAATCGCCTTATGAGAGGTGTGGATATTCTTGCTGATACCGTTATGGTTACACTTGGCCCAAAAGGTCGTAACGTTGTTTTAGATAAGTCCTTTGGTGCTCCAAGAATTACAAAAGACGGTGTTTCCGTTGCTAAAGAAATTGAACTCTCCGATAAGTTCGAAAATATGGGCGCTCAGATGGTTAAAGAAGTTGCTTCTAAAACCGCTGATTCTGCTGGTGACGGCACAACAACAGCAACCGTTTTAGCTCGTGCAATTATTCGTGAAGGTTCTAAAGCTGTTGCCGCTGGTATGAACCCAATGGACTTAAAACGTGGTATTGATATTGCTGTTGAAGCTATTGTTGAAGATCTTAAAAAACGTACCACAGACGTTTCAACCAATGAACAAATTGCTCAAGTTGGTACCATTTCAGCCAATGGTGACAGAACTATTGGTGACCACATTGCGGAAGCAATGGCCAAAGTTGGCAACGAAGGCGTTATCACAGTAGAAGATGCTAAAGGTCTTTATACTGAATTAGAAGTTGTTGAAGGTATGCAGTTTGACAGAGGCTATCTCTCCCCATACTTCATTACTAATGCTGAGAAAATGACTTGTGAACTTGACAATCCTTATATTCTCATTCACGAGAAAAAACTTTCAAACCTTCAGCCATTAATTCCTGTTCTTGAATCTGTTGTTCAATCAGGTCGTCCTTTGCTTATTATTGCAGAAGACATTGAAGGTGAAGCTCTTGCAACTTTAGTTGTTAACAAGCTCCGCGGCGGTCTTAAAGTTGCTGCTGTTAAAGCTCCAGGCTTTGGTGATAGAAGAAAAGCTATGCTTGAAGATATTGCTATTCTTACTAATGGCGAAGTTGTTTCTGAAGATTTAGGCATTAAACTTGAAAATGTTTCTCTTAATATGCTTGGTACCTGCAAACGCATTACCATTACAAAAGAAGAAACCACCATTGTTGATGGTTCTGGTGAGAAAAAAGACATTGAAGCTCGCTGCAATCAAATCAGAGCTCAAATTGAAGAAACCTCTTCAGAATATGACAAAGAAAAACTTCAAGAAAGACTTGCTAAACTTGCAGGCGGCGTAGCTGTTCTTAAAGTTGGCGGTTCTTCAGAAGTTGAAGTTAAAGAGAAAAAAGACCGTGTTGATGATGCTTTACATGCTACCAGAGCCGCTGTTGAAGAAGGCATTATCGCTGGCGGTGGTGTTGCCCTTCTTTATGCTATCAGAGCATTAGAAAACCTTGATGCTGAAAATTCAGATCAGAAAATGGGTATCGACATTGTTCGCAGAGCTCTTCAATCTCCTGTTCGTCAGATTGCACAGAACGCAGGTTTTGATGGTGCTGTTATTGCTGGCAAGCTTATGGAACAAAATGACTATAACTATGGTTTTGATGCTCAGAAAGGTGAATATACCGATATGCTTAAAATTGGTATTATCGACCCAACTAAAGTTGTTCGTACAACTTTACAAAATGCAGCATCAGTTGCAGGACTTTTAATTACAACTGAAGCTATGGTTGCTGATAAACCAGAAAAAGATGACAAGCATGCTGCAATGCCTGATATGGGCGGCATGGGAGGAATGGGCGGCATGGGAGGAATGGGCTTCTAATTTAGATAGCTTATCTTCTTTTGCGCTTAACCTAGCGTCAAAAATAAAACTGCGGTTTCTAATGAGACCGCAGTTTTTTTATATGAACTAATTGAAATAAAAATTATCTACAAAAAAATTATGCGCATAGCAGCAATAAATGCCGATTTTTTTATGCTCTAAATTATTTTGTAGCAAGAATAAATTCTAGCGGAATGATATCAAAACCAAACTGCATAATAGCGGTTCCAATTACGGCAATAGCAGCAAAAGGTCCATAAGGTAGATATTTTTGTTTTGTTAAAAAACTATAAAATCCAAACAGTAATACCGAGACAAAAACGATAAAATTAAGGCCAATTATCCCAAACCAAGCGCCTAAGGCCGCTAATAATTTAACATCGCCTCCGCCTATCGCTCTTTTCGTTCGCCAAGATATTAAAACCCCTGCCAAGGTTGGAGCTCCATAGCCAAATAATGCCCCCAGAATACTATCATTAACATCAACATAGGAATCAAAGTTGGCAAATGCTATGCCCATTATCAAAAGCGGAACGGTAAAAAAGTCTGGAATAATCTGAAATCTGGCATCAATAAGAGCCATAAAAACCATAATTAAGCATAATAAACTTATAAATATTCCCTGATAAAACGGCATCTTAAACATAAAGAAAAAAGTTATTAAACCGCATACCGCTCCGCATAGAATGCTTCCTTTAATTAAATCAAACCATAGCTTCTTAAATCTTTTCTTATGATTTTTATTAATACCTCGAGGAAACCGTGGTAAATGGCAAAACATAACAGCAGCAGTGGCAGCATCGGCGGGCATAAATTTCGATGGTCTTCGGGATAAAAAGGGAAACAAAAAGCCCATAATCGTAGATATAAATACAATTAAACTTACCTGCACTTTAAACAATCCTTGCTATAAATATTTTAAATGCTTATGCTCTTTTTTTTAATAATATAGAGAATAATCTTTTAAAATTATATCAAAAAATGACTTATATGTTTGAACAAATTTCTTTTATCGGTTTTGGACTTATTGCATCTTCTTTAGCAAGAGCAATCAAAGCTAAAAATCTTGCGCAAAAAATTGCGGTCTTTGATATTTCTGATGATGTCATTGATGAAACGATAAAACTCAATCTCGCAGATATTGCCGTTAAAGATTATCAAAGCGTTGTTAAAGATGCCGATTTAGTTTTTATCTGTACGCCTGTTGGTGCTTCGGGTGAAGCTTTTACTAAAATAGCTCCCTTTCTTAAAAAAGGCGCTATTGTTTCTGACGTCGGTTCAGTGAAAACAACTGTTGTAAAAGATATTGCTCCCCAAGTTTCACGTGGTGTCTATTTTATCCCTGCCCATCCTATAGCTGGCACGGAGAAATCAGGACCAGCGGCGGGTTTTGCCGAGCTTTTTCAAGATAGATGGTGCATTTTAACACCGCTAGATGGCACGCCTGATGACGTCGTTAAAAAACTGTCAGACTTATGGCAGGAAATAGGTTCTAAAGTTGATACGATGACCCCTGAGCATCACGATAAAGTTATGGCGATTGTTTCTCACCTGCCGCATTTGATAGCATACACCATTGTTGCAACAGCTGATGATATGGAAACCCATTTAAAACAAGAAATCATTAAATATTCTGCCAGCGGCTTCCGAGATTTTACTAGAATTGCAGGTTCAGATCCAACAATGTGGCGGGATATTTTTCTTGCCAACAAGGACGCTGTTCTTGAAGTTATTCAGCGCTTTTCAGAAGACTTAACCGCTCTTCAGCGTGCTATTAGGTGGAACGAGGGAGATAAATTATTCGATCTTTTTACAAAAACCCAAAAAATTCGTAAAGAAGTTATTGATGCCAAGCAGCATATTATGGAAAATGAAAAAGTATATTTAACTAAAACACAAGGGAATTCTACTAATGACTAGAGTCAGTTATCAAGGAACTCACGGAGCCTTTTCGCACCAAGCCTGTCAAAAATATTTTAATGAAAAAGAAACACACTTTAGAGGCTGTCAAACCTTTAATGATGTTTTAGATTTGGTTAAAAGCGGCGATTGTGATTATGCAGTTATTCCTGTAGATAATTCGTCAGCGGGTAGAATTGCCGAAGTATATAATATTCTTCCTTATTCTGATTTATTTATTGTCGGCGAGTGCTTCCTTCCGATTCACTTTTGTCTGTTAATGCCAACAAAAGCAGTTAGAGGCAAACCAGATGAAAATTTAAGCAAAGAAGAATTGATGGAATGGAAAAACCGTGAGCCTAATGAGGCAGAAGTTACTGATGCTATAAACCGTATAACTGATATTTATACGCATCATCAAGGAGTTATTCTTTGTGAAAAGTTTATGAAAAAAACCTTACACAAGGTAAGAATTCACGAAACGTGGGATACCGCAGGTGCCGCACGAGACCTTGCAATTGATTTTGATACGCATTCGGCATCACTTGCCCCGAAAACCGCCGTTAGATATGATATGACGGTTCTTTTAGATAAGGTCGAAGATGATAAAAACAGTACATCTCGTTTCTTAATCTTGGCTAGCAAACCGTTAAAAGCCCAAGATGTAACAGAAAATCCTGTTACTTCATTAATGTTTCAAACTAAAAATGAAGCTGGTGCCTTGTTTGCCGCTTTAGAAGTTTTTAAACGCCATAACATTAACATTACCAAACTTGAAACTTATATGATTGGAGCCAATCATTCCAGCCCTCATTTCTATGTTGATTTAGAGATTAATCAAGAAGATGAGGCAGGTAAAAAAGCTTTATCTGAATTAGTAAATGTCACGTTAAATGTTAAAGTTTTGGGAACTTACAGCCGAGCAAAAGGTCTTGCTTAGAACCAGAGCCTTTAGAAATAGCCACGTCTAAGTATTAGAGCATATGCTTATATCAACATAAAACAAAGCCGCTTTTAAAGATTGTTCTTTAAGCGGCTTTTTTAAAAAGTTTAGAATTTTTGTAGAAAATTTAGGCTTTATGACGGAAAGTGATTCTGCCTTTGGTTAAGTCATAAGGTGTCATTTCAATGTTAACCTTGTCCCCAACCATAACTCTAATACGGAACTTTCTCATTTTTCCTGCGGTATGAGCCAAAATTTCGTGCCCATTTTCAAGCTGTACCCTAAACATAGCGTTAGGTAATTTTTCTACAACAATTCCTGCAAACTCTAATAATTCTTCTTTCGACATATTCTTCCTTAAAAAATAATATGCTAAAAATTTATCTTTTTAGCCTAAATGCTTCTTATTTTATACTCTAAGCTTTTTGTTTTAGCAAGGCATCTTATTAAGAGATATTTTAATTTAAGCTTTTAGAACGTTATAACAGCTATATTTTAGGAAAATCGAGGCTAAAAGTTGTTCCTTCCAACATTTTGCTTTCAACTTTTATCGTGCCGCCAAATCCTTCAACAATGCTTTTTGTAATTGTTAGCCCCAAACCCGTCCCTTCTTTATTATCATCTTTCTTTTTTCTATCAGAAAAGAACGGCTCAAAAATACGGGGGAGTTTATTTTTTTCAATTCCTTGCCCATTATCCGCAACTTTAATCGTAACTTTTTGGTTGTCATCATTAACATATACATTGATTTCGCCATCGCTGCTGACAGCATTAAACGCATTCTGTACTAAATTGACCATAACTATTCTAAATTCGCTTTCAGATGCCATAATATAAACAGGTTTTTCTGGCGCATTAATATTAACCTTAATCCCTTGCTTTTTAGCTTCATAATCAAGGAGAGATATGGTTTCTTTAATAGCGTTGCTACAGTTGATTTTTTCCAGTTTGCCACTTGAGATTCTTCCCATTTTCAAAAGGCGTTCAGTTACATCAATACACGTTACCAACTGTTCATTTATCATTTTGAGATACTTTATATTTTCTTCTAATGCTAAATCTTTCTTTTCCAAGCGATTTATCAGACCATCAACAACCAATCTAACCGAACCTAAAGGATTACGCATCTCGTGGGCAACGCTTGTCGCTAAAAGTCCTATGGACGAAAGCTTTTGCTGGTGCGAAAAGCGAATGTCTTTAGTTAAATCTCTTATGGATTCGACAATTAACAAATCTTTCTCGTTGCCTTCGCCGTCTTTTGAAAAATTAATCGGGGCAGCTCTGACTTCTACATATTCCTCTTTGCCATCACCATAACAAAAGGTTTGAACAACCGTTATGGCTTCTGGTTTTTCTTTTATTTCTTTCAACGGACAGGTTGTCATCGCTGTTTGACAAGGAGCATTACGCTTATGACTTGATTGATAACAAAAAACTCTTTCATCATTAGGTTCTTTATACTCTGTATATTTTTTATAGGCTTTATTAGCAGAAACAATATGATAATTGCTGTCTATTACTCTGATACCATCAGGAATCGCATCAATTAAAGCTTGTTGAAATTTTTCTTTAAGCTCAATTTCTCTTAAACTAACTTCTAAATTTTCTGCCATTTTATTAAAAGCAGTACCTAACCGTTTCATTTCATCTTTGCTTTTTCGCTCTCCAAAAACTGCAACTCTGGTATCTAAATTGCCTTCTGCAATTTTTTCACTCGCCAAAACTAATTGTTCAATAGGATTAATAACAAAAAGATTCATTAACCAATACATTGTAATAATTACTAGAATTATTAGAAACGCTCCAGCTCCGATGAATCTTAAAGCCATAACCATTGCTTGATACCGAAGTTCATAGGCATCGCCATTTATAGATAAAAATGAGACATCATATGGTTCGGGAATGACGGTTATTTTGTTTAAAACCTCATAGTTAGGCTCAAGCCGGTTGTTATCTTCACTGGGATTAAACACGTTATATGGAGATAGAAGCGAATTAAATTGCTCCAATGGCCAAAAAAGAGATTTTATATTGAGGGTTTCTTTGGCATTATAATCAATAAGTTTCTTTATTTCCTGTTTTAACTGGTTGTTTTGAACATAGATTTCCAGCATCTTTTCAGTTTTGCTGCGATCTAGCGTTCGCTCTCTTTCAAGCTGTGTGGCATAAAGATGGGTAAAAGCCACCATAAACAAAACGGAAGTGCTTAAAAAGCCCGCTATTATTGCAAAAATAAATTTTTGATTTAAACTTCCTAAGAAACTGCTTTTCATAACCTTGTCTCTTTACTACAAATTTATAAGGTTTAATTTTTTAATATCTAAAATATCATAAATGGAAAAATAATATTATGGAAAATGATTTTGTTCTTAATGAAACTTTGAAAAACGACACTTTTTTGGTTGGCGATTTAAAGCTTTGCCGTGTTTTACTAATGAATCGCAAGGAAATTCCTTGGTTTATTTTGGTTCCAAGGCGCAACAATATCAAAGAAACATTTGAGCTTTCACCTGATGATACCGAGCAGTTATTCAAAGAAATAAACTCTTTCGCCAAAGAGCTTAATAGTATTTTTGAACCAGATAAGGTGAATATCGCAGCTTTGGGAAATGTTGTTCCTCAACTTCACATTCATATTATCGCACGTTATAAAACTGACAGTGCTTGGCCGTCCCCTGTGTTTGGAAAACTTTTAGAAACTTTCTATGATGATGACAGCAAAAATAAAATTATCGATAACGTTCAAAGAAATATTTTGCCTAAAATTGAATAATGTAACTCTTTCTTAATTTTTATGCTTTAAATCTATAGGAATAATAATATTTCGATATAAGGTTTATTAAACAATGACTGATGCTCCAGAAAAAGAGAAAGATAATAACGAACTAAGTGATGATACTTCTAATTTTCACAGTATTGTTTCTAAAAATGCTTTGTCTTTGTGGGGTTTGGAAAACGTTTCTTACGTTAAATTTACCGTTATTGAGGATAAACCTGTATGGGGTATTTACGGCGCCGAAGGTTCGCTTATGACTACAGCTAACAGCCGAGATGCAGCTTTTGCTATAGTTAAAAGATTCGATTTAGAGCCTATGAGTGTACACTAGACTTAAGATTTTATGTTCCATCAAAAAAATTAAGTTATAAAAAAAGCCGCAAGTTTATGTTTTGCGGCTTTTTCATTATGCGTTTTTTATAAGTTAGACTTTGTTTTGATTCAAATTTTCTCTTTTATAATGAACGGCTTTAATCATCTCTAAAATTGAGGGCTTAACTTCTTCCCATCGCCTTGTCTTAAGACCACAGTCAGGATTAATCCATAATTGTTCAGGATTAAGCACTTCAAGAGCCTTACTGATAAGATTTTTTATTTCATCTTGCGTCGGAATTCTTGGGCTGTGAATATCATAAATTCCAGGTCCAATCTGATTAGGATACTTAAACTTAGAGAAAGCATCTAATATTTCCATTTTGGAACGTGAAGCTTCAATCGAAATAACATCAGCATCTAAAGCGGCAATAGCTTCTATTATATCGTTAAATTCTGAATAACACATATGAGTGTGAATCTGAGTGCCATCTTCTACCCCGCAAGAACACAAATGAAAACAATCAACTGCCCAATCAAGATAATGCTGTTTATCACGCTCTAAAAGCGGCATTCCCTCTTTAAAAGCAGGTTCATCAATCTGGATAATTCTAAAACCAGCTTTTTCCAGATCGCAAGTTTCATCACGAATGGCTAAAGCTATCTGCTTACAGGTATCTTCTCTTAGAATATCGTTGCGGACAAAGCTCCACTGTAGAATGGTAATAGGTCCTGTCAACATCGCCTTAAGCGGTTTTTTGGTTTGAGACATTGCAAAAGAACTCCACTTAACGGTCATCGGCTGTTTGCGGCTGACATCGCCTAAGATGATTGGAGGTTTAACACATCTTGAACCATAGCTTTGCACCCAGCCATTTTGAGTAAAAGCAAAGCCATCTAACTGTTCGCCAAAATATTCAACCATATCGTTGCGCTCGAATTCACCGTGAACCAAAACATCGATTCCAATGTCTTCCTGCCATTTTACGGCTTCTATAATCTTCTGCTTGATTTTTTCTTCATAATCTTGGCAGCTAAGATCTCCTCGTTTAAATGCGGCTCTAGCTTCCCTAACTTCCTTTGTCTGAGGCAGAGAACCGATTGTCGTGGTTGGCAGTAACGGCAGGTCTAACAATTTCTTTTGTGCCACGATTCTGTCCGCAAAAGATGATTTTCGTTGCAACATATTAGTATTTAAAGATTTTATCCGTTCTTTAACCTGCAGATTGTGAATCTTAGGCGAGCTTTTCTTGTTTTGAATTATGAAGGCATTCGCTTCCAAAATATCTTCATTTTCCAAAGGGTTGTTTGCAATATCTGCTATAAAGGCAACCTCTTCAAGTTTTTGTTTAGCAAATGATAACCAACTTTTAATTTCGGTATCAAGGTTGTTTTCGGTTTCAAGACTAATCGGGGTATGAAGCAGAGAACAGCTTGGAGCAATAATTAATTTTTCGCTGTTATGGTTGTTTTTAGCTTCATTTACTAATCCGATTATTTTAGTAAAATCACTTTTCCAAATATTACGACCATCAACTAAGCCTAAAGAAAGCCATAAATCTTTATCGATAGCTGCGCAGACATCTTGAAGCTGGCTTTCACCTCTGACCAAATCAATGTGAAGTCCTGCAATCGATAAACTGTTAATTAAATCTAGATTCTGAGTTGTTTTTTCAAAATATGTTGTGAGCATAAATTTAAGCTTTGATGTTTTCAAATTATCATAAGCTGCTTTATATGCTTTTTTAGCCTCATCACCCAAATCTAAGACTAAGCAGGGTTCATCAATTTGAAGCCATTCCGCCCCAAGTTTTTCTAGTCTTGCAAAGATGGTATTATAAATCTTTAAAATATCAGGAAGCAGTTCCCATCTTGAAGAGTCATCAACCATTTTGCTGAGCATTAAAAAGCTTACGGGACCTAAAACAACAGGACGAGTATTTATTCCCATTTGTTTTGCTTCTTCAAATTCCTCAAAAATCTTTAGCGATCCTAAAAAGAACTTCTGCCCTGTCTTTAATTCTGGAATGATATAATGATAATTGGTATCAAACCATTTAGACATTTCCATCGCTTCAAGGTTTTCTCCGCCCCGTGCCATTGCAAAATAAGTATCAATATCAACAATTTTTTCAGACGGCACTTGGTAACGTTCAGGAATTGCCCCAAGCATTACTGCCGTGTCTAAAACTTGATCATAAAAAGAAAAATCATTAGATGGAATATGGTTTATTCCAATTTCTTTTTGCCATAGCCAGTTTTGTTTTCGGATATTGGCGGCAGTTTGCTGCAAATCATTTAAGGCTGTTTTGCCCTGCCAGTAGCTTTCTTGAGCTTTTTTTTGCTCTCGATGAAGTCCTATTCTTGGAAAACCAAGATTCGCTGTGATTATCATAAGATACACTCCTAAAAAAATAAAAATATATAAAAACTGAGGCATTGATTTTTTTCAGATTACTCTAAAGAAAACACCCTGTTTCTTAAGTAAATATGCCCAGTTGTTAATGGCAGCAGGTCTCCTGACTTACGGGTCAATGCGTTAAGATTGTCTTCCCTGATTAGAAATCAAGTGACGGTGTATCGTATCTTAAAACTCACCGCTTACAGTTGCAGGGGCAGTTATGGTTTTGCACCATATTCCCTTTTAATCATCAGTTAAGATGAACTACCAAAAACTAAAATAAATTTATTGCTAATATCCGTCAAGCAAATAGAAGTTTTAAAAAATATAAATGGAAGAAGCTCTAAATGAGGCTTTTATTAAACATAAAAAATTTGATTATTTAAGTTACAAAAAAAGCTGCAACTTGTTTAAATTGCAGCTTTTTTTTATAAAATTAGAAAGTAAAAATTAAAGAGCTTTAAGATTTACTGCTGAAATTTTATTGCTTCTAGCATCTTTTTCTTGCTCAAAGCTAAGTTTTTGACCTTCTTTTAAAGTTGAAAGGCCTGATTTTTGAACAGCACTGATGTGAACAAAAACATCTTTGCCACCTTGTTCTGGCTCAATAAAACCGAAACCTTTGCTAGCATTAAACCATTTTACGATACCGTTAGTCATAGAAGTTCTCCATATAAATAAAAAATTGTTTTTTTCTAAAGCTTTACCTAAAAGAAGACCAAGGATGCTCAGTAAAAACAAATTTATATTTGTTTCTATTAGTCTTGAAGTCAGTAACTTTTTGGATTTTCTGCGAGCAAAAAATTCTCAACTTAGTTGAGCTTTGCAAAATATAAATAGCCAAATATGTAATCTTTCTCGCTTATATTTGCCTTTTTTGCTTTATTTAAAAATTAAGCTTTTAGGCTATCTGTCCTGTAAACGCGTGATAAAGACAGACGGTTAAAATAAAATTGCCGCTTATAAATAAAAATATTTGTAACGCATTAGCTTGCAATCGAAAACAGATTATATCCCGTTTTTAATTAAAAGTCAAAAGTATTATTTAAATAATTATAAAAGAAAAAATAAAAACTTTTTTAAAGTCTTGTTCTTGCAATTAACGGGAAAGCTAAGATTTTATGGAATTTGGTTGATAATTATCTGGAGATAAAAAAGATTTTATAATATCGCAAGCATCATTAAGACCAAGTATTTCGATAGAGCAATTTTCAGGAAAAGCTGAATGTAGACGAGAAGGAAACGCCGAATCCAACATTACAAAAACACCTTTATCCGTCTTTTTTCGGATAAGACGGCCAAAAGCTTGGGCAAGTTTCATTCTGGTTTGAATATCGGTGTATTCTGCTCCGAACTCTTTTTTGCGTCTTTTTTGTAGGATGGTATTTTTTTGCCAAGGAACTTTCTCAAAAGCGATTAATCTTAAGGATTGTCCAGGAACATCAACGCCGTCCCTAACGGCATCAGTTCCTAACAAACAACTGTTTTTTTCTTCTTTAAAAATGTCAATTAAGGTGCCCGTATCCATACCGTCAACGTGCTGTGATAACAGGTTTAAACCGTTATCATCGAGAGCTTTATAGATATTAGGGTAGGCGTTTTTTAACCGTTTGATAGAAGTAAAAATGCCAAGAGCGCCGCCTTCTGCGGCAATGAAAAGTTTAGCATAAGCTAAAGATAAGGCTTTGATATTATTTTTAGGAATATCATTAATAATTAGAATTTTAGTTTGTTCTTGATAATTAAAAGGAGATGCGATTGAAGCTTTGGTTAAGTTGACATTATCAAGAAAATATTTAACCCCTGTAGAAAGCTCTGCCGCCTGCCAGTTTTTTTCAAGATCCTGCGTTCTGTCTTTGAGGGTTGCCGAAGTTATAAGCATACCTTTAGCTTTGGCAACAAAAGTATTAGCAAAGGGCTTCGTTGGATCGACATAATGACGGTGCATTCCAATATCAATATCTTGAGCATTTTCTCTAGTTATTTCTAACCAGTCAACAAACTCTTCTGAAGCGCTGCCGCCTTTAAGAACATCAAGCATATCTAAAAAGGCGCCAATAGGAATTATCGTTCTTTGCTTTAGGCTTCTGATTAAAGCATCAATTTTAGTTATTTCATCATCATTATCGTCTGCTTCTAGTTTTTTCAGTGATAATTCTAGTAGAATCTTAGCTAGTTTCTTTAGTTTTGTTAGAAGAAAACTAAGTTTTTTTGCTAAAGTTTCAGCAGAAAGGATAAGCTCGTCGGGTTGAGGCGGAATTTCGGCTTCAATGCTATATTCGCTGCTATCGTTAAGATTACGGTTTCTAACCAAAGAATGAATTGTAACCAGCAATTCTTCGGTCGCATTCAAGGGATTATGATTAAGAATTCGGTTAAGCCAGCCTGTTTTGGGCAAACATTCTGAAATTTCAACAATTTCTTGTACTAAGGACAAAGTTTCTTCATTAACTTCAATATTTTCGAGCCGTCTTTTTAAACCTTTTGCTCGTGATTTAGTGCCTGTTTCGGCGCCTTGTATCCATCTTTTCAACTCAAAGGTTTCGCCTCCTGTGAGATGAGCCGAAAAAGCGGCATCAGCGGCAGCAAAAAGATGGTGTCCTTCGTCAAAGACATAGTATGACGGACAGTTGTCATCATCAAGACCGCCTAAAGCTCCTTGAGCCATAACCAGAGCGTGATTGGCAATAACAAGATTGGAACGTTTAGCTCTTCTAAGCGTTTTTTCAATAAAACATTTGCGGTAATGCGGACAAGCCGCATAAAGACATTCTCCGTGATGATCGGTCAGAGCCAAGGTTCGACTCCTTCCCAGAATATCCGCCAGCCAGCTTGGAAAATCGCCGCTTGCTAAATCGCCATATCGAGTAGCTTCGAGCCAGCGGGCAATAAGTCCGCATAAGGCGGCATTCTCTCTATTTTTGTGAAGACTATTGCAGGCATCTTCAAAATTAAGAAGACAAACATAATTTTCCCGCCCTTTTCGAATTGTAACGTTATATTCCTTGTTCCCCTTTTCGGGATAAATTAGAGACAGCTCGTTATCAATTTGTTTTTGAAGATTTTTGGTAAAAGTACTAATCCAGACAGAAGTACAATTTTTTTCAGAAAAAAGAGACGACGGACTTAAATATCCCAAGGTTTTGCCCACCCCAGTTCCAGCTTCCGCAATAACAATATTAGCTCGCCCGTTTTCATTTTTATCAAACACCAAACTTGCCGCCGAAGTATAATCAGTTTGTTCTGGTCTATCTTCATTGTGTGAGCCGCTCTTTTCTAAGACCCTAGCTAATCTTTGCCTTGCTTGGGCGGCATCAATAGGTTCTATTTTATCTGGTGCTTCTCGATAATATTCCTGCCATTCTTTTAAGCGGTTTAAAACATCGCTGTATTTAGCAAGTCTGTTGTGAGAAGGGTTTCCTAGAGCAGTTAAAACCGCTTCTCCCCATAGCCAGCCGTCATTTTTCATAACTTCGGCAACACTTGCGGCTCGAAAGTTTTCTTTCGGAGTAAGTCCCCTTAGTTTTTCTAATAATGATAAGGTAATGCCTGCAAGGGTCATAGCTTGCTGTTCTATAGTTTGAGGCTGCGGAATATCTAAATATTCGGCTAATCCCGAAATAGTTGGAACGCAGAACTCGGCTGGACGGCAGAACGCAAAAAGTTCCAAGACATCAAAAAAAGTATGATTTTTAACTTCTAAGGCGGTTGCTACAGCCTTCTTATGACAAACGATAAAAGGCCTCGAGCTTGCAAAAAGAGCCGCATCTCTTAAGGTTATGGTTTCAATCTCACCATCAAGAGATAAAACAAAAGCTTTAGATCCTTTTATGATTAATATCGGAACAGGAGGAAGTAAAATATCACTCAAGGAAACTATTCCTCAGTTTCTTCTGTTGAAGTGTCTTTAGCTGGTTCTACCTTTTTTGTAAAAAGACCGCCTAGAAGACCCTTTTTCTTTTCGGGAACATCTTCGTCATCATCATCATCTGCGGAATCAAAAAAGGGCTCTTTATCATCACCTGCATTGCGGGATTTTTCTTTGGTTTTATTCTGGGATACAAAGGTTTTTATTTTAATTTTCTGTTTAAAAACAATGGATAACAGCCACATAAAAATAACAGCAAGCGGCAGCCAAGGAAGTATAATAGCAAGAGACACTATGGCATAAGAGGCACTTATAACAAATATTTTATAAGATTTAGCAAAAGTATCTTTTATTAGATTAATATTAAGACCATAAAAGGGAACAACTTCTCCCAACTTAATATCAAGCATTATAAGTTTAGGGTTGGTATCAACATAATATTCTTTGCCTTCTGATATGACTTTTAATTTTTTGTTATCATTGGCAGTCTTTACCTCTGTTTTCTTGTCTTTTAAATTCCCTTTTAAGATAGGTTTTAATTTTATGGGCTTATCTTTTATTTTTTGAAACAATTTAATGGTTTCAATGTCGGTTTGAATATTGTTAAGTTCCTCTGAAACTTTTAAAGGATTAGCGGTGTCTTGGTTTAATTTTGAAAGCAAACTGTCAAAGGTTGCATTTTTTATTGCAAGTCTTTTTTCTAAACCTGCATCTGAAGGATTAATGCTCTCTAACAAAGCTTTAGAAACAACCTTTGCTTTAACTTTCTCTAATAATTCATCAACATTAATATTTGGTATTAAGATTTTTAATTGTGCAGAGCTTTTATCTACTGCCGTGGAAGAAAGGACATAACATTGCAGTTCAGAGCAAGTCTTTTTGTAATTGTCTATAACAGCTATTAAATCTTCTTTGCCAGTGTCTATTGTTAAAATATGTTTTTCACCCAAATAGGCGTCATCATTGCTATCAAGAGAAACATTTTGAGGATAAAATGATTTGAATTCTTCAAGGCAGCCCGAGAGAAAAAGAGGCAGTCCCATACTGATAATTATTTTAAAAAGCTTCATTTTTTGGCATATCCACTATGAAATATTGAAATTTAAAAAGATTATGCGATTTTTTTCCATATTTATCAAAAATAAAATAAAAAAATATTGTTGTTCTAAGATTAAGTGTTAAATTTGCAGGAAAGCTTAACCTAACTAAAAAACAAGGATAAAATTATGTCAGATTTTAGAGAGTTTGCACAAGCAAGCAAAGCTTGGCCTTTCGAAGAAGCTAGAAATTTAATGGAAAAGAGGTTGAGAGGCAAGGTTCCGGAAAAAGGCTTTGTTTTGTTTGAAACAGGGTATGGACCATCAGGACTTCCTCATATTGGAACTTTTGGCGAAGTTGCCAGAACAATTATGGTCAAAAATGCCTTTGCTTTGCTTTTCCCTGAATTTAAAACCAAGCTGTTTTGTTTCTCTGATGATATGGACGGCTTGCGCAAAGTCCCAGACAATATTCCTAATAAAGATATGGTGGCGCAGCATTTAGGCAAGTCTTTAACGACCATTCCTGACCCTTTTGGTAAATATGAAAGTTTTGGACATCATAACAACGCTAGGCTTAAAGGCTTTTTAGATTCATTTGGGTTTGATTATGAGTTTAAGAGTTCAACCGAATGTTATAAATCAGGTATGTTTGATAAAACGCTGCTCGCAATTTTGAAGCATTATGACGAAGTTATAAATGTCGTTCTGCCAACCCTAGGTGATGAGCGCAAAGCAACTTACAGCCCATATCTTCCTGTATGCAAAAAAACAGGAAAAGTTTTGCAGGTTCCCGTGGTTGAAACCAAACCCGAGAGCGGCACTATTATATATCGTGATGAAGATGGCTCGTTAGTTGAAACCGAAGTTACAGGCGGTAATTGCAAATTACAGTGGAAAGTCGACTGGGCAATGCGCTGGACGGCTCTTGATGTTAATTATGAAATGTCGGGCAAAGATTTAACCGATTCGGTTAGATTATCCAGCCGTATTTGTAAAATTTTAGGTGGGGAAGCTCCGCAAAATCTTACCTATGAACTATTCCTTGATGACAAGGGCGAAAAAATATCGAAATCAAAAGGAAACGGTTTAGCGGTTGAAGATTGGCTTAAATATGCGCCTCAAGAATCTTTGGCTTTATTTATGTATCAAAAACCAAAGACCGCTAAAAAGCTTTATTTTGACGTTATTCCAAGAGCGATTGATGACTATATTGCCTTCATTGAAAACTACCCTAAGCAGAAAGACGCTGAAAAAATAGATAATCCAGCTTGGCATATTCACAGTGGCAAAGTTCCGCAGCCTGAAGCCTCAATCTCTATGAGTGTTCTGCTTAATTTGGTAAGCGTTTGCGGTTCTGATGATCCTGCCGCTATCTGGCATTATATTTCTGCCTATGAACCAAAAGCAACTCCAGAGTCTTGCCCGTTTTTAAACAAATTAGTTGGCTTTGCTATTAGTTATTATAAAGATTTTGTGTTACCAAACAAAAAATTTAAAACCCCTAATGATGATGAAAAACGAGTTTTGTCTATTTTAAAGGATAAACTTGAAACTCTTCCCGAGAAGTCAACTGCCGATGAAGTTCAAAGTGCAGTTTACGCTGTAGGTAAGGAAAATCTTGATGTTTTTGCTGGTGAACTCAGAAATTGGTTTAAAGCTCTTTATGAAATTATACTTGGTCAAGATCAAGGACCTCGTATGGGTTCAGTTTTTGCGCTTTACGGTTTAAAAAAATCAGCTGATTTAATAGATCAGATTTTGCACAAAATTTGACAAAAATGTTTTGACTAAAAATGATGGAAAAGATATAATCATTTTAAATTTTTAAGTTATTCTAAATTTTAAGGACTAAACGCTATGAAAAAAGAAAAAAGCCTGTTTATTTTTGATATAGACAATACCCTTTCCGACACCATTAATGTTTGGGGAGATGCTTTTGATTATGCTCTTGATGCTTTAGCTAAAAGCAGAGGCATTGAAAGAGAAGTTTTAGAAAAGGATATTTTTGACAATATCCCAGAGCATTTAAAACACGTTCCTGGCGTTGTTGCAGGTAAAGATATTGTGCAGACGATGAGTTTTGCTCCTTGTCTTAAGCCCAAGACCCCAGAAGAAGCCGCAAAATTTGAGAAAAGCGATGCTGAAATTATCCATAACTGGCAGCAGATTAAACAAAAAGCTTGCCCTTATAATGGAGCTTTAGCTGCACTTAGAAAAATTAAGCAGTCAGGAGCCAAGGTTGTTTTATTTACCGATTCGAGAGAATCATCTTGCGTTCCTCGTCTTGCTAAAATGGGTTTTCCTACTGATTTAATTGACGGAATGTATGTTCAGCCTGATTTAGATAAAGAAGGCAAGCCTGTAACCCTTCCAGTTAAAGGTAAAGCCATAGAATTCAAAGAGGCTTTGGGTGATAAACTCATTGTTCAAGGTCCCAAGACATCAAAACCTAATCCTAAAGCGGTTGAGAAAATTTTGAAAGATTTTGGTTTAACTGATAAATCTAAGGCTGTAATGATTGGTGACAATGTTCGTTCCGATGGCGGCAGCGGCGTTGGTGCAGGAATTGATTTTGCTTGGCAAAAACACGGTGCAACACCATCTGATTCAACTTTAAAACTTTATGAAAGATTTGCCACAAGCAAGGAATATTCAATAGCTGTAGAAGGTCATTATAAACAAATGAACGATGACAACAGACCTACTGAAATTCTTGAAAAAGGTATGCCTGAGCTTTTGAAGTTTTACCGTCCAGTTGCATTGAATAGCCAAACTAAAGCTAACACTAATGCAATGCAGGCTGTTATTGCCTCTAAAAAATCACGTGGTATGTAATTTTTTTAGATAAGTTTAAAAATAAAGCTGTTAGCAGACATTTGCTAGACATAAAATATTAGGTAGAAGAAATTGAACCACAATTTTAAGATTAAGCGCAATATTACGCTTCTTAAGTGGTTCAATTTTTTTGAAGATTTTAGGCTTTATGCTCCAATAGCTATAATTTACTTCGCAGAAATTTCGGGTTCTTATGCTTTTGGAATGAGTGTTTTTTCTGTTATTTATTTATCCCAGTCGCTACTTGAAGTTCCTACAGGAATATTGTCAGACAGGCATCTTCAACGTAAAGGCTCAATGATTTGCGGAGCCGTTGCTGGTTTTTTCAGCTTAATATTTTATACTTTTGCTAACGATTACAGCTTTCTTATTATTGGAGCTGCTTTTGAAGGTCTTGCCAGATCTTTTTATTCGGGAACAGACAAGGCTTTGCTTTATGAAACGTTGCAGGAAACGGGGGAAGATAAAGATTATGATGATTGCCAAGGTAAAGTATCATCAATGTTTCAAGCTGCCATTTTCTGTGCCTCGTTATTAGGAGCTGCGGCTGTTTGGCATTCTTATAAATTGGCATTCTTATTAAGTGTAATACCAAAATTTTGCCAAATAATAACCTCTTGTTTCTTTGTAGAACCAGAAAGCCATTCGCATAAATTTGAGACGAATGTTCTAGCTCATACCAAAGAGGCGATAAAAAGTTTTCATCAGAATAAAAAGCTCAAGTGGTTTACTATCGCTAGCATTGTTAGTTTTAGCTTTGGTGAGGCGAGTTATCAGTTTCAGGCTGCTTTTATAAAAAACATCATTCCTGATTGGGCAATTAACTTAATAAAATCACTTTGTAATTTGGGGGCAGTTTTTAGCTTTTGGTTTGCTGGCAGTATAATTAATAAATTTGGATATTTCAAAATTTTTGTTCAAGGAACAGCTCTTAGCGGGATTATCAATGTTGCGGCGGTTTTAATTAACAACATTGTTTCGCCTTTTTTGCTAGCTTTGCCCTCACTGCTTTTTGGAACAACGTTAATTGCTGAGAATTCAATTATGCAGAAAGAATTCAGTGATAAACAAAGGGCAACAATGGGGTCAATGGTATCGTTATTAGGCAGTGCTTTCTTTGCGGTAGTCTCTGTGATTGTTGGTTTTTTTGCGGATATTTATGGTGCGATGCCAACACTGCTGGTTTGCATTTTGATTCCTAAAATAATTGTTTTGCCTATTTATGGCATAATCTTAAGAAAACAGCCTAAATAATAGATTTTGAGGATAAAGATATGACTGAATTTTTCGACCGCTATGGTGTTGAACATAAACCGCAAAAAGGCGATATTATAAGACCAAGAAATTCCATTCATATTGTTCTATATCACAACACTAAAGGACTGCTTCTGTCCTATCCTCCGCACGCTCAAAATAGTGCCGAACTTGTCGGCGGCGGGATTGAAAAAGGTGAGGATTTAATAGAAGCCGCAGCAAGAGAGATAGAAGAAGAAACAGGCTTGGCTGTTTTGGGATTGAAAAAAGAACAAATTCAAAAGGAGTTTTCTCAAGACATTAATTTTTATGCCGATGTCGATAAAGAATATTGGCTTTATAATATGACTTTTTGGAAGATTGAGATAACAGCAAGTAATAATTTGAAAGCATTTTTAGAAAAAGATGAGTGGTTTAATAACGGCGGAGAGCGTTTAGTTTGGACGCCTTTTACTAAAGCTCCTTTGGAAACGATGCAATACTTTCATAAGAATGCGATAAAATATTTTTTTAAATCTTGATAAATTTTTTACCTTTTGCGATTATGCTGTACATAATCTTGTAGTATTTACTGTATTTAATACAAGATTATGTTTTAGGCATTTTTTTATAAAGGGAAATCCTATGCTTAACGAAAAAGGCAATAATTATCATAAACATCATGAAGTTTTTATGTCGGTGGTTAATTATATTTCCAGTAATGAAAGCTCGATTGGTGAGAAGAAAGCCGCCGTTGATTTCTTGGCGGATTATGTTAAAAGCAATCCGAATGAAAAAACAGGGCTGGTTGTTGAGGTCATTAACAAAATTGGCGAAAATGCACCATTAGAAGTAAAAGAATACTGCAAAGTAATTCTAAAATAGCAACATCGTTTAAGCAACCTTTTAAATAGGGCTGAAGTCTTTTCTGAAGTAGGAAGGATTTTTGGCCCTAAATTTTATTTACTATGGTGAAATCCTTTGGTTATTTATAAGATAGCTCGCTTTGCGAGAGTTTTGCTTTTATCTTTATAAAGACAAAAATAAAAGCAGGCAGATAAATGCCAAAAGCTTTTAACATAGTTATAATTAATTATTCAGCTTTTAATAAATATTAACCTTTAGAACCTTAAAATCTTTTTAAGTTAAGCAATTTGCTTTTTTTAGAAAGGTTTCTTCAATGCTTTATGAGGCTTCAGATAGTAGTAAAAGTCAGAGAATGTTCGAGGCAACGTTAAGCTATATAACAAGCAAAGATATTTCTATTGAAGAACGCAAAATGGCGGTAGATTTTTTTGTTGATTATGTAAAAAACAATCATCAAGAAAAAGTAGGAATAATGGTTTTAGCAATTAAGCATATCTGCAATAATGCTCCTGAAGAATTCCGCAGATATTGCAAAAAAGTTCTGCCATATCAGTTATAAAGAGTCCTTTTCCCATCAAAGCCTTTGCCTTTTTAAGCATCTCTGATATTTTAATAGATAACCTCCCTTGAGAGTCGGTATAACTAGCTAGCCTAGTTGACGCTTGGGAGGTTTTTTCTTTGCCTTACGGCAACCTTAACAGGTTAGGTTTTTACTTTTGTAAAAGTAAAATCAAAACTTTTTTATTTAGTCAGAATGAACACAATTAAAAGCAAGAAGTTTTAAAGCCTTTTATTATAGTTTATCATTAACCTCGGGAAGGGTTAGATAATCTGCAATTTTTAAAAAATTTAGATTAAAAACAATTGCTTATTGGCTTACCCATAAAACTCTTGCAATCCAAGCAATATCACGGGCATCAAATTCACGGTCGGAGTGTTCAGGATTGAGAGACTTCAATTCAACTTTCATAGCTGTCTGCCGTTTAAGCTCCTTTACCATAACTTCGCCTTCTTTGGTTTTTACGACCACTCTATCGCCACGTCTTGCCGTTTCTGAGGGCGAAACAATTAAAACATCACCTTCGCGGTATGCTGGTTCCATAGAATCCCCGCTAACCTCAATTGCATAGGCGTTGGTGTCGTTTACTTGAGGAAATTCTATGCCGTCCCAGCTGTCAACACCGTAAGGATAGCCTGATTCATCAAAATAACCATCATTTCCAGCTTGCGCAAACCCTAGAAGAGGGATTGTGTTACCTGTTTTGCTGGAATCCTCACCGACTAGTCCTGCAAAAAATTCCATAGAACAGTTCGTTGCCGTCAAAATTTTATGAATGCTTTCCATCGAGGGCCAACGCAAACGACCGTCGGTTCCAACTCTTTTACTGGGATTGAATGCCGTTGGATCAAGGTTTGCTTTGCGAGCAAGTCCTGATGCTGAAAGTCCGTTTAGTTCTGCTAAAATATCGATTGCTTGCCAAACTTGTTCAAAATTCATAAAAAAATCCTAAAAATTAAAATTGCGGGTATCAAAAAACTTAAAAAATAATCTTAAGATATTTTTGAAAACATCTATAAGAAAATAATCCCATTAAATGAGGGTAAAAGTCAATAGGAAAATAATCTTAAAAAATGGTTGACATCTCGTGCAACTTTTTGTACTAATAAAATGTTCTTTATATGTTCTAGTTGTGGAGGTTATTATGGGACGAAAAATAAATTATTTTTTTATTGAAGATCTTGAGGTCGAACCTTTTGATTCTACTGAAACGGCGTGGTTCTGGTTCTGCCGTATGATGATGACCGATTATAAAAATAGGGGTGATGGCGATTATAAAAAAACGGCTCGTCCCTGCGAGGTTAATGATATTTATCTGATTGTTAAATCATTGCTGGCAAAAAATATTCTAAATGCGCCAGAATTTAATGTTCTAATTAAATATGGCAAGCAAAATCAGCCGCCAGATGTTCGTTTTGGAGCAACCTCTTATGAGGAAACTCTTTGGCATAAGGGGATTGGGGTTTTAGATGAAGTTTTTAAGCAAAGAGCGATTGTTTTTGAGTGGAAAAATAGTGCCATATCAAATTAAATTTTAGTGCTTTTTGTTTGTTCCTTACGGTGTTCTGGTTGGGATAGAGCCTCGCATTATTTTTTAATCTCTATGTGGACGTATATTCTATACGAGCCAAGCTTAGGAGATTGTATTGCTAAAATAAATCGCAGAACTCTAGCACGTTTAAACGTCGATAGTTCTAGTCCTTGTACGTTTTTTATAGAAATAATTTAAGGAGGTTAATTATGAATAAATCGTTTGTTTTGGCTGGATTCGACGAGAAAATGAAGAAGTTAGAAAATGCGAATCTAAATAAAAAGCTGTTTAAAGATATGGTTCTTCAAAATTGCCAACTTCAAAATGATTTAATGCAAAAATACCGCTGGAAAGTTTGTCTGGTGGTTTTTTCGGGCGATGTTTCTAAATGGTGGCTGCGTTTTTTAAAAAAAGGTTTTAGACATTGCTTTATTACGCTTGGAAATGGCGATCTGTGGCTTACGATTGATGCGATGCTTCACAAAACAGATGTTATTATTCAGCCTGTTTGCGGCGATTTCGATATGGCATCTTGGTACTTAGAGCAAGGCTTTACGGTAATGGCGACAAGTCTTAAAGATGTTCCTTTAGTATCTGCTCCTTTAGGATTTTTTACCTGTGTTGAGGCGGTAAAACGAGTTCTCGGGATTCACAATTTCAGAATTGTAACCCCCTATAAACTGTATAAATTCCTATTAAGTGAAAAAAATAAGAAAATAATCCTTGACATTAGGGAACAGTTGTGGTACATCTGATAACAGGTTCAGTAAGTATAACTGTACCTAGACTCTGAAGTTAGAGCCTTTTTGTTAGGGAATCACCCTTTAAAACCCAGTTGATTAGAGTTAGTCAGCTGGGTTTTTTTATTAAAATTTTTTAAGGAAAAAGATTTAAGGAGATTTTTTATGGGAAGCTTTTTTAGTGTTCCAAGCACTCCGAGTTATGTTTCGCCGACAGCCGAAACAACGACGGAAATTGATGATACTGACGATAGTGATGATAGCACGTCTTCTGTTAGTACGGTTGAACGTAACCGTAAAGGGCTGGCTCAAAATATCAAGACATCTTGGCGTGGTGTGTTGAATGACGTTTCAGTTGATAACGGACGCAAGAATTTGTTAGGAGAATAGTTTTTATGGAAGAAGATTTATTTCAAAATTTAAGAAAAAGATGCCAAAGGGCTTGGGAGAGACGTTCCGCTTGGGAAAATATCTGGAGCGAATGTTATGAATTTTCTCTTCCCCAGCGTGAAGGCGGATTCAGCACCGCTAGCTTTGTTAAAAAAACCAGCAGCGATCGCCTTTTTGATGGGACAGCTCCCGATGCGGTTGACCAGTTGGCAGCTAGTATGCTTGCAAGACTTACTCCGCCGTGGGCAAGATGGTTTGGCTTAGGCGGAGGCGTCGATTTATCTGAGGAAGAACGGAAACAAATAGCACCGTTATTGGAAAAAACAACCGAAACGATCAGATCTCATTTCGATCGCTCTTCTTTTGCTATTGAAATTCATCAGTGTTATTTGGATTTAGTAACAGCAGGTACCGCTACCTTATTATTTGAAGAGGCGCCGTCTGGAGATATTTCGGCTTTTAGGTTTTGTGCTGTGCCGTTATTCGAAATGGCATTTGAAGAAACCGAAAGCGGCAGGATAGATGCCAGTTTTAGAAGATATGAAACATCTTTGCAAAATCTAAAGCAGCGTTTTGGCGATAAGGTGTTATCACCGCAGGTATCTTCCAAAATAGAAAAAGAACCAGATTTTAAGGTAAATGTTGTTGAAGCCGTTGTTCCAAGAAGTACTAGAAGTCAAGGCGGTTTTGAATATACGGCATTTATTGATAATGACAACGGTTTAGGGCTGAAAGATGAAGCTTTTGATAGAGTTTTAAAGTCAGGGGTTTTTGCTAATTCGCCTTTTATTAATTTTAGGTGGCAGAAAGCTCCAGGAGAGATTTATGGACGTTCCCCCATAATGAAAGCGCTGCCAGATATAAAAACCGCTAATAAGGTTGTTGAGCTGGTTTTAAAAAATGCGACGATAGCAGTTACAGGTATTTGGCTGGCTGATGATGACGGGGTTTTAAATCCTGCAAACATTAAATTAATCCCAGGAGCAATTATTCCTAAAGCGGTTGGTTCCAAGGGGCTAACGCCGCTTGAAGCCCCTGGGCGATTTGATATTTCCGAATTGGTTTTAAAAGACCTGCGTACCAGAATTAAACACGCTCTTTTAGCTGATAAACTAGGGCAGGTTGAAGCATCTAATATGACCGCTACCGAGGTTCTAGAGCGCTCGGCAGAAATGGCGAGAATTCTAGGCGCAACTTATGGCAGGTTACAGTCAGAGCTGCTGACACCGCTTATTCTTAAAGCTGTTGCAATTTTAAGACGTCGTGGTGAAATTTCTGATATTTGGGTTGATGGTCATATGGTTGATATTGAATATCGTTCACCGCTCGCAAGACAGCAGGCACAGCAAGATGCTAACAACACCCTTTCGTGGCTTACGTCTATTGCTGGTATGGGGGCTGAGGCGGGAGCTGCGGTTAATCTTAAAGAAGCGGCAAGATGGCTTGGAAGAACGCTAGGGGTTCCCGAAGCGTTAATCAAAACTGACG
The DNA here is from genome assembly GCA_050175015.1 of Alphaproteobacteria bacterium. GTDB lineage: Bacteria > Pseudomonadota > Alphaproteobacteria > JBFXJJ01 > JBFXJJ01 > JBFXJJ01. The sequence goes on along the minus strand of JBFXJJ010000002.1, from coordinate 173,741 downwards.
AAGATATAATGATGGCAAATGGCGCTGATACTAATCAATCTGCGGCATTATTACAGTCCATTCCTAATATGCTGGCGTCAGTTGACAACAAAGGAGAGGCTATGCCTGCCATTGGTAGCCCTAATTTAAACCAAAGTGCAGCTTTAGCTGAAACGGTTCCTGTTCCAAATAAACTTAATTCTTAGATTTTGAGGAGGTGATGAATATGAAAAAGAAGCTTATGGGTTGGGAATTCCTAGAGGCTAGAAATAATGAGCGAGAAGGAGAGAACGGCGAGAATATTGCTCTTTCTTTTGCTCGAATTTTTAGCGGAAATGACGGCTCAAAAGTAATGAGTTATTTGGAAAAAATAACAACAGGAAGAGTTTTGCCTCAAGATGCCAGCAATGAGGAACTACGGTATCAAGAAGGCAAGAGGTCTCTTTTTTTCCATATTAAATCTATGGTCAAAATGGGAGCAGATGAAAATTAATTTAGAGATAAGGATATTTTAAAAATGAGTGAAAATTTACTAGAGAATGAAAACCTTGATTCAACAGGTGCAGATGATGTTGCTCTTAGCGTACCTGAAAAATTTAAGAATTATAAATCAGGCGGCATCAATGCCAACGAACTTTTAAAATCGTATATTGAGCTTGAGAAAAAATTATCAAATATGATTAAACTGCCATTTGATAAAAACAATCCTCAAGAACGGACAACCTTTAGAAAAGCTTTTGGTATTCCCGAAGATGCTAATGGTTATAACATTGTTACCCGTCATAAGCTTTTAGAAAGTGATGGTGATGTTAATCAAAAACTGCTAGATGCCGATTTTACGCCGCAGCAGGCGCAGTTGGTGTATGACTTAGCCGCCGAGAGAGTGATTCCTTTGATTGAAGAAATGGCGGCAGAATTTGAAGCAGACAAACAACGGCAGAAGCTTATAAGTCATTTTGGCGGAGAAGAGCGCTGGAGAGAAACTTCAAGGCAAATATCATCTTGGGGACAGAAAAATCTTCCCGAAGATATTTATGAAACTTTAGCAACAACTTACGAAGGCATTATTGCTATCAGCAGAATGATGGGAGCCGGAGAACCTGATATTGGGAATAGGGGTGAAATTGCCAGTTCTGAGGTTTCAGAAAAAGAGCTTAAAACAATGATGAAAGATCCTCGTTATTGGAGAGATAAAGACCCATCATATATTTCCAAGGTTTCCGATGGGTTTAAAAAACTTTACGGCAATCAGTAGTTATTTTTAAAAAACGTTTTTCTTACAGGGATAACTTTTAGGACGTATTAAAAGCCCCTGTTTTTCTATGCCTAAACGACAGCGGTTTCTTAACCATAACTGTTCTTTTAGGCTTTTTTATTTTTATGTTCAATTTTTTAGGAGATGGCAAATTATGTCAGAAAATATAGATAAAATTTTTACGAAGCATTTTGAAGCTGAAGTTCACACTGCTTACCAACGTACTGGATCTAAGCTAAGAAATATGGTGCGTACCAAAAACAATATAAAAGGAGCAACCGCAGTTTTCCAGAAAGTAGGAAAGGGAACAGCTTCAACCAAAGCCAGACACGGTCTTGTTCCTGTTATGAGTATGGATTTTACACCTGTGGAATGCAATCTTTATGATTACTATGCAGGTGATTGGGTTGACAGTCTTGACGAGCTTAAAACCAACGTCGATGAAAGGCAGGTTGTGGCCGCAGCAGGAGCTTATGCCTTAGGACGCAAAACCGATGAGCTTATTATCAATGCTCTTTCTGATGCCAGTAACAGCGTAGGTGATTATTCAACAGGAATTTCTAAAAGTCTTATTTTGCAGGCGTTTGCAAAAATTAATGCTCAAGATGTTCCTGATGACGGACAGCGTTTTGGTCTAGTTGGGGTTAATCAATGGAATGAGCTTTTGAATATTAAGGAATTTTCCGATTCCGATTATGTCGGTGAAGACTTGCCTTGGCTTAATGGCACAGAAAGCCGCAAATGGCTTGGTATTGTATGGTTGATGCACACAGGACTTACGCTTAATAACACTAAGGAAAGAGACTGTTACATTTTCCATAAAACCGCAGTTGGACACGCTTCAGGTCAAGACGTTAAAAGCGATATTACGTGGCACGGTGATCACGCTGCTAATTTTATCAGTAATTCAATGAGTCAAGGTGCGTGTTTGATTGATAACACGGGTATCGTCAAAATTAAGTGTGATGACACCGCAACTTTAGTTGAAGCTTAAACTTTTTTAAACATAAGGAGAAAATACTAATGGCTTTTAATAATAAAAATTTGGCAGTTTTAGCGTATGCTAACGGCTTTACATTATGGCAGTATAAAACCGCAGATGCAGCAGCATCAGTTGAGACCGAGGGATATTTCAATGATGCATCTGAAGCTCTTAGAGTAGGTGATTTTGTTATTGCAAACACTGATAATGAGACAACCCCAAAGGGTGCAGTTTTAAATGTGTCATCAAATAGCAGCGGTGTTGTTGCTATGGCAAATATTGTGTCGGCGGCTGAATAATATCAGTTTTTAAAAAACGACATAGATAATCAATAAGCTTAAAAGGGCAGTTTAGAGGAATCTAAACTGCCCTATATGTTTAACTATAAGGAGATTTAAAAATGCCTATAGGCAGTATAGCTATTTGCTCAAGAGCATTATTAAAACTTGGAGCAACAAGCATTTCATCTTTTGATGAAGGCACGGCTGAAGCCGAAGTTGCAGCCAATCTTTATCCATCAACAAGAGATGCAATGCTGGCAGTTTATCCGTGGAGTTTTGCTGTTGCTCAGACAACTCTGCCTAAACTTGCGGCGTCGCCAGTGGCGGATTTTAAAAATGCTTTTAAGCTTCCATCTGATTTTTTAAGGATTATTTCGGCAGGTATCGGAAATAGGGGCAGAGGAATTAACTATCGTATTGTTGAAAACAGACTTCATACTGATTCTGATAGTGTTAATTTAACCTATATTTTCCGCCCAGATGAAAAGAGTTTTCCTCCGTATTTTACGCAGGTGTTAATTGCAAGATTGGCGGCAGAATTTTGTATACCTTTAACTGAAAGCACAACAAGATCTGATGTTTTGACCAAGATGGCAGAAGAAGAATTTAAACGTGCCAGATTAATTGATGCGCAGCAAGAAAGTCCTAAATGTTTTGAAGATTATTCTTTGGTTGAGGTGCGTAAATGAGCGTTTTAAATCTTGTTAAGACCAGCTTTTCTTCAGGAGAGCTGTCGCCAGATCTTTTGGGAAGAGGAGATCTTCGATCATATGAAAACGGGGCGATGAAATTAAGAAATGTTTTTGTTCACCCAACAGGAGGAATTTCAAGAAGAAGCGGCTTAAGATATTTGGACACGTTAGATGGTGTCGGCAGGTTGGTAGCCTTTGAATTCAATACCGAGCAGGTCTATCTGCTTAATTTTAAAGATGAAGCCGTAGATGTTTATCTCGATGGGGTTAAAATTGCAAGTTTTGATACGCCTTGGACCGAAGACCAGCTTTCTACTATAAGGTGGACGCAAAGTGCCGACACTCTTCTGGTAACGCATAGAGATGTACCTCCTAGAAAGATAACAAGATCTTCTGATGCTGACTGGTCGGTTGCTGAATGGCAATATGAGGAAGTTGATGACAGTTTAATGCAGCCTTACTTTAAATTTGAGGACGATGATTTAACTTTTACCCCTTCTGGAACAACGGGTGATATTACTATAACAGCATCAAAAGATTTTTTTAGTGATGACTATATTGGTTTAAGATTTCGTTTGGCTGAAGGTGAGGTTCTTGTAACCGCTGTTAATTCTGCGACGGAAATAGCGGCAACGGTAAAAGTTGAACTCTCGGAAACTGATGAAACTAAAAACTGGGAAGAACCAGCTTTTTCGACATTAAGAGGCTGGCCAATATCCGTAACATTCCATCAAGACAGATTGGTTATTGGTGGTTCAAGAGATTTGCCTAATCGTTTATGGCTGTCAAAGTCAAGCGATTTGATGAACTTTGATTTGGGCGAAGGGCTTGATGATGAATCAATAGAATTTCAAATATTATCAGATCAAGTTAATGCGATTTGCGCCATTTTTTCAGGACGTCACTTACAAGTGTTTACCTCGGGTTCAGAATGGATGGTTACAGGCGATCCTTTAACGCCGTCTAATATACAGCTGTCTCGTCAGACAAGAATAGGTTCAATTCTGAAAAGATATGTTCCGCCATTAAATGTTGACGGCGCAACTCTTTTTGCTGGCGCTAATGGTGATGAAATCAGGGAGTTTATTTATACCGATTTAGAAGAAGCATATCAGGCAAACGATCTTGCAATGCTTTCCAAGCATCTTATTAAAGATCCGCTGGATCAGGACTATGATGCTGTTAAAAGGCTTTTAAATGTTGTGGTGGCAGATGGCAGTATGGCATTTGTTACTAATTATCGTACGGAAAAGATAACCGCTTGGAGTTTGGCTGAAACCGATGGCCGTTTTTTATCGGTGGCGGTCGCTGGCAGGAACACATACGTCATTGTGAAAAGAAATGACTCTTATTTCTTAGAGGTGTTTGACGATGATTTGCATACGGATTGCGCTCTTACAGGGGATTCGGAAGAGCCAAAGAAAACTTGGAAAGGTTTAGAGCATCTTGAAGGCAAAAAAGTTAAGGTAAGAGCCGATGAAGCTCTTATTAATGACTGCACCGTTTTAGATGGTGCCATTAATCTTCCTTATGAAGTATCGCAAATAGAAGTAGGGCTTGGCTTTTTTCATCAAATAGAACCGCTGCCGCCAGTTATCACTTCTGGAACAAGCAGCATAATGCAGATGCGTTCATATCGTCTGATTGATATTTCTTTTAGGGTAAAAAATACCTCTGCGTTTATGGCGGAAACAACGGGCAAAGGTTATCGCCACGTCTTAATGCCTCATCTTGATACGGCGGATTTTTTAGACAGTCCTCCTACAGCGTACACTGGAGATGTTGTTGTTAAGGCTTTTGGCTGGATTAGGGACTTGCAAAAGCCCATCTGGAGCGTCAAGGGTGATGAGCCGCTTGATTTGAATATTTTATCAGTAACAACGAAAATAAAGGTAGGTGAATAATGGGAGCATTACAGGCAGCGACAGCTATTGCTGGAGTTGGAACAGGCTTGTTGGGACAATACCAAACTAATAAGCAGTATCAAGCTCAGGCAAAAAACGTGGCAGCAACACAGGCTGCTCAGGAAGAAGCCGCACAAGCTAGTATTGAAAATATCAAAACTACAGCAGAGGCAAGAGAAAAAAAGCGGCTTAATCTTTTAAAAGCAGAACTGGCTACGCAAAGAGCGGCAATGGGAGCTTCTGGAGTTGGAAGCGGCGGTTCTTCGGCGGCAGTACAAATGGGTATGGCTAAAAGATCTGATGAAGATGCTGATTATGATAAAGAAATGGATCAGTACAAAATATCTCAAGTAACTCGTTCTTTAAGCAACGAAAAGCGCCAGAATCTTATGGATTTAAACTCAATAAACTACAGCAGTGCTATGAATAACTTAAGATATTATAACAACGTCTTAGGTTCTTCAGGTTCACTTCTTTAAAAGATTTTTTTATGAAGGATTAAAAAATGACAGAACATATTGTTATTGGAGATGTAACTCCAAGAATACGCTATGAAGCAGATGGAGAACAAACCATTTTTATTTATTCTTTTCCTATTTTTAAAGACGAGGATTTGCAGGTTTGGCTTGATAGTGAGCAGATAACCACAGGCTTTAGTATCTCTGGTGCAGGAGAAAGCGGAGGCGGTGAGATTGTTTTAGATACCGCTCCAACGCAAGGGACCATAGTAACGCTTCTTAGAAATCTGGTTATAGAACGAACATCAGATTTTCAAACAGGTGGAGCTTTTAGAGCAAAGGTTATTAACGATGAACTTGATTTTCAAACGGCTGCAATTCAGCAGATTGATGACAGTATTTCAAGAGCATTCAAACTGCCAGCTTATGCGGCGGATATAAATACCGAGATGCCGTCCCCCAATGCAGGCAAGGCTCTTCTTTGGAATGAAGACGGTGATGGTCTTATCAATAGCAGCGATAATTTTGATACCATTGTTACTAGCGCAACGGCTCAAGCCGAGCTGGCAGCTTCAAGTGCAGCAAGCGCTGCCAGTAGTGAAAGCGCAGCCGATGGTTATCGAGGCGAAGCTGTTGCCGCCCAAATAGCAGCCGAGGCAGCAAGAGATGAAATTCTTACAGCTTCAGGAACGCAGATTGGTTTTAAAATGTCCTCAAGGACGTCTTCATTAACAACGACTGAGCAGGAGTTCCAAGCTGTCTTGACATTAGCATACACCCCGAAGTCTTCAAATTCGATTTTAATCATTGAAGCCAGCGGATATAGAATTTTTAATCAATATTATTATGGAGCTGATAAAGCTGATGCCTATTTGTTAGGCAGAGCTGAAATCTATGATGTAAATAACGAGACTCAATTAAATACAGCAGAATGCGGCTTTAGATCAGTTAGTAAGAGTACAGGGGAAGCCCTTGTTGACGCTCCTTTATATATAAGAGCAATTATAAACAATACATCATTAACGACTAAAAATTTTAAATTAAGAGTTATGGCTGTAGGAACGGTGGGGTCAACGGTGTCTATATCTTCTAGTACTACAACCCCTGTAACATTAACAATCAAGGAGATTGCAGTATGACACACGAACAAATAATTCAAACCTTAATGAAAATCCGCATCAATGCTAGATGGACTTTAAATGGCGACACCTTTGATGATTTAATCTGGCTTGATGAAGTTCAGGTAAAACCAACAAGTGAGGAAATAGAGCAAGCAATCGAAGAAGAGGAGAGCTAGATGACAAAAGAAATTTTAACTCCTTGTGCTGAAGGCGGTTTTGTTTGTATGCCAAGAGAAGAGTTTGAAAAAGTATTGGAAACAGCAGTCGAAAAAGGTGTAGAAAAGGCTTTTTCTCAAGATGATATTAAAGAGATAAAGAACTTGCTTGATGCTTGGCGGGCGACCAAAAGTGTAGCTTGGCAGACTTTTGTAAGATTATCAACAACGGCGCTTTTAGCGGCAATGGTTTATGGCTTATGGGGAAGGTTGGATAAATGAATAACGAGGAACTTAAAAAAGATTTACTCATAGATGAGGGGCTTAAGTTAAAACCTTATTTATGCAGCAAGGGCAAATTAACTATCGGTATCGGGCGCAATATTGAAGATGTTGGCATCACCAAAGATGAGGCATTTTATCTATTAGAAAACGATATTGAAAACGTGGAATTTGAATTAGATAAAAATTTTAGCTGGTGGCGGAATATGTCAGAGAAAAGACAACGAGCGCTTGCCAATATGTGCTTTAACCTAGGTATCAAAAGGCTTCTTGGTTTTAAAAAGATGCTGAGCGCAATGGAGTTTGGCGATTTTGAAAAAGCGGCTATTGAAGCGCTTAATAGTGATTGGGCAAAACAGGTGGGCTTAAGGTCAACTCGAATAGCCCAGATGATTAAACAAGGCTGAAATTAAAATAAATGGCAACTTTTATGTGGCTCCGCAAGGGGCTTTTTTTATGGCTAAATTTTATGAAAGGAAAAAGATATGACGGCAATTTTAGCAGCAATCCTACCCGTTATAAGCAGTGTAATCGACAAAGTTATTCCCGATAAGGAAGCCGCCGAAAAGGCTAAGAATGAAGCTCAAATGCAGATATTAAGTCATTCTGCGGAAATGGATAAGGCGGCAGCCAATATTGTTTTGGCAGAAGCCAATAGTCAAAAAACGCTGACATCGCAGTGGCGTCCTATCCTAATGCTCTCGATTACGGCAATTTTAATCAACAATTTTTTAATAGCACCTTATGCTCAAGCATTATTTGGGGCATCAGTTACTTTAGATATGCCTGATGAACTTTGGCAGCTTTTAAATATCGGTGTTGGCGGCTATGTCGTGGGGCGCAGTGGTGAAAAAATTGCTGATAGTCTGTTTAAGAAAAATCTTAAATAAGATTTCTTGAAGGAAAAAATATTAAAGGAGAAAGATTATGCCATTTTCAAGTGAAGATTTGAAAAAACATTTACTAATGATTATTCCGCAAAAAGTTTCAGAAGCCATTTTGGGATATGAGCTTTTTTCAAAAACCGAAGCGCCAATGGACGCCAAGGGGTTTGCGAATTATCACTCAGCTTGCAAAGCTGCAATGGCTCATATTGATACCTTGTTAAAGCTTATGAAATGGGCAGAAAAAACGCAAGATGAGCCGAGCCAAGATGATATTGCTGAACAGTTAATAGCTGATGCCAGAGCGGCTTTAGCAGATATGGAAGATGAATGATGACAACAAAAGTTGATTTTTTAGAATTTGTTTGGATTTGGAACAAAGCTCAAGGACTTGAAATTCCGAAGCATCAAAGAATTATAGTTAAATGGCTGACTAAAATTTGGCATAGCAAGAAAAGAGAAGCTCTGCTTATGGCTTTTCGTAATTCTGGAAAATCAACGATTGTTGGTTTGTTTTGTGCTTGGGTTTTGCTTCAAAATTCTGATTTACGCATTTTAGTAATGGCAGCAGATCAAGAGCTGGCAAGAAAAATGGTGCGTAATATCAAGCGTATTATTGAAAGGCACGATTTGACCCGTCATTTAATTCCTTTGAAAAAAGAGCAATGGGGGAAAGACAGCTTTATCATAGCAAGAAGAGCAGAATTAAGAGATCCGTCGGTTTTGGCAAGAGGTCTTGGCGGCAATATCACGGGTTCAAGAGCTGATATTATTATTTGCGATGATATTGAGGTTCCTAAAAATTCGGATACGTCTTTTAAAAGAAAGGATCTTAGGGAAAAACTAAAGGAACTTGACTACATAATAACGCCGAAAGGAATGGTGCTTTATATCGGAACGCCCCACACGTTTAATACGATTTATCAGACAGAAAAAGACAAGGCTCATATTGATAATGAGCCTTTTTTATTGGGTTTTGATAAATTGCAGATACCGATTTTAGATGAATCAGGACAAAGCAGCTGGCCTGAACGTTTTTCGCTCTCCCGTATAGCAGCGATAAGAAGACGCAATGGTGAAAAATCATTTTTAAGTCAAATGATGTTAGAGCCAGTTAATATAACGGACGGCAGGCTTGATGTCGAAAATCTTGTGATTTTTGATAACGAAATCGAAACTGCATTTTCTCAAGGAAAAATGGAATTAAAATTAGGTGATAAACGGCTGGTTTCTGCCTCCTGCTGGTGGGATCCTGCTTATGGTGTGGGAGCAAACAAGGGCGATGGTAGTGTAATTGCCTGCGTATTTACCGCAGAAGACGGTTCTCTTTGGCTTTATCGGGTGCGTTATTTAGAAGTCAATGCCGATGACAGTGATAAGGCTGCAAGTATTCAATGTCAAAAGGTTGCGTCTTTCGCCTCAAGATATTTTTTACCGTCAATTAGAATTGAAAAAAATGGCATTGGCAGATTCTTACCTGGAATCCTGCGCCAAAAATTGGCAAAGGCTGGCGTTGCGTGCAGTGTGATTGAAGAAAACAGCCGTAAAGCAAAAGACATCAGAATTATGGAAGCTTTTGACGCTCTGCTGGCAGACAAAGCTTTAAATGTTCACAAAAGCGTTTTAGCAACACCTTTTGTTGAGGAGATGCGGAACTGGGTTCCTGGCGGAAAAGGTCGTGATGATGGCTTAGATGCGGTTGCAGGCTGTATCTCATCAGAACCGATAAGAATAAAAGCTTATGGCAGAGCGGCATCAAAAGGTGATTGGCGTGGTTGCAGCGGCAATTTTGAGGCAGAAACTAATTTTGAAGTATAAATTTAAAAGTTTTAAGGAGATTTAAGAAATGGAAGAAGTAAAGCAAAAAAAACAAGAAAATGAAGAAAATAAAGATTGGCAAGTTTTAGCAAAAACTATTTATGGAATGTCTCACAATGATTCCTTAAAAATGATGGAAGCTATGGCTTGTGTGGCTATTAACAGAGTAAAGAAATCATCTTCAAATACAAAACTGACAACTATTTGTATGGATTCGAAGTTGTTTTCTTGCTGGGATAAACATAGTTATGATTATTTCCTTTTAAATAATATTCCGAAAGATGATAAAGCCTTTGATATATGCAAAAGGATTTCATTGAAAAAACTTCATAACGCTGTAGATGACATAACTAAAGGCGCAACAATCTTTCACGATGTTTTTGAATACCCTTTGTGGGCAAGAGGAAAGGCTCCTTGTTTAGAGATTGGAGATAAGCTTTTTTATAATAATATTGACTGAATGAATATCATATATTGTATTTTTAGGATAAAATGTTTAAAAATATGAAATAAAGATATAATTGGAGAAAATATATGGCTGGTTTTTTTCTGAAGAAGATGACCCAAAACCCTTGGAATTTTTTAGGTCCAGTATTAAAAGGGTGCAATCCTGAAACTGCTCGTAAATGGCAGCATTGGCTTTTAAAGGACGGTTCTTTTTCTGAACCTCCAATGCGAGACGATCCTATTTTAAAGGTGTCTTTGTGGAATCGTAACTTTCCTAATCCCATAGGCGTTGCGGCTGGCTATGATCCCGACATCGAAGTTATTGATGACTTATCAGATGTCGGTTTTGGTTTTGGTGAAGTTGGAACTATAACTATTGACGGTGAAAAAGTAAAAAGGGCGACCATTCGTCTTTCCAGCGATCTTGCTATATCTGATGCGACCATTGGTTTTCCTAATGATGGGGCTAAAGAAGCGGCAGCAAAGCTTACAGCCAGAAGAGCCCGCAAAAATATTGTAGGCGTTAGTATTGGCGAAGGTTCCATTGTGGAAATCGATAAAAAAGGCGAATATATCGGCAAAACAGATCCTGTTGGGGAGTATGAAAAAGCTTTGCGTGCGGTTGCGCCTTTTTGTGATTATGTAACAATCAATATTTCTGCAATCAATATGGCATCACTTTTAGAATATCAGGTTGAAAACAGTCTTAATGCGTTGCTATCACGTCTGCGCAAAGCAATTGATGTTGTGGCACCAATTACTAAGCCTGCACTTCTTCTTAAAGTTTCGGCAGATTTGAGCGATTTAAGCAAAGAAGCCACAGCAAAATGTGCTATTGCTAATAATATTGATGGAATTGTGGTTGCTGGCGGCTCCAAAAGATTAACGGAAACCCTTACAAGCAAGAAGGTCGATACTAAACTTAAAACTTCGGTATCTGGGCAGCCTCTTTTTGAAGTCAGCACCCATTTAATTAAAGAGATGTATTATCACACTCAAGGGCAGATTCCTATAATTGGGGTAGGCGGTGTTTTTTCAGGAAAAGACGCTTATTTAAAAATTAGAGCAGGGGCATCTTTAGTGCAGGTTTATTCTGCGATTATTTATAATGGGCCATATGTTGTTAAAAAAATTAGAAAAGAACTTGCCGCACTTTTGAGAGCAGATGGTTTTCAGTCTGTTCAAGATGCGGTTGGGTATGATATGCGCCAGCAATAAAGAAGAGAGTTTATGACTAATATCCCCGTATTATCTGGAATTTCAAACTTAGCTGATAACTATGATGCTTTTATTGTCGACTTATGGGGAGTAGTTTTTGAAGGAAACAGACCTTATGATGGTGTGATTGATGCGTTAATAGCATTGTCGCAGGCCAATAAAAAAGTTGTTTTTCTAACAAATTCTTCAAGGCGCTCGGAAATTGTCGCATCTACTCTTGAGGCTGTTGGACTTACACGTAATCTTTATTATGGTCTTTTGTCATCAGGAGAAGTTATTCATTATGAAATGAAGGCTCGCCAAGATTCTTTTTTTAAAAATCTAGGATATAATTATTTTCATATTGGCGCTAAAAGAATAACAGGGATAGTTGACGGTTTAAATTACAAAGAAACGCCGACCATTGCAGAAGCTGACTTTATTTTATTAACTGGACTTCCTTTTTCTGGGGCTGATGAAACATCATTAAGACCAGTTTTAGAACGTTCTGTAGATTTAAGGCTGCCGATGATTTGCTGCAATCCTGATGTTAAAGGCATTGCTTCTGGCGTTGCGGTTCCTGGTTCTGGAAGCATCGCCAATTATTATGAACGTTTGGGCGGAGTGGTTTTTAGAAGAGGAAAACCTGATCCCAGAGTTTTTAAATACTGTTTAGAAGGACTTCCAGAATATATTTACAAAGAACGTACCGTTGTAATAGGTGATTCTTTTGAAACAGATCTAATCGGGGCTGATAAAGCTGGTTTGGACAGCGTTTTAATTGCCTCTGGAGTTCACCGCCGAGAAATAAAAATGACGTTGGGCGCTCTTCCTGATAGTGAAAATATTACAGATTTAGCAAGGCATTATGGTGTTTTTCCAAGAGCGGCGGTGCCTTATTTTGTTTGGTAACAAAATTTTTAAAGATTTTTTTGATTTTATAACATAATTATTAACTTTTTTAGTTTAAGTTCTTTTAAGAAATGGAACATTTTTTAACTCGCAAAGGACAATTCTTGCGGGCGATTGTTATATCGGGAGCTTAAGGTGCAAAGTCGAGCAAAAAAACTTTTAGAATATTTAAAAATAGCGAAAGCGGCAGCCGTTCCGACCTTTTTTTTAGCTGGAGCCTTAGTCGTCAGAGCGCTTTTCCCTCAGATGCCTAAATTCGGCTTTTTTATGATTCATTATTTCTTTTTTATCTCCGTTGCCATCGCAATTGTCCTTTCTTGGTGGTTCAATAAAACTAAGGCATTGTTTATTTCTTTAGTTTCATTCTTGGGCTATCTCTTAATTTATCTAAAGCTTTCCAATGGATTAGGCGCTGATTTGTACAGTTTGGTATTCTTTCCTGCATATTGTTTTTTAGCCCCTTTAAATCTAATCATATTTTCGTATCTTGAGGAGAGAGGACTTTTAACGTTTCAAGGTTTTTTAAAAATATTATTTCTAATAGCTCAAACAGCGTTAGTCTTTTTTATGGCGTTTTATCAAGCCGACGATCCTTATGCGGCAAGGTTTTTAAAGATTGCTCAAAATCTCAATGACTTTGTTAATATGGAAATTTTCCAAAATAGTTTTAAAAGCACGCCAATTCCCCAAGTGGGATTGACAGCATTTTTGGTATCTTTTTTGTGGTTTATGGTTAAGGCATCAATTACAGGCAAACCAATGGATTGTGGTTTTTTAACGGTTACGATTACGCTGTTTTTTGGACTTCATTTTGTTGGCGATAAGATGCCAGTTGAGTTTTTCCTCGCATCTATTTTGATTATTTTAGCTTCCATAATTCAAGATTCTTATAATATGGCATTTCACGATCACTTAACAGGAATCCCAGGAAGACAAGCCTTAGGAGCGGATTTGAAAAAGCTGGGAAGCCGTTATGCGGTTGCTATGGCAGATATTGATTTCTTTAAAAAGTTTAATGACACTTATGGCCACGACGTTGGAGATCAAGTGTTGCGAATGGTAGCCAGCAACTTGTTTTCTGTGGGCGGCGGCGGAAAAGCATATCGCTATGGCGGTGAAGAATTTACAATATTATTTCCTGGCAAAAGCAAAAATGAAGCAAAAGACTATTTAGAAGAAATTCGTCAAAAGATTGAGCAAACCGAATTTCGCCTGCGTTCTAAAGATAAGGAAAAGGCTCAAAAGAGTACTGTCCAAGTTACGGTTTCAATGGGAGTTGCAGAAAAGGGGAGAGTTGATTCTTCGGCTGAGGACGTTATCAAAAAAGCTGACGATGCTTTGTATAAGGCCAAAAAAGACGGTCGAAACAGGGTTGCCGTTGGTTAAATTGATTGATATTTAGCTATTTTTTTAAAAAAGTTTTACTTTTGCTTTTGCTAAAAGCAAAGCGCATCGGCAGACATTTGCCGTAAGGCAAAATAAGAGACAACATTTTAAAGTAAACCTTGTTTTAAGTGTTGCCCGCCATAAAGTTAAATAAACAGGGAAGCGGCAAAGACTAAAAAATCTTTGCCGCTATTGTTTAAAATTTGAACATAAGCAAAATACTATAAATTAATAAAGGTCGTCTTTTTGTTTTTTTAAAATGCTGTTAAAGGCATTTGTTAAATTATTAGCACCGTTTTTAACAAGATTGTCAAAAGTTGCGGTTGCCGTTTTAGGTCCCAAGATATTATCTTCTTTTAGCGTTTTAACGGGTTCTCTTAGATAGATTTTATCTGGAACATCATAATCGTTAACACCAAAAGAACGACCTAGATAATTTAAGGCTTTTTGCAATACCTCAACGCCTTTTCCTCCCGTTATTCCATCAGCATTATCGATTAATCCCGCAATGCCTTTAAGTCCATGCTCTACAGGCTTTCCTTGTTTATCCTTAATCTGGCTTGGTTCTAAAGGTTCATTAATAACAGACGGTGTGTCAATCATTCTTCCCGTATCATCATATTCGGTTTTTCCTGGATAGCGGACGCCAAAATATTTTTTAATATGATCATCAACCTCTAATCTTTTGGGGTGAAAAACTTTATCAAAAACAAAATTTTGCGCTTCTCTCATTTCTTCTTTAGTCATCTCTTCTGGTCTTTTTGCTAATATTATAGAGGAAATATCGACATTTTTGCTTAACTTCTCAAGAATATCATTGGCATTGTTTTTGCCGTTTTTAAAATTACCTGCTGCGGTATCTTTAGACAGAAAACTGTTTGAAGCAACGGTCTCATCGCCTTGTCTGGTGTTATCTGTATTGTTATTCTGACCTGCGTTTGCGGCATCAGTTCCAAGGGTTTCAGCAATAGCATCTTGTTTTGTTTTAATCTTATCAAAATCAATTGGATTAGAAAGATTGCTATCGATGTTTTTTGCAATATCTTTAGAACCTGAAAAAACGCTTGGTTGTTTAAAATCAGCTTCATTGTTTTGTTTTTTTGCAGGATTATCTTTTTGTTCTTTTAATACCGTATCAAGATTATCAATTCGCTTATTATAGTTTTTTGTATGCTCCTTTGCATATTTATAATTATCGGTATATTTTTTAAGAACATCTCCTGAAATAGTAACATCTTTTGAAATTGGGTTTCCAAAAGGTTTTTCCTTGTTAGTTTTCTTATCAATGTAAGTTTTATCACCTTTAAGCCAATCACACATGCGACCATTTGAGCCATATTGGTTAATATTATCAGCAATTCGAAGCATAAAAGCATCAGAATTAACATAAGCTGCAGAGGCTGGATTATTAGCAATATCGGGGTTGGACAATGCTGCATCACGAGTTTTTTTGACACCGACTAAAAGATTGTTAACTTGCTGCTTGTCTAACTTGTTAACAATCTCTTGACCTTCTTTTGACTGCAAAGCCGTATTAATTTTGTTTTTTACGGACTTTGAAATAGCATTTACGTTGCCTTTGATTACTAGCCCTTCTTTTATTTGGTTAATATCGTCTGAGGTTAAAAGCCCATCGTTGGTTATTTTTCCATCATTAAAAAGATTTCTATTTATATTATTTATGTTTTTTATAAAATCATCTCTGGTTATTTCTTTATCGTCTCCAGCAAAATCTGTTTGCAGACGACCGACGGAAAAACTGCTTTTTGAAGTTCCTGCGTGTGATATTTGGTAGGTTTTTTTCCCGCTTTCATCTTCATTCTTTCCGACGGCTTTGATAATCAAGTCTTTATCTTGTTCTATTTTATCGGTTGTTTTTTTAAGTCTTTTTGAAAGAACATCGTTAGTTCGCAAATTATTCATAATTATATTCTCCTTAAAATTTAATAAATAAAAAAAGCGGCAAAGACTAAAAAATCTTTGCCGCCAGCTAAAAACCTTTATAAAAAAAATAAAGGTTAAAAAATTTATCTTATTCCATCTTTAATAATTTTTACTTTTGCAAAAAGAAAGTCTTCATTATCAAAGCTAAACGTCTTATATCCTAAGATTTTTAAAATAGTTCCGCCTGCCATAGGATAATCTCCATCATAATCACTCGGCCAAGTAAGACTAATTTTCCAGACATCTTCTACCCCAATATATGGCTCTTTTAGACCTGATTTGAACTTTTTGAACATATCGCTTCGTTCGATAATCTCATCTTCTTCATAGATAGGGGTGCCAATGTTAAGTTCTACTTCTTCGTCAATTTTAGGCAATCCTGGTTTAGTAAATAAAAATACATCATCAGGACTTGATATTTTATATTCTTTGCCATTAAAAACGACGCTGGTCTTAGGCTCACTCCACTGCTGAGGTTCCGTTAAAAAAACATAGCCGACAGCACCTTCACAGCCAATCATCCAGCAATATTCTGCCCTGACACTCGAACCCGTAAACAAGCAAAAACTCAAAACAATTAAAAAAAACAATCTTTTCATAACTAAAATCCTTAAAACCTATTCTTTTTAAGTTAACCTAACAGCTAAAAACCTTTATAAAAAAAATAAAGGTTAAAAAATTTATCTTATTCCATCTTTAATAATTTTTACTTTTGCAAAAAGAAAGTCTTCATTATCAAAGCTAAACGTCTTATATCCTAAGATTTTTAAAATAGTTCCGCCTGCCATAGGATACTCTCCATCGTAATCACTCGGCCAGTCAAAACAAATATCATCACTAGGTCCATATTCTTCTGGATTTTCGTTTAAGCCCGATTTAAACTTTTTGAACATATCGCTTCGTTCGATAATCTCATCTTCTTCATAGATAGGGGTGCCAACATTAAGTTCTACTTCTTCACCAATTTTAGGCAGTCCTGGTTTAGTGAATAAAAAAGTGTCTTCTGGATTAAATATTTTATATTCTTTGCCATTAAAAACGACGCTGGTCTTAGGCTCACTCCACTGCTGAGGTTCCGTTAAAAAAACATAGCCGACAGCACCTTCACAACCAATCATCCAGCAATATTCTGCTCTGGCAATCGAACCCGTAAACAAGCAAAAACTCAAAACAATTAAAAAAAACAATCTCTTCATAACTAAAATCCTTAAAATCTATTCTTTTTAAGTTAACCTAACAGCTAAAAACCTTTATAAAAAAGATAAAGGTTAAAAAAATTAATCTGTTCCGCCATCTTTTAGAATTTTTACTTTTGCAAAAAGAAAATCTTCATTATCAAAGCTAAACGTCTTATATCCTAAGATTTTTAAAATAGTTCCGCCTGCCATAGGATACTCTCCATCATAACCACTCGGCCAAGTAAGACATATGTCATCACTAGGTCCATATTCTTCTGGATTTTCGTTTAAGCCCGACTTGAACTTTTTGAACATATCGCTTCGTTCGATAATTTCATCTTCTTCATAGATAGGGGTGCCAATGTTAAGTTCTACTTCTTCACCAATTTTAGGCAGTCCTGATTTAGTAAATAAAAAAGTGTGTTCTGGATTAAATATTTTATATTCTTTGCCATTAAAAACGATGCTGGTCTTAGGCTCACTCCACTGCTGAGGTTCCGTTAAAAAAACATAGCCGACAGCACCTTCACAGCCAATCATCCAGCAATATTCTGCCCTGACACTCGAACCCGTAAACAAGCAAAAAACAAACATAATAAAAAAAACGAATCTTTTCATAACTAAAATCCTTAAAAACACCTTTCTTCAAACTATAACTGTCTATTTCTAATACGTCATATAAAAAAGGCACACTAAGAGTTACTGAACCTGACAGATTTTATATCACATAAAAAGTTCAGTTGTCAAGAACAAAAAAAGAACATAGGAGGGTATTTCTAGGACAATGTTCGTTCATATAGAAACTTTTGTATTTTTAAAAAAATTGATTTTACTTTTGATAAAAGTAAAAAATGTTTATTAAGAGCTGCAATTAGGCAAAATTAATAACGACACTTTAGAGCATAGTTTTAAGATTGGTAAAGAGGAAAAAATAAAAAAGCCTAGTTAAACCAAAATGCCAGAAGTTTAAAAAAATGTTTTTTCTAACGGTCTTATTTGCCTTTTTGTCTCATAAGCTTATTTATCAAAAGGCTGAATGACGGCTTGGCTGCATTTTTCGCCTGCTCAGGAGAAATTTCATAATAATAATCACTGTTTTCACGGCGGGGAATGTCTGTCATTTTCTGATTAGCTACTTCTGAAGAGGAGGTGTAATCTTTGCGATTAGCAAGATCACGATATGTCCGCCAGCATGACCACCAAGTTTCGTGCCCTAAACTTAAGTGTTCTTTATCCTCTAAAATATCAGGATTACTCTTAAAATAATTACTGTTATTATAAACACAGGTTCGATTTATAGTATCGGCGGGAGATATTTCCCTAGCCATAGCATCAGGACTTTTAGAAAAACGAACTCCTTCTTGATCAAGCATACCAGTATAATTCTTTTCGTAAGCTCTTCTAATATTCATATTAGTGTACCAGCCGTTAAAGGCGGCATCTAAAGCTCCTAAAGTATCGCCGGCGTTTATCTTCTCTTCAAAAGGATTAACAATATGAGGAGATTCTTTTTTAAATTCCTCAAAAGGTTTTTCGTTACCAAGCTGTTTTAATTCCCACGCAACTAATGTTGAATGGGCATTAGCGTCAGCTTCAATTGCAAACTGTCCCATTAAATAGGTTTTTGAGGTATCTGTAGACGGGCTTATATCGACCGTTGTGTTAAACTGTTCGGCATGACGGAGCTCGTGAGCTAAAGTAACAACCATTTTATCGCTATTAATTGAAGAATTAAGCATAATCCTGTTTTGTTTTTCACAATAGCTTCCCTGAGCTGCCATATTATGGCTGAAGCCAATCCAAGCATCACTTTTTTCAGCGGCGGTTAACAAATTCCGCCCTCTTTCCGATTTTTCTAATTCGCCAATAAGTTTTACCAAAGAATCAAGGCTGTCTTTTTTTAGCCGTAGTCTTGGATAATTTTTAGCAGCACCGCTTATAAGATTGTGCTCTTCCTGTTGAACAGAAGGGCGGTTAAGGCTGGTTTTTAATGATGGAGCAAATACTTCTTTTTTCATATTATTAAATCGCCTTTAGAGGGTAAAACTATAAGCTCTGCTTTTGGTTAATGATAAAAATCATTTAGACAAAAACAGCTTAATTTTATCCCAAAAAAGGCAATACTGCAAATAGAAAGATTTTTTATTTTCCAGTTTTTATGCGCTCAATAAGTTCGGCAACCGTTGGTATAAATCCATCATTGTAGAAAGGATCCAACCCGAAGCGGTAAGCATTATGACCTGCAAACATAATATTATCCTCAACATCTCCACCGTGAGAAATGTCAATGAGTGTTTTATGAATACAGAAAGAACGAGGATCTGGGATTTTCCCAGTAGAACCATTGTCTCTTTCTGACCAAGCAGAATAATTACAAGCCGACAAACAACCGATACATTCCGATATTTCTTTTTTAAAACGATCGTCTTCATCTTTAGTTAAGAATACCAAGGTGTTGTCTGGAGTTCTTCTAACAACGGTTAAACCATCGGTTTCATAAGATTTAATTTGGGCAGCCTCGGCTTCAGAAACATAAACAGTGTTATTGCTTCTGGTTGTAACGGAGGTGTTCTTGGTATCAGATGCTTCTAGAGAATATTCTATTTCTGCTTGTTTTCTTCGTTCTAAATTGTTTAAAAATCTAGTTTTGACAGCGGAAGAATAGAAACCGGTAGGGCTGAATTTTTGTAACAAAACATCGCCTTTCTTAAGGTCTAGAAGTTTTTGTTTCCAATTATCAGTAATAGGGCTTTCTTGTGTTAGGAGAGGGCGGGTTCCAAATTGGAAAACAACCTTACCTATTTCAGGATTGTCTAGCCAGTCTTCCCATTCTTCAAGCCACCATACCCCGCCTGCCACAATAATTGGAGTGTCTTTTAATCCCACATCTATCATAGCTTTACGTAAA
The DNA here is from genome assembly GCA_050175015.1 of Alphaproteobacteria bacterium. Classification (GTDB taxonomy): domain Bacteria; phylum Pseudomonadota; class Alphaproteobacteria; order JBFXJJ01; family JBFXJJ01; genus JBFXJJ01. The sequence continues at coordinate 153,958 of JBFXJJ010000002.1, read as the reverse complement.
GCAACAACACGGCTGTATGGAGGTTGTGGTTCTCTTGGATTCTCACTGTTGGACAGTCCATTATGACCGCCAGCACACCAAGGATCTTCATAAACTACTCCGCCTAGAAACTCAGGAAATTTGTGATAGGCCCTTTTCCACAAGGCATTAAATGCTCTAGCTGAAGAAACAATAGGATAATAGTAAACACCATAACTTGAAGTAATCTCGGCAAGCTTATAGGGCATTCCTGCACCGCAGGTTATTCCGTGAAGAATGCCTTTGGTTCCTTCTAAGATTCCTTTAAGTGTGGCATCGCAGCCGCCAATTTCCCACAAAATGTTCATATGGACACGACCGTTGCCGTTTGACATTTCGTGGGCAATATGAGCTTGCGTTATACCGCCTTTTATTGAGTATTCAACAAGCTCATCTTGGCGTTCTTTTCTTGTCTTTTTATAGTATTTTTCTGGGAGCCATTCCCCATTTTCATCATAACAATCACAAGTTACTGCAGAAAATGTTCCTGCGCCTCCTGCATTTGCCCAAGCGCCTGTGCTGACGCCGTCGGAAACATTAATGCCTTTGCCGCCTTCAATAAGAGGCAAAATTTCTTTACCTGATATAAGAACTGGGTTTAAAGCCTTCATTGGGCTTTTTCTCCTTTGAAAAAACTAAAAAATTATACTAAAAGCTACTCATCATCTTTAGAAGAACTTTTGTTGTTTTCTAAAAGATGTTCGATGTCTTCACCTGTTTCTTGATTGACACGTTTGATTGAAAGTTTAACTTTTCCCTTGTTGTCAATTCCGATACATTTAACTTTTACTTCATCGCCTTCTTTTAAAACGTCTGTAACATTCTCTACACGTTGAGGTCTTAATTCTGAAATGTGAACAAGTCCATCTCTGCTGCCAAGGAAGTTTACAAAAGCTCCAAATTCAAGAATTTTTACAACCTTTCCATCATAAATTTCACCAACTTCTGGTTCTGACACGATATCTTTAATCCATTTGATTGCTTTATCGCCTTCTTCTTGAGAAGTTGATGCAATTTTAATAATGCCATCATCGTTAATATCAATTTTGCAGCCCGTTTTTTCTGTGATTTCACGAATAACTTTTCCGCCTGTTCCAATAACTTCACGAATTTTATCTTTAGCTATTTGGAAAGATGTAATTCTTGGAGCATTTTTGTTTACTTCAGTACGAGGTGCAGGTAATGCTGCTAGCATTTTTCCTAAAATATGCATTCTGCCTTCGTGTGCCTGCTGTAAAGCGGTTTTCATAATTTCTTTGGTAATAGAAGTTATTTTAATATCCATTTGAAGAGCAGTAATACCTTTTTCGGTTCCTGCTACTTTAAAATCCATATCGCCTAAATGATCTTCATCGCCTAAGATATCGGTTAATACAGCAAAGCTGCCATCTGGTTCTTTAATTAAGCCCATAGCAATGCCTGCTGCTGGACGTTTTAAAGGAACACCTGCGTCCATAAGAGCAAGTGAGGTACCGCATACTGTTGCCATAGATGAAGAACCGTTTGATTCCATAATCTCAGAAACTGATCTGATAGTATAAGGAAAATCTTCTTTGCTTGGAAGTAATGGGTTTAGAGCACGCCAAGCAAGTTTTCCGTGTCCAATTTCACGACGTCCTGGAGGCCCCATACGTTTAGCTTCTCCTGTAGCATACGGAGGGAAGTTGTAATGAAGCATAAAATGCTGGCGAGATTCGCCGTCTAAAGAGTCAATGATTTGTTCATCTTGACCCGTGCCGAGCGTTGCAACAACCAATGCCTGAGTTTCACCTCTGGTGAAAAGCGCTGTGCCGTGAGCTCTTGGAAGAATTCCAACTTCGCATTCAATCGGACGTACGGTTTTAGTATCTCTTCCGTCGATACGAATTCCTGTTTTGATAACTTGTCCTCTTACGATTTCGCTTTCTAAAGCTTTGAATACATCTAAGAAAACAGCTTTTTCAGCGTCATTTTCGCCAAGAGATTCTAATGCTTTGCTTTTTACTTCTTCAATTTTGCTTACGCGTTCTTGTTTTACGGTAAGCTTGAAAGCTTCTTTTAAATCTTCGCCAAAGGTTGTTCTAAGTTTTTCTGTAACAATAGCTTTTTCTGGGGCATCTTCTAAAACAACCCACGGATCTTTGGCACATTTTTCAGCAAGCTTAATAATCATATTAATAACGCTTTGATAAGCTTCGTGACCAAACATAACAGCTTCAAGCATAGTTTCTTCTGAAAGTTCCTGAGCTTCAGATTCAACCATTAAAACGCCTTCTCTAGTTCCAGCAACAACAAGGTTTAAGTCACTTTCTTTTTGTTCTGTTACGAGAGGATTGATTTTGAATTCACCATTTTGATAACCAACACGAACAGCACCGATTGGGCCTAAGAAAGGCAGACCAGAAATTGTGAGAGCAGCTGATGTTGCGATAATTGATATAATATCTGGATCGTTGACCATATCATGGCTGATTGTAGTACAAATTACTTGTGTTTCATTTTTAAAATTTTTAGCAAATAATGGTCTGATTGGACGATCGATAAGACGAGATGTCAAAGTTTCTTTTTCTGAAGCTTTACCTTCACGTTTGAAAAAGCCGCCGGGAATTTTTCCTGCGGCATAAGTTTTTTCTTGGTAGTTAACAGTTAAGGGGAAAAAATCCTGAGCCTCTCCTGCTTCGGTGGCAGCAACCACAGCGCAATGTACGATTGTTTCACCATAGGTAACAATAACAGAGCCGAGAGCTTGGCGTGAAATTTTACCTGTTTCAATTGAGAGTTTGCGTCCGCCCCATTCCATCTCTTCGCGGAACACATTAAACATAGTCATAATCCTTTTCCCTTCCTAATTTCTTTGTTATTTTAACAAAGCCTACATTAAAATTTTTCTGTATATTTTACGTCTCACAGAGATTAGACGAATCTTATCCCTTATAGCAAGCTTTGTTTATTAAAAACAAGCTTGCTATTAGAGATATTAATAAGTTTTTATTAGTGACGTAAACCAAGTCTAGCAATTAAGCTTTCATAACGTTTTTGTGAACTTTTCTTGGTGTAGTCGAGAAGACGGCGGCGTTGTCCAACCATAACTAAAAGACCACGACGAGAGTGAAAATCTTTTTGGTGTTCTTTGAGGTGTTCAGTTAAATTTTTAATTCTTTCAGAAAGAATAGCTACTTGAACTTCTGGTGAACCTGTATCGCCTTCTTTGATTGCAAATTCTTTAATTAATTCTTGTTTGCGTTCTGGTGTAATCGACATCGATTTCTCCTTAAAATATATTGTTTAATAATTCATAACCCGAATAGGGACAACAAAGTTATCGTTTTTCCTTACAATAGCGACAAGCTTATCTTGATTAAGAGCATAGGCTATCTCATTTTGAGTAAGGTTTTCAAAGTTTGCAGCTTTGCAGACAACAGCTTTGCCTTTCTTCAGGTCAAGAGCTTCTTCGTCTGATAAGGCGAGGGCCGAGATGTCGGTCAGCGCTGTCTCAACAGGCAATAGAAACTCCTCCACACTTGCAATATGCCCTAATGTTTCAATTTTATCCAGCAAAATTGCATTTTTTTCGCAAAAAAATCCAACTTTGGTTCGTCTTAAGTAGGAAACATAGCCCTTTGAACCAAGTTTTTCTGCAATATCCATAGCCAGAGACCTGACATAGGTTCCCTTTCCACAGGTGGTTTTTAAAGTTATTTGATTAGAATTTTCTTCTGTAGAAGCAATAATTTCTAAACTCTTTATAAGAACTTCTCTTTGAGGCAGTTCGAAATCTTCATTGTTCCGCGCTAAATCATAGGCTCGTTTACCATTTATTTTTAAAGCTGAAAACTTTGGCGGTGTTTGGGTTATTTTGCCAGTAAAACCAGCTAAAACAGAAGCAACATCATCTTTGTTGGGTATGACTTTTGAAGTGGCAATAACTTCGCCTTCAGCATCTCCTGTTGAACGTTCCTCACCAAAGGTTATGGTAAAAACATAGGTTTTCTCATTATCCATAGCATAAGCAACCGTTTTGGTAGCTTCGCCCAAAGCTATGGGCAGGATACCAGAAGCTAGAGGATCAAGCGTACCGCTATGTCCTATTTTTTGAGGATTTAAAATCCTTTTAACAATCTGAAGAGCATTGTTAGAACTAATGCCGTAAGGCTTATCTAAACAAAGCCAACCATTGAGTGGAATCCCTTTTTTCTTTGCCATTTAAAGGATACTGTCCCCGTTTGCATCTGCATCTTTTTTCAAGTCACGTACAACATCGGGCAGATTTAAAAGATTTTCTATCCGCAGTGCTTCTTCGAGTCTATTATCATAAACAAATTTTAATTCAGGCATAAACCTTAAGCGCAAGGTTTTTGCTAATTCTTGTTTAAAATATTTTTTACTGGTTTCAAGACCTTCTAAAATCGAATCGATATCATTATTGCTAGAAGACATAACGAAAGCGATGGCATTTTTTAAATCTGGAGAAACTTTAACTTCAGTAATTGTTATCAATTTTCCATAGATCAAAGGATGATGGATATTTTGTCTGGCTAGAACATCAGATAAAATATGTCGAATCTCTTCTCCAACTCTAAGTTGACGTTGGCTTGGTTGTTTAGTTCTCATTTTTTTCTCATCAAGCAATCATTTTATGATAATTTAGCGGCAATTTCTTCAATTTCATAACATTCAATAAAGTCACCTTTTTGAATGTCATTGTAATTTTCAAAAGACATACCGCATTCATAACCTTCACGAACTTCACGAACGTCATCTTTGAAGCGTTTTAATTGAGATAGAACGCCATCGTGAATAACAACATCGTTACGCAATAAGCGGACTTTGGCACCACGTTTTACAGTGCCTTCAGAAATCATACAGCCTGCAACTTTGCCTGTTTTGGTAATGTTGAAGACTTCACGAATTTCAGCATAGCCAATGATGTTTTCTTTGAGTTCAGGTGTAAGTTTGCTTTCAAGAGCACGTTTAATATCATCAACAACATCATAAATGATTGAATAATAACGAATATCAACAGCATCTCTGCGTGCAAGCGATCTTGCTTGTGGGTTCGCTCTGACATTAAATCCGATGATAATAGCATTAGATGCTCTAGCAAGGGTTACGTCAGATTCATTAATACCGCCAACCGCAGAATGGAGGATATTTATTTTAACTTCATCATTTGACAAATCATTAAGAACGCCAGTTAAAGCTTCAATCGAACCTTGAACATCACCTTTAATAAGAACGGCAACTTCTTTAGTTTCACCAGCTTTAATTCTTGCCAGCATTTGATCCATTGTACTACGGGCAGATTTGACCATAGATGCTTCACGTTCTTTGCGTTGACGATACAACGATATTTCTCTGGCTTTAGCTTCACCCTCGGTTACAACAATAAAGTCATCACCAGCTTGTGGGGTTCCTTGAAGTCCAACAACTTCAACAGGCTGTGAAGGGATAACTTGTTTGATTGATTGTCCTGTTTCATTAACCAAAGCTCTAACTTTGCCCCATTCTTTACCTGTTACAAAGATGTCGCCAACTCTTAACGTACCGCCTTGTACCAAAATAGTAGCAACTGAACCTCTGCCTTTATCCATTTTTGCTTCAATAACAACGCCATTGGCTGGACGTTTGTAATTAGCTTTTAAAGCAAGAATTTCAGATTGCAGAACAATAGCTTCTAAAAGTTTATCTAAATTGATTTTTTGTTTTGCTGAAATTTCAACGCACAAAACATCACCGCCCATTTCTTCGACAACAAGACCTTCTTGTAATAAGTCATTTTTAACCTTAGCAGGATTAGCTGCTGGCAAGTCAATTTTATTTATCGCAACAACAATAGGAACTTCAGCCGCTTTTGCGTGCCTAATAGCTTCAATTGTCTGAGGCATAATACCGTCATTAGCAGCAACGACAAGGACAACAATATCCGTAACTTTAGCACCACGAGCACGCATTGCTGTAAATGCTGCGTGTCCCGGAGTATCGATGAAGGTAATTTTTTCACCAGTTGGGATTTTTACCTGATATGCACCAATATGTTGGGTAATGCCGCCAGCTTCGCCTTCGGCAACATTTGTTGAACGGAAAGCATCTAACAATTTAGTTTTACCGTGGTCAACGTGTCCCATAACCGTAACAACAGGAGAACGTGATTCAGTGTTTTCTTCAGTATCTTCCATTTGGATTAATGAATCTTCAACGTCAGCATCTGAAACACGTTTAAATTTATGACCTAGTTCCTCAACAACCAATTGTGCGGTATCGGCATCAATCACTTGATTAATTGTTGCCATTACGCCCATTCCCATAAGAGATTTTATAACAACAGCTCCTCTTTCAGACATACGGTTGGCAAGTTCTTGTACCGTCATTGTTTCAGGAATAACAACTTCACGAATAACCTTCTCTAAAGGCTTTTTCTCCTGCTTCATTTTTTCTTTACGTCTAGCACGTTTCAATGAAGCAAGTGAGCGCTCTCTTTCATCTTGAAAATCATCATTGATAACAGAAGATATTGTAATTTTTCCGGAGCGTCTTTTTTCACCAACAACTTTTTTGGTGATTTTCATTTTAGAAGCTTTGTCTTTGTTGCTATCGTCATCAGCATCATCGCTTTCGTCGAAAGGACGTTTTTTGCCGATTTCTTTGGCTTTGAATTTTTCTTTTTCAGCCTTGTCTGCATCATCTATGTTTTCTACAGTAGGAACTTCAACAACAGGTGCTTTGTCTTCTTTTTTCTCTTCAGCTCCAGCTGTAGTTTCTGCTACTTTAGCGGCTTCTTTTTGAGACGAAAGCTCTATTTCAGCTTGAAGCTTGCGAGCTTCTTCTTCAGCTTGAAGACGTTTTTCTTCACGTTCTTTTTGTTCTTGTTCTTCTTTGAGACGTTTAGCATCTTCTTCTTCTCTTAGGCGCTGTGCATCTTGAACGAGCTTAATTTTATGAGCTTTTTCATCATCAATAACTAAAGCATCGTCTTTAGAATTTTCGCCTGCAATAATATTGCGTTTTTTTCTAACCTCAACCGTTACAGATTTGGAGCGTCCATGCGTAAAATTTTGACGTATCTTATCTTGACCATCAACGGATTTCTTCAACTCCAAAGTACCTTTGCTTGAAAGGGTAAGAGGTTTTTTGCCAGTTTTGTTATTCGAATCAGTCATATTTTTAAGTTTTGCTCCATTTCTCTAGATCTTTTTAGAGATTGTTTTAATTGTTAAGTTCTTTTTCTATAAAGTTATAGAAACGTTTTATTTCGGCAAAAAGTTTTTCTGCAATTGTCGACTTTTTAATCGCAATAAAAACGGTATCGTCTTTGCCGATTATATGTCCAAGTTCTTCAGAGTCAAAGACATTGATAACAGGAACATCAGGTTCAATAAAAGGCGATATCTTTTTTATGCCGTTTTCTTTCCCATTACTTGCTATTATTAATAAATAAACTTCTCTTTTTTTTAAAGCAACTTTTACTTTTTCAAATCCAGCAATTAAAGAAGAAGCTTTTTTTGAAAAGCCTATAAGATTTAAGCATTTCTGTTTTAACAGCTTTTCGATTAATGGAATTATATCTATGCTGGCATTTACTTTTTTATGGCTTGCTTTCGCAAAAAGTTTTTTGTTAATTGCCGTTTCAATTTTAGTTTTTGACGCTGAAACCCAAAAACCTCGCCCGTCAATTTTTTCATAAATGTCAGGAATGATTTCTCCTTTAGGATCGATAACAAAGCGAATCATTTCTTCTTTGGTAAGAGATGCACCTGTTACAATGCATTTCCTTTCGCACAATTTTTCTTTTTTGAAATCTGTTTCTACCATTAAATAATGTTTCGCTTTGTTAAAATAAATCTAATTCTATTTTTCTTCTTCAAACCAGTGTTCACGAGCTTGCATAATGATATTGTTTGCTTCTTCAACTGTAACTTTATCATCACCAAGAATTTCAATAAGCTCATCACTAGCTAAGTCGCCCAAGTCATCAAGAGTTTTTATGCCGTTTTCTCCAAGAGCAATCATCATAGGAAGCTTGAGTTCAGAAATTTTTAATAAATCGGCACTGATATCAAGCTCTTTTCTTCTCTTTTCAAGTTCAGCATTTTCGTTTTCAATAAAGACTTTGGCACGATTTTGAAGTTCTGCAGCAACATCTTCATCAAAGCCTTCAATTTCAGTGATTTCTTCCAAAGGAACGAAAGCAACTTCTTCAACCGAAGCAAAACCTTCAGCAACCAATAAATGAGCAATAACATCGTCAACATCTAAGGCTTCAATAAAGCGGTTGGACAATACTTTAACTTCATTTTGGCGTCTTTCGGACTCTTCTTTTTCAGTCAAAATATCAATGTTGCAGGCGGTAAGCTGTGAAGCAAGCCTTACGTTTTGACCTCTACGACCGATAGCAAGAGACAACTGATCATCAGGAACAACAACTTCAATTTTGGTGTTGTCTTCATCAATAACAACTTTAGCAACTTCAGCAGGGGCTAAAGCGTTAACAATAAAACTTGCCTGATCTGGAGACCAAGACACGATATCAATTTTTTCACCTTGGAGTTCGCTGATTACAGCTTGAACACGTGTTCCTCTCATACCAACACAAGCACCAACAGGATCAATAGAGCTGTCTTTGGAATAAACGGCAATTTTAGCCCTAGATCCAGGATCTCTGGCAACTGATTTGATTTCAATAATGTTGTCATAAATTTCAGGAACTTCTTGAGTGAAAAGCTTTGACATAAATTGAGGGCAGGTTCTTGATAAAAAGATTTGAGGGCCTCTTGGCTCTTCTCTAACATCAAGAATATATGCTCTTATGCGGTCGCCGTTGCGGAATGTTTCACGAGGAATCATTTCATCTCTTTGTAAAACAGCTTCAGCTTTACCTAAATCAACAACAATATTACCAAATTCAACTCTTTTAACAACACCGTTAATAAGTTCGCCAACTTTATTTTGATATTCGAGGAATTGGCGTTTGCGTTCGGCATCTCTAACTCTTTGTACAATAACTTGCTTAGCGGTTTGAGCTGCAATTCGACCAAAGTCAATAGGAGGCAGAATATCAATTAAAAATTCACCAATTTTAATGTTGGCATCTTTTTTTAGAGCTTTATCTAAAGTAATTTGTGTCATCTCGTTTTCAATAACTTCAACAACTTCAAGGTATCTCATCAACTTAATTTCGCCGGTTTTGCGATTTATAGTTGCTCTAATATCATGTTCTAATCCGTAACGAGATCTGCCAGCTTTTTGTATGGCTTGTTCCATTGCTTCCAAAACTTCATTACGGTCAATTCCTTTGTCTCGGGCGACGGTATCTGCTACTTGTAAAAGTTCAAGACGTGGCAAAGATGCTGTATTTTCCATTGTATTTTCGACCTTTAGGACGCTCCTTAAAAAATTTGATTAATAAACAATTATTTTTTGGGTTGTTTTTTTAGAAGATTGTCAGCGATAGCTAATTTAGCACTGCGGATATCTTCATAAGGAATGTTAAAAATTTCCTCTTCAATAGCGATAACGACGGTATTGTCTTCAGTAAAATCTTTTAAAATTCCATTAAATTTTTTGCGCTTTTCGATAAAGCTCTTAGTTTCAACTTTGACATTAAGTCCTTTAAAACGGACAAAGTCCACAGGTTTAGTTAAAGGACGGTTGACGCCAGGAGAGCTTACTTCAAGAGAATAGCTGCTGCTTATAGGATCTTCAACATCAAGAATAGGAGATATTGCTCGGCTTATAGCGGTACAATCTTCAATAGCCATAGCTTGTTCGTCTTTGCGTTCTGCCATAATCTGAAGGGTTTGGCGCACGGTACCTAAAAGCTGAACTCTGACCAGCTCGTATCCTAAATTTTCTAAAACAGGAGATATAATCTCCTCAATTTTGTGGTTAAGTTCCATTTTTTGTCCTTAAAAACTAATAGTTTCTAACCTGATTTTCAGATAATAAAAAAAGCGGGCTAAACAAACGAAAAGCCCACTTCCAAAGTCCCGATTGGGAAAATATTTTCTGAAAGCATTTATACATATAGCATAAAATAACGAAAAATAAAGTTTTTTATAAAATTATCCTAAGATTTTTTTTGAAAGCGCAAATAAACAGGTTTATCACCTTTGCTTAGAGCTTTTTGCTCGTATCTTGTTTGAACCCAGTCTTTAGGAGGGGTTTTCCAGTCTAAATGGTTGGTTGCAAGCCATTCAAAATAAGGATTTTTGTTAAGATGCTCTAGGCTCCATCTGATATAATTCATATCATCACTGGCAACCCTTAGTTCTCCGCCAACTTTTAATAGACGTCTCAATTCAGGAAGATTGTCAGGGCCAATAAATCTTCTTAAGGCGTGTCTCTTTTTAGGCCAAGGATCTGGGAATAAGACAAAGATACGGTCAAAACAAGCATCAGGTAAAAAGGGAAAAAGAAGTCTTACATCATCTGGAAATATGCGGACATTGTCTGAACGGCGCGTTTCTAAGGAACAGCTCTCATCATCAAGAATAGTCCCATCACTATGGGTTCCTGCTAAGTGAGCCAGTAGGCTGGCGATGCCGTTTACAAATACTTCAGAGGCAATAATAGCTGTTTTAGGATTATTTAAAGCTTGCTCTGAGGTATGTTCTCCACCGCCAAAGCCTACTTCAAGCCATAATTGTTCTGGTTTAAAAGAAAAAAGATTATTTATATCTATGGTATCTTTTAAAGAATTCTTATTAATCGCAATTTGCGGTAAGAGATTCTTTAAAAGATTAACTCTAGGCTGGCGTATTTTCTTACCTTGCCTTCGACCATAAAACTTAGTTTTAGTATCTTTAGAAAGCATTCTTAAGATCGTCGACTAAGTCAGTTTTTTCCCAAGAAAAACTGCCGTCTTCTCTAGGTTTGCGGCCAAAGTGGCCATAAGAAGAGGTGATTTTGTAAATTGGGTTTCTAAGATTGAGATGTTTGATAATTCCCTTTGGAGTTAAATCAACTAATTCAGTTAAAACATCTGCAATTTTTGCTTCATCAACTTTAGCTGTTCCGTTGCAGTCTAAGTATAAAGACAAAGGCTTGGCAACACCGATAGCATAAGAAAGCTGAATCAGACAGCTTTTTGCTAAACCAGAAGCCACAACGTTTTTAGCTAAATAACGGGAAACATAAGCTGCTGAACGGTCAACTTTGGTTGGATCTTTACCTGAAAAAGCGCCGCCGCCGTGAGGAGCCATACCGCCGTAAGTATCAACAATAATTTTGCGTCCTGTGAGACCGCAGTCGCCATCAGGGCCGCCGATTACAAAGCGTCCAGTTGGATTAACGTAGAACTGATCTTCATCACACATCCAGCCTTCTGGAAGGACTTTTAGAACATGAGGGCGAACAAGCTCTCTAATCTTTTTCTGGTCAACATCTGCGGTGTGTTGAGTTGAAACAACAATAGAAGTTGTACCAACAGGTTTGCCATCAACATATTTTAATGTAACTTGGCTTTTAGCATCAGGTAAAAATTCAGGAGTTTCACCAGAGTGACGAGCTTCAGCCATAGATCTTAAAATATGATGTGAAAAATGGATAGGAGCAGGCATATAATCACCTTTGTAGTCATCTCCCAAGTCCTCTTTAACAGCAAAACCAAACATAATTCCTTGGTCTCCTGCGCCATCAGTATCAACCCCAAGGGCGATATCTGCAGATTGACTGTGAATATGATTTTCAACAACCATATTTTTCCAATGGAAGCCGTCTTGTTCATATCCGATTTCTTTAACCGCATTCCTAGCAGCGTCTTCAAGCTGTTTAGGATTAATTTCAAAATTAGCTCTAACTTCACCAGCAAGAACAACACGGTTAGTTGTCGCTAATGTTTCAACAGCAACTCTTGCATTAGGATCTTTACCAAGGAAAAGGTCAACTATTGAATCTGAAATTCTATCGCAAACCTTATCTGGGTGTCCTTCTGAAACAGATTCACTAGTAAACAAGAATTCTTTTTTATTCATTATCATTAAAAAGACCACCTATTTTTTAAATTAAAAAGATATTTCTTTTAAGCACATAGAAAATAAAAATCAAGTATCCAGTTTAAAAAAACAAAAATAATGCCTTTCTTATCTACTTAAGAAAGGCATTATTTAATTATTGATTCTTCTTAAATTATTCTTCTGAGTTTTTGCTAAGAGCCATAATAAGTTCGTATAAATTCTTAGCTATTTTTTGATTACTTATTTTGTAATAAGCTTTCACTAATTCCAGAGTTTCTTTTTTGCTCATAGGATCAGTTTCGTATGGCGATGGCTCTTCTTGTAATTCGAATACTTCGGCATTTTCTGTGATAATCATACGAGGACTTTGGTTAGCCGTTTCCTGATTTATCTCTTCGAAAAAGAAAGATACAGGAACTCTTAAAACATTACTTAAGTCCCAGAGGCGACTCGCTCCGATGCGGTTCATTCCCCGTTCGTATTTTTGTACTTGTTGAAATGTAAGCCCCAAAATAGAAGCTAGTTTTTCTTGGCTCATACCAAGCAAAGTTCTTCTAAGTCTTACCCTTCCACCGACATGAACGTCAATGGGATTAGGTTCTCCCTTAGCCGTGCGGCCCCTTGAAAAGGCTCTATGTTTTTGTTTTTCTTTCGTCATTTTTTTTACACCCTGATGTCGGTTAGTCAGAGTTAAGACAGACGAGCAGATGCTTGTAAAAAAGCATTTGCTTGATTTAACTCCTCCTCCCCCCAAAAAGTTACTAAAACAGTATATAGTAAAAATTAATGGATAGCAATAAATTAAAACCGTTCTAAAAACGTAAAAATAAATTAAAATTTGATTTATTTTTTAACTTTTGGTTTTATTAAAAATACTGTTGCAATTACAAGCATAAAAAATGCCATAAATAGTGGAATTTTATTTCCAAATAAATTAAAAGCTGTTTGTTTTACTGGTTGAGGCAAAGATGAATCTGCAAAATCTTTTGTATTAAGAGGTATTTGTTTTAAGACTCGGCCTAGGGCATCAATGATACAGCTAATTCCAGTATTGGCAACCCTGACAAGAGGAATCCCCTCTTCAACAGCTCTCATTTTAGCGGCAGCTAAATGTTGATAAGGTCCCGAACTTTGACCATACCAACCATCATTAGTAATATTTAAAAACCAACTTGGTTGGAGGCCTTTAGGTTTTATTTCGCCAGAAAAGATGACTTCATAGCATATAATAGGAGTAAATGGTGGCAGAATATCTGTCGTAATAATTTTGGCACCAGCCCCTTTGCCTAAATCAACATACCCTTCAGTTATTTTTCCTATAGGTCTAAAGCTTCGGAATGGGACATATTCTCCGAAAGGGACACGGTGGGTTTTATCATAGTAATCAATAACTTTGCCTTCTTTCGAAATGACTGTCATTGAGTTGTAATAATTAGAACCGTCATCACGGATAATCCCCGTTATTAATAACGAGTTTATAGGAAGGGTTTGGATTGCTCGGTAGCGGTTATATTCGTCTTGGTTTAAGTCATAAGGTGAGGCTGTTTCTCCCCAGATAAAGGCGTTGTTTTTTTCGGCACCGCTTTCAAGGTTTAGCTCTAAATGGGAAAGAAAATTGTTTTCGATTGAAGCTCTATCCCATTTTAGTTTTTGATCAATGCTAGGCTGAATGATCCTGATGTTTGTATTTTCGAAGTAGGTTGTCGGGTTGCATTTCAAACGGACATATCCATATCCATATAAGATGAAAAAAAGCAGGCAGAAGGGAGTAAAAACAGCGGCGAGATATTTAATCAATGGATAGCGCATAGATTTTTCTATTTTGCTTTTTATATCAAGGTCGTAAAGATAAACACTGATAGCCGCAGTAAAGGCTGTAATTAAGCTTAAGCCATAAACACCAAAGATAGATGCCGCTTGTATGGTCTCATCTTTAGCGGCAAAAATACTGCCTAAAGGATTCCATGGAAAGCCTGTGAAAAGCCAGCTCCTAACCCATTCAAGCAAAGTCCATAATCCAGAAAAAGCAAAAGCTTTAGCTGCGTTGTTTTTAAAAAAACTGCTGCCTAAAAAAGCAAGCGCTGGGTAAAGCCCGAGCAACAAGCTAAGCCCGCCTAAAGCTAAAGGCATAACCAATAAAGGAATGGTATCATCTTTCATTAAGGCATTAATTATCCAATAAGTGCCAAATGCAAAATGAAAAAAGCCAAAAGTCCAACTTAAAAGGAAGCGCTGTTTTATGTTTTTATTTTTTAAAATAAAAAACATAACGCTTAAGGCAATAAAAATTACAGCGGTATGATTGTAAGGAGCGAAGCTTAAGTTGCTAGCGGCACCAAGAAAGCCAGCTAAGCAATAGCTAAAGCAGGTGCTATGTCTAGTCAAATAACGCAGCATAAGATTGCAATAATTAGGTATCATTCTTTATAATTATTTTTTTATATCTATGATTTCATTTAAAGCATTATTGCTAATATCACTTAGAGATTGTTCGTTATTAGGCAGATTGAAAACGGCAAGCCGTTTAATTGTTCTAGGGTCAACATCTATAATGCGGAATTGAGTTCCAGAACTGTGCGTTATAACTTCACCTCTAGCAGGAATTCGTCCTGCGATTTGAGTGATGAGACCGCCGATGGTGTCAATATCTTCATCTTCGCGTTCTTCTTCGGTTAAGATTTTTCCTGCGATTTCTTCAAAATCTTCCAGCTCAGATCTAGCGTCAGCTTCAATCGAGCCGTCACTTTTCTTTATAATTTTGGGTTTATCTATGGCATCGTGTTCGTCTTCAATTTCACCGACAATTTGTTCAACAAGATCTTCGATAGTGATTAAGCCGTCAATACCGCCGTATTCATCAACAACCATAGCCATATGAACTCTTTTAATCTGCATTTCACGCAGGAGATCTAAAACGCGCATTGCTGGTGAAATAAAAGTTATTTTAGGGTTTAAAATTTCAGCAATAGGTGTTTTTTTGTTAGAAATCAATTTTCCTAAAATATCTTTGACGTGAACAATCCCAACAATGTCATCAAGCGTCTTTTTATAAATAGGAACACGGGACAAACCATTGTCGACCATTAATTTAACTAAATCTTTCAATGGTTTTTCAATAGGAAAGGCAATTATGTCTGCTCTCGGCATCATAACATCAATTGCTCTGAGATCATGAAGTCCTAAGATATTTACTATAAGTTTTTGCTCTTGATGAGAAAAGTTTTCATAGCCGGTTTCTTCAATGTTTTCTTCAATTAAATCTTCGATTGCATCACGTAGAGAATCCTCAGAGGTTTTTTTGCCTAAAATGCGTCCGATAAGTCCGGAGTTTTTTTGCCTGTTGTGATGATTTTTCTCGATACTCGCAATCTTATCTAATTCATTAAATTCACCAGAACTTAATGAAGTTGAAGATTTAAGATTTTGTATAGTTTGTTTTTCTAATGTATTAGGGTGGTCGTCATTCATATTGTTAAATAATCAAAATTAGTTGTAAGGATTCGCAAAGCCCATCTCGGCTAAAATACTGGCTTCTAATTTTTCCATAACGTTAGCTTCATCATCATTTTGATGATCAAAGCCGACTAAGTGTAAAACGCCATGGATAATAATGTGAGCCAATCGATCCTCAAATGTTATTAAAAATTCTTGAGCTTCTTTTTCAATGGTATCAAGAGATATTATGATATCACCTAAAATCAAAGTTGAAAAGATTTCTGCTTCTTCTGAGATACTTTTAGAATCTTTTCCATCGATTGCGGCAAAAGAAAGCACGTTTGTTGCCGAGTTCATTCCCCGATATTTAAAATTTAAGGCTTTAATAAACTCATCATCAGTTAAAAGAATATTAGCTTCAGCAGGATATGGTATTCCAGATAAGTCATTGTTTTTACTAAGACCTATTACTAAAGCCTTTTCAGCTACTTTTGAACACAAGTTTTTTAAGTCACGATTATCACTGTAAGTATTGTGATTAATTACGATTTCAAAAAAATGATGAGTATCAGACATTATATTTTAATCTTTGTTCTTTCGGCTAAGATTTAGCTTTCTGCTTGGCTTTGAACCTATCATCGTAAGCTTTTACAATTTTGGCAACCAAACCATGGCGGACAACATCTTTTTCCGTAAAGTTGACAACGGCTATTCCTGAAATTTTCTCTAAAATTTCAAGGCTGTCAGACATACCAGAGATTGTTCCTCCTGGTAAGTCTGTTTGGCTTAAGTCGCCATTGATAACCATTCTGGAGTTTTCGCCGAGTCTTGTTAAAAACATCTTCATTTGCATCGGAGTAGTGTTTTGAGCTTCATCAAGAATAACTACAGAGTTTGCAAGGGTTCTGCCGCGCATAAAAGCAAGAGGTGCAATTTCTATTTCTCCTGACTCTAGTTTTTTATCAACTTGGTCAGAAGGCATCATATCATATAAAGCATCATAAAGAGGTCTTAAATAAGGATCGACTTTTTCTTTTAAATCGCCTGGCAGGAAGCCCAAATGCTCTCCAGCCTCAACAGCTGGACGGGATAAAATTATGCGGTCAACTTTGCCCTCAATCATCATAGATACAGCAAGGGCAACAGCAAGATACGTTTTGCCCGTTCCTGCTGGACCTAAACCAAAAACAAGTTCGTTATCAAGCATAGCTTTGATATATTCTGCTTGAGTTGCAGTTCTTGGAGAAATGTGGCGTTTGCGGGTTTTAATGGTTAAGTCATCTGTTTTGCGTTCGGTTGCGGAAGCAACAACTTTACCGCCGAAGTTCATTCTAATAGCAGCATCAATGTCAGCATTTTCAATATGGAGACCTTTTTTAGCTCTATCGTATAGACTGTCTAAAATAGAAACAACCGCTTTAGTAGCATCGGATTTACCAATGACAACAACTTTATTGCCAATCGTTTGGATTGTAACATTTAGTTCTCTCTCGATTTTATCGATGTTACAATTTTGAGGTCCAACAAGTTGTAGAAAAACAATGTTTTCACTATATTCTTTAACAATTTTTTCGTCGTTATTTTTTTCAGTGTTCACGGGTATTCCTCATAAAATTACAATTTTGCGGTTAAACTGTTAGCTCCGGCTTTTACTACGGTAACGGTAGTAATTTTACCGATAAATTCTTCTTCAGCATCGACACAAACGGTTTGCATAAAAGGGCTCTTTCCTGTTTTCTGTCCTTCTTTGTTTCCGACACCATCAATTAATATATCAATTTTTTGGTTAATAAAACTTTTATTAAATGATAACTGATTTTTGTTTATAACTTCCTGTAAAGCGGCTAAACGTTCTTCTTTAACTTTTTCCTCAACTTGATTAGGCATTTCGGCGGCAGGGGTTCCAGGTCTTTTGCTGTATTTAAAAGAAAAAGCCTGAGCAAAACCAACTCTATCGACAATATCTAAAGTCTTTTGAAAATCATCATCAGTTTCACCAGGGAAACCAACAATAAAGTCAGAAGAAAAAGCCATATTAGGATTAGTTTCTTTTAAAGCATCAATTATTTTTAAATAATCTGAAGAATTATGGCGGCGGTTCATTTTCTTTAGAATAGTATCAGACCCAGATTGTACAGGTAGATGAAGATAAGGCATTAGTTTTGCTATATCTCCATGTGCTTTGATGAGGCTAGGTGTCATATCTGCGGGATAAGATGTGGTATATCTAATGCGCTCAAGTCCATTGATTTCTGCCAGTTCATAGAGCAGGCGGGCTAAATCCCATTCTTTGCCGTCATCATTAAGACCGTGCCAAGCATTAACATTCTGACCTAATAAATTCAACTCTAGTGCGCCAAGGTCGATTAATTTCTTTGCTTCTTTTAAAACCTCTTGCACTGGTCTGGAATATTCAATCCCTCTAGTGTAAGGAACGACGCAATAAGAGCAAAAACGGTCGCATCCTTCTTGAATGGCTAAAAAAGAACTGTAGTTTGAGGTTTTTATTTCAGGTAGAAAATCAAATTTTGATTCTTCAGGAAAATCAATATTGATTAAGCTTTTATGTTTCTTTTGTTTGTTGTGTTGAGCCAGCATTTCAGGAATTTTATGATAAGCTTGCGGTCCAACTGTTAAATCAACATATGGAGCTCTTTCTATTATATAATCGCCAACTGCTTGAGCGACACAGCCGCATACAGCTATACTCAAGTCTTTGCCTTCTTCTTTTTTGGCATCTTTAATTAACTTTATCCGTCCTAAATCAGAAAAAACTTTTTCTGCAGCTTTCTCTCTTATGTGGCAGGTGTTGAGCAGGACTAAATCGGCGTTATTAATGTCGTCAGTATGCTCATAGCCTTCTTTTATGAGAATATCTGCAATTCGAGATGAATCATAGACATTCATCTGGCAGCCATAGGTTTTTATATAAAATTTATTTTGCATTTTATCGCTTAAGGTATTTATTTTATTAACATTAGAACTTATATATAAAAAAACATAATATAGGAACATATTTATTGCACTTGCAACAGGTGTAATGCAAAATGTTTTTTTTATAATTGATATTTATAGATTTTTAAGGACGTAACCGTAATGGAAAATTATCTTGAAGAACTAAGTCTCGACGGCAAAAAAATATTTATGAAGGTTCTTGCTCATATTGCAAGAGCTGATGGCAATTTTGATGATGATGAAAAAGAATTCGTTAAGTCACTTTGTTCAATTAATGATATTGATGAAAAATATTTTGATGAAATCATAAAAAAACGTTCTGATGATGATATTGCGTTTTTAGTTACGGAAGCAAATTTTTCTGAGGGCTTAAAACTGGCTTTGGTTAGAGATATGTTTACTCTTGCTAATGCTGATGGCGATTTGACGGATAATGAGGTTCTGTCTATTGCCAATGTTGGCGAAGCGCTTGAAATACCTCTCGAGAAGCTTGAAGAAATTAGTGAGTGGGTCGCTGATGGTATTGATTGGCGTCTAAGAGGACAAGAAATTTTTGGCGATTTTTTTTAACAAACTTTTCATAATTCAGCATAACATATTATGTTATAATATCTATGTTTTGATAAAACAGTTATCGAAGGAGAGTTTAAAATGTCTGCTGATGAAGATCTTGCAAGAAAAAGAAGAGAAGCTTTTGAGCTTAGAAAACAAAAAATAGAAGACCTGGCAAAAAGTGGAAATGAGGCTGAGGCTAAAAGCCAGTCAGACGAATTACAAGCTGATAAGGGCGACTTTTACTTTGAGGGCATTGTTAAAAGAGACGCTATGTGTGGCGGCAGTGCCGAAATACCTAATGTTGTTAGGCAAAGTAAGTCTGTTATGGCAACATTAAGCGATGGTGATGTTACCCCGACTGACGTTTTAGGTTTCAATAATTTTGTGGGTAATTTGTCCCGCCGTTCATCTGAACTTGACGGCAAAATATCAGTTTTGAAAAAATTAAACAGCAAAAAATCCCAAGCGATGCTTGCTGATTTAATGCTTAAAAGACAATATTTAAGAAATATCCGCAATATTGTTGTAACTCAAGGTAAACAATATATTAGCAATGACAAAGCAGAAGAAATTCAAGCTAAAAATATGCAGCCTACAGTTGTTGCTAAGCCTCAGAGTACAGATAAGGATATGGAAGAGCAAAATCCGATGACAATGCTCGACAGGCTGGCTAAGGATTATTTAACATGCAAGAGCAGGACGAGAGGTTTTTATACTATGCCGTCCGTTGCTGGACAGTCTTTAGATAATATGAAGCTTTCGAATAATGCTAAGGATAATGCTAAGGAAAGATTGAAACAACTAATGAAGCAGACAAGAAACCCTGACCGTCATAAAACATTTACGGCAGATAGGGCAAAAGATTTATTGCTTAGGGATAAATTGCTTCAGGCTCAACATGGATCACGCTGTTAATGAATGTTATAATAATTCCGCTCGTAAATGTGTTGTTCATTCTTTTGGACTTATATTTAAAGGCAATTTTTCTTTCAGTTATTATAAGCTGGCTGGTGGCATTTAATATTATAAATGTTCACCAGCGCTTCGTTTATTTAATCAGAGATTTTCTATACCGTATAACCGAGCCTGCCTTTCGCCAGATACGAAGAATCGTTCCGCCAATAAGCGGGATTGATTTGTCCCCGCTGTTTTTGATTCTCATAATTTATTTTCTGCAAAATGTGATTGCTCAAGCGGTATCGTTGTTATGAACAGCTTTTATGAAAAAGCTAAAAATGGTTTAATAATAAGGATAAAGCTTGCGCCCAAGGCTAAACAGAATAGCTTTAACGGAGTCTTTGTAACACCTGAAAACGAAACCTGTCTTAAGGTAAGTGTAACCCAAGCACCTGAGGATAATAAAGCTAACAAAGCTTTAATTGAATTGTTATCCTCAAAAATAGGGCTTGCAAAGTCAAATTTTGAAATAATTACTGGCAAAACTTCTAAAAATAAGAAAATATTAATATTAGGAAATTTAGATTTTTTAGAAAAGAAATTAGAGGTTTTATTTAATGAGTTTGGCAGTAAAAATTGATGGCAAAAAAATAGCCGAAACTATCCGCCAAGATATCGCAGAACAAACAAAAAATATCAAACAACAAAATCAAAAAGCACCATCACTTGCTGTAATTCAAGTGGGACTTGACGCGGCTAGCTCGGTTTATGTTGCTAATAAAAAGAAATTTGCGAAAGAAGTTGGCTTCGATTCTTTGATTTATAATCTTGAAGAGCAAGTATCAGAAAAAGAGTTGCTGACTTTGATAGCCAAGTTAAATCAAGATGATAATGTTAACGGCATTTTAGTGCAGCTTCCGCTGCCTAAGCATATCGATGAAGAAAACGTCATAAATAACGTTTCTCCAGAAAAAGATGTTGATTGTTTTCACCCCTATAATGTTGGCAAATTATTTACGGGAAAATGTTTAATGCCGCCGTGCACGCCTAACGGCTGTTTGCATCTCATAAAAACCGTTATGCCTGATTTAAAAGGAAAAAAGGCTCTAGTTATTGGTCGGTCTAATATCGTTGGCAAGCCGGTTGCCAAGCTTTTACTTGATGCTGATGCAACGGTTACAATGGCTCACTCTAAAACTGCTAATTTAAAAGAAGAATGTTTAGAAGCTGATATCGTTGTGGCGGCAATAGGAAAGCCCGCTTTTGTTAAGGGGGATTGGATAAAGGTTGGTGCCGTTGTGATTGATGTTGGAATCAATCGCATAGAAGACAGTTCCAAGCCTTCAGGATACCGTCTTTGCGGTGATGTTGATTTTGATGAAGCCGCAACTAGGGCTTCTGCGATAACACCTGTGCCGGGAGGCGTTGGCCCAATGACGATAGCGATGTTATTACAAAATACACTAACGGCGTTTAAAATTCAGAAATTAGATATAAGGGGCATTTAATGATGAAAACACTTGTTGAACTATCTGCCAAACTTAAAAATCAGGAAGTTAAGAGCGTTGATTTAACCAAGGAATGTCTTGATAAAATTATGGACATTTCTAGTGAAGGCTCAAGAGTTTTTTTAAGGGATTATTCCAGACAGGCAAATGCGGCGGCGGAAGTTAGTGACAGGATGAGAGCTCACGGCAGGACGTTATCGCCGATTGATGGCATTCCTGTATCAATCAAAGATTTGTTCGATGTTAAAGATGAAGACACATTAGCTGGTTCTATGGTTAGAACAGGCTGCAATCCAGCAGATGATAACTCTTATGTTGTTAACAGGTTAAGAGAGGCTGGAGCCGTTATTGTTGGACGTACTAATATGAGCGAGTTTGCTTTCTCTGGCGTTGGCACTAACCCCCATTACGGGACGCCGCTTAATCCTTATGATAGAAAATCAGGTCGAATCCCAGGAGGTTCTTCATCAGGAGCTGCGGTCGCAGTAGCTGATCAAATGTGTTTTGCATCAATCTGTTCGGATACGGGAGGTTCGGCAAGAATCCCAGCGGCTTTATGCGGCTTAACGGGCTTTAAGCCAACTAAAAAAAGAATTCCGTGCGATGGTATGTTTCCCCTTTCAAAAACGTTAGACTCTGTTGGGGTAATAGCTGCGAGTACAAGCTGTTGTATGATTATGGACAGCATTCTTTGCCCTGAAAAACAAGAGCCGATTAAGCCTTTTCCGATTGCAGGTTTAAGGCTGGCAATACCACAGAATATAATGCTTGATGATTTAAGTGATGAAGTTGCCGCTGTTTTTGAAAAGACCATCTCTTATCTGTCCAAAAACGGGGCTGTGATTACAGAAATTCCTATGGAAGAATTGTCAAGAATTACAGAGTTTAACAAAAGCGGCGGAATAGTATCGGCAGAAGCTTTTGCCGTTCATCGTAATATGATGGCAAAACATTCGGCAGGTTACGATCCTAAAGTTTTAGTCAGAATTGAGCAAGGAGTTCATTTTTCGGCTCACGATTATATCGATCTTTTAGAAGAAAGAGATAATCTGATTAAAAAAGCTAACAAAAACACCTTCGAATTTGATGCTTTGATTATGCCGACGGTTCCGATTGCGGCTCCTCGGGTAGATGACGTTGTTGACAGTGTAGAGTATCGCAGGATTAACCGTTTGCTGCTCAGAAATACTTGTGTTTGGAATGCGCTAGACCGCTGTGCTATCTCGCTTCCTTGCCATAATCAAGGAGAGGTTCCTGTGGGATTAATGCTAGTTGGTGAGACTATGGGAGACAGAAAGCTTTTTGCTGTTGCTTTAGGTGTGGAAATGGTGCTTAACCTAATGCGGGATATTTAATTGCATAAATATTTTTGACGCTTTGAATAAAATATGATACCTAGAGCTTAAAAAGTTATTATCGACAAGGTGCATCTTGTCGAATTGAGTTAATAACGCTAAAAAGTTAAGTTTTTTCCTGATTGGAATCGTAATGAAAAATTTTTTGTTAAAACCATTTTTGTTTTGGAAAAGAATTAGTAGTTTCTTTTATCATACAGCTATGGAATTATCCGCTAAAAGCAAGGCTGTCTTTGTTATGATGGGCGTTGCTTTCTTTGGTAGTTTTGTCTTTCCAATACCTGCGGATCCTTTTCTTATGCCAATGGTTTTAGCCGAGCCAAAGAAAGCTTGGCGTCTTGCAGGCTTGTGTACCTTAGCCAGCGTACTTGGCGGATTATGCGGTTATGGCATCGGATTGTTTTTCTATGATTCAATAGGCATAAAACTTCTTAATTTTTATGGCTATATGGATAAATTTGAAGGGTTTAAAGCTCTTTATCACGAATGGGGAGCTTTAATTGTTATGGCGTCAGGCATTACGCCGTTTCCATATAAAGTCGTTACAATAACAAGCGGCGTTGTCAATCTTGATATAGGAGTTTTCCTAATGGCTTCGGTCGTCTCTCGAGGAATTAGGTTCTTTACAGTTGCTGGTTTGTTATGGAAGTTTGGCAGCCCAATTAAAAGTGTTATCGAGAAGAATATGGGGTTAGTTGCAACCGCTTTTCTAGTACTCTTAATCGGTGGCTTTGCTTTAATCGGGCTTTTATAAAACTTTAAACGAGGTTTTTTTGCCTAATATTGTAACTAGGTTTGCACCAAGCCCGACGGGTTATCTCCATTTAGGACATATCTATTCGGCTTTAACGGCTTTTAGTAAAGCTAAAGAAGAGGGTGGACGTTTTATCCTTAGAATTGAAGATATTGATTCTACAAGATGCCGTAAGGAATTTGTTGAAGCTATTTACGAAGACTTAGCGTGGCTGGGAATTTCTTGGGAAGAACCTGTTAGAATACAGTCAGAGCATTTAGATGATTATCAAAAAGCGATTGATGTTTTAGAAGCAAAAAAATTGCTTTATCCGTGTTTTTGCACTCGTAAGGATATAGCTTTATGGGACAGTGGTATCGGTAATAATGACGATGCTGTTTATCCTCAAATTTGCAAAAATCTTAGCCTTGACGAAATTGAAGATAAAAAAAGGCGCAATATTCCTTACTGTTTAAGATTTGATACGGATCGTGCCTTAGATATGATTTCAAAACAGTCAAAAGAACTCTATTGGTTTGATTTAGAAAAAGGCAAAATTGCCGCCAAACCTGAAAATTTAGGCGATGTTGTTTTGGTTCGCAAAGATATTGCGGCAAGTTATCACCTTGCGGTTACAATAGATGATTATCTTCAAGGTGTTAATTTAGTAATTAGGGGTGATGATTTATTTCAGGCAACTCATATTCATCGGTTACTCCAAGCTGTTTTGGAACTTCCAACACCTAATTATTGGCATCATAAATTAATTGTGAATCAAGATGGTTCCAAGTTATCAAAGAGCAAACACAGTCTTCCGATAAGAGAACTTAGAAGCCAAGGATACTCTGCTTCAGAAGTAATCTCAATGGCATATAAGTAACTCTTTGACCTTTTGAGACAGTCTGTTTTTTTGTTGCTTAATTTATAATACATTGCTTTGAAGCAAAAAACAAAAGCACCTTATATTAAGTGGATATAAGGTGCTTTTTGATAAAATTTCGAATGTTTAATAATTATTTGTAAGGATAACTTGCGACAGGTTCGGCAGCCCCATCTGTTTCTGCTGGGGTTTCTTCTTCCTCTGCATCATCGGTGTTCTGTTCGTCATTTGAAGGCTCTGTTGTTTGTTTTTTATGACCGCTAAGACCGCCGCTTGTTGAAGTTTTGGTGCTGCGACCACTAAGGCCTCCAGAGCGGACAGTGTTTTTTGAACCAGCCTGCTCCTCATTAGTGTCTTCATTATTGTCATTTTTAATCGTATCATCTTCTAAAGATGAGTTGTCGGCATTACCGTCGTCTTCTGCTGTTGATGATGCTTTGCTAGATCTTTCGGCGGCACTACGATTGATTTCATCAATAGTTTTGCCTTGTTTTATTTGTTTGGCTCCTTCTTCTGTAAGAATATTATAAGAGCCGTCTTTGCTTAGGTATTTTTCTTGAATATATTTATCAAGCAGTTCTTCATCAGAAGGGCCATCGATAATTTCTGGATTATAATCGACAAACTTTGTGAATTTAGCATCGGGATATTTTCTTTGCCATTTAGCTACGGCGTTAATCATTATTTTGTCGCCAGTATTCTTTTTGCGGAATTTTTCAAGGGCGGCAATAACGTCTTTTTTGAAACGTCTTGCTGTTTTAGAATTGTTTACGGTGCCAATGAAAATATTATCTTTCCATTTAGGCCGTCTAACAAAAGAAACAAGATCGATAATCCCCATTCTAAAAGCTTCTGCCTGTCCAGCATAAGCGCTGGTTATAAAGTAGTCGGCTTTTCCTGTTAGAATTTCATTAAAAGCATCGAAGGAATTTTTTACCATAGTGATGTTGGAATCATTCCTGATTTTATCATTATAGGTAGAACTGAAAAATTCATCGCTTCTCGCAACACCTTTTAAATTGTCTAAATCAGACCATTTAGTAAGAGTGTTTATTTTATCCAATTTAAAAAAGGCCGTAATAGGGTTGATATATATTGGGGGATAAATGATTTCATAGTTGAGATATAAATCTTCAGTAAAATATAAACCCATAACAAAGTCTAAAAGTCCATCTTTGGCAGCTTTATCTAGTTTTTCTAAACTGCCGAAACTTTTATATATGACCATATCACTATGTATGCCGGCTTCATCAAAAAGCTCTCTAACTAACTCAGGAAAAAAACCATCAGCAAAAAGTCTAATACTAGCAAAAGTTTTTTCTTCCTCAATCCAAACGAAAGGCTCATATCTGGTTAAGCCTCCAACGTTTACTCTAAATCCTGGCGGAAGGTCTTTATATTTTTTCTTTTTTTCCGCAGCATTAACCGCAGTTATTAGTATCAGCGATAAAAATATTAAAACCGTTAAAAATTTTTTCATAATTAAAAATCTCCGCCTAATTAATTTAAAAGCTTAAATTATGAGTTGTT
This sequence comes from Alphaproteobacteria bacterium, assembly GCA_050175015.1. Lineage (GTDB taxonomy): Bacteria > Pseudomonadota > Alphaproteobacteria > JBFXJJ01 > JBFXJJ01 > JBFXJJ01. The sequence continues at coordinate 128,162 of JBFXJJ010000002.1, read as the reverse complement.
TTCCACTTTCTCAAAAGCTTCTTCCATTCGAGCAAGAATACTTTCTACCCAGCTTAAAGCCATATTATAGTTGCCTTTGAATTGGGTGACTCTGGCTGCCACAATGTCTCTTTTTTCAAAATCATAAGAGAAAGACAAAAGCAAATTAAATTCAGGAGCTTCAAATTTAGTTAGAAATTCATTGGCTTTAGTTAAGGAGAATATTGTAATTTTAGTATCTTTCTCAGGAGAAAATTCAGAAAAGATTATTGATCCCAATGATGCGGAATCTTTTACCTCTGTAAGCCAATTTTGGTATGTTGTTAGTAGAGTAGGGTTTTCTGCTATGGCAAGGTCTAGGGCATTGGCAGCAGTTTCAATATATCTATAGGTGATGGTGTCTTTAACAACATCGCCTTTCCATTCCAAAACATCTTTAGATGTGTTCATATTTTTGTTTTCTCCATAAAAATTTAAAAACTATTACTATATTTAATAACATTAGTTGGCAAAAAAATAAAATTCCTTTTTATTTTTTTAATAATTTTATCTCTATACTCTTGAGATGTTATCAAAACTTGCATAAAATGAAAAACAATCTTGTAAAAAAATAATGGTAAGAAAATGAAAAGTTCAATCGACGTATATAACGCAGCTCAAAAAAAAGCTCCAATTAAACAAAACGAGCTTGAGGCCAGAGCTCTTATTAAAACAGCGTCTTTGCTCAATGTTATTAAAGAAAATTGGGAAGAGAAAAAAGATGAACTTGACGAGGCTCTGTCAATGAATCGCCGTTTGTGGGCTATTCTTACTGGTAATATTAACGATGCAGATAATCCATTGCCCGTTAATATTAAGCAAAATGTGGCAAATCTTGCCTATTTTATTTTTAAACGGACAGTCGATATCATGGTTAATCCTACACCTCAGTCTTTAGAGGTTCTTATTAATATCAATATGAATATTGCAAGAGGACTTTACGAAAACAAGTCCGCAGAGACAGAAGAAGCGCCGAAACAGGAAGATGGAGAAGAAACGCCTCCACCTCCAAGTAAGCCTTTTAATGGAACAGCTTAAATTAAAAAATAAACCTTAAACGTTAAACAATCTAGACAGCCAAAAGTATTTTTGCTTTTGGCTGTTTTGTTTTTTTTGTGAAGTTATCTGGGGTTTTAAAAAGTTGGCACGTGTTTTGCATAAATAAAATTTGATTTTGGTTAAACTTAAAATTTAGTAGAGCAAAACAACTATGAAAGTATTTGATATTAGAAGTAATAGTAACTTTGAAACCCAAAAAATTGACAATGTCTCTAACGATAAAGACAGCAATTTTTCAACATTGTTGAATAGCAGTTCATCTTTAGACACAATATCAAAGGCTTCAAATGGATCTTTTGTTATGAATTTTCTAACTCAGACTTTAGATTCTAATGTTGTTGCACAGGATTTCTCAGGAAGTAATGATGTTGAGGTTGAAGTTACAAAAACTAAAGACAAATATCAGGAAAAGCCTGAAGTAAAAGAAAAAGAAACGGTTAAAACTGAATCTACAAAAGAAGATAATAAAACCGTAGAAAAAGATACTAGCTCAAAAAGTAAAAAAGTTGATGATGATCAGGACGAAGTTGATACCTGTGAAGTCAAAGCTAAACCAAAAAGCAAAAATAAAAAAACTGAAGATGGAAAAGATTCCCCAGACAACAATGACGCCTTAGAAAGCAGTAAAGACGTAATAACTCAAGACATTTCAAATGAAGATGTTGCTGAGAATATTATGCAAATGGCTGAGGACGAAAATCTCATTTCTGAGATGCAGAGTACTTTAGCCGCTCCTGAAGAAGTATCAGGACAATTTAAGAACCTTGAAGATGGAACAAATAACTTTGATGACCTCTTAGGAGAAGCAAGCGCTTCTTCTATGGAGGGCATCAAAACTGAAAATTTTGATACTCCTGAAATAGGCAAAGAAACAGCTGTGAAAGCTGATAATGTTGTTGATTTTGCAAAAGAAGTTGAAGCATTGAATAGTCAAGCTGGAAATGATACGGCAATCGTTTCGCAGGTTGCTAATGTCGCATCAACTAACAACACAAAAGAAGTTTCTGATAAAAATACGTCAGAAAGAAAAAATCTTGGGGTTGAACTTGCTTCTATGTCAGATGATGCCATTACAGATAAGCAGGCAGAGGCTCTTTCTGAAGTTTTAGGAGAAGATATTAAAGCTAAGGTTAAAGTTGAAGTCAAAGATTATACTGCTCAAAGTAGCACTAAAACAGAAAATGTAGCGGCAAATGTCGTTAATTTTGGTGAAGAGATAAATGCAAAAGCCGAAACGACTAAAACCCAAGAAACAGATAAGTCTTCAAGCTTTGGTTCTTCTGATGGCTTCAAAATAGTAAAGCCTGTAGCAACTGGTTCTAACAGCGAAAATGCTAATATGATGACCGAAAATCAGACAGCGACAAATGCTAATAGCGCAACTAGTGGTGTTGCTCAAACTCCAAGTGAAAGTTTTGCTGAGGTTTTGAAAACCGCATCGAGTAATATAAATAATATTACCGATGGAAATTCTTCCAAGCAGAGTGCTCAGGCAAATGACAATATTCAGGGTATAGATGTTGTTCGTGGTGAAAAGGTAAGCTCGGCAAATAGTTCCGCCGCAGCATCAAAAACACAGGCAACAACTAGACAGTCTATGCCTAGTGCAGTTACAGAGCAAATAAAGGTAAGCATTAATAAAGCCGCATTAAAAGATGCAGATAATATTAATGTTCAGTTAAAACCAAAAGAATTAGGCCGAATAGACGTTAAAATGGAAATTTCTTCTGATGGCAAACTGTCGGCAACAATTTCCGCAAGTCGTCCTGAAACTTTGGACATTTTGCAAAGAGATGTTCGTAATTTAGAAAAAGCTTTTAATGATGCAGGCTTTAAGACTGACAGTGGAAGTTTAAGTTTTAACTTTAAGGGCGGACAATCCAGTGGTCAGAATCAAAGCAGTAACAATGGCAGTTATTCTATGACTAATTTAGGTGCAGATGATGCTGTGCAAAATTTTGACTCTTCCGATTTCGGCAGCTATTCGCTAATCGGCAATGGTCGTGGTGTTAATATAAAGGTTTAGGAGAGGGCTTATGACTTCAGTTAGTTCAACAACAAGTTCTTCAAGTACGACAACATCAGCAACATCTTCTGCGGCTTTGTCTGAAGATTTGGATACCTTCTTATATCTTTTAACTACGCAGTTGCAAAATCAGGATCCTCTTGATCCTATGGATACCGCAGAATTTACTAACCAGTTGGTGCAGTATGCTAACGTTGAACAGAGTATTCAAATTAACGAAAATTTAGAATCGATGCTCAGTTATGATAAAGCAAGTCTTGGTACGATGGCTGTTAATTATATTGGTAATACAATTCAAGCATTATCAAATTACGTTCCATTACAAGATGGAGCTGCCAAATTTACCTATACATTGGACGAAGAGGCTACGAGTTGTGTTGTTGCTCTTTCTGATGCCGACGGCAACATTATTAAAGCGTTTACAGGCGAAAAAAGTGCTGGCACTCATACTGTTGAATGGGACGGCTACGATGATGATGGCAATAAGTTAGATGATGGCGGTTATTCTTTAACTGTTACTGCTATGGGTGAAGATGGAACTCTTGATGTTTACACCACAGTATATGGCAAAGCAACGGCAGTTGCTAACGAAGATGACGGTGTCTATATGGCATTAGGTGATGTGATTATTCATATGGATAATATTATTGCCGTTAGAGAATATGAGCCGATTGTGTTTGACGATGATACCGAAGATACCACGACAACAGATGATAGTACGACTACCACCACAACAGATGATAGTACAACTACTACCACAGATGATAGTACGACTACCACAGACGATAGTACGACTACCACAGATGATAGTACGACTACTACCACAGACACTACAGATGACAGTACAACTACTAGTGATACTTAATGTGATTAAAATATAAAAGATTACAAAAATTAGATAAGGCTTTGATACAAGAAGCTAAAAAAGCAAAAGGATTTTAAGGTTTGGTTGTTCAGAAAGAAAACCGAGCAGAAAGAAAAAAAGGGAGATAAAATAATGAGTCTTTACGGAGCACTTTTTTCAGGCGTTTCAGGACTTTCAGCACAATCAAGTGCCATGGGTGCGATTGCTGATAACGTTGCAAACGTTAATACAATAGGTTACAAAGGAACTAATAATCAGTTTCAAACCCTTGTAACCAAACAGGTTTCTTTAACAAAATATTCACCAGGTGGCGTGCAGTCTAAGCCACGTTCAGGAATTGACGTTCAAGGTCTTTTAAGTTCGACCAGCTCAGCTACCGATCTTGGTATTTCTGGAAGTGGTTTCTTCGTTGTTAACGAAGCCGCTAATCCAGTTTCAGGTAACAGATGGGCATATACGAGAGCAGGTTCTTTTGAAACAGATTCTTTTGGCTATTTAACAAATTCTGGTGGTTATTATCTTCAAGCTTGGACTCTGATGCCATATGATGGTTCAGAAGGGGCAACCACTGTCACTATTGATGGCTTGGTATATATGAAAGCATATCAAGATACCGATGGTACAACCACTTATATTAACGATAATATTATTGATAGTGACAACTTAAAGCCTATTAACTTAAATACAATTGGCGGTAGTGCAAATCCTACTAAACAAATTCAGCTTGGTGCCAATCTTCCTGCAGATGCTTCAGTTTATGATCCTTCAAATCCTGATGATGGCGGTTTGGAATCTCTCTCTGTTTTAATTTATGACTCCCTTGGTAACGCTCATAATATTAACTTCGAGTATACGAAAACAGCTTCTAATGCTTGGAGCTTAGATGCCAAAATGCCAGATGGGGCTGCAACTCAAATCCTTTATTCTAATAGAGAAGTAGCCGACGACGAGTCTGATGATGTTTACGCAGCTAGAGCACAAATTGAATTTACGGATATTCCTCAGAATCATAGTTATATTTCTTTGACCGATGAAACTGGGCAAACATATATTTATGAGTTTGTTAACAATTCTGATCCTGTAACCTATGTTCCTACCAATGGTGAAGAGGTTGTAAGAGTTGATATTTCTAGCGGCGTTGTGGTAGCTTCTGATGCAGTTGAAAAACTTTGCTCTGCTATTCAAGATACATTTCCTTCAGGTTCAAGGTTTACCGCAGATAATGAAACGTTGGCTATTGAGCAATCTTATGCTGGCGGCAGTATTGATTTTGATTGTTCAAACTGCTTAGAAACTGTTCAAGCTTCTGCTGCTCCTGATCCTACAACAGGTATTCCTTCAGGACAATTTACTCTTCCTGAGATTGATTGGGCTTACAAAAACGTGGCTGTTCTCAATTTTGACAGTACAACGGCAGCTGATTATGTTAATAAAACCATAGTTATTGACCAGCAGGTTTACGAATTTACAACTACAGCAAGTCCTTCAACAACACCAGGTTCAATCGCAATCAATATTGATTCTGTAATATCTGGAACAAGTGTTGATACCGCTGAACTTGCAACTCTCCTCTATACTTCTGTTGCTCAGAATATTCGTGAGCCAGATAGAGTGAAACTTAGCGGAACTTCTATTGAATTTTATCAGTCAACAACAGGCGAACCTATGCTCTTGAGTACTAGTGATAATTCCAAGGCTACATTAGATGGCAATTATCAATTCCTTTATCAGGATCAGACGGTAACAATTAATGGCACAACATACACCTTTACCGATACTCCTGTTGCTGACACCGATGTTGATATTAGTGATATTACTTGGGGTACATCAGAGACTTCTCAAGCTGTTATGAATAGATTAAAAGCTGCGATTAACCGTGTTGAAGGTTCTAATTCTGATGTTTATCAATCGTATGAAAATTCTCTTGTTAGTGGTAATGCCAGCATTATTTCAGCAACATCACTCGCAACCCAATATTCAACCGTAACAATATCTTCAGCAAATGATACTTTAGCAGATTATACGAATACTCAAGTTACGATAGATGGTACAACGTATACTCTTACCAATGGTGCTGGTGGTGCAACCGATATTGATATTTCAGGTGTTACTTGGGGTTCAGGTGAAACCACAATTAATGAATTGCTGACAACTATCAGTAACCACGTTAATGCTTATACAGGTACGACTCTTACTGCTGTAGACGGTACAACATTAATTGCATCTTCCGCAACTCTTGCTAATGGTGCAGGTGTTAATGCAATGCCCGGTGCTAGTGTTTCTGCTGGTAATGATACTTATACCACAACCGCATACAGTGGACTTGATGATGCTGTTTATGGCAGTGGTAAAAATAATGGTTTAACAGTAACTAGTCTTTCTAATAATACCTTGGTTATTTCTGATCGTTTCAGTTTTAATGGCGAATTAGAATCTGAAGATGGTGCAATTTCTCCAGCTGTTCGTTTTAACTCAGATGGTACACCTAAATATATTACCGTCGATAATATGTCTATTGAATGGGCCAATGGCGCTGAAGATATGACTGGTGACGCTGACGTTGGTTCTAAAATTGAACTGTTTATGGGTAACGCAAACACGACAGATGGTTTAACTCACTTATCTGGAGATTTTACAACTAACTACCTTTATCAAGATGGTGCTAAATACGGTAACTTTGCTGGTATATCAATTGGAACTGACGGTATTGTTACGGCATTGTTTGATAATGGTGATACAAGACCTATAGCCCAGATTCCTTTAGCAACATTTACCAATGCTAATGGTATGGAAGCTTTAACAGGAAATGCTTGGATTGAAACTGACTATTCAGGAACAGCTACTTTGCGCACAGCTACAACTGGCGGCGCAGGTGACATCAACTCAGCATCGCTTGAATCATCAACGGTTGATTTAGGAGAAGAATTCTCAACGATGATTACAACTCAACGTGCATATTCAGCAGCAGCTAAAATTATTACAACCGCTGATGAAATGCTTGATGAACTTATCAGCATTAAACGTTAGGATTTTTAGTTAAACTTAAAATTTTATTTCCTGTTTTTTTAAAGCCCCAGCAGAATGTTGGGGCTTTTTTTTCTGATTAACAATCTGTGGCAATACTTTTTTTGAGATATACTATATTTTGTGTTGGCTTTTTATTGTTTTTCGTTTACGTTAATTGGGCAATTTTTGCCTACAATTAACTCTTTTTTTACGAGTGTTAAAATATAATGAAATAATAAGGGCAAATAATTTCAACAAATAGGAACAAGTCGCTGTGAATAATTTGGTTAATACATTAAAGAGTTTGGGTCCTGGTCGTTTGGCTGCTATGGCAGGCATCGCTTTTTTCTTGCTTGGTTTTTTAGTTTATTTTGCTGCTAGATTTTCAAATTCAAGAATGGCTATACTTTATAGCGATTTAGATCCCGCAGATTCTGCGTCAATAGTTAAAATGCTTGAGGAAAATAATGTTAATTATCTTCTAGAGAAAAATGGTACCGAAATATCTGTTCCTGAAACGCAAGTTGCCCGTATGAAAATTGAAGCTGCCAGCAATAATCTGCCAGCATTGGGATCTGGCGGCGGATATGAGATTTTTGATAATGGTGATGCTCTTGGATCAACAAGTTTTGTGCAGAATATTAATTTAGTCAGGGCGATGGAAGGGGAACTTTCCAAAACACTTCGTTCTATGGATAATATCGCAAACGCAAGAGTACACCTTGTTCTTCCTAAACGTGAAATGTTTACTAGAGAAGAAAATAGCCCTTCAGCATCAGTTATTATTCACAGTAAAAAAGGCAAAATATCACAAAGTCAAGTTATTGCTATCCAGAAATTGATTGCCGCGTCTGTTCCTAAGATGGAAATGAAAAATGTTTCCGTTATTGATAACACAGGAAAACTCCTTACAAGAGAATTTGATAACGATGAAGATATGCTGGTAGCAACCAATGAAGAACGTCGTCTCGAATATCAAAGAAGGCTTACAAGTTCTATCGAAAATATGCTGGAACGTACCGTTGGTGTTGGTAAGGTTAGAGCCGAAGTTAATGTTGAGATGGATTTCAGTCGAATTGTTACCAACGAAGAAATCTATGACCCTGAGACACAGGTTTTGCGTTCGGCGGTGACGGTTGAAGATGCTGAAAAATCTGAAGAAGGAGAGCCTGACGTTGTAACGGTTGGGCAAAATCTTCCAGGAAGCGATTTGTCAAATTCTAATATTAAACAGAAAAGCCAAAGAAGCCGTACTGAAGAAACTGTAAACTATGAGATTTCAAAAAAGGTTGTTAATGCCATAAAAAGCGATGGCGTTGTTCGAAAAATATCGGTAGCAGTTATTGTCGATGGTACATATGATGTTGCTCAAGATGGAACCAAAAGTTATCAGCCTCGTTCGGAAAAAGAGATGGAAATCTTGGCAGCATTAGTTCGTTCAACTATAGGCTATGATGCTAATAGAGGCGATCAGGTTGAAATTGCTAATATGCAGTTTAGTGATGTTAACTATATGTTCCCAGAAGAACCTGTGGTATTTATGGGCTTCACAAAGAGCGAAGTTATGAGAATGTCGGAAGGCTTAGGTGTTGCTCTTGTCGCTATTTTGGTGATATTCCTTGTTATTAGACCTCTTATTAATAAAGCCTTTGAACCTACCTCTATTGAGGAAGATGAACACGATCTGCTTCCTGAAGGGCTGCACCCTCAACTTGGAGCTCCTATTCTTGGCGCTGACGAGCAGATGGATGAGCTTATTGATATTGCTAAAATTGAAGGCAGAGTTAAGGCTTCTTCGATCAAGAAAATTAGTGAAATTGTTGAGAAACACCCAGATCAAGCTTTGGGTATTATCAGAAATTGGATGTATCAAGAATAGATATTTATATGATATATTGTATAAATAATAAATTTCGTCTTTAGGAGTAACGACGTTGGCGAATTCGAAAATTGAAAGCTATAAAGATTTAACAGGTCCTCAAAAAGCTGCAATTATGATGCTTTCTTTAGGTGAAGAGCAGTCTGCAAATCTTTTTGCCATTATGGATGATGAAGAAATAAAAGAAATATCCTTGATAATGTCCAATTTGGGTACGGTTGATTCTGACGTCGTTGAAAAACTTTTTATTGAGTTCGCTGATGAAATTTCTAACACAGGTTCATTGATAGGAAGTTTTGAAAGCACAGAAAAACTTCTGCTCAAAAGTCTTAGTAAAGACCGAGTCGACGCTATTATGGACGAAATGCGCGGTCCTGCTGGTAAAACAATGTGGGATAAGCTGGGCAATGTTAACGAGCAAGTGTTGGCAAATTACCTTAAAAATGAATATCCGCAAACCGTTGCGGTTGTTTTATCTAAGATTAAACCAGAACACGCAGCAAGAGTTCTTCCCCTTTTACCTGAAACGTTTTCGATGGAAGTTATTATGAGACTTCTTAGAATGGAGCCGATTAAAAAGGAAATTATTGAAGATATTGAGAAAACCCTTAGAACTGAGTTTATGAGCAACATTTCTAAATCAACTAGAAGAGATTCTCACGAACTTATTGCTGAAATATTTAATAACTTTGATCGCAATACTGAAGCAAGATTTATGGTTGCGTTGGAAGAAAGAAATCGGGAATCTGCAGAGAAAGTCAAATCTCTTATGTTTACCTTCGAAGATCTTGTTCGTGTTGATACTAAAGGCATTCAAGTTCTTCTTAGAGGTGCAGAAAAAGAAATCTTGGCAAAAGCTCTTAAAGGTGCATCAGAATCAATTAAAGATTTGTTCTTTAAAAATATGTCGGCAAGAGCTGCGAAAATTCTTGAAGAAGATATGGATGCTCTTGGTCCAGTTAGAATTAAGGACGTTGAAGATGCTCAGGTCGCAATGGTTAATTTGGCTAAAGATCTCGCTAACTCTGGAGAAATTTACATTTCTGAGAGTGGCGGCGAAGATGAAATGGTTTATTAGGTGTAAAATTTATGACTTTTTCCTCTTCTAATGTAAAAAAATTTTTATTTGATGTAAGCTTTGATGAGCCAGAGGTAAAAAAGGCTGATAAAACTGCAAATATCGTTGAAGAAGAATATGAATTCAGCGAAGAAGTTGTTCAGGATGAGTTCCCTGTAGAAGAAGAAACTGCTGTTGAGATTGTGGAAGAGCCGCCAGAGCCAACGTTTACGCAAAAAGAATTAGATGAAGCTACTGCTACGTCTTTTGCTTTAGGTGAGGCAGCTGGGATTAAGAAAAACAGCCAAAGTGTTGCAGCTTTACAGATTAAAGTTGGAGAGCAGATTGCGGAAGGTTTAAAAAAAGTAGTAGAAACGCAAACTAGAAACCATGAAGATGTTTTGCAAAAGGCTCTAATGCTGGCTGTAGCAATAACCAAAAAAATTATTCCAACTATTGCTTCAAAGCATGGAATAGAAGAAGTCGAAGAATTAATAAGAAAATATTTACCACAAATTAATAAAGAAAAAATAACAATAAAGGTTAACCCTGAGCAGAAGCATAGTGTCGATATGAAAATTTATGATTTATCTAAAGATGCTAATTTTGATGGGGTTATTAATGTTGTTGATGATACTGCGGTGTTGTCAGGTGATTGTAGAATTATGTGGGACAATGGCGAAATTGAGAAAAGCACCAAACGTATTTTGGAAGAGATAGACGATGTCTTGAAACAAAATGTTCCAAGCCAAGATGTTGAGGTAAAAGAAACGTCAACCGTTGAAGATAACCAGAGTTAAAAAAATTAAAGAGTTGAGGGCAGACAAATGTCAGACAATAACAGTTTTGAACTAAATGATTTAGAAAATGAAGACCGTTCTTTTGATTATAATGAAGAAGAAACAAGTGTCGCTGAAGATGTCGATACCAAGCCTAAATCATCATTGGAGTTAGATGCTGTTTATGATATTCCTGTCAGGGTTTCTGCGGTACTTGGTAAATCGTCAATGCAGGTTAATCAGCTTTTAAAATTAGGAAAAGGGGCTATCTTAGAGTTGGATCGCAGAGTTGGCGAACCTATAGATATTTATGTAAACGACAGGTTAGTAGCTCGTGGTGAGGTTGTAGTTGTGGAAGATAAGCTTGGCATAACTATGACAGAAATTATTAAAACAGAATAGCGTATCAAAAGGTTTTTAAAAACCAACAAGTTAAGGATAAAGTTATGAGGCTTCTTATTATTGGAACCCTAAATGGTCAAATCGGTGCCGCAAGCAAAATTGCAATGAAACGTGGAGGAACAGTTTTGCACGCAGAAGATATTAATATCGCTATGGATATTCTGCGTAATAATGGTGCTGATTTAGTAATGGCAGATGTTAAGCTTAATATTCACGAGCTTATAGAAAATCTTGCATCAGAGAGAATTATCGTTCCTGTCGTTGGTTGTGGCATTGCTAATGATACGGCGGCAGCAGTTAAAGCAATTAAAGCTGGAGCGAAGGAATATGTTCCTCTGCCTCCTGATGCGGAAATGATAGGTGCTATTCTTACCGCAGTAACAAGGGAGAATCACGCGTTTATATGCCAAGATCCTGCGATGTTAAAAGTATTGCAGATGGCAGATCAAATTGCGCCATCAGATGCTAGCATTCTAATTACAGGAGAATCTGGAACGGGCAAGGAAGTTTTTTCAAGATATATTCACGAAAATAGCAAACGTAAAAATAATCGGTTTATTGCAGTTAACTGTGCGGCTATTCCAGAAACGCTTTTAGAATCAGAACTTTTCGGTTATGAAAAAGGCGCTTTTACAGGAGCTGTTGCCCGCAGGATAGGCAAGTTTGAAGAGGCTAATGACGGAACTATTCTGCTTGATGAAATCAGTGAAATGGATGTCAGGCTTCAAGCAAAATTACTGCGTGTTCTTCAAGAACGAGAAGTTGACCGTATAGGAGGCAAAAGCCCTATAAAAGTTAATGTTAGAATTATAGCTACTTCAAATCGCAATATGGCAGATGAGGTCAGAAAAGGCAGATTTAGAGAAGATTTATATTTTAGGCTTAACGTTGTTAATATTAATCTGCCGCCGCTTAGAGAACGTACTCTTGATATTAAGCCTTTGGCAGAGTTTTTTGTTAAAAAATACTCAGATAATAACGACCTAGAAGCAAAACCTCTTTCAAGCAATGCAGAAAAAAAACTTATGCTTCACTTCTGGCAGGGCAATGTCAGAGAACTTGAAAACACAATTCATCGTGCGGTCTTAATCAGCACAGGAAATGAAATTAGTGCTGATGCAATTTTGCTGGATACTTCATATTATTCTAACCACAAGACTTTTTCTGAGGAAGAGAAGTCAATGATGGATGGTTCTAATGATGGACAAATGGTGGGACGTACGGTTGCCGCAGTAGAAAGAGATCTTATTATTGATACCTTAAAACATACCTTGGGCAACAGAACACACGCTGCAAATATTTTAGGCATATCAATTAGGACACTGCGTAATAAACTAAAACAGTATTCTGAAGAAGGATATAATGTTCCAACTCCAAATCAACCAGAATAAACGAAATCGAGGAAGTTAGATTAAATGGCTGAACCAGTTAAAAACACCGCTAAGGGCTCTAATTCCTTTGATGTTTTGGGGTTTGTCAAACGTTCGGCCTTAAGAGGAGATTTAGGGCTTGCTTTAGGCGTTGTCTTGATGTTGGTTATTTTGATAATGCCAATGCCGCCTTGGCTGCTTGATATTTCCTTGGCTTTATCTTTGACTGTAGCTTCTCTGGTTTTGATGACATCTATTTTTATTGAAAAACCGATTGAATTTACATCGTTTCCTTTGGTTTTGTTGATTACAACAATGTTTCGACTGTCATTGAATTTGGCTTCGACAAGATTGATTTTATCCAATGGGCATAGAGGATTAGACGCCGCAGGAAAGGTTATTCAGGCTTTTGGCGGCTTTATTATGGGTGGAAACTTTGTTATTGGTGTTATCGTTTTTGCTATTTTAATTATCGTGAATTTTATGGTGATTACCAAAGGTTCGGGACGTATTGCTGAAGTCGCGGCTCGTTTTGCTTTAGATGCTATGCCTGGTAAACAAATGGCGATTGATGCTGATTTGTCTACGGGGTTAATCGATGAACCTGAGGCCAAAAAGCGCCGTGAGGAATTATCTCAAGAAAGTTCATTCTATGGAGCTATGGACGGTGCATCAAAATTCGTTCGAGGTGATGCTGTTGCAGGCCTTATTATTACAGCGATTAATATCATTGCTGGAATAATTATTGGTATGGTTCAAAACAATCTAACCTTTACTAAGGCTGCTGATACCTACACGAGATTAACAGTTGGTGACGGCCTAGTTTCTCAAGTTCCTGCGCTTATTATTTCGGTTGCGGCTGGTATTATGGTTTCGAAAGCTGGTCTTACTGAATCAACAGATAAAGTTCTTTTGGGGCAGTTTACTAATTATCCTAAAGCTTTAGGTATGAGTTCATTTATGGCTATTTCTTTAGCGATGTTGCCAGGAACTCCTATGCTGCCTTTCTTTCTTTTGGCCGTTCTTACCGGAAGCACAGCCTACTATCTTGATAAGGTTCATAAAGATAAAGTTGTTGAAGAGAAAAAAGCTGAAGAAATAAAGGCAAAAGAAGAATTGCCGCCATCTGAAGAACCTATTTCAACAGCTTTGCGTATCGATTTGGTGAGATTGGAATTGGGCTATGGGCTTTTGCCTCTTATCAATGAAGATGCTAGCCGCAAGCTTACCGATCAGATTAAAGCTTTGCGCAGAGCATTAGCTGTAGAAATTGGCTTTGTTATGCCCTCTGTTAGAATTCAAGATAATATGCAGCTCGAAGCTAATGCCTATGTCATTTATATTAAGGAAGTAAAAGTTGGAGGCGGCGATGTTCGCCCTAATTTGCTTTTAGTAATGGATCCTAGGGGAGAAGAAATTACACTTCCTGGTGAAAAAACTAGAGAGCCGACTTTTGGTCTGCCTGCAATGTGGATTGATCCTGACAATAGAGAAGAAGCGATGTTTAGGGGATATACTGTGGTTGATCCTGCTACAGTTATAACAACTCACATTACGGAACTTGTTCGTGATAATATGTCTGAGCTGCTGTCTTACTCTGAAACTCAAAAACTTTTAGATGAATTGAATAAAGAACATCAGAAGCTGGTGGCAGAAGTAATACCGCACAAAATAAGTATTGGTGGACTGCAGCGTATTTTGCAGAACCTCTTGCAAGAAAGAGTTTCGATAAGAGATTTGCCTACAATTTTAGAAGGTATATCTGAAGCTTGCGGAGTTACTAGCAATATTATGGCGATTACCGAACACGTAAGGCTGCGCCTTAATAGGCAGATTTCTGACGCCAATAGTAATGATGAAGGCTTTATTCCAATTTTGGTATTATCTCCAGAATGGGAGCAGGCTTTTGCAGAATCAATTGTTGGAAATGGTGAAGACCGTCAGTTATCAATGCAGCCAACAAGACTGCAGCAGTTTATCACCAGAGTAAGAAAAGTTTTCGAAGAGTTTGCTATGCAGGGGCAAACCCCTGTATTGTTGACCAGTCCTACAATACGACCATTCGTTCGTTCCATAATTGAGAGATTTAGACCGATAACGGTTGTTATGTCACAAAATGAAATTCACCCTAAAGCAAAGATAAAAACTTTAGGGCAGGTATAAAAAGGCTGATAAATGCGTATTAAAACTTATACCGCACCAACAATTACAGAAGCTATGGCTCTTGTAAAAGAAGAGCTGGGAGATGAAGCTGTAATTATATCAACGCAGAAGATATCTGACGGTGAAGGTATGCGTATTGTCGCCGCAAAGGAAGAAAGTTTTGCTGATAATGATTTAGAAAATGCTTTCTCTTTGGAACAAATTATCAATCCAATCAATTCTACGGTGAAGAAAGCTCTTGAATTTCATCGTGTTCCAGATGATATTGCTGAAAAAATACTGGCATATCTTCCTAAAAAACAAAATGATATTGTTGTCGCTTTATCAAGCAGTCTAGATAAGATATTTTCCTTTGCACCGTTTCCTGAAGGGTCGTCTTATCGACCATTTATTATTGTCGGAACGCCAGGAAGCGGAAAAACAATTACGGTTGCAAAACTGGCGGCAAGAAGCCGGCTTGCAAAATATAATGTTGGTGTTATTACCGCTGATACCGTAAGGGCTGGAGCGGTTGGACAGCTTTCGGCTTTTACGGAAATTTTGCAGATAGATCTTAAAAAAGTAAAAGGACCTGAAAGTTTAGGGCGGACTGTAGCAGAGCTTTCGAGTACTTGTGATTATATCTATATTGATAGTCCAGGGATTAATCCTTTTTCCGACCACGATTTAGATTTAATTCAGATGTTGACTGAAGCCGCCAATGCCGAGCCTGTCCTTGTTTTAGCAGCTGGAGGTGATGCTGATGAAAATTCTGATATTGCCGAAAGATTTGCGAGCATAGGTACTGCAAGAATGATTGCGACAAGGCTTGATATGACAAGAAGGCTTGGGGCTCTTTTAAATGCTGCTTATAAGGCTAATTTGTCATTTTGTGAAGTTAGTATTAATCCTCACGTTGCTAGCGGACTTTGTGCGATTAACTCATTGTCTTTAGCTCGCTTAATTTTAACAACTAATTCCAGCAGCGGACAGAACCTATTTGATTAAATAAAAAGGACATAAATTTTAAAAGAAGTATTTTGCCTTAAGAATATATGGAAAGAACGATATGAAGAATGTTATTGCAGTTGCATCTGGTAAAGGAGGAGTTGGGAAAACGTGGTTTTCTATTACGCTGTCTCATACTCTTGCTAATAATAACAAAAAAGTTTTACTGTTTGATGCCGATTTAGGTCTTGCAAATGTAGATATTCAACTAGGGCTTATGGCTCCTCATGATTTGGGGGAAGTTGTTGCGGGCAGAATAACTTTAAATCAGGCAATAGCAACTTTTGATGCGGGCAATTTCGATGTTCTTGTTGGGCGTTCTGGGTCAGGAGGACTGGCCAATATCCCAATAGGTAGGCTGCAGATGCTTTGGGACGATTTGATGATTGTTGCTAAATCGTATGATAAAACTATTTTGGATTTAGGAGCTGGTGTTGAAAAAAATGTTAGGCTTTTTTCCAAAAACGCTGGTTCTATTATTGTAATTTGTACTGATGAACCGACGTCTTTAACCGATGCGTATGCTTTTATTAAAGTTTCAGTTATGGATAATCCTAAAGCCAATATTAAAATTGTTATTAATGCCGCTAATTCGGTGCGTGAAGGTCAGCGTACTTATGAAACGCTTTTAAAAGCTTGTAATAGTTTTCTTAAAATTTCGCCGCCATTATTAGGTATTATCCGCAGAGATACCAAGGTTAGGGATGCTATCCGTAATCAAAAATCTATAATTACCAGATATCCCAATACCGAAGCGGCTGAAGATGTTGATAAAATAGCTAAATTAATTCTTCAAGACGAGAATTGATATGACTAATGTTCCACCGCCTACCATAAATATGTTTTCTAATATTTCTTTGGCGGGGACAAACGTGGTTATTGCGAATAAAGCTCCGCAGGAAATAACTTCTCTGCCTCAAGGAACGGCAGTAGAACTTATTGTGGTTAAAGATGCTAAGAATCCAGAATTAGCAAAAGCATACTTTCTTAATATAAGCGGAGAAGATGCCGCTAATTCTAAAAAGCTTTTAGAGTTTGAAATTAAAATTCCGGCAACTTTGCCAGAAAAAACTTTTATGCAGCTTGAAATAACCAGTACTAGCGTTAACGGCCATACAGCGTTCAAAATTTTAGAAAAAACCAGCATTGATAACTTGAAGGCATTTTTAGAGACACAGCAAAATTCTGGTTTTGAGAAAAATAATCCAAAAGATTTTCCTAATATTACAAATCTTGCTAGAGCCGATAAATCGGGGGTTGTTTTTGATCACGGCAAGCCGATAACAGCAATAGTTTTAAATTCAGATATTTTTAATAATAATGTTAAAGAAGGCGATCTTTTTACAAAAGATTTAATTATGAAAGATGCGGATTTAAGTCGTAATCTTGACAAGATTATATCTGATGTTGCAGCCAAAACAGGACAGCAAGATTTAAGCATTCCAAGCGGCAGTAAAGTTGTTTTGCGGATAACGGGTTTTGATAATTTGAAGGATACAAATTCTGAGCAGACAAACTTAGATAATCAGAAAGAGACCGTCATCAAGCCAGAGCAATCGAGCGTAGAGCAAAAAACAGTTAATACTGCCAGTAATATCGTTAAGGATAACCCCGATATTAAGCAAAATAGGTCTGATTTCGAGGGTGCAAAATCAGTCAAGGGCAATAGCTTAGATTTAAAGGTAGAAAAAGCTGTGAGTTTGGGTTCAGATAATTCTGGCTCAGGTTTAAAAATAGCTAAAGATGCAAACAATTTGGGCAATGATAAAACACAAGTTGGCTTAACATCAAAAACTTCGGTTTTTAAAACAGATTTAAACATAAAAAACAGCGCTTTATTAAATACAGCAAGCAATAAGGGGCAAATTATTTCTCAAGATTTGAGTGCTAACAATGTTTTGACAGAGAGTAGTAAGGTTATGACTACCGAATCTCTGAAGGAATCTTTAATGTTTACAGGGCAGGTTGCGGGAAGAACTAGTGGTGGTCAGAGTATTGTTGTATCTAATGCGGGGGTGATGCTTTTGGATACTAAAACGCCGCTTCCTCTTGATGCCAAAGTTGATGTCGAGGTGATTTCTATCGACGGTTCAAAGATTAAAATGTTTGGAGCTAAAGAACAGCTCTTTTCGTTAAAATATGATGACAATCCTAACATTAAAGATATTGCCGCAGATTTTAGAACACTGACACAGGAAGCCCCTTTAGTATCAAATATGCTGGCAGCAAAAATACCTCAAGCAAACAGCAGCTTAACCGCATCAGTTTTTAATTTTATTAATGCTGTTTCTAATGATGATCTTTCAGCATTTATAAATAATGATATTATAAATGCGCTTAGTAAAACTAAATCAGGCTCAAAACTAATTGAAAAGCTTAGTGCTGAAATCAAAGAAGGTCATAGGCGCAGTGAACAAACTAAAGATTGGAAAAGTTTTGATATTCCATTTATGACTCCTAATAATGAGATAAAATCAATCAAAGCGGTTATTCGCAGAGAGGGCGGCGGGAATAAGAATAAAGCCATAAAAGCGGATAAGCAAAGGTTTTTAGTTAATTTCAGTCTTAGTCGTTTAGGAGAAATGCAGATCGATACTTTGGTTGTTAAGTCGTTAAAAAGGCTTGATATTATTTTGCGTAATAAGCAGGAGTTGCCATCTGGGGTTGCCGCTGGTGTTGGCAGAATTTTTAGAGATACTTTAGACGCCTTTGGCTATGCAGGGACGCTTTCCTTTATGGTAACTAATGATTTTTATGATATTACTAATGAAGAAAATGCTTCTGGCAAAACGGAAGGCTTGATTATCTAGTAATTATGAATAGTAAAAATAAAAATTTTAAACCAAGAACTTATAATAAAGAAACAGTTTGGCATAAAGATGCTTTAAATTACTATAATATTATGGGGCTAGAGCCTAGTGCTTCTGGTGATGATATTAAATTGGCCTACCGCCAAAAAGCAAAGGAGCTTCACCCAGATTATAACAAAACGCCAGATGCCGAATTTCGGTTTAGATTCTTAAAGGCAGCAAGTGATATTCTTAGCGACAACCTCTTGCGCAATATTTATGATATTAAATACTTGTCGGAATATGTAACAACAGACAGCCGAAAGTTTAACCTTGATTTTAAGCGCTGTTCTAAATGCGGCTGTGTTTCTCCTCAATTAAGAATTATGAAAAACGACGCTTATAATAAAGCTTTGTGTTATGCGTGCGCTAGGAAAGTAGGAAAAAAAGACGTTGATGTTTTTAAGAGTTTATTATTAACGCTTGAGCAAATGCTGAGTTTTATTACTGCGGAACAGTATGATAATGCGGTTATAACGGCTAAGCAGGCGCTTCTTTTAACTGATGATGAAAGTATTAAAACATCATTGAACAATATTGTTGCCGAGCTTGATGCAGAAGGCAGGGTTGTTCATAAAAATCAGTGGAAAGAGCCGTTTAATTTTTTAAAATATAAGAAAGAAGCTTTGATAATAAGCTCGGTATCAGGGGCGGTGTTTTTGATACTATTGGCAATCGTTAAATATCAAAATATTGCAGATGTTTTTTCCCGACTTAAAGTTCCAGAATATAACGCTGTTCAAGATAATGTTATAGGGCAGAATGTTTTGGCTATTCCTGTCGATATTAAAGATGAAAAAATGATTTATCATACAAGGAAAGAAAGCAAAGTTTTCCACGGACCTTCTACGGAATATGATTTATTAAGAGTTATTGAAAAAGAGACGACCGTTAGACTTACAGGAATGACGGTTGATTCTAGTTGGGCAAGGATAATGATGCCAGATGGGATTGTTGGTTTTATAGATAGGGATTATTTAAAAAAAGGATTTGGCAAAAAGCCATTACCACTTGATAATATAATCTTTGATACTACGCCGCTAAATTCAGAAGGAAAATGATGCTTCCTAATAACAAAAAAGGAAAAGAAGATTTTTATTCAATAATTGGAGTCAATAAAGATGCTGACTCCGACGCGATTAAAAGTGCGTATCATCAAAAAGCCAAAAAAGTTCACCCCGATAAAAACAATGCCGAAAATGCCGCAGAAGAATTTGCAAAGCTGCTTGAAGCATACAAAACTTTGGCAGACCCTAAAATGAAATTAGCTTATGATATAACAAATAATGCAGATGATGCTGAATTAGATTTAGAAGATGAGCCTTGTTGTTCTATGTGCCACACTAAATCGCGCAACCTGCGTTTTGTAATATTCAAGGAAGTTACAAACCATAAATTCAAAACGGTGCCGAGAGTAATCAAGGGCGTGTTTTGCTTGAAATGTGCGGGTATTGCCGCAGTTAGAGCAAGTATGAGAACGTGGCTTTCTGGCATTTGGCTGTTTCCTTTTGGGACAATGAAAGCGGTTGTCGCATTACTAAATAACATCAAAGGCGGAAAAAAACCTAACAAGCTTAATTCAAGGCTTCTAATCCATTATGCTAAATATTTAATAGAAAAAGGAAATTATCCAGAAGCTAAAAATGCGGCAACTGAAGCATTAAAGTTTACAAAGGTTCCATCTCAGGTAAATAGTATAAATCAATTGTTAAAAAGCTTAAAAGACGTTGAACCCAGAAAAGATAAATGGAAAAACGGTGTTAGTTATTTCGCAATTCAGGTGGCGCCTTTAGTAATGATGATTACTCTTCTAGGAGTTATGGGATACTATTATTATGTTCCCAAAATTGATAAACAAATTAGTGATTCATATAATGAAAATGAACAGGAAAGCTTAAAAGTTGTTAATTTGCCCGATGATCCTTTAGATGAAAATCTTATTTATAAGGTTAAATACGATTATATTAATATTTATCAGGGACCCGGTTTTGAATTTGGAATTGTCTCTGGCGCCTTTAAAGGCACGACATTAAGAATAATCGGGCTTGTTCCTGGAACCCTATGGGTAAAAGTTAAAACCGATGAAGCGGAAGGTTTTGTTATTTCTGAATTTTTAGAAAAAAACCTAACTGATAATACTGCTAATTGAAGAACGCTTTGGGGCATAGCTAAGATTAAAATATGCTCTAAAAACGCTATAATTTACGTACAACTAAACGCCAAACACTCTAAAGGCCGATTGCGGCAAGGTATTCTTCTTGAAACAGCGCCATTCTGTAGGCGTTCTTGTAGCGTCCCTCAACAAAGAATTCCTTTATTAAAGTCCCTTCTTCTTTGAAGCCGAGTTTTTTATAAATTTTGATAGCTGGAGCGTTATCGCAGTCAACAATTAGATATATTTTGTAAAGATTGAGAACATTAAAAGCATAGTCAATTGCAAGTCTGGCAGCTTTGGTTGCAAAGCCCTTTCCTTGGTACTCTGGGGTAATTATAATCTGGAATTCAGCACGCCTATGAGTATAGTTTATCTCAACAATTTCTACTAATCCCACTTGTTGTTCATCATTTTCAATTATAAACCTGCGCTCGGTTTGATCGTGAATATGTTTGTCATAAAGATCGCTAAGTTCAACAAAAGCTTCATAGGGTTCTTCAAACCAATAACGAATAATTGTTTGGTTGTTGTCTAATTTGTGAACAAACCTCAAGTCTTCTCTTTCGAGAGGACGTAATTTTACATTTAATGTCATTTTTTTTCTGATTTTTTAAAAATATTGATTTTTATATTGAATAGATGACTAAATTATAGAATTTGAAAAAAAATAGTCAAGGTTATGTGCTAAATTTCTTCATCATTTTCGTGGTTTTCATCATTATGGCGGCGGCGATGAAGATTAAGCCCAATTTCATCAAGTTTATTCTGTTCTTTAATCTTTAATTCTTCGGCTCGGCGTTTTTCTCGGTTTTCTTGGCTTATCTCATAGGTCTTTAAATCTTGGAAAAGAATGGCAAGTTCATCTTGAACTTCTTGTATTCTTTGTCTGGTCTTTATTAAAATACCATCTAGGCTTTGTCTGATTTTAATGTTTTTCTGCACATAAATATCATAAGTAATACGATATTGGATATCCAAGGCTGCCGTTCTTTTTTCTTCTTCAAGTTCTTCAAGCAGTTTTTTTATGTTATTAATAACTTTTTCTTCTTGAGAAAATAAGTCAGCAAGGGCTCGCCTTTTTTCATCGATTTCCCATTTTTTTAATCGTATTAATGCATAGAGATCTTCAGACATTTTTTATCAAACCGTTAGAACTTTTTATCTTTTAACTTTGTTTCGTTTTAATTTTGTTTCTGTGCCAATTTTTTGAGGTTCATTTTTAGGCTGCTCTATTGGCATTTCAACTGTTTGTGACGCTAAAATTTGTTCTAATAGATCATAGCAGGTTTTTAAATCGGTTTTTTCTGTTTTTAACTGAGAAACAAATTCTTCAATTTTAGGATAATAGAAAATAGCTTCGTCAACTTCAGGATTAGTCCCTTTGCGGTAAGCTCCTAATCTGATTAGTTCAGCCATATCTTCATAAACAGCAAGGTAACTTTTAGCTTTTCTTAGAAGCGTATTTTCTCGGTCGTTGTTGCAGCCTGGTATCGTTCTTGAAATGCTGCGAAGAATGTTAATTGCAGGATAACGGCCGCGCTCGGCAATAGATCTGTCAAGAACAACGTGTCCATCAAGAATACCTCTAACCGCATCAGCGATAGGTTCATTATGATCATCACCTTCTACCAGAACGGTAAATAGTCCTGTAATAGAACCTTTGCCGATTTCGCCCGGTCCTGCTCGTTCTAAGAGCTTGGGGAGTTCAGCAAAAACGGTTGGCGTATATCCTTTGCTGGCAGGAGGTTCACCTGCAGAAAGACTGATTTCTCTTTGGGCCATAGCAAAACGAGTAATAGAGTCCATCATTGATAACACGTTATGTCCAATGTCTCTAAAATATTCAGCAACAGCCATTGCCATATAAGCACTTTGACGGCGCATAAGCGGACTTTCATCTGATGTCGCGACCACAACAACGCTTTTCTTAAGACCTTCTTCGCCCAAATCGTCTTCAATAAATTCTCTGGCTTCACGGCCACGTTCGCCGATAAGCCCAATTACAGCAACATCAATATTAGAATGTCTTGCAATCATTGACATCATTGATGATTTGCCAACACCAGAACCTGCAAAAATTCCCATACGCTGTCCTTTACACATAGTAAGAAAAGCGTTCATAGCTCTTATGCCCAAATCGACTTTGCCTTTTACTCTCTGCCTTCTATGAGATGGAGGCGGGCGGTTTTTGATTGGTATGGGTAAGTCGCCTTTAATTAATGGACCTTTACCGTCTACAGGATTTCCCATCGCATCGATAATTCGACCCAGCCAAGATGGGTGGGGGTAAACAACAGATTTGGTGTTAGTTAATTCTAACTTGTTGCCAGGACCTATGCCATCTAGGCTGGAAAAAGGCATCAAAAGCAGTTTATCCGAAGAAAAACCTATGATTTCGCATGGCACCTTGCTGCCATCTCTGGTATGAACAAAACAAAAATCTCCAACAGAGGCACCAGTAATGATGCCGCTGGCTTCTAATAACAAACCTTTAACAGCCGAAACTCTGCCGAAAGCCGCCGTTGTTTCCAGTTTTGAAATTTCGTTTACGATGTTCTCGACATTAATTTGCAAGGGTTGAAAAAATCCTTAAAAAAAGTGATTGTTTTTAATAATAATAGCTATTTGTTGTAAAAGTAACAATTTTTTTTACAAAATCTAGTAAAAAAGGTTAACAAATGGTTAAAAAAGATATATTATCTGTTTTGGTTATTATTTTATACCTTTAATAATAGGAAATAAACTTATGCGCGTTCTTTTAGTTGAAGATGATAAAAGCACCTCCAAAAGTATTGAAATGATGCTCAAAAGTGAGGGAATGATTGTCGATTGTACCGATATGGGTGAAGACGGTTTAGAAATTGGCAAACTCTATGAGTATGATATTATTATTTTAGATTTAATGCTGCCAGATATTGATGGATATGAAGTTTTGAAAAAACTTAGAGCATCAAAAATTGAAACCCCAGTACTTATTCTTTCTGGGCTTACTCAGACAGAAAAGAAAATTAAAGGTTTTGGTTTTGGTGCCGATGATTACTTGACTAAACCTTTTGATAAACAAGAGTTGTTATCTCGTATTCAAGCTATTGTGAGAAGATCAAAAGGGCACGCTGAATCTGTTATTAGAACAGGTGTAATTGAAGTTAATCTTAACACTCAAACGGTTACAGTAAAAGGCAAGCCTTTGCACCTAACAGGCAAGGAATACAGCATTTTAGAGCTGTTATCTTTGAGAAAAGGCACAACTCTTAACAAAGATCAATTCCTTAACCATCTTTATGGCGGAATGGACGAGCCTGAGCTTAAAATTATTGATGTTTTTATTTGTAAGTTACGTAAAAAATTAGAAAAAGCAACCAGCGGTGAAAATTATATTGAAACCGTATGGGGCAGGGGATATGTTTTGCGTGAACCTCAAAAAGAAAACAAAAAGAAAGCTTCATAATTTAAAATATTTTTTTATGCCATGATTTTAAAAAACCCATTGTTAAACAATGGGTTTTTCTTGTTTATAGTTGTTAAATTAATGTTAGTCGGAAAAAAATTCCTGTATATTATGTGTTTTTATTGTTGATAGGCAATAAATTCTCGTTTATCATTAAAAAAATAAACCAGAAAAAATAAAAAATATTGAAAAACAATATGTTATTTTCTGGCATATTTTTTGCCAAATAAACAGCGTCATCTTTCAACAAGGAATGATGATATTTATAAATATAAGGAGACTGATATGACATCTATTAACTCGCTTAGCTACGAGCAATCTTTAACTGCTCTTAGCCAAGCAAAATATTCGCAAATGGCTAGTCAGGAAGAAAAAAGCGAAAAGTCATCAGAAACTAAAGACAGCTTCGGCCCTGCTTTCGAGGTTTCTTTAAGTCAGAATGCAATGGCGGTGACGGCTATGGGTAATTCTGGTGAAGCTAATAACTCTTTGACTGAAGATGAACAAGAAATTGTTGATGAAATTTTTGCTAAATATACTGAAGGTTCCGATGAACCTTTATCCGAAGAGACTATGGCAAAAATTCAAGAAGAGTTGGAGGCAAATGGTATTGATATGCCCGCGCCACCACCACCACCTCCTCCTCCAGCCGGTGGTTCTCAACAAGATGTGAGCAGTTTAACTGATGACGAGCAGGAAATTATTGATGAGATTTTTGCCAAATATACTGAAGGCTCCGATGAACCTTTATCCGAAGAGACTATGGCAAAAATTCAAGAAGAGTTGGAGGCAAACGGTATTGATATGCCCGCACCGCCACCGCCTCCACCACCTCCTGCTGAAGGTATGAGTTCAACCGAAGATGACACGGCGTCAACAGCGACTGCATCTTCTACTTCAAGCGTGGAATCTTTAGCCCTTGAGCTCTTATCTTCAGATGATGACGATGAGGAAAGTTCTGTAATATCATCGCTTCTAAGCCAGAATGAAGATGAAGAAAACAGTACTTCCTCATTGTCTGCGGAACTATTATCCAGTATAATATAACATAAAATTAGTTTGTAATTAACTAGGAAAATAGTTTACAATTGGCAGTTCAGAAATGAAAACTGAACTGCCATTGTTAATTAAAAGCCTTTGAGTGGAGCCTTGAATGAGCGAAGTGTTTTTTTTATCAGGAACACCTGAAGAAAAAAAAGATAGAAAAAATATAATAACAAGCCTAGTGATTAATTGTTTAATTATAATTATGGCTCTAGTCTTAATTGTTCATACATCTTTTGCGATTATTCATCATCTTAGTATGGCTAGGATTATTAATATTCCGTTCCCACCTCCTCATATTGCAAGTTTTATGAAGGAGCCTCCACGAGGCGATGCTAATATGATGCCGCCAGCTAATATGCCTCATGAAGATGTGCTTCCTGATGATATGCCACCGCCAGATGAGATGCTTCCAGATGATATGCCGCCGCCAGATGAGATGTTTCATGGCTCAATGGGTATGCCTAGGCCTGATTTCGGGCGTGGGGATTTGCGTCACAAGAAATTTGACCGTTTTAATAGTGATTTTATGCAAAAAACAATGCTGCTTAGAATATCCCTGTTAATCTGCCACTTGCTAGTTGGATTGGGGACGCTTTATGTTCTAAAAAAACTTGCCAGTGGTTATCAAAGACGGGAATTCTTTTCTGCTAGAATGGTTAAAAACTATGCCTTAATTGGTACGGGTCTAATAGTTCTAGCTTTGATTAGTTTTGCTCAGTCAATGTTGATGTTTAATACCTTTAATTTTAATAATATTGATATTTCTGAGCAGGTTTTTATGATGATACTTGATTTATGGTTTAAACCTTATGGTATTTTAGCTGTAACAGGACTTCATTGTTTGGTATTGGCTGTCGTTATGCGGGAAGGCTGCCGCATTTTTGAAGAACAATCGTTAACAATATAGTTAACTAAATAAAAAGGATTTGGTTATGGGTATTAGAATTAATCTTGATGTTGTAATAGCGAAAAGAAAAATGAAGCTGATAACTCTTGCTGAAAAAGTTGGAATTAGTGTCCAAAATCTTTCTGTTCTTAATGCTGGCAGGGCTAAAGCGGTTAGATTTTCGACGTTAGAAGCTATTTGTAAGGTTCTAAATTGTCAGCCTGGAGATATTTTAGAATACGTTGATGAAGATGCTTCTGATGACTCTGACGCTGAAAATAAAACTAATATTAGAAGGGCATAATTTAATAAATTAGATGAATTTTTTCTTAGCTAATATTTAGCATTAATTTTCTTGCCGATACTTTAGAGCCGTTCTTACCTTCTTCCTTATGCCGTTTAACATCCAAGAGGGCATATTTAAAACCAAATCTTGTTTGCTGCATATTTATATTGTTTATGTAGTCCGTTTTTTATTTAATTATGCGGTTATAGTTAAAGCAGCCTAACTTGGTTATAATAAAACGATATATCTATTTTTTTATTGATTGTTTAATAAAAGAGCATAACTTCTAAGCGTTTTTAAAGTTGTCAGAATAAATTTAATCAAATGGATTAAACTTTTTTCAAATATGCTCGATAAAAAACTATCATCCCTCTATTTGGGCTTAAAAAAGATCAAGTATAAAATTTGTAGTAATAATAGGTTTAAAACAGCATATAAACATATATTTGCCTTAATTAACCATTGAGTTAAGGCTTACGTTTTAATCTAAAACCGCAATTTATGCTTATTTGCTTTCTTCAATTTTTACGGTATTGGGAACAATACGGTTTGTAACAACACGCCTAATTACAGTATGTCCAGCATGATTTTGTCCCGAGGCTGTAGGCATAATAACTGATCGCGGTGCGGGATTTATAGCCGAAGCGCTGCCTATTGGTTTTTTTATTGCTGTTGGTGATTGTTGTGTAGGTGTAGTTGGACTAGTCGGTCTTGTCGGCGAAACAATACGATTTACAGGAGTACCGCCACTTCCAATTCCTGTACCTAAAGGTCTATTAGTGATATTGGAACCGCTATTTATCGGAGTGCCCGCAGGGCGACTGCCTAAAGGTTGAGAAATAGGACGTTTCACTAACGGTGATTTTAATGGTGTTTTAGAAAAATAAGATGAGCCAGCTGGAACAGTTGGTCTTGTTCCTAAAGGTGAAGTCGTTGGTCTGGCCGCAGCAACACCCGCAGCTCCTGCTGTTGCCGCACCAACTGTTGTGGCGCCTGCTGCTAAAGGCTGTTTTGTTGGAACAAAGCCTGCAGGCAAAGCATCATTTCCTGCGGCATTTACAACATATACACCTCTTTGACCAGGAACAGGTTTAAATCTATTCGAAATGCCTAGAACGGTTTCAGCTCCGCCTAAGTATAGGAAGCCGTCTCCTGCAAGTTGATTGGCAATTTTTGCTAATACTTTTGATTTTGTTGGGTGATCAAAGTAAATTAAAACATTACGGCAAAATACAACATCAAAAACACCTAAAGGAGAAATATCATCAAGTAAGTTCCAATATTTATAATTGACCATTGAGCGTATTTCTTGAGATATAATCCAGTTTTCATCTTGTTTCGTAAAATATTTAACTAGAAGATTAACAGGAAGTCCTCGCTGAACCTCAAATTGAGAATATTTACCTTCTTTAGCTTTTTGAAGAATGTCTCGTGAAATATCGGTGCCAACAATTTCGATGCGCCAACCTTCAAGTTTAGCTTTTTCTTCATTAAGAATCATTGCCAGAGAATAAGGCTCTTGACCACTAGAAGCCGCAGCGCACCAAATGCGGATAACCTTTTTTCCTGCGCGCTCTTTTAGCATTGCAGGAAGAACAATTTGTTTAAACTGATCAAAAGGCTTGGTATCTCTAAAGAAAAAAGATTCATTAGTAGTCATCGCTTCGGTAACTTCTTCAGCCAAAGCTATGTTTTTGCCTTTAATGCTAGCAATCAGTTCGTCAATAGAAGCAAAACCATTTTTGCGCACCACAGGCATAAGTCTGCTTTCTAAAAGATAGACTTTGTCTTCCCCAATGGATAGACCAGACCGTTCTTTTAGTAATTTAGCAATAAAACTGAAGTCATCAGGACTCATCAAAACTCTCCCTAAACTCGCCTTATGGCATGTTTTATAATATAATTAGGTATTTCAGTAAGAGGCATAATAGCACTGCATAAACCTGCTTTAGCAACAGCGCCGGGCATTCCCCAAACAACACTAGAAGCTTCATCTTGAGCAATAACAGTTCCTCCAGCATTTACAACATGCTCAGAACCTTTGGAGCCATCGTTTCCCATACCTGTAAGAACTACCGTAAAGGTTTTGTTGCCAAAGATATCAACAACACTTCTAAGCATAGGATCGGCAGAAGGTTTGCAGAAATTTTCTGGAGGGGTATCTTTTAATTCAATAACCCTGTTGACGCCTCTTTGTTTAATAGTCATATGAAAACCACCAGGAGCAACATATATTTTGCCGCCCTCAACAATCATATCATTAGCACCTTCAATAGCAGTTTTTCCACTTACTGAAGATATATGTTCCGCAAGAATTTTTGTAAAAGTTGCGGGCATATGCTGTGTTATTAATATTGGTTGTTTTATATCTTCATTTTTTAGTTCTCCAAAAACCTTAAATAAGGCTTGAGGGCCACCTGTTGAACTGGCAATAGTTATAACCTCTGGTCTGAAGTTTGAAGCTTGTCTTAAACTGATTTTAATAGGCTCAGAAGGTTTTAACGGCGTTATTGGTGCTCTTTTTATTTCGGGACGTGCGGCAGAACCTACAGTTTCTTTTGCTTGTGGACGAAATATCCCGCGTGCCTTGCGTTTAGCCTCACCAATATGTTTAACTTTTGCTAAAAGCTCAGCTTTGAAAGTATCGCTTCCTGAAACTTCTCTAGATGATGTGGGTTTAGGCACATAATCCGTTGCTCCCAGCTCCATTGCCTGCATACTTATTTCAGCATTTTTTAAAGTTAGGGTTGATGCCATTATAACTTTAAGGTCTGGGACTTTTTTAAGCATTAGAGGTAAAGCCGTTAACCCGTCCATTATAGGCATCTCAATGTCGAGGATAACGATTTCAACATCGTAGCGATCTAAATTAGAGAGAGCAACTTGTCCATTAGGTGCCGTTACAACAACGTTCATATTGGGATCAGACTCAATCATTTTTGTAATCAAGCCTCGAATAACGGCTGAATCATCAACCACCATTACTCTGTATGGAGCATCATTTTTTGATGTCGTTTCTTTCTTGTTAACTTGGGGAAGCTCCACGTTAAACTCTCCTTAAAATTGTTTTTTTATAGAAGACCAACTTGAGCGAATTTAGCCTGCAAAATTTCGCTGTCGAATGGTTTCATTATATATTCATTTGCGCCACATCCTAACGCTTCAATTATATGGTCTAAGTCGTTTTCGGTTGTGCAGAAAACAACAATAGGCTTATCGCCATTAGGCATAGCTCTAAGTTCTTTTAAAAATTGCAAACCATCTTTTACGGGCATATTCCAGTCAAGTAATACTCCGTCAGGCAGAGATTTTTTGCAAAGATTTATTGCTTCTTCTCCATCTTCAGCTTCTGATGTTTCGAAGCCTAGCTCTTGGAGAATTCTGCGGGCAACCATACGTATGACCTTTGAATCATCTACAATAAGGCAAGTTTTCATTAGAATACCTCTCGCACCCTATAAAAGTTAAAAATTATAAAATCATATTATCAAAAGCTTGTTAGCTAATACGTTTAATTTATAAATTGTAAAGCAAACAATCTTGTTTTTCTATATAATAAATTTATTTTTAAAAAAATGTCTACTTTTGTTTTACCGTTATTTCTAAATATTCTGGTTTGTTAATAACTTTTATCACAGCACCGATTTTTTCAACCATTAACTGTGAGCAAGTTAAGTTAACATTCTTTGGGGTAGTTTGCGCTAAAAACTCATCAATGTTAGTTTTTTCGTTATTCATTAGAATAAAAATTTGTTCCAATTCCTTGTTTATAAGAATTTTTTCGGAAGAGATAGAAATTTTTAAAAATTCGGCGTCAGAAAATCCAGGATTGATTTTTAAAATTCCTCCTCTTGGAATGACATCGGGAGCAATTATTCCTAAGAGAAGAATCAACCGTCCTGTTATCATTGCGGTTTCATCTTTTTGAAAATCACTGTTTGTTATCCAAGAAATATTTATTTTAGGATTCTCGCAAAGATAATTTTCTAAAATTTCTTTGATATGATTAAAATCACGGCATCTTTCATCAAGCTTTCCAAAAGCAAGTCTAAACAATTTGATTCGAGCGCTTACGGTGTTTGCACTCATTTCAATCAAACCTTTAGCTTCAGATGCGAAGTCATCGTCACCCGAAAGAAATTCAACACCATTGGTTATGGCACTGGTTGCTCCTGATAAGTCGTGGCAGATTCTGGTTGTAATATATTCAGAAAGTGTGGTTGCAAAGTTAATATCCAAAAAAAACTCCATTAAAAACTGAAACTAACATTAATTCCTTTGTCGGCTTTATACATTAAAGCGTAATCTTTTTGAGGCAGTTTGGGGTCTGATAAAACAATTTTGCCTGTGCTTACGTTTAAAGATGGTTCATTCTCTCCAAGTCCCCAAGTTACACGTTCTTTGTCATCGGGAGAGCCATATTTCATATCAATTCTTTTCCAAAAATCATTAACCCACTGTTCTCTTATATATTTTGCTTTGGGACCATACCCCAAAGTAGGGTCTTCTTGAACAAAGTAAGATATTTTTTTTACAAGATTGCCTGTGAAGTTGCTTGTAAACATTACTTCAATTTTTTCGTTGCTTGCTTTTTTGGTTAATATTAGTTTTTCTGTAAAGTAGGTTTTTCTTTGCTTGGCAGCTTGTTTTACACATTCTTGAATACCTTCAAAGAGGTAATTGCCATCATTTTTACAGGCAAGTTCATACTGCCATTTAGCAAAATTAGGAATTTCATTTAATTCTTTTGCTATCTCATAATTATTATCTTGAGCTATTCGCAGAACTGAGCGGAGAGGCATTCCAAGTTTGATTCCTGCAACGTTAAAGTTAGACACGTCGGTTCCAAATATTCTAGGTGGAGGCGCATTAGTGTTTGCCTCTTTTATTTCGGCATCTTTAGCAACAGCAGGCATATCGTTGTTAGTAAGGGTTCCTGCGCCTAGAGCTTCTGGTATGTTTGTGTCTTTTTCCAGAAGATTTTTTATGGAATCTGGAATTTCTTCTGGCTGAGTTTTTCGTGCTGATAATTCATTGTTTATGTTTGTTGATGTTCTTTTTCTCGGCATATTTTTAGGAGGCGGAGGTTGCTGCTTATTTGCATCATTATTTGCTTGTAAAGGCGGCATATTGTTGTTTTTAGGTTCAGCTAAAGTTCCAGCTTCGGTTGGGGCATCGCTGTCATCAAGAGCAAGTTCATCGGTTGCAATTTGGTCAAGCAAAGGGTTGTTATCAGCATCATCTTTCTTTTCTAAATTTTTAAACAAATCTTTGCTTACAATTTGTGATTTCGGGCGTTCATAAGGATTTATTTTTTCTTTTTGATTAGAAGCAGATAATTCGTTGGGGTTTATTGCAAGGTTTCCACTAGCCAATGTTCCTTCTTCTTGAGCTGGGGCTAAGTCTTCAACGTATTCAATGCTTTCATCGTCTGGAGATAAATTTTCATCAGAAGGAGCAGGCGGAGCTAAGACTGTTTTTGGTTTGGCCGTTTGTTCTATTGTTTTAGAAGGTGCCTTTTCAGAATTTGTTTTGCTTTGAGATGTAGAATTATTACTAGTACTTGTGCCTCCAAAAAGTGAGCCTGACAAATTCTTAAAAAGTGAAGTTATACTTTTACTGTTAGTTTTGGGGGCAGGAGGTTTGGGTTGAGATGTAGTGCTTGTTGCCGTTTCTTTTGTGCTTTCTGAGGAACTATCTGAAGTAAGGTTTGCAATATCATTTAAGTTATATTCTGCGCAGCTTGCCTTGCTTAGGAAGCAAATCCCTATGCCTAAAAAAATAACAGTTCCTAATTTTTTTAGTTTTCTTTTCATAAAGCGTGCCATATAAGTCAAAAACAATAGTTAATTTTACCATATTTTGTAGTTAGATACATCAATATATAACTTAATTTATTAACATCTGTTTAACCTATTCTTTTATATCATAGGAGAATTAAAAAATAAGAATGGAGAATAATATATGAATAAACTTTGCGTTTTTTGTGGCTCTAGAAGTGGAGATAAGCCATCTTATACTGAGACAGCAAGAACCCTTGGTATGAGAATTGCTGAACATAAGCATACCTTAATTTATGGCGGCGGTCATGTCGGTGTTATGGGAGCTGTAGCTGAAGGCGCTCTTTCAAAAGGAGGACATGTAGTCGGCATAATTCCTCATCATTTAGAGAAAAAAGAACAAGCTTTTTTACAACTTCCTGAGTTAGAAGTTGTTCCTCATATGTATGTTCGCAAAAATCGTATGAAAGAATTGTCTGACGGCTTTTGTCTTCTTCCTGGAGGTTTTGGTTCTCTTGATGAAATTTTTGAGTTGATTACTCTAAAACAGCTTCAAAGGCACAATAAACCAATAATTATCGTTAATATTGACGGTTTTTGGGATTCAATGGTTGCAATGATAAATGATATCGTAAATGGCGGGTTCGCTGAAAAAGATCATTTAAAACTTTTTACAATAACCAACAATATTGAAGACGTTGTTCCAATTTTTGAAAAAGAACTTGAAGAAATAGGCGATGCAATTCACTTTTCTCCAGAATGAAAAACAATGGTAAATAAAACAGTAAATATTGTAGGCGGAGGACTGGCAGGCTGTGAAGCTGCGTGGCAGATAGCATCTTGTAAGATACCTGTAAATCTATATGAGATGAGACCAAGCGTGTCTTCTCCTGCACATAATACTCAGAATTTAGCAGAGCTTGTCTGTTCTAACTCTTTTCGCTCCAACAATCCTGAAGCAAATGCGGTTGGAGTTTTGCAGGAAGAGCTAAGAAGAGGGGCATCTTTGCTGCTGCAATGCGCCGATGAAACTAAAGTGCCGGCGGGTGGAGCTTTAGCGGTCGATAGACTGCGTTTTTCAGAAGCAGTTGAAGCAAAGCTTCTTGCAAATCCATTTATTACAATAAAAAGAGAGGAAGTAACTAAGCTGCCTGACGCTGACGATGAGTTATGGATTTTAGCCTGCGGCCCTTTGGCATCACCTAAAATTGCGGCGGCGATTGGTGAAAAAACGGGTTTGGACTTCTTCTATTTCTTTGATGCGATTGCTCCGCTTGTTTATACTGAAAGTATAGATTTATCTAAAGCTTGGTGCCAGTCTCGTTATGATAAGGGTGATTCTTCAGATTACATAAACTGTCCGTTATCTAAAGAAGAATATTATAATTTTATAGATGAACTGCTGAAAGCAGAAAAAGTAACATTTAAAGATTGGGAAAAACCTGATAAATTTTTTGAGGGCTGTTTGCCGATTGAAGTTATGGCGGAGCGTGGGATTGAAACGCTGGCTTTTGGACCAATGAAACCTGTAGGTCTGGTTAATCCTCATAAAGAAGAACAGCCTTATGCCGTCGTCCAGCTACGACAAGATAATATGCAAGATAGCTTGCGTAACATTGTTGGTTTTCAAACGAAACTAAAACATAACGAGCAAAAACGTATCTTCAAAATGATACCAGGTTTAGAGAATGCAGAGTTTGCAAGGCTTGGGAATATTCACCGCAATAGCTTTATTAATAGTCCGCAGTTGCTAGATTCTGAATTGCGGCTGAAGCAACAACCTAATATCCGTTTTGCAGGTCAGATTTCGGGCTGTGAAGGCTATGTTGAAAGTATTGCAATGGGCTTTCTTGCTGGGATTTATGCCAGTGCAGAAATAAAAGATATCAAGCTTCCCAAACCAGATATTACAACAGCGATAGGGGCTCTTCATAATCACGTTGTTAATTCAAAACTTGATAATTTTGAACCGATGAATGTTAATTTCGGGCTTTTTGCAGAGATAGAACCAGAAATAACGCCTAAAGGTAAGCTTAAGCACTTTAAGGGCAAAGAACGCAAAGCTAAATATGCCCAAAGGGCTTTAGAAAATATTGACAAGTGGTATTCTGAGATTAAGCAAAAACTTGAAACCGAATGAGTTGTTATTATGGAAGCGAGCAAAACAGCTAAAGACGAAAATTTTCCAGTAGGGTCAATTCTTCTGCCTGCAAAATTAAGACCTCATATTGCAAAGTTTTATAATTTTGCAAGATATGCTGATGATGTTGCCGATGATAAAGAGCTTTCTTGTGAAGAAAAAATATTGAAGCTTGAAAAGTTAGAAAACAGCTTGCAGGGCTTTGGCGATAACAGCGAAGAAACTAAAACCGCATTTGAGTTAAGAAAAAGTCTTATTGATATAGATGATAAACTAATTATTCACGCTTTGGATTTATTGAAAGCGTTTAAGCAAGATGCCTTGGGAAAACATTATCAAGTATGGGACGAACTAATATATTATTGTTCCTATTCGGCATCTCCTGTTGGACGGTTTATGCTTGATTTGCATAAAGAGCCACTCAGTACTCATTGGAGCAGTGACAGGGTTTGTGTTGTTTTGCAGATTTTAAACCACTTGCAGGATTTGAAAAAAGATTATTTAAATTTGAAAAGGATATATATTCCTTCTGATTTTATGAAAGAATATGATGTAAAACCCGAAGATTTAGCCGCTGATGAGGCGAGTTTGGGACTTAGAAAAATCATTAATCTTATCCTTGATAAAACCGACAATATGTTGTTTGAAGGAAAAATATTGCCCTCAATTACAATGAATTTTGGTTTAAAAGTTGAAATCTCAATTATTATTGCGTTGGCAGAAAGACTATCTATAAAGCTTAGATTAGAAGATCCAATAAAACACAAAGTATCTCTCAATAAGAAAGACTGGTTTCTTTCTGCTGCCAAGGGAATATTCAAAGCAGTTTTTACTAGAAAAACAACAACTAGTTGTTTATGATTCTAAAATATGAATGAAAATCTTACAGAAAAAATTGTAAAAAAATCGGGTTCTTCTTTTGCATCGGCCATGAAGCTTCTGCCAGAAGAAAGACGCAATGCTATGTATGCGGTATACGCTTTTTGCCGTGTTATTGATGACATTGCTGATGGTGAAGATGTTTATGAAGTCAAAATTAAAAATTTGGATTTCTGGCGTAAGGAAATAGATGCTGTTTTTAGGCAAAAACCAGAAACCGAGCTTGGAAAAAGCCTTTCAGGTTATGTTGACATCTTTAAGCTTGATGCTAAAGATTTTATTGCCGTTATTGATGGAATGGCGATGGATTTGCCTGATGGCATAAAGGCTCCGAGTGATGAAGATTTAGAACTTTACTGTAGTAGAGTTGCTGGAGCTGTGGGTTTAATTTCGATTAAGATTTTTGGAGAAGATGATGACAATGCCAGAAGTTTTGCCCTAAATTTGGGTGAGGCTCTACAGCTGACCAATATTATCAGAGATGTAAAAGAAGATGCTGATATGGGAAGACTTTATATTTCTAAAAGTATTTTAAACAAAGCTGAAATTTTTAGTGATAATCCTTTGGACGTTATTAAAAGCCCAAACTTAACCGAAGCCTTATCAATATTATGTGGCAAAGCAGAGCAAAAATACCAGCAAGCTAAAGCTAATTTAAGAAAAGCTAGTTTTGCCAAAATGTATCCTGCATTCATAATGATGAAAGTATATGAAAAAGTTTTGCAGAAAACTAAAAAAAGAGGCTTTCAAATACTAGAACCAAAAATAAAACCTAATCTTGTTGATTTATTACTAATAATAATGGAAACTCTTCTAAGGAGGTTTCTATGTCGGACAAAAAAACCGTCCATATAATCGGCGGGGGGCTATCAGGACTTTCGGCGGCGGTTTATATCGCTCATAAAAATAACAAATATAAAATAAAAATATATGAAGCAAATAATCACCTCGGAGGACGATGCTATTCTTACTTTGACAGGAGTTTTGATAGAATTCTTGATAATTGCCCGCATTTAATTTTGGGAATTAATAAAAATTTTTTTAAATTGCTGGATATAATCGGGTGTAGAAACAGCCTAACAGCGATTGATCCTCCGTGTTATCCTTTTATTGATATCAATAAACAACAGCAATGGTTGCTTCAGCCATCAAAAACTAAAATTCCTTTTTGGTTGTTCAGGTCTTCAAAAAGAGTTCCTGACAGTGGTATTGTTGACTATTTTGAAATATTTAAGCTTAAATATGCGTCAGAAAAGGCAACGGTTGAAGAAATTTTAAGCGGTAACCATATTTATGAAAGTTTCTGGCTGCCATTTTGCAAGGCTGTTTTTAATTCTGCACCAGATAAAGTTCCTGCAAATTTAATGTATGATATCATTATGAAAGTTTTTGCCAAAGGAGGAAGTGCCGCGGTTCCATATCTTGCAAACAAGTCTTTAAGGGGTGCTTTTGTTGAACCTATAGTAGAATACTTGAAACAATCTAATGTTGAAATTATTTACAATAAAAAAATCCGAGGGCTTGGAATAGAAGACAGGGTAGATAGGCTTTTTTTCGAAAAGGGAAAGATTTTTCTTGAAAAAGATGATGCCGTTATTATGGCTGTTACCGCAGAGAATAGTTTTAAAATGCTGCCATCGATATCAACTCCAAAGGAAACGAGTTCTATTATTTGCGTGCATTACCTTGTTGGAGAGAATATTGCTTTACCAGACAATAAACCTTTCTGTTGCATTGTTGGAGGGACAGCTGAGTGGGTATTTGCTAAAAAAAACTTGCTTTCGGTTGTAATAAGCGCACCAAGTGACGAACTTATTAATAAAAGCAATGAAGATATTGCGGCTGTAATATGGGAGGATTTATTAAAAATTCCTGCCTTTCCTGTTATGGAAATGCCAAAGTTTAAAGTTATTAAAGAGAAAAGAGCAACAGTTTTACATAATTTTAAAAATGAAAAATTACGAAAACAAACTTTAACAGAGTTTAAAAATCTTTTCTTAGCGGGAGACTGGACTAAAACAGGAATTCCATCATCTATTGAAAGTGCTGTAGCTTCGGGTTTTACAGCAGGTAAGTTAATTTTAAAATATTTTTCTTGAAAAAATTTTAAAAAACAATATGATGTAAATATGTTTATAATTATTATAAAGTATAAAATGAGGTGAAAATATGACATTTGAATTACCAAAACTAACATTCGAAAAAACCGATTTAGAACCATATATTTCTAAAAATACCCTTGATTTTCATTATGATAAGCATCATCAAGGATATGTTAATAATTTGAATAATCTAACGAAAGGTACAGAATTAGAGAACCTTCCTTTAGAAAAAGTTGTTCGTGAAACTTATCAGAATCCAGAGAAAACAGGCGTTTTCAATAATGCTGCTCAAGTGTGGAATCACAGTTTTTTTTGGAATAGTATGAAAAAAAATGGCGGTGGTGAAGCAACTGGTGCTTTAAAAGCTAAAATTGATGCTGATTTTGGCAGTTATGAAAAGTTTGCTGAAGAGTTTAAAACTGCTGCGGCAACTCAATTTGGAAGCGGTTGGGCTTGGTTGATTGTTGAAGCCGGAAAGCTTAAAATTGTAAAAACATCAAACGCCGATACGCCTTTAGCAAGAGGACAAGTTGCATTGTTATGCGTAGATGTTTGGGAGCACGCTTATTATCTTGATTATCAAAACCGTCGTCCTGATTTCGTAGCAGCGTTCTTAGCCAATTTAGTTAATTGGGATTTTGCTAATGCTAATTTAGCTAAAGCATAAACTTCGTTAATAAAATACGAAATAAATAAAAAAGACCAAAGATTTAATCTCTGGTCTTTTTTTTATGACTTTACATTTTAGAGTACTTGTCTTTTTAGAATATTTTACATTTATTTCTATTTTTACTATATAAAAGAGTTTTGATTTTACTTTTACAAAAGTAAAAACTTAGCCTGTTAAGGCTGCCGTGAGGCAAATTAAAAAGTCAAAAAAAAGAGCATAACCGTTGCTATGCTCTTTTTGTTTTATTTAAAGGAAGTTTTATGCGGTTTTAATGCCAGCAAGAAAACGTTCAACTTCGTCTTTTAAGATTTTTTGCTCATTCATAAGAATATTGGCTGCAGAGAATAATTCTTTAGCCATACTGCCTGCTTCCTGAGCAACGGTGGTAACATTAGCAATGTTATCACTTACTTCCATACTGCTGCGTGAAGCTTCTTCCACGTTACGAGCAATTTCGCCTGTGGCAGCGCTCTGTTGTTCTACCGCACCAGCGATAGACGTTGATAGTTCATTAATACTGCGAATAATATTACTGATTTCACCGATAGCAGAAACAGCTTGGTTGGTTTCAGACTGTACGCTTTCGATTTGCTGGCTGATTTCATCGGTTGCTTTTCCTGTCTGTGAAGCAAGATTTTTAACTTCTCCAGCAACAACAGCAAAGCCTTTACCAGCATCACCAGCACGGGCAGCTTCAATCGTTGCGTTAAGAGCAAGAAGATTGGTTTGGCTAGCAATGTCCGTAATTAAGTTAACTACTTCACCAATGCGGCTTGCTGCGGCTGAAAGACGAGAAACTCTTTCATTAGTTTCTTCGGCTTTGGCAACGGCTGCGCTTGAAATTTCAGCAGCATCGGAAACTTGACGGGCAATCTCTCTAATTGAGGCTTCAAGCTCGGTACTAGCAGATGCAACTGTTCCGACGTTGTTAGATGCTCTCTCGGTAGCTAAAGAAACGGCGTTGCTCTGTCTTGCTGTTTGTTCAGCGTTAGCAGAAAGATTGTTTGCAGAAACATTAAGCTTTTGAATTTGACCTGAAAGGTTTTCAACAATTCTTGTAATAGCATCGGCAAAACGGTTGGTTGTTTCTGTTAGTTTTACATGACGTTCTTCGCGAGCTTTGTTTTCTGCATCTTGTTTTTCTTCAAGAATGCTGCGTTCAACTAGGGCTTGTTTGAAAGTCTCAACTGTTTTTGCCATTTTTCCGAATTCTTCGTGGCGTTCTGAGAAAGGGACGATAACAGAGGTATCTCCAGATGCAAGACTGGTCATTGTTTTTGATAAGCCGTTGATAGTTGCTCTAACAACGCTGCAAACCTGCCAAGAGAAAATCAAAGCTAGAACTAAAACGATACCAACTAAAATTAAACGTTCTTTCAAGGTGTCTTTGAAACCTTGAACACGTAAGTTAAGAAGACGGTCTAAGTCATCAGCAACGCTAAGCCAGAATTCACGAGTTTGATTGTGAACACTTTCTCTTAATGCCAAAATATTATTTTCAAGAGATATGTCAGCATTTTCTTTTGAAGCTTCTTCTAAGGTTGCGCTAAATTTTTCAATTATATTGCTGTATTTCGCATAAGGACCAGAAAGAATTTTGTTTACAGAACCATCTAAGCTTCCTCTATATGCAGATTCAATAGAACCAGCTAAAGCTGAAACGGTTGAAGCAAGTTCCCCTTTTTTAGTTAAGTATTGAGCTCTTCTTTCAAGAGTATTTTCGCCAGATCTTAAATTGTCGAGAGTAACATCGGTTATTTGGCTTAAGCGGTTTGCCAACTCAGGCATTTTAAGCAGAATGATGTCCATTTCATAATATGAATCTAAGTCAGGATCAAGAATGAGGTTTGAACCATCACCAATGCGGGCAATAAGAGTTAATGTTGCGCCAAGCATTTCATCAAACATTTTGTTTTTAGCTTCAGGTGATAAAGTTGTAAAGCTTTGTACGATTTCTTTGCCTGTTGCAATAACATCTTCAGCAGGTTCAACTGAATTCATTGCTTCACCATAGAGATCATTCATTTTTTGAACGGTAGCAATGTGTTCCCCTACTGCGGAAACAAAATCAGCATCGCTCATTTTGCCTTGATGATTGTCGATAGTATCAATTAATAATGTTTGTAAAGGCATAATATATTTATTGCCGTCAATTTCCTTAGCAGAAAAGTTGATTTCCTTTAAGCTTTGGACAATCAAAAGATATGTTAAGAAAGCAATAGGTATGATAAAGATTGCAGATAAGGCTGTAAGTTTGTTTTTAAGAGAAGAGTTTTCAAGTAACTTTTTAATCATAGAACAACGTCCCTGTTGTATTTTAGTGTTTACTAAAATAAGTTGTAATCATTGTTGCAAATTAATTTTTAAGTGTAGATTGCTGCAATAATAATTAATTTGCCGTAACTGTAATATATTAAAATAACAATATTGTCAAATTACTTTAATTATTAAAAAATATATTAATGAACGGTAGAAAAAGGCATAAAAATACTGACTATATTTGATAAAGAATCAGTTGTGTTGTTAACATATTGAAAATTTTGATAGAAAATTAAACTGTAACAAGATTATGTGTCTCTTTTCTATTTTAAGTGGTCGCGACTTTAATGATAAAGTCACATTAAGTCATATAATCGTTGTCGTAGTATTTAAGTTATGGTTATTTTGTTACAAGATGATACTTGTCTTAAAATAAATTGGTGCTTTAATTTGAAAAATAAAAAAGGGCTTTAGAGAAAAAACTCTAAAACCCCTTTAAAATATGGGGCGAATGATCGGATTCGAACCGACGACCCCCTGAACCACAATTTGCTGGTTTTAGGTTTGACGGTTTTTTATATGCCATTATAATCCTTGACAATTCAACGCCTTTGGCTGATTCTTGGTTTTATAACAACAAGTCGTTTTTGATGGTTTTTTATCAAAAAGGTAGCCCCAGAGTAGCCCCGAGATTTTTATAAAACCCTTCTAAAAAAACACTTTTGTTGAAATTAAATTTAAAAAATTAGCCCCAGTTTGAGGATTTTTAAAAATGAATAAATGTTTTTTGTGTGGTGAGGATAAAAAACTTATAAAGGCACATATAATTCCTGAAAAGTATTTTACAAAAACAAAAAAGCTACAAAAAATATATAGTTATGATGGTGATTATCCTAAAAAAAATA
The DNA here is from genome assembly GCA_050175015.1 of Alphaproteobacteria bacterium. Taxonomy (GTDB): domain Bacteria; phylum Pseudomonadota; class Alphaproteobacteria; order JBFXJJ01; family JBFXJJ01; genus JBFXJJ01. The sequence continues at coordinate 87,145 of JBFXJJ010000002.1, read as the reverse complement.
GAATAGGAGTTTATGACAACGAAATCCTATGTTCAGACTGTGATGGAAAACTTGGCAAATACGATGAATATTCTTATGAAGTTTTATTTAATTTAGAAAAATTTATTTGTGAAAGAGATAAAAACGGCATAAAGGTTAAAAATATTGATTCTAATAAATTAAAACTTTTTTACCTATCAATTATATGGAGAGCCCATATATCTAAAAGACCTGAATTTAAAAAAATTGATTTAGGTGAAAAATACAGCAAGATAATAAAAAACAGTTTGTTGAACAACAAATTACCTGAAGCTTCTTTTTTTGAAATATCTATTTGGAAACACTATTTTGAAAATAACAAAATAGAAGAAGATGATATAGATATTATGTTTTTTAGCCCGATTAAGCATAAGTTTGAACAAACCAATTGCTACATTTTTTTGTTTGGCGGTTACAGTCATTATATAAAAATTGATAACAGAAGCAGATTTTTAGACGATTGTTTAATAGTAAAGAACTCAGAATTTGCAATCCCTTTGCAATCATTTGAGAAAAGTCTTTTTGCTAAACCTGTTAATAAAATAATAGCTAGGAATTAAACTATGCCAAATTTTACAGAAAGTTATATTGAAAGATTAAAGCCTGCAAAAGAGGGCAAAAGATATTCAGTTAAAGATGATAAAGTTAGCTGTTTAATATGCCGAGTTACCGATAAAGGGATTAAAACCTATGTTGTTTATAAAAAACATAATGGCAGACCTTTAAGAATTACAGTTGGTAAAAATACAGAAATAACTTTAATCAAAGCTCGAGCTAAAGCTTTAGAAATTATTTCTCAGCTTAGTGAAGGTAAAAATCCTAATATTGAAAAGAACAGGCTTAAGGAAGAACTGGTATTACAAGAGCTTTTTGATGAATATATTGAAAAGTATTCTAAAAAACATACCAAACAAAGAACTTGGCAAGAAAACATTGATATTTACAATCGTTATTTTAAAAGTTGGGATTATAAAAAAATAACCTCAATAACAAAAAATGATATTGAAAAACTTCATACCAAACTTGGCAATAACAACGGAATTTACTCAGCCAATAACGCTTTAACGCTTATTCGCCACGTATTTAATAAAGCTGTTGAATGGGGTTATGTAGATAAAAATCCAGCAATTGGCATTAAAAAATATAAAACCAAGTCAAGAGATAGATTTATTCAGCCTGAAGAAATGGCAAAACTTTTTAAAGCTATTAATGAATATCCAAATGATACAGCCAAAGACTTTTTTTATATTTCAATTTATACAGGGCAGAGAAAGAGCAATGTTTTATCGATGAGATGGGAAGAGATAAATTTTAACAATCAAAATTGGCATATCCCCGAAACTAAAAATGGCGAAAGTTTAGATGTTCCTTTAGTAGAACAAGCGGTTGAACTTTTAAAGGAACGCTATCAAAGCATAGAAAAAGATAAAACTTGGGTTTTTCCGAGCAAAGCAAGTGCATCAGGTCATTTTGAAGAGCCTAAAACGGCTTGGAAAAGCATTTTAAAAAAAGCAGAGTTGGAAAATTTAAGAATACACGATATAAGAAGAACTTTAGGCAGTTATCAAGCTATAACAGGGGCAAGCTTGCCAATTATTGGTAAATCTTTGGGGCATAAAACCGCAAACGCAACTCAAATTTATGCAAGATTAAACCAAGACCCAGTTAGAGCATCAATGGCAACTGCGGTTAATATGATTGAAGAATTGGGTAAGAAAAACGATTAGGTTAAATTATGGCAAAAACAAAATATATAGATTTACATAGTGCGTTAAATTGGTTGTTTTTTCAAAAAGAGCCTGTTGATCCTAAAGAAAAAGAAATTCTTAAAGACAAAGGCTTGTATCAGGATTTAGGATTTAGTGAAGTTGATGAAGAAACTCTTATAAATGCTCAAAATAAATTGTTAATAGACCTTATGTTTAACAATGTTGATTATAAGATTTCTGAAGAAGAAAACTTTAGATTAAAAGATATGATTAAAGGCAAAACCTTTATTGAAAACAATAAATATCTACTTTTTTCAAAGCTCAGCTCAAACCGAATATTAATGCAAAAACAAACGATTTTTAATAAGTATTATTTTTTATTATCTCCCCTTTTTATAATTTTATGTTTTTTAATAACTTTATGGGCAGGGCTTAACGAATCTGACTTAGTTAGCAATATCCAAGTTTTATATACTTTTTTGGGAGTTTTTTTGTTTTCACTTTTTCCGATTGTTTTTTATTACTTTATGACTGTTACTACAAAAGTTTTAAAAGTTAATTATGATAGTTTGAAACAGCGTTATCAGAACATTGAGGATTTTAGAGATAAAAAATTTATTTTAGGAGATGTTCACGATAAGGATTTGAACAAAACAATTTATTCAAAGCTTCCTCCTTTTGAAGAGCAAAGCGAGTTTTTACAAGTTATTCTTTCTCTACAAGCAAAACACCGAGACGATAAAAAGCAAAAATATTGTGAAAACAAAGAAGCTTTAATTTCTGATTTAACAAAAAGGGCAAAAGAATTGGGCTATTATACCGAAAATGATGATGATAAATGCTATAAAATATCCGAATCTAATATAAAAGATATGGCAACCTTTATGCGAAAAGCTAGCAAAAAGCAAGGAAGCTATTCAAAATCAGAAAAATAGTTAAAAATAAAAACCCTGATTTTTCAATGTTTTTACTTGGGTGTCTGCCTTTTTTATAGGGGTGCTAGACACCCATTTGTTCTTTTCAAAGCTTGATTTATCTATCCAGAATATAACTTCCTTTAATTTTTTTTAATCGTATAGGAGATTATATTATGAAACTTGATAATACAGAAAACACAAGCACTCAAAACCAAGAAAAGCTTTTAACCAGAAAAGAAGCCGCTTTATTTTTGGGAGTAAAACCCTCAACTCTTGAAGCTTGGGCAACAAATAAGCGTTATAATTTGCCAATGATAAAACTCGGCAAAAGAATGGTTAAATATAAGCTTAGCGATTTAATCGAATTTTTAGAAAAAAGAAGAATTGAATATCCAATGGCGGATTAACCTCATGAAAAAAGCAAATTTTATGAGGGTTAATGATGTTGGGTTATCGGTTTTACCTGCAATTTTAGCTCGGTGGCTACCTGATGGCAAACGTCAGGGATGCGAATGGGTTGCTTTAAATCCAACTCGCACCGATAAATCCAAAGGCTCTTTTAAAGTTAATATGCAAACTGGTAAATGGGCTGATTTTGCCACAGGAGATAAAGGAAGCGACATTATCTCTCTTGCTTCATACCTAACCCAAACCACTCAAACCGAAGCTTTACTTAATCTAGCTAAAATGCTGGGGGTAGAACTATGAATAATTTTTTTAAACCAATAGATGTTTCTAAAACAAACATCTTAACAAAAGAGCCAGAAGTAATACCGATTATTCCTGTTCCTGATAATGCTCCAGAGCCTTCTTTTAAAATTACGGAATGGAATGAACCAAAGAGTGTTTATGCTTATAAGAACGCTAAAAACGAGCTTGTTGGCTATATTGCCAGATATGAAACCGTTAATGGCTCAACGCAAAAGACTTTTCGCCCCTTTACTTATTGCAAACTTGCAAATGGCAAAACAGCTTGGCAGATGAAGGGGTTGCCCGAGCCAAGACCTCTTTATGGCGAAGAGTTTTTGGAGCAAAGACCAAATGATAATATCTTAATTGTTGAAGGAGAAAAAACTGCTGATAATGCAAGGCTTCTTTTTCCTGATTATCTGGTTTTAACTTGGGCTGGCGGTGCTAACGCTATCTCAAAAGCTAATTGGAGCATTTTACAAAACAGCAAAATTAAGCTTTGGGCGGATAATGATGAAGCTGGCAAACAAGCAATCTTAAAGCTTTTTAGAATCTTAAAAAAACAAAACGAAGTAGCAATTGTTAAAATTCCTGAAGATTTTCCTGAAGGTTGGGATTTAGCAGATGAGCTACCTAAAGATAAAAGCATTAGTTTTTTAAGAACGCTTTTGGAAACAAGCTCAAAAACTGATAGCAAACAACTTGCAGGAAGAGAGCTTAATTTACCAAGACCAAATCCATATTCAAAGCCAGTTAATGGCAAAGAGCTTTTAGATGAGTTAAGAGCCATTTTTAAAAAATATCTTGTTTTACCTGATAATGCCGAAACCTCTTTAGCTCTATGGGTTTTATTTACTTACTCTTTTGATGCTTTTGAGCATTCCCCAAGACTGCTTATTCACTCTCCAGAAAAAAGATGCGGCAAAACAACCTTACTTATGTTGTTGGACTTTCTTTGTTGTAAATCCTTAAGAGTTTCAAGCCTTACAGCTTCTGCAATGTTTAGAACCATTGAAGAATATGCTCCAACTTTATTAATAGATGAAGTTGATGCTTTTTTAAAAGAAAAGGAAGAACTAAGAGGCATTATTAATGAAGGTCATACTAAGGGCGGAGGCGTAATCCGCAATGTTGAAGTTAGCAAAGGTCATAGCGTTAGATTTTTTAATGTTTTCTGCCCTTGTGCCATAGCTGGAATTGGCAAGTTAGCTGATACCATAGCCGATAGAAGCCTTATTATAACCATGCGAAGAAAGTTTACTGGAGAAACGGTTGAACGCTTAAGAGGCGACAAAAGCTCTTTATTTGATATTATCAAACAAAAATGCAGTCGTTTTGCAGATGATAATTATTTAAAACTTCAGGAAGCAGACCCCATAATTTCTAATCAGATTAATGATAGATCTGCTGATAACTGGCGACCACTTCTTGCCATAGCCGAACTTGCAGGCAAGAAGTGGTTAGAGCAAGCAAATATAGCCATGAACACCACAGACAGCATTGGTTATGCTGATGATGACAGCTCGATTAAAACCCTTTTGTTAAGCGATATAAGAGACATTTTTAAGGATTATCCGTTAAGCTTTATTAGCTCTCAGGAATTATGTTTAAAGCTTGCTGATATTTGCGAAAGCCCTTGGAGTGAATGGAAAAACTATCAACCAATTACCCCACTTCAATTATCCGTAGTTTTAAAAGATTTTGGCATTAAATCTCATCAAAAAAGAATGAATGATAAAAATTTAAAATGTTACCACAAGGAGCATTTTAAAGATGCGTTTTCTCGTTACCTGATTAAACCCTCTACCCCGCTACAACATAGCAAAACCAATACTTACAATCACAACCAACCCTCTACAAACCCTCTACCAGATAAGAATATTTATCTTGAGAAAGCTAAGGATAGCAAGAGTTGTAGATATGTAGAGGGTCGTAATTTTAACCACTCAAGTTTAGGAGAAAGCCAAAATGACTAAATACTACGCCCAAGTTAGATATGAACTAATCGCAAAAACTGCCAAAATCAGGCAATTCTTAAAACAAGGCTATACAAGGCACAGCATTTATAACGAGCTAAAAGAAAAAAGAGAAATAACCTGCTCTAAAGCATCTTTTTATCGATTTATCAAAAAGCACATCAATCTAAAAGATTTTATGCACCCTGAAGATTTAAGGCTTTTAGCCCGCAAAGAACTGCAATCAAGAGAAGAAACCACAACCATTCCAAAGTTTCGTTTTGACCCAAAAAGAAAAATTCCTGATGAGGAGCTTTAAATGAAACCAGACAAAAGAAACATTGCGAGCTTGGTTTATCTAAACAAACAGGAAAAAGACAAGCTTATCGAACTAGCTAAAGCTTATAATTTATCACAATCAGAGCTTTTAAGATTTGCGGTTTTAAATATTCCCTTGCCGAACATTGGCAAACAACAAGCTATATCTGATTTACTAAAAATCAATGCTGATTTAGCAAGGCTAGGCAATTTATTTAAACTTGCTCTTGATGAAGATTTTTATCCTGAAGAGTTAAACAAACATATTAACGCTATTGCAGATTTACGAGCAATTTTAAGGGCAAAGATTGAGGATTTATGATTTCTAAACATATTCCAAGAACCACTAAAAGCAGTTTTAGAAGGCTTGCCAAATATATCGCAGGAGCTGAAGACGAAGGCGAAAAACTTTCTGATTTTTGGATAGTAAATTCTAATGCTGGCGAAACGCTTGATGATTTAGATTTAGCTATTATTGATATTGAAAATACTCAAAGCAAAAACACTAGATGCAAGCTTGATAAGACCTATCATTTATTAGTTTCTTTTAAAGATGAAAAACCTGATTTAAAAACCTTAAAAGAAATTGAATGCGAGTTTGCCAAAGCCTTAGGGATTGAAACTCACCAAAGAATTGTTGGCACCCATCAAAATACCGATAACTTTCATATGCATATTGCTTATAATAAAATAAACCCTGAAACTTTCAAAGTTGCGACCTTATCAAATGATTATTACAAACGCTCAAAAGTATGCCGTGATATGGAGAAGAAATATAATCTTAAAACGGATAATGGAATTGAGAAAACTAAAGAACAAGATTATGAAAAGCCCCATATTAAAGCTAAAGACTTTGAAGCTAAAACTTGGCAACAAAGCTTTTATTCTTATGTCAAAGAGAAGAAAGAGCCATTAACCAAAGCATTAAATCAGGCTAACAAATGGCAAGATTTACATAATGCTTTCGAGGAAGTTGGCTTGCTTCTTAAAAAACGCGGTAATGGTTTAGCTATCGTCTCAAAAGATGAAAAAGTGGCAATTAAAGCATCTGATTTAGATAGAAGCTTTTCTAAAAATGCACTTGAAAAAAGACTTGGCAAATTTGAAGATTCAAAAAATGAAGTTGAACCTAAAATAACCTATACCGAAAAGCCTTTAACCAAGCACCCAAACACGCCTATTTTATGGCAAAAATATCAAGCCGTAAAAAAGAAACCAAAAGAGCAATCTTTACTCAAAAAAGCCTTCTATACTTGGAAAGATTTTTTAATGGCAGAAGCAACTAAAGATCCATTTGCAATGGCAATTATTGTTGCTCAAAAGAAACTTTTAAAATCCTTGTTTTTAGGTTCTGATAAAAAAAGCCAACCAGCAGTAAAAAGCTTTAAAACAGAAATACAACCTCAAGTAAAGCCAGAAAACAGGATAAACCTTGAGCCAACTCCACACGTTTTCTATGTTGAAATGTCTCCAAATCCAAATAACGATGAAACAATTAAAAATATTGCTGAATATGATAAAGAAAACAAATTTTATTATGTTGAAGAAGGCAAAGATGAGGTTTCTAAAATTATTGCAATAGAAGATTTAGGTGGCAAGGTTTATGTTCCAAGCGAGATTTACAATAAAGTTTATGATGAAGTAAAAAAAGAGCGAGCAAGAAATAACAATCAAGAGAAAAAACAAAAAGCCATTTTTTATGTTGAAATGCCCATAAGCCAAGAAAATCAAGAAGCTGTTAAGGAGATTGCTAAATATAATAATGAGCATAAATGTTACTATCTTGAAGATGGCAAAGATGCCGTATCAAAGGTTGTTGATATTGAAGAACTTGGAGGCAGAGTAAATATTCCAGCTTATGTTTATGATAAAATATCTGGTGATATTGAAGCCGAGAGAACCAAAAGCAAAACCATTGACGATATGATGAAAGAGCTAAAGCCCGAGCTTAAAAAAGACGATGAAAATTATCAAAAACTTAAAGAAGCCCTAAAAACCAATGATGCCTTTTATCAAGAAACACTCCAAACCTACAAAAAACACCTTGAAGAAAAAGAAATCGCCTTAAAAAAATCCAAAAGCTACGGCTTTGATATGGGTATGTGAGGAAAATAAAAAAAATTACTGATAAACTCTTGATTTTTCTAGAGAGAGAGAGAGAGAGAGAGAGAGAGAGAGAGAAATAATTCTTGAAAACAAGAAAGAATAATTTAGAATAAGTTTAATTTTTATAAAAAATAAAAATATATTATTAAGGATAAAAAATGTTTAGAAATATTTCAATTAAATACAAAACTCAAATTGCTTTTATTGGTTTGCTTGTTTTAGCAAGTGCTATATCTGCTTTTGTTTTTTTCTACGGACTAAACAAAACCATAGAAAGAGCTGAACAAAGAGAGCTTAATAGCTATTATCAAACTTTTAATTCTTTTATTAATCAAAGAGCTGAAACTGGCAGAGCGTTAAGTTTGTTTGTAGCTAATATGGAAGATGTGCAAAAGCTTTTTGCTGAAAGGAATAGAGAAGAATTGGCAAATTTTTTTCCAGTTCATAAGGGCATAGCTAAAGACATAGGAATTGCACAATTCCAATTTCATACACCTCCTGCAACTTCTTTTTTAAGAGCTCATATGCCTAATAAATTTGGTGATGACTTATCTTCTTTTCGTAAAACGGTTATTGATACCAATAAAAATAAAAAAGAAAGTTTGGGATTAGAAAAAGGAGTTGGAGATTTAGGAATTAGAGCCGTTGTTCCAATGTTTTACAATAACAATCATACTGGTTCGGTTGAATTTGGCATGAGCTTTGGTAAAGAATTAGTGGAAGAATTTAAAAATACTTTTGGAGTTGATATTGGCTTATATGTTCAAAGAGATGGGGAGTTTGTAACTTTCGCCGAAACCTTAAGCAATCCAAAAGCTACCAAAGAAATACGTTTAAATGCTCTTAATAACAAAACAAGTTTGCTCTATGGAAATATTAACAATACTCCAATTGCAACTTTATTTGCACCAATTCAAGATTTTGAGGGCAAAAATGTTGCGGTAATAGAAATTACAATGGATACAAGTGAATATATTACACAAACAAATATAGTCAAAAGAACTCTTTTTATAACAACTATAATAATCTTTTTGCTAGGTAATTTAATTGCTTATCTATTATCGAGTAAAATTGCTAACCCAATTGTTAATATGACTAAAGCAATGAAGAGTTTATCTGAAGGCAACTTGCAGGTAGAAGTGCCAAAATCTGATAATAAAGATGAAATAGGCGATATGGCTGAAGCTATGCAAGTTTTTAAAGATAACTCTATTAAAGCTAAAAAGCTAGAAGAAGATGCTAAAAAAGAACAACAAAAACAGATCGAAAGATTAAAACAGCTTGAAATTATTATTTCTGATTTTGAAAAAACTATAACTGAAATTGTAGAAACTGTATCTTCTGCATCAACCGAGTTAAACTCAACCGCAGAAAGTATGTCGGCTATATCAGAACAGACAGCACAACAGGCAACGGCAGTTGCCGCAGCATCAGAGCAGGCTGCTGCTAATGTTCAAACAGTTGCCGCCGCTTCTGAAGAATTATCAGCTTCTATTTCTGAAATATCAAGGCAAGTAACAGAAGAATCAGAGATTGCAAAACAAGCAGTTAATGAAGTTCATTCAACTAATGAAATTGTTGGTAGCTTAGCAGAATCAGCTCAAAGAATTAGCGAAGTGGTTAATTTAATTACTGATATTGCTAATCAAACTAACCTTCTTGCTCTTAATGCAACTATTGAAGCTGCAAGAGCTGGCGATGCAGGCAAAGGCTTTGCGGTTGTTGCTAGTGAAGTTAAAAATTTAGCTAATCAAACAGCTAAAGCAACCGAAGAAATCTCTGGTCAAATTTCTGATGTTCAAGAAAAAACTAATAGTGCCGTTGAGGCTATTACTAGAATTGGTGATGTTATTAATAAAATTGATGAAATTTCAACAGCAATAGCAAGTGCCGTTGAAGAACAAGGGGCGGCAACTTCTGAAATTTCAAGAAATGTTGAACAAGCCTCTCAAGGAACAACCGAAGTTTCAAGCAACATTGGTGGAGTAACTCAAGCCGCAGGCGAAGCTGGTTCAGCTGCTAATCAAGTTTTATCTGCATCTAAAGAGCTATCTGAAAAATCTGCAGAGCTTAAAAACGAAGTTGCAAGCTTTATTGATAAAATTAGAAAAACGTAAAAACTAAAGTTGATTTTAAAAATAAAAAATCACCTCTTTAATCAAATTTATTGAGGTGTTTTTTTATAAAAATATATGTTTTTTTAAAACAATCTTTGAGTGTCTAGGAGTGTTAAAGTTAGTCTGCAAAATTCCACTTCTGGAAAAATTTAAGCTCAACATCTTGAAAATAAAAGTATTTCGCTTGTTTCCAAAAGTTTGAGGTAATAATAAAAAATCCAAAAGCTCTGGCTTCTGTATGGGTATGTGAAAAACCTTTTAACTTTAAACTTCATAATATTGACAATCTTTGCCAATCTATGCCATTATAAATCTAGGAGGACAGAAAAATGGCAACAATGAACATATCTTTACCAAACACCATGAAATCATGGGTTGAAACTCAAGTTGAAACTGGCAAATATGCGAATGCCAGCGATTATGTTAGAGATTTAATCCGTCATAATATTGAAGAAATTGAAGTTTTAAGACAAGCTTTAATCGAAGGTGAACAAAGCGGAACAAGCCCTAATAGCATTGATGATATTATCGAAGCTTTAAACAAAGAACATAACTGATGTTAAAATTAACAATTTCAAAGAAAGCCGAAAAAGATATTAGAGATATTTGGCTTTATTCCTTTAATGTTTTTGGCAAAGAGCAAGCCAATCTTTACATAAACGAATTAAAAAGGCATTTTTTAAATTTGCAGGAGAACCCTTATATTGGCGTATCCGTTGATTATATAAGACAAGGCTATTTTCAACACACAATTCAAAGCCATAATGTTTTTTACAAAGTCTCAAAGGACAATATCTTCATAGTAAGGGTTTTGCATGATAAAATGAGCAAAAATCTTAACCTGTAAGCTAAAGCTCTGAAAAACAAGGCTTTGCTCAAAAATTATCATATTTTATCAGCTAGTTTAAGAGGATTTAAGAGATTCCACAAGAGTCCACTTCTTTTGCAAATTTTATCAATTTTACCACCCTGTAACCGTTGAAAAATAAGGAGTTTCTCCAAGTTTTTCAATTTTTGTTCTTCTTTCTCAAAAAATCCAGTTCTTTCTCAATTTTTGCATAATTAAGCCAGCATCAAACCCTTACAAACAAAGGCTTTGCACATCTTTCGCAAAATTTATCAATTATTCCACCTCTTTTGCAATCTTTTGCAATGTGTCTTATTAGGTTAAGAAGGCAGGACATGAAAAGTAATATCACTTTTCTCCTGCCAACAAACTTGGATTATCTTATTCGCAATTGCATTGCTCAACGTGGTTAAGTTATACACCAAACTAATTTTTAAAAATTTGATTATTTCTATTTTTTCTATTACTTTAATTTGGAAATAAAAACAATATTTAGGAACTAAAAAACAATGACTAAAGAGCAGGATTTTTTAAAAGAACTAGACGACAAACTTTGGAAATCAGCCGATAAGCTTCGTTCTAATATGGACGCCGCTAATTATAAGCATATTGCGTTAGGTTTAGTTTTTTTAAAATATGTCTCTGATGCTTTTGAAGAACGTCAAAACGAGTTAATCGCTCTTTTTAAAGATAACAAGCCAGATAACGTTTATTACTTACCCCGTGATGATTATAAATCTGATGAAGAATACAAAACAGCACTTAATCAAGAGCTAGAGCTTTTAGAATATTACCAAGAAAAAAATGTGATTTGGGTTCCACCTCACGCAAGATGGCAGTTTTTACAAAAATCTGTGGCTTTGCCGATAGGTTCGACCTTATGGCAAGATGAGCAGGGAAAAGATGTAAAGCTCCGTTCTATTTCTTGGTTGATTGACAATGCCCTTGATGAGATTGAAAAAGAAAACCCTAAGCTTAAAGGCATCTTAAATCGAATTAGTATGTATCAGCTAGATAATGAAAAACTAGCAAGCTTAATCAGCGAAACTTTTTCTAATACTATTTTTATCAATCCTGAATATAAAGGCGAAAAGCTAAGCTTAAAAAGCAAAGATATTTTAGGGCATGTTTACGAGTATTTTTTAGGACAATTTGCTTTAGCAGAAGGCAAACAGGGTGGGCAGTATTACACCCCTAAAAGCATCGTAACCTTAATTGTTGAAATGCTAGAACCTTATAAGGGGCGAGTTTATGACCCCGCTTGTGGCTCTGGTGGTTTCTTTGTTTCAAGTGATAGATTTATTGAAGAACACGCTAAGGATAAAAACTATAACGTCGCCGAGCAGAAAAGGCGGATTTCGGTATATGGGCAAGAAGCAAATCCGACAACGTGGAAACTTGCCGCAATGAATATGGTTATAAGAGGCATTGATTTTAACTTTGGCAAAAAGAATGCCGACACTTTTCTTGATGACCAGCACCCCGATTTAAGAGCCGATTTTGTAATGGCAAATCCGCCGTTTAATATGAAAGATTGGTGGAGTGCCAGATTAGAAGGCGATGCACGTTGGCAATATGGCACACCTCCGCAGGGCAACGCTAACTTTGCATGGTTGCAACATATGCTTTATCATCTATCGCCAACAGGTTCTATGGCTTTACTTCTTGCTAATGGTTCGATGAGCTCTAACACCAATAACGAGGGAGAAATCCGCAAAAACTTAATCGAGAATGATTTAGTCGAATGTATGGTAGCCTTACCAGGACAGCTTTTTACCAATACGCAGATTCCAGCTTGTATATGGTTTCTAACCAAAGATAAAAACAAAAACGGCAAAAGAGAGCGTAAGGGCGAGATATTATTTATAGATGCGAGGAACCTTGGCTTTATGGTAGACAGGGTTTTAAGAGATTTTACCAAAGAAGATATAGCAAAAATTGCAAGCACTTTGCACGCTTGGCAAAATGGCGAAGATTATCAGGATATCGCGGGTTTTTGCAAATCGGCAAATTTAGAAGAAGTAAAAGCTCAAGATTATGTATTAACGCCAGGTCGTTATGTTGGAGCGGAAGAAATAGAAGATGACGGCATACCCTTTGCCGATAAAATGAAAGACTTATCCACCAAGCTTTATGAACAGATGAAACAAGGGCAAGAGTTAGATAATATAATTAAAAAGAATTTAAGCTATCTTGGTTTTGGCGAAGAGGCATAAGGAGTTTTTAAAAATGACTTGGAAAGAATTATGGGAATGGCTTTTAAATAATATGACCAACATTTTAAAAACATTATTTGGTTTATTGGTTTTTGGACTTGTTGTTGTTTTTGAAGGGCATGAACCCCAAAGCGGTATTGTTGTTGGCGTTATAGGAATAACTTTAATAGTTTTATTTAGCTTTAAAATAAAAGAATTAACCCTTTTTAACTTACTTAAAGTTATAACAGAGGCAGAAGAAACCACTCAAAAAGCAAAACAAACCATTCAAGAACTAAAAGATTTAGCAGGGGTTTTATCTGCCCCTATAATTCAGACTTTAAGATTTTCAAGTATAAAATATGGCACTAATATTTCGGGTTTAAAAATTACTGAACATATAAAATATAGAAATAATATTATACAATTTCTAAAAAAAATTGACTGTTCTCAAGATATTATAAAGCAAGAACTTTTTGAATTAGATGTAAGAATACTAAAAGGAATCATATCTGATTTTGAAGAATATAAAAAAATTACTTGCAATCAAGGCACAGTTAATAAATTTCTATTTTATGCAGATAGCTTTTTAAACGAAATATTATTTACTGAGGCAGAAAACAAAGCAAAAGAACTAAAGATTTATGATGATGAGTTTAAATATTTATTAGAAGAAGTTAAAAACTTGTCAGAAAACAAAAATTTCAAAGATATTGATAAGCTTTACAAGTTGGCAGAAAAGCTAGAGCAAGAAGAAGCGAAACGAAAGGAAGCATCTAAAAAATGAGCAGTATAAGCACCGAATTTTTAAATAGATGTATTGAAACCCTAGAGAAATCATACAGCCTGTTATTAAATGCTCCTAAAGACAGCATAGACTATGAAATGTATCGCAACTCTTTAGTCAAAGGCTTTGAAATGACATTAGAGCAAGGCGGAAAACTGCTTAGAAAAAAACTAAAGCCATATTTTGCAAGCTCAAAAGAAGTTGATAAACTAGCCTATAAAGAACTTTTCAGACACGCATTAAAACACGGATTATTAGAAGAAGCTTTGGTTGAAAGGTGGTTTAAGTATAGGGATAACCGCAACTCAACCACTCACGATTACGGCGAAAAGTTCGCAAGTGAAACCATAAGCTTAATTGAAGATTTTATCAAAGATGCCAAAAAGCTTGAGGGCGTAATTGCTAATGACTAAGCTTTTTATTAAACCTGAACATTTAGAGCAAATAAAAGGAATAATCAAAGAATTATACCCTAAAGCTATTGTTTGGGCTTATGGAAGCAGAATTAACGGCTCCGCCCACGAGGGAAGCGATTTAGACCTAGCCATAAAATCCTTTGGCACCGAAAAAGGAAGCTCTTTTGATTTAAAAGAAGCATTGGTTGAAAGCAATATCCCCTTTTTAATTGATGTTTTGGTTTTTGACGAATTACCCAAAAGCTTTCAGGCAGAAATAGCCAAAAACTATGTTGAAATATATAACGGAACAGATGAATGACTAGCGATTGGCAAGAAATTAAATTATCTGATGCTTGTAGTTCTATTGATTATGGCTTTACAGCCTCTGCAACAAATGAAGACTTAGAAACTAAATTTTTAAGAATAACTGATATAGTTTCGGGGTATATAGATTGGAAATCTGTTCCAAATGTTGTTATAGAAAATAATAAAATAAGTAAATATAAGCTTTATGATGGTGATATTGTTATTGCTAGAACAGGGGCTTCAACAGGGGCTAGTATATATATAAAAAATCCACCAAAAGCGATATTTGCCTCTTATTTGGTTCGTTTGAAAATTAACAAACGTTTTTGCTCCAAATTCATATCATACTATTTGAAATCAAGTGTTTTTAGTAATTTTATAAATGGTGTTATGAGTGAAAAATCCGCTCAACCTAACGCAAGTGCATCAACAATGACAAGTGCACCTTTAATAGCGCCGATTGATTTATCTGAACAAAAGGCGATAGCACATATATTAGGTTCGTTAGATGATAAGATAGAGTTAAACAGGAAGCAGAACGAGACGTTGGAGGCTATGGCGAGTGCGATTTTTAAAGATTGGTTTGTAGATTTTGCCCCAACCAAAGCCAAAATGGCAGGAGCATTGCCATACCTCCCACCTGAAATCTGGAACCTCTTCCCCGCCACCCTAGATGAAAACGAAATCCCTACAGGGTGGAAATATATTGATGCAGAAAAAATTTATGACATTTCAATTGGAAAAACTCCACCAAGAAAAGAGCCTCAATGGTTTAGCACCAATACAAAAAATATAGAATGGCTGTCTATAAAAGATATGGGTTCTAATACTTTATTTACATCTCAGACATCAGAATATTTAACACCAGAAGCTGTAAAAAAGCATAATGTAAAGCTTATACCACAAAATACTGTTTTATTGAGTTTTAAACTAACCGTAGGAAGAGTTCAGATAGCATCTGGAAAAATCTGCACAAATGAAGCTATATCACATTTTAAAATAAAACAAATCTCACCAGATTTTACATGGACTTATTGTTATTTAAGACAGTTCGATTACAGCATACTTGGTAGCACATCTTCAATTGCAACCGCTGTAAATTCCCAAACAATAAAAAAGATGCCAATATTGCAAACAAATTCTAACATAGAAAAAATATTTTCAATTAGAGCAAATGGTATTTTTGAGCTTATTAGAGCTAATGAAAAACAAAACCTAACCCTTACCCAAACAAGAGATGCCCTTTTACCAAAACTAATTTCTGGCGAAATCCGCATCAAAGATGCCGAAAAATTCGTGGAGAACTTGGTATGACACTTCCTTTTTTTGAACGCAGAAGAGAAGAGCGAGGCGAGCTCCCAACAACATTTACTTATGACGAATTGCCAAGAAAAGTTAGAAACCAAGTTATTATGTTATGGCAAGAAGCAGGAATAAATGGTCTGGAAGAAATTATAAAATACATTAGAAAACATATCGGCGAATCTGTACTTCATGAAGATTACAAAAATGTAAAAATGCATTATTATTTAGGTGAATTGGAACAATTTTTCTTAGAAACGTCAAATGTTGATTATGCATTAACCGTAGTTGAAGAAATTGGAAAAGCAATAAATAATGAAGCAAATAAACATGTATATGACACCCAAGCAGGTAGAAAAAAATCAAAATGTAAAAACCTTTTTTCACAACTAAATTTTTTCTTAAAACGAGAAGGTATTGGTTGGCAACATAACGGAGAAATGCTTGTCAAAATAGAAGATGAAGTTTTTTATGAAGAAGCAACTCAAAAAACATTAGGAGTTCTACGAAATTTTAACTCAGCTTATACTGATTATTTAAACGCTTATAAAAACCTAAAAGAGGGTGATTTTGAAAATGCCATAACCAATGCTTGCAAAGCTATGGAAAGCGTTATTAAAACTAGGTTTAATCAAAATAATATAACATATAATGAAACCGATAATCTTTCAAAGTTGCTTCCTTTGATTAAAGATAACTTGAATATACCGCCATTTATGGAAGATTATTTAAACCAAATAACAGGCATTATTCAAGGATTAGGAACCGCAAGAAATAAATCAGGAGCTCATGGAAAAACAGAGGGCATAAACAAACCTGATGAAGTTTTTACAAAATTTGTAATTAATCAAGCCGCTTGTAATATTCTATTTTTAGCAGAGGTTGAGTTTAAAAAATGATTATAAAAAAGCAGAGGTCGCCTAAAACGACCTCGGATGCTCCTTCTACACTTGGTAGATGAGTATTTAATATAAATAGCATAATATAAAAAACAAGGCAAGAAAGAATGAACGAAACGGAATTAGAAAATCTTTGTTTAGAGTGGTTTAAAGACAATGGCTGGGACGTTTTTTATGGTCCCGACATTGCACCAGACAGCACCTCGCCTGCTCGTTCTAACTATCATCAAGTTCTTATTGAAAAAGAGCTTGAAAAAGCCTTTTTAAAAATTAACCCTCATTTGCCTAAAGATTGCCTTGAACAAGTTATAGCTCAACTTAAAAAGCCTGAAAGTTTAGACACCTTAATCAACAACCGTGCTTTTCACAGGTTTTTATTAAAAGGCGTTCCCGTTCAATATAAAAAAGATAATCAAATAAAAAACGACCACGCTTTTTTAATCGATTTTGAAAACATCAAAAACAACTCATTCTTTGCTATTAATCAATTTACTATTTCTGGCACAAGGCAACCAAGAAGACCTGATATTATTTGCTTTATTAACGGCATTCCGCTTGTTGTCATTGAGCTTAAAAGCCCTAATGATGAAAAAGTTGATATTTGGGACGCTTTTAATCAGCTTCAAACCTATAAAGAAGAAATCAGCGATTTATTTATTTTCAATGAAGCTCTAATCATTAGCGATGGCTACAATGCAAGAGTGGGTTCTCTAACCGCCGACCAAGAACGCTTTATGCCTTGGCGGACTATTAAAAATGAAAATGATCGACCTATTGTTGAATGGCAGATTGAAACCTTAATCAAAGGCTTTTTAAACAAAGAGCTGTTTTTAGAATATATCAGAAACTTTATAATTTTTGAAAATGATGACGGTAAAATAATCAAAAAAATAGCAGGTTATCATCAATTCCATGCGGTCAGGGAAGCTGTAAAAGCAACAATTACTGCATCAAATTCTGGTGGAAATAAAAAAGCAGGCGTTATCTGGCATACTCAAGGTTCAGGCAAAAGTATTTCAATGTGTTGTTATGCAGGCTTACTCTTACAACAAGCCGAAATGAACAATCCAACCATAATTGTTGTTACGGATAGAAACGACCTTGACGGGCAGTTATTCACGACTTTTGACAACTCTCAAGAATTATTAAAACAAAAACCTGTTCAAGCAGATAATAGAGATGAACTAAGACAACTTCTTTCTGAACGTGAAGCAGGCGGAATAATTTTTACGACTGTTCAAAAATTCGCTCCGATTAATGATGA
This sequence comes from Alphaproteobacteria bacterium, assembly GCA_050175015.1. Taxonomy (GTDB): domain Bacteria; phylum Pseudomonadota; class Alphaproteobacteria; order JBFXJJ01; family JBFXJJ01; genus JBFXJJ01. The sequence goes on along the minus strand of JBFXJJ010000002.1, from coordinate 69,317 downwards.
AGAACAGCACCCTATTTTAAATGATAGACATAATATAATCGTTATTTCTGATGAAGCCCATCGTAGCCAATACGGCTTAAAAGCAATACTAAGCAAAGACGGGACATATAAATTCGGCTATGCAAAACATATGCGAGACGCTTTGCCTAATGCCTCTTTTATCGGTTTTACAGGAACCCCAATTTCAAGCGAAGAAAAAGACACAAGAGCCGTTTTTGGCGATTATGTTTCTATCTATGATATTAAAGATGCGGAAGATGACGGGGCAACCGTTCCTATCTATTATGAATCAAGGCTTGCTAAACTCGATATTAACCGAGAAGAAATTGAAAAACTATCTGAACAAGTTGAAGAAGTTATTGAAGATGAAGAAGATTTAGGCAACCGTGAAAAAACCAAAGGCGAATGGAGCAGGCTTGAAAAGTTGGTTGGAGCAACTCCAAGAATTAAGCAGATTGCTGAAGATTTAATCAATCATTTTGAAACTAGAAATTCAGTATTAGAAGGCAAAGCAATGATTGTAGGTATGAGCCGTGAAATCTGCGTTCATCTTTATAATGAAATTGTAGCTCTAAGACCTGATTGGCACGATGAAAATTCTGAAAAAGGGGCAATAAAAATTATTATGACGGGTTCGGCTTCAGATAAAGAGCTTTTACGCCCCCATATTTATAATAAAACTACAAAAAAACGACTTGAAAAACGCTTTAAAGACCCAAAGGATCCTTTAAAAATAGTTATTGTTCGTGATATGTGGCTTACGGGCTTTGATGTTCCTTGTTGTCATACAATGTATGTTGACAAGCCGATGAAGGGACATAACCTTATGCAGGCAATCGCTAGAGTAAACAGGGTTTTCAAAAATAAACCTGGCGGGCTTGTTGTTGATTATATCGGTATAGCGAACGAGTTGAAGCAAGCTCTTAAAACTTATGCTGAATCAAGAGGAAAAGGCGAACCAACCCTTAGAGCGGAAGAAGCTTTTGCAGTTCTTATGGAAAAGCTGGATATTGTTCGATCTATGTTTGCTAAAACTAGCAAATCAGAAGGTTTTGACTATTCAAAATATGAAACCGAAGCTCAAAAACTTTTAGTTCCAACCGCAAACTATATTTTAGGATTAGAGGACGGCAAAAGACGGTTTATTGATATAGTTCTAACCATTACCAAAGCCTTTTCTCTTTGTTCAACACTTGATGAAGCCAAAGAATTTAGAAAAGAAATTGCCTTTTTATCGGCGGTTAAAATAGCAATTACAAAATTTACTTCCGTTGATAAAAAGCTTACCCAAGAAGAACAAAATTCTGCCCTTAAACAAATTTTAGATAATGCCGTTATTGCTGAAGGTGTAACCGATATTTTTGCTTTATGCGGGCTTGATAAGCCAAATATAGGCTTATTGTCTGATGAATTTCTTGAAGATGTAAGACATATGCCTCATAAAAATTTTGCTATTGAGTTATTAGAAAAGCTTCTTAATGACAGCATCAAGGCAAAGACCAGAAATAATGTTGTCCAGCAAAAAAAATATTCTGACCGTTTACAAGAAACTTTAAGAAAATATAACAATCGTGCCATTGAAACTGCTCAAGTTATTGAAGAGCTAATTCAAATGGCTAAAGATTTTCAAGAAGAGCTAAAAAGAGAAGATGACTTGGGACTAAATCCTGATGAAGTCGCTTTTTATGATGCTTTAGCCAACAATGAAAGTGCCGTTAGATTGCTTGGCGATGAAATCTTAAAGAAAATTGCGGTTGAAATTACTGAAAAACTAAGAGCATCAACAACGGTTGATTGGCAGGTTAGAGAAAGTATTAGGGCTAAGCTTCGTATTTTAGTTAGAAGAACCCTACAAAAATATAAATACCCACCAGATAAAGCCCCAGAAGCCATTGAGCTCATATTAAAACAAGCCGAAGTGCTTTCTAATGAGTGGAGCAAGTGAAAATAGACTCTACGCCTCTACAGCTAAGCAAACCCAAGAGATAAAGCATGAGATCACCCCTCTGCATCATCTTTTTTGTGTAGAGGGTTGTTTCTTCTGTAAGCGTTAGTTATTAAGACTTGTAGAGGGGTAGAGGGTTAATCGCCCACTGCTAATAAAAAGAGAGAATAAATAAAGACTCCCTGTTGATAAAATGAATTTTTTTACCTGATATTTCTTTATATTTTTTGATTAAAAAGGTAGCCCCGAGGTAGCCCCAAGAAAAAAGGGTTTCAAAGTAAAAACCTTGAAACCCTTTTAAATACTGGGGCGAATGATCGGTCTCGAACCGACGACCCCCTGAACCACAATCAGGTGCTCTAACCAACTGAGCTACATTCGCCATAAAACTCGTCATAAATATTATACTTGCTGTTTAAACAAAAAAAATGATTGAGTCAAGAGACATCATTTGCATAAAGAAATAAAATCTTGTAATAAATAGCTTGTATTTTTTAACCGATGAGGTTTTTATGAAAAAAATAGAAGCTATAGTTAAGCCTTTTAAGCTTGATGATATCAAAGATGCTTTGCAAGAACTTAATGTTCAAGGAATAACCGTTACTGAGGTAAAAGGGTTTGGCAGGCAGAAAGGGCATACAGAACTTTACCGTGGCGCCGAATATGTCGTTGATTTTCTCCCCAAAATTAAAATTGAGGTCGTTGTCGACGATAATTTAGCTGAAAAAGTTGTTGACGCCATAGTAAGATCGTCTAATACAGGTAAGATCGGAGACGGTAAAATTTTTATTCTTCCTGTGGAGGACGCTATCCGAGTTAGAACTGGCGAACGCGGTTCTGACGCTATTAATTAAAACTAAGGGAAAACTAAGAGATGACAGTTAAAAATGTTTTAGAGATGATTAAAGAAAACGACATCGAGTACGTTGATTTTCGTTTTACTGATCCAAAAGGCAAATGGCAGCATACATGTCAGCATGTTTCTACGATTGATGAAGAATCTTTGACTGAAGGTATTATGTTTGATGGCTCCTCAATTGCTGGCTGGAAAACAATTAACGAATCTGATATGTTGTTAGTGCCTGATTGTTCAACTGCGGTTATTGATCCATTCGCAGCTCAACCTTTATTAATTTTATTCTGTGATGTTATTGAACCAGCAACAGGACAAGCTTATGATAGAGATCCTCGTTCTATTGCTAAAAAAGCATCTGTCTATCTCCAATCAACAGGTATCGCAGATACTTTGTACATTGGTCCAGAAGCAGAATTTTTTGTTTTTGATGATGTTAGATTCCAAGTTTCGATGAATCATATGTTTTATGAAATCGATTCTGATGAAGGTCCTTATGTAACAGGAAAAACTTATGAACAGGGTAACTATGCTCACAGACCAAGAATTAAAGGCGGATACTTTCCAGTTCCTCCAGTAGATTCTGCAGTGGATTTAAGAGCTGAAATGCTTTCTGTTATGAAAGATATGGGCGTTCCTGTTGAAAAACATCACCATGAAGTTGCTCCTTCTCAGCATGAACTCGGTTATAAATTCGAAGAACTCCTTAAAGCTGGAGATTTGATGCAGATTTATAAGTATGTTGTTCATAATGTTGCTCATTCTTATGGCAAAACAGCAACTTTTATGCCCAAACCTGTTATGGGTGATAATGGTTCTGGTATGCATACTCACCACTCATTGTGGAAAGATGGCAAACCTTTATTTGCTGGTTCTGGCTATGCTGATTTATCTGATACCGCATTATATTATATTGGCGGCATCATTAAACACGCTAGAGCTTTAAATGCTTTCACTAACCCTTCAACCAATAGCTATAAACGCTTGATTCCAGGTTTTGAAGCCCCTGTTCTTTTAGCATATTCTGCAAGAAACCGTTCTGCTTCTTGCCGTATTCCTTATGCTACAAGTCCTAAAGCAAAAAGAGTTGAAATAAGATTCCCAGATCCTACTGCTAATCCATATTTAGCTTTTGCTGCAATGCTTATGGCAGGTCTTGATGGTATTGAAAACAAAATCCATCCAGGAGATCCGATTGATAAGAACCTCTATGATTTACCTCCAGAGGAACTTAAAAACGTTCCAACAGTTTGTGGAAGTTTAAGACAAGCTTTAACAGCTCTTGATGAAGATCGTGAGTTCTTGAAGAAGGGTGACGTCTTTACTGAAGATATGATTAATTCTTATTTAGCTATTAAATGGGAAGAAGTTTATAACTTTGAACATACTCCACACCCAGTTGAATATCATATGTACTATTCAGCTTAAATATTCTAAAAATAAGTATTTAAACGTTTAGTTTAATGCTAATCTAAAAAAACAATAAGGTCGAATTGATATTTTTATCAATTCGGCTTTATTGCCCTCAAGTTAAAATTATTCTCTTAATTTAAAACAATTTAAATCTGGTGCGAAAAATGCATTTGTTTATTACTATTTTCACAATGTTTTTTGTGATGATAAGTCCTTTATCTAATATGTTGATATTTGACAGGTTGACATCAAATTTTGATGCTAAAGCTAAAAAAATGACGGCTTATAAATCGGTAATTGTTGGTTTTTTAGTTTTATTAGGATTTGGTCTTACGGGAGAGGCACTATTTAAAACCCTAGCCATAGAGATTGATGCTTTTAGAATTTGTGGTGGTATTTTACTTTTTATTATTGCTCTTGATATGGTCTTTGAGAAAAGAGTTCAACGTTGTTCTGATACTGCTGATAAGATTGTTCGAGATCCAACATTTGAAGATATTTCCGTTTTCCCGATGGCGATTCCTCTTTTGGCTGGGCCAGGTTCAATAACTTCAACTATTTTAGCTATGGGCAAATATCACGGAGATGTTGTTAGTCAAATATTGATATTTGTTTATCTTGCTTTAGTAATGCTGATTTCATTAATATTGTTTCTTTATTCTTCATTATTAGTGAAGTTAATAGGAGAAACTGTTAATGATATTATTTCTCGTCTTTTAGGAATTCTTTTGGCAGCTCTTTCGGTTCAATTCGTTATTGATGGTGTTAAAGGAGCGTTCTTTTAAATTATATGCCTACAAAGATATAATTTAAAAAACATAGAATTATAAAAGCAAAGTTATTTCTTAGTTTTTAAACCCATAGATCACTTTATATGGTCTATGGGTTTATTTTATAACTTTTGGGCAAGCTTTATAGCTTTATCAAAGTTCTTAGCATAAGTAACCTTGCTGCCGTGTCCTGTTTTAACGACAGCTTTTTTAGCACTTTTCGTAACTTGAGCTGTATTACTTGAAATAACAATATTAATTTTTTGCTCTTTGCATTTTTTAATAAGAATACTAAGTGAGTTTTCAGCACTAATATCAACAAAAGGAACATCGTCAAGAGCAATAATTAAGGTTCTTGGGTGAGAAATATTGTTTATCATATCAACAATATGGGCGCTTACACCAAAAAACAGAGGCCCTCTTAGTTTAAAAGCTTCTACACCTTCAGGCATTTCAAGCGTGCTATAGGCATCAAAATTAGGTTGATAAAAGACGTTGTCCTTATTAATAGGTGTAATAAAAGATTTTAGGTCAATCGCTTGTGACATTCTATGCATAAAGACTATTGCTGATAATATAACCCCTGTTTTTATGGCAAAGGTTAAATCGATTGCAACGGTGAGAATAAAAGTTGCCAGCAAAACCATACTATCGCCTCGAGGTGCAATCATAATATTTCTAAAGTGGTTAATCTCGCTCATATTCCAAGCCACAATGACCAAAATAGCTCCGAGTACAGCAAGCGGAATATGTTTAGCTAAAGGAGCTAAAAACATCATAAAAAGCAGAATGAATAAGGCGTGAAACATACCAGAAAAAGGTGAACGCGCTCCTGACTTTATATTGGTTGCAGTTCTTGCAATCGCACCAGTTGCGGGTATCCCTCCAAATATTGGGGCGATAATATTGGCGATACCTTGAGCCAAAAGTTCACAATTAGAGCGGTGTTTGCTTCCTGTCATTCCGTCAGCAACAATAGCTGAAAGCAAGGATTCAATTCCTGCCAGGAAAGCTATAATGCAGGCATCAGGGAATAAAATTTTAATTCGGTCAATGGTGATATTTTGCGGCAGCGAAGGGGTAGGAAGAGATGAGGGAATATCTCCGAATTTAGAACCAATAGTCGCAATATCAAGATGTAAAAAATGGCATACAAGAGTTGAGATAATCATACCGATTAGAAACGAAGGCCACAAAGGCTTGAATTTTCTAACAGCAACAATGATAGCAAGAGTTAGTATTGCTATTAAAAATGTTGGATAATGAATGTTTCCAAGATTTTTAAAATAAACCAGCCATTTTAAGAAAAAATTATCAGGTTGGTTTTTAATGCCGAAACCAAAAATATCATTAATCTGGGTTGTAAAAATAATTAGAGCAATGCCAGATGTGAAACCAGTAATAACAGGGTATGGAATATACTTAATATATCGTCCAATTCTTAAAAGGGCAGAAATAACAAGAATAATCCCTGCCATAATAGTTGTAATGGCAAGGCCTTCATAGCCGTGCTTTTGAATAGTTTCAAACACGAGAACAACAAAAGCTCCCGTTGGGCCTCCGATTTGAAAACGACTGCCTCCGATTGCTGATATTATAAATCCTGCAACAATAGCTGTGAAAAGTCCTTTGTCAGGCGTCGTTCCCGAAGCAATAGCAAGAGCCATCGAAAGGGGAAGGGCAACGATTGAAACGGTAAAGCCAGAAAGAATATCTTTTTTTAAATCTTTTAAAGTATATCCATAGCGCCAGACGCTGATTGATTTTGGTAAAAATTCTTTCCAGAAGTCAAAAGACAGAAGTTTGTTCATTTTATTAAATTCTTATTTTAGAGGTTGTTTTTTATAAGCAAAAAATTGCCCCTTTGATGTACTCTTTTTTTTTGAAAAAGAAAGCAAAATCGGAAAAAAAGGTAAAAGATTTTTTGATAAAGATATTTTAATAAAACTAAGTGTTGCTTTAGATGAGACTAAGTATGATTTTTAGTTGAAACAAAGCTTTTGCTTTAAGATGAAAACTTAAAGTAATTTTAGTTAAATAAAACACGCTTTTGTAATAATGTTTGAAGTAATAGTCAGATTAATTCAGAGAGATGCAATATCAAAAAGGGTATAATTTAAATAAATATGTTTTTTAAATTCATATTCAAAATACGTGATTGTTTTTAATAAGCGAATCTGTTCTTAGTTGGTTATATATACTTGTTTTGGTTGTTTTTTTATAGAATCTAACATGATAGGTTAACAATAAATGGCAGAGGATTATACTCTGCCATTTGTTTTGTTAGGATATTTAATTTTCGGCAAGAAAGGCATCAGCTTCAATAGCGGCCATACAACCTGTTCCTGCTGCGGTTACCGCCTGACGGAATTTGCTGTCTTGGACATCGCCTGCGGCAAAGACTCCTTTAACAGACGTTGCAGTAGATTTTGCTTCGGTAATGATATACCCCGTTTCATCTAGTTTAAGAAAATCTTTAAAGGCATCAGTATTAGGTTTGTGTCCGATAGCAATAAAGACACCGTCAGCTTTTATGGTTGAAATTTCTTGCGTTTTAACATTTTTGACTTTAACGCCTGTTACGCCCAAGGGGTTTTCGTCACCAATTATTTCTTCCACAACACTGTTCCAGCAGGCTTCTATTTTAGGATTTTCTAAAAGTCGTTTTTGCATAATTTTTTCTGCCCTTAATTCATCTCTACGGTGAATGAGGGTAACTTTTGATGCAATATTAGCAAGATAAAGGGCTTCTTCAACCGCAGTATTCCCGCCGCCAACAACACATACTTCCTTGTTGCGATAGAAAAAGCCATCGCAAGTTGCGCAGCCCGAAACACCAAAGCCCATAAATTTCTTTTCAGAAGGAATTCCAAGCCATTTAGCTGACGCTCCAGTTGCAATAATTAGAGCTTCAGCATTATAAATATCTCCAGAATCACCTGTTAATATAAAAGGTCTGCGGCTTAAATCAGCCTTAATAATAGTGTCATTTATAATTGATGCTCCAACATTTCTTGCCTGTTGTTCAATTCTTGACATTAATTCAGAACCTGATACTGCGTCAGGAAACCCTGGAAAATTTTCAACATCTGTTGTTATTGTTAACTGGCCGCCAGTTTGCATTCCTGTAATTAAAGTTGGTTTCAAATTTGCTCTAGCAGCATAAATGGCCGATGTTAAACCTGCTGCTCCAGAACCAATAATCAATAATGGCAGATGATGTTCAGTCATAGCTTTCTTAAATTCCTAATTTTATATGGTTTTATTTTTATTAATATTTTACGGATAAAATTTCGTAGGTTTTTATGCCGCCAGGAGCAGCAACATCAACGGAATCTCCGATTTCTTTGCCGATAAGGGCTTTAGCAATAGGAGAGCTTAAGGATACTCTTCCTTTTTTTAAATCGGCTTCGTAGTCGCCGACTATGGTATAGGTTGATTCTTCGTCAGTTTCTTCATCAGCCAAAATAACAATAGCCCCAAATTTTACGCTGTTTCCGGATAAACTTTTAACATCAATCACTTCAGCTCGGCTAATTGCAGATTCTAATTCGCGAATTCTGCCTTCAGTAAAGCTTTGACGTTCTTTGGCTGCACTGTATTCGGCATTCTCAGATAAATCGCCGTGCTCTCTAGCTTCAGCAATGGCGTTAATTATTTCAGGTCGGGTTTTATACTTAAGAGTTTTTAATTCTTTTTCCAAAGCCTCAAAACCTTCACGGGTCATAGGTATCTTTTCCATAATTTAAAATAACCTCAAATTTTTAATAATTGCTTTTCTAAAAAGAAGAGAAACAATATAAAATTAAAAAAAGTAAAACTGTGGGCTTCGAAACCTCACAGTCTTAAATATTATAAACATTAATTTATAAAAACTTCAAGTGTGGAATATTAATGTTGATTTATTATTACATTTAAATAAAAATCACTAAAAACAATTATAAAGCTTTTTAAGGAGAATAATTATGCTTCGTGAACAAATTATGGCATCATTAAAAGATGCAATGAAAAGCCGTGAAGAAAAGAAAGTATCAACACTTAGACTTATTAATGCGGCAATTAAAGACCGCGACATTGCAGCCAGAGGCAAGGGTGATGAAGATGGTCTTAAAGATGAGGAAATCTTACAACTCTTACAGTCAATGGTTAAGCAAAGACTCGATAGTATCGAAATGTATAAAAAAGGCGGCCGCCAAGATTTAGTTGATAATGAAACCAAAGAAATAGATATTATAAAAGACTTTTTGCCGAAACAGCTTGATGAAGATGAGGTGGTTTCCGCTATTTCATCGACAATAATGGAAGTCGATGCAAAATCGATTAAAGATATGGGCAAAGTTATGGCTGAGCTGCGTCATAAATATGCGGGTCAAATGGATTTTGCCAAGGCTTCTGGACTTATTAAAGAAAAACTCTCAGCTTAAGGCATGCATTTTTAAGCAAGTATTAATTTTATGAGTTTTGATGCCAATTTTTTAGAAGAGATTAGAAATAGAGTCTCGCTGCATTCTGTTGTTGCCCGTAAAGTAAAACTGGCAAAAAGAGGGCGGGATTACCTTGGGCTATGTCCGTTTCATAATGAGAAAACGCCATCTTTCACGGTTAGAGATGATAAGGGGTTCTACCATTGTTTCGGTTGCGGTGCTCACGGTGATGTTATCTCTTTTGAAATGCAGGCTAATGGATTGTCTTTTATGGAGGCAATTGAAAGCCTAGCCAAAGAAGCTGGGTTAGAGGTTCCCAAACAGACACTCGAGAGTAAAGAAAAAACTCGCAAGATTACAGACCTTTATGAAGTTATGGAAAAGGCGTGCTTGTTTTTTGAAAAACAGCTTGAAATGTCAAATGGCAGTGAAGGGCTGCGTTATCTGAAAAAAAGAGGTCTTTCTGAAAAGATAATTAAAAATTTTAGATTAGGTTATGCCCCTCATGGAAATGCTTTAAGAAAGTTTTTTGCTGATGAAAACATTGACATAAAACAAGGTATAGATTGCGGCTTAATCTTAATTTCTGACCGAGATGGCAATCCTTTTGATTATTTTAGAAATAGGGTAATGTTCCCTATTATGGATATAAAGGGCAGGATTATAGCTTTTGGCGGCAGAGTTATGGACGATAGCCAGCCTAAATATTTGAATTCACCCGATACCGCACTATTTAGCAAAGGCCGAGTGCTTTATTCCTTAAACAAAGCTCGTGATGGAATTGTTGCAACAAAAAATGCGGTCATCTGTGAAGGTTATATGGACGTTATAGCGTTGCATAACTCGGGCATCTCAAATGCTGTTGCGCCATTGGGAACAGCACTAACCGAGGAGCAGATGATGCTTTTGTGGCGTTTTTGCTCAGAGCCTACCGTTTGTTTTGATGGCGATGAGGCCGGCCAAAGAGCAATGCTTCGAGCAACGGATAGAGCTCTTCCTATTTTGAAAGTTGGCAACTCTTTAAAGTTTGTTACCTTACCCGAAGGCGAGGATCCGGATGATTTTGTTAAAGTCAGGGGCAAAGATGCCTTTTTAAGGTTGTTAGAAGAGGCAATTCCTTTGTTTGAGGTTGTTTGGGGCAAATTAACTAAAGAGCGCAAAGTAAAAACTCCAGAACAGAAAGCCTTGTTAGAGCAAGACATAATTAATGAAACCAATTTAATAAAAGATAGCTTGGTGAAATCTAACTATCTTAGAGAATTGAAAAATAAATTTTTTGAGAACTATATTAAAAACTCAAGAACCAAACAAAAAGCTGCTCCCTCTTTTAAGGGCAAAGGTATTTTGCCAGAGCAAATAGATACTAGAAACCTAATATCACTGGCGGTTCTTTATCCTAAAGCGGCATTAAGATGGCTCGAGCGTTTTTCTGCAATTAAGCCGATAGATGTATCTTTAATCAAGATGATGCCGTCTCTGGTTGAAGCTCTTTCCTCTTTGAATTTAGAAGAGGATGAAACTTTAGAAAAGCGTCTTATTGAGCAGGGTTTTAGCGAAGCCTTAAGCCTTATGGCAGTTGACATCAGTATTTATAAAAAGAAATTTAAAGACGTTTCTCAAGATTATATTGCGGAAGAAATAAAAAAAGGACTCGATTCGATTGAAGAAAACTTAATAAATAAAGAAAGAGAGCAGTTAGCAGCTCTTTTGAGCAGTAAAGAAGAAAAAATTACGAGAGATGATTATGAGAGGTTTTTGGCTCTACATAACGAAAAAGAGCGGCTTCAAAACAAGGACAGTAATTAGGATAAGTTTTTGAAAAAAAACATTGTTGACAAATGTTGCATAGAAGTCGTAAACGAGTATGCTTTGGGTAGTTGTAGCATAAATTTTCAAAAAAATATAACAATAGAGTGCTAAATCACACAGTTCAGGTTAAATAATCGAAACTAAGTTTATTTTTTAAGGAGCTAAAGGTAGATGTCTAATCGTGATGAAGACAATATTGAAAGAAGCGATGTAGATAGTTATTCATCAGATCGTCCGCTCATAGATTCTTTAGGGTCTGCAGTTAAAAAACTTTTAGCTAAAGGCAAAGAACGTGGCTATGTTACGGTTGATGAACTTAATAATGCTTTGCCATCTGATAAGGAAAGCTCTGAAAAAATCGAAGATTTTATGGCAATGGTCTCAGATATGGGGCTTAGCATTGTGGAAAATGCCGAAGACTTCGAAGACGGTGATGCTCCTGCTGAAGTTGATGATGTTGAAGAAGACGATGAAGCAGGTAATTATGACGAAAAGGATATGGTTAAAACCGATGATCCTGTTCGTATGTACCTTAGAGAAATGGGATCTGTTGAGCTCCTTTCTCGTGAAGGTGAAATCGCTATAGCAAAGAGAATAGAGGCTGGAAAGTCGACGTTGATTGGCGGACTTTGCGAAAGTCCTATGACTCTTATGGCTCTTGGAAAATGGAAAGATGCCTTAGATAACGGCGATATGCTTTTAAGAGATATTATTGATCTTGATGCTACATATGGAGCCGAGCCCTCCTTTGACCAACTCTCTGATGATGATAGTGACAATACAGTTGAAGAATCCATTGATAATGTTGTTGTTTCTGAAGAAGACGATGATGACGAAATCAGTGATGATTTAGATGATGATGAAGTCGTTGTCGGTGGTGATATCATTGAAGAAGACGAGGAAGAAGACGAAACTTCTGATGATGAAGAGAGCGATGACGAAGATTTTGATGGTAAAGAGGGTGATGAAAGCGAAGAAGATGACGATTATGATGAAGACCGTCCTTCTGTTTCTATTACTCAAATGGAAGAAAAATTAATTGAACCTGTTAAAGAAAATTTGGAAAAAATCGCTAGTTCTTATGATGCTTTGCGTAAAATCCAAGAGCAGCGCTTAGTTTTTATTTTAAAAGGCAAACAACCAACTGCCGCAATAGAAAAGAAATATAAAAAAATCAGACAAGATTTGGTTTTGCTGTTAGATAGTATTCATCTTAACAATGTTAGAATTGAACAACTGGTTGAGCAACTTAATGATACCAATAAAAGATTGATAACATTAGAAGGAAAACTTCTCCGTTTAGCTATGGAATGCAAGATTAAAAGAGAAGATTTTCTAAGAGCATACCATGATTCTGAACTTGACCCAGCATGGTTAGAAAAAGCCGCCAAAAAGGGTGGTAAAAATTGGAAAAATTTCTATTCTGAACATAACGATGAAGTTACCGCAATTCGTGATGCGATACTTAAGCTTTCAGAAGAAACTGGACTTGCTATCACAGAATACCGCCGTGTTGTTGCAACCGTACAAAAAGGTGAGCGTGAAGCGAGTAGGGCTAAAAAAGAAATGATTGAGGCTAACCTTAGACTCGTTATTTCTATTGCCAAGAAATATACTAATCGCGGTTTGCAGTTTTTGGATTTAATTCAAGAAGGCAACATCGGTTTGATGAAAGCTGTGGATAAGTTTGAATATCGCAGAGGCTATAAGTTCTCAACTTATGCAACTTGGTGGATTAGACAGGCTATCACCCGTTCTATTGCTGATCAGGCAAGAACTATCCGTATTCCTGTTCATATGATTGAAACCATTAATAAATTAGTTAGAACTTCAAGACAAATGCTTCACGAAATAGGTAGAGAGCCAACGCCAGAAGAATTGGCAGAAAAACTTTCTATGCCTTTGGATAAGGTTCGCAAAGTAATGAAAATTGCTAAAGAACCTATAAGTTTGGAAACCCCCGTTGGTGATGAAGAAGATTCTCAAATCGGAGATTTTATCGAAGATAAAAATGCCATTCAGCCATTAGAAGCTGCAATTCACTCTAACTTAAGAGAGACAACAACAAGAATTTTAGCTTCACTTACTCCTCGTGAAGAGCGTGTTTTACGTATGCGTTTTGGTATTGGTATGAATACCGATCACACTTTGGAAGAGGTTGGACAGCAGTTTTCTGTTACTCGTGAACGTATTCGTCAGATTGAAGCTAAAGCATTGCGTAAATTAAAACACCCGAGCCGTTCAAGAAAGTTACGTAGTTTTCTTGACAATTCATGAAGTCTCGATTAAAAAGTCAATTCTTGAGTTTTTTTGCTCAGGAAATATTAATGGCTTTATTTTAAAGCTGTTAAAAATTGGGCCCTTAGCTCAGTTGGTTAGAGCAGGCCGCTCATAACGGTCTGGTCGTAGGTTCGAGTCCTACAGGGCCCACCATTTTAAAAAGTCTCTTTATTATTAAGAGACTTTTTTTATTTAACAAGAAGTCAAAATAATACCAATCATAACCAGCAGTGCAGAAGCAATTCTTGTTTTGTTGATTCTTTTAGTTATGAATTTATATTCGATTATTAACAAAATAATTAAATCAAATCTGGTAATTGTTTCTACAATGCTTATTGGTAAAAATTTTAGAGCATACATTTCACAAATTGTAGAAATTAATAATAAGATACCAGATAAACTCGCGGGAAAAATATATTTCTTATCTATTTTCTGAATGCCTTTTTTAAACATAGTTCTTTTATTAAATTTCATTTTATACAGAACATAAAATATTGACGACATAATTGAATATCTCAGCCAAATATAAATTAAAGGAGACGTTTCTAATACAGCCATTTTGCTGAAATTAGTTATAATGCCGGCAATTATCATTTGTAATAATATTAATGGCCAGCCTGATTTCATAAATCGAAATTTTTTGTTTTTTTCTAATCTGCTTTTTTCAAGAAATATTGAACCTAAAATAACAGCAAACAAACCCAAAATAGTTATTTTACTTAACACTTCATCCAAAATAAAAAATGAAATTACAGCAAATATAAAGGGCTGTGTTGTTTTGATAATGGCTATATAAGATATATCGAATTTCTTAATAATAAAATACCACAACAGTGTATTTATAATGTTTCCTGCAACATTAGCTAATGTATATTGTATAAATTTTATATTGCTTAAATGATGATATTCTCCCAAAAAATATAAAGGCAAAGATAAAATTAAAGAAGGCAGGAAGACTCTATAAAATGCGGCAAACATTTCATTCAATTTCAATTTACTTAAAATATGCTTATCATTAGTTTGCATAAAGGCACTCGCTAACCCTCTAAGCAAAGGAAAGAAGTAAAATAGACACATAAATTGGAATTCCTAAATTTTATATAAAAAAGTAAAACAAGTTGATTTAAACGCTTGAATATATATTCTCTTGTTTAAACTATTAAAAATAAATAAGCGAAAAAATATCAGCAATTCAAATTCCGAGAATGGAACTTTTATGAAAAAAGAACAATTAATTTTTGCAATGACCATAAACTGATTTTAAGAAAACTTAATCAGCATTTACATTTATTGGTTTTTATACTAATTACTATGTAAGTTAAAAATACAACAAATTATAAAGAATTAAAGGTACAAACAAAAATGGCTTCATATCAATATATTTTCGTGATGCAAAATTTATCAAAAACGTTTTCTACGGGAAGAGAATTATTTAAAGGTATTAGCCTTTCTTTTTTACCCGGTGCCAAAATTGGTGTTTTAGGTGCTAACGGTGCTGGTAAAAGTACCTTGTTAAAAATTATGGCTGGCATTGAAAAAGAGTTTAATGGTGAAGCTTGGGCAGCAGATGGTGTGAAAGTTGGTTATCTTGAACAAGAACCACAGCTTGACCCATCAAAAAATGTTATGGGCAACGTTATGGACGGGGTTGCTGAAACAAGAGATCTGCTTGCCAAATTTGATGAAATAAGCGCTAAATTTGCTGAAGAATTAAGTGAAGACGAGATGAATAATCTCATCACTGAACAGGCTGAGCTGCAAGAAAAAATTGATGCCTGCGATGGCTGGGACATTGAAAGAACGATTGAAGTTGCTATGGACGCATTAAGATGTCCTTCGGGCGATGCTGATGTAACTAAATTGTCAGGTGGTGAACGCAGACGTGTTGCTTTATGCCGTTTGCTTTTGCAAAAGCCCGATATGCTTCTTCTTGATGAACCAACTAACCATCTTGATGCTGAATCTGTTGCGTGGTTAGAAAAACATTTGCAAGATTATGCTGGCACAGTTGTGTTGGTAACCCACGATAGATACTTCCTTGATAATGTAACGGGCTGGATACTTGAATTAGATAGAGGTCAGGGCATACCTTACGAAGGCAACTACTCTTCTTGGCTTGAGCAAAAACAAAAAAGATTGCTGCAAGAAACTAGAGATGAAGATGCTAAGCAAAGAGTTATTAAAGAAGAGTTGGAATGGATTAGAAAAAGTCCTAAAGCACGACAAGCAAAAAACAAAGCTCGTATTTCTGCTTTCGAAAACTTAGTTTCTGAGGCTGGTAAAAAAGGTATTGAGCAAGCTCAAATTGTTATTCCGGAAGGTCCAAGACTTGGGGATTTAGTTATCGAAGCCAAAGAATTAACTAAAGGGTTTAGTAAGAGTCTTTTAATTGAAAATCTTGACTTTAAGATTCCTCCTGGAGCTATTGTCGGTATTATTGGCGCTAACGGCGCGGGTAAAACAACACTTATGAGAATGATAACAGGTCAGGAAACGCCTGATGCTGGAAATATTCGCATCGGAGATACGGTAAAGCTGGGTTATGTTGACCAAAGCCGTGATTCTTTAAAGGCCGAAAATACCGTATGGCAGGAAATATCTGACGGATATGATGAATTAGAACTCGGCAAAAGGAAAATGCCAAGTAGGGCATACGTTGGCAGATTTAATTTCAAAGGTGCCGATCAACAGAAAAAAGTCGGACAGCTTTCTGGCGGTGAAAGAAACCGTGTTCATCTTGCTAAAATGCTTAAGTCTGGCGCTAATGTTATTCTGCTTGACGAACCGACTAATGACCTTGATGTTGATACCTTAAGAGCATTAGAGGAAGCCTTAATTGATTTCCCAGGTTGTGTTTTAATCACTTCGCACGATCGTTGGTTTTTGGATAGGTTAGCAACGCATATTCTGGCTTTTGAGGGTGATTCTCAAGTTGTGTGGTTTGAAGGAAACTATGCCGATTATGAGGTCGACAAAAAACGCCGCTTAGGGGCTGATGCCGATCAACCTCACCGCATAAAGTATAAACCGCTTGTTCGCAAATAATGATATAGCTAAGTAAATATAATTTGATTATGTTTTTGAAAATCAAAGAGTTATCTGGTTTCTAAATAATCATTTTAAGGTGTCTTAGCTATAGTTATAAAAGCGTTTTCTCGTATTGTTTTTTGAAAATGTAATAAAAAAGGTCTTATGGATTTAGCATAAGACCTTTTTTTTATTGAGGTTTAGGGGTAGTCTTTTCTGGAGGTTTTACTACCTTCACAATTTTTTTAACAACAACCTTTGGCTGAGATGGAATTTTAAGTGCGCTAGGTGCAGCACTTGTGGTTCCTGCCGCTGATGCCTGAGGTTTTGGCGGTATCTTTATTCCAGAAGATGCGCTATCGGTTGGTTTTGGCGGAACTTTAGCAATAGAAAGTTCAGCTGATGCCTGAGGTTTTGGCGGTATTTTTACCGCAGGAGTTACTGGAACCTCAGTTTTTTGAGCAGTATCAGAGCTTTTTGACAAACTACCATCTAACGCATTGTTATTTATAACATTTTGTTTGACATCTGAGTCTTTGATGTCGTTTTCCTCATTGGTATCTATTTCTTCTGAACTAGTTTCAATGCTGGCTGCGTCTTCTGAGGCCGACTCATTTTCTGTTGTGGCTTGCTCGTTCTCAGAAACTGTGCCTTCATCATAATTTTCTGCATCGTCAGGAACATTTTCGTAAGTTTCTGAGCCATCTTCAGGAGAGCTTTCTTCTAATCCATCTTCGGAATATTCTTCGTAGTAACCCTCTTCTCCCTCTTCATACTCTGCCGCATCTTCTTCAGAATATTGTTCCTCATCATAAACTTCTTCAGTTTCTTCGCCACCACTCTCTTCTTTGGGAGCTTCTTCAGAAGGTGTTTTGTAAGCATCTTCTAAAGAAACTTGAGGCGCTGTAATTGGAGTTTCACTTTCAATTTTAGTAATTTTAAGTTTATTGCCCGAAACATCAACCGTTACAGTGTATCCAGGAAGAACTTTGTCTTGCATAATCAGTTCGGCAACAGGGTTTTCAACATTATGCTGCAACAATCTTTTTAATTCACGAACACCATTTTTAGCGACATAAACTTCTTCAGAAAGCCATTTTTTCGCTTCAAGCGTAATGTTCAAAAAGATGTCTTTAGCTTTTGCTCTTTTTATTAATTTGTTGAGATGGATTTCAACAATATAAATCAATTTTGCAGGCTGCAGACCTTGGAAAGGAACGATATCGTCAATACGAGCCAGAAACTCTGGCTTCATTGCTTTCTTTAGATGTTCCATTCTCTGGTATTTAGGAAGGTTAGCACCAATATTAGAAGTCATAATGATAATAGTGTTACGGAAGTCTACGGTTAAACCTTTACTATCTGTCAGACGTCCTTCATCAAGTACCTGCAATAAAAGATTGAGGATTTCGCCGTTGGCTTTTTCTAACTCGTCAAACAGAACAACTTGATAAGGGCGAAGTCTTACGGCCTCAGTAAGAATACCACCATTTTCATAACCAGGAGAGCCGGGAGGCGGACCAAGCAGTCTTTTCACACTGTCTCTTTCCATATATTCTGACATATCAAGTCGGAGCAGGGCGGTTTCATCATCAAACACAAATTCGGCTAAAGCTTTAGCAAGTTCGGTCTTGCCAACACCCGTCGTTCCAATAAAGAGAAAAGTTCCAAGCGGTCTGTTGGGATCCTGCAGTCCTGATTTAGAACGCCTAACAGCTCCAGCGATAACCTTAACAGCTTCGGGCTGACCGATAACCCTTTTTTCTAAAAAGCTTTCCATATTGAGCAGGCGTTCTTTATCTGCGGAACCAATTTTTTCAAGAGGGACACCCGTCCAGAAAGAGATAATTTTGGAAACATAATCAGAGGTTACCAAGTTTTCATCAGGTTTTTTGGTGCCAGATGCTAAGTCAACTTTCAATAAACTTGAGGCTTCATCAAGCAAATCAATAGCTTTTTCTGGAAAAAGCCGTTGTTTTATAAAACGCTGCGAAAGCTCAACCGCCATTTTTATGGTTTCGTTTGGAATCTTTATATCAAAATAGCTTTCATAGTGATTTTTGGTACCAATAAGAATTTCAATAGTTTCAGCCATTGTTGGTTCTTCAATATAAATGGGCTGAATAATTCTCATCAGATCGGTGTCACTTTCAAGGTGCAGCTTAAAGTTAGTTAAATCGGTCGCTATAATGCACTTAATGCTGCCATTGACAATTTTTGGTTTTAAATATTTTGCGATATCCTTGTTGGCTTCATAAGCGCGAGAAAAGAATGTTGCATCTTTAATGAACAGGATCATTTGACCTTTAGATTCTTCTATTTCTAAAAAGGCTTTTCTTAAATTCTCTTCATAATCACTTTGTGAGGCGCTTTCCATAAGCATTGAGGCGGTATCAAGCTGGACAACGATTTTATTCTTTAGCATTTCAGGAACTTCGTTTTTGGCAAGAACTGCAGCAAATCCCTCGACAATAGAGGTTTTTCCAATGCCGATGGCACCTATTAAAAGGGGGTTATTTTTAGTAAGGCGCATAAGAACTTGTGAAACACGCTCAATTTCTTTTTTCCGCCCCACAACCTTTTTTAGTTGCCCTTGTTCAAATAGTTCTGAAAAATTTATGATATATTTATTTTTAACAGCCATAGCAGCGTTAACCTATTTTTTTATTAAAACCTGAAATATATACTATCTTAAATGAAGAAAAATTTATAGCTTTTTTAAAAAAGATCATATTCTTCAGCAAGCTGTGCGGCAACTTCTTCAAGGTTACCATCAATTTTAGCTTGTTCAAGTTTTTCAAAGATTTCTTCACGTGAAGGCGGAAGATCGGTAATGGGAAGCTCTTCATTGAGAATGCGGGCAATATAAGTCCAGCGAACAGTTGAAAAATCATTTAGTTTGCCTCCAAATTCTGCAATGTATAGCTTGTCAGAACGAGGAGTGTAATATTTAAATTCAGGAGTAACATAATCAAGAAGAACCGATGTGTCTTTGTTGCGCTTCAACAAAGCGTGATCCCCACCATCGTAAATAATGACAGCTTTCTCAGGCATATCATAAAGCAAAGGCATAGAGATTAAGACCTCTCTTTCCTTGTTGATAGCTATTATGTAGTCGCCAGCTGACTTTATTGGTGGTTCTTTTTTATCCATAGCGAATATATATATTATTATTAAAGATTTTTACAGTAGAAAATACTTTAACACAAAAATACGGTGTTGAGATATCAACACCGTATTTTATTAATCGAGATTAACTTTTGATTAATGGCTGCGATTGTTTTTGCTTGCCAAGATAGGATTAATAACTGGAGTGCGACCAGATTTCCTAACTGGATTAATACCTTCTTTAGCTAAGAAGCTTAAAACTTCTGAACGAAGAGCATTTTTTCCAGCACCACGTTCAATAACGATGTTAGAAAATTTCTTTACTGCATCTTCACTAGAAAGAAAGTTTGAATCGAATTTTGCCATTTTAATCTCCATGATAAGAATTACAAAACTAAATTCATTATACATAATTTTATGGACAAAACAAGCGTTTTTTTGTTTTTCGGATAAAAATTATTTCGATTAATGGTTAACTAATTGTTTTTAATAGATAAATTGTTTTTTGTTTTTTTAGTTAAAAGATGGTGTCCATAAAAAACCACCTTCTGAAATAGGCATATTAACGCCTCTTGAGAAGTTAAATTGCGAATCTTTGCCTAAATTTCGCTCAAATATTTCACCATAGTTCCCTACATCTTTAATAATGTTAATGCCCCATCTCGGTGCAAGACCAAGTCTTGCTCCTAAGTTAGGATTAATTCCAAGCAGATTTTGGATTTGAGGATCTTGGGTATTTTCTAGAAGACCTGCATTTTCTCTAGTTACATTTTTAGTTTCAGCTAAAACTAAAGACCGAATAACCCAGCGCACGATTTTAAACCATTTAGCGTCATCATCTTTTACGGCAGCTCCTGCAGTTTCAATCGCTATCGTTTCAGGAAGGGCGACTAAATCTATATTAGCAGGAAAGTTTTTAAGTTCTTTTGAACGCAGCATTTCTTGATAATCAGCATATAAATCGCAGTGTTTTAAAAATAGATATTCTCGAGCTTGAGAAAATGTTTCTACAGGAAAAATGCGGAAACCAAGGCGGTAAAGCTTGTTGTAAAAAATGAGGTTGTCTAGCACGGTGGTGTTTTTACGAACGCAGACTCGGCTTTTTTTGTAATCGGTCATTGATTTGGCATTTTCTTTGAAATGCCCGACAAAACCTTGTTCGTGCATAAATAATGGTGCGGCAAAAATAATTTTGTCTAAAGAATCGCTAGAAGGAAGATAGGGGGCTCCCCCTAAAAGAATGTCTATTTGTCCCCTTCTAAGAGCATCGTAACGATTCTCAGCTGTTACCGAAACCATTCTGAAACGATCAGGAAAGCCAAACACGGCTAAAGACAGAGCTTTGCAGATATCGGCATCAAAGCCTGTCCAACTGGCGCCGTTATCTAAAGTTTCAGCAAAAGCATTGGTTGTAAGGTCGGTGCCGCAGTTAATATATCCACGATAACGGATACCGTTCATGGTAGAATATTCAGAAACGCTTTGAGCATATGCAGGCATAGCTGCTAATAAAAAAAACAGCAATAACGAGATAGTTTTTATGCGGCTAGGAAAACCCATTAATTAAAGTCCTTAGAATCATTTTAGCTACGAATTTTTTATATATTAAGTTATAAGGGAAGCAATATAAATGTAATTTTTATAGCTTTGTGATAAAATTATAAAAAAACAGTTCTTTAAATGGAATCAAAAATGTCTTTTTTGAAAAAAACTATTATAACCATACTAATGTTTTTTATCGTTATTGCTTCAAGTTCTGCTGCTGTTAATGGTGAAGCTGAAAGCTGGGCAAGAGCAAAAGGCGAAGAAGCTCTTCAGATTTTTATGGAAAAAAATCAATTAGAGCGATTTAAAAAAATGGATGCTTTCATTGTTGACAACTTCGATATCGAAGGTGTTGGCCATTTTGTTATGGGAAGATATTGGAGATATATGTCTCCCGAGGTCAGAAATTATTATTTAAGAGTTTTTAAAAGATATTTGTTGGCAAGTTATAAATCTATGCCTTTTGTGCTGGCACAAGATGCTTACTTAAAATCAGTCGATAGAGAAAACCAAAATGAAAAAGGTTCAAATGACAGCGATGTAAATGTAATTGTAAAAATTGCTTTTCATAATGCTGGAAATAACCCAGAGGAAAATAACAATATTAAAGACAATAAACCGCTAGCGGCAGATACTACCAATAATTTAAACGGAAGCAGTAATGTTGCGGCTAATGTTCCTGATATAAATAATGTGCAGGCTCAAGATGGCTCGGTATCTATAGGCTTTAGGCTGAAAAAGCAGGAGACTGGTTTTAAAATATTTGATGTAAAAATAGCAGAAGTTAGTTCCTTGCTTTTTTATAGAGATAAGTTTCAACAAATGCTTAGAGAGAGAAAAGATGATATTATGTGGTTTGTTGAAGACATTGATATTCAAGCAGAAAATATGGAAAATGAAATTTTAGTTCGTTGCCCTGAATGCCAATTTTAATATCTATTTTTATTACTTAGAGAAGGGGATATCTTAGTTTGAATGCTTCCTCTTCGTTTTACGGTAAATTTTGTGGGATATAAAGTTTTTGTGCACGTAACAGCACTCAAAGTGCTTGTTTTTTTTAAAGAAAAATGTTTCTGAAAATTTATACAACTATATGCCTGTAAAAAGTTTTAGGGCTTAAAAAAAATCTTGACCGCCAAGAAAAAAAGCAATATATAAACCGTCTGGTCTGTTTATATATTGGGAGAATATAATGATAGTTAAGAAAACAACTCCAACAAAAGGGCGTCCCTCATCAAAAGAACAAATTCTGCAAGCAACAGAGAGGGTGGTTATAGAAAAGGGAGCTGGAAACCTTACACTTGATTCGGTTGCTGAATATGCAAAAATCAGCAAGGGTGGACTTCTTTATCATTTTCCTAATAAAGAAGCATTGTTGAATGCAATGGTGGATCGTTTTGTTTTTGCTTATAGAGATATAATAGAAGATAAAATGTCGAAAATAGATGATCCTAAAAATCGTTATTTAAAGGCTCTAATCTTAGGGCTGGAAGAAAATAATGAAGAATTAAAAGCAATGGCAACATCTGTTCTTATGTTTGCGGCCAATAATCCAAATGAAGTTCAGCGTTTAAGAGATTATTTTAGTGACGAATGGCAAGAACTAAAAAAACAATCTGAAAATGAAGATATTGCAATGTTAGTAAAAATTGCTTGTGAAGGACTGGCTTTAACTCAAATACTGGGCTTGTCCCCGTTATCAGGAGAAGAAAAAATACATTTTATAGATATACTTAACAAAATTGTTGATGAACACGGCAATGAAAAATGTGGGGGATAAAATGAAGAGGAACGTTGTATTGCTATTGAGCGCAGTGTTTTTGCTGGTTTCTTGTGGTGAAGAAAACAAGGTCGAGCAAGAAGTTATGCGGCCGGCCAAAATTATGACTGTTGAAGCTGAAGATAAGGAAAATGTTAAAAATTTTTCAGGAACAGTCGAAGCAACAGAAGAAACTACTCTCTCTTTTCAGGTTGCAGGAAAGTTATATAATCTTCCTGTTTTGGAAGGTCAAGTTGTAACAAAAGGAGATGTTATTGCTGAGCTGGATCCTACAGATTTTAAAAGAGACGTTGCCGAAGCAGAAGTTAGGTTGAAGCAATTAAAGCAGGAGCTTTTTCGTAAGAAAGAACTGTATAGCCACGGAGGTTTTGCTTCAAAATCAGCTTACGATGATGCCCAAACAGAATATGATTTGCAGGTTATTAACCTTGCTAAAACTAAACAAAATTTAGAGTATACTAAAATTCTTGCTCCATTTGATTTAGTTATAGCTAAAAAATACGTTTCTAATTTTAAAAATGTTGAAATTGGAGAGCCTGTAGTTTTAGTGCAGGATATGTCCAAAGTTGATATTGGTTTTGCCATAACGGAAAATATGGTCGCCAAAGCTAGTGATATTTCTAATTATCACGCTTATGCCGTTTTCTCTTTTATGCCAGAAAAAATGTTTCCTATTATATATAAAGAACATATGACATCTCCTGATGAGGCAACTCAAACATATAAATTTATCTTTTCTATGGATAGACCTCGAGATTTTAGAATCTTCGCAGGAATGAGTGCAACAATCTTAGTCAAAATGAGTAAAGATGAAGATAACAATTATGTCAAAATTCCTGCAACGGCGGTTGTTCCAAGCGAAGATGGCAAACTTTTTGTCTGGGTTGTTAATGATGATGGCAGTGTTGGAAGGCGTGATATCGAGACGGAAGGGATTTATTCTGATACTTTGCATGTTGTCCAAGGTTTAAATGAGGGTGAAAGAATTGTTGCCACTGGAGGTGATTTTTTGCGAGAGAATCAAAAAGTTCACCAAATGGATTTGGAGTAAAATTCTATGGACATTGCTCGTTCTTCGATTAAAAAGCCGGTTAATACTTGGCTTTTAATGATAATTTGTCTGTTAGGTGGGATTTATGGTTTTTTTAACATTGGAAGGTTAGAGGATCCTGAGTTTACAATTAAAAGTGCGATTGTTATTACTCTCTACCCTGGAGCGTCACCTAAGGAAGTTGAAAAGGAAGTTACAGAAAAACTAGAATCTGCTATCCAGCAGCTTCCGCAGATTGATAAAATAACGTCTAAATCTTCGACGGGTTATTCTGAAATAACAGTTGAAATTAGGGACGAATATGATGGTACAGAGCTGCCTCAAGTGTGGGACGAGTTAAGACGTAAAGTTAATGATGTTAAATCGTCACTTCCTTCTGGGGTTCAAGATCCGATTGTTAATGATGATTATGGCGATGTTTATGGAATTTTTTATGCCATAACAGGTGATGGATATACCAGAAAGGAAATACAAGACTTTGCAAAGGTCTTAAGACGAAAACTGCTAATGGTAACGGGGGTTGGCAAAGTTTCTATAGCAGGCGATTTAACCGAAGAAATTTTTGTTGAAATATCAGCAAGAAAAATATCACAGCTTAAAATTTCAGCATCTGCAATTTTTCAAACACTTCAGGCTCAAAACTTAGTTTCAGATTCTGGTTCAATTAAAATATCAGATGATAGAATAAAAATCAGACCAAGCGGCAATATTGATAGTGTTGAAGCAATCGAAAATTTGCAAATAGGTGTTCCGGGTGAAAAAAACCTTTTCCGTTTGGGAGATATTGCCAATGTAACCAGAGGGTTTCAAGAAGTTCCAAACCATTTAGTTAGGTTTAATGGTAAGGAAGCTTTGACAATAGGTGTTTCTGGAGTTTCTGGAGTAAATATTGTTGATGTCGGCAATGCTGTTGAGGCTAAACTAGAAGAATTACAAACGATTATTCCTATTGGTATAAAACTTTCGCCGATTTATGAGCAGCATAAAGTTGTTGATGCGGCTGTTAATGGCTTTGTTACTAATCTCGTTGAATCTGTTATTATTGTGGTGGCTGTTCTTTGCCTTACTATGGGGTGGCGTTCAGGTGTTGTTATTGGAATTATCCTTTTCCTAACGGTTATGGGAACAATTTTCTTTATGAAAATTTTTGGAATCGATATGGAAAGAATATCTCTTGGCGCTTTAATTATAGCTATGGGTATGCTGGTTGATAATGCCATCGTGGTTGCAGAAGGAATGATGGTTGGTGTAAATCATGGTAAAAATTCCACAGAGGCAGCAAGTGAAGTTGTTAAACAGACAATGGTTCCTCTTTTGGGGGCTACCATAGTTGCGGTTATGGCTTTTTCTGGTATTGGTCTCTCTCAAGATTCAACTGGAGAATTTTGTTTTTCTTTGTTTGCTGTTGTTGGCATATCACTTCTTTTAAGCTGGGTTTTTGCCGTTTTCGTAACGCCACTTCTTGGATCATACTTTTTTGTTGAAGGCGAAGTTCAAGAAGGCGAAGCTTATAATCATAGTGCTTTTATGATATATAAAAGATTTTTAATTAAGTGTTTGAAACATAGAAAACTCACGGTTCTCACTTTGTTGCTTTTTCTTGTTATGGCGGTTGTTGGCTTTGGTTTTGTTAAACAGGCGTTCTTTCCAGATTCTAGTACTCCTATTTTCTATATTGATTATTGGCGTAAACAGGGGACAGATATTGCAGCAGTTAAAGATGATGTTGTGAAAATTGAAAAGTTTATTATGCAGCAAGAAGGGTTTGATTCTGTATCATCTTTTATAGGACGTGGTGCGACAAGATTTATGTTGGTTTACACTCCAGAACAGACTAATTCGAGTTATTCTCAATTTATCGTTAGAACAACAGATAAAATTTATATTGAAGCGTTTAGAAGAAAAGTCGAAGCGTATATTGAAGACAAATTCCCTCAAGCTATGGTTTATACCAAACGTGTAGCTATAGGTCCAAGCTCTGGTGCCAAAATAGAAGCAAGAATTACAGGTCAAGATGCTGATGTTTTAAGAGAGTATGCTACAAAAATAGAAGAAATTTTTTATAGTGATGGCAAGTTGCAAAATATTAAACACAATTGGCGTCATCGCGAAAAAATTATAGTCCCTGTTTTTTCAGAAGAAAGAGGTCGCAAAGCAGGAATAAGCAGGCAGGATTTAAGTCAATCGCTTTTAATTAACGTTTCTGGAGAAACGGTTGGGGTTTATCGTGAAAAAGATAATCTTCTGCCGATAGTTGTGAGGTCTCCTCTTGAAGAAAGGCTTAGCTCGTCAAATATTGAAAATGTTTTAATTTATAGCAGCGGCTTGGGCAGTAGTATTCCAATTTCGCAAGTAGTAGAAAGCTTTGAAACCAAAACTGAAGATGGCATCATTGCAAGACGTAATCGGGAACGTACCCTAACTGTTATGGCTGATCCTCTGATTGGAGAAAATACAATGTCTATTTTTTCCAGAGTAAGACCTCAAATTGAAAAATTGGAACTTCCAATGGGATATCATTTGGAATGGGGTGGAGAATATGAAAATTCAAGAGATGCTCAAGCTTCATTAGGATCTAATCTGCCTCTTAGTTTTGCTATTATGATTGTTATTGTAATCCTCTTGTTTGGAAAGGTAAAACAGCCTCTTATCATATGGCTCACAGTTCCTTTCGCCATTATCGGAGTTACTTTTGGTCTTTTAGTTTCAGGAGTTGCATTTAATTTTATGGCATTATTGGGTTTTCTTAGTTTGTCAGGAATGCTGATTAAAAATGCTGTGGTTTTAATTGATGAAATTGATACAAGAATAGCATCAGGGAAAAATAAGTTTTCAGCTCTAGTCGATGGGAGTGTTTCCAGACTTAGACCTGTAAGTATGGCGGCTTTAACAACGATACTTGGTATGGCTCCATTAATCTTTGATGATTTCTTCGCTGGTATGGCTGTTACTATTATGGGTGGTTTAACTTTTGCAACGATTTTGACAATGATTGTTGTTCCTGTTTTTTATGCCAGCTTTTTTAATATTAAAGAACGCTAACATTTAAAGCTAAATTGATATTGCTTTAATGTTTTTATTATTCCATCAAAAATGCGGAGTGTTTTTTCAACATTCCGCATTTTATTAGATTTATAAGTTGTTAACTAAATATCTAAAGACGTTAGTCAATTAAGCTTGCAATTTCTTTTTTCTAAAAGACCTTCAGAGATTTGTAAGTTGGCGTTAATAATAGTATCTAACGTTGTGTCATTCATATTTTCGCCAAGTTCAAATGTTTTCTGGGCAACAAAATCGGCTAGTTTAATAAGATTTTGTTTAATTTCAGAAGAAAGAGGGTTTTCTTTTCTTTTGGCAGCAGTTTTAATGCCAACCCAAATTTGGAGATTGCTGTCAAGAGCTTGAACTAAAGCCCCTTTGTCTTTGCGGTCTCTTGCACTAGTTAGTTCAACTGCAGCTTTTACAAGAACCATGGCATCTTGTTCCGCAGGGTTCATATTAGAACCAGTTAACAAACCTTCGGCAATATTAAGGTTGTTGTTGATTAAAACATCAATAGATCTTTCATTCATCTGATTGCTTAACTCAAAAGTTTTTTGAGCTGTAAATTCGCTTAATTTAATAAGATTTAATTTGGTATCTTCAGGAAGTTCACAATTAGGGCTTTTAACGACAGTCCTAATGATTACCCATAGTTTTAAATTGTTATCAAGAGCGATTGTTAGAGCTTTTAAATCATTTTCTTTCTTAGCATTAGATAAATCAAAAGCACACTTTAATAAAGCAAGAGAATCTTTTTCTACTACAGAAAGTTGAATTGGAGCTAAAAGACCTTCAGAAATTTGAAGATTGGAGTTAATAAAAGTTTTTAAAGTACTTTCAGGCATTTCAACGCCGTATTCAAAAGTTTTTTGAGCAATAAAATCAGCCAGTTTAACTAGATTTTGTTTAATATCGTTAGGCAAAGAATGCCGTTTGTTAGCAACTAGAGATTTTATGCCTATCCAAAGGCGTAAATTTTCATCAAGTGCCGTTGCCATAGCGGTTGGATTACCTGAGTCTTTAGCACTAGCGAGTAGGTAAGCCGATTTGACTAAAGCGGCGGCATCGTTTTCTGTAGTTGATAAAGTCTTAGTATAAGTCATGGTTAAAATTCCTCTCCCCAGATAAACAAACAACGAATGTTTTTTTGTTTGTTTTTTTAAAAATGTTTAAAGTATTAAAAAATGTAACACAAAATATTGTATATAGCGATAGTAATTTTAGAATATTTAGTACTTGTCTACTCTTCCTCCATTTATATTATAAGAAATATACTTAAATAATTATTAATATTATTTAGAACGGCATAACGATATCCATAACTTGGCTGCCATAACGAGGCTGTTGGATATCACTTAAAGTTCCTCTGCCGCCATATCCCACACGCAATTCAGCAATTTGCTTTGATTCTATGGTGTTCTGGGAGGAAATATCTTCCCTGCGGATAATGCCTTCTAATTCTAAGCGGCGTAATTCGTAATTAACTCGTACTTCTTGGCTGCCGTGAATGACTAAGTTTCCGTTAGGCATAATTTGCGTAACGACCGCAGCCATAGTCATATTAATTTTTTCATTTCTATCAATGGAGCCATCACCTGTAATTGATCTTTTGCTTTCAATGTCAATCAAGTTGCTTGGATCAACTGCATCGGGCAGAATTTTATTGGCATAACTTTCTAAGCCTCCTAAAGCATTTACAGATAAGCTGTCGCTATTGCTGCCTCTTTTCTGTTCAGATTTATTTTCTAATAAAGCGTCATCTTCAATAGTTACTTTTACGGTTAAAATATCGCCGATATTGGATGCCCTTTGGTCTTTAAAAAAGCTCCTAGAGCCTGTGCGCCACAACGAATTGGTGCTTGGCTGGGCAATTTTAGGTTCAGGCATAGGCATAGAAACAGGTTGATAATCAGCTTTTTCTGTTGGATTTTCAATTTTGCTGATAGCTGGTGGTTTTCCAACTTCTGATAATCTTCCAAGTATACCGCAGGCTGAAACGCTGCTTACAAGGCTTATGATAAGAGCCGTTTTTGCGGTATTTAAAAGACTGGTCTTAGAAATTAATAATAAGTTTTTAGTCATAATTAATTCCCCTTATGGAATTGTTAAAATTTCTATAGTGTATCAACAACAACGGTTGCTTCACTTGTGATTCTTGCCTGTATTGTTTTGTTGCTTCTGGTATTCACAACTTTGATTAAGTCACCCTCACTGCCGCTTTCTTTTGCTTGTCCTTTAGCCGTGAGATTCATAGATGGGGTATTGAATACAATTGATACTAGTTGATTGCGGTTAACCAGAAGAGGGCGGTCAATTTCGTTAGTTTGAATCGTGGAGCCTTTACGTAGGTTCTTTTTTGCTTCCATTCCAATGATTTGTTTTTTATCAATTAAAGTATTCGACTTGATTTGATCGGTTCTAACGCTTTCAAGAGCTAGATAATTATCTTTTATGATTGTCCCCGAAGATATTGTTTCATTTAGTACAGGCACTAATGTTACAGGAAAGATTTGCCCACTAATTCTTACGTTGCCATAAGAAGTCTCATCAGCAACAATATCGACCGTTGCCGAAAAGCGTCTTTTGCTGGCATCAAGTAAAAGTTCTTTAACAACAAGAGAGGCAATGACATCTGCTGGAGTATGAATTTCTAAATCTCTAGTATTAAAGACAATTTCAGCATCATCATCAATGTCTTTGCTTCTAAGAGCATCAGTTACAGCTTCTTCAATTTCGTTGTTTTTAACAATGTGGCTGGCACGTGATATGATTATCTCGCTTTCTAAAGAAATTGGTCTCCAATCAACGTTTAATGCTCTAGCTATACGATAAAGCTGTCTAGCATCTAAAACAAGCTGTTCTCCAGGATTAGGAGAAATAGCTACGTCTTTGTTACTATTTTCAGAAAGACCATTAAAGATGTCACCTAATTTGATGTGATTATCAGTAACAACGCTAGATGGCTTAAGCGTTATCAGCTCTTGAGAAAGGAGAAAATCCTCATTGCTGCCAGCATTTGCGGAAAAAGCAAACACTAAGGACGCTACTAATATCATCATTGTTTTTACTGAATTTTTCATTGTTAGTCTCCCAAGATGTTTAATTATTTCATTTGATTGACTGTTGACATCATTTGGTCAGATGTTTGAATGACTTTAGAATTCATTTCATAGGCGCGCTGGGCACTGACGAGTTCGGTAATTTCAGAAACTACATTAACATTTGAGGCTTCAAGAAAACCTTGCAGAATTGTGCCGTATCCAGGAGTTGCAGGCTGAGCAACGTTAGCTTGTCCTGACGCTGTGGTTTCAACAAACAAATTGTCTCCGATTGCTTCTAAGCCAGCATCATTGGCAAAGGTTGCAAGTTCGAGCTGTCCAACATTAACCTGTTCGGACTCACCATCAATTTTTACCCAAACTTCACCAGATTGGTTAATGGTAACACCCGTTGCATCAGAAGGAATGGTTATTCCTGGCATAACGGTATATCCATCGTGGGTAACAAGTTCACCGTCAGTACTTAATTGGAAAGAACCGTCTTTAGTAAAAGCTGTGCCTTTTCCACCCGGAAGTTCAACTTGAAAATATCCTTTTCCTTGGATACCTAAATCAAGAGGATTATCGGTTGAAATCATACTTCCTCTTTCTGAAATACGGTAAACTGCAGCGGTTTTTACACCCATACCGAGTTGAACACCAGATGGTACAATCGTACCAGAGTCTGAAGAACTAGAACCTACACGGCGCATATTTTGATAAATAAGATCATGAAATTCTGCACGGCGTCTTGAATAAGCAGTGGTGTTCATATTGGCGATATTATTTGATATAACTTCAACGTTGGTTTGCTGTGCCAGCATTCCTGTTGCTCCAATATTTAAAGACCTCATTTTTTTTCTCCTTTTTTTATTTTTTTAGCGGTTAGCACGAGCTGATAAAACATCAATAGCTTTACCTAAACGTTCGTATTCGCTATCAATCATTTGTTGGACGTTGCCGTAAGAACGTTGCAAAGAAATCATTTTGGTGATTTCGTTAATAGGCTGAACATTTGACTGTTCAAGCATTCCTTGTTCGACATTAACAGTCTCAACTTCTTTTGCTGGATTGTCTTTGGTGGTGGCATAAAGGCTGCCATAGGTTTTGGTTAATTTTTGGTTGTCTTCAAAGGCAACAATCTTTATTTTGCCGATTTCACCGTTTTCTGTAGAAACGGTGCCATCTCTTGCAATTTCAATGTCTTGCTCGTTGGGAGCAAGAAAGATAGGCGCATTGTTAGTTGATAAAACAGGTAGGTTGTCAGAATTAACCAGCATTCCATCACTGTTTAGTTTAAATTGACCATCTCGGCTGTAGGTTTCACCGTCAGATCCTTCTAAAACAAAGAAGCCATCGCCGTGAATAGCAACATCTAAAGGATTGCTAGTTGCAGACATAGGACCCTCAGAAAAATCCTCAACCAAACCATAATCTTGTGTAAATGCTAAAGTTTTATCTGGAGTGCTGCCATTTGGGGTTTTTACCAAATATTGACTGAAAAGAGAATTATCTGCTTTAAAAGCAGTAGTATTCATATTAGCCATATTATTGGCAACAACATCAAGTTGCCTCCATAATGCTGTTTGACGAGATAATGAAATGTAAAGAGTGTTATTCATTTTTTTTATCCTATCTAAAATATTTTGCTTAACAATTTTTCGCTACAAACAACTATGCATTTATCGTGCCAGTTTCTTAAAAGCATTGCTTTGCATACACTTTCGTTGCATATGGATAGTTTTAAAATAAGGTTTGTTGCGAAAAGAAACTTGTGGTAATTTTTTGATAAAAGATAGAAATAAGAAGCAAAATATAAAGTAACTGTTAATTATTTTGTGTTATAAGTTAATTAATTATAATTTTTTAAGTTAGGTTGGAGCAGATATAAAATATGGCTGAAGAAGACGAAGAGCTTAATGAAGACGTTGCTGAAGGTGAGGCTGCGGAAGAATCTTCTGTTGCTGGTGATATTAACCGGAAAAAGATTATAATGATTCTTCTGCCGTTGCTTTTGGTAATAGGCGCTGCGGTTGGTGTTTATTTTTCTGGGGTTGCTGACAGTCTTTTTGGCGGAATGAATCCCAAAGATAAAAAAGAGCAAACAACAGAAGACAATGGCGAACAAAAAGAAATTGTAGATACTGTTTTTTATGATCTGCCAGAAATGGTCGTAAATTTAAGGTCTAACGATAATAGGCCTGGTGGTTTAATGAGAATCAGAGTTTCTTTGGAAATTGAAGATGCTTTAGATATTCCAAGAGTAGAAGAATATATGCCCAGAGTGATAGATACTTTTTTAATTCATTTAAGAGAAATTAGGGCAGAAGAATTAGAGGGATCGGCTGGCGTTTATCGTCTCAAAGAGGAACTTCTTTTTAGAGTTAATCGAGCAGTTAGACCAGCAAAAGTTTTGGATATTAGATTTAAACAATTCGAAATACATTAATTAGGGTGTTTTTTTATGGCTGATTCAGAAAATAAATCTAGTGTCGATGAAGAAGCTTTAATGGCTGAATGGGCAGAGATGGCTGGAATGGACGATGAAGGAGAAGGAGCTCCTTCAGAAGAAAGTTCTGCGGGAGATGAAAGCCAAGATGATATGGCGGCTGAATGGGCTGCAACACTGGAAAATGAAGGTGGAGACGGTGAGGCTCAAGGAGGCGCTGACGGTGAGTTTAATGCTGAAATCCCAGGAAATGGCAGAGTTTTAGATCAAGACGAGATCGATAGCTTGCTTGGCTTTGATGATAATATTGAAGAGCATAGCGAAAAATCGGGTATTCAAGCCATATTAAACTCTTCGATGGTTTCTTATGAACGTCTGCCTATGCTTGAAATCGTTTTTGACCGTTTGGTTAGAATGATGTCAACATCGCTTAGAAACTTTACTCAAGACAACGTTGAAGTTGCTCTTGATAATATTATATCTCTACGTTTTGGAGATTATTTGAATTCAATTCCTCTACCTGCGATGTTGATTGTTTTTAAAGCTGAGGAATGGGATAACTATGGATTGATGATGATTGATTCATCAATGATTTACTCTGTAGTTGACGTGTTGCTTGGCGGTCGCAGAGGAACGGCTGCAATGAGAATTGAGGGCAGACCTTATACAACGATTGAACGCAACCTTGTTGAAAGTATGATACACGTTGTTTTGGCTGACTTGTCAGCCGCTTTTGATCCGTTAAGTCCTGTAACTTTTAGATTTGACAGATTAGAAACAAATCCACGATTTGCAACGATTTCAAGACCTTCAAATGCGGCGATAGTTGCTAAATTAAGAATTGATATGGAAGACCGAGGCGGCCGTATTGAATTGCTTATTCCTTATGCAACATTGGAACCGGTCAGAGAGCTTTTGCTGCAAATGTTTATGGGTGAAAAATTTGGTAGAGACTCAATTTGGGAAACCCACCTTGCAGAAGAACTATGGCTAACCGAAGTTGATATGTCTGCGGTTTTAGACCAGCAGGAAATTATGCTTAGAGATGTGCTTAGCTGGCAGAAGGGTTCAAGAATTATGCTCAATGCAACGCCTTCATCTCAAGTTGAGGTGCTATGCGGCGATATTCCAATGTTTAGAGGAAATATGGGGCGCAAAGGCAATAAAATAGCAATCAAAATTATTGATAAAGTTAAGCGGCGAAAGACTTAAGGATAAATATGAATATTCAAACAATTTTTGACTTAATAGTTATAGTTCTTTTAGCAACAACAATAGGTTTTGCAACCGTGCTTAACCGTAAGCTTGATGTTATTCGTAAAAGTAAAAAAGAATTAGGAAGTTTGATAAACGATTTTAATATTGCAACCTCAAGGGCGGAAACAAGTATTCCCAAGTTTAAGCAGACCATAGAGGCCAACAGCCTAAATCTTAAAGAACAGATAGAAAAAGCCCAAGTGCTTCGAGATGATTTATCATTTATGATTGAGCGCTCAGAGAGTATAGCAGAAAGATTAGAAGAAGACTTAGCTACGGCAAGGCACGAAACTGTGAATAAACAAAAATCTCCAATGAGAGCTAAAGCTCTTAATCTAGCTGCGGCGCTGGAAACAAAACCGGCCGCAAGAAACAAGGGGTTAGTTCACGAAGAAGCAAAAACGATGTTAGGGGCTATGGCTTTAGGTAATTATGATGATGAAGAAGCCTTTTTTGCTGAACACGATAATATGTCGGACGCTGAACGTAACTTGTTAAGAGCTATGCAATCCTCTTCATTAAAGGACAAAGCATGAGTGATAATGAAGTAAAAAAAAGCCGCATCAATTTGAAATTAATACCGTTGGTAATATTTTTTATGGTATTAATGATGACGGTTAGATTGAAAAGCATTTTTTTATCGTTTGATGTCGAGCAGGATAATAATATTTTTGCAGAAACTAAGGCTAATGCAGCTGATGCAAACAGTGGCAAAGCTAAAGAAGATAATCTTATGGCCCCAGGTCAAGATTTTGCTCCAGGATATCTGATGACAGAAGATGCCGATTCAGATATTGCAGGAAATGAGGAATACAGCCCCTCAGAGATAGATGTTCTTCAAAGCTTAGCTAAAAGAAGAGAAGAGATAGATGCTAGAGAAAAGCAAGTTGAGCAGCAAATGGCTCTCCTAAAAGCAGCGGAAGGACAAATAGAACGTAAAATTAGTTCTTTAAAAAGTTATGAAAAAAGTATAAAAGAGCTGCTTGGAGAATATGATAAGAAAGAACAGGAACGGCTTCAGGGATTAGTTGATTTATATACAAAAATGAAACCGAAAGATGCGGCTGTTATTTTTGATGATTTAGAGATGAATATATTGATAGTTTTGTTTGAAAAAATGAGAACGCAAAATGCTGCAGCTATACTTTCGGCTATGTCTCCAGAAAAAGCTCGAGCATTAACTATCGAATTAGCAGATAGAAATAAGCTGAATAGCTTGAATTTAGACAGTGGAAAAAGTATTTTAAGATAGATTTTAAATTTTTAGTAAAAATATTAACTATTTGTTTAATTGATATTTGATAAATTGTTTATATAATAATAAAAATTAGTTTTAAAGAACGATATTTAGGTGGGAAACAATGGCAGTTAATAAGCAAATGAAGGTTTTAGTCGTTGATGACTATAAAACGATGAGAAGAATTATTAGAAACCTTTTAAAGCAAATTGGTTTTAACAATGTTGATGAGGCAGAAGATGGCAAACAGGCTTTGCAGGTTCTACGGTCTCAAGGTCCACACGGTTTGATTATTTCTGATTGGAATATGGAACCGATGACAGGCTTCCAGCTATTGCAGGAAGTTCGTAAAGATGAAAAGCTTAAAAGAATACCATTTATTATGGTTACTGCTGAAAGTAAGCCTGAAAATGTTATTGCTGCAAAACAAGCTGGTGTTTCAAACTATATAGTTAAACCATTTAATGGTGAGACATTAAAAGCAAAAATGTCCAGTGTTCTTGGGGATATTTCTTAAGTTTTTTACTATATTTGGTAAAGATGTTGTAAGGTTGCCATTGCTTAATGTTCTGGCAGCCTTATTTTTTTGATCAGAGTTATTTTGTTTTTTTCTAAATTGATTTATTTTATAATTCATTTTTTTGTTAAATATTTTTATAGGGTATTTTTTTAGGAGCTTATCTTTGAAGCGTTTTTTGGTAGCAGCTTTGATAATCCTTGGGGCTTTTTTAAGTCCAAATATTGCTTACCCTGCTCCTGATATGGTTTCTTCTTTTGTCAGCGATGGTTACGGGCGTATCGTTTTTAACACCGCCGAAGGCACCAACTATAAAATCAAGGTGAATGAAGAGAATTTAGAAATATTTTTTTCTAAAGAGCAAAACGCTGCTCTAAGCAGTATCTTATCATCATTATCCGGCTACATAGATAACATAGAAAAATCAAAAGACGGGAAGAGAATCAAAATAAAAATGACCCGTCCTTATCCGGTTAGAGATTTTAAAGATAAAGATAATATTGTTATTGATATTTTAGGCAGTCCTATTGAGATACCTAAAAATAGCAAATTTAATAACTCATCAGATGCTGTTTTAATAAGAACGGGTTATCACGACACTTTTTTTAGATATGTTTTTGATTTCAAGAATGTTCCTAAATACAGCGTTTCTTCTAACGACAATAAGGTCATAGTTACTTTTGATAAGCCTTTCCATTTTAATAAGTCAGAACTAGCATCAAAACTTCCTCAAGAACTAGATGCGTCTAAAATATCGATTAAAAATGACAAAGATAAAACGTTTTTAGAACTTCCTGGCAGCTTAAAAGAAAATTTTATTTTATCAAGATCAATCGTTGTCGATGTTTTTTTGAATCCTAAGAATGCCAGTTCTTCAAGCATCAGACCCAAAACATCTCCGATAGGACAGGTTGTTAAAGAAAAACTTGCAAATATTGCTGAAACCAAAAAAGCAAATAAAAATCTAAAAGATAAGGTTAAGGATAAGGGTAAAACCCCGGATGAGAAGCTTACCGTTGTCAGCGAGCCAAGCAAGCTCCTGCCTATGACTCATTCACGTATTGTGAGCTTAAGTTTTCCTTGGAATATGCAAACGTCATTGGCTGCCTTTAAGAGAGCAGGATATATCTGGCTGATTTTTAATAATAAGAAAACGATTGATTTTACAATGATGATGAGAATGAGTGGTGACGTCATCAAAGATATGGTTCAAATTCCTCACTCTAAAGGAACCGTTGTAAGAATATTAACGTATCCTAGTTTTTCTCCAAGCATTAGACGAGAGGGATTTTTGTGGATTGTTGATTTAGTTCAACAGCCAATAAAGCCGCAAAGCACAATAGATGTGGTTCCTATTCATACATCTCCTGAAGGCGCCAAATTATTTATGCCTGTTAAAGACCCCAGTCTTATGATGTCGGTTGTTGATCCTGAAATTGGAGATGTTATTTTTGTTGTTCCTATATTCTCTTTGGGCAGAGGTATTTTCCCTGAGATGTCTTATGTCGATGTTGATTTTCTGCCTACGGCTCAAGGTATAGCGATTGTTCCCAAAAATGAGGGGGTTTACATCAGAACTTCTGTTAATGGGGTTGAGGTTATAATGCCTCCTGAAGGTTTGTCATTATCTAACGACTCTGATCACCTGACGGCGTTATTAATGCAAGATGGCAAACAGAAGCTATCTCCCAACTTTAACCTTGCGAGATGGTATCGTGGAGGGGTGGATAAAATTAATTATGACACGTTTACGCTTAATAACTTGATGGCTCTTGCACCTGAAGATAAAAAGAATTTAGCCCGTCTTGAGGCTGCACGTTATTATATTGCGCACGATTTACCAGCAGATGCTTTAGGCATTATTGAAAACATAATGAAAAGTGACCATAAGGATGTTAATCCTGCTGCTCTTTATGCTGCTAGAGGTATGGCTAATTTCTTAATACAGCGCTATAATGAGGCATTGGTTGATTTTAATCACCCATCGCTCGTAAATGATGAAACCGCCGTTTTATGGAGAGCTGCAACCGAGGCTTCGATCAGCGAACCAGAAAAGCAAATAAGCTACTTTAAAACAGCAAATACAGTACTTAAAACCTATCCGCAGCCTGTTAGAAACAAGTTGGCGACAATCGCAGTTAAAGCTGCATTGGCGGCAGAAGATGATGGCGCAGCTCAAAACTTTTTGGAACTTTCTTATAATGATCAAGGGCTTCCTATGGAGAAGGCGGAACACGTTTACTATATAGCAAAATGGGAGGCTATGACGGGGTCTTATCGGCCAGCTATTAGTGATTACAGCAATGTGATTTGGTATGGCGGCAGTCGTAAATATTCAGCTTATGCTCTTAAAGAAAAAACTAAACTTGAGTTAGAAATAAAGAAAATAAAAATAAAAGACGCTATTAAAATTTATGAAGATTTAGTTATGGATTGGCGAGGAGATGACTTTGAGTACGAAGTTTTATCAACTCTTACAGATTTTTATATTGAAGATAAAGACTACAAACAAGCTTTTGATACTTTAAAAAGGGCTTATGTTTCTTTTAAGAATAGTAAATATTCAGATCCTATAAAAAGCAGAATGCAGAAAATTTTTGAAGACTTGTTTATTAGTGGCAAAGCTGATGATATGTCGCCGATAAAGGCTCTTGCTATTTTTGAAGACCACAAAAATTTAATACCTGAGGGCGATATAGGGAACGAACTTATCAATAAATTGACGGATAGGCTGGTTGCGGTAGATTTACTTGATAGAGCCGCAAGTCTTTTAGACAATATGATAAAGAAGCGTGCTAAAGATGATGAAAAAGCTGTTTTTGGAGCTAAGCTTGCACTAATAAGGCTGCTTGATAAGAAACCTCAAGATGCGATAAAATCCTTAGACGAAACTAATGTTGATAATATTCCTCCTCTATTGGCTATGAGAAGACGACATTTGAGAGCAAGAGCGCTTTCTGATATGAATAAAACAAATGAGGCCATAGCTCTTTTAAATGGTGATGAAACCGAGGACGGTGTTTTACTTAGAGCAGAAATCTATTGGCATAACAATGATTGGAATAATGCTGCCGATACTATAAAGCTTCTTATAGAAAAGCCTAGTAAAGATAAGCCCATGACAGACGAGCAGGCTCGCAGAATACTTGATTGGGCAACGGCATTAAGGTTGGCAGGAAGAGACAGGGTTATTATGCGTCTTAGGAATAACTTTGCGCCTTATATGAAAGATACGGATCACTGGGACGTTTTTAATCTTTTAACCAGCGGTAAAGAAGGTGAGATTTCGAACTTTAATGAGATATACAGCCAAGTTCAAGATGTTGAAAAGTTTAGAAGTTTTATGAGTGATTACGTCAGTCGCTTAAAATTTGGAGAGATAAAGACCGAAAAATCAGTGACTGAGCCTGCAAATGCCGGAAACAATCAAGCGGCACCACCTGCGCCGCCTCCACTGCCAGCTCCATAATAGAGACAGAAGTCTGCAACTCTATTCTCGATTTACTTATCAAAACATTAAAGCTAATTATATTTAATTTTTTTAGTTCACAACAAAGCTTTGAACTAGTGAACCGCAGAGCATATACCAGCCATCAATCAGAACGAAAAAGATGATTTTAAACGGCATCGAAAGCATAACAGGCGGCAGCATCATCATACCCATACTCATAAGGATTGAGGCGACGACCATATCAATAACAATAAAAGGGATATAAATTAAAAAGCTGATTTCAAAAGCTCTTCTGATTTCACTAATCATAAAGGCAGGGATCATTACCGATAAAGGAGTGTCTTCTACTTTTTCGACTTTTTCAGATTTAGAAAGATTCATAAATAACTCAATGTCTTTATCTCTAGTATTCATAGCCATAAAATGATGCAAAGGTTTTACGGCTAGTTCTAAGCCTTCCATAACCTCAACTTTTTCATCAATGAGTGGTTTCAAACCTGTTTTCCAAGATTCCTCAAAAACAGGGGTCATAATAAAAGCGGTTAAAAACAAAGAAAGGCTTATGATAATGTTGTTAGGAGGAGCGCTGTTAGCGCCGATAGCATTTCTTACAATGGATAGAACTATCGCTATTCTTGTAAAAGAGGTTGTCATCACAAGAATACTGGGCGCAATAGAGAGTATTGTTGTTAAAAGGAGGAATTGAATGATTCTTCCTGTTGCTGTTCCTGTTTCATCGCCAAGATTTACCGTAACGCTTTGAGCTAAGGCAAAGTTGCTTATAAGAAAAGTTATGCCGAATACTAAAAGGGCTAGAATAAATTTTTTGCTAAAGACGATTTTCATATAGGAGCCTTTTCATTTTGAGATTGATTGGGTTCAAACAATTCTTCGGGAATATTAATATTATCTGATAGCAGCAGATCCTTTTCTCCTGCCAAAATCAAGAAGTTTTTATCTTGGCATTTTAGCAGTAAGATTTTTCTTTTATTATCGATTCTCATGGTTTCAATGATTTTTAAATGCTTTTTGGCAGATTTAAGATTTTTAACAGAATCAAGTGGTAAATTGAATTTTTTTAATACGAAACCCAAGAGCATAATAAGCCCTAAAACAAAAACCAGAGCAAGAAAAGCGTTGAGGTACATAATCATTGGCGCTACTCATTATTCTTTTTGTTATCGTAAAACAAACTAGGGGGGGTATCGGTTTTTTTATTGTTATTAAGCCAGCCAAAAGTGTGATTTAAATCCAAGGTTAGAAAATCTAAATTTTCAATTATTTTTTCTAATTGTGCAGATAAAGCTTTTTTTGATTCACTAGAAACAATTAAATCACAAAGCTTTACGGCATTATTTTTGATAGCGGATATATCCGCTATTGTCCCTTTGAGAGTCATATTTCGAGCTGTTTTTATAAGAGAGTTTAGTTTGTTTATTTCTTCACTAATTTGATTCTTCATAACTTTTAGCTCCAGCATTATTAGCCTGATATACATAAGAAAGAATTTCTGCAACTGCGGCAAAAGCTTCAACCGGAATAGCAGTATCGATATCAATAGCAGATAAAATTTCAGCAAGATCGGCATCTTCTCTGACTTTAACGCCATTTTCAAAGGCAAGAGCTATAATTTGCTCAGCAATATAGCCTCTGCCGCTAGCAACAACCTTAGGAACGTCTTCATCTTCGAGGTTATGTTTAAGAGCAACCGCAACCGATTTTAACGGCTCAATCTTCTTAATGTTTTTTTTGTCCTCGTCGTCGTCATACGTCATCTAAAATAATTCCTTTGTTTAGTTAATTTTGACGGAAGATGATTAAGAAAATGTTTAAAAAACCAAAAATAAAAACAAAAAAACTGGCACGTATCTTGCATTATATAAAAACAGAAAAGTTTACAATTTGTTAAAGGTTTTAGAACTAAAATATTAATTAGGTTGCAAGGCTGGGAGCGTTATTAAATGGACTTACAAAGTTTAACATTATTTAAGATGGCAAATGAAAAGATGGAATGGGTTGCACAAAGGCAATCTGTTTTAGCTGAAAATATTGCTAATTCTACCACCCCAGATTATGTTTCACACGATATTAAAGCTTTGGATTTTTCTAAGGAATTAGCAAAAGCTAATAGTGTAACGCTTGCAACGACTAATGAAAATCATATCCAAAACGCTGGAACAGCAAGTGTTTCTGCGGTCAAAACCAATTCTAAACATTTATCAGGGACATTATCAGGAAAAGGCAGTTCTAGAGTGGATGCCGATCGTAGCCCTTATGAATTAAGCATAGATAAGAACGGAGTTGATATTGAAGAACAGATGGCAAAAATTGGCAGAAATCAGCAAGATTATGAGATTTCTGCGACCATCTATACTAAATATAACAATATGATTAAGACTTCTCTTGGTAAGGGAAAATAACATTTATTGTTTAGGAGAAAGCTATGAGCGATTTACGAACTAGCACAGATATAGCACTTTCAGGACTTAAAGCCCAAACTGAAAGATTAAGAGTTATATCCCAAAACTTAGCAAATGCAGACTCCGTTGCAACCGAAGCTGGTGGTAAACCCTATCAAAGAAAGACTATAACATTCAAAAATGAACTCGATAGAGAATTAGGTGCTGAAGTTGTTACCGTTGATAAGGTTGGCGTTGACAGTGCAGAGTTCGGTAAACGTTATGATCCTAATCACCCAGGAGCAGGTGATGATGGTTATGTTCTTCTGCCTAATGTTAATCCTTTAATCGAAATTATGGATATGAAAGAAGCTCAGAGAACCTATGAAGCTAACCTGAATGTAATCAAAACATCAAGAGACTTGATGTCAAGAACGTTAGAGCTTATAAAATAAGTATGTTATAATATATTTTTAAGGATTAGTTCTATGGTTGATGTTAGTTTTAGTAATGCTCTTGCTGCTTATAATGCGGCTTCTAAAATGAAGCCAGAAGCATCATCTGTAGCTGACAAACCCAATGCTTCTGGAACTTTTGCCGATATGGTAAAAAATGTTGTTGAAGACACTGTTGAAGCTAATAGAGCTAGTGAAAAATTAAGTATGCAGGCTATTGCTGGGGAAGCTGATTTAAGAGAAGTTGTTGCTGCGGTTTCTAATGCTGAGATGGCTCTTGAGACAGTTGTTACCATTCGTGATAAAGTAACAGCAGCTTATCAAGAAATTCTTCGTATGCCGATTTAAGATTTAAAGATAAGGGGCATAGTATGACAGAGACCGAAATCATTGATATCACCAAAGAATCTATCTTTGTTCTGATAAAAATGGTTGGCCCTCTGCTTATGATAGCAATGTTTGTCGGTTTATTGATTGGTCTTTTTCAAGCCTTAACCCAAATTCAAGAAATGACTTTAACCTTCGTTCCTAAAATTATAGCGGTTTTTATTTCTTTGATTTTTTTGATGCCGTTTATGATTTCTCAGATGACGGTCTTTGCTCAGAATATGTATGATAAAATTATCAGTTTAGGATAAGCGTATGCTTACGAACTATTTATCGTTTGAAATTTTTGATGTTTTTTTGGTTTTTACAAGACTGGCTGGAGCTTTTATGGTTATGCCTGGGTTTGCGGCTAGCTATGTAAATGCCAGATTAAGACTTCTTTTAACGCTTACGATATCTTTGTTGGTCGCTCCAGTTTTATCTCCTGTTCTGCCCGATAAACCCAAAGAAGGATTTGAACTTTTCTTTTTAATATTTGAAGAAGCAACAACAGGTCTTTTTCTAGGACTTGTTATGGTTTTTCTTTCGACGGCTCTTGACATTGCCTGTGATAAAATTGGTATGTCTATTGGTTTTCGTAATGCTACAGCGTTTGATCCCAGTACTTCCAATCAATCAAGTTTGATTAATGCTATGCTCAACTTAGCAGCGGTTTGTGTTATTTTCTCAACAGGACTCCATCATCTAATGATAACAGCCGTTGTTGATAGTTATACGCTGTTCGTACCTGGAAAGCCGATTTTGTTCGAAGATTTTTCACAGTTTTTAGTAACATCAGTAAATAAAAGTTTTATCATAGGATTTAAGCTTTCAGCACCGCTTATAGTGTTTTCTTTGATTTTATATGCAGGGCTAGGGGTTATGGCAAGACTTATGCCTCAGCTGCAAATATTTTTTGTGTCGCTTCCACTTCAAATTTATCTTGGTTCGGCATTATTTATGATTACAATACCAGCTATCATAAAAACATATATTCGTTATTATGAAGATGGCTTAGTATCATTTTTGACACGTTAAAATATAGATAAGTGCAATGGCAGAAGAAGACGATTCCTCCAAGACGGAAGACCCGACAGAACGAAAGCTATCCAAAGCGAGAGAAGAAGAAGGTCAAGTTCCGATGTCTCAAGAAGTCAAAAGCTGGATAATGCTTTTTGGCGTGGTGATGATTGTTTGGACTATGATGCCTTATATGATGAAACAAACTAAGGAC
Source organism: Alphaproteobacteria bacterium (assembly GCA_050175015.1). Lineage (GTDB taxonomy): Bacteria > Pseudomonadota > Alphaproteobacteria > JBFXJJ01 > JBFXJJ01 > JBFXJJ01. The sequence continues at coordinate 25,867 of JBFXJJ010000002.1, read as the reverse complement.
TATACCGCCAGGTTTATTACATCTCCTCACGCTATTCCTGTAGATCAAAATGCCTTGAGGGTTCTTTTTGCTCAAGTTTTTATGGATATGTTCAAAATCTTAATGATTCCTATGGGAATGTTAATGGTTTTAGCTGTGATTTCCGTTGTTATGCAGGTTGGTTTTTTGTGGACAGGGAAAAAGCTGGCGCCTAAGTGGGAAAAACTTAACATTTTTATGTCCTTAAAAAACTATATAACTCTAGAAAAAATTATCGAAACATTAAAAGGATTGTTGAAAATAGGCGCTGTTTTTATGGCTTCCAGTCTTGTCGTGCTGCCAAAGCTTAAAAGCATACCTTTAATGATTGATATGAGTATGGGCGGCATTCTAGGTCAGTTAAAAGATATTGTATTGTTGTTTGTTTTTACAGTTTTTCTGGTTATGATGATTATCGCAGGTGCTGACTATTTATTTGTTTGGTTTAGGCATAGAAAGAAGATGCGTATGACTAAACAAGAAGTAAAAGATGAATATAAGCAGAGCGAAGGTGATCCCTTAGTTAAATCTAGAATTCGTTCTGTGCGAATGGAACGATTTCGTAAGAGAATGATGCAGGAAGTTCCTAAGTCTACAGTTGTTATTACTAACCCTACCCATTTTGCTATAGCGTTAAAATATGATATGGAAGAAATGCCAGCTCCTATCGTCGTTGCTAAGGGTGTTGATCATTTGGCGCAACGAATAAAAGAAATAGCAAACGAGAATGAGGTTCCTATTGTTGAGAACCCTCCTCTTGCTAGGGCGTTATATGCTTCTGTAGAAATTGATCAGGCAATTCCTGAAGAACATTTTAAAGCGGTGGCAGAGGTTATTAGTTATGTTATGCGACTTAAAAAAACTATTTAAGAACCAAAACAATTTAAAAAATAGTTTGGGATTGCTCGCCCTTGGTTTGGGTGTTGCTGGCTTGGCTATCAGTTTAAGTCTACACCTTCCAGAATATTATATTTTTATTTTAGTTATAGCTTCTCTTGGCGTCATTTTTTCATTTTTAGTTTTGCTTAATGTCCTTAATATAATTTATGAGAATGAGCAAAACTCTTTAATTTATTATGCTATTTTAGAAGAAGAAAAAAGACCAATAGCCGTTATTTTTCCAGATAAGAAATTTTTTGCAAACCGTAGCGGTTATGAGTTCTTTGGTGAAAATGATATGCTTGAAAATATGTTTAACCGCATAGTTTCAGAAGACGAGGATAATTCTTTTTTAGCATTTAAAAAAATAAAAAATGCCATTGATAATATGGCTCCGCAAGAAACCAAAATCTGTCTTTACTCAAGTGCTAAAGACGATGATTCAAAATTTTTAGAATGGTACAGTGTTTCATTAGATGTTCTAAAAACCGATTTTAATAACAAATTTGTTGTTCTTAAAGTTGATGATATTACAGCTCAGAAAACCATAAACGAAATAGTTAAACAAGAACTTGATGAAAAGTACGATTTAATTGATTTCTTGCCTGTTGGGGTTTTTATATCAAATTCTGATGGGAAAATCATTTATGCCAACTATAAACTCGCAGACTGGCTTGCTTTTGACCGCAAAGAACTTCAAGGCGAGATTATTTATAAATTTATAAAAGGTGATCATAAACCTGAAGTTGATGGCTTATGGGAGGGCGAAGTCGAATTCCAAAATGCATCGGGGGTTCAGTTTTTATCATATCTATCACAATCAACCTACGATGCAGGAGATGAAACCAGAGTAAGGGGCATTGTCGTCAAAGATATTATGCGTTCTAAAGATTGGGACAGGGCTTTAAATATGGCAGAAAAGAAATTCCGCTGGCTTTTGGAAGAAACTCCAGTTGGTATCGTTATTGCCGATATTGATGCTAATATTATTGATTGCAACAAAGCTTTTTCAAAAATTATAAATAAGAGCAGGGAAGATATTTTAGGACAGCCTGTCTTAAATCTTATTGCCGCCGCTGATAAAGAAAATTTGGATGCTAATCTTTCAAAAATTGTTTTAGGGGCAACATCAGGGTTTCACGTAGAAACACGCCTTGAAACTGATGCTAAAACTAATTTTGGAGAAAAAACGGCTGAAATTTTTGCAGGTCCAATGAGGAGCTATTCCAGCTTAAAAAATGGTGATAATGATGTCGATGGCTTAATTTTCCATTTTATTGATACTACCGATAGAAAGAATTTAAAAATGCAGTTTGAGCAGGCTCAAAAGATGCAGGCAATGGGACAGCTTGCAGGCGGAGTTGCTCATGACTTCAACAATCTTTTAACTGCGATTATGGGGTATGCCGATTTCTTACTGCAAAGGCATAGTGCGGGTGATCCTTCGCATAATGATATTAAGCAGATTCAAAATGATTCAAGACGTGCAGCAGCTCTGGTGAAAAAGCTTTTAGCTTTTTCTAAACAGCAGGCTTTAGCACCTGTTATGGTCGATTTAACAGAAGCTATATCTGATTATATTCATTATTTGAACCGTATGATAGGCGAAACGGTTGAGCTGAAAATCTTCCACGCTCGTGATTTAGGGCTGGTTAGGGTGGATCCAACACAGCTTGATCAGGTGATAACTAACCTTGTGCTTAATGCGAAAGATGCGATGCCAGGTGGGGGTACAATTACACTTAAGACCTCAAGAATAATGACGTCAGAGCCGATTAAGAAATCTAGTGTCGTTGTTCCTTCTGGTGATTATATAGCGCTATCAGTATCTGATACAGGGTGCGGGATTAGTCCTGAAAATGTTGAAAAAATCTTTGAGCCTTTCTTTTCTACCAAAGGCAAATCAGGGACAGGGCTTGGACTGGCAACTGTCTATGGAATTGTTCAACAGACAAAAGGATTTATAACCGTTGAAAGTGTTTTAGGTGAGGGGTCGACTTTTACCATTTATTTTAAAGCTTATGATAAAAAAACAGATGAAGACAGCCTTGCAAACAAAACCTCGGGACAGAATAAGGCTTCTAAGTCAAAAGAAGATGATGCTCAGGAAACAGATGAAAATCAATTGACGCTCGATTTAAATAGACGCAATAAAAAAGAGGAACCCGTCCAAAAACTTATCGATACTAATTTGGCAGGCAGCGGCAGAATTTTATTGGTTGAAGATGAAACGGCGGTTAGAGCTTTTGGGGCAAGAGCGCTTAAAAATAAAGGCTATGAAGTTACGGAATGTGCTTCTGGAGAAGAAGCAATGGAAGTCTTAGAAAATGATTCTGCAATTGATTTGCTCATAACTGATATGGTTATGCCTGGCATGGGAGGAGCGACTCTGGCTCATTTTGTTCGAGAACAATTCCCTCAGATAAAAGTAATTTTGGTTTCTGGGTATTCCGAAGATGTTGCCAGAGATGAACTGGCAAGCTCTAAAGAATTTTACTTTTTAGCAAAGCCTTTTTCTTTAGTTGATTTGGCGGCTATGGTAAAAAAAGTTTTGGCAGAATAAATGTTTAAAATCATAGTGTTATAATCAGATATAATAATTTGTTCCTTTATTGTTCACTTTATGCTTGATTTTTAGAATAAAATGTGAACAAATAAGAATTATAAAATATTGTCATCAATAATAAAAATATGCGATAAAGGGAACAGCTATGATGCAAAACAAATTAACTTTAGTTGAGAGGTCAGATATGGATAAAGATAAGGCTCTTGAAGCGGCACTAGGGCAGATTGAGAAATCTTTTGGTAAAGGCTCAATAATGAGATTGGGGCAAAAGGGCGGGGTTGTTGATATTGAAGCAATATCAACGGGTTCTCTTGGTCTTGACATCGCTTTGGGTATTGGTGGTTTGCCAAAAGGCAGGGTAATAGAAATCTACGGTCCAGAAAGTTCAGGCAAAACAACTTTGGCTTTGCACGTTATTGCTGAAGCTCAAAAAAGTGGCGGAACTTGTGCTTTTATTGATGCTGAGCATGCTTTAGATCCAGGATATGCTAAGAAACTTGGAGTTAATGTTGACAATCTTTTAATTTCGCAGCCAGATGCAGGAGAGCAGGCTTTAGAAATTGCTGATACGTTAGTCCGTTCAGGAGCGATAGATGTTATGGTTATCGACTCTGTTGCGGCTCTTGTTCCTAGAGCAGAGTTAGAAGGCGAGATGGGAGATTCTCATATGGGTCTGCAAGCAAGACTTATGAGCCAAGCCCTACGTAAATTAACGGCTTCAGTTGCTAGAACTAATACCTTAATAATTTTCATTAATCAGATAAGAATGAAAATAGGCGTTATGTTCGGCAGCCCCGAAACCACAACGGGTGGTAATGCTTTAAAATTCTATGCCTCAGTACGTTTGGATATTAGAAGAGTTGGTTCGGTTAAAGAACGTGAAGATGTTATCGGTAGTCAGACAAGGGTCAAAATTGTTAAAAACAAAGTTGCGCCTCCTTTTAAACAAGTTGATTTTGATATCATTTATGGCGAAGGTGTTTCTAAAACTGGCGAGCTAATTGATTTGGGTGTTAAAGCTAATGTCGTTGAAAAGTCTGGTTCTTGGTATTCTTATGATGGACAAAGACTTGGACAGGGACGTGAAAATGCCAAAGTATATTTGAAAGAAAATGCGGCTGTTGCGGCTAAAATCGAAAGCCTTATTAAAGAAAAAGCAGGCATTATCTCTGAAGGATTTATTGGCGGTGAAGATAATGGCTCAGATGGCGAAGATATGCCGATTGCTTCAGGCGAATAAATTGTTTCGTTGAATATTTATTTAATTAAACAAAAGCCAAAATTTATTATTCTAAAATTATCTAGTTACTAGGAAGATTGGGACATAGTTCATTTGTTTGAACTTAGCTTCTAATCTTCCTAAGTGTTTTTTATTAAGAATTAGCTCTCATTTTCTTCTAATATGTTGGGTGTTTTTTATCGATTGGTAAAAAGTTGGTGTTTAAGATTATATAAAAACTTGATTTTATACCATTATTAAGTCATAAAATTCTATCATATTATATCAACTCCATAAGGCAAAAAATCATGAGCAGTGTAAATCAGATTAGAAAGACTTTTCTTGAATATTTTCAAAAAAATGGTCACGAAATTGTAAAATCAAGCCCGCTTGTACCTAGAAATGACCCAACTTTAATGTTTACTAACGCTGGTATGGTTCAGTTTAAAAATATTTTCACAGGTATGGAAAAAACTGATTTTTCTAGAGCTACAACTTCTCAGAAATGCGTTCGTGCTGGTGGCAAACATAACGATTTAGATAACGTTGGCTATACAGCAAGGCATCATACTTTTTTTGAAATGCTTGGTAATTTTTCATTTGGAGATTATTTCAAAGAACAAGCTATTTTTTATGGTTGGGATTTAGTTACTAAAGAATTCGGTATTGATAAAAACAGATTGCTGACAACCGTTTATGCTGAAGATGAAGAAGCTTTTAAATTATGGAAAAAAATATCAGGGCTTCCTGATGACAGAATCATAAAAATTCCAACGCACGATAATTTCTGGGCTATGGGAGATACTGGTCCTTGCGGTCCTTGTTCTGAAATTTTTTATGATCACGGCGATCATATTAAGGGCGGCATTCCTGGTTCACCTGATCAAGATGGCGACCGTTTTGTTGAAATTTGGAATCTTGTTTTTATGCAATATGAACAAGTTAGCGAAAACGAGCGTCGTGCTCTTCCAAGACCTTCTATTGATACAGGTATGGGGTTAGAACGTATTGCCGCTGTTTTAGAGGGAACTCACGATAACTATGAAATAGGTTTAATGAGAGGCTTGATTGAAGAATCTGCAAGGTTAAGCAAAACCGAACCTTATGGAGAATATCGTATTTCTCACCGTGTTATTGCCGATCATCTCAGAGCTTGCTGTTTCTTGATTGCAGATGGTGTTTCACCTTCTAATGAAGGCAGAGGCTATGTTTTAAGAAGAATTATGCGCAGAGCAATGCGTCATGCTCATTTGGTAGGCTGCGTTGAGCCTTTAATGTGGCAGTTAGTTCCAGCTCTTATCAGTTGTATGGGCGAGGCTTATCCTGAATTGGAGAGAGCCAAGCCTTTAATTGTTGAAACCTTAAAACTTGAAGAAACAAGATTCAAACAGATGCTTTCTCGTGGTATCAGGCTTCTTGATACCGAAACTGAAAATCTTAAAGCTGGGGATATTCTTTCAGGAGATGTCGCATTTAAACTTTATGATACGTATGGTTTTCCTTTAGATTTGACCGAAGATGCTTTGCGCAGCAAAAAGATTAAAGTTGATACCGACGCTTTTAATGAAGCAATGGAGAATCAACGGAATGAAGCTCGTAAGTCTTGGGCTGGTTCGGGTGAAACTGCGGACAATGCTGTTTGGTTCGATTTGGCATCAAAAATTTCTGCAACCGAATTTTTAGGATATGATACGGAAACTGCCGAAGCTAAAATTGAAGCTTTAATAAAGGACAACAAACTTACGGACGTTGTTAAAAAAGGAGATGAAGTTATGGTGGTTGCAAACCAGACTCCTTTTTATGCTGAATCTGGTGGTCAAGTTGGTGATACAGGTATTATTGAAATTAAAAATAAAGCCAAACTTGAAGTTCTTGATACCTTAAAAGTTGCGGGTAAAATTTATGCTCACAAAGCTAAAGTGGTTGAAGGTGAAATTAAAAACGGTGATTTTGCAGTGTTTATGGTCGATTCTGAAAGAAGAGGCGCTATTAGAGCAAATCACTCAGTAACTCATTTGCTGCATAAAGCATTAAGACAGGTTTTGGGCGAACACGTAACCCAAAAAGGTTCTTTGGTTTCAGATAAAAGAATGAGATTTGATATCAGCCATAATCACCAAGTAACCAAAGATGAGCTTAAAGAAGTTGAGAAAATAGTTAATAGAGCAATTAGAGTTAACGGCTTAGTTTCAACTAAGATTATGTCTCCAGAAGATGCCGTCAAAGAAGGAGCTATGGCGTTATTTGGCGAGAAATACGGTGAAGAAGTTAGAGTCGTAACTATGAATGGCAAAGGTGGCAAAGTTTTTTCTGTAGAGCTTTGTGGTGGTACGCACGTTGCTCAAACAGGAGATATCGGTTTCTTCAAGATTGTTGGAGAGACGGCTGTTGGTGCAGGACTTAGACGTATTGAGGCTGTAACTGGAGACGAAGCTTTGGCATATATTAACGAAAGAGAAGAGATTATTGCAAAGTCCGCGGAAGTATTAAAGGCTTCACCTTCGGAATTAACGAAGAGAATCTCATCTTTGATTGATGAAAGAAAACGTCTAGAAAAAGAGCTTTCTGATACTAGAAAGAAATTGGCCGAAGGCGGTACTTCAGGAAGTGATGAAGTTTTGAATATCGCTGGTATTAAGTTTATAAAGAAAAATTTAGAGGGGATTCCTCCGAAAGATTTGAAGCCGATGGCTGATGAACTTAAGAAAAAAATTGGATCAGGAATCGTGGCTGTGGTTTCAGTTAATGACGATAAACTGTCTCTCGTTGTTGGCGTTACTTCTGATTTGGCAGGGAAGGCTTTTGATGCGGTTGATTTAGTTCAAGCTGGTTCAGCTGCAAGTGGCGGCAAAGGCGGCGGCGGTCGTCCTGATATGGCTCAAGCAGGAAGCCCCGATGGCGATAAGGCCGTCGATGCTTTAAATGCAATTGAAGCAAAAATAAAGGCTAGTGCTTAAAGCATAAAGTCTTAGATAAAAAAGCTGTGTCCTTTTAAATAAGGCGCAGCTTTTTTTTGCTCGTTCCTTTGTGCTTTTCACTTGACGGACACTAGGCCTTACGTTGTGCCTCATTTAATAATACTATCTGCGATACACACCTTGCAGATAGTATTGTCTGTTGCGAAACTTAAATTGTAGCCGCCTCTATTTCTCATTTAGCAAAGCAAGTCAAAAGGAGTGGTTTGTAAAGCGTGTTATATTTGTTTTAAGAATCACAATGCATTTGCGGACTAAATGTAAAAAATAAAGAGGAAAGCCAAGAAGTCTTCCTTTACTTCAACTTTTTTTGAGCTAGTAAGTAATCCTTAAAAAAATCTTGGCACCAAAGCTTTTTGGTTTAGTAAGAATGGATAAGGCTAAATCAAATATGCTCTAATGGCAAATATGCGGGCAGCTTTGTTTTTAGTAGATTATGCAATAAAAAAACCCTCACTGTTTTTTGCGAGGGCTTTTTGCTCTATAATAATGTTTTTCATTCTAAAAAACATTATTTTATAAAAATTCTTAAATCCTAAGAAAGAAAAACACCATAAAAAACTAAATTATTTCTTTTTTGCTTTAGTTTTTGTTGCTGTTGGTGCGCTTTTTGCTTTGGTTGCTTTTGCTTTGGTGTCTGTTGAAGCACAGCAAGATGATTTGCAGCATCCTTCAGCTTCAGCAGCAGCATTTTTTGCTTTAACCCAATGATCAAAATCAACACCTTCTGGACGTCCTTCTTTTTCCCAGATGTAATAAGCTGCAACACGGACGTGTTCTTCGTTTATATCACTTTTACTCATAATAAATCTCCTAAAAAACAAAGTTAAAAAACATAAAACAAAACTAATTTAGTTTTGCGCTTTGGCAATATCTAATAACAAAATTACAAAAAACCAAATCCCATAAACTATATAAACCACTATTTTATGAATTTTTCAATTTTAAAAAAACAAGGATTCTTAAAGGAATTGTTTAAAAATTTTAACAAAAACGTGAGTTATTGTAGACAAAAATAGGATAAACTCAAAAAAAGCAATGATTTCAGAATGTTAAAAAAATAAAAAATTTTAGAAAAATTAAGGAATTGCAACATTTTTTTCATTAAAACGTAAAAAAATATTTATAAAAAAGGTTAAATAAAATTTAATAACTTATAAAATTAAAAAAAATATATAGAGTTTATAAGCAAGAATCGGTATTTTATTTCTGTTTATTATGTTGTTATAAAACATATTTAGTTGATAGTTTTTTATATTTGATTAAGGAGTTTACATTCTATGTTGTCAGGCGATCAACAAAAATCGGTTAAGCGTTTACGTAAAATATCTCCCAAAGCTCCAGTAAAATTACCAGGTATTGGTTCTGGAAAACAAACGCAAAAAGGGTGGGTTAGAAGAGAATATAAAAATTGTTTAGCCGATTTTGCTGCAAGTCAGCCTATAACAATTCAAAATGTAGCTCCAGTAATAGACAACGGAAGATATGCCGTCAAAAGAGAAGTTGGCGACAATATGGAAGTTTGGGCAGATATTTTTAAAGATGGCCACGAAATGCTTAAAGCCTCTATTTTGTATCGCAAAATAACAGAAGATACTTGGCAGGAAGAACCTATGTTTTTGGTTAATCCTGGTCTTGCTAGATGGCGTGGGGAAATAGTTTTTAGTGAGAATACTAGATATGTTTATACGATTGAAGCTTGGGTTGATGTTTTTGGAACATGGCATGATGGAGCAAGCAAAAAGTTTAATGTTGGGCAAGACATTCATTTAGACCTTATTGAAGGGCGTAATCTTGTTGTTGCCGCTATAGAAAGAATCAAGAAGGCTAAGGGTTTAACAATGGAAGAATTCTTACGCCTTGAAGATTTATCAATGCTCGAGAATATGCTTACAGCATTTGATAATGCTCCAGATCAAAGAGAAAAAACTGCAATATTATTATCCGAAACTTTGCACGAAGCTATGGACAGATGGCCAGATAGAGACGCCGCAACTAGGCTTGATATAGAGCAGGAAGTGTTTGTTGATAGGGTGGGCGCAAGATTTGCGGCATGGTATGAAATGTTTCACCGTTCTCAAGGGAGTGAAGAGGGCAGGCACGCTACATTTAAAGATTGCGAGAAAAGACTCCCTGAAATTGCGGCAATGGGTTTTGATGTGGTTTATCTTTTGCCTATTCACCCCGTTGGAGAAGTTAATAGGAAAGGACCTAATAATACCCTTATTGCTAAGGATGGAGATCCAGGCAGTCCTTATGCTATAGGCTCTCGTTTGGGAGGTCATAAGGACATTAACCCTGAACTTGGGACATTAGAAGATTTTAGGCATTTTGTTCAAGAGTGCCATAATTTGGGAATGGAAGTTGCGATTGATTTTGCAATTCAATGCGCACCTGATCACCCTTGGGTTAAAGAACACCCTAATTGGTTTAAATTTAGACCAGATGGCACGATTAAGTATGCTGAAAATCCGCCTAAAAAATATGAGGATATTGTTAATGTAGACTTTTACTGCGAAGGTCAAGATGAACTATGGCAGGAGTTAAAAGATACGGTTTTGTTTTGGATTAGCCAAGGTGTGAAAATTTTTAGAGTTGATAATCCTCACACTAAATCAGTTCCATTTTGGGAATGGATGATAAGAGAAATTCACGATCTCTATCCAGATGTTATCTTTTTGGCAGAAGCTTTTACCAAACCTCCTATGATGAAGATGCTTGCTAAAGTAGGTTTTAACCAATCATATTCTTACTTTACTTGGCGTAATGATAAGTATTCTTTGATGGAATATTTAAGCGAACTTACGGGAAAGACGAATAAAGAACACAATGCCTTAATATCTCACGATGTTGTTGATTATATGAGACCAAACTTTTTTCCAACAACTCCTGATATTCTTCCATTCTTTTTACAGCAGTCTGGCAGAGCTGGATTTGTTATGAGATTTCTTTTAGCCTCTACCCTTTCAAGCGTCTATGGAATTTATAATGGGTATGAACTTTGTGAAAATGATGCCATTCCAGGAAAAGAAGAATATAATTACTCCGAAAAATATCAATTAAAGGTTTGGGACTGGAATCGAAGCGGCAATATTAAGGATTTTATAACTAAAATTAACAATATAAGAAGACAAAATCCTTCGCTTCACGAATTAGATAATCTGCAATTTTGTAATTCCAGCAATGACCAAGTTATATTTTATGGAAAAAGGACTCAAAATAATGATAATATGATTTTTATCGTTTTGAGTCTTGATCCTTATAATGCTCAAAGCTCAGAAATAGTTTTTCCTTTATATGAAATGGGGATTCCGTATTGGGGGAAATTTAGAGTAGAAGAACTTTTGTCTGGAGAAACTTGGGAATGGCAGGGAGATAAGCAAAGTACTCACCTTTATCCTGCTGGTAAACAAGCTCAGATTTTCAGAATTACTCCGATTGATAAATTGTTTAAACAAAATTAATTTTTTTAGGGAATATGATGTCTAAAGTTAATAAGTGGTATCACGATTCTGTTATTTATCAGATTCATATAAAATCTTTTATGGATTCTAATAATGACGGCATAGGGGATTTTAAGGGGTTAATTAGTAAGCTAGAATATATCAAAAAATTGGGTGTTAACACCTTATGGTTACTTCCATTTTATCCGTCGCCTCTTAGAGACGACGGATTTGATATTTCTGATTACAAGAGTATCAATCCTACATATGGTACAATTAATGACTTTAAGGAATTTATTAGCAAGGCTCATGATTTAGGATTAAAAGTTATTACCGAGCTGGTAATTAACCACACATCAGACCAGCATCCTTGGTTTCAAAGAGCAAGAAAGGCTCCTAAAGACTCAGTTGAAAGAAATTATTATGTTTGGAGCGACGATCCTGATAAATATTCTGAAACCAGAATTATTTTCTGTGATACTGAAAAATCAAATTGGACTTGGGACGAGGAAGCAGAAGCATACTATTGGCATCGTTTCTACTCACATCAACCTGATTTGAATTTTGACAATCCTCAAGTCTTTCGTGAAGTTACCCAAATTATGTCTCATTGGCTCGATATGGGGGTTGATGGTATGCGTCTTGATGCCATTCCTTATTTAGTTGAAAGAGAAGGTACTATTAATGAAAACCTTCCTGAGACTCATGATGTTATTCGTAAACTAAGAGCTTGGATGGACGAGCATTATGAAGATAGAATGTTTTTGGCTGAAGCTAATCAGTGGCCAGAAGAGGTGGTTGAATATTTTGGTGATGAAGGCGAGAAATGTAATGTTTGTTATCATTTTCCTGTTATGCCAAGATTATATATGGCTCTTGCCAAAGAAGACAGCCAGCCGATTATTGACATTATGGAGCAAACTCCGCAAATTCCAGATAATTGCCAATGGGCAATGTTCTTGCGCAACCACGATGAGTTGACGCTTGAGATGGTTACAGAAAGAGAAAGGCAGTTTATGTGGGACTACTACGCTCCTGATAAACGTGCTCGCATCAATATGGGAATTAGAAGAAGGCTTGCGCCTTTGGTTGAAAATGACCGTCGTAAGATAGAACTTCTAAACAGCTTTTTGATGTCTCTTCCTGGAGCTCCGATTATTTATTATGGTGATGAAATCGGTATGGGAGATAATATTTATCTCAATGATAGAGATGGTGTTAGAACGCCGATGCAGTGGTCAGTTGACCGCAACGGCGGTTTTTCTAAATCAGATCCCGCAAAGCTATTTTTGCCAGCCATTCAGGATATAGTTTATGGTTATCAAGCTGTTAATGTTGAAGCTCAAGAAAAAAGACAGTCGTCTTTATTGAATTGGATGAGACGGCTGATTGAAATACGTTCTCAACATAAAGTTTTCGTAAAAGGAGATTTAACATTTCTGCCTTCAGGAAACCGTACCGTTATTTCGTATCTTCGTGAAAACAAAGACGAAAAGATTTTGTGCGTCGCCAATCTTTCAGGTCAGCCACAACACGTTGAATTAGATTTGCGCAAGTTCCAAGGCTATACCCCTGTTGATTTAATGGGGGTTTGTTGTTTTCCTGTTATTGGTGAATATACTTATCAGATAACAATGCCTGAATATGGCTTTTTCTGGTTTTTAATTGTTGAAGCTAAAAAAGCAAAAGCATTATTTAACAAAAAAATTGATTATTCTGTAGCAAGGAAAACACTGGTTATGCCGCAAAAATGGCAAAGTTTAGCAAGCTCGCCAGCGACGCAGAAAATTTTTGAAAAAATAATGATGAAGATATTGCCTAACAAGCGTTGGTATAGTTCTAAAAATTATGAAATCACGAAAATAGATTTGGTTAATCAAGTTATTGTGAAAGAAACTGGTGAACAGCTTTTTGCAATATTAAAAGTTCATCTGAATAATGGTGAAGTGCACGACTATTTCCTGCCGCTTTCTATCGATTGGGGTTCAGAAACAGATGAACAGTTTAAAGGAAATATTAACTCTATTTTCAGTCGGACAAGATGCCGTGGTGAAGTTGGAACGTTATACGATGCAATTTACAGCGAAAAATTTGCAACCAAAATTGTTGAACAAATGGGCAAAGATTTCGTTGTCGATTGTGGAAAAAATGGCAAAATTGCTTTTTCTTCCAACAAGCTTGGCAAAGATTTAATTAAAAAACTCAACAATCCGATAGAAAAAACAATTTCAACCGAACAAAGCAACAGTTCTGTTATTATTGGCGATGATTTAATTTTGAAGATTTATCGTAAGGTTGCAGAAGGCAAGCACCCTGAAGTTGATGTTTGCAGATATTTAACCGAAGTTGCAGGCTTTAAAAACACACCTCCTTATTTAGGAGTTGCAGAGTCTTACAACAGTAAAGGCAAGCCTACCGCACTTGCTATTTTGCAAGGGTTTATCCGCAACCAAGGTGATGGCTGGAGCAATACGCTTGCGTATCTTGAAAGATTTTTCGAAGATATCGGCAATATTAATTACGATAGCAAAAAATCAGGCAGCAGCGGACGACACTCACTATTCTTAGGAACAATGGAAACCCTCGGCAAGAGAACCGCAGAGATGCATAAAGCTTTTGCTAAGGGCGGGGTTGAAGGTTTTGAACCTGAAGCTGTTACCAAACAGGATATAAAAACCTTAATCAGCAGTGTTAAGGAGCAGTCTGTAGTTGCTAAAAAAGCAATAGAAGAAAGATTGCATAAACTGCCGCTTAATGTTAAAGAAAATGCTTCTAAGCTTCTAGATTCTTGGCATTTATTGGATAAAAGAATTAATGAACTGACGATTAATGAAGACGGTCTTGTCAAAACAAGATATCATGGTGATTATCATTTAGGTCAGTTGGTTGTGGCTCAGGGCGATTTTTATATTCTTGATTTCGAAGGCGAGCCTTTACGTCCTCTTAACGAAAGAAATGTTAAGCAAATACAGCTGAAAGATGTTGCTGGAATGATTCGTTCTTTCAATTATGCAACGTTTGGCATACTCTTTAATGACAAATTGAATAAAAAATATTCGATTGAGAAAATGAAACCTTGGGTTAAAGATTGGGAGAAAAATGTCGTGAATTCCTTCTTGAAAGGCTATACTGACGAAATAAAAGGCTGCAAGGCTTATCCCGCAAATGATAAAGATGCGAAAAAAATACTTGATTTATTCATTATGGAAAAGGCACTTTATGAAGTTATATATGAAGTTGCTAATCGTCCCGATTGGCTTCCTGTACCGATAATGGGTTTATATAGACTTATTGAATTAGATGAGGAGTAAAAAAATATGATCAAAAACAAACTAGATCAAAGGGTTATTGATGCCATCATATCAGGGAATTATGGCGACCCCTTCGCTGTTCTTGGTATGCATGCCAGTCAGACCGATGGTAAGCTCTATATTAGAACCTTTCAACCTGAAGCCAAAAAAGTTTGGGTTTGCGAGTATGACAGTGAGAAAGAAATCGGACAGTTTGAAGTAATTCATCAATCAGGACTATTTCAAATAGAACTAGATAAGAAAGATTTCTTTGCCTACAAACTTAAATTAGAGTATTGGGCAGGTCATAATCAAATGGTTGAAGATGTTTATCGTTTTACTCCTATATTAGGAGAAATGGACATATATCTCTTAGCTGAAGGCTCTCATCTTGAGCTTTATGAAAAACTAGGCGCCCATCAAATCGTCCACGAAAATGTTTCTGGTGTTTCTTTTGCCGTTTGGGCTCCAAATGCTAAGCGGGTTTCGGTTGTCGGTAATTTTAACGAATGGGACGGCAGACGTCACCCTATGAGAAACCGTGTTGGTTGTGGTGTTTGGGAATTGTTTATTCCAGGCCTTTGTGAAGGCGATATGTATAAATACGAGATAAAAGGTGCTAATGGTGATTTATTGCCATTAAAAGCGGATCCTTTTGCCTTTTTTACCGAAACAAGACCATCAACAGCTTCTGTTGTCTATGACATTAATAAGTATAAATGGAAAGATGAAAAGCAAAATTGGATTGATAAGAGAAAAGCTAAAAACCGTTTAGATTCCCCAATCTCAATTTATGAAGTTCATTTAGGTTCTTGGCGCCGTAATTCTTTAGAAGGTCTTCGTTATTTAACCTATCGTGAACTTGCAAATGAGCTTATTCCTTATGTTAAAGACTTAGGCTTTACCCATATTGAACTTCTTCCTGTAACAGAACATCCATTCGATGGTTCTTGGGGCTATCAGACAACAGGATTGTTTGCGCCAACAAGCCGTTTTGGTACACCTGATGATTTTAAATATTTTATGGATCAATGTCATGAAAATGATATTGGTGTAATTTTAGACTGGGTTCCAGGTCATTTCCCTAAAGATGCTCACGGTTTGGCTAATTTTGATGGAACTAGTCTTTATGAACATATGGATCCCCGCAAAGGTGAACATATGGATTGGGGTACAAAAATTTATAACTTTGGTCGTCGTGAAGTTAATAATTTCCTTGCTTCAAGTGCGCTGTTCTGGATTAGAAAATATCATATTGACGCTATTAGAGTTGATGCTGTTGCGTCAATGCTTTACTTGGATTATTCAAGAAAACAAGGCGAATGGATTCCTAATGAACAAGGCGGTAACGAAAACACTGAAGCTATCGCATTTTTAAGACGTATAAATGAATTAATCTTTGGTGAAGACTCAGGCGCTACTACTTTTGCAGAAGAATCAACGGCTTGGCCAATGGTTTCCCGCCCAACATTTATGGGTGGTTTAGGTTTTGGCTTTAAGTGGAATATGGGTTGGATGCACGATACTTTGGAATACATTCACGAAAATCCAGTTCATCGTAAATGGCACCATAACAAACTTACCTTTGGACCAATTTATGCGTTTAATGAAAACTTTGTATTGCCATTATCTCACGATGAAGTCGTCCACGGTAAAGGCTCTTTGTTTAATCGTATGCCTGGTGATAGATGGCAGAAGTTTGCTAATCTTAGAGCTTATTATGGCTTTATGTTCACGCACCCTGGTAAAAAGCTTCTCTTTATGGGCGGTGAGTTTGCGCAAGATCGTGAATGGTCATGCGATGCTAGCTTAAGCTGGCATTTGATGAATGATGAAATGCACAAAGGTGTATACAATTGCGTTAAGGATTTGAACCATCTTTACAAAGAAAATCCTGCACTTCATCAAAAAGATTTTGAAGGTGATGGTTTTGAATGGATTGATTTCCAAGATGGGGAAAACAGCATAGTTACTTACATTAGAAGAGGTCATAATCAAGAAGACTTCACAATTACTTGCTGTAACTTCACCCCTGTTCCAAGAGAAAACTATCGCGTAGGTGTTCCTCAAAAGGGCTTCTATAAAGAAATCTTTAACTCAGATTCCAAGTATTATGGCGGTAGTGGTATGGGAAACAAAGGTGGTGTTGAAGCAAATGAAGAAGGGTGGAATTATCGTCCGCATTCTTTAACTTTGACCTTGCCTCCTTTAGCTACTATAGTTCTGAAATTAGAAAGAAAATAATAAGCTAAAGGTAGAAGAATGTCTCGCTCGAGTATAAGGGTTAATCCTGGAAAGCCTTGGCCTCTTGGTGCCACTTGGGACGGAAAAGGAACTAATTTTGCAGTGTTTTCAGCGCATGCGGAAAAAGTTGTTTTGTGTCTTTTTGATGAAAAAGGGCAAAAGGAAACCAACCGTATTGCTTTTCCTGAATATACTGATGAAGTATGGCATATGTATTTGCCAGATATTCGTCCAGGTCAGCGTTATGGTCTTAGGGTTTATGGACCTTATGATCCAGAAAGAGGGCACCGTTTCAATCATAACAAATTACTTTTAGACCCTTACGCTAAGTCAGTTGTGGGGCGTATGGAATGGAATGATGCTCTTTTAGGATATAACCCGCAGCACGAGAAAAAAGATTTGTCTTTTGATCGCAGAGATAGTGCGGTTTATATGCCTAAATGTGTTGTGGTTGATACGGCTTTTACTTGGGACAGAGAGAGAAAACCTAAGGTTCCTTGGAATGAGACTGTAATCTATGAGTGCCATGTTCGTGGTATGACTATGCTGCACCCCGAAGTGCCTAGAGTGCTTAGAGGATCATTTGCAGGGCTTTCTCAGCCTAGAATAGTTAAGTATTTGAAAGATTTAGGTATCACTTCAATAGAACTTTTGCCTGTCCACGGTTTCTTTGGCGATCAGCACTTAGTTAAAAATAATCTCCATAACTATTGGGGATATGACAGCATTTGCTACTTTGCTCCTGAGTCTAGATATTTATCAGGTTATGATATTAATGAATTCAAGAGTATGGTTTATGTTATGCACGAAGCTGGCATTGAGGTTCTGCTTGATGTGGTTTATAACCATACTGCCGAAGGCAATCATATGGGGCCTACTTTAAGCTTTAGAGGCATTGATAATGCCAGCTATTATAAGCTTAGTGATGTTAACCCTAGATATTATGAAGATACTACAGGCTGCGGCGCTTCATTTGATGTTAGCAATCCAAGAGTCTTGCAGCTTGTTATGGATTCTTTGCGCTATTGGGCTAAAGAAATGAGAGTCGATGGCTTCAGATTCGATTTAGCTCCAACGCTGGCTCGAGAAAAAACGGGCTTTACGCAGCGTTCAGGTTTCTTAGACGCTATTCGTCAGGATCCTATTCTGCAAGATGTTAAGTTGATTGCAGAGCCTTGGGATTTAGGACTTGGTGGTTATCAGGTTGGCGCATTTCTGCCTGGTTGGGCGGAATGGAATGATAGATTCCGTGATAATGTTAGACGTTTTTGGCGTGGTGAAGAAAAGCAAATAGCTGAACTGGCAACGAGAATTACAGGTTCAAGTGATATCTTTGGTTATAGAGGCCGTCGTCCTTGGGCGAGTGTCAACTTTATAACCGCTCACGATGGTTTCACTCTTAACGATTTGGTTAGCTATAACGAAAAACATAATCAAGCCAATGGTGAAGATAATCGTGATGGCACTAATGCCAACTGGAGTTGGAACAACGGTACTGAAGGTCCAACAAATGATGAAAGAATCCAAGAGATTAGATTGCGCCGTATGCGTAGTATGATGGCTAGTTTAATCTTGTCTCAAGGGACTCCGATGCTCCTTGCTGGAGATGAATTTGCCCGTACTCAAAGAGGCAATAATAATGCTTATTGCCAAGACAATATTGTTAACTGGCTTAACTGGCAGGGAATAGGCGGCTCTGAACGTAAGTTTATGGAATTTGTGAAGTTCTTGTTGTACTTGAGAAGAAAGCACTCCGTATTCCGCAGACTTAGGTTCTTTAAAGGAGAAAATATTTCAGGAACAGATTTGAAGGATATATCTTGGTTTAAACCCGATGGCACGGAAATGCGTGATATTGATTGGACCAAGCATTATCCAAGAAGCCTTTCTTTCTTGATTTCTGGTGAAGCTGGAAATGTTCACTTTACTCAAGAAGGTGAGCTTTTAAGAGATAAAACATATTTTGCAGTATTAAATGCTTATCATGAAGATATTACTTGGACACTGCCTTCTTTCGAAGGGCATGACAGCTGGGTTATGATTTTTGATACAGCTAAACCTGAAAAAATAAAAGATGAAAACAGGTTTGTCTTTGGTGATAAAATCACAGTGAAGGCATGGTCTTTTATTCTGCTTGAAGGCAATCTTTCCAGCAGTAAAAATTATAAAAAGATAGAACAGAAAAGTTTTAAACCGATCGCAACCTCAACAGGGCTTGCAGAATATATTGTTACCACTAATCCTTTAGATACGCTCATTGCAACAGCAGATGATTTAGAAAGAGCGGTTGCTCCATCACTTGATAATGAAGAATATGCAATGCCTACGGATCTTGATGAAGTGGTTGGTGATAATTTTGATAATTAAGGATCATAAATAAAATGAATAATCTTTATAGTTTAGCAGAAAAAGCAGGCATTATAACTTCTTTTGAAGACCGCAAAACGGGAGAAGTTTTTGAAACATCGGAAGCTACCATTAAAGCAATTTTAAAGGCAATGGGTTTTGCAGCTGATAGTGACAGTGAAGTTAAAGCATCATTAAAGAAAATAGAAGAAAAAGACTGGTTTAAGATTTCATCTCCTGTTTTGGTTAAAAGAATTGAAGATGAAAAGTTAAGTAAACTGGAGCTTGATGTTGTTCTGCCAAAAATGGCAGGAAAACAAAATCTTGCGTATAAATTTAGATATGAAGACGGCAAAGAAGTTTGCGGCAATGTCGCTTTTAGCGATATGAAAAAATTAGAAGATAAGGAAATAGACGGTTTTTCTTTTGAAAAAAGAAGCGTTTCCTTAACGTTAGACATACCTCAAGGTTATCACGATATTGAGTTTACACTCGGAGGTGGTGCTTTTGGCAGCTCTAATACACGAGTTATTGTTGCTCCTAAAGAATGTTTTATGCCTGAAGGAATTAAAGAAAATAAAGTTTGGGGGTTCCCTTTACAGTTATATGCTCTTAGATCTAATCGCAATTATGGTGTGGGAGATTTTTCTGATCTTATAGATATAATTAATCTTTCGGCTGATTTAGGGGCTGATGTTGTCGGGCTTAATCCTCTTAATCTTTTGTTCCACACTAACCCGAAATCTGCTAGTCCTTATTATTCTTGCAGCCGCAAATATTTGAGTCCGATTTATATCGATATTGAAAAAGCTCCTTATTTTTATGAATGTCCTGAAGCACAGGCGATAGTAAATTCTAACGAATATAAAGAAAAACTTTGGCAGGCAAGAACTTCAGATACGGTTAATTATAGTGTTGTTTATTCGCTTAAAATGCCAGTTTTTGTTGCTTTACATAAGTGCTTTAAAGAACGTCATAATATTGTTTTGTGTAATTCGGAATTGGCATCATCTTATCGCAAATTCTGCCAAGAAGGCGGCAAAGATTTGCAGGATTTAGCTGTTTATCAAGTTCTAGATGAAATCTTTTTGGCTAAAGGTGTCGGCGGTGGTTGGTATACGTGGCCTGAAGAATATCGTAATCCTAACAGTGAGGAAGTTAAAATTATTGCTGGGCAATATGCCGATAGGGTTGATTTCTTTAAATATTTACAATGGGAAGCCGATCGTCAGCTTACCTTTGCAGGTTTGGAATGCTTAAGAAGACACTTGAAAGTTGGTTTGTACCAAGATTTAGCTGTAGGTGTTGC
Source organism: Alphaproteobacteria bacterium (assembly GCA_050175015.1). Taxonomy (GTDB): domain Bacteria; phylum Pseudomonadota; class Alphaproteobacteria; order JBFXJJ01; family JBFXJJ01; genus JBFXJJ01. Next base: position 5,578 of record JBFXJJ010000002.1, on the reverse strand, counting down.
GGAGCAGAGTGCCGAAACATGGAGTCACCAAGAACTGTTTCCTAAAGACATTGTGATTGGCGCTCCCCCTGATAGGTTTAACCCTAATGGTCAGGTTTGGGGGCTTGCACCAATGTCTCCAATAGAACTGAAAAACGAAGCTTATGAGCCGTTTATCAAGATTATACAAGCGAATATGCAGCAAGCTGGAGCCGTTAGAATCGATCACGTTATGGGACTTCTTAGACTTTATTGGATTCCTAAAGGTTTATCTGGAAGTTATGTTCAATATCCATTTGATGATATTGCTGCAATTATTGCTTTAGAGAGTAATCGTCATAAATGTCTCGTTGTCGGTGAAGATTTGGGGACAGTACCTCACGGCTTTAAAGATAAGATGCACAGTTTCTCAATCCTTTCTCTTCGTATGTTTAGAGGCATGAGAGATTATGATGGCAAATTTAAAAGCCCTTATGAATATGAAGAAATGGCGGTTGCCGGTATCGGTACTCACGATATGGCAACACTTCCAGCTTTATGGTCGAGAGAAGATATTGAACTTTATGATAAATATAACTTCTATCCAACACCTCAACATAAGGAAGATACCTATAAAGATAGAGAAGAAGAACTTCAGTTAATTCTTGATGCTTTAATTAGGGAAAAACTGTTATCAAACAAGGAAGATAAAGAGAAGCTTATATCAAGAGAAATAACTAAAGATGTTATGGAGGCTATTCACTATTACTTAGCTCGCAGTAATTGCTTAATGTTCTTAGTCCAGCTTGAAGATTGGCTTGGACAGAAAGAACAGATGAATTTGCCTGGAACTTATTTGGAATATCCAAATTGGCGTCATAAGATGAGACGCAGTGTCCAAAGTCTTTTTGAAGACAGCCATTTAAGAGATTTTGCTAAAAAGCTTTGTGAAGAAAGAAAAGGCAAAAAATAAAATTAAGCAAAAATAATCTGATTCTAGCTTTTTTATATAATCATTTTAAATTGCTTCAGCTATAAAACCAAAAAAACTCTTAGAATATTTTTTAAGAGTTTTTTTGATGCTTAATGGCATCAAGAACGCCTTGCAAAATAAATGCTGCGGCGGAACTATCAATCACTTTAGAACGTTTTTTTCGGCTTAAATCGGCTTCTTCAATTAAAAAACGCTGCATAGCCGAGGTTGATAGGCGTTCGTCCCACATTAGGGTTGGAAGCTTTGTTTTGGTAATAATTTTTGAGGCAAGATTAACCGCTTTTTGAGCGCTTTCACCCTCTAAACCGTTCATTTGCAATGGATAGCCGCAAACAATAGCTCCTACATCTCTTTCATTGATAATGGTTTCAATTTTTGCTATATCTTTATCAAAAGATTTCCGTTCTAAAATCAATAGAGGCGTTGCAATCATTAGTAAGGTGTCAGATATTGCGAGTCCCATTCTTTTTTCACCAGGATCAATGCCTAGAATAGTTTTTTTATCAACAAGTTTCTTAGTAAAATCAAGGAATTGACCTTGAGAGGCGTTAAATAAATACGTATCGGGGTTGCTCATTTTTTCTTCCAATGATATTTTGACAACAATCATAATTTTAACATTAAATACAGGTATAAACTATGTCGATAGATAATAAAACCGTAAAAGATATAGCCTTCCTTTCAAGGCTTGCTGTTAAAGACGAAGACTTAGAAAAAATTTCTAAGGAACTATCTGGAATTATAGGCTGGGTAGAGCAATTGGCAGAGATTGATATTGAGGGCGTAGAGCCAATGGTTTCTGTTGCTAAAATGAGTTTAAGAAGGCGCAAAGATGAAGTTAAAGAAGGCGACGCTGTAGATAAGGTTATTTTAAATGCACCTGACGCCGATGACGGCTGTTTTCTTGTCCCAAAAGTTGTGGAGTAGGTTTAAATGTCAAATAAAGATTTAATAAAGTTAGATATAGCTTCTGCTAAAAAATCATTGCTTAATAAAGAAATATCATCGGTTGAGCTTGTTAAGGCCCACTTAGATGAAATGGAAAACCGCCGTGATTTGAATGCTTTTATTACCGAGACTCCGGAAATTGCTCTAGAGAGAGCCAAAGAGAGTGATAAAAAAATTCAAGCAGGTAATGCAGGAATTTTAGAAGGCATACCTGTAGGTATTAAAGACTTATTCTGTACTGAAGGTGTTTTGACAACTGCCGCTTCTCATATTTTAGACGGTTTTAAGCCGCCATATGAATCAACAATCACTAAAAAATTAAAAGATGCTGGTTCTGTTATGGTTGGAAAAACCAATCTTGATGAATTTGCGATGGGTTCTACTAATGAAACCAGTTATTACGGTGCTGCTAAAAATCCTTGGACACCTAAAGGAAGTGAGCCAGCATTAGTCGCTGGTGGTTCTTCTGGCGGTTCTGCCAGTGCGGTTTCGGCAGGTCTTTGTATGGCGGCAACTGGTACGGATACAGGTGGTTCTATCAGACAGCCATCATCTTTCTGCGGAATTACAGGCATAAAACCAACTTACGGCAGATGTTCTCGTTTCGGAATTATTGCTTACGCCTCATCTTTGGATCAAGCGGGACCTATGGCAAGAAGTGTTGCTGATACCGCTCTTATGCTTAAAGCTATGGCTGGTTTTGATGAAAGGGATTCGACTTCCGCTCCTCAGGAAGTTCCAGATTTTGAAAAGGTACTAGGTGGCAGTATTAAAGGATTAAAAATAGGTATTCCTAAGGAATATCGTCCCGAAGGGCTAAACTCAGAAATTTCTAATCTTTGGGATAAAGGCATAGCTTTTGTAAAAGATGCTGGCGCTGAGGTTGTTGAGGTTTCTCTTCCTTATACTAAGTATGCCCTTGCGGTTTATTATGTTATTGCACCGGCTGAATGTTCTTCTAACTTGGCTCGCTATGACGGCGTTAGATTTGGATATCGAGGCAAAGGTGAGACCTTAGATGAACTCTATATGAACACAAGAGCCGAAGGCTTTGGCACCGAAGTTAAAAGACGTATTATGATGGGAACTTATGTTCTTTCTGCGGGTTATTATGATGCCTATTATTTAAGAGCTCAAAAAGTTAGAAAGCTTATATCCAACGATTTTGCTAGTGCATTTGAAAAAGTTGACTTGCTTTTAACTCCAACTGCTCCTTCTCCAGCTTTTGCGATTGGTGATGAAAGTATGAAGGATCCTCTTACAATGTGGCTTAATGACGTGTTTACAGTTCCGGCTTCTTTAGCAGGGCTTCCCGCAATGTCTCTGCCGATTGGACTTTCAAAGACAGGGCTTCCGTTAGGGTTGCAGCTTATTGGCCGTCCTTTTGATGAAGAAACGGTATTTAAGACAGCTCATGTAATTGAGAATTTAGCATCATTTGATAAAACCCCAAGGGTTTCGGAGTAATTAATTATGGATTATGTAATAAAAGGCGAAAGCGGTGATTGGGAAGTTATTGTTGGTTTAGAAGTCCACTGCCAAGTTATTTCAAAATCAAAGCTCTTTTCAGGAGCATCTACAGATTTCGGCAGCGATGCCAATACTCACGTTTCTTTCATTGACGCAGGCTTTCCTGGAATGCTTCCTGTGATTAATGAATATTGTATTGAGCAGGCGGTTAGAACAGGTCTTGGGCTTAATGCTAAAATAAACCGCAAGTCTGTTTTTGCGAGAAAGAATTATTTTTATGCCGATTTGCCTCAAGGTTATCAAATCAGTCAGTATGAGCTTCCTATCGTTGGCGAGGGTGTGGTTGTGTTAGATATGCCCGATGATAAAATCCGCCAGATTGGAATTGAACGTCTTCATCTTGAACAAGATGCTGGAAAGTCTATGCACGACCAGCACCCACGCAAATCTATGATAGATTTGAACCGTTCTGGTATTGCTTTGATGGAAATCGTAACTAAACCAGATTTGCGCTCACCTGAAGAAGTTGGTGCCTTTTTAAGAAAACTTCGTTCGATTGTTCGTTACTTGGGAACTTGTGATGGCAATATGGAAGAAGGCTCTATGCGCTGCGATGTCAACGTTTCCGTTCGCAAAACTGGAGAAAAAGAATTCCGTCCAAGATGCGAGATGAAAAATATTAACTCGGTTCGTTTTGCTATGCAGGCGGTTGAATACGAAGCCAAGCGCCATGTTGAGATGTATGAAAGCGGCAAAACTATAGATCAGGAAACAAGACGTTTTGACCCAACTGATGGGACAACCAGCCCATTACGTAATAAAGAAAATGCCCACGATTATAGATATTTCCCTGACCCAGATTTGTTGCCGTTGGAATTGGAAGAGGGCTTTGTTGCCGAAATTAAGGGCAAGCTTCCAGAGCTTCCAGACCAAAAGAAAAATAGGTTTATGAGTGAATATGCCTTAAGCTCTTATGATGCTTGTATTCTGGTAGTTGAAAAAGAAATTGCAGATTACTTTGAAAAAGTTGCTAAAGGCAGAGATGCTAAAAAAGCGGCGAACTGGATCATGGGTGAACTTTTTGCGGTGCTTAACCGTATGGGTAAAAATATCACCGAATGTCCAGTTAGTGCCGATAATCTTGGCAAGTTGATTGATTTAATTTCAGATGAAACTATTTCAGGCAGAATTGCTAAAGAAGTTTTTGAGATTATGGTTGAAACAGGTAAAGATCCAAGCACTATTGTAGAAGAAAAAGGCTTAAAACAGGTTACTGATGTTGGCTCAATCAATATCGCTATTGAGCAAATTATGCAAAATAGTCCTGATAAGGTGGCTGAATACCGCAGTGGTAAGGATAAACTTTTAGGCTGGTTCGTTGGACAGGTTATGAAAGAGATGAAAGGCAAGGCTAATCCAGCTATGCTTAACGATCTTCTTAAGAAAAAGTTAGATGTCTAATTGAAAAAAGCTAAAAAAAGGTTTAATATATGGAATTTATGAGGCAATAGAAGTATGACACCAGAACTTGAAGGTCTTTATGATGTTGTTCGTAATGTAGATGATGAATTGTTATTCTGCATTAGGGCAAGGACAGGAGTTCCTGATTATCCCAGACTTTTCTATGATGGCTCTAATAAGGCAGTTTTGAGACGTGATAAAAAGCGTATGATTTTGTTGGATCACCTGCCGACAGCCACCCAAAAACAGTTAAGGACATTAGAAGTTGTACTTTTTGCTGAAATAATGGATAATGAACTGGAGCGAGAGTATGAAGCTCTTGTAACAAAGGTTAGGAAGTTACCATCATGATTAGCAAAGTTAAAGATTTTAGCAAAGGTCAAGCTGTTACAGTTGAAACTGGAGGCAGACCACAAGCTGATGAAAGATCTATTGAAAAAGCTACCGATAAAAATAAACCGACAACCGAAGACCTGAAAAGTCTCAAAGATAACGTCAGGGAATAAATAGCTTTTAAAAAAGTCACAAGAAAGGCTCTCTTATTTTAGAGAGCCTTTTTTATATAAAAAATTTGCTAGGTATATTGCTTAAAAGATTGTTGTTATGTCTTGTTTTTGCATAAAAAAACAAACGAGGAAACCGCTTTAGTAATTAGAAGCTTCCTCGTTTTTTTATCAGGGTTTGTTCTTGCAAAGTTTTTTTAAATTTCTATTTATCACCTCCTTATCTCCAATTAGTATTTTTTAT
>JBFXJJ010000001.1:0-312335 GCA_050175015.1 Alphaproteobacteria bacterium | reverse complement strand
AAAACATATTTAATCAATTAAAAACTCCATTTAAAAAAACTATTTAATAACTATAACCGAAACTTGACAGCCATAATCGGCTTCGGCACGTTTTGTTGACCTGCGATAACTAAAAAACGTCTCTTCTTCAAGAAAGGTATCATTAAGCAAAATGTCCACTTTTTTTATGCCGCAGTTTTTAAGTTTTGCGGCAACATATTCTTTAAGATTAAAATGTTTCTGTCCTTTTATATCTTTGAAAAAATCCTTTGCCGAAGCATCTTGTTGTAAAAATTTTTGATAAAAATCTTCACCAACCTCATAAGATGCAACATCGATTGATGCGCCTATCCCTGCGACAATATTGGGTAAAGAAGCTCCAATATCTATCATTTTTTGCACCGTATTCTCAATAATTCCAGAAAAGGCGCCCTTCCAACCAGAATGGCAGGCTCCGATAATCTTATTTTCATTATCGGCTAAAAGAACAGGAACACAATCTGCGGTTATAATACAAAGTCCGATTTCTGAGATTTTAGTTACCAAACCATCGCCATCAAAACGAGGCGTATTAATATTCTCAACGATATTGACCTGATTATAGTGCTGTTGATTTAAAAAAATTAAATTTTCAGGATTAAGGTCTAAAAAAGATGCTACTCTCTTACGATTTTCTTGAATATTCGTATAATCATCTTTTGATGATGACCTCAAATTAAGTGAGGCATAAAATCCTTTAGAAACACCGCCACAACGAGAAAAAAACCCGTGTTTTATTGCCAAGCAATCGTTTAGCTGTGGTGATACTAATGGTGGTATCATTTTAACCTCTTCGAAAACATCATATTTTATCTTTCTGACAGCAACCACAAACAAAAAGCAAAATCATTCCCACAATAAGCATCGGAATTGATAAAAGCTGCCCCATAGTTATGACATCAAACAAAAAGCCCAACTGAACATCTGGCTCTCTAAATTGTTCTAAAAAGATCCTGATTGAACCATAACCTATCAAAAATAAACCCGAAAGAACGCCTGCTCTATCCCTGACTTTAGGCGATAAATAAACAATATTTAAAACGATAAGCATAAGCATACCCTCAAGCAGCGCTTCATAAATTTGACTAGGGTGCCTAGGTTCATTGCCGCCGTAGGGGAAAATAATTGCCCAAGGAACATTATAAGTAACCCTGCCAAACAGCTCGCCATTAACAAAATTAGCCAGCCTGCCGAAATAAAGCCCAAGCGGAGCTACGCAAGCGCAAATATCCGTTAAAACAAAGAAAGGAATTTTATGCGACTTCGAAAACCAGAAGGTTGCAACAATAAATCCTAAAAAACCACCGTGGAAAGACATTCCACCGTGCCACAACTTAAAAACTTCTAACGGATTATGAATAAAATAATCCAAATTATAGAACAGGATATATCCTATCCTGCCGCCCAAAATAACTCCTAAAGCGCAAAAGGTTATAAAATCATCAAAATCGGCAGCTTTAATATTAAAACCGTCTCTTTTAATGATTTTGCGAGCCATAACCCAGCCGCCAAAAAAGCCTGCCAGATAAGCAAGAGAATACCAACGCAGTGAGAAAAAACCTATGGAAAAAACGATGGGATCAATATCTGGAAACGGAATTCCTGAATACATTTAAAAAAGCCCTTAAATTTAGCGGTATTGATCAGAAGCATTAAGATACTTAGTTACATATTCTGTAACGCCATCTTCCAGTGATGTCATAGGCTTATCATACCCAGCTTTGCGCAGCTTAGAGATGTTAGCCTTGGTGTAATACTGATATTTATCTCGGATACTTTCTGGAGTATCTACGAAACCGATTTTAGCTTCTTGTCCCAAACTTTTATAAACTTGGCTCGCCAAATCAAGAAAACTTCTAGCTTCACCGCTGCCAATATTAAAAATGCCGCTGACTTTACGATTTTCTAAGAACCATAAAATAACGTTTACACAATCGCCAACCCAGACGAAATCTCGCATCTGTTCACCATCTTTATAATCTGGATTATGCGAGCGGAACAACGAAAAGGTTTTTTCATCTTTAGCAACATCAAAAACGTGAGAAACAACGCTTTTTTGAACTCCCTTATGATACTCATTCGGACCATAGACATTGAAAAATTTTAGTCCAACCCATTGCGGCGGAACTCTTTTGCGGTTTGCTATGTTACGAGTTATTCTGCGGTCAAAAAGATTTTTGCTCCAGCCGTACGCATTAAGCGGATTCAATCTTGATAAATATTCTATACTTTCATCATCTTCAAATCCCATAGAGCCATCGCCGTAGGTTGCCGCAGATGAGGCATATATAAAAGGCACCTGATTAATAGCACACCATTTCCATAAAGAAAGCGACAGTGAAAAATTGGTTTTAAATATTAAATCGGCGTCTTTTTCCATAGTCGAAGAAATAGCGCCCATATGAATTATGCCGTCAATCGAGATTTGATTATGATTTAGATAATCAAAAATATTTTCAGGACTAACAATATCTCTCAGTTCTCTTTTACCAATATTGCGCCACTTATTCTCGTTGCGCAGCTTATCAACCACAACGACATCGCTATGACCTCGCTCTTCCAGAGCGGCAACTATATTAGAACCAATAAAACCTGCTCCACCCGTAACTACATACATTTGTTTTTTTACCCCATAACGTCTTGTTTTTACTAATCACTATTTGCGCTTATTTTATGTCAAAAAAATTGCTCTTTGCAGTTTATTATATATTTGTTTCACTTATCCACAAAAAAACAACTTTTTTTTGCGTTAAAGTCTTGCAACGACGACTCGCCTCTGGCAATCTACTTTTTGTTATCAGTTTTAGATAACATACTATATGTTGGTCAAAAGGCTGGCATATCCTATCGATTTAACTGTTTTTTTAGGAGTTGTCCGTTAATGCGGCAAGCTAATTTAGCTTCATTTCCCATTCAACCCAATCCGATTGATGTCGCTGAGGACATTGTGCTTGCTCAGGATTGGGATTTTGAAAGAAGGGGCGATGACGAAATGGTTGCCGAAATTCCTGGAAAATGGTGCGACCTCGGTCTGCTGCTTGCTTGGTCTCCTGAAATTTCAGCCCTTCATCTTTCCTGCGCTCTGGATTTAAAACTTGCTAAAACGAATAAAACCCAAGTTTTTGAGCTTCTTGCTAAAGCCAACGAAAAGCTTTGGCTTGGTCATTTTTCATTATGGACAGAGGAAAGCGTTCCTATCTTTAGACATTCGGTTCTTCTCGACCGCCAAGAAAAAATCACTTGGGACTTTCTCGCAAATTTAATCGAAATTGCAGTTCACGAATGCGAAAAATTTTATCCTGCTTTCCAATATGTAGTATGGGGCGGCAAAACGGCAACTGATGCTATTAATGCTGTTATGCTGGAAACTGTCGGAGAAGCCTAAAATTTAAGGACAATAAAAATGAATCCTTCTAATAATCTTTCTGGTGATTTTAAAGTATTGCTTGTTGGCTGCGGTGAAATGGGAAGCGCTATGCTTGATGGCTGGCTAATGAGCGGTCTCAGCAAAAAACGCATATTTATTGTAGAACACAACCCTGAAAAATTAGCACGGATTAAAGAAAAAGGACTGTTTTGTTCTTCCAAGGCTCAAGATGTTCCAGATGAATTTATTCCTGACGTTGTTTTCTTTGCTGTCCGTCCGCAGAATATGGAAGAAACCGTAAAGCTTTTTACTAAATATAAATCTTCTAAAACCGTATTTTTAAGTATCGTTGCAGGCAAAACCATCAATTACTTTTCATCAATTTTAGGAAGTGATGCCGAAATTGTCCGTGCTATGCCTAATTCTCCAGCAAAAGTTCTTAGAGGAATTACCGTAGCTTACGCCAATGAAACGGCTTCTGAAGACAAACGGCTTCTTTGCTCAGCTCTGCTTAATGCTGTCGGCGAAATAATCTGGGTGCGTGATGAAAATCTTATGGACGCTGTTACTGCTGTTTCAGGTACAGGACCAGCCTATCTCTTTCATCTTGTTGAGGCTTTAGCTATCGCTGGCGTTAACGCTGGACTGCCAGAATACCTCTCTATGAAACTTGCCCGTTCTACTATTTGCGGAGCTGGTGAACTACTCTATCAAACCGCCGAAACGGCAACTAATCTTCGGAAAGAAGTTACAACTCAAGGCGGAACAACGGCTGCTGCTTTTGATGTTCTCTTAGACCCAAAAAATGGTTTAGCAGAACTTATGACAAGAGCAGTTGCTAATGCTGCCAAGCGCAGTAAAGAACTGGCAAGCAAATAAAAATCACGTAATTAAAACTTAATTATTATTGACTATCTTAGTAATATCGCATTAAATCATAAGAAAATTTCCCTTAACTTTATATTTTAAGGATATAAACTTATGAAAAAACATCTTCTTCTTGTTGGCTCTTTTTTAACAACATTATCCATCGTAACAGCATCAAATGCTAATGCCGAAGGAATTTATGCTGGTCTCGGCGGCGGCTATAATATGCCATCTGATACCACAATCAAAGGAACCAATACTTCCACTGACGTTGACCTTGACAATAACTGGGCAGCAAAAATTAACTTAGGTTATGATTTTGGCAATAATTGGCGTGCTGAATTAGAAGGCGCTAGACGTAAAAATTCTAACGGCAGCACCAATAGCAATGGCGACATCTCTGTCTGGAGCGCTATGGGCAACGTTATATACGATATAAACATTGATAAAGCTATAACTCCATTTATCGGTGGTGGTCTCGGCTATGCTTGGTTTGATCCTGACAGCGTAACCCCATTAAACGGCGGCCAAGGTGTTTTATCTGAAAATGACAGCTCTATTGCTTATCAAGCTTTTGCTGGCGCTTCTTATAATCTTTATAAAAGTTTAGATGTTTCCTTAGAATACCGTTATTTTGCAACGTATAACCAAGGCGGCAAAACTTCAAACGGCTTTGCAGTCGATAGTGATTATAAATCTCACGATATTTTATTAAGTTTCAATTGGAACTTTGGCAAAACATTCTCAATGAAAGATTCTGCCAAAAACAATGTCGTTATTCCTTCAAATTACTTAGTATTCTTTGATTTTGACAAAGCAAACCTTAGTGAAACCGCTAAAGAAATTATTTCTTCAGCTTCTAAAAGCTTTAAAAAGAATCAACCTACTATTATTGAACTTACAGGTCATACTGACAGAGCAGGAAGCACTGCTTATAACTTAGAATTATCTAAACGCCGCGCTAAATCTGTAATGGCAGAACTCGCAGCTTTGGGCGTTCCTGCAACAGATATTATCGTTTATGCTAAAGGCGAAAGCAAACCACTCATTGCAACTCCAGACGGAATTAGAGAACCTCAAAACCGCCGTGTTGAAATTGTGATTAAGTAACTTTTAGCTTAATTTTTATATTAAAAGCCCGTTTCTTTGGTTTTCTTAGAAATGGGCTTTTATATTTTTGTATATCCCTTCCTGTATCCTTTGAAAATTAGCGGAAAACCACCCTATATATAATAATCACAATGGTAGTTATTATAGGAAAGCTTATTAAAACGTCTAATCTAATTAATCTTGTTTAGTTTTTTGGTTTTTATATGAAATATGAGCTAAATGTTTTTTTGCTCTTACAAAGTGTAAAACAAATATTTATTTCTGCTTTGCTCATTCACATCTTGGGGGGAAAACTTCATCTAATTTATAGTTAGATAACGTATTAAAATCATATTTTTTAAAATCTGACTGCTCTAAATTAAGGCATTTTAATATAGAATCGTGTGATTTCTTACAAAATGATTTAGCGTCTTTTAGGCTAAACATCGACATTTTATTAGCAAGAATTGTCACAAATTGATCGAGATTATATCTACCTTTGATTCCATAGCATCTCGCAAAATATTTTTTTAAAACTTCGCCGTTTTCTACAAAAGTACTGTGAAATTTATTGATAAAAACATTGTAATCTTCGAGCATATTTTCACAGCTGAGCGCTGCAACCATATAATTAGTTTGTAATGCTCTAAAAGAAAAAGCTTTTCTTTCTGTTTCTGTTAGACATGCATTTTGATTATCTACAACAGCCTCTTGAGCATACGTTATAGGACTATAAAAAATAAGAAAAAATATTACGGCGGTTAAAATTTTTATCAAAAACATTGGCTTGTAATTATTTTTTCATTCCAGCTTTTTCAAACTCTATCTCTTGTTCTAAAGTTCTGCCTGGAGTTAGCCATTCAATAGAGGCAAATGAATTACAGCAAGGGCAGAATGCTTGCCACTCTTGTGCTTGCCCATAACACTTGGAACAAATCCACATTGGATCCGGTTCCGCATTTTCAGCATCATTAAGCCACTCTTTTGCAGCATCAATATCTTTATTTCCACCTTCTTCAAAATCTGCCATCATCATAGCAATTTTTTTAGTTGTTGGATATTTCGACATATAAATATCTAAATGCTTTCTGGCTGGTCCCCAAAGACCCGCTTTGATGTTATATTCAGCAAGCATAATATCATTTAACGGGTGCTTATTATTTGCTAACGCCAACTGCTCAACTCTTTGTACATTTTCAAAAACGGTTTCATCTTTCCAAATATTAACATAAGCATGGGCTAGTTCTGGAATAGGTCTGATGCGCCAAGAACGAGACAAAGCTCCTGCCGCTTTCTTATCCAGACCACGTTCAGCATAAAACTGTGAAACTAAGATTGATGCCGCATTAAAACTATGATCTATCTCACTGGCTGATATCGCATATTTCATAGCTTCTTCAACATCTCCAGCATCCTTAGATTTAAGAGACAATTCATAAAAAATAACAGCTTTTAGTTTTTTATGTCTTTCTTCTGTAATCAATTTGTTGTTAAAAGCTTCATCAATTACCATAAGGGCATCTTTCCAGAAGCTTTTCTTTACTAATAGATCAAAGTAAATGTCAAAAAGCCATTTAACATCATTTCTTTGTTCATAAACTTTTTGTGCCGCTAAAAAGGCTTTTTCAACATTATTAGTCTCTAAAGCTTGTTTAATCACTTTTTGTGCTGCAAAAATAAAAATAACTTTATCTTCATTCAGCATATATAGCTCATTAAAAATCTTTAAGGCTTCGTCTTTTGAGCCTTCAGCCTCAAGAATAACTGCCGAGATAAGTTTAGATACACTGCTATTTTTAAAGCTTTCTGACTTATTAAGTTTTTTGCTCTGCTCTTTTACAAATTTATAATCATCACTTTGCAAAGCTAAAAATGTCTTAGCAACGAGCTCTACCTCTTCGGCTAACTCTAAAGGGGTAGGCACAGCTTCTTCATTTTGTTTTTCTTTGTTTTCTTTAGCGGCGGCTTTTTCTTCCTTACGCTCGGCTTTGGCAATTAAAGCCGCTGCTTTTTGCTGTTCTTTTAAAATTTCAGCTTCTAATTTTTTCTTTTGTTTAAGTTTTTGTTCTCGCCTTTGAGCAAGTTTTTTAGGTGCACTCAAAATTTTACTGATAACACGAACTGGAGATAAAATAATTTTTAAGCCAAACCATAAAATAAGAAGAGCGACGATAAAAACAGGAACGGTTGATTTAAGTTCAATATCAAGCCAGTTAATAATTACTTGTCCAGGATTTTCAGTTGCAAGCAGCGATAAAACTGTAATCAGACCTATGAATAAAAAAATCTTAATAAATTTAAACATCTAATATAAGCCCCCAATTATATCGGTTTAGCCGCATTTTCAACTAAACGCATCGTAATTTTTCTAACGGTTGATTTAGTTTCAGTATACGCTTTAGCTTCTTCAATCCAAGGCTGCACAATCTTTTTAGCATCTTCATCATTAAGTTTATCAAGTTCTTTAAGCGCTTCAATAATAGAACCGCTTGCGACTAATTTTTCAGCGTCATCAACAATACTTTCCGTGCTGTTTTGGGGAGCTTTTTCTCCTGTTCTTCGAAACGCAACTAAATCTTTCAGCCGTATTAAAACCTTGCCAATAATCCCATCATCTTTAACTTTGATTGAGGCCCACGCAACTTCCGGAGCAAGATCTTCAAAGTCTTTAATAAGCTTTCCCAAAGGTTTTATCCCCGTATCGGCGTGTTTTTCTAATATTGTTAAATCTTCTTGATATTCTTCAGGGCTGCCTAAAATATTTTTTAAAATTTCTAATTCGTTTGTATAAGAAGCACCATAATTAAAGGCATCTTCTAAAAGAGATATTGAAGAAATTACTGATAATGCCTGATCTCTTTTTTCGATTGCTTTGGCGAAATTAGCTTTCATTTCATTAAGGCTGGTTTGCGCTTCGGCATCGTGTTCTTTTTTAGCTTTATTGTCTTTTGTTTCTTTGTTTTTAATATCAGAAACACTATTTTCGACATTTTCCGTTTTAGTACTTAGCTGCTCTAACTTATCAGAAACGTTTTCAAGTTTTTCTTTTAAGGTATCAAGGTCTTTCAAAGAACTAGCAACTGCAGCATCAGCTTTAGCCTCCAAGTTTTGTTGAGCTAAAAGTTCATCAGGATTTGCAGCATCTATTTTGAAAACCTCTTTAGCCAGCTCTAACTGTTCAACTCTTTTTGTTAAATCAGCTACCTGATTAAACTCGATGTTATCAACTCTATTATTGATTGCGTTAATCTGAACTTCTAAAACATCTAACTTATCTGAAGAAAAGGTAGCTTCACCTTTTGCTACAGGGTTTTCTACTTTTTGGGAAACCATAGCCTGCGGCATTGGCGGCAGATATTTTATTATTTCCTGAGGGACATATTGCGGAATATACGGGCTAGACAGCCACCAAGGCATAGTACCGATAAGAACAACAAACAACCATAAAAACATTGTCAGCAGGCTGAATAAACACCCGAAGAAACCTTTAGAACATTTTTTTTCTTTTGCAGGTTTTTCAATTTTAACCAGCTCTTTTTTATTTTCAGATGTATCTTCTGTTTTTTCTGATGTCTTTGATGTCTCTTCATCGCTTAGATTTTCGCTGTTATCTTCCAAATCTTCTGAAGGAACATCATCTTCTTGCTCTTCTGATAACTCTTCATCTTTCAAAGTATCATCATTTTCTTCAGATGTTGTTTCTTCTTGTTCTTCAGGGCTAATTTCTGTTTCTAGTTCATCTTTTGGCTGTTCTTTTTCAGAATCAGGAGTTTTTATATCCTTGGCGTCGCTCATAAATTTCTCCGTATTTAAACTTTACTCTAAACAGTAGACTTTTTTCCAAAATACTACATTTATTTACAGAATGCTAAATAAAAATTATTGTTATTTTTTAAGGAAAGTAATATTTCATTTAATATGATAATACTTGGAATTGAAAGCAGTTGCGATGAAACGGCAGCCGCCGTTGTAACCGATGATAAAAAAATCTTGTCGTCGGTTGTCGTGTCTCAACTTGATGAACATAGGGCTTTTGGCGGTGTTGTTCCTGAAATAGCAGCCAGAGCTCACTTGGAATATATTGAAGATGTTATTGCCAAAGCCGTTAAAGATTCAGGCGTAAGCTTAGATGAAATTGATGCGGTGTGTGCAACCTCTGGTCCTGGATTAATTGGCGGCGTTATTGTTGGAATGACTTCAGCTAAGGCGATTTCTTTAGCAAAGCAGATTCCATTTGTTGCCGTAAACCACCTTGAAGGACACGCTCTAACTGCAAGAATAACATCTGATGTAAGTTTTCCATATCTTTTATTGCTTGTTTCTGGCGGTCATTGCCAAATTTTAATTGTTAAAGATGTTGGCTGCTATGAATGCCTTGGAGAAACATTAGATGATGCTGCGGGCGAAGCTTTTGATAAAGTTGCTAAAATGATGAATGTTGGCTATCCTGGCGGAGTTGCTGTAGAAAAAATGGCTCAAAAAGGAGATTCTAAGCGTTTTAAATTAGCAAGACCTATGAAAGGAAAAGCAGGTTGCAATCTTTCCTTCTCGGGGCTAAAAACATCGGTTCGTCATTTAATAGAGTCTTTTTCAGAAGATAAAACTTTAGAAAACGCCAAGCTTACAGAGCAAGATAAAGCCGATATTTGTGCATCTTTTCAAGAAGCTGTTTGCGACACGATTATTAATCGCTTGAAAAAAGCGGTTATTATTTTTAAAGAGCAATATCCTGAGGGTAAATTTCTTGTCGTCTCAGGCGGCGTTGCTTCCAATCTAGCTTTAAGAGAGGCTTTAACTAAATTAGCTCAAAAAAATCATCTAATTTTTGAAGCTCCTCCAATCTCTCTTTGCACAGATAACGGTGTTATGATAGCTTGGGCAGGTATAGAACGTTTTAAAAAAGGTTTTATCGACAATCTTAGTTTTAAACCAAAACCTAGATGGCCGCTTTTTTAAATTATTATAAGGATTCAAAATGGAAATAGGAATTATTGGTGCAGGAGCGTGGGGAACAGCAATCGCAGAAGTTATGGCTTATGCTCAAAATGATGTTACCTTATGGGCGATAGAAGAAGAAGTTGTTAATCACATCAACAGCAAGCACGAAAATAATCTCTATTTAAAGGGTGTTAAGCTAAGCAGCTCAATTAAAGCAACAAACAACCTAGAAGATATGGCTCTAAAAGAGGTAATATTTTTAGCAATGCCCGCTCAGCATTTGCGCGGAATATGCCAGAAATTGATTGATATCATTGGAAAAAACTGTTTTTTAGCAATCTGTGCTAAAGGTATTGAAGAAAAATCTGGTTTGCTTCTATCCGATATTGCGGCTCTCGAGTTTCCTAAGAATCCAATCGGCATTTTATCAGGACCGACTTTCGCTAAGGAAGTCGCCTTAAAAATGCCAACCGCCATTACGCTTGCAACTCACGATGTTAATCTTGGCAAACACCTTATTCAAAATATGGTAACCCCTTGGTTTAGACCTTATCTTTCTGATGATGTTATCGGCTGTCAGATAGGCGGCGCAGTTAAAAATGTTTTGGCCATTGCCTGTGGTATCGTTGAAGGCAAAAAAATGGGAGATAACACCAGAGCGGCCTTAATTACTAGAGGTCTTGCTGAAATTCTGCGGCTGGCTTTAGCTTTGGGAGCTAGAACAGAAACTTTAATGGGCTTATCGGGTATGGGCGATTTAATTTTAACCGCCAGTTCAATGCAGTCTCGAAACTTTTCATTAGGATTCGAGCTGGGAAAAGGCAAAAAATTAAACGAGATTTTAAGTTCTAGAAACTCGGTTGCCGAAGGGGTTTATACCGCTTCTGCCGTCTGCCAAAAAGCAAAGGGATTAGGGGTTGAAATGCCTATTTCTCAAGGAATTAATGACATTATAAATTATGGCAAAGATGTCGATGAAGTTATCAAAGGTCTGCTAGAGCGGCCATTGAAAAAAGAGTTTTAAAACATTTTTATTTTGACAAAAATTGTCAAAACATATAGTCTAAACGGTAATATTATTTATTTTAATAAGGATTCTTTAACTTATGGCAGAGAACTTAAACCGCAAAAATCCTATATCTCAAGAATGGTATGACGTGTTAACAAAAGATAATGCCTTTCTTACGATAACTGCCAATGGTCAGCTTGAAGAGTTGGCTCAGCATTTTCCTAAAGATATGGAATTTCCTCAAAGTATTTTAACTATGACCGATGAGGAAGGTTTTAATTTTTTGCAAAGTGCTGCTAATAAAGGTTTTTTACCTCAAGTTACTTTTTTTGCTAAAGAACATAATTTGGATTTAACAGCTCCAGCCAACCAGCTTAATAGCGCTAAAAACAATTTTGTTTTTGATGCCGCTCTTCAGGGTTACTTGGATCAGGTAACCGATATGGCAGAAGCTCTTAATTTAGACGTATTCAGTAACGTTCCTAAGCAAAATGAACACGATTATACTTTTTTGCATTATGCTGCCCAAGGTGCCTGTTTAGATCAAGTTCCTGATTTAGCAAAAAGACTTAATTTAGATTTAAATGAATATATTGATAAACAAAATATGTTTGGCAAAACGGTTATTCATCAGGCGATAAGAGCAGGAACAACCGATCAGTTAACCTCAATGGTTAAGGAATTAAATTTAGATATTACGCCAGTACTTAATAAACAAGATACTAAGGAAGAAAAAACATTTTTACACTATGCTGCCGAAACAGGAAACTTTAAACCCGTTTCTAAAATGGCAGAGGAGTTAGGTCTTGATTTAAGTTCTACGTTCAAGGTTCGTGATAAACTTTGGGAAACGTTTTTTCATACCGCAGCAGAGAATAAACATTTAGATACTATGGTTGAGTTTTGCAAAGAAGTAAATGTAAAACTGACACCAGATATGATTGATGATAAAGTTATGGAAATGGCGAAGGAAAACGGTCAAGGTGCGTATGCCAATAAATTAAAAGAAATGGCAAACAGCAGCTCTGCTAATAAAAAGACTAAAGATACCAGCAAGGAAACAAAGCCTGTAACAACTGCCATAGCTTCTAAATTGAACCGCAGTCGTTAATTTTTGCTATTATTTTAGAGTATTTTTGCGTTTAATTGTGCCTATCTTGACAATGTAAAAAGTTTTGCTTTTGTTTTTACAGAAGTAAAAGCTTATCTGTTAAAACTTAGCAAAAAGCTTAAAAATACAATTCTTAAATTACTTGCGAAATAGCATATGCTCTATTTATATGATGCTAGTTTGCACCAAGATTTCTTATGTCCGCCGTTATAAACAATCCCAAGATTATTTTGTAACAGCTCACTCCCCAAGTCTTTGTTAATTTTGGCTACGCTGTCATAGTAAACAACATTAGCAACCACTCTGCCGCCGTATTTATCAAGAGAAATATTATAAAGAAAAACGTTTTTGCTAATCTTATTTTCAATAAAATGTTTTGCTTGCTGAGCCAAATATATTTCTTCTGGACATTTTCCCTTAATTTCTGGCGCATCTACTCCCCTTAGCCTTACCGCTGTTTCTAAGTCTTGATTAAGCCAGATTTTAGCTTTGACCACAATGGTATCACCATCAATAATTTTAATTACGTCAGCAGAAACAGGACCCTCAAAATCTTCTGCTAAAACATTCGTCGTATTATAGCAACCAAAAATTGTTAGCCACATTATAATTAGTAAAAAAAATCTGATTGATTTTCGTCTTCTCTGCTTTTTCACGTAATTTTTTTGCAAATTATATCCCTTTAAAAACAATTAATTAAACCATACAAAATACATTATACGAACACAAACAGAACAGCGCAAGAACAAAAAAATTAAAAATTGTAAATTTTTTTAAAAATAATCACTATTTGTTAACACCTTTTATGCTTTTATGGTCTTAATAACAAAAAATTATGGCTTTAAAAGATATGAATAGTACAACAACGTCACGTAATGTAGTTTTTAAAATAATAACTTCTGTTGTCAGGAAAAACCGCCCTCTTGACGAAGCGCTGGACTTAGAGCTTGGCAACAGCAAGTTGGACACGAGAGACCGAGCCTTCGTTCGTATGCTCGCAACCACCGTTTTGCGCCGCTTAGGACAAATCGATGATATTATAGGCAATTACGTAAAAAATGCTATTCCTAAACAAGCAATCGGCGTTGAAGAAATTTTGCGCATTGGTGTTGCCCAAATAATTTTTTTGAATACCCCTGCTCACGCTAGTGTTGATACCTCGGTTAGACTTGCCGAAGCTTTAGGTTTTGCAAGATATAAGGGTTTGATCAACGCTGTTCTTAGGAAAATTTCTAAAGAAGGACAAGCCATTGTTCAAAAACAAGATGAAGCAAGGCTAAATACTCCAGAATGGCTGTGGCAAAGCTGGCAGAATTTTTACGGTAAAGACATATGCCGAAAAATTGCTCAAGCAAATCTTGAAGAACCCAATCTTGACATCACCGTTAAAAATAAAGACGAATATTGGGCAGAAAAATTAGGCGGCGAAGTTATCTTAAACCATACTGTTCGCTTAAAAAGCAGCGGAATAATAACAGAATTAGAAGGTTTTGACAGTGGCGACTGGTGGATTCAAGATGCGGCAGCCTCACTGCCAGTTAGACTGCTTGGAAACATCAATGGTTTAAGAATCGCTGATTTATGTGCGGCACCTGGTGGAAAAACTGCACAATTAATTACTGCCGGAGCAATTGTTACGGCGATTGATCGTTCTAAAAGCAGAGTTGGTCGTTTGCAGGATAATCTAAAGCGCTTAAATTTATCTTGTGGGATTATTAATGATGATGCGCAAAAATGGTTTGAAGCCACCCAAAAACAAATTGGGTTGTTTGATGCTGTTCTGCTTGATGCGCCATGCTCTTCTACGGGAACCATCAAAAAAAATCCAGACATTACGATTCTAAAAACAGCAAAAGACATTACCAAAATTAATGAACAGCAAAAACGCTTATTAGAAACCGCTTTTGCTATGGTTAAGAAAGGCGGAACAGTTATCTATTCGGTTTGTTCTTTAGAAAAAGAAGAAGGCGAAAACTGTGTTGAAGAAGTTTTAAAAAATCACCCAGAAATATCTTTAAAACCTATTAAATCTGGTGAATTTGAAACTATTAATAAATTTGGAGAAGAACATTTAATTACAAAAGAAGGCTATATTAGAACTCTTCCCTTCTATCTCGGCGGAGTTGATGGCTTTTTTATGGCTAGATTCGTAAAGAATTTATGAGACCAGTCAATTTTATAAGGAAGATGAAACATGGCAAAGAAATATATTATTTTAGATCGTGATGGAACTATAATTCACGATAAAGACTATTTATCAAGACCTTCAGAAGTAGAACTTTTACCAAACGCTGTTAAAGGTTTAAGACAATTTCAACGCTTAGGCTATGGCTTAATTATGATAACCAACCAATCGGGCGTAGCTAGAGGCTATTTTACTGAAGAAACCGTAAAAGCTGTAAATGACGAACTTTTAAAACAACTCAAAGCCGAAGGTGTTACTTTTGATGGTGTTTATTACTGCCCGCACGGTCCAGATGATAACTGCAGCTGCCGCAAACCCAATATTGGACTAGCCAAGGAAGCAGCTAAAGTCTTCAATTTCAAGATGGATAAATGTATTGTTATCGGGGATAAAGCTTCTGATGTTGAAATGGGAAAAAATATGAAAGCCTTAACTATTCTAGTAAGAACAGGCAAAGGAATAGAAGAAGAAGCAAAATGTCAGCCTGATATGGTTGCCGATAACCTTACCGCTGCCGCTCGTATGATTGGACTTGCTAGTTTACTTGATGAAATGAGTGCTTTAGAAGAAAAACTTTTACAGCAAGATCATCTAAATTTTATGAAAGAAGCAACGACGAATGATCTCCTGCGTTGTTTTTGATTTTGATGATACCTTAGTATGGTCAGAAGTTTATAAAAAGCAGGCATTTTTTGATATCGCCTCTCAATTTGAAGATGGCGAAACAAAAATGCACGCTATATTTAAAAACCCTAATCGTGGAGATCGCTTTGGCATATTCAAACTTTTTGCGAGTGATATTGGTAAACCAGAAAAAGCCGATGAGTTAAGCCAAGCTTATACGTCTGCCGTTGAAACCCATATTGCTAAATGTCAAGAAATAGCGGGTACTTTTGAAGCTCTGACAGCTCTTAAAAAAGAAGGGCTTGCTTTGTACATTAATTCTGCAACTCCCGAAGAAAGTCTTGGCAAAACGGTCTTAAAACGTGGCTGGAACAACTTATTCAAGGGAATTTACGGCGGTCATAATCAAAAAATTGAAAATTTACAAAAAATTGCTCTTCAAGAAAATGTAAATAACTATAATATAGCTATGGTCGGAGATGGGGATAATGACAGGGAAGCGGCAGAAAAATTCGGCTGCTTGTTTATAGGTTTAGAACAAGGGCTTGCAAAATATAAAAAACCTGTGAAACTTGTTATTAAAGATATGACCGAAATTGTAGAATTAATTACTGGGGCAGACTTTGAACGACAATAGTAAAAAAGATGTTATTGTGAATGAAAATGATGATGACGATGATGCTTTAGTCTTAACCGAAGAAGTCGCAGAAGATTCTGATAACATAAAAAATATTAATGAAGATTCTAAACAAAATAAGGAATCTGATGAGGAACTTGCTGCCAAAGACCAACACCAGCCAGGTTCTTTTATAAAAAATATTTTTGGAAAAAATTCTTCTGAGAAAGATAATTATACTGAAAAAAAACCTCAAGAAATTATTCCCCGCTCTAAATTTTATTCCTTGAACCAAGAACAAAAACAAGCTTTAGGCAGTCCTTTAGCAATCGTCGGGACAGGAACTCTTGGCAGTTTGTTTGCTGGTCTTTTCCTGCGCTCAGAGCAAAATGTGGTTTGTTTTTCATCTCCTAATTCCATTAAAAGAATTGCTTTAGAAGGCATCACTATTAACTCTAAAATTTATGATGATTTTTCTTTTAGGCCAGATACCGCCTATTTGATTAAACAAAAACCTGAATTTATTTTAGTTACCGCTAGAAGCACACATATCGATATAGCTATGACGGCTATTTACCCCAAAAGAGTTCAAAATACTCCCATAATTGTTATTACTTCTGGTTTTGACTTTTTAAAAAATCTGCAAAAAGACTACGGAGCCTCTGTTTCAATAGGATTTGTTGAACCTGTTTGGGCATACCGTGAAGATGTTAATCGAACTATCCATTTA
The DNA here is from genome assembly GCA_050175015.1 of Alphaproteobacteria bacterium. GTDB lineage: Bacteria > Pseudomonadota > Alphaproteobacteria > JBFXJJ01 > JBFXJJ01 > JBFXJJ01. Next base: position 295,781 of record JBFXJJ010000001.1, on the reverse strand, counting down.
GATAAAAAACTAACGCTTACTGTAGCAAACAGCAAAACGATTGAACGAGAAAAACTGGAAAAACTTATTGATAGATTCAAGCTTGCGGGAATTGACCTCAAAATAATGGATAGTGAAACCGACTTGCTATGGCTTAAAAATATATCTTTTGCTGCTATATCTTTAATTTCAGGAGCGGCCAAAGAGGCTTTTAAAACAGCTATAAAAGATAAAAGATGGTTCGAGTTAATGGAGAAAATCATTTGGGAAGCTTTAGTGGTTGCTAAAAAAGACGGAAGCAAAGCAACCTATGATGACATAATGAAAATCATTAATGATGTCCCTAACGATTATAAACCGCCCTTATTAATTGATTTGGAACATGGTCAAATCGGTGAAATAGATGACATTGCTAACAGTATTATAAGATTAGGTCAACGTTATGAACTCGACTGCCCTATAATAAAGAAATTTGTCAGCGGCATTATAAAAAACGCTTCGAGATATTACGAAGTAAGAGTTTCACCCTATTTATAAAGGATTTTTATATGTGCGGTATTACAGGGTTCATTAATTTTAAAGCCTGCAATAAACCTATTAATGAAACAATAAGAATAACTACAGATACCTTAACCCATAGAGGTCCTGATGACAGCGGCGTTTGGGTTGATGAAGAGTTTGGTTTGGCATTCGGACAGCGCAGACTTTCGATTATAGACTTATCGCCATTAGGGCATCAGCCTATGATCTCGGCTTCTTCAAGACATATTATTGTTTTCAACGGTGAAATTTATAACTATCAAGATATGCGCTCGGAACTCGAGAGCGAAGGCTTTGTTTTTAAAGGCAGCTCTGATACGGAAGTTCTTTTAGAGTATGCAGAAAAAAAAGGTTTAGAAAATGCTTTGAAAAAAGCATCGGGAATGTTTGCTTTAGCTTTATGGGATAAAAAAGAGAAAAAGCTCTTTTTAGCAAGAGACCGGTTTGGTCAAAAGCCATTATATTATGGTTTTGTTGGAAACACCCTTGCCTTTGCCTCTGAAATTAAGGCTATTAAAGCGATTGATTATTTTGACAATAAAATTAATCAATCTGTTTTACCGCTCTTCCTTAGGCATTATTTTATTCCAGCACCATACAGCATCTATGACAACATCTTTAAATTAGAAGCTGGCAGTTTTTTAGAAATTCCTTTTGAGCTTATTAAAAACGGTAAACCTTTTAATTTTTCCCCTTCTAGCGAAGGAAATACCTTTTCGCCTAAAGCATACTGGTCTGCGGTTTCTGCGGTTAAAAATGCTAATCAGAATCCTTTCTTAGGCAGCGAAGAAGAAGCCGTTGATGAATTAGAAAGCATTTTAAGCAACGCGGTTGCTGGTTGTATGATTTCTGATGTTCCTTTGGGGGCGTTCTTATCGGGGGGTATCGATTCCTCATCAATCGCAGCTTTGATGCAAAAACAATCGTCAAAAAAAATCAAAACTTTTTCTATTGGCTTCAAAGAAGATAATTTTAATGAAGCTGTTTATGCTAAAAAAGTTGCAGAGCATCTAGGAACCGAACACACCGAACTTTATGTAACGCAAAAAGACGCTCTTGATGTCGTTGCCAAACTGCCAGAAATTTATGATGAACCTTTTTCTGACAGCTCCCAAATTCCAACCTATCTTGTTTCGAAAATGGCAAGGCAGTACGTGACAGTTTGCTTATCGGGTGATGGTGGTGATGAGCTTTTTGGAGGCTATAACCGCTATATGCGGGCTAAAAAACTGGCATCTGTTATCGGAGCTTTTCCTAAATCTTTAAGAAATACCGCATCTAATATTATAACTTCTATTCCTGTTACTGCTTTTGATAAAACGGCTGAAATTGCGAACAATGTTTTGCCCAAAAGATTAAGACAGCTTCAAGTCGGAGATAAAGCTCACAAGCTTGCCAGTTTAATACGTGATATTAACAGCAATGATTTTTATGGTGAATTATATCTAAAATTAGTTTCATCGTGGCACAACCCTTTAGATATTTTAAATATGGAAGATGAACCGCATACCATTGCCAACCATCTTCCTAAAACACTCGATTTCTTAAAAGGAAAAGACCGCTTTATCGAGCGTATGATGCTGACCGATGCTATGTTTTATATGACTGATGATATTTTGGTAAAGGTTGACAGAGCAGCTATGGCAAACAGCTTAGAAACTAGAGTTCCTATTATTGAACATAACGTTTTTGAATTTGCTTGGTCTCTGCCTCTTGATATGAAAGTTAAAAATGGCAGCGGCAAGGAAATTTTGAAAAAAATGCTGTATCGCCACATACCAAAAGATTTGATTGAAAGACCCAAAATGGGTTTTGGAGTTCCTATTGCGGATTGGCTTCGCAACGAACTTAAGGGTTTAGCCGAAGACAACTTCAGTATTAACAAACTTGAAAAACAAGGCTTTTTTAATGCTCAAAAGGTTAATACGCTATGGCAAGAACATTTAGCAGGGAAACGGAATTTTCATCACCAGCTTTGGTCAATTTTAATGTTTAATATGTGGCTTGATAAAAATGCCTAAAATTATTTTTTTTGTTACAGAAGACTGGGCTTTTTGTTCCCACCGCCTGCCCGTAGCCCGCAAAGCTAGAGATATTGGCTTTGATGTCTATGTTGTTGCCCGAGAAAGTTCGTGCCGAAGTAAAATTGAAAAAGAAGGTTTTAACTTTGTTTCTTTAGGTATAAATCGTGGCGGTATTAATCCTTTTAAAGAACTTAAAACCTTAATTGATGTTATTAAGATTTATGCCCGTGAAAAACCTGACATCGTACACCACGTCGCTCTTAAACCGATTCTTTATGGTTCTATGGCTGCGCTTATTACAGGCGTTAAAAGCCGTGTAAATGCCTTTACTGGTCTTGGAACTATTTTTACAGGCAACGATTTAATAAGAAAAACCGTTAGACTGTTTTTAAAACCGCTGCTTAAATTTATTTTAACTAGAAAAAATACGGCTCTTATTGTGCAGAATGATGATGATTTTGCGGTTTTTCAAAAACTGGGAATTAAAGACCTCACCAAAATAGAGGGATCAGGAATTGATTGCTCCTATTATACTTCTCAAGAAGAACCAAGTGGAGAGATAATAAAAGCGGCATTAGTTGCTCGTATGCTGAAGGAAAAAGGCGTTATTGAAACGGTTGAGGCTGCAAAAATCTTAAAAAATGACAATGTTAAAATAAAGATTGTTTTTGTTGGCGATACAGATAACGAAAATCCTTCTGCCATTCCCGAAGAGCTTTTAAAAAAATGGGATAGCGATGGCTTGATTGAATGGCAGGGCAAAAGAAATGATATTTTAAATGTCTGGAAAGAAAATCATATTGCGATTCTACCGTCTTGGCGGGAAGGGCTGCCTAAAAGTCTGCTGGAAGCAAGCGCTTGCGCCAAACCTATGATTGCTAGTGATGCTGTGGGCTGCCGTGAACTTGTTAAAAACAATATTAACGGTTTACTTGTCCCCTTAAAATCTCCTTCAGATTTAGCTGATGCTCTTAAAAAATTAAGCCAAGATGCACCTTTAAGGCAAAAAATGGGAAAAGCAGCAAGGCAAATGGCAGAAAACATTTATGATGAAAAAATAATAGCCGAAAAAACGGCAAAGGTTTATAAAAGACTCTGTAATTTTTAGATCGTAAGGATTCTTAACAATGATAAACATCAATATGCTGTTATTAATGGGAATAATCTCATTTATTGTATGCGGAATAGGGGTTTTACTAGTTATAAAAAAGCTTACCGTTTTGGACGTTCCTAATAATCGTTCCAGCCATACGACGCCAACGCCTAGAGGCGGAGGCATTGCGATTGTTTTTACCATAATAGCAAGTTTTATTATTCTTAATCTTTTTGATATAGACACTGTTTGGAAAGTACCTCCTCATAAGTATGAAATCTGGGTGATTTTAGGCTGTTTCCTTATGCTGGCCGCAGTATCTTTTATTGACGACCTAAAAGGTTTATCATTTGCAATAAGATTATTCTTTCATTTTGCAGCGGCAACAGCGGCGGTTGCAATTATACCGTTAGAAGCCAAATTAACCCCTGATTTTATCCCTCTTATTGCCGAAAGAGTTGCCTTAGTCTTTTTACTCGTATGGTTTATTAATTTATATAATTTTATGGATGGAATTGATGGCATCACAGCCATTGAAACTATTAGCATCGGCGCAGGTTTATTTGGGCTTTTTATAATTAATTTTCTTCCACTTTACTTAGGTGCTTACGGTTTATTTATTGCTTTTGCCGCCCTTGCTTTTCTATTTTTTAACTGGCACCCCGCAAAAATATTTATGGGAGATGTTGGAAGTATATCGCTGGGCTTTATTCTGGGCTGGCTGCTATTAAAAACCGCTTATGAAGGTAATTGGACAGCGGCTGTTATTCTGCCTCTATATTACCTAATCGACGCAACATCAACCTTAGTTTTGCGGATTCTCCAAAGAAAAAAGCCTTGGGAAGCACACAAAGATCATTTTTATCAAAAACTGCATCAAAAAGGCTTTTCTCATTCAGAAATTTCTTTAACAATCTTAAGAATTAATGCTGTATTGGTTTTTTTCGCTATAACCTCTTGTTTTAATTACAAAGTTATTTATATGTCTCTAATATATGTGAGCTTTATGATTTATAAAAGTATCAAAGCAGGTCAACCAGAAAAGACTTACAAAGAGATTAAAAATGATGTTATAAGTGGTATCAAAAGCGAGTTTACCGAAGCAAAAAACAATATTAATATTATTTTAGATAAAAATAAAAACAATAAAGATGACCACAATGACTAGAGGAAAAATAATATTTCTGCACGATCTTTTTATGGCATTCATTTCTTTGCCTATCGCACTTTACCTTCGTGTTGGAAACAATTTTTTTAATCATTTTAATGAAAATTATGTTCTCTATTTAAGTTTAGGATATGCCATATTAGCGGGTATTATTTTTCACTTTATGCGTATGTATTGGGGAATTTGGCGTTTTGCTTCGCTTAATGACCTCTTAACTATCATTAAAGCGGTTACAATTTTGCAGATTTCTTTTGTTATTCTGTTGTTTTTGGTTAACCGTGTCGATTCTTATCCTCGTTCTGCAATCATTATAAATTGGTTTGTCTTATGTGCTTTGCTTGGCTCTCCCCGCTTCTTTTACCGCATTTTAAAAGATAAGCGCTATGAGCTGTTGTATGAAAAAAATATTGAAAACAAAATCCCTGTTTTACTATATGGTTTAGGCAGTGAAACCGACTGGTTTATTAGAGCAATGCAGAGCGGAGCCGTTGAAAATTACCGAGCTCTTGGCATAATCGCTAAAAAACAGCGTGTAGGACAGCAGGTTAGAGGGATTGAAGTTCTTGGAACTGAAGAAGATATCAAAGATGTTATTGCTAAATTAGCTAAGAAAAATCTTGCTCCTCAAAAATTAATTCTAACCAGAGAAGATTTAGACGGTAAAAAAATTAACGAACTATTTGAACTTGCTTCTGCTAACGGTATGACTCTTGCCCGTATTCCTAAAGCTGATAATTTGCGCTCGGGCATTAATGAAAAAATTGATATTAAGCCTGTGGCAATTGAAGACTTGCTGCAACGACCACAAAAAGTGCTAGATAAAGAGAGTATGAGAAGCCTGATTCATAACCGCCGAGTTCTGATAACTGGTGCAGGCGGTTCTATTGGCAGCGAGCTTACAAGGCAAATTGCTGGTTTTGAGCCATCAGAAATGACTTTATTGGAAAATTCAGAGTTTAATCTTTACAATATTGATATGGAGATGAGCGAAAAATTTTCTCATATAAAGAAAAATCCTGTTATCGCTGATGTTCGTAATAAAAAACATATCGAACTCATATTTGCGGAGAGAACACCAGAGTTGGTATTTCATGCAGCCGCGCTTAAACACGTTCCTATGACAGAAATCAATCCTCTGACTGGTATTTTAACCAATACCCTAGGAACAAAAATCGTTGCTGATGCCTGCGATAAGTTCGGCATAAAAGTTATGGTTATGATATCAACCGATAAGGCGGTTAATCCTACCAATGTTATGGGAGCAACCAAACGTCTTGCTGAATGTTACTGCCAAGCGCTTGATATTAAAAATTCCTTATCTGATGATTTTAATGCTACAAGATACGTGACCGTTAGGTTTGGCAATGTTTTAGGCTCAACGGGTTCGGTTATTCCGCTTTTTCAAAGACAGCTTGAAAATGGTATGCCGCTCACCGTTACCCACCCCGATATAACACGCTATTTTATGACTATAAAGGAGGCCGTTGAACTGGTTCTTCAAGCTTCGGTTTTAGGGGCAAGGCACCGCCAAAAACAAGAAAATGAGCCAGAATATAACGGCAAAATATTCGTATTAGAGATGGGAGAAGCTGTAAAAATTTCAGACCTAGCAAAACAAATGATAAAGCTTGCAGGACTTCGTCCTGACATTGACGTCGAAATAAGATATACTGGATTAAGACCAGGAGAAAAAATGTACGAAGAGTTGTTTTATAACTCAGAATCTTTATTAAAAACACCGTGCAAAGATATTCTCTTGGCAGAACCTAGAATTGTTGATTTAAAAATGCTTGCTAAAGAACTTGAAAAAGTCGAAAAATTCTGTATTAATGGTGAGACTTTGAAAGCACTTGATACTTTACATAGTCTTGTCCCTGAATTTGAAAAACAAAAATAAATTAGCATTACAAAAGGGAAACTATTTTGATATTACTTTTTGGCATAATTGCATTATTATTAATCATCACTATCCTTTTCTTTGCTAGTTATAAACCAAAGGATAGATCTGACGTTACTCCCTTGATGCGTGCAATTGCTGATAATAAAAAATTTAGAAAAATCAATAAATTAATCCATAAATCGACAACAAAAATTAATGCAGTAGACGGTCTTGGACGTACAGCCTTAATGTACGCTATTTTCTTTTATACTAAATCTGATGCCGAAAAATTAATCAGAGCATTAATAGAAGCAGAAGCTGATGTTAATATTAGTGCTAAAGATGGGACGACGGCTTTGATTGGCGCAACCAATCTAAAATTAGATAATGCTATTATTACGGCTTTAATTGATGCTGGAGCCGATGTCAACGTAGTAACTAAAAACGGCAAAACCCCTTTAACGTATCTTGCAGGCACGTCTCCTAAAGTAGACATTATCGAAACTCTTATTAACGCTGGTGCTGATGTCAATCATCAAGGCGAAAATGGCGTTACACCTTTAATTTTAGCTACAGCACTAAACAAAAATTATAATGTTCTAGCTAGTCTTATAAGAGCCAGAGCTAATATAAACACGGCTGATAAAGATGGAATGACACCTTTAATGTGGGCAATTAAATCTAATAAAAATGCCTTAGCTGTTAGCGCATTATTAGATAATGGGGCAGATGTTACAGTTAAAAATGCCAAAGGTGAATCTCCTTTGATGTTAGCTGCGATTTATAATGAAGATCCTGAGGTTATTGATTTTCTTATTGCAAAAGATGCCTCTATCGCTGATAGAACCAGCAATAATGACAATCTGTTAATGTTGGCTGCAAGTTTTAACCGTAACCATGAAGTTGTTAACTGTTTTATTAAAGCCGGTCTTAACGTAAATGATAAAAATAATGATGGCAGCACAGCTTTAATGCTGACAGCAAAAAATAACCGTAAAAATCAAATTCTAAAAGTATTGGCTAACGCAGGCTGTGATATTAATACCAAAAATAATGATGGCTATACCGCTTTGATGATGGCCGCTAGATATAATCCCAACCACCTATTTATTAGTGATTTACTTAAACTCGGAGCAGATATTGACGATACTAACAAACAAAATGAAAATGCGTTAATGCTTGCTTGCCGCTATAACACAAAACACGAGGTTGCCAAAGCTTTAGTAAAAGCTGGGGCAAATGCTTTAGCAAAAAGTGAAAATTCTCCACTAATCTTAGCTGCTAGGTACAATAGCAATCCCGCTGTTATAAAAACAATAATCGATGAAGGCGCTGATGTTAATTTAAAGATTGGAATCACGCCTTTAATGTGGGCTGCTCAATTTAACCAAAATCCTGACATCATAAGAGTGTTGGTAAAAGCTGGAGCTAAATTAGAAACGAAAGATGATTTGCTTGGCTCTACCGTATTAATGCTTGCCGCCAAAAGCAGCAAAAGCCGTGATGTTGTTAAAACTTTAGTCAAATGCGGAGCCAATATCTATGCCAAAAACATCTTTGAAGAAACCGCGTTTGATTATGCTAAGAAAAACGATGCTTTTGATATGGACTATGAAATATTAAATATCTTGCTGCCTCGCAATAAAAGAAAAAAGAAAAATTAACGTATCATTTTAAAATGATTTTTTTCTTAACAGTATGTTTTATATAGGTTTCATCCCAACCAACAAACTACAGTCAAAAAATTTAGTTAGTTATCTTCAAAGTCACTGCAAACGTCTTTATAAATTAAAGGGACTTTTAAAAAAGTCCCTTTAATAATTCCTCAAAACTTTTTCATTGTAAGTTTTAACGACTTTGACTGTTAGTCAACGCTGCCTTAACGTTTTTTTTAACAATCGGTTTGGTTGCTTTTTTTAACCAAGCCGCTGTTTTTTCATCAACTAAAGGAACTAATGTCTTCTGAACTTCGTTATGGTAATCATTAAGCCATTTGAGTTCTTGGTCGCTTAAATCATTAGCTTTAATCAAATTCCTATCAAAAGGAACCAAAGTTAGGGTTTCAAATTCATATGATTTCTTTAAAGATGTTTTTTCTGCATCTTTTGGCTCTTTAACACAAATTAGATTTTCTAATCTTATGCCAAAATTGCCTTCTTCATAATAACCAGGTTCATTAGAAATAATCATTCCTGTTTTAAGCTGTGTTTTATTGCCAGCACGAGGAGAAATGCTTTGCGGACCTTCGTGAACTTCTAAATAACTTCCAACGCCATGACCTGTGCCATGCGCATAATCAAGCCCTTCGTCCCACAACGCTTTTCGAGCCAAAACATCTAACTGATTGCCCGTTGTGCCTTCAGGAAAACGAGCCGCAGCTAAGGCTATATGACCTTTTAAAACCGCAGTATATCTAGATTTTTCTTCATCACTTGCCTTGCTTCCAACAATTACGGTTCTAGTAATATCAGTTGTACCGAAAGGGTACTGCCCTCCTGAATCAAGCAAAAAGACATCTCCGTTTTTAATTGTGCTGCTATGCTCTTTTGAAGCGTGATAATGCACAACTGCTCCGTTTGCCCCTGTTGCTGGGATTGTTTCAAAGCTTGCGCCTCGATAATCCTTATCAAGAGCTCTAAAGCTTTCTAGTTTTTGCGCCGCATCAACTTCTGTTAAATTCTCTTTAGTGGCAGCCTCTTCAAACCAAGCTAAAAACTTGGTAACCGCAACCCCGTCTTTAATATGCGCTTTACGAGAACCTTCAATTTCAACATTATTTTTACACGCTTTAGGAAGTTGACAAGGATCCGCATCATCTTTAATTCTAGCCTGATTTTGCCTCAGTATCTCTAATACTTTTGAAGGTGCAGAACCACTATCTATTTGAATTCGTTGATCTTCATCACCTTTAGCCAGGTCTTTCATTAAAGTATCGATCTTATCCATTGGAACAATTCTAACTTTATCCCCTAGATACTCTGCGGTTTTTTCATCGACTTTGTCTTTATCAATTAATAAATCAACACTGGCATCAGAATGAAGCACAGCAAAAGACAATGGAAGCGGTGAAAAATCAACATCACTGCCTCTAATATTTAAAAGCCAAGCAACAGATGAAGGATCGCTTATAAAGGCGGCTTTGACTTTATCTTTTTTCATATCAGATGCTATTTTGCGTCTTTTATACTCGCTTTGAACCCCAGAAAATTCTAAAGGATGCTCAAAAATTTTTCCTTTAGGAGCTGCTGGGCGGTCATTCCATACGGCATCAACGGCATTAGCAACAGAGTTAAGACTGCCTCCTGCATTTTTACACGCTTTTTCAAAACGCTCTACTTCATTGGTAGTATGAAGCCACGAATCATAGCCAACAACTTTATCTTTTCCAAGATTTTCAGCAATCCATTCGGCTGGCGATTTATCCGACACATTGACAATTTCAAAAATTTTAGTGTCAACTTCTTTAGGAGCCTGTAGAGTATATCTGCCATCAACAAATAAGACCGCTTTATCTTCTAAAACAATTGCCGTCCCCGCAGAACCGGAAAATCCTGTGAGCCATTCTAATCGTTTGGAACTTTCTGGCAGATTTTCTGAACGAAACTCATCACCGTGAGGAATAATAAAACCATCAATCTTTTGATTTTTTAGCTCTTTTCTTAAAATATCTACTCTATTTTCAGTCATTTGTTCCTCTTTTTTCCCTATTTTTAGTTAAAACACCGCAATCTAATTTAATAAATTGCGGTGTCTAAAAGCATTGTTTTTTTAATTAAAGCTATTATCTAGTTTTGCTTTTATTAACCAAGTTAGCAACAGAAGGCTGTTTTTTGCCTTTGGCTTTTTTGGTTTTATCTTTGTTTGCTAAGATTTTAGCTTTAACCGCATCTCTAGATTTGCTCCCATTGCCATCAATGTATTTATCATTAAGATGTTCAATTTTGCTATGAGCTGTAACATAACTAGCTTTAAATGGATCGATAGCTCTTAATCTATCCTTCTCAGTTTCAACTGCATTTATAACATCTACTTTAGAATCAGATGCAATTTTTGCTCTGAAACCTCTGTCATAATCTGCTGTTTGTTTCCCTGTCATTTCTTCAGCTTTAACTTTTTTGTTATCTGTAACAGTTAAACCTGATTCAGCTCTGCGTTTGAAAATAGCTTCAAACTCAGGCATTGTTTCGCCCTTCATAAAGCTGGAAATCATTTTCGCAACTTTTTCTTTGCTGAAAGTATTTTCATCAACCATTTTTTCTGCCAAAGAATAAACTTCTTTAGTTGACATTGCCTGCAAGCTGCCATCTTTAAGTTTTTCTTTTGCAACTTTTATTGTTGCATCAACCGTTGGCGTTGTTGTGTATGCGATGATTGAGCCTAAAACATCTTCAGGTGTTCTAGAAAAAGCAGAAGCCGTCAATTTGCCATCAAAATCATTAATAATAGATTCAACAAAACTTGGCTCTTGTTTTCTGGCAACAGGCCTACCTTCTTTTTTAGCTTTTTCTTCTTCCATAAATTTCTTCAAAGCAGCACTACCAACGTATGGTCTGTCTTCAAAATTATCATCAGCATATTCTGAAAGAGATTTAGATAAGCTTGAAATTCTAAAGGCAACGCCATCACCAAGCTGTTCTTGTCTTTGTTTATCAAGATATTTTTGTATATATGCTAAACCTTGAACTGTTAATTCGTTACGAACATCCGCAGCAAGCTCACCAACATTAGTATTTCCTGTTTTTCTTGCAAGCATAAGAGTTGAGAATGTATCAGCTACGCATTCTGTTCTGTGGCGCATCCAATTAGTTTCTGCCTTATCACTGAATTGCGTTCTGTGATTACGTCTATCGTTAGCATGTCCTGCTTCATGAGTATTAATAAATTGGTTATACTCTTCCAAGCCAATACCCTTTTCTGCCAAATATGGGAAAAACATATCATGAATTGGCATATCTGCATCTGCTGGGTTAATAACGCCAACATTGCCATCAATGGTAGTTGATGGAATTGCTAAAGAAAATGGATTGTTTTCTTTTTCCATAACTTCTTTATAAAGCATTTGCTTATCTCTATAGCTAAGCTGGCTGGTCAATTCATTGTTTTCTTCTTTAGAAAACGCCGCTAAATGTTTTTCAAAGGCCTTAAGTTTTGTCTTGTTAGGATCGGTATCAAGAGCAAATGTTCTTAAAATGGCATCTTTATCCATAACCCAAGTAACATTGCCTAGTTCTTTTAAGACATTTGATAATTCTGTGAAATCTCTGCTTGATCTCGTTGTAGATTTCTCAATTTCGCCGCCAGCAACAGGTTTGTCAAAACTAATATCGACAACACCTCTTTGATCTTTTGCTGGTTCAGCATAAATAGTGCGGCCATCGGCCTTTTTATTTAAAAGCATTATTGATGACTGTCTAAAAACATCATCTGGTCTTTTGGTAGTATCACCACAAACAAAAATTTTTAAATCCTTCTTTAAAAATCCTGAAACTTTATCTTTTACATCTTCTGCCATTACTCATACCCCTTAAGTTGTGCAAATGTTTAAAATATACCTACCTTCTATCATAAGTGCTTTTTTGTTTAAAGAAAAAATTTTCTTTTTGTCCATTTCAAGAGTAATAAAATGCTTTTTTAATAATACTGTGGTTTTTCGACAACACTTCACATTTACTGTTATTTTATAACAAGCGATTGTTTTTCTTAAAAATTTTGTTAAAACGATACAAAGTGATTTTAATACCTCAAAGTTCTTTTGTTAGAAAATCTTTTTAAGTATAAAATAAAAAGTATTATTAGTTATTGAAAATAAAGTAGTTTCAATAAAAATATTGAAAATATGCTTCAATAATATTATCAACAATTCTTAATTTGAGTACTTCTCAGGAATTTTAGTTAAATCAATTTTGCCAAATGCAAATTTATGTCAAAAGATTGGCAAAAATTTCATAAAAAATAGTTAGGCTTGAATTAGAAAACCTAAAAGTCATCTAATTCAAGCCTATTAACTAAAAACAGAAATATCTTTATAAAAACTATGATGCTCTAATTTTTACAATAAAGTTTTTAACTTCATCTCTTAAAAGAACTGACTTTTGAGCAAGTTCTTTAGATGCTGTCAAAACTTGGTTAGCCGCTGAACCAGCCTCACCTGCAGCCTGTGTTACGCCAACAATATTATTAGATACTTCAGCTGTTCCCTGTGATGCTTGTTCAACATTACGTGAAATCTCAGATGTTGCTGCGCCTTGTTGTTCAACAGCAGAAGCGATTGCAGCTGATATTTCATCAATCTTATCGATAACAGACCCGATGTTAGTAATAGCTGATACCGCCTGATTAGTTTTACCCTGAACATCAGAAATTTGATTAGAAATATCTTCCGTTGCCCTTGCTGTTTGATTAGCAAGATTCTTAACTTCACTAGCAACAACAGCAAATCCCTTGCCAGCATCACCAGCACGAGCAGCTTCAATCGTTGCATTAAGAGCAAGTAAATTCGTTTGATTGGCAATATCAGTGATGAGTTCAACAACTTCACTAATTCTTTGAGCGGATTGAACAAGTCCGCCAACCACAGCATTTGTTGTGTGAACCTCTTCTACAGCCTGTCTAGCTATAGCTGATTCTTCTGTCACCTGCCTTGAAATTTCAGCAATAGAGTTGGAAAGTTCTTCAGCAGCGGCGGCAACAGTTTGAACGTTCGCAGCAGCTTGTTCGGAAGCTGCGGCAACTGCGGTTGCCTGCTGAGCTGTTTCTTCGGAAATAGCTGACATATTCTCAGCCGTCGAATTCATTTCGGTAGCGGCAGCAGATACAGCGTCAACAATACCCATAACTGCTTTTTCAAAGTCATCTGCCATTTTATGCATCATTTCTTTCTTTTCCTTGGCAGCTCTAATCTCAGCTTGTTTCTGAGCTTCTTCGAGCTCTTTGGTCTTAATACCATTTTCTTTAAACACTTCAACAGCTCTTGCCATATCGCCGATTTCGTCATAACGGCTTTGTCCTGGAACTTTTATGTTAAAGTCCCCGTTTGAAATATCGCCCATTACATTATTTAAATCTAACATAACTTTAAGTTGTTTCTTGAAGAAAATAGTCAAAAGCAAAGTGATAACAATAACTGTTACTAATGAAATAAGAACCAAATCATTTATTGTTTTGTTAATAATACCTAAGAAATCGCTTTGTAATAAACCAACAAAATAAATGCCAACAATTTCACCTCGGCTGTCTTTTATCGGCTCATAAGCTGTAAAATAGCTTTTACCTAAGATATCAGCCTCACCAAAAAATGTTTTGCCATTCATCATACTATCATAAACAGCACCCTTAGCTAAAAGAGTTCCAACAGCTCTATTTCCGCTGTCATTTACAATATTAGTTGACACGCGCTCAAATTCAATTGAACCGTTTTTTATAGTTTTCATAAAGATTGTTGCAACACCACCAGAGATGTTTTTCACTCTATCAACTATAAGATAATCATTATTAACAATATGTTCTCCTACCATCAACTTATTATCGGATATTTTGATCTCACTGCCCATATTAGCAAAAATTGCTTTTAATACATTAAGAGAAGTATTTTGGTCTTCTTGAGCCATTTGAAGCATTTCCTGTTTAATGCCGCGTGATGACTGCACTGTCAAAGTTCCGCCTAATACTAATAGCGATAACATAGATGAAATAATAATTTTTTGAGAAAATTTTAACCTTGTTACTACAGCAAACATAGCCTGTCCCCTATAAAAAGTACTAACAACAATAATCTTATTAAAGCATATTTCTGTATCAAGAATATTTCTTAATCGTTTCAGTTATGTATCAATAAAATTACTGCATACCGATGTGACCGCCAAAATAGCTTAGCTTGGCGGTCGGGGTGTTCGAAAACCTTGATGTAAAAAGGCATAACAGTCTTTAGTCCTATCTCTTGGGGGAGGGAACTTGTACATACACTGTTATCACCCCGACCCTAGGACCGAGGCGACACATAAATAAATCAGCCTGTGCCAAGCTGCACACATCAAAGGGTTTCGACGCCCTAGTCTGCAAACTCTTGCAAACCTTCTAGACTTTAAAAGATAACAAGAAAAAAAACAAGCGTATTATTATAAACTATCTTGATATTATTTATAAGTTTGTTATTTTTTATTTATTTTTCTAAATATGTATCAATCTCGTTATTATATTTTTGTTGTATTACAAGAAAAACAAGTGAAAAACTATCATAAAAGAGTTTTTCACTTGTTTAATTTTTGTTGAATAAAATAGATTTACAATAATCGTGGTTCCGACAAAGCTCTTAGATTGCGTGTCATAACCATCATCATTGCTAAATCAACTTTATTTGATGCTTTAATATCACGAATTACTTTGGATATACGTTTTACGATATACTCATGCTCCGTTTTCCATGAATTAATTGCACCTTCAAAAGAAGGATCCTTCTTCGCAAGTTTAACAATATCTTTGCCAAGATATTCCAAAATACGAGCAACAATTGAACGCTGCTGAGCAAACAGCGATTCTTCAATGCCAAAAACGGCAAGATGCTTCCAGTGGCTGTCAATAAAGACATCTTTTCTGAGAGAATCTCTCATCCATCTTAAATCAAAATCTTTACCGATAGCAAAATAAATACTGCAGACTATTTCTATTGGAACACCATATTTTCTGGATAGTTGACCAATATCAAGCCCAGAAGAAAGTAACGGTATGCTAGCAACACGACGCGACAATATTTCAGGAACACCTTGATCCATATAAATTTTAGCAAAATCCTTAATATAGCTGTCATTTACGGCTGCAAGCGCTGCATCAATAGAGGCGGCAACATCATCAACATTGTTTTTGAATTCTTTGGTAACTAATGTTAAATCAATTTTTGCTGGACCTCTTCTTAAAATCCACTGCGTAATTCTTTCTAAAATACGGTTAATTTCGATCAGCATCATTGTCTGAACTTTGGCATCAACTTTGTTGTCTAAAGCTTCAATACTATCCCAGATATCATTAATCGAAAATGAAATAACAGCTACGAGAAACGCCCTAGCAATCATT
Source organism: Alphaproteobacteria bacterium (assembly GCA_050175015.1). Classification (GTDB taxonomy): domain Bacteria; phylum Pseudomonadota; class Alphaproteobacteria; order JBFXJJ01; family JBFXJJ01; genus JBFXJJ01. The sequence goes on along the minus strand of JBFXJJ010000001.1, from coordinate 280,032 downwards.
GAAGGAGGCATTCCCGTTTTTTCCATAAGAGAGGTAACAAATGTTCCACCAACACGATTAATTAAAGTATTGGTAATCTGTTTAGCAATTATTTCACGACGTAAACGATGTCTCTTAATAAATTCACCATATTTTTCACGAATTTGTTTAGGAAAATAATTAAACAAAGCCCGCTCTGTAAGCATTGGATCATCTGGCAGATCGCTTTCTATAATTTGTTTATAAAGCCAAATTTTAGAATATGGCATTAAAATAGAAAGCTCAGGTCTAGTAAGCCCTTGACCTTTTGAAAATCTATCGTCCATTTCGTCATTAGATGGTAAAAACTCAACATCTCTATTAAGAAGCCCATCTTCTTCTAAAAACTTAAATAAGTCTTTTTGCTCACTCATAATCGAAGTGCCTTGAGCAAGCATTAGGCTTAAAGCCTGCCCCTGAAGCTGATTAGCTCTCATACTTAACTTAGAAACATCACTTGTAAGCTCTACCAGCAGTTTATTACGTCCCTTAATATCCATCTTACCCGATGAAATAATATCATTTAATAAAATTTTGAAGTTCACTTCGATATCAGAACAATTAACACCAGCAGAATTATCAATAGCATCAGTATTGCAACGGCCGCCATTTAAGCAGTATTCAATACGAGCTTTTTGTGTCATACCAAGATTGGCACCTTCACCCACAACCTTTGCTTTGATTTCGTTAGCATTAATGCGGCAGGCATCATTGCTTCTATCGCCGACATCAGAATCTCTTTGCGCCGAAGATTTAACATAAGTACCAATACCTCCAAACCATAACAAATCGATATTAGATCTTAAAATGGCTTTAATTAAATTATTAGGCGTGAGGCTGCTTTCTTTAATATTCAAAAGATTTTTAATTTCTTTTGAAAGCGTAATGCTTTTAGCTTTACGGCTAAAAATACCGCCGCCCTCAGAAATTAGCTCTTGGTTATAATCTTCCCAACTTGAGCGAGGTAAAGCGAACATACGTTCTCTTTCTTTAAATGATTTCTTAGGATCTGGATTAGGATCAATAAAAATATTACGATGGTCAAACGCTGCTACTAATTTAATATGTTCTGACAAGAGCATACCATTGCCGAATACGTCGCCAGACATATCACCGACACCCGCCACTTGAAAATCAGTCGTTTGAATATTAACGCCAATTTCGCGGAAATGACGCTTAACGCATTCCCAAGCGCCCTTTGCAGTAATCGCCATATCTTTATGACTGAAACCGACTGAACCGCCAGAAGCAAAAGCATCGCCAAGCCAGAAACCATATTCTTGAGAAACACCATTTGCAATATCGGAAAAGCTTGCTGTTCCTTTATCCGCGGCCACAACAAGATAAGGATCGTCTTCATCATAACGAACAACATCTTCAGGAGGAACAATTTTATCATTCTTTAAATCTATGTTATCTGTGAGGTCTAAAATACCACGCATTAATGTTTTATAACATTCGATGCCCTCAGCCAAGATTTCTTCTCTGGTTCCATTGTAAGGCATTTTTTTGCAGACGAATCCGCCCTTAGAACCTGTTGGAACGATAACCACATTTTTAACCATTTGGGCTTTAACCAAACCTAATATTTCAGTTCTGTAATCTTCGTGGCGGTCTGACCAGCGAATACCACCCCTAGCAACTTTGCCGCCTCTTAAATGAATGCCTTCCATACGAGGAGAGTAAACAAAGATTTCCACCATTGGACGTGGCAGAGGCAAATCATAAATTTCCTTGCTGTTTAGTTTAAAAGAAATGTAATTTTTTGCTTTTGATTGATAAAAATTAGTACGAAGAGTGCATTCTAAAAGATTTACAATATATCTTATAATACGGTCTTCCTCTGCACTTGTTACATTATCAAGAGCAGCTTTAATCTTAGCATCAATTTCAGCTATTTTGGCAGCTGATGTTTTTCTGACACTTGCTGCAGGATTAAATTTAGATTCAAAGTAATCAACCAGCATTTTAGTAATCTCAGGGTTTGCTGCCAAAGCAGAGTTAATGTAGTCCTGAGAAAGTGTAATACCTGCTTGTCTTAAATAACGAGCATAAGCTCTAACAATTGAAACCTCACGCCAATTAAGCCCTGCAACTAAAATAAGGCAGTTAAAACCATCATCGTCAACATCACCGTCCATAACCTTTTTAAAGGCTTCTTGAAAATCGTCTCTTATTTTTTCGACATCAACCTTACTTTTATCCATACGAACCATTGTAAAGTTATGTACCCATACTGATTTAATATCATCAGTTTCTTTAGCATCTTGAAATGAGCATTGATAAGGAATTTCTGTTAAAATCTTAAAACTCATATGCTCAAGCATAGGAATAACATCAGAAAGAACCGCGGATTCTCTTGGATAATAAAGTTTAAAACAGACCTTGTTTCCGTCTTTTTTCTCTGGTTCATAAAGATAGGTTGAAGGTTTTCCAGTTTTTGCAACTTCTTCTATGTTTAAAACATCTTTGTATGCACTTTCGGCATCAAAACGGTCGTGATAATTGGATTTAAATGAATTAGCATATCTTTTTACAAAACTTTCGCCTTTTTTTTGCCCAAGTTTTTCAACTAAGGTCTTTGAAAAATTTTCAACCCAGTTCATAGTCATATTTTATTTCCTAAAAAAAACAGTTAAGGTTAGATTTATATTAAAAGATAAAGCCTAATACTTTAAAAATAAATATCAAGAAGAGTTGATAAAAATTATATAAAATTTTAAGGGTTTTTTTAGATGAACAAGTTATCTCACGTTTTGACTGCAATCTTTCTTATGCTCGCGGCCTTATTTGCCGTAATTAGACCTTCTTTTATGAGCTCTAGCAAAGCCCTAGATAAAGATGACCTTTTAATTAAAGAATACGTTACCTTACGAAACACTATAGTTAAAGACCCTGACAAAATGGCGGCTAGATGGGGAGGAAAACACGGGGTATGTTACTACTCTTCCGATTCGGTATGTGCCGAATTTGCCGATAATGCTCTTAAAGAACAAGATATTGTTATGAATAAAAGAATCGAACGAGATGTTGAATTTATAACCTTTGATAAAAAACAACCAGGCGTTTGGGAAACGGAATTCATTACTAAAGATGTCGCCGAAAATTACGAAGAAATTATTTCTCGTAAATGGAAAGCTGTTATTTACGCCTCTTCTATATCAGATGATATTAAAACCCTGAAAAATTTATCTCAAAAAGCCAGTTTTATTGTCAATTACTATGCGCAAGAAGAGAAACCTTTGCGAAAACTGCCTTCTAAAATGGCTAATATCAAAGAACTTGTTTCAAGATATATCAGTTTAAGATTCAGCACCTTTGGCTCTATTGAAGACACTGCAATTTACTGGGGAGAACGAGGGCCTTTACGCCAGATATCTTCTTTAGAAAATTACCAGAACATCTCTGAAGGGCTGGCGCAAGATTTAGCACGATTTAATATTCAAAACTTAGAACGCAGCATTTTAATAGATGACGCCGAAAAAATTTCTTCTGATAAGTGGCGGGTATACTTTAAAAGTTTCGATTATTTCCCAGATAAAGAAGAACCTTTGATTAGAAATTGGCAAGCTGTTTTAACTATAGATTTTAGGAAAAGTGATGCTTTGTTTGATGGCGTAAACGAACCACTTTCTGGCGTTTCTTATTTTTTTGAAGGTTTCAATAATCCATCAGGGTTTATGGTAACCAAACAAGAGCTCTATGCTCAAAATTCTGATAATGAAATCCTCTATATAGATGCGCCAAGCAAAGGTGTTATGGAAGACACTCCGCAAATGATTATTGATTATCTTAAAATGCGTCACAGCATCACCGATAATGCAGAACAGATGCGTAATGATTGGGGATTAAATGGAAAAATCAAAGAACTAAGCTCAGAAAAAACCTTTATTGATTTTTATGTTAAAGCTGTTTTCTTATTTGACGTTTTCTCCAAAAGCAAAATGACAAGAGACTTTGAAATTCTCGCAGTTGAAGATCTAGGAAATAAAATCGATACCGTTGGCGGTAAAGAATGGCGTGCAACTTTTCTCACAAGAGATTTTGATAACAACAATCTTACAGAGGAACGGGTATGGCAAGCAAGTTTTAGAACTGTTATTGTCCCTAATTCAGCTAACGATAAATTTGCTCAAATAATGCCCCATAGATTTTTGGTTCACGATTATAAAAGCTCGTCAGAACAGCTCTATCCCAATCCTGAACAAAGCCTAGAACAGCTTTTTATCGCAAAATATCTTTTTCAGCAGTTGCAGCAGCCTTTATATAAAGAAATGCTTCTTTTGCAACATGACTTTAAAGATTATGAAACTACAATAATCAGTATAAAAAATATTGTTGATAATCTTTTTGAGGTTAGCTTTGTTATTAAAGATAAAACTATCAGCTATTATAAAGAACAGCCTGGAAAAATATGGCATGCAGAAATAAATCTAATAAAAAAAGACGGTTCTACAAGTTTTGATGCTGGCTATTTTAATTTAGAACAAAATTAAGCCTCCCCTTTTTTAAGACAATAACATTACGGTTATGTTACATTTTCTGTTTTAAGTTGCCTTAAAAGCGGAGTTACAATATAGTTACATTTGTAACATTGTGTACATAAAATAGGAGGAATAATGTCTAAATTAAAGATAAAATCCAAATTAATTATAGCTTTTTTAGCTATTGGTTTACTGCCCTTGATTCTGGTAGGCTATATTGCAAACTATCGGCCTTGTAGCTTTTAAAATTCCTCAAGAAGCAATCGAAAGTATTGTAATTCCAAGGGACGGCATGGGAAAAACTGGTAATTCTTTTGTTGTCGGGCGTAATAAAGATATTACCTCGCTCCGTACCGGCATTGAAACTATAACCTCTGGAAAACCTGATATTAAGATAGGACTAGACTTTTCCTACCCTTGTATGAACAAGGCCTTTGAAAGCGGCACTGAATTGGGATACTGTCCAGATTTTTATGGACACAAAGTTCTCTTTGAAGCAGAAAAGGTCAAGTTTTTAGATGTTAATTGGATTACGGTGTCTACAATTGATAGAGACGAAGCTTTAGCCGATGTCTCCCAAATGAGCCAAGTTATTTTTATTATCGCTTTTGTTTTTGCTGTAATTGTTGCTTTTGTTGGATATCTAATGGCATCAGGGATTTCTTTACCCATAAAAAATATGACTAAGGCGATGAATATCCTTTCCAATGGTGACTTAGATGTTGCAATTCCTGAAAAAAAGCGCACCGATGAAATCGGCGACATGGCAGAAGCTATGCAGGTTTTTAAAGATAACGCTCTTAAAACCCAAGTTTTAGAACAAGAACAACGTAAAGAACAAGAAAAACAAGTCGCCAAACTAAAACAATTGGAAGTAATTATTAAAGATTTTGAAGCTTCTATTATGAACGTCGTAGACGCTGTATCGGCAGCCTCAACCGAGCTTAACGCGACGGCAGAAAGTATGTCTGCAATTTCAGATGAAACCGCTCAACAAGCTGCAAACGTTGCCGAAGCATCAGAGGAAGCATCAACCAATGTTCAAACTGTGGCAGCGGCGGCTGAAGAATTAACGGCCTCCATTAATGAAATTGCAAGACAGGTTTCTGCAGAATCAGATATTGCCCGTCAAGCTGTGAACGAAGTAAATATTACTAATGACGTTATCGGCAGTTTATCAGAATCTGCACAGCAAATTAGCGAGATTATTTCTCTTATCACAGATATTGCCAACCAAACTAACTTGCTTGCTCTTAATGCTACAATCGAAGCTGCAAGAGCTGGCGATGCCGGCAAAGGTTTTGCTGTAGTTGCAAGCGAAGTTAAAAATCTTGCTAACCAAACAGCTAAGGCTACAGAGGATATTGCTGAACAAATATCAGATGTTCAAGGCAAAACTAATCAAGCCGTAACTGCTATTGCTAGAATTGGAGAAGTCATTTCTAAGATTGATGAAATTTCCGCTACTATAGCATCTGCAGTCGAAGAACAAGGAGCTGCAACAGGCGAAATATCTAGAAATGCCGCCCAAGCTTCAGAAGGTATAAAAAACGTCTCCAACAACATTTCTGGTGTAACTCAGGCTGCAGGTGAAGCAGGCTCCGCAGCTAACCAAGTTCTAGCTGCCTCTAAAGAACTTGCTCAAAAATCAGTAATGTTAAAAAATCAAGTAGCCGATTTTATCAATAAAATTAGAAACTCTTAAAAAAATGAACATTGTTTAAAGTTTTATCTTGTATATTAAAAAATTATTTTATAACAATATACTATACAACTTTGAACAATGTTCTTCTTAAGGTTTTATTATGCCCGTTAAAAGTGATTTAGAGCGTTTTGAAATAAAAGACAAAACACTTTGTTGCGCTAGAGAATTTATTATTAATAATGGAGCTAAAGCTTTAACGGCTAGAAAACTTGCTCAGGAAAATGGTTATTCTGTTGGTACACTCTATAACCTTTTTAACTCTCTTGACGATATTGTTATGAACATTGCTATCGGGGCTTTATCAGACCTTATTTCCAACGTCACTAACAGCTTAATGGAAATTGACGAACCAGAATTGAAACTTCGCACCTTTTCCCAAGAACTACTTAGGTTTATTCAAACAAACCCTAACCTTGCCAGCCTAGTCTTTGTTGATATTACAAACTATTGCCTTGAACTTCCCGAAGATTATTCTGCTCAAATCAATATGTTATTTGCCCCTGTTTCTGATATTTTTGCAGATGTTTTTCCTGCAATAGATGACAATGCAAGAACTAAACTTTCTGAGGTTTATGCTTCTTCTCTGATGGGTATTATAGCTCTTGCCTCTAAAAACCTTCTTAATACGGTATGCAAAGATAATCCCGCAATTATATCTGAACTGCTTTTTACAATGTATGCCGCTGGTATGAAAAAATTAAATTCTAAGAGTGAATAAAAATGAATATTAACCGTATTGTTAACAATCCCGATTTTTTAGAGTTTCTTTTTAATGATCGCTTCATTCTAATCGCTCTTGTCATTTTTTTAATCAGAATAAAATATGCAACTTATAAAAATATGTGGCTTTTAGCTTTGGTGAATATTTTTGGAACCTTCTTGCACGAGCTATGCCACTTTGTAATTGGAACGATCACCAATGCCAGACCGATTGATTTTGAAATTCTTCCTAAAAAAGCTGGACCTGGATTTTATACAATGGGAAGCGTGAGCTTTGAAAACATAAAATATTACAATGCTGTCCCTTCTGCTATGGCTCCTTTATTATTGCTTCCATTCGGTTTCTGGCTTAATCAAAACCTCAATCTTTTGATGGAACCTAATTTTAAAAACTATATATTATACGTCTTAATGCAGACGATTATCATTGAAAATGCAATCCCATCACGCACAGATTTTAGGATAGCATTTAAGTATCCTCTGGGCGTTCTGCTTTATGGTATTCTAGCTCTTTGCATCTTAAAGCTAGGTTTAATCACCATATCTTTATAGTTAATTTTTTCTTAACAACCATTGCAATGGCGGAATAATGATGTCCCAAACTTCAAAGCCTTCAATATTATTAATATTTCCGCCTTATTCCGATAATATTTGTTTTCAAACAACTCCTCCTCTTGGGATTAATTACCTTAAAAGTATTTTGCAAAAACAAGGATTTGATGCCGCAGCCGTTGATTTAAACTTGGCATTCATTACGACTGAAAAACTATTAAATCATAAATCAGATAATCAAAAAAAATATGATTTTTCTGAAGTTTTTCCGCTTTTCAAAAACCTAAAGGAATGCCTTAAAGATTATACTTTAGATGATTTAGCTTATAACCTATATCTATCAAGCCTTAATTTTATTAATGCCTTTCGATATGACGTTATAGGCTTTTCTGTAGCTTTTGCCCATCAACTGCCACGAGCAATAGAAATGGCAAGGATTATTAGACACCTGCACCCTGAGATAAAGCTTATTATAGGCGGCAGTCAAATAACACTTTTAACCCCTCTTCAAATTGAAATGCTGCGTAAAAGCCAGATATTTGACTCTATTATGTGCGGCAACGGTGAAGAAACCCTGCCTTATCTTTTAGAACATATCAAAAATGATGCCCCAAACATCGAAATTATAAAAGCTAAACCTTTAACAAAAGACGCCTTTAACAGTCTTGAAACTACCGATTTCAGTGATATTAAAGATTATTTTGAACCTCGTTTTATTCCTATTCTTATAGGAAATGGCTGCCACTGGGGCAAATGCAGTTTTTGTGATTATAAGCGGCTTTCTCAAAATATTCTGCTTAGAAAACCTGAAGATGTCTTTGCTGAAATAAAAAGTCATAATGAAAATATAAATCCCAGCGGTTTCATATTAATATCTGATGCTATCCCTCCTAATTGGTACCTAAAACTTTGCAATCTGGCTATAAGCGAAAATTATAAATTAAAAACCTCCGGATATATGCTTCACGATAAAAATCTTGATAATCATTTTTTTCAAACCTTATCCAAAGCTGGGGTTTATGAAATAAATTTTGGAACTGAAAGTTTAAATAACCGTGTTTTAAAACTGATGAACAAAAAAGCTGACTATGAAACCATTAAACAGAATTTAAAAGCCGCAGCTTTTTATAATATCATTATCTCATCAAATATTATTGCAGATTTTCCTAACGCTTCATTTGAAGAAATAATGGATACAGCACAAAAAATTGAGCAGCTCGAAAGTTATATTGACTGCCTTAATGTTCAGTATTTTGATTTAACATACGGCTGTGATGTTTTTAATAATCCTGATAAGTTTGATATAATAATAGATAAAAATTACTTAACTTCTGGCTCTCACGGATTTCACGGTGTTAAGTTTAAACGAAAAAAACCTTTCACAAAAACACAGATAACATTGATAAAAAATCGTTATCAAGAATTAATCGATTTAATTAAAAAGAAAGATAACGTTAATAAAAAAACGGCTCTATTTTTAAGTTGATAACATCAATATTTTTTGTTGCTGCTTTTATTTTTTCCTGACGGTAAATATCTGTCGTACGGCTTTGCTTTTGATAAAAGCAAAAGTAAAAAATTTTATCTAAATAACGGTTTTACTTATTTTCAAAAACCTTAGCCAGCCTGCAAAAATCTGAAATATCTAGTTGTTCTGCACGTTTGGTGCCGTCAATTGCGGCTTGGGCTAATAGTTCCTCTGTTTGCCCCAGAGTTTTTAAACTCGAGCGAAGCATTTTTCTTCTTTGATTAAACGCTGCGGCAACAACCTTTTCCATTGCTTTAAATGATACTTGAAAAGCATCAGCTTTTGGTTTTAAGAAAACAACACTAGATGTAACCTTTGGCGGCGGCGTAAAAGCCCTTGGATTAATATCAAACAAGACCTTAGTATTGCACAACCAATTAGCCATAACCGCCAATCTGCCATAAGCATTTTCATCAACGCTGGCACATATTCGATCGCCAACTTCTTTCTGATACATCAAAGTCATACTGCTAAAACTTGTTATATTCTCCAGCCATTTGATAAGCAGAGCCGTCGAAATATTATATGGAAGATTAGCAATGATATGACGTGGAGACGTGCCTAATAAGCTAATATCCGTTTTTAGTGCATCACCACTGATAACTTCAAATCTATCTTTAAAGTCTTTTAAGGTATCACTTATAATTTCAACAAAACGTTCATCTTGTTCGATGATAATCAGCTTTTTGGCTCCAGCTTCTAAAATGGCTCTAGTAAGACCACCTGGACCGCAGCCGATTTCAAAAATGGTATCTTTCTCAAAATCAATTTTACCGTTTTCATATGCTAGGCGTACTATCCGCCTCGTAATGTTCATATCAAATAAAAAATTTTGACCTAATGACTTCTTCGCAAAAAGTTCATACTTTTTACAGATATCGCTAACAGATGGAATGTTGGTGATTTCTTCAAAAATCATCTGTTACCTAATTTCAATAATAGCTAAACGTCTGAGTTCTCTGAGTTTTCTACGTGCCATTTTATCGATTTTTTCAAGTTCCAACTGATTTCTAACGGTTTTTTCGTCAGGAAGTCCTCCAGGAATAGTCTTTGAACAAACCATAAAAATTAAATTGCCATCTTTAACGGGAGTAAGGCCGCCAGCCTTATTCTCTGGTAAATCTTTGGTAGCTTTTAAAATTTCAGGAGGCATATTAGCCAAAGGAATCATACCTAAAGGCCCTGAGCCAAGAGTTCCAAAATTTTTAGCAACTTCATTAAAAGCAGAACAATTTTCAGCATTATTTGCCTTACGCATTATATCCTGTTTAATAACATCTAAAGTACTATCTGGAATATAAATCTGACTTAAATTATAGACCGCTTTTGAAGGATCAGGTATTGAAGCAAGTCTTTTGTCTTTTAACAAAAGAATATAATAACCATAGCGGGTTTTAATCGGAGAAGAAATACTTGGTGGTTCCATTTTATTAATCACTTCATCTAACTCTTTTTCGAGCTGTCCTTCATAAATCCAGCCCAAATCACCACCACTGCCCGCCGTTGGGCTTTGAGAAAATTGTTTTGCCATCGCTCCAAAATCAACCCCAGATGCTACATATCCTATTATTCTGCGGGCATTGGTTAAAACCTCTTCTTCTTTATCAACATCGTCTATAGGAAGAAAAATCTCAGAAACCATCATTTCAGGCTTGCCGATATGCGCTTTTTTCTTATCAATAAAGTCTTTTACTTCTTCATCACTGACATTGGTGTTAGGCATAAAAAGCTTTCCTGCAATCTTAAGCCAAGATATTTCTGATTTCATTTGCATTCTTAATGTTTCTTGACTGATGCCAAAGGATTCAACCATTTTCTTTAACTGACCTTTGGGCATACGATTGTTTCGTTCGACGGTAGCAATTGCATTTTCAATATCATCATCGGTGATGTTGATGCCAAGATCTTTCGCGGCTTGTATTTTAAGAAGGTCATCTATCATTTGGTTTAAGATTTGCGGCTTAAAATGATTTATGGTTTCCTGATTATATGGGATATTGGAAGTTCCAAAAACCATTTTGATTCTTGAATCTAAATCAAGCGCAGAAATTATCTGATCATTAACTAAAGCTGCAATAGAAAAATCTGAAGCTGCGGCTTTAAACGTCGCAAAGCCTATAATTGCAACTACGAATAATAAATTTTTTATTCTATAAAAAAACATAAGGTTATTGTCCTGTCTGCACTTTACCAAAAGGTTTAAAATAAAAAGTTATACCGATACTAAAACCGCCTTCATAGTCTTGGTCTGAGGTATAATCACGTTCAACACTCGTATCAACAGTAAAACATTCGTCGTCATATATCAAGCTGACACCATATTCTAAAGTACCGCCGTCTTTAGTCAAATCATAACGATGATAAGCTTCGGCATTCCAATATCTTGATAGCTCTGAATTAAGTTTTAAACCTATTTCTTTACGATCTTTTAAATCAGAAAATTCTGAAGAATTAATATAAGTATAATCGGGGCTTACTTTAAATGCCGGCGTTCCTGCACTCATAGCAAATTCGTGACGCCTTGCATCAAATGTATTTTGATCTAATCGGAAACTATAACTCATATCAAAAAAGTCATTAGGACTTGCCTTAAATTTACCGACGTAATCACTAAAATGCTTGTTAATGCCTGATTCTTCAGGGAAGTAATTATCCTTAGTAAAACGATAACTTTGACCTAAAAATCCTGATGCCTGTCCTGTTGTTTCACCATAAGCACTCCACCGCAGGCCGTAATTAACTCTAGCCCCGCTTTCAACGCGGTCATAACCAATAAAATGATTTGATTCTAAAATATTAGTATCATCAAGTTCAATATCTCGGCTGTCTTCATTAGGTATTTTAATATTGTTAACATTATTAGGAGAAATAACACCAACGACAATAGGCTCTAAAACTTGATGTGAAGCTTCTTCTCTTTTAACAAATGGATAACGCCATTCCATAGCAAGTTCAGGGAAAACTCTTGAAACAAAACCGCTGTATTCTTCAGTATCACTGATAGCAACATTTTCAACGTGGTAACCATCACCTCGCAATGATGCGGACAACTGATAAATATCGCCGTAAGGGCTTGTATAAGGCAAATGCCACCCTGCAATAAGGCTCACTCTTCTTGATTTAACACCTTTCTGCCGATCAAGAATCATTGAACTTCCTGTCAAAGAAGTATAAGACCCATATTTTTCAGGGTCATTTATCAAATTAAAATTTAACGGCTCTAAAACCACAGGGGTATTATTATTAATAATATTGCTGCGCATATCTTGGAATGTAAAAGCCTTGGAATTGACATAACTTCTGCCGTCAAAACCTTCTAAATTCAAACTGCTCTCAAGCCAAAGTTTGTCTTCACCCTTAAATCCATAGCGCTTTAAATAGGTATCGTCAGATGCCCTAGCGACGTTTGCTTCCACAACATAATAATCGTTTAGTTCTTTACGAGCATAAAGGTCGATATTGCCTTTTATATCATTATTGGAATCTTGCGTTAAACTCCCGCTGATATCGCTTTCTGCCTCATCATACATTTTGCGATGATTGGCTTTTAAAACAATATTTTCCTTAGTAGTAAACATCGGTGTAAATGTTAAATCTTCCTGCGGTGAAATATCATAAAAATAAGGAATTTGAAAAGACTCTCCAATGTTTTTACGATTTCCTATTTTAGGGGCTAAAAACCCGCTTCTTCTTTTAACTTCTGGACTTGGGTGCGAAAAATAAGGAGTATAAAAAACAGGAACGCTTCCTAATTCAAGCCACGCATTACGATAAGAAACCTTTTGATTATCTTCATCATAAATCACTCTAATAGCTTTTATCTGCCAAACTGGGGGCTTTTCAGGATTTTCAGCGCAAATATCACACGGAGTAAAAACGCCGTATTCCAAAACATTTTTTTTATCGCTGCGGGCTATTTTCTTGGCTGCTAGACGAGAATGATCGCTCATAATAATTTTAATGTTATCAATAAAACCATCTTTAAGATCGCCCTTAAGCTCTAAATAGTCAGCGAAAATAACATTGCCTGTTTCTTCCAAAAGAATGATATTTCCAGACGCCTTTACCAGATTATCACGTTGATAAAATGTAATATTATCTGCTTTTAAAACACTTTTACCGCTGTTTATTTCTACGTGTCCTTTTGCCGAAATAAGGCTGTTTACTCTATCGTGTACCAACTCATCGGCCATAAAATCTATCGACTGATTAAACTCGTTCTGCCGTTTATTAATTTCATCATCTATTTTGGCCTCAGCTTTAGTTGAAAATGACACCATAAAACAAGAAAGTGCAAACAGAGAAATACTCCCCTTAAGCGTATTTTTAAAAATATTTGCGGTGTTTCTTTTCTGCTTTATCATATTTGGTCTGGCATTTCTCTTTTTGGTATTCTTGCAGTATTTTGAGATAAGAAATATAGCCCCAGAGCAATCGGGACTAAAGCATTAATATACATAAAGGCAATGACAAACAAATGTTTTGTTGCCATATTTTCTAGAGCAAGAGACAAGCTCAAAACAAAAATCATTGCCCCAGATGTTATCAAAACTTCCCGAGTCTGCCCTTTTCTATCAAATTTACTGCACAGAAGACCAGCAACAGCTATTATTAAAAAGGTCAAATTATAAATGGGGGAAATAATTCTTTTATGTCCTTCAACAATAAATTTTTTAATATCTCTCTCTGGAATATTCTCTTCTCCCTTGAAAGTCAGGAGTTCCCATAAAGGACGTTCTTTAGCATCAATATATCTTATTTCTTGGTTTTCATCAAAAAATCCTAAATCCATATTGTAACTATCAAAATACATTATAGAAAACTGTCCATTACTTACTTTAACTTCTTGGCGGCTGCCATTAACCATACTGATTTTAGGGTTGCCTTCGCCAAGAATTATCATTGCTCTTTCTGCTGTCATTGTTACTCTAACATCAGGGTTGCGCTCATCATTTACCATTATTCCAGCTAAAGAACCATCAGCCAGTTTTTCTTTAATATAAATTGTAACACCGCTTGCAATGTTGATAAACTCGCCTTCTTGGAAAATAATATGGGAAACATCGTGACGAATGCTCCATTGAAGTTCCCTAAATTGCTTAACTGATTTGGGAACATAACCTATAGAAAGAAAAAGTGACGCCAGCATAGCCGCAAAGCCAAATAAAATAGCAGGCTTAGCTAAATCTAAGCGGCTTATACCTGCCGCATACATTACAACTATCTCTCTATCCATCATCATACGATTGTATGTAAAAAGTGTTACTCCAAACAAAGCTATCGGCAGAATAATAACCAAAAAATTAGGAATAAGCAAAAGAGTAAGTTTTAAAAAAATGGTTATTGAAAGTCCTTTACTCAGGATGAAGTCTATAAATCTCAAGGATTGCGTAAGCCAAACGATTGCTAAAAGTGTTGTTGTTACTAAGAGCAGTCCTACAAAAAGTTGTTTATTGATATATCTACTTATTTCATTCATTCCTACGGATTATAATGAGATAACCATAAAATAAAATAACATTTTTTAAAAACTATGATTTTAATGTCAAACAATTGCTTTTTAGACTACAGTGGACAAAAATTAATTAAACAATATTCCTTCTTTGTTCTTTTTATGCTAACCCCAGCTAGTTTTAACACCTAAAAAAATAGTTTATATTCAATGACAAAACAACATCGAGCATAACCTTTTTTATTTTTAAATCTAATTAAAATAGATTTAAATTTAAATAAAATTTTATTCAAATTCATTAGAAAACGTCATTTTTTAAGAAGAGATGTGGTTTATTATTTTTACAAATTGATTAAATTTTTATGAAATTTGCTACCCATTTGTTACCCCAAAATTACCCTGTTTATATCACGCATAAAACTCCTAATGTATTATAAATACTGAATCTTACTTTTTAGTTAAGATTTGATTCATTCTAAAAAAACTGATATAATTGTTTTATGAGGTGTTACCCAACACGCTACCCAAAATAAATTGGAGCAATTTTAAGGAGTTGCCGCCATGACAAAATTAACAAAAGGGTTCGTTAAGCAGGTGCCTTATCACGAAAAAGAAAAAACGTATTGGGACGATAGAGTTAAAGGTTTTGGATTAAGGGTTAGGAAACATACGAAATCTTGGATTGTGATGTATCGCAATGCTGAAGGAATTATAAGAAAATTAACTTTAGGTCATACCGACAAGTTAAATGCGACTGAGGCCAGAAAAATTGCTAAAAAACGTCTGGCAGAAGTGATTATGGGTCGAGATCCTGCTGTTGAGAAAGCTGACAAAAAGAAATATTTAAAAGTAAGTGAGCTTTGCGACTTATATATTAGAGAAGGTTGTGAGAACAAAAAAATCTCAACCATTAAAATGGACATTAGCAGAATCGAACGCCATATTAAGCCCCTCATTGGAAATATGCCTGTAAATAGCCTAACAACAGCTGTTATCGAAAAAATGATGGTTGATATTGCTCAAGGCAAAACAGCATTTAAGAGGCGCGGCAAAAAACTACGCAGCTTTATTAAGGTCAGGGGCGGCAAAACTGTTGCCAGTCGAACCGTTGGTATGTTTGGCAGTATTTTAGAATTTGCTAGAAGACGAGATATCATTGAACATAACCCTTCTCGGGGTGTAAAGAAGTATTCCGATAATAAAAAAGACTTCTTTTTAAACTTTGGTGATATTGAAGCCTTAAGCCGTGCTTTATTATTAGCAGAAAAGCAAGGAATTAATAAAATTGCTATTAATGCCATAAAATTACTACTGCTAACTGGTTGCCGTAAAAATGAAATTCTAACCTTAAAATGGGAATATGTGGACTTGAAAAACAAGTGTTTCAGATTTCCTGATACCAAAACAGGGAAACAAACCAGATGTTTTGGTCAAGGCGCATTGCATTTGCTTCAAGAACTTAAGAAAAAATCTCACCCTGTTTGGGTTTTTCCTTCTCATGTAAGTGATTGCAATTTTAAGGGAATTTCAAAAATTTTTAAACGGATCTGCCGACAGAAAGACCCAAAAACAGGAAAGGCATTTTTAAAACCTGAAATTTCAATTCACACTTTAAGACACAGCTTTGCAAGCTTAGGAGCAGATATGGGCTTTATTGAGCTTACCATTGCCGGTCTTTTAGGACACAATTTAGGCGGAGTAACGAATCGTTATAGTCATAATGTCGATTCAAGCCTGATAAGTGCTGCTGATAAGATTTCTCTACGGATTGAAAAAGCTCTTAGTGGTGAAAGAGATCCTATGAATAATATTTATGAATTAAGAAAGGCAAAATAGTTTTAAAATATTTTCTAATTAAATTTGCAACAAGGTCAAAGTATCTTGATGATGAATTTTGAAAAAATAGCTAACAAAACAAGCTAGATAGAACATTTTATTTCCCTGTTTTAAATTGTTTTAGCTATGTAGTTAGCTATTTTATATAAAGACAAATCTATTTGCTTTGACTAAAAGCAAATAGATATCAAATTTAATACGATTAGAGCCATATCTTGGCTTAGGTAAATTAATTTAAAAACTATTTTCGGCTTAATGGGTGAAAATTGCTAACTATAGAGGTCAATTTTTCATCAAGTAGGTGGGTATAAATTTCTGTAGTTGCAATATCAGAATGCCCAAGCATCTTCTGCACGGTTCTTAAATCGGCATCGTGGGCTACTAAATGGCTGGCAAAAGAATGTCTGATTACGTGAGGAGAAACTCTTTCAGGATTAATTCCAGCATTTAACGCCAGCTCTTTCATTATTTTAAAAAAACCATCTCTTGTTAGATGTCCTAACTTAGAGTCCGATGGAAAAAGCCATTTTGATATAATTTTCTTCCCTTTTTGCTCCGATCTAGTTTGAAGCCAAGCATTAACTGCATCTTTGGCATAAGTACTTAAAGGAACCAGCCGCTCCTTACTGCCCTTACCTCTTACAATAATAAATTCTGGATTTCGAGCTACCGCCGAAATTGGCAATCCCACCAACTCGGATACTCGCAAACCTGTTGAATATAACAACTCTATTAAGGCTTTTATTTTAAGACCTCTTTTGCCCTTTATCATTCCCGCGGCTTTAATTAAAAGTTTTATTTCATCTTCTGACAAGTATTTAGGCAATGATTTCCCTGTCTTTGGACTATCTAAATTTTCACTCGGATTGATTTTGATAATTTCTTCAGTAAACAAAAAACGATAGAACATTTTTAGAGCTGAAATTTTTCGGCTTTGGCTTTTCTTAGCAAACCCATTTTTAGATAACTGTGCTAAAAAATCCCTTAAATCCTTTTCCTTGGCATTTTTTAAATCACTGCCTTTTTCTTCAAGACACAAACTCAAAGAAATTAGATCATTTTTATATGCAGCAACGGTATTAGCAGATGCTCCGCCTTCAGCAATAATCATTTCCAAAAAGGATTCGATAAGAACAGCATTATCCATAAAAAAACCTTAAATTTAATAGTTTAAGATATTATAGCTTTCGATAAGAGCTTGATACGCTATGTTTTCTGCCTCTTTTTTAAATCCCTTGCGTTTTAAAAGGTTTAGTATTTTTTCCAACGTGTGGGGACAAATTTTTGCTGGCTCAGTTGTCTTTAAAACTGATGCCAAAATCAACAACGTTTCTCCGCTATTTTTATGCTCCATACCACTTAAAACCTCGCCATTTAAAGCTACACAAGTAAATGGTTCAATTTGTTCATAATCGGCACTTTGATTATAAGATATATTAAAAAAGCGACTTAAGACCATTGCAAGAGCTGTTTTTTTAGTCTTAATAATTGCAACCGTGTCTAGGACTTCATTGATTCTATTTAAGGAATTAGAATAAACCATAGAACAAGCAGCATAGTTATAAAACCACGAAATATTTTTGGAGAAAACTAATTCGTTAATAATCGGGTTATAAACTGAAGCATTAATCACCAAAGATTCCCGAGATTTCTCTAGGCTGAATGCTTTAGCTATAATTTCAATTTGTTCTGCACTGCTCTTGCGGTTTATAATACTTTGGTACAAAATAGCTCTTCCCATATGGGGAGAAATTTTAGCGGCAATACTTAAAGCCTTTTCTAATTCTTTGGGCTTAAATTCGGCATCAAAATAAGCTTTTTCAACAATATCATTTTTGATAATACCAAGGCTTAATGCTTTTTCTGCAGCTTTGATTCTTTTCGACGCCGGTGTTCTATTGTTTAAAGCCAAAACTTTATAATACCATATATTATCCGTCTCTTCAGGCAAGAGATTAGCTAGTTCCTTATTATTTAAAGCCGCAATAATATTAAGTGGAGATACAACTATCGTTGCCATATCTGGTTTGGATAATGATGCGCCTGTTATATATTCAATTAAATTATAAAAATCATTATCACTATAGCCGCTGTCTCTTAAGAGATTTACCTTGAGCAAAGCTTTATCGTTTTGATTTTGATTTAAGTAACAAACGGCTTCTATTTTTTGCTTAGTAATGTTATCCAAATTATCACCAAGCGACTTAAAATTATCACAGATTTTAGTATCTTCTATTAATAGTAATAAAAGATATAAGCCATCGATTTTGGGTTTGATGATATTATCAAAATTCTTTAATCCCGCCATTTTTATTAACTTTAAAGATTCACTAGTCATTCCTAGCTTTACTAAAGTTTTTAACCTGTAATATAAAAAGTTGTCCGCATTAAGAGGAGGCTTAGCAGATACCGTTAAAAGTTTTTTTACAATGTCATAAAAAACATTAAACTTAAAACCAGTATCTAAATGGTCAAGAACATTGCTCAAAGTTTTATTGTCAGCACCTTGCCAAACATCAAAGGCATAGCCTTCTTGGTCATCATAAGAAAAGCCCGTATTGTTAATGTTAATATCATCTAAACCAATAACCGTAATTCCATTCGAATTGGAGTTTACGTCTTTAACAACTGTTCCAATTTGAATGGCTGGCAGTTCTACAATTGCCGAATCATCAGGAATTAAGGAAATTGGCGCTGCAACCGCAGAAAAGCTTTTAAATGCTGCCAAAAAAATTAATTTGAAAAAAATTTGTTTAATTTTAGAGCTTGTCATTAGGAATTACAACTTCAACATTTTTAACAGGGGGCTTAGCATTTGCTACAAAAACTGAAACCACTAAAAATACCCCTAAAATTGCAACAATTGGCAGCCAAATGAGATTTGATGAATTTCTTTTCATAAGGTTTATTGCTCCTTAAAAAATTTATCTAATGTTAAACATTTATGAAAATATTATATAAAGATACCATATTTTATAAATACAATGTATATTCTGTTTGCAAAAAAAACAATTTAATTAGAAGCCAATGATAGAAAAAGCTGATTTCGAAGTACCTAAAATTATTCTGCTGGTTGGTCTTATGGGCTGCGGCAAAACAAGTGTTGGGAAAAGACTGGCAAAATATTTTAATTTGCCCTTTGTTGACGGCGACAATGAAGTTGAAACTTCTGCTGGCTGCTCAATTTCTGATATTTTTCATTTTTATGGCGAAGCTGAATTTAGAAACGGCGAAAAAAAAGTTATGACCCGCCTGCTTGACAGAGCACCTTGTGTCATTGCCTCTGGGGGAGGAGCCTACCTTCCCGAGGATATTAGAGCTAAGGCTAAGGAAAAAGCTATTACTATATGGCTTAAAGCTGATTTAGATGTTTTAGAAAAAAGAACCAAAGGAAAAAAAAGGCGTCCTCTTCTTTTAGGAGAAAATTTGAAAGAAAAACTTCAAAAATTTATTGATGATAGATATCATATCTATGCTGAAGCTGATATAACAGTTGAAACCAAGGACGAAAATGTTAGTAAAACTCTCAAAAGAACTGTTGAGGCAATAGAAAAATATTTAAAGAATGGATAAGACGTTGGATAAAAACATAGTTGAAACAAGAGTAAACTTAAAAAAAGACTCCTATGACATCAAAATCGGGCACAACCTTCTAAAAAAAACCGGAGACTTACTTAAACCTATTATCGGTAAAAGAAAAACTTTCATTATTTCTGATGAAAGAGTCGCTCCTATTTATCTTGATGTTTTAGAAAAATCATTAGAAAAATCAGGGATTGAATATGCAAGTTTTATTCTTCCTTCTGGAGAAAAAATTAAAAGCTTTTTCTGGCTGGAAAAAATTTGCGAAACCCTTTTAGGCGGAAGAATCAATAGATCGTCTATTATACTAGCACTCGGCGGAGGAGTAATCGGTGATTTAGCTGGTTTTACGGCGTCGATTATCCTAAGAGGTATTGATTTTGTTCAAATCCCAACCACATTATTATCACAAGTTGACAGCTCTGTTGGCGGCAAAACTGCTATTAATGCTGAGTTTGGCAAGAATTTGATTGGTTCATTCTATCAACCTAAAATGGTTATTGCCGATTTAGCATCGCTTAAAACCCTTGATAAGAGGCAGATTAAATCAGGTTATGCCGAAATGGCAAAATATGGTTTAATTCAAAATAAAGCTTTTTGGAAATACTTGAAAGAAAACGGCAAACAAATCACTCGTTTAAACAAAGAAAAACTCCAATATGCTGTTTTAGAAAGTTGTAAAATTAAAGCTAAAATTGTTGCAAAAGATGAAAAAGAAAATAACATTAGAGCTCTTTTAAATTTTGGGCACAGCTTTGGACACGCTCTTGAAGGAATTGTTGATTTTAATGATAAAAAACTTCTTCACGGAGAAGCCGTCGGTATTGGTATGCTTATGGCAACTATGCTTTCAGAAAAACTGGGGTTTGCTCCTAAGGGAACGTTTGATGAAATAAAACAACATTTTGATGAGCTGGAATTATTTACTAAAATATCAGATATTCCATACTTTGAAAAAGTAACAGCTTCTCAAATTATTGACTTTATGGAAAGAGATAAGAAAAATAAAGACGGCAAAATTAATCTGGTATTATTAAAAAACATAGGAAACGCTTTTACCTATGCCGAGGCGTCTATTGACGATATTAGTAGTATCATAAATCATTTTATATAGGGACTATATGTGGATTTCAATTATTGCAATTATTATCCTTCTTGGGATGTCAGCTTTTTTCTCAGGATCAGAGACGGCATTAACTGCGGCATCTCCTGCAATTATGCACGAAAAAGAACGTGAAAATGATAAGAGAGCATCTATTGTTAACAAGCTCAAAAACAACTATGAAAATTTAATAAGTTCTATTCTTCTTGGAAATAACTTAGTTAATATTTTAGCAACGTCTATTTCTACAGGTTTACTCATTGACTTGTTTGGAAACAAAGGGGTCGTTTACGCTACAATTGTTATGACGGTTTTAGTTCTAATTTTTTCAGAAGTTATTCCTAAAACATACGCCATTAAAAATCCTAACAAAACCGCTCTTAAAATTGCCCATTTGATGTACTTAATTGTTAAGATGATGTCTCCTATTGTCTTTGTGCTTCAATTTGTTATTCATGGTCTCTTAAAAATATTAAGAGTTAAGGATATTCATAATCAAAAAACAGGTTTTGGTCTTGCCGAACTGCGTGGTGTTATCAATATGCAGAAAAGCAAAGATATTAAACAAGAACGAGCTATGCTTCGCAGTGTTTTAGATTTAGTCGATGTCCATGTTAATGAAATTATGACTCACCGCCGCAATATGTTTACAATAGATGTTGCCAAACCTGTTAAGGAAATTATTGATATTGTCTTAGATGCGCCTTATTCCAGAATTCCTGTCTGGCGTGATAGACCCGACAACATTATAGGCATCTTAAGAGCTAAAGGCTTGATGCGTGCGGTTAAAGACCACAAAGGCGATATTGAAAGCCTTAATATCTCCAAATTAGTTGCCAAACCTTGGTTTATTTTGGAAACCACAAATTTAAAACAGCAATTGCAGGATTTTAGAGCTAAAAGAGAACATTTTGCGATTGTGGTTGATGAGTATGGTGCTATTTTAGGCATTGTAACTTTAGAAGATATTCTAGAAGAAATTGTTGGCGACATTAATGATGAAACTGATGAATGTCCTATTGATGTTGCAGGTATCCGCCCTGCTGGAGAAGGTTCATTCTTTGTCGATGGTAGTGTTACCATCAGAGATCTTAATCGCAGATTCGATTGGAATTTGCCAGACGAAGAAGCCGCAACTATTGCTGGATTTTTAATGCATGAAACCGAAAGGATTCCAGAGCAAGGACAAAAATATCTGTTTTATGGTTTTGAATTTATGATTGAGCAACGAAATAGAAATCAAATATCAATTGTTAAGATAACTCCAAAACAGATTAATAATTACTAGGAACTTGATGTATTTTAAGAATTTATAATGAATAAGAAAAAAAGAAAGTCCAAATACTATGCCCCACAGACAGACAAAACTTGCAAAAAGTGTGACTATCCTGACTGTGAAGAACCCGCTGAATTTAAAGCTCCTAAAGATAAATCTTTAAAAGAATATTATTGGTTTTGCTTAAAACACGTTAGAGAATACAACGAGTCTTGGGACTATTATTCTGATATGACACCAGAAGAAATTGAACATCATATTAGAAGTGATGCCTTATGGCAAAACCAAACTTGGCGTTTTGGAACAAGAGCAGCTAATTATAAAACAAACGATTCCTTTGGTTTTTTCTATCAAGATAAAAATTCTGAGAATCAAGAAGCTAGGTATGTTAATTCTGAGCAAGAAAACGCTATGCAAATAATGGAGCTTATACCTCCTTTTGACCTAAAAGACCTTCATAAAAGATACAAAGTTCTTGCTAAAAAATATCACCCAGATATTACCGGCGGGGATAAAGATGCGGAAGAACGTTTCAAACTAGTTGTTAATGCCTATAACCTCTTAAAAGAATTTTTTAAAGAATAGCCCCTTTTTATTATAAAATTTATTTAATAATTTTAGAAATCATATATAATAAATAGGTTTTTCTTACCCCAAACCATCTTACCAAAAATAGGATTATCATGAACATCAATACCGATTATTTCTTTTTGTGGAGCGGACTTTTAGGAGGTTTAGCTCTATTTCTCCTAGGAATGGATATTTTAACAAAATCTTTAAAAATTGTTACTGGCAGCCGTATGAAAGATCTTCTAGCTCTACTTTCAAAAAACCGCCTTTCGGGTATTTTTACTGGTATTTTGATTACAAGTCTAGTTAACTCCTCATCTGTTACAATCGCTATTGTAGTAAGCTTTGTCTCTGCTGGTCTCATATCTATGATGCAATGCATAGGTATCATTATGGGGGCTAATATCGGCAGCACAATAGCTACTCAAATTTTGGCTTTCGACGTTATCAAAATTGCTCTGCCGATAGTTACTATTGGATTTGTGATTAGTTTTTTTGGTCGGAAAGAAAAACTAAAAGAATATGGGAATATCTTATTGGGTTTTGGTTTAATTTTCTACGGTGTATACCTAATGAAACAAACCATTATTACGTCAGGTGATAATAACGCTTTTATTTCATTTATAAAAAATATTAATAATAGTTTTTATGCTATTTTAATTGGCGCTGTTTTTACCAGTATCATTCAGTATTCCGTTGCTACGATGGGCTTGGTATTAGTTCTTGCCGGACAAGGCTTTTTATCCCTTCCGATTGCAATCGCTATTTGTTTTGGGGCTAACATTGGCACCTGTATAACTGCTCTTTTTAATATTATCGGTAAAAACAGGGAATCTCTTAGAACAGCATTGTTTCACGTCACGTTTAATGTTGTTGGAGTTTTAATTTGGGTTTGGTTTATTCCTGAAATTGCCAAACTAGTTATAGCTATTTCCCCAAAGGCAGATCCTAATCTGAGCCAAGATTTATCGGTTATGCCAAGACAAATCGCCAATGCTCATACTATGTTTAATGTTTTAAACACGATGCTTTTTATCTGGTTTATTCCTCAAATTACTAAATTCTTTGAAAAATTAATTCCTGAAGTACCTGAAGAAAAACAAGAAAAAATTAAGCCTCTTTTTATCAGTGATGAATTACTTGATATTCCTGAAATGGCTCTTTCTAGATGCCGTATGGAAATAGGAGAGCTAGGTCGTTCGGTTTTAGAAATGTATGATAAAATTATGAAATCTGTTATTTCAGGCAACAAAGATGAATTGGATTCGATTGTAAAAATGGACGAACGTGTTGATATGCGCCACGGCTTTATTATCGATTTTTTAAGCAAGCTCGTTAAAAAGTCTGATTATGATGAATATCAAACTGATGAAATTATGGAACTTATCCAAATCACCAATCACTTTGAAAATATGGGAGATCTTATCGAAACAGGTCTGGTTACTATAGGAAAAAGGCGCATTGCTGAGAAAGTTGTCGTAAGCCGAGAAACTAGAGAGATGTTAGAGAAATATCAGCAACAAATTATGATTGCACTCGAAAAAATCATTCTCGCAGTCAGAGACCGCAATATGAGCGTTGCCAAAGAAGTCTATGAAATGAAAAAAGGAATGAGCCGGCTTACTTTAAGAGTATCTCGCCATCAAGCTTTAAGGCTAGTAGCATCTGAACCCAATCGCCTTCAAACTTATACTAGAGAAATGGAGATGATTGAAAATTTCAGCCAAATTTTTAAACTCTGCCGTAGAATTGCTAAGGCAATGTTCAACAGCCGTGATATTTATGAAAAAATTGCCAGTGAAAATGAAGAAAGAACGTCCAGAGACTTTGAGGCTCAAATCATAGAAGACGATTATTCTGTTTAAATTTTTGAAAAATTGTATTATAATTACACCTCTTTAAACAATTAGGACAAAGCAAATGCAAGAAAAAAAGGATTTTATTCAATCGATTAAAGACCATTTTTATGAAAAAAAACTGCAGAAAAATTTAGCCGCAGCATTAGAAAATCATTCTAATTTGACTCAAAAAGCAGCTAATCCCAGTGAAGTTAAAAATTCTGAAGATACGGTTAGAACTGCGTTTGTTACTCTTGCTGAAAAAAGTTTTCCCAATCTAAGTTATTTAAATGCAGGTAAGGTTTTTGATCGTATTGCATTTTTTGCAAAGCACGAAAAAGAGTTTGAAAATTTAAAAGCACCTGAAGCCAAAGATTATCCCAACGACAGACTTACAAAAGAAGATGTCGAGGATATGCGTAAAATTTATGGTTTTTCCCATGCTTATGAAGGCACTATTTACAGAGAGCTTAATCCTGATGAAAGAAAAGGATACCGTGCAACCTTAATGGGAACCGGTCAAATTGCAGGCTATGTTGGAGATCCTGAATTTCGCAGCCTTGCGTCAAATATTATTGATATGAAAAAACAAAGCTTGGCAGCCGAAAGCAAAAGCGCGGCTTTAAATCAAGCAATGCAAAATCAAAGCCGCTAGAAAGTAATTATATATTTAACGCTGTTTTGCTGACAAATAACAATTGCTAAAACTCTTCTTTTATAAGAGGTTCAAGATTGTTATCTAAGAGTACTGCATATTATTGATAGTATATTTATACGGCGGTCAAAGCCCCCCCGTAGCTTCAGCCTAGAAGAACATCTAAAACCATCATTACTGAAAAACCAAGTAACAGCCCCAGTGTTGCCGCATTATGATGACCTCTGCGATGAGTTTCGGGAACTATTTCGTGGCTTATGATAAAAATCATAGCACCAGCCGCAAAAGCTAAACCACCAGGAAGCAGTTTTAAAAATACTGAAACCGCAGATATTCCTATAATTCCACCGATTGGTTCTACCAAACCAGTAATAAGACCAATTATAAATGACTTGGTTCTTTTATATCCTTGACCAATAAGGGCAAGCGAAACAGCTAAACCCTCGGGAATATTTTGCAAACCGATACCAACCGCAATCGGAATTCCATCTGCGATATTATTCCCGCCAAAAGCAACTCCAACTGCCATACCCTCTGGAAAATTATGTATCGTTATCGCAATAATAAATAACCATATTTTTTTTAACTGACCAGCATCACCGCCTTCGTGTCCCATAATAAAATGCTCGTGCGGAACATATTCATTAATAAGCCAGACAACCGCCGCTCCAATTAAAAACGTCACAGTTGTGACAGCTATTGCTATAATTTTGTTATGATAAATTTCTGTGCCAGATTCAATCGACGGCAGAATTAAAGAAAAAAAGGAAGCGGCAAGCATAACGCCTGCCGCTGTACCCAAAAGTAAATCTTCTAATTTTTCATTCATCTTTTTGATAAAAAAGACAAACGCCGCACCGACACCCGTTGCCATACCTGCGGCTAAACTTGCACAAGAGCCTATAAGTATCGGCGACATATAGAAAATTCCTTAAAAATTAATAACGATAATATTCAGGTTTATATGGTCCTTCTACAGAAACACCAATATAATCAGCCTGTTCTTTAGTTAATTTAGTAAGTTCAACGCCAATTTTTTTCAAATGCAGTGATGCAACTTTTTCATCAAGATGTTTTGGAAGAACATAAACTTTATTTTCATAATCTTTATAGTTATTCCAAAGTTCAATCTGCGCTAAAACCTGATTAGTGAAAGAATTGCTCATAACAAAACTTGGGTGTCCTGTAGCACAACCAAGATTTACTAAACGACCTTCAGCAAGAAGAATAAGACGTTTGCCATCTGTAAATTCAATTTCATCTACTTGAGGTTTAACATTGAACCATTTATATTTTCTAAGAGATGCTACATCTATTTCGCTATCGAAATGTCCAATATTGCAAACGATTGCTCTATCTTTCATTTGTTTCATATGGTCGTGAGTAATAACTTTTAAATTGCCCGTTGCGGTTACAAAAATATCACCAATTGGAGCAGCTTGTTCCATTGTTACTACTTGATAGCCTTCCATAGCAGCCTGCAAAGCACATATTGGGTCGATTTCCGTAACTAAAACTCTTGCGCCTTGGTTACGCAAAGAAGCAGCAGAACCTTTACCAACATCACCATAACCACAAACAACCGCTACTTTACCAGCAACCATAACGTCCGTACCACGTTTAATACCGTCAACTAAGCTTTCACGACAACCATAAAGATTATCAAATTTTGATTTGGTAACAGAGTCATTAACGTTGAAAGCTGGAACTTTTAAAGTATTCTTTTTAGCCATTTCATAAAGACGATGAACACCTGTAGTTGTTTCTTCAGAAAGCCCTCTAACTTCTTTCAAAAGTTCAGGGTACTTCTGATGCATTACTAAAGTTAAATCGCCGCCGTCATCAAGAATCATATTAGGGCGCCAACCTTCTGGGCCAAAAATGGTCTGTTCAATACACCACCAAAATTCTTCTTCAGTTTCACCTTTCCAAGCAAAAACTGGGGTTTTATTGTCAGCAATCGCTGCTGCTGCGTGATCTTGAGTTGAAAAAATATTGCAAGAACTCCAACGGATTTCTGCACCTAAGTCAACCAAAGTTTCAATCAAAACCGCTGTTTGAATAGTCATATGAAGACAGCCAGCAATTCTAGCTCCTTTTAAAGGATTTTTACCTTTATATTCTTCACGAATAGCCATGAGACCTGGCATTTCTATTTCAGCTATTTTAATTTCTTTATGTCCCCAATCAGCCAAATTAATATCTTTTACTTTATAATCGTTAAAGCTCATATTTAAAAAATCTCCTTAAAAGTTCTTATGAATTGTAAATTATATTGCGAATTTCATCCGCATTAGAAAGACTCAAAATATAATTAGCAAAATTACGAGCATCATTCATATTAATTGAACGGACTCTTTCTTTCACTGTTGGAATATTAGTTGCTGGCATTGATAGTTCATAAATGCCAAGTCCCAATAATAGTTTAATATGATGAGCGTTTGCTGCCATTTCACCACACATAGAAACTGGTATTTTCCCTTTAGCAGCAGCATCGGCTGTAATTTTGATTAACCTTAAGACCGACGGGTGAATTGTATTGTAAAGATGGGCCACATTTTGATTAGTACGATCAACTGCCAATGTATATTGGGTTAAATCGTTAGTTCCAATCGAGAAGAAATCAACCTTGCCCAAATATGATTCTGCCATTAAAGCAGCACTAGGTGTTTCAATCATAATGCCGAGCGGCGGTAGAGGATTAGGAAGATCAACACCATTCTGCCTTAATTTTTCTACAAGCTTAGCCATTATCTCTCTGACTTTTATGACCTCAGAAACATCACTTACCATCGGCAGCATAATGTTAACAGGTCCATAAACTGACGCTCTTAAAATTGCCGAGAGCTGTATTTCTAAAAGGTCTTGCCATTTAAGAGAGCATCTTATCCCTCTAAGCCCGAGAGCAGGGTTACTTCCTGTTCCTGTTGCAACGAGTTCGTTTGGTTTATCACCACCAACATCTAATGTCCTTATCGTGACAGGCTGACCGTTTAAACGGTGAATAACATTGCGCAGGGTTTCAAATTGCTCTTTTTCGTCTGGAATTTCGCCCTTATTCATAAACATATATTCCGTACGTAGTAAGCCAATTCCTTCAGCACCAGATTGAAGCAAAACCTCAATTTCTGATGGTAAATCTATGTTTCCTTTTAAACTGATATGAAAGTTATCTGTAGTAACAGAAGGAAGATCTTTCAATTGGCTTAAGGAATCTCTCCATCTCAAGAAATCTTGGCGATACATTGAATAGCGGTCAATAACTTCCCTGCTTGGACAAACAATAACCAAGCCGAAAGTACCATCAATAATAACAGGGTCTCCAGTTCTTACCTTGCTCATAAGGTTATCGACACCGATAACAGCAGGCAAAGCCAGCGAACGGGCGAGCAATCCTGTATGGCTCTGAGCTCCGCCTTTAACCGTTGCAAATCCTGAAATAAAATTAGGATCAAGCATTGCGGTATCAGCAGGTGTTAACTCGTGCGAAATAATAACTGAATTTTTAGGAAGCTTCGCAAAAGGCTGAAAAACTTCTTTGGTAAGATTTCTTATTAACCTAAGCCCAACACTTCTTACATCTTCTAAACGTGATGACAAATAAGAATCTTCCATTGATGCAAATGCTTCTGCAAGCATTGCTATCTCAGTCTGCACCGCAGCTTCAGCATTAATCTGGTCTTTGCGGATACGATCTAAAACGCCTCTTATTAATCTTGAATTTTTCAGCATCTGCCCATAAGCATCGAGCAGAAATTCAATTTCTTCGCCTGAAGAATCTGGTAATTTTTGTACCTTATGCTTTAGATAAAGTAATTGTCTTTCTGTTTTTTGAGAGGCTTGAACAACTCTTTTCTGTTCTTCTTCGATTTGTCCAACTTCAATACGATATTTAGGCACAGTGATAACTGAAGGGTTGTGGACGTATGCCACACCGATTGCAATACCAGGTGAAACTCCAAGCCCACTGTAATTTATTTCCTGCATAACAGTTTCAACAACAGTCTCTGACATATTTCTAGAAGTAATGTCAGGAATAAATTCAGGGTCATTAATCTTCGTTGAATTTTGCATTTACTAATTCCGTTAAAGCTTCAATCGCTTTTTTAGACTGTTTACCTTTAGCTTTAAGTTCAATTTCCGAACCCTTAGCGGCTGCTAACATCATAAGACCCATAATAGACTTGCCACAAACTTCCATACCATTTTTACTAACTGTTATTTCTGCTTCAAAACGTTCTGCCAGCTTTACAAAAGCAGCGGCAGCCCTTGCATGCAGACCTTTTTGATTTGCAATTTTTACCAACACTTTGTGATCATAGTTCAAAATAGAATCCCCAGCACATTCCGATTTTATATTATAGATATTTTCCATAACCAACATTCATCTTAAGTTAAATCAGCCCGCAAGCAATCTTGAGGCAACATTGATATACTTCCGTCCCGCTTCCTGAGCTGCAAAAATAGCATCTTCGATTGAGGACGAGCTCCTAACACTCGCTAACTTGATAAGCATCGGTAAATTAACCCCTGCTATTACTTCAACTTTGGCTTTATCCATAATTGATATAGCAAGATTCGAGGGTGTTCCGCCAAACATATCAGTCAAAATTACAACACCGTTTCCAGTGTTAACTTTTGAGACTGAATTCATAATTTCAGAACGCTTCTGCTCCATATCATCATCAGGGTCGATACATATCTTTTCGATATTTTCCTGTTTCCCTACAACATGTTCTAAAGCAGATATAAACTCATTAGCTAACTTCCCATGAGTTACTAAAACCATACCTATCATATATTTAGAGCCTTTCTTTTATTAAAATATGTTCAAGTTCTCTATGTTTTAAATTTACTATTATTTCTTTTTTTGCAAGCCATTTTTTTAGTTCATTTGCCACAAAAACCGAGCGATGTTGACCCCCTGTACAGCCAAAAGCTATTGTCAAATAACTTTTACCCTCAGAAATATAACGTGGCAATAGGGGCTCAATAAAATTGGTAAGCCCTTTAAAGAAAGTATCATATATTGCATCATTTGCAATATATTCTCCAACTTTTTCATCATTCCCTGTTAGTTTTTTTAGTTCTGAAACATAGTGCGGATTTTTTAAAAATCTGACATCAAAAACGAGGTCAGCGTTACGAGGAATGCCATAACGATAAGAAAATGAAGTAACAAAAATTTTAAGAGCGGCATCTTTATCTTTAATAAAATTACTTTCAATATAATTCTTAATTTCAGATGGAGATGTTTCGCTGGTATCAATAATTGTATTGGCAATTTCCTTAATTGAACTCATTATTTTTCTTTCTTGCTCAATTCCATCTTCTAACCTTCGGTCTTGAGCAAGAGGGTGTTTTCTTCGAGTTTCAGTGAATCTGCGCTGTAAAACGGTATCTTCACAATCCATAAAAATAAGATGATTTTCAATATTGGGATTTTCTTTTAACATTTCAAAAAAATGATAAAGCGGTTTTACGCCGAAATCTCTGGTTCTTATATCAATACCAATTGCGAGCGGTCTTAATTTTTTTGAATTTTTATTTTCAGGATTAGCCAGTGATTTAAGCAGTGAAAGTTGATTTTCATCTTCTTTTTTTTGCTGTTCTTCACTAATTAAATATCTTACTAAAGACAGAGGAATATTATCAAATGTTTCAAATCCAAAATCTTCAAAGGACTTAAGTACGGTCGACTTCCCTGCCCCAGACATACCTGTGACAATTATAATCTGCCATTTATTTTCTTTATTTATTTTCATATTTTTTCGATTTTATTAGCTGCTATTGCAAGAGCCAGTTTAACTTTTATGATTGCTGAATTTTCAAAAGGATATAGCAAAATTTTTGGTATATCAAGACCACAAATATGACATAAATCTGCATCAGGCATTCTATCAATCAATAATTTTTCTTGAAGTTCAACCACGAGCTTGATTTCACTTTTAATCACAAAAGGAAGTTTGATAATGCCTATCCCTCGAACCTCAATTAAGCCTTTGATGCGGCTTGGAGCTTGTGCCAATAATTTATTATTATCTGCAAATACTTCACATCTATCATCAGCAACCAATTCAGCACCATTATCAATAAGCCTTAGTGCTAAATCGGATTTAC
The DNA here is from genome assembly GCA_050175015.1 of Alphaproteobacteria bacterium. Classification (GTDB taxonomy): domain Bacteria; phylum Pseudomonadota; class Alphaproteobacteria; order JBFXJJ01; family JBFXJJ01; genus JBFXJJ01. Next base: position 248,594 of record JBFXJJ010000001.1, on the reverse strand, counting down.
CGCTGCCCGATTTGCCTATAATTAAAACGCCATTATTATCTATACTTATACAAGATGCGTGGATATTATTCATAAAAACCAGTTAAAAATTTAATTAAGATTACGACCTATAACTTCTATATATAAGAAATTAGCTATTTATTAAAACAAATTTTTCTTCTATAAACTAGCATATACTTCACATCAAATCTCTAATTTAGGAGTTTTTCCCCGTGAGTCTCATAAAATCTATTACTACTGTCGGCGGCTGGACTATGATAAGCCGTGTCACTGGCTTTCTAAGAGATATTGCAACCGCTGATATCTTAGGAGCCAGCGCCGTAGCTGATGCTTTTTTTGTTGCTTTAAGACTACCTAATTTATTCCGACGTTTATTTGCTGAAGGAGCATTTTCTGCTGCCTTTGTGCCTATTTTTTCAGGTCATCTTGCTGTAAATGACAAGGAAGAAGCTAGAAAATTTGCAGAAAAATCTTTGTGTTTTTTAACGTTTATTCTGCTGATATTTGTGGTCTTGATAGAAATTTTGATGCCATATTTAATGCCATATTTTGCACCAGGTTTTGATAAAATTGCAGGTAAACTTGAGCTTACAACCAAATTATGCCGCATAACTTTTCCTTATTTATTATTTATTTCGTTGGTGTCTTTTCAATCGGGCGTTCTTAATTCTTTGGGCAAATTTGCAGCCCCTGCGGCAGCTCCAATCTTTTTTAATGTTACTGGTATTCTGGCTCTTTACCTGTTATCTCCATGGACAGAAACCCCCGCTCACGCTCTTTCAATCGGAGTTGCTCTATCTGGTATTATTCAGATGCTTTGGCTTTCTTTTAATATTAAGCGTGAGGGTTTCAAAATCAAAATTTATCCTTCGTTCTTCTTAAAAGGAATACCGGAGGATATTAAAAACCTGTTTAAAAAAATACTTCCCGGTGTTTTTGGAGCTGGAATTTATCAGATTAATCTTGTCGTTGATACTATTTTAGTATCTTTAGTTGCTGATGGTGCTGTATCTTGGCTGCATTATTCAAATCATTTAATTCAGCTTCCCCTCGGAGTCGTAGGAATAGCCGTCGGGACAGCTCTGTTACCAATGCTATCAAAAGCTATCAAATCTGGCAATCATGATGAAGCTTTAAAACTACAAAACAAGTCCTTGGAAATATCTTTGCTTCTTACGGTTCCTGCTTCTTGCGCTTTTATTGTTTTAGCAAAACCTATTGTTGCCACGCTTTTTGAACACGGTGCTTTTGGTCAAGCCGAAACGATTGCTACCGCTAATGCTGTAATAGCTTTTTCCTTAGGAATTCCTGCTTATGTCATTGCTAAAGTTTTTGGTCCCAGCTTTTTTGCTCAAGGTGATACTGTTACTCCTGTAAAAATCTCTGTTATCTGCCTTTTTGCCAATATTATTTTAAACGTAGCTTTGATGTTTCCTTTTGGACACGTAGGAATTGCTATGGCAACAACAATATCCGCATGGCTCGGAGCTTTTATTATGGGCATAAAACTAAAGAAAAAAAATTATTTCAATATTGATAAGAAACGAAAAACTCGTATTATGAAAATAGTTCTGGCATCAGGAATTATGACAGCTTACTTAGTCTTAGTACAATATGGTCTCAACCTTTGGAATCATAATTGGTTAGATACCGTTGGTTTTATTAGACTTGGGCTGTTTTTCGGACTGATATTAACTGGACTGTTAGTTTTTGTTTTTGCTGCTCTAATGGTTAAAGCAACAGACATTGCAGAATTTAAACGGGCTTTTAAAAGAGGATAAAAAAATAATGAAAAGAATTTTTTCAGGAGTTCAGCCTACAGGTAATATTCATCTTGGCAATTATCTTGGAGCAATTAGAAATTGGGTTAATCTGCAACACGAATACGAAAGCATTTTCTGTATGGTGGATATGCACGCTATAACCCTATGGCAAGATCCTGAAGAACTTAGAAATAATACTAGAGAACTTGCTGCTTGTATGATAGCTGCTGGTATTGATCCACAAAAAAATATTTTATTCAATCAAAGCAAAGTTCCAGCTCACGCCCAGTTAGCTTGGATTATGAATTGTGTTGGCCGCATCGGCTGGCTCAACCGTATGACTCAGTTTAAAGAAAAAGCTGGAAAAAATCGTGAAAATGTTTCTGTCGGCCTTTATGCTTATCCATGCCTTATGGCAGCAGATATTTTGACTTATAAAGCAACACACGTTCCAGTGGGCGAAGATCAAAAACAACACTTAGAACTCACCAGAGACATCGCTATTAAATTCAATAACGACTTTAAAAAAGATGTTTTTCCTATTGTTGAACCGTTAATTTTAGGAGCAGCAACAAGAGTTATGAGTCTTAGAGATGGTTCTAAAAAAATGAGCAAAAGTGATTCTTCTGATATGGCACGTATCAATATGACAGATACGGCAGATGATATTGCTAATAAAATCAAAAAGGCAAAAACAGATCCTATGCCTTTGCCTGATAATCTGGCGGACTTTGAGAACCGTCCTGAGGCAACGAATCTTGTCGGTATTTATGCCGCTCTCAGAAATAGTGATGTTCCTGCTATTCTTCCAGAAATTGCGGGCAAACAGTTCTCCGAATTTAAGAAGATGCTAACAGATGTAGCGGTATCAGAACTCGCTCCCATAAATTCAAAAATAGTCGAACTTAGAAAAGATCCTGCTTATATTGATAAAATTTTAAGCGACGGCGCTGAAAGGGCAAACGCGATTGCAGCTCCTATTATTAAAGAAGTATATGAAACCGTTGGTTTTATTGTGTGAAAAAATAAAAAATAGACTGGGTACTTATTCTTTAAATATTATCCAGTCTATTAAGAACGCACATCTAAAAAATTGGGGAGAATCTATAATTAATTTAATTATAAGATTCTGGCGCCACACTGTGGTTGTTTTGGGTATTATTCTCTTGCTTTACTACCCTATTGGCGGACTTTTAATCAATAAAATTGATGATAATTCTAACCTAAATGTCATAAACAAAACTGGAGAAATTAACAGTATAAATGCTGTTATTAAACTGATTAACCGTGAAGTAGAACAAAATGTTTGGACTGCTAATCAGCCTTTCTTTTTTCCTGCTGCCATTTTAGATAATATGCCTGCCTATCAAACTGGAATTATTTCGGCCTTAGCCGACTTCATTGACATTTGGAATTTCCTTGATGATTCTAGTGAGAATTTAGCAAGAGCTTCAGATTTTTTAAAATACCCTTCTAATATTTGGATTATTGATTTTTCTAAATCTTGGCTACCTCTTGCCTCAACTAACAAACAATACCGCAATGCCTCCCAAGAATTGGTTTTTTACAATTCATACATTGCTCAAAATGGTCTTCCTTTTATCTTAAAATCATCAACTTTAAAAACAATTTTACAACAGATAAACAACCATCTTTTAGCAGCCGTATCAGATATTCAAAACCAAATTACTTCTGGCTCCAAAAAAATTATAGACTTTGACAGTGATAATGTTTTTTATTATGGCAAGGGGAGTTGTTACGGTTATTATATCATTTTAAAAGAACTCGAAAATGATTATATTAATGTTATTAAAGCCCAAAATATAGAAAATGAATGGCAGGAGATGCTGGACTTGATACAAGAAGCTTCTTTGCTTAATCCTATGATAGTAATCAATGCCGCTCCTGATGCTTCATTTTTACCATCACATTTGACTGCTCAAGGCTTTTATTTAACTCAAAGTTCGATTAAAATTAATAAAATAATACAAAATCTTAATGATAGGTAAAACGATGAAAATTCAAGCAGAAGAAACTCCTGATAAAAATGTTATGAACTTTTTTTCTGATGTAAATATCTTAGAAAAAGGAGAGTTTTTCTTTAAAGAAGGAGACAACTTTAAAAAGTTTCCTCTAATTGAAAAGCTGTTTGAAATCAATGGAATTAAAAACATCTTTATCAAACTTGATTTAATCTGTGTTACCAAAAAAGATGATGCCTCTTGGGATATACTAAAATCAAAAATCATTGCTGGTGTTATGGAACATATATCTCTCGGCGAGCCTTCTGTATTTGAAGACGATAATCTGGCTGATAACGATAGCCTAGAAAACAAAATTCAAACCTTGATTAATGCTAGAATTCGTCCTGCTGTACAGCAAGATGGCGGCGATGTTGTTTATAAAGGTTATGAAAATGGTATTGTATACGTTTCAATGGTAGGTTCTTGTAGTTCCTGTCCTTATGCTATGATTACTCTAAAAGAAGGTATTGAAAAGGTTATTATTAACTATTTCCCAGAAGTTAAAGCTGTGGAATCGATATAATTGAGCATTTACTAACCACAGCTATAGCTCTAATTACCTCACTGATAGGTTTAAAATGAAATTTAAATATTCTATTCTTTATGTAGAAAATGTAAAAGCTACAATGGATTTCTTTTGCAAAGCCTTCGGGTTAAAAATCAAATTTATTCACGAAAGTGGCGACTTTGGTGAGCTGGAAACAGGAAATACAACGCTTGCGTTTTCTTCAATATCCCTAATGAACAAATTAGATAAATATCCAGGAAAACCAAATCCTAAATCACCCGTATTTGAAATTGCTTTTGAAACTGATGATGTCGCATCTGCTTTAAAAACTGCTGTTCAGGCAGGAGCAACTATTATTCAAGATGTTAAAGAAGAAGCTTGGGGACAAACCACCTCTTATGTCTGCGACCCTAATGGCTATATTATTGAAATATGTTCGCCCGTAAAATTATAAAAAGTTTTATTTTACTTTTACAAAAGTAACGCCGCCTGCTGGCTTGCCGTCAAGCAAAACAAAAATTTATGATTAATTTGCTTACGCAAACTAAGATTTTTTTGTAAAAAAATCCTTAGCAATCTCAAAAAACTATTTTTATTACTTTCAAATCTTTGTTTACAAAAATAGTTAAGAATAATAAAAGTTTTGCCTTTGCTTTTATAAAAGCAAAAACTGCCCGCCTAAGGCTTGCCGTAAGGCAAAATAAAAAGGTGCGTACAATTAAATACACAATGCTCTAATTGATTTAATTCTAAACCGTATAACAATAAAAAACCCTGCTGATAATTTAACAGGGTTTTTTAACTTAAACTCTAAGAAAAACTACCTTGGACTTCTGCCCATTAAAGCCTGTTTTACTGTAGCATTAACAACTGGTCTTTTCGCTTGTTGCGGTTGTTGTTGCTGTTGTAAGCTTAATTTTTTCCATTCTTCAATTTTTCTACGTTTTTCTTCGGTCTGGTTTTTCATACCATCGTTAAGTTTCTTTAAGTTATCTTGATATTCTTGACCATACATAGCTCTGATACTTTCTTCACCTCTCTGTTCATAATATCTCGCTGTTTCAAAGAAAGCTTTTTTGTTTTCATTGCTATTTTGAGTTGCTAAATGCTCGTTTCTTCCTGGTCTCTTATATTCATAATCTAAAGCAGCTTCAGGATTGCCTCTACCACTATCTCTTAAAATCTTAGCGCATTCATTGAACAATTCAATATTATTAAGTTCGTGTGTTTTGAATACTTCTTTTCTTCTCCAGTTTGGACCAGAATCTTCTCTTTCATAATCCTTTTTATATTCACTATTATTCATATTTTCAGGATCAAGGAATGACTGAGTTTCACCTGTGCCAGGAATATTGTGCTGAGCTGTGATTCCTGTAACATCTGAAGGAGGAATCAACACAATATTAGAATTACTTTTAGCAAGATAAGCAACTTCAGCCTGAATATGCTTCTGTTTATTAATATCAAAAGGTTCCTCAAAAGATCTCTCAGCTCTCTGACCACCAACTTGAGCATAACAACCTGTTCTTTCTAAAGCATCGTTAATTGCTGCTCTAAAAGTTTTGTACTGATTAATTTCCAGTTGTCTTTGCTGATCATTTTCATAACAACCCCAAGCATCTTTTTGCCATACATATTCGCCAGTATTCTGACCTTCTGCTGGAGGTGTATCATGTGTTGATAATGCACAAGCTGAAATCGTTGGAAATTCAGAAGGATCTTTAATGCGGTTAGCTTGAGGACTGAAATCACCGTTTTGGAAACCCCATTCTCTTTCAAACCAAAGCACGCCATAACGGTGAATACCATAGTCTGCCATTTTTTCTCTGAAACCATCAGGACACTGACCAATATCTTCACCAATAAACATAGTTTTATTACGATGGCTTTCAAGAGCAACCAACGACATTAAATCATCGGTTGGATAATAAACGAAAGTTCCGCCGCGGTTCTGACTACCGTCTGGAATCATATAAAGACGGCTAAGCTGTAAAACGTGATCTAAACGAGCGCAACCAGCGTGTTTCATATTTGCTCTAAGCATACCAACAAACTGAGAATATGATTTTTCAACCAATTTGTGAGGTTTAAAGCCCATTAAGTGCCAATTTTGACCCGTAATGCTAAGACCGTCAGGAGCAGCACCAGCTGATGCTTTCATATAATCATCTTTTCTAGCCCAAGCTTCAAAACCAGTTGGTGAAGAACCAACCGCAATATCGGTATAAACGCCAACCGTCATACCTGATTTTTTACAGGTTTCCTTAACATTAGCAAGTTGTCTGTCAGCTTCAAACTGGGTGTATTTATAGAAATCGATACGATCGGCGTGGGTTTTTTTGAATTGTTCTACTTCTTTGGTGTGCATATCTTGATAGGCTTCTGGCCAATCGGACATATATTCTAATTTTGGATTACCTTTGTCTGTCCACTCTTTAGAACAGAAATATTCGGAGAGAGCTTGGAAAGTTGCAAAGTTATATAAGCTACCATCATCTTTATCATTCCATTGAGAACAGAACTTTTGATATTCTTTATCTCTTTCCGTTCCTTTACCAAGTTCATTATTTTTAAATTCTTCAAAGCATTCGTTTAAAATTTGTTGTTTAAGATCTTTAACATCGGCGTAATCAACCCACATTCTTCGTTGTAATCTACGACGTTGAGTAGTGAACTCTGGGGAGTCATAGATGTCCTGAACACGTTTGCTGTTATTAAATTCAGGAATAGCGGTAACATCGCTGTAAAGATAGTTAAAGAATTCACGGCTGCTAGGAGCATATGGGCTGGCGTCTTCAGGACGTTCAGAGAACATAGCGTGCATTGGAGGCAAACCAATTAAAGCGCCGCCCTGGGTACCAATATTATGAGCCATTTCATCAATGCTTGAAAAATCGCCGCCGCCGCCTTGGTCTGAAGGACTGCGTAATTGATAAGCCTGAACAGGCATACCCCAAATTTTTCCACCATTTTCAATTACTGGTGGAACATAACATTGTTGTGGACAATGGAACAAGTTTGACTTTTGCTGACGACCATCTGGAGTTGCGATGGTGATATTATGGTAACCGACATCTACACCTTGAGGTTTTTCAAAAGCAAATTTCTGATAAACGACTCCATTAACTTCGTGAGTTTGTGGCTGACCATATTTAAGCACAGGCTGCATTTCGGAAATAGGACTTGAGCCTTCCATTACTTTGCCGTCTTCTTGCTCTATTCTCCAATTAATTGATTCGTTGGTGCGGTTAACAGGTATGGATAATTCTATTTGATTTTGGCGATTTTCGCGTGTAACCGTTACAGGTTTCATAACTGCCAAGTAATCAGAATCAAGCTTATTCTTTAATGTCTGGTTAAGAATATTATCATACTCAGCATCTGACATATTTCCCTGCGGTGGCAATATTTCCATCTTCTGAAGCATTGTAAACTTTTCTTGTTCCGTTGCACGAAGTTCAACACCAAAAATGTCTGCTAATTGAATAATAATATTACTGTTCATACCTTTTCTCCACGACAATAATTACAAGATTAATAACCTAGGAAGAATTCTATTATAATTATCTTTTATTGTCCAGAATAATTTACATAAAATTAGCTAAAAATTATACTATTTTGTCTATAAGCTAAAATATGCCCATTCTCTTACGGCTGACAAAAGGAGATAATGATGTCCACATTCGACCCGCAAATCTTGAGAAAGGCATTGATTGCAGCCATACTCTGCCTGGTCCTTTAAGGTGCGTAACAAAGACCCCTTCCCCTCCAAATAACTGCGATTTTATTCCCCCAACGGTTTCGACGCTAAAGTCTACGGATTCCTCTAATGCAACCAAACAACCTGTATCAATATGGAGTCCTTCGCCTATTTCTAAAGTAATATCGTGAATTGCTCCGCCGGCATGAACAAAAACCATACCATCACCTTCTAGTTTTTGCATCACAAAGCCCTGACCGCCGAACAAAGCCGTCATTACTTTTTTCTGAAAATAGACGTTAATTGATACTCCTCGAGCTGCGCACAAAAAAGCATCTTTTTGACAAATTATTTTGCCTCCAACTGATGGCAAAGAAATGGGAATAATATGTCCTGGATATGGTGCGGCAAAAGCAACCTTGCCCTTACCTACCCCCTTATGTGTAAAAGCTGTTATAAACATTCCCTCGCCTGTAATAACCCTGCGTCCAATAGAGATAAGCTTATTAACAACTCCGCTTCGAGAACCATCGCCCAAAAGAGTGCGCATTTCAACCGTATCGTCTTTATACATCATAGCTCCAGCTTCTGCGATTGCTGTTTCGTGAGTATCTAGCTCTATTTCAACAAACTGAATATCATTACCGACAATTTGATAATCTATTTCATCACAAATATTATCATCTTGATTTAAAAATGGTGTTTTCTGACCCACTTGAGAAAATTCTCTAATCCTCTTAACTTTGACCCAGTCTGTCATACCAGGCGACCAGGCTAATGCTTCAGGGTTAGTAATTGCAAAGCGGATTGCATCGTCTTGACCCATCGGACCAAATTTTTTATTACCTACTGCAAAATGCCATAAGGACATGAAAAAACTCTCCTTTGTTAATAATATTGCAAGATTTGTCATTTAAAATCTTGCTTAATACAAAAATTAGTCAAAATTTTAACGTTATAATAGCAAAATGTCAGCAAATAAAAAACCATTATTACCACCTGAAGTTACGATATTTTTGAAACAGTTCTCGATAAAATTCATCGGAATAATTGTTTTGATTATAAGCATATCAGCTATAATTTCTCTGTTTTCTTTTCGAGCAACAGACCCATCTTTTAACACTGCAAGTTCAAGTATAGCTTTAAATATTATGGGGCTTTATGGCTCTTATATTTCTGATTTACTGTTTCAGATTTTTGGAATAGCGGCCTTTCTGCCTTGCTTATTTCTCATTGAAACCAGCCTTTTCTTAATAAAAAATTCTAAAGTAAATCATTTTTTTATAAAAACTTTTGCTATGGTTTTAACAACTGTTTTAGCAAGTTCGTTCTTCGCTGGATTTAATCAAGGCAATGCTTGGCCCGTAATGTCAGGACTAGGCGGAGCTATTGGTTATTTAATCCATATCCGCAGCTTGAAAATAATTCCTTTTTTAAACCTGCCGCAATATTTGACTTGGCTCACAACTTTATTTTTTGGCTTTACTGCAATTTTATTTTTCTCAATCAGCTTTGCTATCAACCTTAGAATATTCAATCGTTTTATAATAAAAATTATTAATCTTAAAAATAATATTAAAGGGATTTTTTATCCTAACCATAGCTCTGAATTAGAAGCTTATGATATTGATGAAACTATAAGCGAAAACGAAGATTACCAAAACGATACTAAAATTATAAAAACAAAGCCTAAAAAAGAAAAGAAAGAACCCAATTTTGATGCTTCGGAAAATAACGACCAATATCTTGTTGAAAGATCTTCTAAAGAAACAACGAATAACGCAACCAGATCAAAATCTGACTTAGTAAAGTCTGACAGCTATATTCTGCCCAATTTAAACTTATTATCTTCCAATGATTCCAACAAAAATATTTGTGATTTATCAGATGATGAATTAAACGCCATAGCCAGACAACTTGAGAAAATCTTAAATGAATTCGGCATAAAGGGCGAAATTGTTAAAATAAGACCGGGGCCTGTTGTTACGCTTTACGAATTAGACCCAGCTCCCGGCACCAAGACCTCAAGAGTGGTCGGATTAGCTGATGATATTGCCCGCTCGATGAGTGCTATTTCAGTGCGTATCGCTGTTGTTGTCGGCAGCAATACTATCGGCATTGAACTTCCAAATGAAAAAAGAAAAACCGTTTTCTTAAAAGATCTTTTGTCTTCCAAAGAAGCTTTAACCAGTAAAAACCCATTAAACCTTGTCTTAGGCAAAGACATTGGAGGCAAAAATATTTTTGCCGACCTTGCAAAAATGCCTCATCTTTTAATTGCAGGAACGACAGGTTCTGGTAAATCCGTAGCCGTTAATTCTATGATTCTTTCTTTGCTCTTCAGGTTATCGCCTGAAGAGTGCCGCCTCATTATGATTGATCCTAAAATGCTCGAATTTACCCCTTATAACGGCATTCCTCATCTTTTAACTCCAGTTGTTACCGACCCATCTAAAGCGGTTGTTGCCTTAAAATGGGCGGTTAGAGAAATGGAAGACCGCTATAAAGCTATGTCCATTCTCAGTGTCCGCAATATCGAAACTTACAATGCCAAACTAAAAGATACTCTTAAAAATAATGAAAAAATCTTAAGAACTGTCCAAACAGGGTTTGACGCCGAAACCGGAAAACCTGTTTATGAAGAACAAGAACTAGATTTATCATTTTTCCCTTATATTGTTGTTATTGTTGATGAAATGGCGGACTTAATGATGGTGGCAGGAAAAGATGTCGAAGCTACTATTCAGCGTTTAGCCCAAATGGCTAGAGCGGCAGGCATTCATATAATTATGGCAACACAAAGACCTTCAGTTGATGTTATTACAGGCACAATTAAAGCAAACTTTCCAACCAGAATCAGCTTTAATGTAACCTCCCGTATCGACAGCCGCACCATTCTTGGTGAGCAAGGAGCCGAACAACTGCTAGGACGAGGAGATATGCTTTATATGCCATCGGGAATGCGTCCGATAAGAATTCACGGACCTTTTGTTGACGATAAAGAACGAGATGCGGTTATTAATTATCTAAAAGAACAAGCTCAGCCCGAATATATTAGTGCTGTCGTCGAAGATAACCAGCAACCAAGTGATTACGAAAAGGCAATGAATTTAGCATCTGATAATGGCGGCAACGGCAATGACCTGTATGATCAGGCTGTAGCGATTGTTTTAAATGATCGCAAAGTTTCCACAAGTTATATTCAAAGACGCTTAAGAATAGGCTATAATCGTGCCGCGGAATTAGTGGAGCGTATGGAAAGCGAAGGATTAATAAGCCCTGCTAACCACGTTGGCAAACGTGAAATTCTTGTGCCTGAACAAGACAATTATTAAAAAAGTTATCAAAAAATAAAAAAGCTTTTTTGACGAAATAGATTATCTAAGTTATAACTGCATTAACTATGAATTAATGTCATTAGGTTTTTTATATGAAAATAAATGCAATTATACTTATAAGCTGTCTTATTTTGGCTCTTTGCAATCAGGCAACAGCTCAAACAAACACTAAAGAAGAGCCTGCTAAAGCTTCGGCTACGCTTGATAATACTTCAGAAAAAAATCTTACAATTCAAGAAAAAGCAAAATTATTAATTCAAATTGAACAATATCTTAATTCCCTGACTACCATTAAGGCTGATTTTGCCCAAAACTCAAGCAATGGCTCAAGCTGTGACGGCGTTTTTTATTTAAACCGTCCAGGAAAAATGCGAATTGATTATAAAGAGCCTATGAATGTCGAAATCGTAGCCGACGGACGTTTTTTAGTTTATCACGACATTTCTTTGGAACAAATTACTTATATGAATCTTGAGACCTCTCCAGCTGGTATCTTGCTTAAAGATAAAATAGCTTTCAATGATGATTATGTTTCTGTTAAAGATGTCGTAACTTATTCCAATACTATCGAAATAACCTTAAATTATCAAAATGACACTTCAGCAGAGGTAACTTTAATTTTTTCTAAAGAACCTTTAGCCCTTAAACAATGGCGTGTCCTTGATGCTCATAGCATTACAACGGTTATTTCCTTATATAATGTTGAAAAAGGAATTAATTTGGACAGCAGCTTATTCAAGTTTGTTGATCCAAGACGCCCTAATCCGCTTAAGGATAGAAGATAAGGCATAGATATGAAAAAACCTAAAAGTCTTAATATCTTGACGTGGAATGTCAATTCCATAAGAGTTCGCATTGAGCAATTAGAACAGGTCTGTTCGGTTCTTAATCCTGATGTTGTTTGCTTGCAGGAAACTAAAGTAAAAAACTACGCTTTTCCTTATGACAAGTGTAAAAATATGGGCTTTAAGCATATTGCCGCTAGAGGCAACAGCGGTTACAACGGAGTTGCCATTCTTTCAAAATACCCGTTTAATGAGATTCAAAAAGTCGACTTTTGCGGTAAGGACGACAGTCGTCATATCGCAGTTCAGATTAATGATATTATCATCCATAATTTTTATGTTCCTGCTGGCGGCTATGAACCTAATATTGAAACTAACGATAAATTTCTTCATAAATTGATGTTTATTGAAGAAATGGCAAGTTTTTTTCTTCGTAAAAACCAAAAACAAAACCTAGAAAAAACTATTATTTTAGGTGATTTAAATGTAGCCCCTTTGGAATATGATGTTTGGAACCACGAAAAAATGCTACAAACCGTCTCTCATACTCCTGATGAGGTTTCCCGTTTTAATACATTTCTTGAGAGCGGCGACTTTATTGACGCCATTAGACATTTTATTCCTGAAACGGAACGAGTTTACACTTGGTGGAGTTATCGATCTCCTAAATGGTCTGAAGTTGATAAGGGCAGAAGATTGGATCACATTATTGCAACACCGGATATGAAGCCTAATTTAACTAATCTTAAAATTTTTAAAGACACACGAGACTTTGAAAGACCATCAGATCACGTACCTGTGATGCTCAACATTGCTTTATAGTGTATTTTACTTTTAATATCGATTTTTTTGATTGATATTTTAACCACATTTTTGACTATATGAACTATGTTTACGGGTTATTTATGATTAAGATGGAGCAATTCGGCTTAGTTAACACTGTTCATCATCAATAGTGATGCTGTATCCCTTATCATCGGTAATAAGATATTTAGCCATATCTTTTATTTTTTGGCGTAGACGATAAATATGGGTTTCTAGGGTATGGGTATCCATTTCGGGACTATACCCCCAAACCTGCTCTAAAAGCTTTTCTTTTTTTATTGGTAAATTCTTATTTTTAAACAGATGGCGAAGAATATCGACTTCTTTTTCCGTTAATTTAGTAATAATCTCACCTTTATCATCTGTAAGCTGCCTCTGTCCTTGATCAAGGCGAAATTCACCAATTTTAACGATAGAACCTGCACCTTTCTCATATTTATTAAGGCTAGTTTTCAAAATATCAAAAAAATCTTCAAGCTCGAAAGGACGATAAATAATATGCCTTATATAGTTACTATCATCTTGAGCATCTGATAGTAAACTGCTGGCTATATTGCCGCTGGAATTGTTACCCATTAAAAAGAACATAGGCTTTTTTTGATCTTCTTCTGATAGTTTGCTTACAAAAATATCTTTATCTAAATTTTCTAAATCGATTATAAAACCATCAAAATGATCTTGAGATATGATTTCTAAAGCGTCGTCATTGGCTGCAAAACTCAGTTTTTCATAATCAAATTGCTGCAAAAACTGCTCTGAAAGTGCGGTTTTCAGAAAATCATCTCGACTGACAAACAATATTTTATATTTACTGGTTCTAAGTGGCATAATTCTTGCATTAATATAGTTAAAATATGATTTTATTATAACAGGTTTAATTTGTTATGCGTATAAGTTCTGATAATTATCCAAACTTTATTTCCAGCAGCAGCTATGATGATGCCGCTACGCAAACAACATATCAAAAAAGACTAGAACTTCTATCAACCCCAAGTAATCCCGAGACAACGACTGAAGAAACCTCTGGTTTTGGTTTCAGGGACTTAATCGACATTGTAAATCCTTTGCAGCATATACCTGTAATATCATCTGTTTACCGCAAAGTAACCGGTGATGAAATTGGTACCGTTGCCCGAATTGCTGGCGGGGGATTATATGGCGGTGCTTTAGGAGCCTTTGTCGGAGCGGCAGAGTCTGCCCTTAAGACTGTCAGCGGCAAAGATATGGGTGAACACGCCATCGCTATGGCGACCTATAATCAAGACCATAATAATGCCAATAACGAGCAAACCTACGCTCAGAAAGAAGATTTATACAGCAGTTATGATAGAGTTACTTTGAATAAAAATGATAAAGGCTATCAAGCTATGCTTTACGCTCTTAACGAGCAGCAAAACCAGTCCAATTATAAAAATACCGATACCTTTGATGCTAATAATGAAATTCAAACCGCTTCTAATGATGGCTTATTTGAAAGCAATTCTTATGACTATTCAGATAAAATTGGCACCACAAACGATATTTATGATGCCTATCGTAAAAGCCATATAAGCCAAAATAACATAAATGAAAAAGATGCCTCTCCAGAGATTACGACTGACACTATTTACACTATCCCAACAGCTTATAATACTTCAAATCCTAAGAATAATGATAAATCTTCTGATACTGTTGATGAAACAAGTGAAGAAAAATCTAAATTATTTAGTTTGGCTAAAGAAGAAAAAACTTTTGCTATTGAGAATAACAAGGAAAAAACTTTTGCCCTTGATCAAAAAATAAAAGATAAAGTTTTTGATTTTAATAAGCAAAAACAATTAAATAAAATCTATATGCCTCAAGCTATGGCTTTAAACGTTAAAGAAAATACGCTGGAAGCGGCTAAAACTTCACATTTAAATAAAAACAGCAGTCAAGAAGCTATCGACTTTTGGAGTAAATCTGGCAATACCGCAGTTTCAGGAAACAATGCTTTTATTGCATCTCAAAATAAGAGCGATATTTAGGTTATAATTAGAGCAAAGTTTATTCATATGAAATGGGTCCAGTTCTGTTGCTCATTTGGCGAAGCAATCCGCAAAGAGAGTGGCTCGCAAGAAGAGTATCCATATTATAATCAAGAGCCGCGACACTGCCCTAGTGTCCGCTAAATGGCAACCCTTAAGGGACGAATAAAAAAGTTTTACTTTTGCTAAAAGCAACGTCTTCGGCAGACACTTGCCGTTAGGCAAAATAAAAGTTTATTATTAATTTACTTAGCAGATTAAGGATTTTCAAATCCTTAAAACCTTTTTTATCAAATGTTCTAATTTTACTTTTACAAAAGTAACGCACACAGCAAATCTTATCGCAAGGCAAAACGCTATTAAACTAGAATTATCTTGTCCCAAAAATAGCAGATCCGACCCTAACATAAGTAGCACCTTGCTTAACTGCAATTTTATAATCCCCACTCATACCCATACTTAACTGCGATAGATTATGCTTTCTCGCTATTTTAGATAAAAAAGCAAAATGAGGCGATGGCTCATCTTCAAATGGGGGAATACACATCAAGCCCTTAATCGGAAGTTTTAAATCATTTAAACAATATTCGATAAAATTATCGGCTTCTTGCGGAATAATACCAGCTTTTTGAGGTTCTTCACCTGTATTTATTTGAATCATAAGCTCAATATTTTTTGGTGTTTTAACCAATTCCTCTGCTATTTTTTGAGCTAATTTCTCCCTATCAACAGTTTCAATAACATCAAACAAAGCTATGGCTTCGGCAGTTTTATTGGTTTGCAACGGTCCAATTAAATGAAGTTTTATATCAGGATAATCTTTTTTAATCTCAACCCATTTATTATAGGCTTCTTGAACCTTATTTTCTCCAAATATTTTATGTCCTAGAGTTAAAACAGGTTCAATATCATCTCTTAAAAATGTCTTGGTTACAGCAATTAAGGTAACATCTGTTGGTTTTCTTCCCGATTCGCTTGCTGCCGTTTTAATTGTATGAATTATTTCTTGATAGTTTTCTTGAGATTTGGTCACTGTTATCCTCTTTATTTTTGTAAACAACTATTTCTTAATAAGATTTAAAAATCGTTACTTATAATATAACAAAAATTTTGCTTTTGCTTTGTAAATTTTGCCTTACGGCAAATGTCTGCCGACAGCTTTGCTTTTAGCAAAAGCAAAAGTAAAACTTTTTTAAAAATAATTTTAAGGTTCTTTAAGGATTTTTTCAAAAAATCCTTAATCTGCGAAACAATTTTAAATAGTTAGAGCATATTTCATTTAATTGTATGCCGTTTATGTTTTGCAACAAACGAGACAATCAGCAAATAGACTGGCTCGCAAGAAAAAAGTATCCGTGTTATACTATCAAGAGCCACGACACTGCCCTAGTGTCCGCTAAATGGCAACCCTTAAGGGACGAATAAAAAATTCTAACAACTTATGTTTACAATAAATATCCTAGCCAAAGATTGGTTTTATGATTATCGCCTACATAAAAAAAGAGCGGTCAATTAGACCGCTCTTCTTATTTTTAAGTATGTCTTAATTTCAAATTAGAAAGAAAGAGCGATACCTGTTGCAAATGCCCAACCTTCGTTGTTTAAGATGTCTTTTGCAGCACCGGTAACGGTGTTGTCTTCATCTGTGTATTCAACGCGAGCGATTGTAGCAAAGCTGTCTACGCCTGCACCGAGGTTGTATTTACCAGAAAGCATATAAGCTTCGAATTCGTCTTGGCCAGCATTAGCTAAATCTGCTGCTGAAGCTGCACGATCGCCTTCAACTTCTGATTTGAAGTAGTTTAAGCTTACACCGTAAGGACCAGCTTCGTAGCTGCCGCCAACGTTCCAAGCATAACCGTCAACACTGGTTGTACCAACAGCACGGTTTGCACCATTCCAACCGGTTGCATCGTTGTTGTCAGAAACTTCACGATAGCCACCACCGAGAGTGAAACCAGCATAAGCAACATTTAAGCCTAAGCTGTATTCGTCTTGTGCGCTCTTACCACCAACGTTGTAAGAACCAAAAGCTGCTGTTGTGGTTACGTCAACGCCAACAAAGCTGCCAGCATACATTGCGTTTAATGCATAACCTTCTTTGAAGGTACCGTCTTGTAACATTGAATTTTCTGAAAGGTTTGTACCGCGGGTTGTGTCATCAGCACCTGGGGTCCAAGTTGCACCTAATGTTACGCCATAATAAGTTGGAGAAACATAAGAAATTTTGTTTAATTTGCCGTCTGTGTTAAGCCAAGTTGCGTCTAAAGCTGTGATGTTACCAGGTGCTGTAACTAAATCAACAACATCTGATTCTTCAACGTCGAGAACGCCAACTTCTGGAGCTGAAACATGCATTTTAGAAGCAACATTTCTGGTTGCACCAGCGATTACGCGACCGTAAGCACTGTCAACTGTTAAATAGGTTTCGTCAGCTGCACGGGTACCGTTGTTTGCGGTTCCGGTTTCGAGTTCGATGTGTGCGCTAACTTTCATACCATTGTCAAGAAGGGTTGAACCAGTGAAGTATACTTCGCTGTCGCCCATTACGTCGAATTGGTTGAAATCACCGTCGCCTGCAACATTGTTTGATAATGCTTTTCTGTAGCCGTCATCATTTTCAGCAGCAGCTACATACCAGTTCATATATCCACCGAGTTGAAGTTTGAGTGGTTCAGCAGCGTTAGCAGCGGTTGAGATCATACCAGCTGCGAGAAGAGCTGTTGTTCCATAAAGAATTTTTTTCATCTGTATCCTCATTCCTTTGTTTAATTTAAGGTTTTTATAAAGCTTTCGGGTTTTCACCCGCATCACAAGTTCTAAAATAGCCATTAAAAAGTTAAATCGTCAAGCATTTGAATAAATTTTTGTGTTTTATAATCACACCTGTTGCAAAAAAGTCACACAAACGGCGCTAAAATAAAATAAAATCATTGTAAATCAATATGATAACCGTGAATAAACAATCAATATAAACTGGCTCTAAACACCTGACTGTGTTCTAAAAAACACATTAATAAGCCATATATTATACTTAATATTAAAACAATAATATTCTAATTGGTTGTTTTTGATTGAAATTACCATCCTTTTTTGCTTTAAATAGTTTCAGTTCAAAATCAATCTTTGGGTAAAATATATGACTAACAATTTGAGATATTTATGTACTATCAGCTTATTTGCAGCCTTAGCTGCCTGTTCGGCACCTTCAAACGTCGAATACAAATACCCTGAAAAAGTGATGGGCAAATATAAAATGGGGGCTCCCCCTCCGGAAGAAAGAGAAACCATTTTTGGTAAGGGCGGTATGAATTTATTTGGTGATAGAGAAGAAAATTCAGCATCATCAACAGGAATCGGCGTTAACAGCTTTTTGTGGCGGGCAACTCTTGATACTTTAGCTTTTATGCCTTTGTCTTCGGCTGATCCTTTTGGCGGCGTTATCATTACTGAATGGTATGCCCCCCCAGAGACTCCGTATGAACGTTTTAAAGTAACGGCTTATATTCTTGACCGTTCTTTACGTTCTGATGGAATTAAAATTTCAGCTTTCCGCCAAGAAAAAAATGAAAAAGGCGAATGGGTTGATGCCAAGGTTAATTCTAATACTGCACCAGACTTAGAAAACGCTATTCTAACTAGGGCTAGACAATTAAGAATCGCTGCTAACAATAAAAAATAACTTTAATTTAAATTTTAAAGAGAAAATCTATGAATACTTACGAAGAACGCTATAATCATCGGGAAACTGAAACAAAATGGCAAGAAAAATGGCAAGAAAGTAATTGCTTTGTTGCCAGTGAAAGCAAAGAAAAACCCAAATGCTATGTTTTAGAAATGTTTCCTTATCCATCTGGGCGAATCCATATGGGGCATGTTCGTAATTACACTTTAGGCGACGTTTGTGCTCGTTTTAAAATTTCTAACGGCTTTAATGTTCTTCACCCTATGGGCTGGGATTCTTTTGGTTTACCTGCTGAAAATGCTGCTATAAAAAATAATGCTCACCCTCAAACTTGGACTAGAGAAAACATTAAAGTTATGCGTTCTCAGTTAAAGCCTTTAGGCTTTTCGATTGATTGGAACCGAGATGTTTCAACCTCTGAAGTTGAGTATTACAAGCACGAACAGGCTATGTTCATTGATTTTTATAACAAAGGGCTCGCCTACAAAAAAGAATCATGGGTCAACTGGGATCCTGTAGAAAATACTGTTTTAGCTAATGAACAGGTTGTTGATGGCAAAGGCTGGCGTTCTGGGGTTGAAGTTGAGCGCAAAAAATTATCGCAGTGGTTCTTAAAAACAACCGCATATGCAGATGATTTGCTCGAGTCTTTAAAAGAATTAGAAAAATGGCCTGAAAAAGTCCGCATTATGCAGCATAACTGGATTGGAAAATCCTTTGGCGCTACGGTTTATTTTCCAGTAAAAGACCGCAGTGATAAAATAGAAATTTTTACAACCAGACCAGATACTTTATTTGGTGCTTCTTTTTTAGCCATCTCTGCTGGCCATCCGCTTGCTTTAGAATTAGCTGAGAAGAATCCTGAAGTTAAAGCCTTTATTAAAAAGTGTGAGGCTTTAGGTACCAGCGAAGCTAATATTGAATCTGCGGAAAAACTTGGTTTTGATACGGGATTTAAAGCAATTCACCCCTTTGCTGAAGAGTTTAAAGCTCTTGGCGGTAATCCTGAACTTCCTATTTATATTGCCAACTTTGTTTTAATGGAATATGGCACGGGAGCAATTTTTGCTTGTCCTGCCCACGATCAAAGAGATATGGACTTTGCCAGAAAATACAACTTACCCGTACGCACTGTTGTCGCTCCTAAAGGCGTAGATACAGCAGAATTTATTCAAAAACAAAACGAATCTCAAACCGCATATACCGAAGATGGACTAGCGGTTAACTCTGATTTTCTTAATGGACTTGATGTTGCCGCTGCAATTAAGACCGCAACGACAAAATTGAAATCCAAAGGTTTGGGTGAAGAAAAAATTCAATACCGTTTAAGAGACTGGGGCGTTTCACGTCAGAGATACTGGGGCTGTCCAATCCCTATTATTAAATGTGATGCTTGCGGTATGGTTCCTGTGCCTAAGAAAGATCTTCCTGTTGAACTGCCAATCGATGTTAGATTCGATAAACCAGGAAATCCTTTAGAAAATCACCCTACTTGGAAATATGTAAAATGCCCTATTTGCGGAAAAGAAGCTGTTCGTGAAACAGATACTTTTGATACTTTCTTCGAATCGTCTTGGTATTTTGCCAGATTCTGTTCTCCTAAATCGGTTGATGCTCCTTTCTCAAAAGAAGATGCTAAATACTGGCTGCCCGTAGATCAATATATCGGAGGCATCGAACACGCTGTAATGCATTTGCTTTATGCCCGCTTCTTTACTAGAGCTATGCGTGATTGCGGTTATATTCATCTTAAAGAACCATTTGAAAGCTTGTTTACACAAGGTATGATTTGCCACGAAACCTATAAAGGTTCTGACGGCGACTGGCTGGCTCCTGGCAACGTTGAAAAACTAGCTGACGGCACTGTTATTAGTAAAAAAGATAATAAGCCCGTTACCGTTGGTCGTTCAGAAAAAATGAGCAAGTCTAAGCTTAACACAGTTGATCCTGATGCTATTATCAAAAACTATGGCGCTGATGCTGCCCGTTTATTTATGCTCTCTGACAGTCCTCCTGAACGTGATTTGGAATGGACTGAAGCTGGAATTGATGGCGCGTGGAGATATGTCAACCGCTTGTGGCGTTTAGCTAAATACCCTAGCATTCCTATGGCTGATAAAAATGAGGCTATGCCACAAAGTTTTTCTGAGACTAATGATAAAATTTTAAGACAAGCACATAAAACCATAGCTTCTGTTACAGAAGATTTAGAAAAATTACGTTTTAACAATGCTATTGCTAGAATCCGTGAGTTAACAAATGCCATAAGCAATATTGATACGAAGGATAAGGGTGCAGGCTGGCTCTATAGATTCGTTTTAAAAACTTCTATTCAACTAGTTGCTCCTATGGCTCCTCATATTGCTGAAGAAGTTTGGAATATCTTAGGCTACGATGGTTTATTAATTTTACACCCTTGGGCTAAAGCTGAAGCTAAATATCTGGAAGATAATAACGTCGTAATAGCAGTACAGGTTTTAGGTAAATTGCGTGGCACAATCGAAATTCCTAAAGATCTGCCTGAAGATAAAATGAAAGAGCTTGCTTTATCTCTGCCTACGGTTCAGGCTCAGATTGAAGGAAAAACTATTAGAAAAATTATTGTCGTTCCTAATCGGATTATAAATGTCGTTATTTAAAAAACTGTTTTTTATCAATATATTATTGCTTAGTGCCTGTGGTTTTAAACCTTTATATTATCAAAAGGAATCCATGGGCATTAAACAATATTTATCTCAAGTATATATTCTTCCTATTGAAGGAAGAATCGGTCAGATAATTACCAATAACCTAAAAGACCGCATCAATACTTATGGTATTCCTTATAATCCCGTTTATAAACTTTCGGTAAAAATTGAAGAACCTATAATTAAATCTCAAACTAGTCTTAGCAATAAAGCAAGCCGTGAAGCTTTATTATATAAAGCCGAGTATCAGCTTTTTAAAGGTGATGAAATTGTGCTGCAAGATAAATCCAGCGCTCAGACTAGTTACAGTATTTTAACTAAGCCTTATGGTACTGTAGTTTCTAAAAATGATGCTATTGAAAGAGCCGCAGCCATTTTTTCTGATGATATTGCCCTTAGATTAAGCGTTTATTTTGAACATTTAAGTCAAAAGCAAAATAATGATTTTTAAAAACATTCAATATGAAAACTTTTTAAAAAATCCTTCTGGTGACATTAAAGCTATCCTTATCTATGGACCTAATGAAGGCTTAATATCAGAACGATTTGATAAAATATCTTCTCTTATTGTAAACGATATCGATGATCCTTTTAGAGTCGTTAATCTTTCATCTGATAATATAGACAATGATAAATCTTTGTTATTGTCAGAGTTCTCGGCTATGCCTTTTACTGGCGGCCGCAAAATTATAAGGATAAAAAACGCCTCTAATAACATAACTAGTATTTTCAAAGACTTAGTTTTTGATCTTAATAATCAGAATTTTATTGTTTTATCGGCTGGTGAATTAAAACCACAGTCATCTTTGCGCAAAACTTTTGAAACCCATAGTAATATGGCAGCAATACCGTGTTATAATGACGATATTAGTGATATTGCTAATATTATTCAAAATATCATTACTAAAAATGGTCATTCTATAAGCAGTGATGCCCTTTCTTTTACAGCTTCACATTTAGGATCAGATCGTAAGACTATTCATTCTGAAATTGAAAAATTATGCCTCTATATGGGTGATAAAAAAGAAATTACAATTAATGAAGTCAAAAATTGTATTGGTGATTCTGCTGATTTAACAAACGAAGATTTATGCTATGCCATTGCGGAAGGAAAACATGAAGCAGTTCAGAGAATTTTAGAAAATCTTTTTGCGGAAGGGAATAACCCCGTTTCAATTATTCGAATAACCTCTTCTTTTTTTCAGAAAATCTATCTAACTTGCGATAAAGTCGCTCAGGGAATGAGTTCAGACAGTGCTATGAAGACCTTAAAGCCAGCTATTATGTTTAAACGTGCGCCAGCTTTCCAGAAGATTATTGAGCATTGGTCGCCCACAACTGCCTCAAAAGCTTTATCCCTATTGCTGGCGGCTGAAATCGGCGTTAAAACGACAGCGTATCCTCAGGAAATCATATGCGCCAAATATCTTGCTCAAATAACTGGCGCTGGTTACGAAATTATGAAAAAACGAATTAGATTTTAAAGTATCTTTAATACAGATAATTTTTCTTATAAATAAAGTTTAAGGATTGTTAAGGATTTTTTGAAAAAATCCTTAATATTCGAAGCAATATAACCATCGTTATTAAAATTTATATTTTTGCCTAACGGCACGTGTCTGCCGACAGCCTTGCTTTTAATAAAAGCAAAAGTAAAACTTTTTATATAAAAGAGGGTTTAAGCCTTATTTTCTGGAGCCGCTTCTTCTATAATCTCATCTTCGCCATCTAACTTAAGAGCTTTTGCCCAAGCATCATCAGGAATAGCATCTTCTTCTGTTTTAGCCTCTTCCTCGGTTTCATCATCAAGGCCGATGACCGTATCAAGACCAACAGCCCAATCTTCCTCGGTCTCACTTTCTGGGGTTATTACTGCTTCTTCCTCAGGGTTTAAAGCTTCATTTTGCTCTTCAAAGACTGGTTCCTCCCCAGTAGCTTCTTCAATTTGCACCCCATCATCTATTTCCACTACAGCATCTTCTTCAGAATCAGCATCGTTCGCTAAAACCTCGGTAACAATATCGTCTTCAGCTGCACCCGCCATATCACTTAAAAATTCTTCGACCTCAGCTTCAATATTTTCTGAAACAGCATTTTCTTCCGTTTCCATATATTCTTCTTGAGCTTCACCTGCGACATCAAATTCTTCTATAAATTCACCTACTACTTCAGAAGTATCTTCCATAACAACGTCTGTGTTTTCAACAGAATCTACCAAATCAGCTTGTTCTTCAATTTCAATATTATAAGCCTCTTCTATAGCGGTTTCACTATCATCAACAGGATTTACAAGATCCTCATCAATTTCAGAAGAAATCAAATTTTCTTCTTCTGGAACAGCCGTTTCTTCAAAAACTTCCTGCTCGCTCAATTCCGCCTCTTCAATCGTTTCAGCAAAATCATCAACAATACTAGCTGTGGCTGTTTCATCGTAAATTTCTGGTGCGACTTCTGCTTCTGTTAAATCTTCAACTAGCTCAGAATTATCCATATCAGAATTTTTTGCCATTTTTCCAAGCTTAAAGAGAATGTCATCTAGTTCCTCTAAGCTTCCATATTTAATCGCAATTTCGCCGCCTCGACCTTGAGATCTAATAAAAACCTTCAAACCCATAAGTTTTGAAAGCTCTTTCTCCAAGGCTAAAATATCAGAATCTTTTTCTTTAACTACGGCTTTAGGTTTAGTGACCGCATCTTTAGCAGAAGGCTGTTTAACTAAACTCTCAGTCTGCCTTACGTTTAAACCTTTTTTAATAACTTCTTGTGCCAGCTCTAACATATTCTCAGAATTAAGAAGTGCCCTAGCATGACCAGAAGAAAGTTCGCCGCTCTGAAGCATTTTTTTAACTTCTTCAGGTAAATTTAATAGTCTTAAAGTATTAGCAACATGAGAACGGCTTTTGCCTACAACTTTAGCCAAAGCCTCTTGTGTGTGACCAAATTCATTAATTAACTTTTGATAGCCTTCAGCTTCCTCTAACGGCGATAGATCCTGTCTTTGAAGGTTTTCAACTAAAGCAACTTCTAGAACTTCTTTATCGGAAAGATCTTTAATAATTACTGGAAGTTCTTCTAATCCAACTATTTTGGAGGCTCTAAAACGACGCTCGCCAGCAATAATTTCATAAACATTTTCAACACCAGATTTTCTAACGATTAAAGGCTGCAAAATACCTTTTTCTCTAATTGATTCGGCTAAATCGGCAATATTATCTTCATTAAAATTGCGGCGAGGCTGAAAAGGACTCGGCTGAATGTTAGCAATCGCAATGGTTGTCAGTTGTTCACCACTCATTATTTGGTTTTCTTCTTCGTCTGAACCGAGCAGGGCGTTTAAACCTCTTCCTAAATTGCGACGCTTGTTATCACTCATGCTACTTTCTCCTTCATTATTTTTCTTTCTCGTTTAAGCAGTTCACTTGCCAAATTTATATATGCTGTAGCACCAACAGAACGCCAATCATACAGCAATACTGGTTTACCATGAGACGGTGCCTCTGAAATTCTAACATTACGAGGAATTACCGTTTTATAAACTTTATCTCCAAAATAATTTCTAACATCTTCTTCAACCATAGCTGACAAATTATTTCTCTTATCAAACATAGTCAAAACAACGCCGTGTAATTCTAGCTTAGGATTAAAATTCTTTTTAATTCTTTCAACATTCTGAATTAAATCGCTAATTCCTTCCAAAGCTAAAAACTCACATTGCAGAGGAACCAAAACTGAATCTGCTGCAACCAATGCATTAATTGTAATAAAATTTAGGCTAGGAGGGCAATCAATAATTACATAATCGTATAATCCAGCACCCGTTTTTAAGGCATTTGCTAAGAAAAATTCTCTATTTTCCATACTTACTAGCTCAACTTCAGCGCCCGCCAAGTCAGGAGAAGAAGGAATTATTGAGAAATTTGGGATACTCGTCCAGATTATAGCATCAGATAATCTGCGGTCTCCCATTAAAACTTCATAGGAGGTAATGGCTCTAGAACGCCTTTTAATACCCATAGAAGTTGAAGCATTTCCTTGAGGATCAATATCTATAACCAGCACTTTCTTTTTAACTGCGGCAATCGCAGTTGCAAGATTAATTGCCGTTGTAGTTTTACCAACACCGCCCTTGCGATTAGCAACAGCTATAACTCTTGGCATTTTGGTTTCATTATAAGAATTATTCTCATCACTCATATCTAAAATCCTTATATTTTAGTTATAAAATCTAGCTATTTTAACAGAATATAAAAAAACATATTCTCATATAAATTAGCTCACCCTTTTTCTATTTTTTTTAAATTTTCAACAATAATTATGGCACCATTTTCATCAGTTATACTCGGCTCTAAACTATAATCAAAAATCCAGCTCTTTTGAGCTTCATGCAATTCTTTATCTATATTTTGTGTTTTAAGAAAAATATATTTACCATATTTAGTAATATAATTATATGAATAATCAAGCAAAAGATTAAGATCTGCCAAAGCTCTAGCCGTTACAACATCACCGTTTAAATCTTTATTTTTCTCGATTCGACTATTGAAAATCCTAACTTTTGACACATCGCAGACTCGTACAACCTCTTGCAAAAAGGCACATTTTCGCGAATCGCTCTCCACTAAATTAGTCTCAAAATCAAGATTGAAATCACCCTTAAGAGTAGCAAGCACGACTCCAGGAAATCCCGCACCAGAACCAATATCAACGACTTTTTTAGTATTTTCAGGAATGTATTTAACCAACTGCGCCGAGTCTAAAAAGTGTCTTTCCCAAGCATTTTCAATGGTTTTTTGCGAAACTAGATTAATTTTGCTATTCCACTTAATAAGTGTTTCTAAATAGCACTCAAGTTTATTTTCTGTTTCACGTGAAACAGGCATTTTCTGCAAAAAATCATTTTTTTTATTCTGATTTACAACCACTTGAGCTTATTTATCCTATAATTTGCCTTAAAAATTATATCTAATTAAAAAAATCAAAATCGCACAACGCTTTGTCATTTATTTTCTTTAAATTTATTTTAAAAAATTTAAATCTA
Organism: Alphaproteobacteria bacterium; assembly: GCA_050175015.1. GTDB lineage: Bacteria > Pseudomonadota > Alphaproteobacteria > JBFXJJ01 > JBFXJJ01 > JBFXJJ01. The sequence goes on along the minus strand of JBFXJJ010000001.1, from coordinate 222,235 downwards.
AATATAGATATTTTTCTCAAAATTCAACAAAATATAGATTTTGTTTTAATTATGATATAATTAATATATCGAAATTATCAATCTATTGAACTATGTATTCTTTATCTTATTTTCCTAATTTTTATATGAATATCGTTCACAACCTATGATTGTTTCACGTGAAACAACGCTAAATACCTAGTATTATAAAAACACGTTTTGCGAATCTGGTCAATAGTTTTTTAAACAGCACTAACAATTTTTTATCTATACTTCTCTTTGTCTTAAGCTTTATTTGATAATATTAGCTGTTTTTTAGTTAATTATAATTTGAGGCTTACGATACCTTTTAAAGCAAAAATTAAAAAATTATTAATAATCAATTTTATTTGGCTCTTTTTTAAGGTAAAAATTGAGGGGAAAATTTGTGGCGTTTTATTTTTTATAGTAATTTTTTGTAATTGTATTTTAAATTTCTTGAAAAAACTTTCCTTGAATAAAAAATTTTTTTCTTAAAATTTTTCTATTTTCTGACCGATTTCTATTTCCAAAGAATTTTTAGCTTCATCAAATTTTCTGTTTAAACATAAATATTTTATAATTTCAAAAAAATTTAGACTAATTACTTAAACTTTTCAGATTTCATTTTTAAAAAATCTTTGCTTAAAAAATTCCATTTTTTGTAAAAACCAGTTCTAAATGATGCCTAATTAAAGGAATATCTTTTAATTATTTTTTTAAATTTGTGAAGCACACATATAACTATTTTTTAACTTTATTTTTTATAATCATATAATATACGAAATAATTAACTACATAGGTATTATTTTGAACTGTAATTATAAGCTATTAATTTATATGATTTTTTTACTGATTTTAGCTATATATAGCATCAATTATGCTAATTTATATAAGAAAATACTATATATAAGATATAATTTCTGAACCAATTTAATGATAAAATAATGCCACGATAAAAAGCTAATTTAAGCTGCACTTAGAAATCATTATTCTTAACTATTCAGAAGCTATTTAAAAAAATTGGGTGCCATATTTTTATTTAATCTAAATGTTTTCTTATTTTTTAAAAAAAATTTGTGTCTAAATTATTAGAGCATAAAGTCATTTAAGTTGCTAGATACTAAATTTATGCTTTTGCCTTACGGTAAACCTTAACAGGTAGTTTTTCTTATAAATAAAGTTTAAGGATTATTAAGGATTTTTTGAAAAAATCCTTAATATGCGAAGCAAAATAACGTGTTATTAAAATTTATAATTTTTGCCTTAAGGCAAGTCTTAACAGACTGTTTTTACTTTTGTAAAAGTAAAAATAAAACTTTTATATGAACATTAATGAAAAGCAATGCATTATACTTTTTAAAGATTATACATTTAAAAACTAGCCACATTTTTTTACGGCAACCATAACGGCGCTAACAGCCGATGGTGTAATCCCTGGAATACGTGATGCTACACCAATCGTATTCGGCATAACTTTTTTCAATTTGCTTTTAACTTCATTTGATAGTCCGCCAACTAAATCATAATTAAAGTTTTCTGGTATCTTTAAATTTTCATCACGCTTAAATGCTTCAATATCACTTTCTTGTCTCTTCAGATAGCCAAAATATTGTCCTTCAACTTTTATCTGCTCTAAAGTGATAGAATCTAAATCTTTTAGTTCTGGCCAAATATTGCATAAATGATCTAATGTTATATCTCTAAAAGACAATAATTCAAAAGCCGTTCTTTTAATGCCATCTTGTTTAATTTCTATTCCATATAACTTTAGTTTGGAAGGCGATATTTCTAAACTATTAACAAGGTTATAACCTTTTGTTAGGTTAGCATCTTTTTCTTCAAATGCTTTTTGACGTTCTTTACCTACACAACCAATTTTTATGCCTGCTGGTGTCAACCGACGATCGGCATTATCGGCACGCAAAGTAAGACGATACTCCGCCCGAGATGTAAACATACGATATGGTTCATCAACCCCTTTAGTTATTAAATCATCAATCATTACTCCGATATAACCCGTCGCACGATCAACGATGAAGGTATTATCAGAGCCAGATGCTAACAAAGCCGCATTAATTCCTGCAATCAAACCTAAAGCCGCAGCTTCTTCATAACCAGTAGTACCATTAATTTGTCCTGCTAAAAATAAGCCTTTTACTTTTTTGGTTTCAAGGGTTGCTTTCATCTCTCTTGGATCTACATAATCATATTCAATAGCATAACCAGGTCTAAGCATTACCGCATTTTCTAATCCAGGTATTGTTTTTAAAATCTGCATTTGAACCGTTTGGGGAAGCGATGTTGAAATACCGTTTGGATAAATCGTATCATCGTTTAAACCTTCTGGTTCTAAGAAAATCTGATGGCTTTTCTTATCTGAAAACTTAACAATTTTATCTTCAATACTTGGGCAGTATCTAGGACCAATTCCTTTAATTTGACCTGAAAAAAGAGGTGCCTGAAAAAGATTATCTTTAATAATTTGATTAGTCTCTTCATTCGTATGGGTGATATTACACATTATTTGTTTTGTTTTGATTTCTTTAGTCATAAAAGAAAATGGAATAGGGGGGTTATCACCTTCTTGAATAGCTGTTTGGCTCCAATCTATTGTCCTGCCATCAAGTCTAGGAGGAGTGCCAGTTTTAAGTCTGCCTACCGTTAGTCCGCATTTTATTAAATCAGGAGAAATTCCATCGCAAGAAATATCATTGATTCTACCGCCTACAATTTTTTCAGGACCAAAATGCATTAGACCTTTTAAAAAAGTCCCCGTTGTTAAAATAACTGCTCCAGCATAAATAACTTTTCCTTCAGCCGTTTTAACACCTAAAACCTGTTTGTTCTCAAAATCTACTTCTAATCCTTCAATATCAGCTTCTAAGACATCAAGATTATTATAATTTAAGAGTTCTGACTGCATAGCCTGACGATAAAGTTCACGGTCTGCTTGGGCTCTAGGACCTTGTACTGCAGCTCCTCTGGAGCTGTTAAGCATACGAAACTGAATACCAGCCTTATCAATAACACGTGCCATTAACCCATCTAGAGCATCTATTTCTCTAACCAGATGTCCTTTACCCAGACCTCCGATAGCAGGGTTACACGACATTTCACCGAGAGTGCTTATTTTATGAGTTGCCAAAAGTGTTTTTGCTCCCATACGAGCAGAAGAGGCAGCAGCTTCACACCCAGCGTGTCCACCACCGACGACAATAACATCATATTTAACTTTATCTGACATATTAGAGTACTCTTTATTTTTTTATATACTATTTATGAGTCTTAATAAAATTTTAATTATTCATTATATAGCCTAGTAATTATGAATATATAATTAATTATAGAAAAAACAATCTGCAAACTTATTTTGTCTTTGATTTTTTCATTAACTCTTTGTTAATTTTTTAGTTTAAATATCATAAATTAGCATAATTATTTTAGCTCTTAATTTTGTATTTTTTAAGTCTCTTTTTTGTTTGTTATTTTAATGACTTAGTCATTTTGTTTCACGTGAAACATTTATGGTTTTATTTTTGATCTTTTTTTATTTTCCGATGCAGAATTTTGAAAAAATATTATCTAAAATCTCTTCAACATCAACTACCCCAGTAATTGTTCCTAAAAATCTTGTCGCTATACGCAAATCTTCACAAGCAATATCAAGATTATTGCTTAAATCAAAGCGTTTCAAAGCTTCTAAAGTCTTTTCTAAAGCATATCTATGTCTTGCCCGTGTGATAACTGGAGCGGAATTTAATAAATCTGTTTCGGATATAACTTTAGAAATCTCTTCAACTAATTCCTTAAGTCCTAAACCTGTTAATGCCGAAACTAAAAAAATCTTATTATCTTTATGTTCTAACTCTATTTTTTGATTCAATAAATCAGCCTTATTCAAAACATATATAATATTAGATTTATCATTTATAATATCATTAAAATTATCATCTGGATTTTTTAGCTTTTCATAATTGTCAAAAACATAAACTATTATATCAGCATTCTCTGCACAATTTACAGCACGCTCAACGCCTTCTTTTTCTACCTTATCGAACGTTGTTCTTATTCCTGCTGTATCAGAGATATTAACTAAAATACCGTTAATCTCAAAATGAACATCGATTATGTCTCTTGTGGTTCCCTCAACGTCAGAAACAATAGAAACGTTTCGTTTTGTTAATTGATTTATGATACTTGACTTGCCAACATTAGGTTCTCCAATAATAGCTACTGAAAATCCATCTCTAATTTTTTCACCATATTGCTTATCATCAACATATTGTGATATTTTATTGATTAATAAAGATATATTGTTTTGTATCGCTAAAGTAACATCTTCTGGTATCTCTTCTTCTGGAAAATCAAGATATGCCTCCATATGAGAAAGACTTGCAACTAGTTGTTTTCTTAAATCTTCATAAAAGTCTTTTAAATGACCTTTAAGCTGTCTTAGAGCTTGTTGTCTCTGGCTCGATGTTTCAGCATCAATAATATCACAAAGCCCCTCAGCTTCCGTTAAATCCATTTTATTGTTTAAAAATGCTCTTAAGGAATATTCTCCTGCCTCAGCTGGTCTAAATCCATCAATTTTAATTAACGATTTTAAAACATCATTAATTACAGCTCTACCGCCGTGAATATGAAGCTCTACAATATCTTCACCTGTAAAACTATAGGGAGCTTTAAAATATATTATTAAAGATTCGTCTATTGGCTCATTTGTAACTGGGTTATATAAGGCTTCAAAAAAAGCATATCTTGGCTTTGCTAAAATTTTTGCTGCATTTTTAGTCATCTTATAAACAGCTTTATCAGCGTTACTTCCTGATATTCTGATAACAGCGACACCAGCTTTTCCCATTCCACTAGCAAGAGCAAAAATCGTATCTTTATCTTTCATAAGCTTTCCCTTATATTAACCTTTATGGCTTATATTAAATTAAATAGTTTTCTTGGAATTTTATATATAACCGAAAAAAATGGTTTTATATCAAATCTTGGAAAAACACCACAAAAAGAAGATATATTTTCAGAAACTTTGCTGTTATTAGAAGCAAAAAAGCAACTTAACAATTATTTTGAAGGTACTTTAAAAGCGTTTAATCTGCCTCTAAAACCTGAAGGAACTATGTTTCAGCAAAAAGTTTGGAATGAAATGCTTTCGATTCCTTATGGTGAAACTTTAAGCTATGGGAGCTTAGCTGAAAATATAAAATCATATCCTAGACCAGTTGGAATGGCGTGCGGCAAAAATCCTATACCAATTATTATTCCTTGTCATAGAGTTATCGCCAAAAATGATAAAATCGGCGGCTATTCTGGCTTTAATGGGATAGAAGATAAAAAATTATTACTTTCTTTGGAAAAAAATAATCTTCTTAAGGATTGTTAAGGATTTTTAAAAAAATCATTAATGTGCAAAGCAATATAATCATTTTGTTTTACGGCAAGCCTTAACAGGTAAGTTTTTACTTTTGTAAAAGTAAAATCAAAACTTTTATATGGTTAATTTTTAGGCGCTATTTTTCTAGCAAAATAAATTATAGGAGTATCAAAAATGGCAAGACTCCATCTTAAAGCCAGCATACCCAAGATATAACTCTTTAATAACACCGTGATACTTACAGGATTTGAAGTTAAAACAACAAAAGCTAAAAAGTTAAATGTTGTGTTATCTATTACCGATGAACAAAATGTTGAAGCATTGTTGCGCAGCCAAAGATATTTATTATTAGTTTTATCTTTAACTTTATGAAAAATTGTAATGTCTAAAAACTGGCTTAAAAAATAAGCTGTCATACTTGATATAAAAATTCCAACTGATGGTACGAATAATGTTTCCATAGCAGGTTGAACTGCTAAAGCCCAACTCATATCAGATGGTATATCCTGAGCTGTAATAGGCTTATATCCCAATGTTATAAACAGGGCTATAACTGACAATAAATAAGCAAAAAAGCCAAGCATTACAGCTTTTTGAGCGTATTTTTTTCCATAAACTTCACTTAAAATATCTGTAGCTAAAAACACTGATGAAAATAAAATATTACCTAAAGTTATGGGATTAGAAAATAAATTAAAATTAACCAGTTTTAAAACTTCAATGTTAGCGATTACAACAGCTATTGCGACAAAAACATATAAACCTTCTTTACCAAAAACCTTAAGCATCAATAATAAAAACGACCAAACAAATAATAGTTGGGCAGCAAAAACCACCCAACTATTTAAACTTTGAAGATATTCTATAACTTGATAAAACATTAACTATTCATCGAGTCAAAAAAGTCATTATTACACTTAGATGTTCTAAGTTTTTCTAAAAGGAATTCCATTGCATCGGTAACGCCCATCGGCATAAGAACACGGCGTAAAACCCACATTTTTGATAAGGTGCCCTTATCAACCAAAAGCTCTTCTTTGCGAGTTCCTGATTTTGTAATATCAATAGCTGGAAATAATCTTTTATCAGAACATTTGCGATCAAGAATAATTTCAGAGTTGCCTGTGCCTTTAAACTCTTCAAAAATAACTTCGTCCATTCTTGATCCAGTATCAACTAAAGCTGTAGCTATAATTGTAAGAGATCCACCTTCTTCAATATTACGAGCAGCACCAAAAAAGCGTTTTGGACGTTGCAAAGCATTAGCATCAACACCACCAGTTAAAACCTTACCTGAGCTAGGAACAACTGTGTTATAAGCTCTGGCAAGTCTTGTAATGGAATCAAGAAGAATAACCACATCTTTTTTATGTTCAACTAGTCTTTTTGCTTTTTCTATAACCATTTCAGCAACTTGAACGTGTCTTGATGCTGGTTCATCAAAAGTAGAACTTACAACTTCACCTTTAACCGAACGCTGCATATCTGTAACTTCTTCGGGACGTTCATCAATTAATAAAACTATTAAATAAATTTCAGGGTGATTTTTAGTAATAGAATGAGCAATATTTTGCAGCATAACTGTTTTACCAGTTCTTGGAGGAGCAACAATAAGTCCCCTCTGTCCTTTACCTTGCGGAGATATTAAATCAACAACTCTTGAAGTATAATCCTTACGATCATCAACATCGTCTTCCATCATTAATTTTTCATCAGGATAAAGCGGTGTCAAATTGTCAAAATTAATGCGGTATCTGAGTTCTTCAGGATCCGCAAAATTAATTTTATTAACTTTTAAAAGAGCAAAATATCTTTCGTTATCTTTAGGAGATCTTATTTCTCCTTCTACCGTATCACCTGTCCTAAGACCAAATTTTTTAATTTGACTAGGTGATACATAAATATCATCTGGACCTGCTAAATAATTTGATTGTGGAGAACGTAAGAAACCAAAGCCATCTTGTAAGACTTCTAAAACTCCTTCGCCTAAAATAGCAGTTTCACTGTCAGCTAATTTTTTAAGTATTGTAAACATCATATCTTGAACACGAAGATTAGATGCATCTTCAATACCTAATTCTTCAGCATAAGCCAAAAGCTCAGCTGGAGTTTTCTTTTTTAAATCTTTTAAATGAATCATTATATCTCTTAATTTTAAATTATTCTGGGAGGTTGAAATAAAACTTAAATGTTTGAATGAAGTTAGGTGAACAAATAAACAAAGCTTGGCTGTGTGTCAATAATTAATAACGAGCCTGTTTAAAAAAAATCCTAAATAAAAAAATATATTTAATAGATGTTGTTTTATTAGAGCTTGTTGATAATTGGGATAATTTTTAATCCACATTATTTAAAGTTATTTTTAAACATGTTAATAGCTTTTTTAAAAAGCTGTATAAAAAACTGTTAATATTTTTAAAAAATTTAAAATTTTTCAATAAGATAATTTACTATTTTTTATAAAATACTTCAAGCTGTTATTAAGATGGTTATTAAGATAATTATTTAAGTTTAACATCTTTTATCAACATGTTTGAAACTAAATGATAAAAAGTTGCTTATGAGCATAATTTTATCTAGCATTAAATTTTATCCAAGTTATCCACTTTAGTAACAGGCAATGCTTATGAAGAAGATTATTTTAGCATCAAAAAGTAAAGCAAGAGTTAACATTTTAACAAATTCTGGAATTAAATTTGAAGCTATAGGATCTAATGTTGATGAAACTAAAATAAAACAGAAATGTCTTATTGAAAAATTAGATTCGAAAGTTACATCTTTAAAATTAGCTCAAGCAAAAGCATTAGAAATTTCGAAAAAATATGATAATCATTTAGTAATAGGCGCTGATCAAATTTTAGAATGTGATAATATTTTATTTAGTAAAGCTGAAAATATTAATGAAGCTAAGGAAGTTTTAAAATTTTTAAGAAACAAAACCCATTATTTAGTTAATGGTGTTACTATAGCTATTAATAATGAAATTGTTTGGAATTATAATAGTAAAATTAAAATGGCTATGCGTAATTTTTCTGATAATTTTTTAGATAATTATGTGGAAAATAATCCTGAAATTATAAATTCTGTTGGTTGTTATTTTTTAGAGGGCGAAGGAATACAGCTTTTTTCAGAAATAGAAAGTGATTATTTTGGAATTTTAGGTTTGCCAATAATACCAATTTTAGATTTTTTGAGAAATAAAGAGGTAGTTTTAAAATGAACATAAATGGTAAAACTGAGCTTGCAGGAGTTATAGGTTATCCGATTGAACATTCAAAATCGCCATTAATTCATAATTATTGGTTTGAAAAATATAATATCAATGGAGTATATGTTCCGTTTGCTGTTAAGCCATCTGATTTTGATGACGTTGTTAAAAATCTTTCTAAATTTGGTTTTAAAGGGGTAAACGTTACAGTTCCTCATAAAATTAGAGCTATGGAATTAGTTGATATTTTAAGTAATGAAGCGAAAAAAATAGGCGCAGTTAACACTATAATTGTTAAAAATGATGGTTCTTTAATTGGTCATAATACTGATAGTTTTGGCTTTACTCAAAATATTGAACAAAGATGTCCTAATCAAATTTCTAAAGGTCCAGCAGTTTTATATGGGGCAGGTGGAGCTGCTAGGGCTGTTTGTTCCGCTCTGATTGATGGCAATTGTCCTGAAATAAGATTAGTTAATCGTACAGCATCTAATGCTGGGAAATTAGCAGAAATTATGAACTGCAATAAAATAAAAATAGTTGATTGGGAATATCGTTCGGAATGTATTGATGATGCAACACTTATTGTTAATTCAACATCTTTGGGTTTAGATAAAAGCAGTGATTTACCTATTGAATTAGGTAAGTTAAATCCTAAAGCTGTAGTTGTTGATATTATTTATAACGATACTAAAACAAAATTTTTAAGAAGGGCAGCAGTTAGAGGAAATATTGTTATTGATGGCTTAGGTATGCTGCTTCATCAAGCAAGACCAAGCTTTGCTTCATGGTTTGGAATTGATCCTGAAGTTACAGAAGAACTTAAAGAATTGATGTTTGCGTAATGATAATAATAGGTCTTACAGGCTCAATAGCTATGGGCAAAACAACTGTTTGCAATATATTAAAGCAAATGGGACTGCCTGTTTTTGAATCTGATTTTGTTGTACATAAGCTATTTAATGAAGAAAAATCATTAATAAACAATATTAAAAATGAATTTCCTGAAGCTGTTTTTAACAATAAAATTAATCGTAAAGTTTTAGGTGAGATAGTATTTAATAATAAACAAAAAAGAATTAAATTAGAAAAATTGGTTCACCCATTAGTTAAAATAGAAATGGATAAGTTTTTAAATAACAACAAATTAGAATCATTTGTTATCTTGGATATACCATTGTTATATGAAGCTGGCTGGGATAAATTTTGTGATAAAATTATGGTTGTTTCGTGTTTTTCTTTTATGCAATACCATAGAGTTATGTTAAGAAAAAATATGACATTTGAAAAATTCTTAGGTATAAAACAAAGACAGCTGCCAAATTTTATAAAGAAAAGAAAAGCTGATATTGTAATTAATACCAACTGTGGCATAAAAAAAGTTGAATATTTTTTAAAAAAATTAAAATTAAAAGGTTTTAAAAACTAATGAGAGAAATAGTTTTAGATACGGAAACCACAGGATTTGAACCATATAGTGGTCATCGTATGGTTGAGATAGGCTGCGTTGAATTAATTAATCACGTTCCAACAGGTAACTATTATCATCAATATTTAAATCCCGAAAGAGAAGTTCCAGAAGAAGCTTTTAGAGTTCACGGGCTTAATTTAGATTTTTTAAAAGACAAACCAATATTTCGAGATGTTGCTGATGAATTTTTAGATTTTTTAAAAGATTCTAACTTAATAATTCATAATGCTGAATTTGATATGAAATTTATCAATGCCGAACTTTCTTGGATAAATAAAACGATCTTACCTATGACCAGAGCAGTTGATACTCTTAGAATAGCACGTAGTAAGTTTCCAGGAATGTCCGTGAGCTTAGATGCTTTATGTAAAAGATATAGCATTGATAACTCTAAACGTGATAAACACGGAGCTTTACTTGATTCAGAACTCTTAGCAGAAGTCTATTTGGAGCTTATAGGCGGCCGTGAACCTGGATTTGTTTTATCTAAGGTTGAAGGCAAAAATTATGCGACAAGCGCAAATGGCTCAAAAAAAGAAAAAAAAGTATATGAGCCAAGAAGATTATCAATTGTTTCGCCTGAGGAAGAATTATCTCATCAAGAATTTTTGAAAAAAATATCAAGTCCATTATGGAATAAAGCTTAAAAATTGTTATCTAAGATGCAGGTTTCTAAAAACTGATTAAAATTATTTTTCAGATTAATAGGATTTAATTTATCAGTTTCTTTGTTTTCTATCATATTTTTATAATAGTCTTCTTTTTTACAAATAACTTCCATTTGTTTTTGAAGTTCTTTCATTTTGGCTTCGGCTTTAGCTTTAGTAATTTTTATAATTTCATATCGTTCCCTAATTGTAGAATCTCCAATGATACAAAGATCGATATATTTTTTTATTGATTTATTATCTGTGCCGGCATTTTTTAAACATTTTACAATATATATCCAGCGCAAATCATTATCAGAAAAAATTCTAATATTGTTTTTATCTCTAGAAACAAAAGGAAACAAACCAGTTTTATCCCAAAATCTTAAGGTGTGTTCTGAAATGTTCATTTTTTTAGAAACGTCTTTAATTGTATACATAATAAAAAATTCCAAAGTTTTAAATAAAGCACTTGACTGAGAGTTACTCTAAGGTCGTAGCATATGATTAATATTTTTTATTGGCTACAAAAATTTTAGGAGAATAATTCAATGAAATATAAAAAATTAGGTAAAAGTGATATTAAAATTTCAGCTGTTGGTCTCGGTTGTATGGGTATGAGTGATGCTTACGGTTTTGCAGACGAAAAAGAAAGCCTTGCAACACTGGAGTGTGCCTTAGATTTGGGAATAAATTTTTGGGATACAGCTGATATTTATGGCAAAGGTGCTAATGAAGAGCTCATATCAAAAATATTGAAAACCCACAGAGATAAAATTGTAATTGCAACTAAATTTGGATTTAGACTTAGAAGTAACGAAGGAAGTGCCTTTGTTGGTGGAGATGTTTATATTGATTCATCTCCGGAATATATTAAAACAGCGGTTGAGCAAAGCCTTAAAAGATTAAAAATAGATACTATAGATCTTTATTATGCTCATAGATTAAATCCTGATGTTCCTGTTGAAGACACGATTGGTGCAATGTCAGATTTAATAAAAGAAGGAAAAATAAGAGCCATAGGATTAAGTGAGTGTTCAGCTAAAACTTTAAAAGCAGCTAATGACACTTATCCTATTGCAGCACTTCAAAGTGAATATTCCTTATTTTTCAAAGATGTAGAAAAGGAAGTATTACCTTTAACAAAAGAATTAGATGTTTCTTTTATACCGTTTGCACCGTTAGGAAGAGGTTTAATAACGAATAAATTAAATATTGAAAAACTTGATAAAAGTGATTTTAGAAACAATCTTCCTCGTTATAATGGCGAATATTTAGAAAACAATCAAAAAATGGTTAAAGAATTTGAAGAAATTGCTCAAAACAAAAATATAACCTCATCACAGTTAGCTTTAGCTTGGGTAATGTATCAAAGCGATAATATTATTCCTATTCCTGGGACTAAACGCAGAAAATATTTAGAAGAAAATGCCAAGGCTGTAGACGTTGCTTTATCACTGCAAGATATTGAAAAAATTGATTTATTATTAAAGAAATATCCTAATGTCGGCGCTCGTTACAGTGAACGTGAAAATAAATTTGTTGATAAAGCAAAATAAAAAATAAAGGTTAAAAATTATGAATAAAAAAGTATTAATAATATCATCTAGTCCAAGAAAAGGCGGCAATTCTGATACTCTTTGCGACCAGTTTAAGTTAGGAGCAGATGAGTCAGGCAACATAACAGAAAAAGTTTTTTTAAAGGATAAAACCATAAATTATTGTACAGGTTGCGGCTATTGCACCAGCAATAACAAAAAAGGCTGTGCTCAAAAAGACGATATGTCTGAAATTTTAGAAAAAATGATAGCTGCTGATGTTATAGCTATGGCTACACCTATCTATTTTTACACAATGAATGGTCAAATGAAGACTTTTATTGATAGGGTTTGCTCTAAGTATACAGCAATTAAGAATAAAGATTTTTATTTTATAATGACAGCTGCTGATACTAATAAACAGGCATTAGAAAGAGCTGTAGAGGAATTTAGGGGCTTTACATCGTGTCTTGATAACATCAAAGAAAAAGGAATTATCTATGCGACAGGTGTTTGGAATGTTGGTGATGTTAAAAAAACAGATTTAATGGATAAAGCTTATAATATGGGTAAATCAATATAGAACAGTATTAGTTCATAGGGAATCTAAAAAAATAAGAGATTTCTTGAATTTTTTTACAAGAAATCTCTTAAAATATAAAGGATTAATCAAACTAGTTAAGTTTTTGATTTTGATCGGCTTTAATTTTTTCTTCTACTCTTTTGCGATAAAGACCAACAAAATCAATAGGAGTAATCATAAGAGGAGGGAAGCCCCCATCTCTGGTAACATCAGCTAAAATGTTTCTAGCAAATGGGAACAAGTGTCTTGGAACTTCAATAAGCAGCATAGGTTCCATATGTTCTTGAGGAATGTTTAATGTAACAACGCAACCATATGTTAACTCAACAATAAAAGCTGTTTTTTCACCAACTCTGCCATTTATATGGAATTTTAAATCAACGCCAAAAATATTATTTTCAATTTTAGCAGCCTGAACATCAACATTGATGTTAACATCAGGCATTTTGGTCATTTCATTAAAAATAAACGGAGAATTGGGAGCTTCAAAAGAAAGGTCTTTAATAAATTGAGCATTAATTGCTAAAGATTGTTTATTTTCGGTTTCGTTATTTTTAGTCTCAGTTTCACTCATAAGATTCTCCAAAATTCTAATATTTAAAAATTCCAAAAACTCTAACATTATTAAAATTTAAACTCAAGTATGTTAATAAGGTTTTATCTTTCAACAAATAATGTATATATTGTTATTTTAAAAGTTCAGAAAAATTTGGAGAAATTTTAATGAGTTCAGGTCCTCAGTTTTTTGACATTATCATTCTATTTGTTATAGCCGTACTTCTGATAAGCAGATTACGCAGTGTTTTAGGCACACGCCCAGAAGATGAAGATGCGTCTAAGAATAAAAAAGATAATATATTGGATATAAAGATATCAGATATAGAAGAAAATAATATTATCGACTTAAAGCCTATTGATAAAAAAGAAACACCTAGCAATCCGTTAATCAGCAGTATTGCAGAAAAAGATAAAAATTTTGATGAAAAAGAATTTTTAGAAGGGGCTAAAATCGCTTTCGATATGATTATTAAAGCTTATGCCGATGGTGATGTTAAAACATTAGAAATGCTATTAGGCGATGATGTTCTTAAGAGTTTTATTAACTCGATTGAAAACCGTGAAAAGAATAATGAAACTATGGAATGTCAGCTTATTGGGTTTGAAAAAGTCCAAATAATGTCTTCAGATGTAATCGGAACAGAAGCTAAAATAACAGTTAAATTTGAAAGCGAACAAATAAATATCATTAAAAACAGCGCTGGTGAAGTTATTACAGGCGATCCTAACTATGTTGAAAATATAACCGATATTTGGACGTTTAACAGAGATATTAATTCTAAAAGCCCCAATTGGAAGCTTACAGCAACCAGAAGTGTTTAATTTTTATGTTAAAATATATTCTAATTTTTTCTCTTTTACTAACATCTTGCGGTAAAAAACCAGAGCTTGAAACAGGATTAGAGAATATTTCGTTAAAACCTATGGCTTTTAGTGACTTAGAAGGCTGGAAAAATGATAATTTAAACGAGGTTTTTCCTGCGCTTGTTTATTCCTGTGATGCAATTTTAAAAAAAGATTCAGATTCTAAACTGGACAGCTCTTTGATTGAGCAGAAAGTAGATGTTTGGCAGAAACTATGTAAGGATATAAAGGAGCTTCAGCCAGAAGATGTGGCAATTAGAACCTATTTTGAGAAATATTTTCAGCCCTATACCATAATAGATAATGATGCCAGTGAGACTAAAACTGGTGTTTTTACAGGATATTATGAAGCCAGTTTAAACGGTTCGTTTAAGAAAACAGAAAAATATAAATACCCGTTATATGGTCAGCCGAAAGATATGATTTTCTTTAATCCCGCTCAATTTAACCAAAATTTGGTTAATACAGAGCTTTTTGGAAGGGTAGAAAATCAAAGGCTCGTGCCTTATTTTACAAGAGAAGATATTGAAAAGAAAGGTATCGAGGCTCCTGTTGTACTATGGGTTGATGATCCTGTTGACGCTTTTATCCTTCATATTCAAGGTTCAGGAATAGCAACCCTTCCAGATGGCAAAACTGTAAGAGTTGGTTATGCAGGAAACAATGGACACGGCTTTATTGGCATAGGCTCAATAATGACTAAAGATGGTCTTTTAAAGCCAGGTGAAGCATCTATGGTACATATTAGAGACTGGCTTAGAAAAAATCCTAAAGAGGCAGAAGAACTTATGGCTAGAAATCCTAGATATATCTTTTTTAGGACATATGAAGGCGAAGGTCCGCTTGGAGCTCAAAAAGTACCGCTCACAGCGAAAAGAAGCTTAGCGGTTGACCGCAGATATATTCCGCTTGGTTTGCCTTTGTGGCTTAATACCGTAGATCCTGATGGCAATAAAATGAATAAAATGGTTGTTGCTCAAGACGTTGGTTCAGCAATTAAAGGTTCGGTCAGGGGAGATTTCTTTTGGGGCTATGGAGACGAAGCCTTTTATAATGCGGGCAGAATGAAAAGTTCTGGCACTTATTATGTAATTTTACCAAAATAAGGTTAATTATTATGATAAACCGTGCTGATATTCTAAAATTTAAAGCTATGAAAACAGCTCTTATTGATGGAAAAGCGCAGATATATATTAATTTTAAGCAGCTAAATCGTAAGAATTCTCCTTTTTTTAATCCTTGGGAAAACATTTTGCCCTTGTTATTCGTGGCGGTTTTTTCATTGGTTATGATGTTTTCATCAGGTGCTATTTCTGGGATATTAATTCTTTTGGCTGGTGTTATAAGCTACATAAAAGTGTTTCCATTTTTTATGCAGGATATAATGAAACAAAGGGTTTTGTTTTATAGTATCAATGATATTAATAACTGGAATAAAATGTGGCAGTTTAGGGGCGTTACCATTAAAGTTGCTTCTAATCCTAGAATAGTTTGTAAATCATATGAAGACGATTGGCGTGATTTTGTTGTAATTAATTTTGCTGACTTAATGATTGAGAAAAAAGTTTTGACTCAAAGTCAAGAAAAGCCTAAAGAATTAGAGGCACCAGCTAAGCTTAAAATGCTTACGAATGAAAGCGCTAAAGAAAACAGAAACGAGAAACAAAAGGCAAAAGCTCCGAAGAAAAATAGGGCTCAGCCTCATTTTGCTCCAGAAGATCCAGACTTTTATGACTAGAACTAAAAAAATATCACAAGAAGAAAAAAAACTTTGGCACGAATTTGTTAAAGATGTAAAGCCGCTTCATAAAAATAGTATAGACCCGATTGAAACCGATGATATTTCCTCTATTTTAGAGGAAAAAGAAATCACTGATGTTGAAAATTTGGCTGCCAAAAAAAGCCTTTTAATAAGAAAAGAACGAAAGCGAAATGAAACCGCCAAAAGGGTAAGCATTGATACTAAGAAAGCTAGAGAAATAAAGAAAAAAGGCTTAAAAACAGAAGCTAAACTTGATCTTCACGGATTAACACAAAATATGGCGTATGATAGACTGTGCCGTTTTGTGGAACAAAATTGGCTTAGAGGTGTTAGAAATCTTCTAATTATTACTGGCAAAGGTAAGGACTTGGAAGGCAGCGGGATTTTAAGACAAATGCTGCCCAAATGGCTCGGTGAAAGTAAATTTGATAAAATGATACTGCATATAACCAACGCTAAACCAAGCCAAGGCGGAGACGGTGCTTTTTATGTTGTTCTAAGAAAAAACCGAGAAAATATTTGATTATTAACTTAATATAAGTTAATATTTAGCTATAAAAGCAGAATTAATTTAAAATAAGTGCTTAAAAATTATCTATTGAACAAATTTTGCTGATTAATAAAGCGAGATATTTGGGTTTGGTTTTATGACTCCATTTGGTGTAAAAATTAGAGAAATAAGAAAGCAAAGAAACATTAGTCAGAAAAAGATGGCTGATGATTTAGGTGTTTCGGCTGCGTATCTTTCGGCTTTGGAGCATGGAAAAAAGGGTAAACCAGGTCCTGGTTTTATTAAGCAGATCTGCGGTTATTTTGACATTATCTGGGAAGAAGCTGATGAAATTGAAAGTTTGGTTTCTATTTCTGATCCCAGAGTTGTTATTGATACTTCAGGTTTATCGCCATATGCTACTATTTTTGCTAATTTGACCTCAAAAAAAATAGATCAATTATCGATTGATACGTTAATTACGCTAATTAACATAGTTAAAGATGCTAAAAACGAATAATTTTTTATCTTTTTTGGAATAATGTTCACTCATCTGTAATTTCTTGAGTTGCCTTAAGGCAAAAATTGTTTTGCAAATTAAGGGTTTTTTAAAAAAATCCTTAGCAATCTTTAAAAGAATTATTTTTTAGATTTTAATTTTATTTTAGTTATAAAAAACTTTTTTATTATCTGCCAAATAACAGCTAATAAATTATTGTTATCTGGTTTGGTTATATCTAAAAGCAAACCAATTTCGGCTATTTTATGATTATCATCTAAACTACGAATAATTATTTCAATGCTTCCTAAGGATAACCAATCACCTTCTTCAAATTGGTTTTCAAGTTTTTGTTCAAGATATTCGCCAACCGTTATATCTTGGTCTATGTTTTCAATACTAATACCATAAGTATCAGCAAGTGTTTTCATAGAAGCATCAGCTTTTATAATGAAATCTTCTAAAAAATCATTTTCTTCTGTATTAGCTGGACGAGCAAAGAGTTTATCTAAAAGTTTTATTTGGTTAGGAGAAGCAAAAATATAAATTTGATCGTTAGGTTGTAATTTACCCGATTTGGGCTGGCTTAGAATGGTGTTATTACGTATGATTAAAGCAGGTTTTACCCATTTTGGTATTTTTTGACCATTAGCAGCAGCGCTTTCTTGATGAACATTATAACTAACTAGCTCCAGATCATTTTTATTAGGTAAGTCAAGCTCAATACGTTCTACTTCTCCGATTTTGGGTGGAATAATTAAACGCATTATTTTAGCCATAGATTTTATTGTCCAGCCTTGAATTAATAAAGACGTAAGAACAACAACAAAAGCAATATTGAATAAAGCAAGACTTTCAGGAATATTATAAATTCTTGGCAAAATAGCTAACAGAATAGAAACGGCTCCTCTTAAACCAACCCAAGATAAAAAAGCCGTTTCATTATTATTAAAATCAAAAGGTTTTAAACAAAGCCAAACCGCCAGCGGACGGGCAATGAATATTAAAACAAAAGCAATCATTATTGCAGCCCCCAAAACATCTAGGAATTGGGAAGGCGTCGCTAGTAAACCTAGGGTTAGGAACATAAATATTTGACCAAGCCAAGTCATTACATTATGAAAACGATGAATCATACCGACAACTCTCATCTGTGCATTGCCAGTAATAATTCCTGCAACGTAAACGGCAAGAAAACCACTACCACCAGCAAGAGAAACCAGAGCAAACAACACAAAAACAAGACATAATACAATTAGAGGGTAAAGCTCGACTTCGATTTTTAAAGTATTTACCAGTTTGATAATAATATGAGCCCCGATAAAACCTAAAAATAGACCGAGCCCGATTTGTTTTAAAAAGATTTCAACCAAATTTACAATAATATTTCCTTGAGAAATTTGATTAAGGCTCATTTCTAAAAAGAAAAAAGTTAAAAGAATAGCCATCGGATCGTTGCTTCCCGATTCTAGCTCTAGTGTAGACTTTACTTTTTCCTTAATTTGGATACCACCAGCTCGGAGAAGAAAAAATACCGCTGCCGCATCGGTTGAACTAACTATAGATCCCGTAAGAAATGCGACGGGCCAAGAGAAACCAGCCAAGATATGAGTTGCATAACCAACAATCAACGTTGTCAGGATAACTCCTAAGGTTGAGAGAGTAAGAGCGGGTGGTGCAGCGTTTTTCCAACTTTTTATTTTAGTAGAAAAACCGCTGTCGAAGAGAATAATAACTAGAGAAAGAGTTCCGATTAGATAAGCGATAGGAGAATTGTTGAAATAGATTCTTCCTGGTCCATCTTCACCAGCAATAAACCCGATTAGTAAGAATATCAGCAGCAAAGGAGCCCCAAAGCGCATTGATATTATACTTGTTAAGATACTGATAGTTATAAGAAAAGATATAACTAAGATGGCAAGGTTAATATTATCAATCATAGTGTTATTATTTTTTTATTTCTGTTTCGCAATAATATCTCATTTAGAGCTTTAACTGTCTATAAAACTCTAGTATTTTTAGGTATCTTTTATCTTAAAGAATAAATTTAGATAAGTCAGAACTCGCAGTAAGCTGTCCAACCTTTTCTCTAACCATATCCGATGTTACGGTAAAATTTTGACCCGATTTATCTGAAGCATCAAAACTTATATCTTCCAAAAGACGTTCCATAACGGTTTGAAGTCGTCTTGCTCCAATGTTTTCAACGGTATTATTGATTTCAGCCGAAACTTTAGCTATTTCCTTAATGGTATCTTCTTCAAAGTTTAGCTCAAAATTTTCAGTTGCCATCAAAGCCTTGTATTGTGTGATTAAGTTAGCTTCAGGCTCTTTTAAAATTTTTATAAAGTCATCTTCAGTTAAGGCTTTAAGTTCTACTCTTGTTGGAAGTCTGCCTTGAAGCTCTGGCAGCAAATCAGCAGGTTTTGAAAGATGAAAAGCACCAGAGGCAATAAATAAAATATGATCAGTTTTAACTAAACCGTGTTTAGTTGAAACCGTTGTGCCTTCTAGCAATGGCAATAAATCACGTTGAACGCCTTCTCTTGAAACATCAGCGCTTCTTTTTTCAGATGTGGAGCAGATTTTATCGACTTCATCAATAAAAACAATGCCGTCATTTTCAACAGACTTAATAGCTTCTTTGATGACCGTTTCTTGATCTAGAAGTTTGTCGCTTTCTTCTGCGATTAAAATTTCATAAGATTCTGCAACTTTCATTTTTTTAGTTTTTAAATTTGAACCGAATGATTTTCCTAAAATATCGCCAAGATTAATCATACCCATTTGAGCGCCAGGCATACCTGGAATATCAAAAGTTGGCATTGAATTTGAAGAACTGTCTTGAACTTGAATTTCAATTAATTTGTCATCAAGTTCGCCTTGACGCAGCATTTTCCTAAATTTTTGTTTGGTTTCTTCGCTGGCATTTTCTCCCACTAAAGAACTTAAAACCCGTTCTTCAGCAAAAATTTCGGCTTTACTTTTAACATCTTTGCGAAGTTTTTTGCGCATCATATTGATAGCAAGTTCGGTCAAATCTCTAATTATGCTTTCGACATCACGTCCGACATAGCCAACTTCGGTAAATTTGGTTGCTTCAACTTTAATAAAAGGAGCATCGGCAAGTTTGGCGAGTCTTCTTGCTATTTCGGTTTTTCCAACGCCAGTTGGTCCGACCATTAAAATATTTTTTGGGAGAACTTCTTCTCTAAGTTGATCTGATAGCTGCTGTCTGCGCCAACGGTTTCTAAGGGCGATAGCGACGGCTTTTTTGGCTTCCTGTTGCCCAACAATATAACGGTCTAATTCGGAAACGATTTCTCTAGGACTAAATGATTTGCTCATGATTTTATTCTTTTTAAAGTTTTTCAATAGTAAAATTTTGATTAGTATAAACACATATAGATGCGGCAATATTCATAGCTTTTTTAGCAATTTCTTCTGCACCTAAATTTTCAATATCAATTAAAGCTCTAGCAGCAGCTAAGGCATAAGTTCCGCCAGAACCAATTCCAACAACACCATATTCTGGTTCTAATACATCGCCATTTCCAGTTAAAACCAAAGTCTTTTCGTTATCAGCGACAATCATCATTGCTTCAAGCTTGCGCAGATATTTATCAGTGCGCCAGTCTTTAGCAAGTTCCACACAGGCTCTCGTAAGATTTTGAGCGTGTTTTTCCAGTTTTGCTTCAAGACGTTCCATAAGGGTGAAGGCATCAGCGGTTGCACCTGCAAAACCGACAATGATTTTGCCTGCACAAATTTTTCTGACTTTGGCAGCTGTTTCTTTAATAACGGTGTTACCAAGGCTTACTTGACCGTCGCCAGCCATTACTAGTTCATTATTTTTTCTAACAGCTAGAATAGTTGTTCCGTGCCATGAATTATAATTTTGATCCATTTGGTGTCCTTAAAATTTTTTTAATCTAAATTAGTTCTTATATAGTGACAGGAAAATAATTTGCCAACCGCCTAAGATAAAAAAATATTATAATATTTTAAAACAATGATATAATTTATAGTTATGAAAATATATTTATCAATTTTAATAAGCCTATTTTTAATCATTAAACCAGTATTGGCTGCTCCTAACGCTTGCGACAGGCTTATTCAAGTCTTTGGTGCCAATCGTGAGGGCGTAAAAATTGGTCAAGTAAAGCTTTTTATGGATAAATGTCTAATTGAATCTCGTGATGATAATTATATTGATACGGTTCCAGCGGCGGATAATGATTATGGAAGCAAGCCAATAAGCAATACTGTTGCCTGTAAGCCATCGGGACCACAGCCCTTTAATATCATATCCAAAATTAAAGCGGGCACAGTAAAAATAAGAGAAAAGACCTCAACCAAGGATTTAACACAGTTTATGAAGGATTCTGGCCAAGATTTTGATACCGAATTTCAAAAATTTCATACTCAAGGTTTAATGTATGGCAACTTGGGTATTAAAATTGAGCCTGAAATAGTTAGTATTTCTACCCCGTCATCTATTGGCAGAGCGCAATTCTGTCAGTATATTTCTAATGTCCATTATGAGGCTGGCTATGATGATCTTTTAGTTTATGTTTCTAAAGATACCCCAAAACAAAGCTGTGAATATTACTTTACGTTAAGACACGAATTAATTCACGCTTCAATAAGTAGAAAAACACTTGCAAAGTATATACCTATTATTGAATCCCAAATAAAGAATGCGTTTGATAAAGAGAATTTTTATTATCAAGAATTAAGGGCAGGGCAAAAACCAGATACTAAATTTAATGATTTAATATCATATAAAATTAATCAAGAGATTTTATTGCCACTTCAAAATAAAATTTCGGAAGAACTGCAAACCCAAAACAATATGTTTGATTATGATGAATCTACAAAACGAGAGGAAAGAATGAGTTCTTTTTGCTCTAACTAAAGTTCAAAAGTAAAACGGATGTTATGAAAAAGATTACATTAATTTTATTATTTTTTTTAATTACAAGCAGCGCAAAAGCTTCGACCTGTGATGAATTGGTGGATATTTTCAGAGGTGATTATCTAAGTGTAGAACTAGCTGATGTCGTTGATTTAATGGAAGCTTGTTTGGTAGAAGCTAGTGATAATGATTATTCTGATAACAAAGATAGTGATGAAAACTTTTTTAAATATAAAAAACTCAAGACAACATTTAAATCTTGTAAAAACAAATCGCCGCGAAAGTTTGCCATTGAGGGAAATATTAATTTTCCAGCCATTAAAATTAGAGAAAATACCTTTACTGACGATTTAGATGTTCTTTCTGGCATAAGAAAAAGAGGCGCAACCAAACTATATGATGCTAAACCTAAAGATTTGCATACAATGGGTTTATTCAAAACTGATGTTAGCTTTGAGCTTGAACCTGAAATCTCTACCGAATATTTAAGACTTTCTCCCAATAGTTTTGATTTTTGCCAGTATATTTCACATATTGAATATCAAGTAAACGTTATCAACCGCACGGTCTATCTATCTCAAGATATAAAGAGTCAAACTTGTGATTATTATTTTACCTTAAGACACGAATTAATCCACGCAGCTAACCAGCTGCAAGTTATTTTAGACTATTTGCCATTCATCGAAGAAAAAATTAGAAATGCCTTATACAGCAATAATTTCTACTACGATGTTTTAACTATGTCTAATCAGAATGATGTCGAAAAAAATGTTTCTTCGTTTTCTGAAAGAATAAAAAAAGACATCGCAGATAAAATTATAAACGGCGTTTTAAAAGAAGCGTATAAAGAAATTTTTGCAGAGCTTGGAGCGATTGATGAAGATTTTGATTACAATGAGTTTTTGCATCACGATGAACGTAAAGCTATTTTTTGCGGCAGGTATTATCATAATTTAAATTAATTCCTACATAATACAGCAGGTTAAAGGCAAAATTACTGGAAAAAACATCTTTTTTGTTTTTTTAGAAGGTAATGCTTTATTACAAAGATTATGAGAGTAATAAAAAGAGCCTCTTTAAATAAGGGTTAGGGGAAAAAGAGGCTCTTAGAGTTCCGCACGAGGATACATCACAAAAGGAGGGGGAAAAGATTAACCTGTTGTGCAACTTAGAGCTTTGACAAGTTCTAAGATTTTAGTGCGGGAAGCGGTATTAGATATTTTCCAATAATAATTAACAAGTTCCAAAGTCTCACTTTTATCCATTGGATCTAGAGGATTTAGACTGTTGCTGTTGATAAGGGTTAAAGCGCAGTCTTTTTGATTTGATAACTCGGCATCATTTTTAATGTCATCAAAGAAAAAAGAAATAGGAACCTTTAAAACACGGCTTATATCATATAATCTGCTAGCACTTATGCGGTTGGTGCCGTGTTCATATTTTTGAATCTGCTGGAATGAAATTCCAATATTTTTAGCTAGCTGTTCTTGGCTCAAACCTAAAATATTTCTTCTAAGGCGCAGCCTTTTTCCAACATAAATATCTATGGGATCAGGTGAGTTGTCAGCAAAGCTATTGCTTATTCTATTTATTTGTTCCACTTTAGATTTTCCTGATTTTCAAATTGCCAATTAATAATCAGTATTACGTAAAACAAACAATAGTTCTGTGATAATTATCACATATTAAATTATTTTGGTTATTCCTTAATAACAACGCCAAGTTTTTCTAGAGCGTCAGAAACAGGTATGAAGTAATCTTTATCTTCCAAAGGATCTTTCAAGCCGCCTTTTGCCATACCTAAAATATTGCCGAACTTATCAATTAAAGCGCCGCCTAAGGTCTTTTCTTGAACATAAGTATTAGTCATTATAAGAGTGCCATCTTCTAAGTAACGGTACCCTGTTACAATACCTTTATCATCAAGAAAACCTTCGCCTGTTTCATAAGTTGGAGCTCCTAGAGCAAAGAAAACCTCTTCGCCGACTTCAGGTAAAGTAAGCCTTAAAGGCAAAGGATAGTATTCCGTTGCTTTTTGCTTAAGCAGAGCGACACCTCTTAATGGATTGCGCCTTATCGGGTTTGCAGTGTAAGTAAAGTTGTTTATGGTGGTTATGTTTAATTCTGGACTGCTTAAAGCAACATTATCAGAAGTTAAAATAATTTCTGGAGAGATAAGCAGACCCGAGGCTAATTTTTTTTCTTTATTTTCAACCGATACAATTCCTGTCCTTATACGGTACAGTATATAGGGGTTCATCTCGGAGAATGCGGGCTGTTTTTTTATGGTGATAATACCAGAGTTATCGACCACTCCAATCCAGCCATCATCAGCTTTATAACCCTGTTTTGCCAAATCATCAGGGGTTATATTAAGCCAGTCATTTTTATTGGTAACATTTAATTGAGATAAGAGTTTTTTAGGCAGTTGACCAATAATAGTTCCGCCAAGAGCGTTTGCATCGTTTTCTGTTACTTTGCCGATTTCAGCTGTTTTTATTGATTTATCGCCGTCTTGTTCAGCCTGTTTTTCTTGCTCTGTACCAGTTTCTTTAAGAGCTAAATCATCTTGAGATAAGGTTTGAGAGCTGCCATAATGTTTAAAGTAAGGATATTCTAAATCCGCCAGCATAGTTTTTTCTGCATTAAGTTCGTTTTTTGAACGTCTGTGAGCGAGTGTTTCCGCAAAACCTGCGAGATGGCGTGCCCGTTCTAAGGAAGCCGCAAAGGCTTTTTCTACTAGTCTAGTTTCACCGTTGACAATAGGGTCATCTATTTCAGCATATCCTTTAGATGAAGCCTGCCAAAAAATATGACGTCTAGTTAAATCGGTAATTTTCCAAGTAACTTCTATTTCGCTGCTGCCGCTGCGTAGATTTTTATAATCTCTTATCCGCCAGTCATAATGATCGCAGACATTTAAAAAGAGGTCAGTAATTTCGGCGATAACTAAATATTCAGGCTCATTGTAAGTGTCAGAATAAATAAAATAAGGATTTTTAGGGTCGACAATCACACTGTAATAATTGTTTAAGCCTTCAAAAAAGTTATTAAAAAAGCTCATCTGGCGCTGCATAACTCGGCCAGTGTCCAAAACAATGTCTTTGCCATCACGTCTAGTGCAGCCAAAAAGCTCAAAATTATAATTGCCGACTTTATTGCTCCAGAAATTTATATTCCTTTTAGGAATTTTGAAATCAACATAGGCAAGTTTAATAGGAGCATAATCGGCTCTTGTCAGCGGTTTTTTATCTTTATTATTAAAGGAGCAAGCCGATATAATCATCATACCAATGACCAAAATCACAGTTGATAATTTTAGGAAAGAAAGTTTTTTGTATACGGTTTTCAATCTTTTATTTGCTCCATAAAATCCTTATGGTAACAATAATATATATAATAAAAATGTTAAATAAAATAATTTTGAAGAGATAGAAAATAAGGATATTTTACAAATGATTTATGATGATAATAATATTTTTGCCAAAATAATTAGAGGAGAAATTCCTTGCAAAAAAGTTTATGAAGACGAGTATACGCTTGCTTTTTATGATGTTAATCCTCTGGCTCCAGTTCATATTTTGGTTATTCCTAAAGGAAAATATATTTCTCAAAATGACTTTGCTGAAAAAGCATCAGATGAAGAGATCGCTGCTTTAAATAAGGCAATAGTTAAAGTTGCAAAGGAAGCTGAGATTGCTGAAAAGGGATACCGTGTTGTAACTAATATTGGCAGCGATGGTGGTCAAGAGGTCAAACATTTACATTTTCATATTCTTGGCGGTCATAAAATGGGAGCTATGGTTCCTCGTAAATAATTATTATAAATCAATGAGTTAGAATGCAAATACAGGTTTAGTTTTGCATAAAAACCAGGGCGGTTTTGCTAAAAGCAAGCCGCCTTAACTACAAATGAAGTTGAAAATAACAAATATGATATGAATATGAAATAAAATTAATTAAAATTTTAACTAATTTTAATTTTTATCAAAATTCAAGTTCAAAATTAGATAAAAAGATTAGAAAAATAACTTTTAAATAAAAACCCTAAAAAAACTAAAAAAAGTATCAAATTGATTATTACGAAAATCAAAAATTTACAAAAGGTTAAAAAAAGTTCTAAGAAAATGAAGGGGTCTAAAACGCTCTGTTTGGGCAAAAGTTTAAACCTAATAAGGGATAAAATTAATTTTATAAATTAAAACACATCTAAAAAGTAAAACTTAAGTTTTAGAGCTAATATTCCTTATGTTTTCGTAATGATTTTTGTAAAATAATATAATTTTTAAAAAATTAATTAACACTATATCACTGGTTTTAAAGGTTTTTATTATAGTAATAAAAGGTAACCTTTTATTAACCACATAAGTTTTCTCGGCCGGCAAGCCGGTGTCTATAGGATATAGCTTCAGCTATATGAGACGGGAAAACATGCTTTTCATTTTCCAAATCAGCTATCGTTCTAGCAACCTTTAATATCTTGTGATAACTTCGTGCAGAGAGATAAAGTTTTTCCATGGCATCTAATAAAAGCTTTTTCCCTTTAGCATCAAGGGGGGCTATTTCTTCAATTATAGTGCCGCTGAGTTCGGCGTTGTATGAAACGTTTTCCACCATCATTTTTGCCAGACGATTTTTTTGAATTTCACGAGCTTTGTTGACTCTTTCTGCGACAACGCTTGAACTTTCTCCTTGATACGAGCTGCTTATGCTTAAAGGATTGACGGCTTTGACCTCAATGTTAATATCAATTCTATCAAGCAGAGGTCCTGAAATTTTGTTTTGGTATTCTGCGGCACATTTAGGCGCTCGGGAGCATTCCAAAGCTGGGTTGCCAAGTTGTCCGCATTTGCAAGGGTTCATTGCAGCAATAAGCTGAAATCTAGCGGGATAAGTAACATTGGCATTAACTCTAGATACCGTAACAAGTTTTGATTCTAATGGCTGTCTTAAGGCTTCTAAAGAAGATCTGCTAAATTCAGGCAGTTCATCAAGGAACAAAACGCCATTGTGTGCCAAAGAAATTTCACCTGGACGAGCCTTAACACCTCCTCCGACCAGAGCAGGAGTAGATGCGGTATGGTGTGGGGCTCTAAATGGGCGGTTTTGAGATATTTTTCCATCTTTAAGCAGTCCTGCAACTGAGTGGATAACGCTTACTTCTAAAGCCTCTTTGGGAGTTAGTTTGGGCAGAATAGTTGGAAGTCTGGTTGCCAGCATAGATTTGCCCGAACCTGGAGGCCCAATCATTAGAAGATTATGTCCGCCCGCAGCCGTTATTTCTAACGCCCGCCTTGCGGTTTCTTGTCCCTTAACATCGGCTAAATCTAAAGAACTTTTAAGATTACTAGTTTTTAACGGTTGTGGTTTTGATAAAACCTGAGTGCCTTTAAAATGGTTAATTAAAGATATTAAAGATGATGGAGCAAGAATATCATCAAGTCCCGATAGGGCAGCTTCAGAACCTTGTTCTTCGGGGCAAATTAAGCCACGGTCATAACTGTTTGCTGAAATAGCGGCAGGTAGAACTCCAGAAACGCCAGAAATTCGTCCGTCAAGCGCAAGTTCACCTAAAATGGTATAACAAGACATCTCCTCCTGAGGAAGTATCTCCATAGCGATTAAAAGCCCTACAGCAACAGGTAAGTCAAAATGACTTCCCTCTTTTAAGACATCGGCTGGGGCAAGATTGATTGTGATACGTTTAGGAGGCAGAGCAAGTCCCATTGCTGACAAAGCTGACCGCACTCGTTCACGGCTTTCCCCAACCGCTTTATCTGGCAGGCCGACAATCGTAAAAGACGGCAGTCCTGAAGCAATATGAACTTGAAGATCAATATCTAAAACTTCAATTCCTGAAAAAGCTATAGTATGAACTCTAGCAACCATTCGTTATCCTTAAGTATCAGATTTATAATTATAAAAAAACTATAACTATTTAAACTTTTATACAAGTTAGAATATTGCTTAGTTTAGAGCAAAATTTAGATGGAGCAGGGTAGTTTATGAAAAATTTTACTTTTGTTTTAGCAAAGCAAAGTTGTCTACAGAGATTTTGCTATTAAGTAATATCATTGCTTCGCATATTAAGGATTTTTTCAAAAAATCCTTAACAATCCTTAAAATCTTTGTTTATCATTTATCAAAAACAAAGCGGCGTTATGAGTTTTGCTTTCTAAATATAAATCAGCTGCAATCTATTATTACCAGCGAGGGACAATTTCATTTTCCCGCCAGCGCCTAGCGGGGTAACTGCCTTCTACTTGAAAGTCATATTTGGCTGGTAAAAAGGTGGTATGTTCTATTTTTTCAAAACCTTGGTTCTGTAAATTGCTAACACAACTCTTATCTAAGGGGTTGTAATCGCATCTTATAATCTGGCGTGTCCACGGATTGCGCAAGGTGGTGGGCAATGCAGGTTCGGGCATAACCTGAACAGGGCTGCTGCACGCAGTTAAAAGCAATAAAATAATAACAGCAACAACTTGACGCATAACACTCAAAAATCCTTGTTTTTAATACTATGTAACAAGGATTATGAGTGATAAGCGGTTTATACTTAGTTAATAAAAATTATTTTTAATAAAAATTATTTTAATTTCTGGAAAACGGCTTCCCAGAAAGGTTCTGCACAATTAATGCCGTTTAACTGATTAATCTGCCCCAGTCCAACTGGAGAATTAATGTCAATTTCAATCATATAATCGCCGATAATGTCAACAGAAGCGATAGTAATATTCATATCTTTTAAAGTTGGAGCAATATGTTCACAAATTTCTAAATTACGTTTTGATAATACGGCTTTAACAGGTTTGCAGCTTATATGCTCAGGTTTTTCTTTAGCTCCATAATGGGTAATTGGCTGGTCATAAGCTCCAACTGGCTTACCATCAATGACAATTATTTTGCGGTCAGTATCATGAGCGATATATTTTTGAGCTATTATCATCTGATCATAAAGCTTTGCAAACATTTCCATATAAGAGTCAATATTTTCACTTTCTGACGTAAGATGATATTTGCCTTCACCGTGTCTGCTGTATAAAGGTTTTAAGATAACGTCTTTATGTTCAGCTCTAAAGGCTTTGATTTCTTTCGGGTCGCAGGAGATTACAGTTGGAGGCGTAATTTCTGGAAAGGCGGTTACAAACCAATGGTCGCTGGTTGTTTGCACGTGATAAGGATTATTGATAATCAGAGTATTAGTATCAATTTTGGAAAGCAAACGGCAGTTGGTTAAATATTTAAGATTATATGGGCGCTCTTGCCTCATTAAGATGATATCCAAATCTTTAAGAAAAACCCGCTCATAGTCACCAAAATCAAAAATTTTGTTATTGATGTCTTTAATAGTTATTTTTCTTATCCAAGCAATGACTTCACCATAACAATAACTAATGTTATCAGGGGTGAAGTAAAACAGCTCGTGTCCTTGTTTTTGTGCTTCCGCAGCTAAAATTAAGGCAGAATCATCATCATACCCTAAGCTTTTCGAAACCGAGTTCAAGCCTTCTAAGGCATCGGTTTGTAAACCAATTTTATATGTCATTAGACCAGTCCTTGCTTTTTTTAAAGACGCTTTTCAACGGCGTCCCAGAAAGTTGAAGCCAAATTGCCGCCGCCAAGCATATCATATTCGATAAGACCGCCGACATTGCCCACATTGATTTCAATAAGATAATCACCAATTACGTCAAGACCTACTAAAACTAAACCTAATTTTTTCACAATAGGTTTTACGGCTTCGCAAATTCTTAAATCGCTTTTGGTAAGTTCAGAAAGTTTCATAGAGCCGCCTGAGCTTACATTAGTTCTAACGTTGTCTTTGGGAGCTGTTCTTAAAATGGCGCCAACAGGTTCACCATCAATCAATAATACACGTTTATCGCCGCCTTTTACATCTGGCAAATAGCGTTGAATCATAATTGGCTCGTGATAAAGATTGTCAAACATTCCGAGGAGAGAGTTAAGGTTGTCGCTTGAAGGTTTGATATGAAAAATTCCTTCGCCGCCATATCCAAATAAAGGTTTAACAATAATATCTTTGTACTCTTCTCTGAATCTTAAGATTTGATTTATATCAGAGCTAATCAAAGTCGGAGCCATCACATCTTGAAAATAATTTAAAAAGAGTTTGCCTGCACAGTGGCGCAGGTTAGATGGTTTATCAACAATTAGAGTTTGGTCTTGAATTAATTCTAAAAGACCAAGAGCTGTAACAAATTTTAAATCATAATTAAAAGATATGCGGAGCAGATTAATATCAACTTCATTTAAATTCATATCATAATAATCACTTAAAACAGCGGCCCTGCCTTGTTCAGGCTTAATCTGGGAGGCATCTCTAACTCTGGCAATAACCTTTCCTTCTTTGTAGGTAATGTCGTTCTCGCAAGTATGGCAGATTTTATAACCACGACGTTCAGCTTCCATACCAAGAGCAATAGCAGATACATTTTGAACTCTTAAAGTAGCCAGATCGGGCATAATAAAATTGACCGACAAATCATTCATTACAAATTACCTTTCTTTTTGATTTAAGAAATTTAATGTATAAAACATTGTGGGTTTATTAAGTAACTTCTTGATACTTTTTGTCAACCTTCAATTTTTTACAGGATTGAAGCCATTGTTTTTTCAGTATTGTTTCGTTGTGTTAATAAAAATAAAGACTAAAAATCTGCTCGGAAAGCATCTTTTATATGGACAGGAATTTGCATATTTCCCATTAAAACAGCATCGAAGCGTAAATCATATTCTGCCATATCTGGATTTTCAGCTAGAAAAATCTCGGCACTTCTTATGATACGTTTCATTTGTTCGGGCAAAATGGAATAAGCTGCTAGTTCTTCATTTTCCCTAGCTTTTACCTCTACAAAAACTAAGACATTATCTTTTAAAACAATGATATCAACTTCTCCAGCTCCAATGCCTTTTTTGGGGCGGTAGTTCTTTTTTATTATTTTGTATCCATTTATTTTTAGATAAAAGGCGGCGATTTTTTCTGCCATTTTGCCTTTTCTGCCTGATTGCGATAACAATGAAAAAATCTATTCCTTAATTTTTAAAGCTGTTTGATAAGCCTCTTTTTTGGGAATATCAAAACTAGTTGATGCCATTTGAGATGCGTCTTTAATTGATATGCCTTTTTGCAGGCAGTCTTTTAAAAAAGAGATGACTTCGTCTTGGCTTACTTCTTTTTTGCTCTCATCAAGACGTGATACGACAATTACAATTTCGCCTCTAGGAGTATCACTGTTTTCATAATAATTAACCAAAGCGCCGAGATTATTTTTATTAATTTCTTCATAAATCTTAGTAATTTCTCGAATTACAGCGCATTCTCTATCACCAAAGATTTTAAGCATATCTTGAAGTGAGGCTAAAAGCCGTTTAGGAGATTCATAAAATATCAAAGTTGCAGGGATATTTTTAAAATCATTAAAAAAATCACATCTAGCTTTAGTCTTGGGAGGAGGAAAACCTGCAAACATAAATTTATCAGATGCTATTCCTGAAAGAGTTAAGGCTGATGTTGCAGCTGAAGCTCCTGGAATAGTTGTGACATAGAGTTTGTGTTCTAAAAGAGTGTTTACTAGTTTGAAACCAGGATCAGAAATTATAGGAGTTCCTGCATCAGATACTAGACCGATTGCTTCTCCTCGTTCGATTCGGGAAATAATTTTAGGAATCATCGTTTGAACATTATGATCGTGATAAGAAATAAGAGGAGTTTTTATGCCATAACGAGAAAATAATTTAGATGTAACTCTTGTGTCTTCGCAAGCAACAACATCAACGGTTTTAAGAGTTTCAAGCGCTCTTAAAGTTATGTCTTCCATATTACCGATTGGGGTTGCAATTATATATAAACCTGATTTCATATTTTTTTGTTTTAAGTTTTATGTTTTGATAAAATGTTATTTTTGTTAAGAAGTAAGTTATCATTAGTTTTGTATTTTGTGGAGAGAATCCTTGTTGTCTTTTTTAAAAAAACTTAAGTCTTATGGAATATCGGGTATTTTGCTTACGTTGGTATTATTATTAACTGCCTGCGAAAATATGCCGAGCAGAAACAAAATTCCAATTCTAAGAAATATTGGAAATTCTGCGGTTGATGCCGATACTAAGCCGTTAGATGAAGACGTTTTTTTTACTGGTGAAGAAAATCTTTCAGATGTTTCATCACAGAATATTAAAGAAACAAATTCTAATTATATAAGAATAGGGGTGCTTTTACCTCTTACTGGTAATGCTTCTAAAATAGGACTTGCTTTGCGCAATGCCGCATTGATGGCGCAATATGAAGTTGCGTTAGATAATATCATTTTGCAGTTTTATGATACCGCTGGAACTCCAGAACAAGCCGTTGAGGCAACAAAAGAAGCTATTAATCATGGCGTTAAACTGATAATAGGTCCTGTTTTTTCAGCATCGGTAACGCCTGTTGCTAAGCTTGCGAATCGCAAAGGAATTAATGTTATTACGTTTTCTAATGATCCTTATGTTGTTGGTGACGGTGTTTATACTATTGGGTTGCTGTTGAACCAGCAGGTTGAAAAAATCTTATCTTATGCCAAACAAAACAACTATGCCAAACTCGCCATTATTGCTCCTGATAATGATACAGGCTTAACAATAGCTAATTCCGCAGCGCAGGTTGCATCTAACGCTGGAATTGAAGTGTATAAAACCAGCTATTACGACCCATCGATTAATGATTTTTCTCAAGTTGTAAAAGAAATTTCAGATTATGATTTGAGAGTCCAGAATTTAGAAGAACAGAAAAAACTTTTAGAGGGTCTGGAGGACGAAGTTTCAAAAGCGGCATTAGAAAAATTAGAGCAGGTTGACACGTTAGGCGATGTTGAATTTGATATGATTTTACTGGCAGAAGGGGGTTCTAAACTCCGCTCTTTAGCTTCAATGCTTCCTTATTATGATGTTTTGCCATCAAAAGTAAAATTCTTGGGAACATCGCTTTGGGATGATTCCAGTTTAATAAGAGAAAGCTCATTGCAAGGAGGCTGGTATACTGCTCTTCCTAAAGAAGCTAGTGAGGCATTTCAAGCAAGATATGAAAACTATTTTAAAACTAAAGCGCCAAGAGTTGCGTCTTTGGCATATGATGCTGTTGCCCTAGCATCAGCTATCGCAAGAGGTAAAGATGACACGGATTTTTCTAAAGAAGAATTAACAAACCCTAATGGCTTTGCAGGAATTGACGGCATTTTTCGTTTGCTGCCATCGGGATATAGTGAACGTGGACTTGCTATTGTTGAGATTAATAAAAAAGGGTCTATCATAGTTGAACCCGCTCCTGATAGTTTTGTGCCAGATATAAACAATGATGATTTATTTATTCAGGATAATGAGAACGATAGTGAAATAAAAACTCAAATTGTTGAATAAGTTCAGTTAAAATTGCTGATAAACAAAATAGCTATTCTTAAAACTTGATGCAAAAGAATAGCTATTTTTAATGTTTAATTTTAACGTTTGCAAAAACATAAAGTTTAAAAAAGCGGCTTTTCAACCCTAGATAGAAGGTTAAGCATCACTAAAGCCACTTTTAAATTTAAGGTTTCCCCCCCTCTATAATTAAAATATGGCATAAAATAGGTAAAATGTAAATAGATAAAAGGTTTATATAGGTAAATAGAATCACAATATGAAATTCACGATTATAATGAAAATAAACAATAAAATTAAATAAAATTTTATCTTTATTTTAATTTAAAGCATATTGTTAAAAACAATAAAATATAGGTATTATTTAGAATCTCTTTGTAAATAATCTCTATGAAAATCTTACAATCGAATAGGTATATTTAAAATTATAAAAAGTAAGAGTGGATGAAAAACTATTATAATAATTAAAGAGCTTAAATTTTCTAATATCAGCTAAGAAAACAATAATGACAGGTTTTAAAGCTCTTTTGGTCAAAAAAACATATAGTTAGATTTTTAAAAAAAGGTATTAGTTTAAGAGATTTTAGTTTCTAATTTTTCTTAAAGTGATGCCTTAAGTTTGATAATAATTTTTATTTTAGCCCCAAAAAATAAAACTAGTTATAAAGTTTTTAAAAGCTTTAATAACAAATAATCTAGGACTAACAAGCCGCTTTCGGTTGTTTTTAAAATATTATCTTCAAAAATCAATAGGTTTGATTCACAAAAATCGGATAAAACTTTTTCATCAATAACATCAAGAAGATTTTTGCCGCAGTTTTGATAAAAAACATTGCTATTAATGCCTTCGTGCAGTCTTAAGCCTAGTATTACTAGTTCTTCGGCTCTTGTGATAGGAGTTAAGGTCTCACAAATCATATCTTGAGGGTTATCAAACCATTTTTGAGGGTTGGCTTCTTGAATTATGCTTAAGAATTTGTGATCAGAAGTAATTCTAGAGCAGGCACCAGCCCCAATACCAATATAATCATATCCTTGCCAGCCTAAAATGTTATGGCGGCATTCATAACCCGATAGAGCATAATTAGAAACTTCATATTGCTGAATATCTTCGGTTTTTAGTAAGGACTGATTAAGTTTAAGCATATTAAGTGCCGTATCGTCATCGACAGCTGGTAATTTTCTAGTTTCCAGCAAAGAGCCTTTCTCTATTGATAACTGATATAAAGAGTAATGAGGGCATTTTAAAGTTAGAGCTTGCTCTAAATTTTTATGCCAGTCATCTAACGTTTGTTCAGGCAGTCCATAAATTAAATCAATAGAGATGTTTTGGAAAGTTTTATGAGCGATTTCAAATGCTTGCAGAGCCTCTTTCACGTTGTGGATACGCCCCAAAAAGGTTAATTCTTTATCATTAAAAGACTGAATCCCGATTGAGAGCCTATTAATTCCAGCATTTTTTATGCCATTAACCATATTTTGGTTAATTGTGTTGGGGTTGGCTTCAATAGAGATTTCAATGTTATCAGAAAAACCAAGAATTTTCTCTGCATTTTCAACAAGTTCTGCCAACATAAATTCGGGCATAAGCGATGGTGTTCCCCCGCCAAAATAGATGGAACTCAAAGGTTTTTTATCCATATTATCGGCAAAAGAATTTAGAGCGACTAAATATTTTTCCAGCCACGCTTTAAAATCAATTTCACCCATAGGATAGCTGTTAAATGCACAATATGCACATTTTTTAAGGCAGAAAGGAAAATGGATATAAAGACTTTGCATTGATTACTTTTCTAAAAAAGCTTTGAATTTTTTAAAGGCATTAGAGCGGTGAGAAATCGTTTGCTTTATGGAATGATCCAATTCGCCAAAGGTTTTATCATAACCTTTAGGCATAAACATAGGGTCAAAGCCGAAGCCATTATTGCCGCTTATCGGCCAGATTAAATCCCCTTCAACTCGTCCTTCAAAGGTATATTCTTCTTTGTTCTCAGGGCATACTAAGGCTAAAACACAGGCAAAATAAGCAGATCTGTCATTGGTTTTTAACTCTTCTAATTTGTTATTAACTTTATTCATAGCATAAATAAAGTCTTTGTTTTCGCCCGCCCATCGTGCCGAGTAAATGCCAGGCTGTCCATCTAGGGCATTAACGCATAATCCCGAGTCATCGGCTAAAGCAGTATAACCAGTCTTGGAGGCAACATAGTTAGCTTTTAAAAGAGCATTTTCCGCAAAAGTCGTTCCTGTTTCTTCGGGTTCATCAAGATTAAAGTCGCCAGCAGACAAAACCTCTATATTAAAAGGAGCCAGCATCTCTTTGATTTCAACTAATTTTCCTTTATTATGACTAGCCAAAACTAATTTGTTATCTTTAAATTTTTTCATATTTCTAAAACCTCTTTTTGCAGGGCATTTAATTCAAATATACCTTTTTCTGCAAGGGACATCAGCTCTAAATATTGTTCTTTTGTAAAAGGTTCTTTTTCTGCTGTTCCTTGAATTTCAATAAGACCACCATTAGAATCCATTACAAAGTTAGTATCGGCATCGGCACTAGAGTCCTCAGCATAGTCTAAATCTAAAACACATTTACCTTTATAAATACCGCAAGATATCGCTGCAACTTGTCTTGTAATAGGCATTGCTGTAATTTTGCCTTCTTTTTTTAATTTTTGTAAAGCAAGGTATAGAGCAATAAAACCGCCAGTAATTGATGCTGTCCTAGTGCCGCCATCGGCTTGAATGACATCACAGTCGATTTTAATTGAGATTTCTCCAAGGGCTTTCATATCTACAGCTGCACGTAAAGAGCGACCAATAAGTCTTTGAATTTCCATTGTTCTGCCGCCTTGACCACCAGATTTAGCTTCGCGGTTGATTCTGGTTTCGGTTGCTCTTGGCAGCATACCATATTCTGCTGTAACCCAGCCGTGTCCTGTACCTCTAACAAAAGGCGGAACTTTGTCTTCTAATGAGGCTGTGCATATTACCTTTGTATCACCACAAGAAATTAAACAGGAACCTTCTGCGTGTTTATTTATATTTTTTTCTATAGTTATTTTTCTTAGTTCGTTTTCTTTTCTTTTTGATGGACGCATTTTGATTACTCTCTTTTAAAAAATGAAATTATGCCAATACCATTGACGATTTAATTTTGAATAACTATCTTTGTTTAAACTAAATCAGATAATTAGGATAGGTTAAAAATGACAGATAATGAAAATGTGGAAAATTTAGACCAGAATCAAGCAGACAGCGATGTTCAAGAAGTCGAGAATAATGAAGAAAAAACCGATGAAAATAAAGAAAAATCTAAAAAAGAAACCGAAGTTTCTACATTATTAGAAAATCTGAAAAAGGATTATGATAAAATAAATGAAAATTATATCAGAGCCTTGGCTGAAATGGATAATTTACGCAAAAGAACCAAGCTTGATATTGAAAACAACGCTAAATTTGCCATATCTGGATTTGCTAAAGATTTGCTAGCTGTTGCCGATAATTTAGAAAGAGCTTTAGCTGCTGTTCCTGAGGAAGCTAAGGAAAAAGACGAAAGTCTAAAAAATATTTTTATGGGCGTTGAAATGACCTCTAAGGAACTTGCGGCTATTTTTGAACGCAATGGCATTAAGCGTCTGCAAACCGAAGACAAATTATTTGACCCCAACTTTGAACAAGCTGTTCAAGAAATAGATGATCCTACTCGTCCGACAGGAACAGTTGTTAAAGAATTGCAAGCCGGCTATACTATTAACGGCAGAATTTTAAGAGAAGCTATGGTTATAGTTTCAAAAGGCGGGATTCGCCCAGATGATGCTAATGCTGTGGGTGCTAAGGTTGATACTTCTGCTTGAAAGTAGTGGTAAATGTCTTTTTGGAGCGATTCTTTTAAAAAAGAGTTGTTGAAAATAAAAACAGAATTTAATCAGGAACTAACTGATATTAAACAAGATTATGTGCAGAAATCTGATTCTAATAAAGATTCTTGGCAGATAAGAAAAATTTTGTTTATGGCATTTTTTCGTTTTACTCCCAAAAATGGCTCAGGTGCCTATGTTAAAGAATTGTTTGATGATTATGCTGATAATTTTGAAACAAGCCTGCTTGATAGACTAGGTTATCAGTCCCCTTTAGTTATTTCTCAAATGCTTAAAGAGGCGACAAAAAAAACTAAATTTAAGTTGGCGGTTGATTTAGGCTGCGGAACGGGGCTTATGGGGCAAAGTCTTAAAGAAAATTTTAATATTAAAAAACTTATAGGAGCCGATATTTCCGAAAATATGCTTAAAAAAGCAAAAGAGAAAAAAATTTATGACGAGCTTCTTGAAGAAAACCTGCTTACGTTTGTTGCCAACTTAAAAAAGACAAGTGCTGACTTAATTACCATTACCGATGCTTTGGTTTATCTCGGTGATTTAACAGAACTTTTTAAAGAGGCATCTCGAGTGCTGGTTAAAAAGGGATTCTTTTGTTTTGATTTTGAGTTATTGGAAAAAAAGAATAGGCGCCAAGATTTTTGTTTAAGAAAAAGTGCAAGATATGCTTATAATAGTGACTATGTAACGGCAAAATTGAAAGAATTTAATTTGGTTCCTGTTATATATAAAGAAGAAACAATAAGATATGAATATGGCAGGCCGGTTTTAGGCGGTTATTTTATTGCCAGTAAAGGTGCATAAGGGTTTAAATAAATGCTGCAATTAAGAAGAGTTCCGATTGATACCTTTAGTGAAAACGTAGTTTATCTTAATAAAAACTGTTCTTCTTGGAAAATATATGAATTTGATGTTTCTACCAGAGTTGAAATCCACGGTGGAATTTTTCCCTTATATGCCTCGCTAGAAATAGTTCATGATGATGCCATTGTTAAACCTAATGAGGTTGGCTTATCGATTAATACCTTTAAGAGAATTAATCTTCCAGAAGGTGCGGAGGTTTCGATTTCTCCTGCTCCGTCAGCACCTAGTGTTGATTCTATCAAAAGAAAGGTAAATGGTGCGGTTTTATCGGGTTCGGAATATAAAGCTATAGTTAATGACATTGTTTCAGGCAGGTATACTCAGGCTGAAATAGCAGCGTTTATGGTGGCAAACGGCAGTTTTATGACAGCACAAGAAGTATATTCTCTAACAGATGCTATGGCTGGTGAAGAAGATATTCTAACTTGGGAAAAAGAAGAAATGATAGTGGATCACCATTGTATCGGCGGTGTTCCAGGAAACCGTATCACTTTAATTGTGGTACCTATTATTGCGGCGTGTGGCCTTGCTATTCCAAGTGTTGCAACCAGAGCTATTACTTCAAGTTCTGGTGTGATTGATGCTATGGAGGTTTTAGCTAATATTGATTTTGATGAAAAAAATCTTTACCGCATCATTGAAGAGCATCGGGGTTGTATAGTTTGGAACGAAAGTTTAAGAATAGCTCCATCTGGCGATACAATGCTTTTGGTTGAGAAAAATATAGGTATGTCTATTGAACAGCATATTGTTGCCTCTATTATTTCTAGTAAAGTTGCAGCAGGAATTACGCATCTGGTTATTGATATTCCTGTTGGAGAAGGTGCTAAAATTAAGACAATGCCAGAGGCAATGAAAATTAAAAAACTTTTTGAATATGTTTGCGATCTGTTTTCAATGCAGGTTGATGTCGTCATAACAGACGGCAGCGAACCAATCGGCAACGGTATTGGACCTGTTTTGGAAGCTCGCGATATTATGAAAGTCTTGCGCTGTAAAAAAGACGCTCCTAATGATTTAAGAGAAAAAGCCTTGTTTATTGCTGGTCGTATCTTAGAGTTTGATTCTAATCTTAGAGGCGGTGAAGGCTATTATACGGCAAGAGAAATGCTTGATTCTGGCAGGGCGCTTGAAACTATGAATCGTATTATCCACGCTCAAGGCAGAACCTCGCCTCCAATGCTTGGTCATTTAACCAGAGACGTCTGCGCTGAAAATTCAGGAGTGGTTGAAAGTATTAGTAACAAAAGAATATCACGTATCGCAGCACTGTCGGGGGCTCCTCGTGATAAGGGCGCAGGAATCGATTTGCTTAAGAAAACAGGCGATTTTGTAGAGAGGGGTGAACCGCTTTACCGCATACACGCTTCACGTTCTACGGATTTTGCTTTTGCTAACGGTTATGCTGAGGCTGATTCAGGATATGAAATCATTATTAAATCCAACAAAAACTAGAATTTATTAACTGGAACTACTTCACATATCTAGAGTCTGTAGCGTTTGGTTGTCTGCTTTTACTTTTTGTGACGATACAAAGTTACTTTTAAAAGTCAAAACTTACCTGTTTAAGGCGTGGTTAAAAGCCAAAATGCCCGAAGCCGAAAATCGGCTCTAACCAGCAAAAGGACAACTGCCGCTGTTGCAAGCAGAGCCGCAAGATGAGCCAAATTTTTTCTCCGCAGAACAGGTCGCTTTAGCATTAGAAATGGTCTTTGAAGCCACTTGAGGCGCCATTACCGCACGGGTAATTTTATTATCACCGCATATCGGGCATTTTATAGAACCGTTTTTTTCCATTTCTTCATAGGCATTAATGCTATCAAACCATTCATCAAATTTATGACCATTAGAGCAGCAAACTGTATATTTTATCATAGTTTTTTAACCTTTAATAAAAACATATAATCCTAATAAAAATTAGAGCGAAATAATGTTAATTTCAAGAAAATGTAAATATTTTTTATTTTTTTACAGGTAAATAGTTGCAAGGAAGATTTTCGTAACCTATATAGCTTCACAGAATATTTACAGAATAAAAAACAAAACTAGAGGTAAAAAAATGAGTAAAGTTATAGGTATAGATCTTGGAACTACCAATTCTTGCTTTGCAATTATGGACGGTAAGGAACCAAGAGTTATTGAAAATACTGAAGGTATGAGGACTACACCGTCAATGGTAGCCTTTACTGAAGGTGAAGAAATTCTTGTAGGACAAGCTGCAAAACGTCAAGCTGTAACCAATCCTGAAAATACGCTTTATGCGATTAAACGTTTAATTGGACGTCGTTATAGTGATAAGACTGTTGAAAAAGATAAAGGTCTTGTTTCTTATAAAATTATCAATGGCGATAATGGCGATGCTTGGGTAGAAGTAAGAGACAAAAAATATGCTCCAAGTCAGATTTCAGCGTATGTTTTGCAAAAAATTAAAGAATATGCTGAAGCATATTTGGGTGATACGGTAACTCAGGCTGTTATCACGGTTCCTGCTTACTTTAATGATTCTCAAAGACAGGCAACTAAAGATGCTGGTAAAATTGCAGGTTTAGAAGTTCTTCGTATTATTAACGAACCTACAGCAGCAGCTTTAGCTTATGGCCTTGATAAAAAAAGCTCAGGTACTATTGCAGTGTTCGACCTTGGTGGTGGTACTTTTGATGTGTCTGTTTTGGAAATTGGCGATGGCGTTTTTGAAGTAAAATCTACTAACGGTGACACATTCTTAGGCGGTGAAGATTTTGATATTAGAGTAATGGATTATCTGGCTGACGAATTCAAAAAAGAAAGCGGGATCGATTTGCGTAATGACCGTCTTGCTTTACAACGTCTAAAAGAAGCCGCAGAAAAAGCTAAAATTGAACTTTCAAGTTCAATGCAGACCGATGTAAATCTGCCGTTTATTACTGCAGATCAAACAGGCCCTAAGCATTTAAATATTAAATTAAGCCGAGCTAAATTAGAATCCTTGGTTGAAGATTTAATCAAAAAAACCATTAAACCTTGCGAGAATGCTCTTAAAGATGCGGGCTTAAAAGCTAGTGAGATTGATGAAGTTATTCTTGTTGGTGGTATGACCCGTATGCCTAAAATCCAAGAAACAGTTAAAGAGTTTTTTGGAAAAGAGCCTCATAAAGGCGTTAACCCAGATGAAGTTGTGGCTCTTGGTGCCGCAATTCAAGCGGGTGTTTTAAAGGGCGAAGTTAAAGATGTTTTATTACTTGATGTTACCCCATTATCACTTGGTATCGAGACTTTAGGCGGTGTTTTCACCAGATTAATTGATAGAAACACCACGATTCCTACCAGAAAATCTCAAGTTTTCTCAACCGCAGAAGATGGTCAGACCGCTGTTACCATTAGGGTTTTCCAAGGTGAACGTGAAATGGCTGCCGATAACAAACTGCT
Organism: Alphaproteobacteria bacterium; assembly: GCA_050175015.1. Classification (GTDB taxonomy): domain Bacteria; phylum Pseudomonadota; class Alphaproteobacteria; order JBFXJJ01; family JBFXJJ01; genus JBFXJJ01. The sequence goes on along the minus strand of JBFXJJ010000001.1, from coordinate 180,752 downwards.
TGGTCAATTTGATTTAGTTGGAATTCCTCCAGCACCAAGAGGTATGCCGCAAATTGAAGTAACATTTGATATTGACGCTAACGGTATTGTCAATGTTTCGGCAAAAGATAAAGCTACAGGTAAAGAGCAGACAATTAGAATTCAAAGCTCTGGTGGTTTATCAGATGAAGATATTAAGAAAATGGTTAAGGAAGCCGAAGCTAATGCTTCCGAAGATAAAAAACGCCGTGAAGCCGTTGAAGCTAAAAATAAAGCCGAAAGTGCTATTTATAATACAGAGAAAAACCTTAAAGAATATGGTGATTCCTTATCAAGCAGTGATAAACAAAGTATTGAAAGCGCGATTAGCGAAGCAAAAGCAGTTTTGGATTCTGGTGAACCAGAAAAAATTAATGATGCCGCTGAAAAATTAATGCAGGCTTCAATTAAATTAGGCGAGGCGGTTTATAAGGCTAAACAAAAAGAGGAAGAAGCCGCAGCTAAAGCATCTTCTTCTCCTGATGGTGCCGATGCCTCAGGTTCATCTGAAACAGAAACCTCTTCTGAGGGCGATGAAAAAGTTGTTGATGCTGACTTTGAAGAAGTCGATAGCGACGACAAATAAACAACCATTATAACTTTACTTATAACAGGCTGTGTTCGTTTTTAAACGACGCAGCCTGCCAATTAATTTAATATTTTAACCCTTTTTATTTTACTTTGAGCAAGTTTACTTATGAGCAAGAAAGATTATTACGAAGTACTCGGTGTATCCAAACAAGCTTCAGCTGACGAGTTGAAAAAAGCATATCGTAAACTTGCAATGCAGTACCACCCTGATCGTAATCAAGGTGATAAAGAGTCAGAGAAAAAGTTTAAAGAACTCAATGAAGCATACGAAATTTTGAAAGATGAGCAAAAGCGTTCTGCTTATGACCGCTTTGGTCACGCAGCTTTTGAAGGCGGTATGGGGGGCGGCAGAACTGGCGGCGGTTTTGGTTCTTCGGGATTTGATTTTGGGTTTGGTGGAAGCTTCACCGATATTTTTGAGGAAATGTTTGGTGAGTTTATGGGTGGCGGCGGTTCTCAAAGAAGGTCTGATGGTGCTAGAAAAGGAGCTGATTTACGTTATAATATGACTATAACATTGGAAGAAGCTTTCAATGGTATGGTTAAAAAAATCCATGTTCCAACCAATGTTAAATGCGAAGCTTGCAATGGTTATGGAACGGCGGATGGTAAAGAACCTCCAACTTGTGAGACTTGTGGCGGAATTGGCAGAGTTAGAATTCAACAAGGATTTTTTACTGTTGAAAGAGCATGTCCAAATTGTGGCGGACTTGGCAAAGCGGTTAAAAACAAGTGTAAAGTATGCAATGGTTCTGGCCGTGTAAAAAAAGAAAAAGTTTTAGAAGTTAAAATTCCTGAGGGAGTTGAAGAAGGTACTAGAATCAGGCTGATGGGCGAGGGTGAAGCTGGAACTCGCGGCGGGGCTATGGGTGATTTGTATATTTTTATTACGATTGAGCCTCATAAAATTTTTAAAAAAGATGGGGCTAATCTATATATCATAGCCCCTATTTCTGTAGTAACCGCAAGTTTAGGCGGTTATATAGAAGTTCCTTCGATTGATGGTAGCAGAGCGCGAATAACTATTCCTAAGGGGACACAGACAGACCACGTTTTCCGTCTTAAAGGTAAGGGAATGAATATTATGAACTCCAGCCATAGAGGGGATATGTTTGTTAAGGTAAGGGTTGAAACCCCAACCAATCTTACCAAAAAGCAAGAAGAACTTTTAGTCGAATTTGAAAAAGAGAGCAAAGAATACAGCCCTGAAAGTAGTAATTTTCTCAATAAAATAAAAGAATTTTGGGAAAACGTTAAAGAAAAAGCTGATAAATAAAGGTTTATAGTTCAACCCCACATTAGGTTATAATTTAAGTTATAATCTAAACATCAATTTAGCAGGAATAGATATGAAAATAGGCATAACAGGTTGTCGTGGCAAAATGGGCCTAGAACTTTTAAAACTCTTAGTTGCAGATAAAGATATAGAAGTTACGGGAGGTCTAGAGAAAGATAACTCTGGTTATATCGGAAGCGGAATTTTAGACTTTATTATTGGTAAAAATAAAGAAATAAAAATAGCTAAAAGCCCACTAGAACTCTTTGAAATATCAGATGTTGTTATAGATTTTACCGAGGCTTCAGCTAGTGTTGAGTATGCTCGTATCGCCTCCGAAACAAAGACGGCATTGGTAATAGGAACAACGGGTTTAAATGAAGAGCAAATAGCTGAAATTAAGGAATATAGTGATAAGACGCCAATCTTAAAGGCGGCCAATATGAGTCTTGGTATTAATTTATTGCAAGCGTTAGTTAAGAAAACAGCTCATCTTTTAGGAGATGATTTTGATATTGAGATTTTAGAAATGCATCACAACCAGAAAAAAGATGCTCCATCTGGTACAGCATTGAGTTTAGGAGAAGCTGCGGCTTCAGGGCTGGGAAGTGTGCTAACTGACGTTACAACAAATTATGACCGTAACGGTGTAAGAAAAAAAGGCAGCATTGGCTTTGCCTCTATGCGTGGCGGTGATGTTGTTGGCGAACACGATGTTATTTTTGCAGGACTTGGCGAACGAGTAATATTATCACATAAGGCAACTTCGAGGGTTATTTTCGCTAAAGGTGCAATCAGAGCTGCAAAATGGCTTAAAGGTCAAAGTAATGGCTTATATGATATGTCAGATGTTTTAGGAATTAGAGAAATATGAATGAAACTAAAATAAAAGAGATTTTTGAGCGCTTAAAAAAACAAAACCCAGAGCCTAAAACAGAACTCTTTTATACTAATGCTTATACAATGTTAGTAGCTGTGGTTTTATCAGCTCAAACTACCGATAAAGGTGTTAATAAAGTTACGCCGCAGTTATTTGAAATTGCCGATACTCCTCAAAAAATGCTTGATTTGGGTTTAGAAAAACTTCTAGAGCACATAAAAACTATAGGCTTATACAATAACAAAGCAAAAAGCATTATAGCTTTAAGCCAGACATTGATAACCGAGCATCAAGGAAGAGTTCCAGAGACTAGAGAAGAGCTTGAAAAATTAGCTGGGGTTGGACGCAAAACCGCTAATGTCGTTCTTAATACCGCATTCAAAAAACCAACGATTGCTGTAGATACTCACGTTTTTAGAGTCTCAAACCGTATAGGCTTGGCTAGTGGTAAAACTCCTTTGGATATTGAGCTTGGTTTAGAAAAAAATATTCCTAAAGAATATAAATTTAATGCTCATCATTGGCTTATATTACACGGAAGATATGTCTGCAAAGCTAAAAAGCCCGAATGTAAAAGCTGTATTATAAAAGACCTTTGTGATTTTGAAGCAAAAGAGTAGAGAAGAAAAAGCAAAAAGATACTTTAATTTTAGAAATCAAAAGAGTATCTTGAGGCAAATAATTAATTATAACGTTAGGATTGGAAATAAAAATGACATCAGATTTTGAAGCAAATATGGAACAAGACAGCTGTAGCCACGACTGCAAAAGCTGTTCAGCAAACTGTGCTAGCAGAGCTCCTTTAGCTAACAATAATATTAAACATAAGATTGTTGTTCTTTCTGGCAAAGGTGGTGTCGGCAAAAGTACCGTTGCGGTTAACTTAGCTACATCTTTAATGCTTAAAGGTCAAAAAGTAGGAATCTTAGATGTTGATATTCACGGTCCAAGTGTTCCAACAATGCTTGGTCTAGAAAAAGCTCGTTTTGAATCTGATGGTGTTAGCATACTTCCTGCTAGCGTTGGTTCATTAAAAGTTGCTTCGGTTGGTTTTTTGCTTGAAGACCAAGATGACGCGATTATTTGGCGCGGCCCTATAAAAAATACTGTTATTAAGCAATTTGTAAATGATGTTTCTTGGGGAGATTTAGATTGTTTGGTAATTGACTGTCCTCCAGGAACAGGTGATGAAGCTCTTGGTATTTGTGAGCAGATTAAAGATATTGATGGTGTAGTTATTGTCACGACTCCTCAAGAGGTTGCGGGAGCAGACGTTCGGAAATCTATTAACTTCTGCTTAAAATTAGGACTTAAGGTTTTAGGTGTGGTTGAAAATATGAGTGGTTTTGTTTGCCCGCACTGTGGAGAAATTACCGAAATTTTTAAATCTGGCGGTGGAGAAAAAACGGCGGCTAAATTTAATTTACCATTATTTGCTAAAATTCCTGTTGAACCTAATATTGGTAAGGCTTGTGACGATGGCAAAGCATTCGTTTATAACTATGGTAAAACCGAAACCGCTAAAATTTTTGAGAATGTCGCCGAGCAAGTTATCAGCATAATTGGTTGATTTTATTATAATATTTTGAAGCATAGTTTATTTTAAGAACATTTAATTGTTTTTCTTTGTTTAATATGCTAAATATCATAAAATACAAATCGAACGAAAATTCTGGAGTTCAACATGTCTTCCGATGGCAGTATAAAGTCTGCGGAAATTAGCCTTAAAGCAAAGCTTTTTGGCGAGAGGATAGATATTAAAAATCTTAGACCTTTATTTACCCCCGTTTCTACAGCGCCTTTCACGTTTAAAACTGAAAATGATAACATAGTAATTATTTTTCGTTATGGGGTAGTGGTATTTTTTGGCTCAGATGATGCAGAAATTGCAGCAATTACGGATAAAATTTCTCCTTATATCTCTAAAGTTTGTGATAATGACAGTGAAGAAACTAATGTTATCCTTTTAGATAAAGGTGAAGATAACGTTGAGCATTCAGGCACAATTTGTTTTAAAGAAAAAACGATTGAAAGATTTCAGTTGTGTGCAGAAGTATTGGCTAAAAGTGTTATCTTAAATTATTACGAAAATAAAGTGTCTGCGGTTTTTGAAAACGTAGAACCTTTAGCTGAGAATTTAAGAAGCAAGGGCAAAAGCGGTACCAATTTAAAAAATCTTAATCGTCAGACTGGAGAAATAATTCTTTCTATGACTAAAACCGTAGGAAGGGCAGAGCTTTTAGAAAAACCAGATGTTCTTTGGGATTTTCCGGATCTTGAAAGACTTTATGCCAAGATTTCTGATGAATATGAGGTTAGAGAAAGAAATTTTGCCTTGCAGCGCAAACTTGATATTGCCTCTGATGCTGTAAACTCCTTTGTTAGCCTTAGTCAGCACCGCCACATATCTATGCTTGATTGGTATGTTATCATTTTGATTATGTTGGCGATTATTGTTGATCTTATGTAATTTTTAAAAGAAGCGAAACTATGGAAACTGTTAATTCGAATGAAGAAGAACAAATTAATGTTAGAGCCTGCTTAGTAGGTGAAAGAATCAACACTAAATTGTTGGAAAAAACACCGCCTCCTGTGGCATTAGCCCCGCTTGTAATTAGAGCAGGGATAGAAGGATATGCCGTTTTATTTCGTTTTGGAGCGGTGGTTATGTTTAATCTAAGCGAGAAAGAAGAAGATGCCTTTTTAGAATCTTTGGTTCCTCTTGTTTCTCAGCAGTTGCCAACAGTTTTTGAGGAATTTAATAACATTATTGTTGATTCTGCAACAGATGACCACATAACTAATACTGGCATTATTAATATTAAAGAAATGACCGTCGAAAGAATGCAGGTTATTGCGGAAGTTTTAAGTGATGCTCTTATCTTAGACTATTATGAAGGTTATATTAGCAGCCTTTTTGATAAACTTGAACCTCTTGCCGAACATCTAAAAAACGAAGGCAAGTGCGGAGCTCACGAAAAAACCTTAACCAAGCTTATTGGTGAAATTTTATTAACACTGGTTAAAACTGGCGGTCGTATTGAAGTTGATGAAAAACCAGATGTTCTTTGGGATATGCCCGATTTAGAAAGACTTTATAGTAGACTTAGCGAAGAATATGAAATAAAGAATAGAAATAATGTTCTTAATCATAAACTTGATTTAGCATCAAAGACGATTGAGACCTTATTAAATTTGGATCAACATAATCATAGTGCTAAGTTAGAGTGGTACGTAATTATTCTAATTATACTAGAGATTGTAGCTATAATGTATCACTAAGATGGCTTTAAAAGATTATTTATTAGTTTTTATTACGGTAATTTTATGGGGATTAAACGCCGTATTTGTTAGGTTTGGCTTAGGTCAAATCCCCCCTTTTTTAATTACCGCAATGAGACTTTTATTAATTACGGTTTTTTTATTTCCATTTATACCAAAGCCTCCCAAAGCTATGCGTAAGCATCTTATAACAATATCTCTTTTGCTGGGAATAGGTCATTTTGGACTTTTAAATTTCAGTCTTTTGGGCATAGATTCTGGTACGGGAGCAACCTTGATTCAATTAGGTGTTCCATTCAGCGCATTGTTAGCAACATTTTTGTTAAAAGAACAGCCTAGTTTGGCAACAATTCTAGGAACTTTTGGGGCATTTATCGGCGTTTATATTTTAGCTGGCGGTGCTTCTGGGATAGGGAACCCAGTATATTTTATTGCTGCCGTTTTATCAGCGTTTGCTTGGGCTTGTGCTAACATTGTTATCAAAAAATTAAAAGACGTTAGCGCTCTTCAAATTGGCTTTTATATAGGTTTTTATTCTTGGCCTTTAATGTTCTTATTTTCTTATTTATCAGGAGAAGGCAATCCCATATCTATTATGGCTGCGTCTAACTGGAAAGGCTGGGCATCAGTGCTTTATTCTACTATCGGTTCCAATATTATAGCTAACACGCTTTGGTATAAATTACTGTCCAAAAATAATATTAACAATATTGTCTTTTTCAGTTTCTTGACACCGGTCTCAAGTTTTATTGGCGGACTTATAATAATGAACGAGCCTATCTTGTTTTATAAAGTGATAGGAGCTGTAATTGTTATTGGAAGTATAGGGCTTAGCGAATACGTGAAAAATTATAAATACCGTAAACTATTAAGAAAACGTGTCTAAAAGCTTTTGCGACATTTCATTAACGGTTTTTATAGTTTGAATATTTGCTTTATAAGTTGTTTCTGCTAGCTTCATATGACCAATTTCTTGGGCAAGATCCATAGAATCAGCTTCGGCAGCATTAGTTTGCAGATTGCTGACAACATTTGCATAAGAGACATAATTAGGGGTGAAGCTAGAGTTTTGGGAATAATTGTTTTCCGCAGGTTCTTCAAAACTATTGAGAGTTGTTGCATCAAGAATATTTTCAGCGGACTTATTGACAGTACTAACTGCAGCAGACATACCAGCAAGAGCTGAATATAATGAAGAGCTTAAATTTGAGTTAATATCCATATGTGCCTCTTATTTTTTGTTTTTTTGGCTCTAATGTTCTTAACGTTCAACACCCTTAAAAAACAGGTGCAATATTTTATTTAAGAAAGAAATCTATTTAAAGGCTTAACGTCTTCACCGTCTCTCTCAATGGTCTCAATGTTCATATCATATTTAGCAACGCTTCTTATAGCGTCAAACAAAGGTATTTTATCATCGAGATTTAAATCAAATCCTCCAACAGCTTCAACAGCTTCAGCTACGTTATTGGTAGTTAGAGTTTTAGGGAAAGATCCTTTTCTTTCTTCCTGATTGTTTTTTTGACCACGCCCCTGATCTTTAGCATTATAAAAATCTTCGGGTTGTTTGTTATCCACCGAAGGGCCGGAAGCCGTGGTTTGTTGCAGCTGTTCAATTTCTTTGCTGTTCTGAGTCGCAACAGGACGAGACAAAGCGCTGCGTGCCGTTATAGCCGCAATTTCTTGAGATATTACTTTGTTTACATCTGTCGTCATTTGATTACAACTCTTTCTACAATTATCCATTATTATTATGGAATCAAAAAAGTGAATCGTCAAGGATTTTGTATTTCACAAAAGTATAGGTTTTTCAAAGGATTGAGCTGGTTTATAGATTCAAAATAGAGTCTGTAGATAAAAGCTTATTAAAATATTGTTATTTTTGATAATAATATTTTAATGTTAATCATTGATTATTAGTTTTTCTCTCTAATTAATAAACAAACTAATACTTATAGTCTAGTAAGGTTTATATTTATTTATTACTTCCATCTTAGTTTATTAAGATTTAGGAATAAAAAAGTTTTTACTTTAATAAAAAACCACCAAAAATCTAGTCGATATTCAGCAAAAAAGAAGATTTAATTTTAAATTTCACTTTATTTTGTCCTTAGTTTTTGACAAAACAAACGGTTTGAAACGAGGTTTTTTTAAGATAATTTATTATATAAATGAAATATCTTATTATAAGAAAGAAAGCTAAGGTGGTTTAAACTGCTATGGACTCGACAAAATATCACAGCAAAGAGAGCTTAAATTATAGATTTATAATATCAAAAAACTCACCAGAAAAAAGGCTGCCGCGTACATCATCATAACCGCCAAAAGCCTTGCCGTTTATGAATACTAAAGGGATTGTAACCAGCTTGGTATATTTTTTAAGACAGTCAATAACAAGGGGTCTCTCTATAACGTTAAAACAGGCAAATTTGACGTTATTTCTTTTAAATGCTTCAAAAAGGTCTTCTGACTGTCGGCAGTTAAAGTGTCCTTCCTCCCCGCCAGCGAACAAAACAATTTTATTTTTACTAATAAAATCAGACACTTCCTTGTAGGTTTGAAAAAAATCCATATCGCTAATCCTAAAAATTAAATAATTGCTTAAATATACAAGTTATGTTAAATTTTAAAATAGTTTTTTTGTTAAATTTTTTAGGTGATTTTTGGATATATTGGCTAAAATAAAAAATCAGACAGGAGCCATCGTCGCCAGCAAGGCTTTAGATGACGAGTTAGAAACTTGTATGGAAAATTTGTTTAACAATGATTTTCCGTTGCTTCCAGATGATTATATAAAATTTTTAAAGATGGCAGATGGCTTTCTTTGGAACGGTATGGAGATTTTTGGTACAGCCAATATCAATGCTGAAGAATATACTGCACCGAACATTGTTTCTGCTAATCAGAATTATGATGAAAAATATCCCAAACTGATAGGAAAACTTGTGGTCGGCAAAATGGATAATGACCTCTTTGCCTATGATTACACAACGAGAAAATATCAGGTAATAGATACGGTGGATTGCGAAGCTTTACAAGACTTTGCATCAATAGAAGAACTTGTTTTAAGTATAATGAAATAATATATGGTTTAAAAAAATGGCAAAAGAAAACAGTGTTAGTTTTGCGAAGTTCAGTTCAGAAGTTCAACAGATCTTTTTAAAACAATACAGCGATGTACTAGTTAAAACTGGCGATAGTTATGAATTTGCCGAGGGCAAAGCTCCAAGATTTCAAGATTTTTCTGATGAAGTTAAAAATCAACTGAAGATAGAAAGCGAAGTTCGCAAAAAGCAGGCTTTAGCTGAAAAATTACAACAAGAACAAGCTAAAGCAGACCTGCAAAAAAGAAAAGAACTAGAAACCAAATTAAATGCCTTTAAAGCTGAACATTTTCTTTCTTTTGGAACGCTTCCGAGCGAATCTGAAAGTGCAGTTTTCGTTAGTATGGTGGAAGACAGGGGCAAGAGTTTAACCGAAAAAGATTTTAACAATGTCGGTATGACTTTTCACAAAGATACTTATACCGTTCAAAGCAAGGAATACCGCCTTAGCACTAGAGATGCTTTTAACAGTCCTGTTCCTAATGAATTTGGAGTGGCTAAGGACAAGCTGGGAGATGTTTTATTAGTTGGAGCCCGCAGTAATTTTTTAAAAAAACTCGGCAGTGATTACAGTCAGGCTTTGGAAGCGGCTGGTTTATTGCCAGATCAAGTAGCAGCAATGGCAGAAGAAGGAATTTGTCCTAGCGGTTATAATGTTCATCACAAAAAACCAATTCACGGCGGTGGTACCAATGATGCGGGTAACTTTGTTTTAATCAGAGATAACCTTTATCACGATATGATACACGCTCATCTTGATTTGCAGATTAGTGGTATGAAAGAGGGCGAAAGCCGTGAAGTTATGATTGCAGCACCAGCCTCTAATGTCGTATTTTTTGATAATCCTAAAAATTTAGTTACATCAGACCAAAATAACGACAATATTAATTCTGGTAAGGTAAAAATTGCGGAATCAGCCGCAGCGACTAAGCGTAATGCCGATTATAGCAATGCGGTCAAAGATCTTTCAACCGATGAAATAACGGTATTAGCTGGAGAAATAACAAAATTAAAAACTAAAATCCACAAAGGAAATGAAGGTAAGTTTGATCATTATAATCAGGTTATTAATGTCTTAAACCAAGAATACTGCCATCGTACTGACAGCAAAGAAGTTCAGTCTCATATTACTAAAAGCGGCGATAAAGTTTATTTTAAAAAAGTTGAAGGCAAAGAACCTGGAATTGTATTTATTCACGGCACGCACGGCAGTATGGACGGTTCTAAACCTGAATTTATAGAAGAATATTGTAAAAAAGAAGGTCTTTCTTTTTTAAGTATGGATTTGCCAGGTCATAAGCGTTCAATTCCTCCAGAATATAAAGACTGCACAATTTCAAGATGGACGAGTGCTGCTCAAGAGCTTATTGAAGAACATACTAAAGGGCAGCAAATGGTTATTGGTGCTAGTATGGGTGGTTGGATTGCTCTTAATGTGGCAGCCAAAATGCCAGATCGTGTTTCTGAGGTCGTGGGTTTAGCGGCAGCTCCTGATTATACGGAAAGAATGCAGCAAGAATTAAGCCCTGAGCAAAAAAATGAACTTTATAAAAAAGGTATGACTAAAGTTTATTCTGATTTTAGCCCCACAGAAGGCGAAGAATTAACTCGGGCGGTAGTCGTTGATGGCGAAAAGAATATGCTTTTGCGTTCTAATAGCCCAGAAATTAAGTCTAAAGTGGTTTTGATTCAAGGTGTTAAGGATAATGTTGTAGCTTTTGAAGAAGCAAAAAGTTTTACTAAAAAGCTTAAAACATCGACTCCAGTTGAAATGAAAACAATCAAAGACGCGGGACACGGTTTGGGCAGACCTCAGGATTTAGAGGTTTTAAAACAGGTTGTGGACGAAGGGCTGTCATCATTTTTAGGCAAACAAAAAGCGGCAAGACCACAAGTTAACTATGCGGTAGCTAATAAAATTAAAGGTCTTGAAATGTAGCTTTTGGCGTTGTAGCTAAAGGCAGAAAGTTTAAAAATTTTTTACTTTTGCTTTTGTTAAAAGCAAAGCTGCCAGCTAGGCTTTGCCGTAAGGCAAAATAAAAGCAGTATGATTAAAATAATGTCCGTAATTTAATTATTTAAAATTGCTTCGCATATTAAGGATTTTTTAAAAAAATCCTTAATAATCCTAAAAACGTTTATTTTTGCATTTGCCGTTAGGCAAAAATAAAAAAGCTTACAACCATAAATTCTGCCCTAAAGTTCTCAGGAATATTTTTTCTAGCCTGCAATATGAGGCGTAATTGGCTTGCATTAGTTTTATGAATGTCGTAATATTTTTACGGATATTACAAGCATCAAGTTAAAGAGCATTTTCAAAAGCATTTAGATGTTCTAAAAAATGTTCTTTAGCCTGAATTTCTATAGAGCGGTAATGCTTGATAATTTCTTTACCAAGAATTGTTAATTCTGCATTACCGCCACCTTTTCCGCCTTGTTTGGCAATAACTAGAGGTTCTTTAAAAGTATGATTGAGATCGTCAACCAGAAGCCATGCTCTGCGATAAGACATACCAAAAGTTTTACCTGCAGCGGAGATGGATCCAAGTTTATCAATTTGTTCCAAAAGGTTTATTTTGCCAGGACCAATGGCTTTGCCGTTAGTCAAATCGATACGAAAAGTAATAGTCGTTTTTTGATCCGAATTATTGAGATTTTGCAAAGATTTTTTTGGCAATTTCATCTCCATATAGTTTAAAATAAGAATATTAACTATTATAAAGCATCTTGTCAAAAGAGGAAGTTTTGATGATTAAATATGAAGAGGCATTAAAAATTGTTTTAGAAAAAGCCGTTTTTAAAGGGCAGGAAGAAGTTTTGCTTGAAAATGCTTGCGGCCGAGTTTTAGCCGAAGATATTGAAGCTGATATTGATATGCCTTTATTCAATAAATCACGTATGGACGGGTTTGCCTGCCGCAGAGAAGATTTAATGCAGGAATTAGAAGTTATAGATACGGTTTATGCTGGTGAAGTGTCAGATGAAATTGTAACTACAGGAACCTGCATTAGAATTATGACAGGAGCGCCAGTGCCAGCTGGAGCTGACTGTGTGATTATGGTTGAAGAAACAAAAACGCTTAAAGATGATACTATCGTTTTCACTGGCGTTAAAACTGATGACAACATCAGTTTTAAAGGTGAGGATTTTAAAATCGGAGATATTCTTTTATCAAAGGGCAAGATTTTAAAACCACATCACATTGCCATTTTAGCAACGGCTGGTAGAGCAAAGGTTAAAGTGGCTCTTCGTCCTAGAGTTGCGTTATTAGTTACAGGTAACGAGCTGTCTAGTTTTTCTGAGAAACCAAAAGACGGTCATATTAGAGATAGCAATACTCCACAGTTAAAAGCTCAAATAGAGGAGATGGGTGCTGATTTAACTTTTTGTTCTCACATTGGAGATAAGCTAGAAAGCACCATAAGTGCAATAGCCAAAGCTAAAGATGTAAGCGACTTAATTCTTCTTTCTGGCGGTGTTTCTATGGGGGAATATGATTTTGTTCCCAAAGCTATTGAAGCTCTAGGCGGGTTAATTCTAATTGAAAAAGTAGCAGTAAAACCAGGGAAACCTTCAAAATTTGCCGCTTTTGAAAAATCTTGCTGTCTAGGACTTCCTGGCAATCCTGTATCTTCATTCGTGCAGTTTGAAATTTTAGCTAAGCCGTTTTTATATAAATTGATGGGGTGTGATTACAAACCTTTGGAAGCATCGTTTATTTTGGCTGAAGATTTTCGCCGCAAAGAAAATAAACGCAAAGAATGGTACCCTGTAAAAATTATAAATCACAAAATGATAAAACCATTGAAACAACAATCATCAGGAGATATTGCCAGTTTAGCTGAAGCTGACGGTTTAATGATTATTGAGCAAGGTATTTCTGAAATTGCAAAGGGTTCTGAGATAAATGTTAGACTGCTTCGGTCGTAATCTTAATTATTTAAGAATTTCAGTAACAGATAAGTGCAATTTAGCTTGCGAATATTGTGCGGCTCAAAAATGCACAAATTTGGTTAAGCATAATGATTTACTTTCCTTTGAAGAAATAGCAGAAGTTGTTAATGAAGCCGTTTTAATTGGGTTTGAAAAATTTCGTATTACTGGAGGAGAGCCATTAGTAAGACCGCAGATTGAAAAACTAGTGGCGCTTATTTCTGGAATTGCAGGTGTTAAAGATTTAAGTATGACAAGCAATGGCATTTTGCTGGAAGATAAAGCTGAAAAATTAGCTAAAGCAGGGCTTATGCGGATTAATATAAGTTTGGATAGTGTTGATAAGGACGAGTTTTTTAAGCTTACTGGCGGCGGCGATTTAGATAAAGTGGTTAAAGGAATTAGAGCAGCTAAGAAGGCGGGTCTTTTTCCGATTAAGCTGAACTGCGTAGTTAACCAATCTAAAGATGAACCTAGGGCTAGAAAGGTCAAAGCTTTTGCCGATGCGGAAGGAATTGATATTAGATATATCCATAGAATGGATTTAGAAGAAGGAGTTTTTGCTCCAGTTGAAGGTGGAGAAGGCGGCAAATGTTATAAATGTAACCGTCTGCGCCTTAATTGTATGGGAAAGATAGTCCCTTGTCTTTTTAATGATTTATCTTTTGACGTTAGAGAATATGGAGCCAAAGAGGCTTTAGCAAAAGCGGTTAGCAGTAAACCAGAACACGGCACCAATAGTCATCATAAGTTTTGGGAAATAGGAGGCTGATAATAATGAGCGAATTTTCACATTTGGATGAAAAAGACCGCCCTAAAATGGTTGATGTCGGGTCTAAAAGCCCTCAAAAACGTAGGGCTGTTGCTAAGGGGCAAATAAAGCTTAATTCTGCAACAATCCTTAAGATTAAACAGAATGAAATTCGTAAAGGAAATGTTTTGAATATTGCAGAGATTGCAGCTATTCAAGGGGCTAAGCAAACATCAAACTTAATTCCATTATGTCATCCGCTAGCTTTAACGCATATAGGTGCGGAAGCAAAAATTGTTGATGAAACAACGATAGAAGTTGAAGCGAGTGCTTCCTGCATAGGTCTTACAGGAGTTGAAATGGAGGCTTTGACGGCCGTTTCTGTTGGACTGCTTACAATATACGATATGTGCAAAGCCATTGATAAAGAAATGGTTTTAGGCAATATTAGGCTGTTAGAAAAAACAAAAGAAAACATCTAAGGTAAAAAAATGGAAACAGTTAAAGGCAAGATAATTTCGGTTAATATTTCTGAAAAAAAAGGAATAATTAAAACTCCTAAGGCTAGCGTAACAATCGATGCTAACGGAATTGTTGGAGATGCTCACGCTGGCGCTTGGCACCGTCAGATAAGCTTGTTAGGTCTATCAAGCATTGAAAAATTTGAGGCAAAAGCAAAAAGGGAGATTAATGCGGGAGAGTTTGCAGAAAACTTTACCGTTGGCGGTATCGATATTATGAAAACAGCAGTTCTTGATAGGTTCAAAATAGGAGAAGTTGAACTTGAAGTTACCCAGCTTGGTAAAAAATGCCATGGTGATAACTGCGCTATTTATCGTGAAGTTGGTAATTGCGTTATGCCTAAAGAGGGTATTTTTTGCAGAGTTATTAAAGGCGGAATAATTAATGCTGGAGATGAAATTGTATGGCAGCCGCAGCCACTTAATATCACAATTCTTACTTTGAGTGATAGGGCGTCTAGAGGTGAATATGAAGATAAAAGCGGTCCCAAAGCTCAAGAAATGATAATGGAATATTTTGAAACCAAAAGGTGGCATATAAATATTAGCCAAAAAATTATACCAGATGATGCCGATTTGCTTAAAACGGAGCTCGATAAAGCTCGAAAAGGCGAAATTGATATTTTGTTTACAACTGGCGGAACAGGTGTTTCATCAAGAGATATTACACCAGATGTTATTTTAAAAGAAGCCGATAAAACGCTTGATGGCATTATGGACTTTATCCGTTTTAAATACGGCGCAACCAATCCCAAGGCACTTTTGAGCAGGTCTGTTGCCGCTATCATAAATAAGACACAGGTTTTTGCACTTCCAGGAAGTGTTAGAGCGGTTGAGGAATATGTAACGGAAATTTTACCCATTTTAGAACATCAAGTTATTATGCTGCACGATATTGATGGTCATTAAAAAATATTACGGAGAAAATTTTGGAAAATTTAATTATTGTCAGAGGTGCAGGCGATTTAGCAACAGGAGTAATTGTAAGACTTAGGCGCTCAGGGTTTAAAGTAATTGCTCTTGAAATTGAAAAGCCCACAACGATAAGAAGGACAGTCGCCTTTTCAGAAGCAATCTATCAGCCGCAAGTAGAGGTTGAAGGCATAACGGCGGTTAAAGCCGATAGTGTTCAAGAAGCTCTAATTTTGTTGGAAGATGGTATGGTTCCAATATTAATTGATGCTGGTTGTGCGATTTTAAATGAAGTAAAGCCTTTGGCTTTGGTTGATGCTATTATTGCTAAGAAAAACCTAGGTTTAAGTAAAAATATGGCTAAAATAGTTATTGCTCTAGGTCCTGGTTTTACTGTTGGAATTGATGCGCACGCTGTTATTGAGACTAACAGAGGACATAACTTAGGCAGAGTTCTTTTAGAAGGTGCTGCCGAACCCAACACGGGTGTTCCTGGTTTGATAGGCGGCAAATCAGCCGAAAGAGTTTTGCACTCACCGATTGCAGGAGTTGTTAAGCCACTGGCTAAAATTGGTGATTTAGTAGAAGAAGGGCAAGAAGTTGTTGAAATAGAGGGTGATTCTAAAGCGGTTATGAAAGCACCATTCAAAGGAATTTTAAGAGGTATAATCAGAGCAGGTCTAACCGTTCCTAAAGGTATGAAAATCGGAGATATTGATCCTAGGTGTAAATATGAACATTGCTTTTCCGTGTCAGATAAAGCAAGAGCGATAGGCGGCGGTGTTTTAGAAGCAGTCTTATATTTCAGCGGAATGATTAAATGATTTATTTAGATAATGCAGCTACCAGTTTTCCCAAAGCTCCTCAAGTGGCGGCAAGTGTTTATGCTTGTTTATCTGAACCTTATGGCAATTCAGGAAGAGCCAGTCATATTTTAGCTTGTAAATCCAGCGAATTAATTTTTAATACAAGAGATATGCTTGGCAGTCTTTTAGGAATATCACACTCTGAAAATATAGTTTTTACCTATAATGCAACAATGGCTTTAAATACGGCAATATTAGGTTTTGTACCAGATGGAGGCGTGGTTGCCGTATCATCACTGGAACATAATTCGGTTATTCGCCCGTTAAGATATTTAGAGAAAAAAAGAAACGTTAAAATCTTGATTATCAAATGCGATGCTGATGGTAATCCTGATGTTTCCAGTTTAAAAGAAGTTTTGGCGGCAAAGCCTTGTTTAATTGTTATGACGATGGCAAGTAATGTAACAGGAGCAGTTTTGCCTTTCTTAGATATTATTGCAGCAGCCAAAAAGCAAGGCATAAAAGTTGGGTTAGACGGCAGCCAGTTTATTGGACACGCTGCTTTCGATTTTGATGCCAGTGGTGCAGATTTTTTAGCGTTCTCAGGTCATAAAGGCTTGCTAGCTCCAACGGGTATCGGGGCTTTGTGCTTGAAGTCTGATTTTAATCCAGATCCGCTTGTTTTTGGTGGAACGGGAAGTTTGTCGGATAAAGAATATCACCCTGATTTTATGCCAGATAAATATGAGGCAGGAACGCCTAATATTGTTGGGCTTAAAGGTCTTTTGTCGGCGGCAGAATTCATCAAAGAAAAAAGCCTTTCCGTTATAGAAGATGAAGAACAGATAATTACGAGTTATTTAATTGATGGTTTAAAAACAATACCCAAAATTAAAATTTATAATCTTGATTTGCATAAAAAAAGAATGCCCGTTGTCAGCATCTCAGTCGATGATATGCCTTCAAGTTCTTTGGCAAGAGAGCTTGATGCTAGGAATATTGCGGTTCGGCAGGGCTTGCATTGTTCTCCTTTAGCACATAAATCGATCGGAACCTTTGATGAAGGGGGAACAGTTCGTTTTTCTCCAAGTCTTTTTACAACGAATGCGGAAATAGATGAAACTATAAAAATTTTAAAGGATATTATTTAGAAATGGAAAATAAGGTATCGTTAACAAAACACACTAAATTTTCAGGCTGCGGCGCTAAACTAGGACCTAATGTCTTACAAAAAGCATTATGCGGTCTTAGCCAGCCGATTTATCCTAATGTTGTCGCCAATTATGATGGCTGTGAAGATGCAGGGCTTTATGCCATAACGCCTGAAAAACTTTTAGTTCAAACAGTTGATTTCTTTCCTCCGATTGTGGACGATCCCTTTATGTTTGGAAGAATTGCGGCGGCAAATGCTTTGTCTGATGTTTATGCAATGGGCGGGAGACCTATTACGGCATTGGCGCTGGTATGTTATCCTGTAAAAGAACTGGGGCTTGAAACATTAAGAGCTATGATGGACGGAGGCTTATCGGCATTGACTGAGGCTGGCTGTGCGTTGGTAGGCGGACACAGCATTGAAGATTCTGAACCTAAATTAGGTTATGCGGTAACAGGCGAAACCGCAACTGATAAATTCTGGCGTAATAATGGCTTGAAAGATAATTGCAAAATTATTTTAACTAAATCGATTGGTACAGGTTTAATTAATATGGCGTTTAGAGGTGATTGTGTTTCTGATGAAGCCTTGGCTGCTTCTCAGAAATCTATGACGACGTTAAACAAAACTGCTTGCGAAATATTGCAAAAATATCAAACTAAAGCCTGCACCGATGTTACTGGTTTTGGTCTTTTAGGTCATATGGCGGAGATGGTAACAGATGCGGCTTGCGGCATAAAAGTTAAAGCTGATGCTGTGCCTTTGTTGCCAGATGTTTTGGAATATTCCTCAATGGGATTGGTGCCAGAAGGTACTTTTCGCAATCGTCAAGGAAGAGGACACGCTGTTAAAGATTTAGATAAAATGGATCCTGTAATTAGGGATATTTTGTTTGATCCTCAGACCTCAGGCGGATTGCTGGCGGCGGTAAAAGAAGAAGATGCCGAAAAAATTATTGCAGAAATGGCAGGGCAGAACATTTATGCCCGAATAATAGGTGAAACAACTAGAGATGCAGGGGTTATAACTATTGCTTAATGATAATCAATACCTAATCATAACGTTTGAGAGTAATTATTTAGCATTAAAAGCTGAAAAAGAGCTAAAACAGAAACAAATCAAGGTGGAATTCATTCCTGTTCCACGTGAAATATCCAGTGCGTGCGGTGTTTGTATCAAACTACAATCCAAAGATACTGAGCAGTTTGATTTAGATGAAAAGCTTTATGAAAGCGTTTGGCAGGTTACAGAAGAAACACAGCCAAATAGTAAAAGAAAATCTTTAAACTATCAAAAAATGACAGAGAAAGACTTATGAGCAATGCGTTTGACTGGCCGTTGTTTGCCCTATGTGATGATATTCGTTCGGAGCTTAGAGGCTTAATAAAAAAAGGTAAAAAGTTTGTTATTGCAACCTTAGTTGAAGCAGAAGGTTCTGCTCCTAGAGGCACAGGAAGCCAGATGCTAATCTCTGAAGACCGAGATGTCTTTGGCTATGTGTCGGGAGGCTGCATTGAAAGCAATCTTTGTGAAATGGGAATAGATGCCATCAAAAATAATAAAAGTTCTAAGGTTACCTTTGGATACGGCAGCCCTTATATTGATATTCGCCTTTTGTGCGGCAAGAAAATTGAAGTTGCGATTGATGTAATTAATCCTGAAGAAGAAGCGCTTTTAAATCTTTTGGAATATGAAAAGCAAAGAAAACCTAGCTTTTGGATTAGTGATATTGTTGAAAACCGACATCTTTGTATTACATCATTTGGTGATAAAAGGATTCCTGAAGAACTAAGAGAGGTAATTAAACTGCGTGATACAGGCTCCAAAAATAATTACTATTGGAAAAAATACAATCCTAGGTTAAGATTGGTTGTTAATGGTTCCAATCCTGTTACAATGGCAGTGCTTTTAATCGCACGCAAAATGGGTTGGGAAATCATTTTCAATCGAGAGCACGGCTCAGAGCTTCCTTCTGTTTTAGGCGTTGATTTTTATCGTAAGACATCTGGAGCTGAACTTTTTGATGAATTCAAACTAGATGAAATGACAGCCGTTGTTTCTTTGACGCATGATTTAGAAGCCGATCATGATATTCTTAAATATGCTTTACCATCTAAAGCATTTTATGTTGGTGTTCTTGGCAGTCGTAAGCATTTGCCACGAAGAGAAGACCTTATGAATAGGGACAATCTTAGTCCTGAAAGTATTATTAAATTAAAAGCTCCGATAGGCTTGGATATAAAGGCTGCAACGGCTAATGAAATAGCTATAGCTATTATTGGTGATATTATTAAACACCACGCTGTTATAAGGAGTTAAACAAACAAATAAGGGAGAAAAATGAGAATAGGCATACCTAGAGAAATTAAATCTCAAGAAGGAAGAGTTGCTCTTTTACCAGAACAAATAAAGCGTTTAGTTCGAAAAGGGCACGAAGTTTTTGTGGAAACTAAGGCAGGTTTTTTAGCAGAAGCGACCGATGAGCAATATCATAAAGCTGGAGCTAAAATTTTAAATAATTTAGGTGATATTTATCAAAATTCTGAATTAATTGTTAAGGTTAAAGAAATTCTAGAACCAGAATTTCCGTTATTAAAAAAAGAACATATTATTTTTACTAATATTCATTCTGCACTTGATGCCGTTCAAACCGAAGTTTTGCTTGAAAAAAAGCTTACCGCAATTTCGGCTGAAGAAACGCACGAATTTGGTTCCCCAAACTGCACATTAGCGGGAGAAGTTGGAGCCTTTGAAGGCATAGCGCTAACACTTGCTAATAGAGGCGGCTGCGGCAGACATTTTATGAGACATTTTGGAGCCAAACCAACTAGGGTTGTCGTCATAGGATTAGGAGCTGTAGGACAAGGTGCGTTAAGAACAACGTTAAATCTTGGCTGTTCGGTTCGGGGGTTTAATTTATCGTTTTTTCCTTGCAAACAGGCTAATCTTACTTGGCATAAATATGACTTTAAAGCTCTTGGAATGGATAAACTTCACGATTATTTGTTTGATTGTGATGTAATTATCAACTGTGTTAAATGGGATAAGCATCGCAAAGATCACATTATAAACCGCAGGGATTTAAAAAAATTAAAGAGATCTTGCGTTATTGTTGATATTTCCTGTGATAAGGCTGGGGCTGTAGAAACGTGTATTCCTACAACGTGGGAAAACCCGACTTATTATGAAGAAGGCATCTGCCATTTTTGCGTTGATAATATTCCAGGGGCAGTCCCTGTTGCTTCTTCTAGAGGATATGCAGAAGCTATTTTTTCTAAAGTAGAAAGTATTGCGCTTAATGGTGCAATCAAGGCTTGCCGCCAAGATGAATGGCTGGCAAAAGGACTTACTTGTCATAACGGCAATTTAATTTTAGAAGAAACGGCGAAAGTACAAAATAAGGAATTTATTCCAGTCCAAGAGTATTTAGCTGCATAAATCTTGCTTGTGCAACAAAGCATTAATTATAAAAATATTTTAAGGATTATTAAGGATTTTTAAAAAAAATCCTTAATATGCGCAGCAATAATTTTGTCTTTTGGCTGCGTCTTAAGCTTTTTTCATAAGATGAATACCGTCGCTGAGTAATGATATTTTTATTGATGAACCTTTCTGGAGCTTGGTTCGTTTTACAAAATGAGCTGGAACAGTCATAGAAACTGTATCGCAGCTATCATTAACAGCGACGGTAACCATAATGCTCTCACTTAAGTTAATAAGCTGGAGCACTTTTCCGTTAAGAGTATTTTGCGGAGTTTCAAAGACGTCTGGAATATCGTCTCGATGCAAAATAATTTCGGTAGAAGGCATCGCAAAATAGATTTTTTCCTGCGCTTCAAAATGGGGATAAAAAGCTGCCTTTAAAACGTTATTATGCCATTTAATATAAGTAGCATCTTCTTTATGATATAAAATCTCACCTTCAAAAATATTCTTAATATTAAGGAGTCTTGCCATTTCTACGTTGGCAGGACGAGTAAAAACATTATAAGGAGTATCGGTTTGAATAATATTGCCTTCGTGAATAAAAGACATTTTATCGCCTAGCATAGAAGCTTCATCAAAGTCGTGAGTTACCATAATTATAGGGATAGATAAATTTTCGTGGAGGTTCATTATCTCTTGATAAAGTCCATGACGAGAGGCCTTATCGATTGCTGAAAAGGGTTCATCAAAAAGCAGTATTTTAGGATCTCTTGCCAGCGCTCGGGCAATGCCAACACGTTGTTTTTGTCCGCCAGATAATTGGCTGGGACGTCTTTCTTCTAATCCACTTAGATGAAGCATATCAAGGAGCTTTAAAACTTTATTATGCCATTCCGATTTAGGAAGATGACGCATTGCCGCCGTAATGTTTTCTAAAACATTCATATGAGGAAACAAGGCATAACTTTGAAAGACCATACCTACAGAACGTAAATGCGTAGGAAAATTGATTTTTTTAGAAGTATCAAGCCAGATGTCATTGCCACAATGGATTTGGGCTTCTTTGGGAGTATAAAGTCCCGCAATAGTTCGAAGTAAGGTTGTTTTTCCGCTGCCAGAAGGACCAACAAGCGCCAATAACTCTCCAGATTTACAGCTAAGCTCGGCATTAAGGGCAATCGGTTTTTTTTGATAAACTTTTAATTTTAGAGTATTAGCCATGAAGTTTATCCAATTTGCGTGATAAGAAAAAAGTCAAACCGATAGATGATAAAGAAATTATCAAAAGTAGGGCTGCCATTAATCCTGCGGCTTTGGTATCAAAAGCCTGAATCCTATCATAAATAGCGATTGAAATGGTTTTTGTGCGTCCAGCCATAGCGCCGCCAACCATTAAAACTACTCCAAATTCACCCAAAGTATGAGCAAAAGAAATAACAAGTCCCGTTACAATGCCAGGCCAAGCTAAAGGAATTTCTATTTTTTTCAAAATAACCCAAGGGGACATTCCAGAAACAGCGGCGGCTTGCCTTATTTCTGGGTGTATGGCTTTAAAAGCGTTTTTAATTGGCAAGATTACATAAGGTAAATTTATAATTATGGAAGCAAACAAAAGACCTTCAAAAGTAAAAACAAGGCTTATATGAAAGGTTTTTTGTAAGAAAGCACCTAAAAAAGAATTGCCGCCAAAATTAATCAAAAGATAATAACCAATAACCGTAGGCGGCAGAATTAGAGGTATTGTGAAAAGCCCTTCAAATAAAGCCTTACCTTTAAAATTTTTATAAGCTAAAAACCAGCCAATTAAAATGCCGATAGGCAGGAGGAAGGAGACTGTTAAACAGCTTAATCTTAAAGATAAAAGAAGGGCTTCCCAATCCATTTTAATAAATTAATCCTTTTTTTCTGGCATTACAAAGCCATATTTCGCAAATACTTCTTGTGATTTAGGAGACTGCAAATAATCATAAAAAACTTTTGCCGTATCGCCAGCACCTTTAAGCAAAGCCATTCTTTGGTTAATAGGATTATGCCATGCTTCTGGTAGAAGTACATATTTTCCAAGATTAGCAGATTTTGGGCTTAAAACCAAAGAATAAGGAATTAATCCAGCTTCAGCAGAACCTGTTGATATAAATTGTGCAGTTTGTGAAACGTTTTCACCCATTACAATTTTATCAGACATACTATCCCAAAGTCCTTGATTTTTTAAGGCTTCTCTAGCGGCTACACCATAAGGTGCGTGTTCAGGATTAGCAATCGCAAAGTGTTTAATCCTGCCATCTTGAAGAGCAGCTTTAACATCTTTTAGTTCGGCATCGACTTTTACAGGTGAATTTTCAGATGCAAATAAGACCAAACGTCCAACTGCATATAAAAGGCTGTCACCTTCTGTTTTTTCTGCCTTAGTTAAATCAAGCACAAAATCTTCATTGGCAGAAAGAAAAATTTCAAATGGAGCGCCTTGTAATATTTGGCGGTAGGCATTGCCTGAAGCGCTGAAAGTAAGAGCTACTTTTTTTCCTGTTTCGGCTTCAAAATTGGTTGCAATATCTTTAAGTGCAAATTGCAGACTTGATGCAGAAACAACATTTACTGTATTAGAATCTTCAGCAAATGATGCGGTTGTTACCAAACCTGAGAGCAGAACAACAGCAAAAAATGTCGTTAAAGTTTTTAGTTTAAACATAGTTTTTAAATCCCTTTCATATCGTAATATCCATAAAAATATAACGA
The DNA here is from genome assembly GCA_050175015.1 of Alphaproteobacteria bacterium. Taxonomy (GTDB): domain Bacteria; phylum Pseudomonadota; class Alphaproteobacteria; order JBFXJJ01; family JBFXJJ01; genus JBFXJJ01. Next base: position 157,363 of record JBFXJJ010000001.1, on the reverse strand, counting down.
TATGATTTTTAAAAAGCAAATATAAAAGCATAAAGAACAGTCTTAAAATAATTAAAAACTTGCAAAGTGTTATAAAATCTAATAATTTTTTAGTTTCCGAAATGACTCCAAAACTAATATCTTAGCTTATGCTTGAAAAACTAAAAATATGTAAAACGGAAGTAAGCGATTTTTATAAAAAAAGATTAAACTTGCTTAAAAAAAAGCTGCAACTTTTTTTCAGAAGATTAAAAAAACACGCAGTTGTCCGCATCAAATTAGCACAGAGAAATGTTCGTAACAGCACCATTATATTGGTTTTGCTGTGCGTTATTATTGCAATTTTCCTAAGTATTTTAGTCCTATTTATAAATAGAGGCATTCGCTGGTGCCATCACATTTTGTTTTTAATCAATTCTAATGAATATTTAAGTGCCGCTAGTTTTATTCCTAGCAGCCGTATTTTAATTATACCTTGTATTGGGGGGCTGTGTTTAGGTCTTATCAAAAGGCTGATTAAAAAATGGCGTCCTAATGATATTGTCGATCCTGTTGAAGCTAATGCCTTACTGGGAGGCAAGCTTAATCTAATTGATAGTATAAGACTGACAACAACAACCATTATTTCTAACATATCAGGTGCATCTGTCGGTATGGAGGCAGGATATACGCAGATATGTGCAGGAATTTTTTCTAATATCGGCAAGTGGTTTCACTTAAGAAGGGAAGATTTAAGAATCTTTGTTGGGGCAGGGGCCGCCGCAGCGATTGCCACGGTTTACAATGCTCCGCTTGCAGGAACCTTTTATGCTTTTGAAATGATGCTTGGCAGCTATACGGTTTCAGCATTAGCGCCAGTATCGGCAGCAGCTTTTTCGGGGGCATTGTTTACCCGTTTGGTTAAAAGCTCTAATCCGATATTTATGCTTACAACCGACTTACTGATAGAGCCCTGGCAGTATTTGGTCTTTATTATAATGGGAGTCTTTGCTGGTTATTTTAGTATATTTACAATGAAAATTGTAACTTGGACCGAACAGGGATTTAAAAAAGTTTCAACCCCAGACTGGCTTAAACCTGCAATAGGCGGGTTTGCTCTAGGACTTATGGCACTGACTGCGCCGCAGGTTCTTGGAAGCGGACAAAGAGCTATTCAATATAATCTTGATATAAGTTGGCCGATTTATACTTTGCTTCTTATGTTTGTTGTTAAGCTGGTGGCATCATCGGTTTCTTTAGGGTCAGGATTTTTAGGCGGTCTTTTTAGTTCATCGATTTTTATCGGCAGTCTTTATGGCTCAATTATAGGCTATGCGGTAGGACAGTTTACCAGCATTACGGAAGGGCAGATGTTGACATTTGTTCTGGTTGGTATGGGTTCTTTTGGCGCAGGTGTTATTGGTACTCCAATGACAATGGTTATGCTGGTTTTGGAGCTTACGGGGGATTATAAAGCCGCTCTTGGCGTTATGTCTGGTGCTATCACTTCATTTTTGTTGGTTCGAACCAACTTTGGTTATAGTTTTTCAACTTGGAAATTCCATTTGAAAGGCAAAATGATTAAAGATGCCAGAGATATTGGCTGGCTCAATGAAATTAAAGTGAAGCCGATTGTTCGTAATGATATGAAAACAATCAATATCAATGAAACGCTAGCAAATCTAAGAAAAATGATAGAACATAGAGCCAAAATTTTAGTAATAGCCGTTGATGATAATGGGCTTTATGAAGGTTTGGTCGATGTCGTTATGGCAAAATCACCTGATTTAGATAATTCTTTAAGCGAATCTATTTCTAGTTTAGGATTGGTATCGTTAGAAAAAGTTGTTTTAACAAATAACAGTTCGGTTTCTAGAGCGATTAAACTTTTTGAAGAAGGTAAAACAGAAATTTTGCCAGTTATAGCTAACCTTAAAGATTACAGCGTTGTTGGGTATGTTTCTGAAATTGATGTTTTCCGTTATTATGCTCGAGCGTTAGAAAAAAAACGAGACAATTAAAGGTCTTAAGGTTGTTTCTAGATATTCTTTCTGCTCCAAAGAAAGCCCTTCTGACTGGTTGCAAAAAACAATTTTTACAGCGTCCTTGGGGCAGTTTTTAAATAAGCCTTCTTTGTGATTAATCAAAGTAATAATGTGATCTAAAGTAATGGCATTATTAAGCTGGCAATTTGTTATCTTTGAAAATATTTCTGGACGATGAACATTTTCTTGATTAAGGGATTTTCCAAGAACATTAATGCCGATAACCCCAATTACAATGTTACTAGATGGAGGAACGGCAGGTTCGTGGGCATCAGGTGCTTTTAAAGCTTTCTTTTTAGCGCCGTCTGCTTCCACAATAATTAAGTCAAAAACCTCTTTTAAAGCTTCAATTTCATCAAACTTGAGACCCTTTAATTTATCATCTTTTGTTTTGCCTGCGCCTAAGACGACTATATCTTTTTCGTCATTTTTTAAATCTTTGATAATATTGATATCAAAATTAGATATTACGGTATCAAAACAGCGGTTTTTTTCGTTTTGAGGGTCATAGATATGAGTTGTTGTTGTTAAGGCAATTTTGTATTGATTTTTAAAATATTCTCCAAGTTTAAATAATGCCGAGGTCTTGCCTCCAGCTCCAACTAAAGAGATGACAGTTTTGGGTGGAAGGATTTTATTAATAATATGGCAAAGAGACTGCACGTTAATTTATGCCTTTTGACGTCGTTCTTTTTTCATTTGCTGGAAGGTTTCCAAGTGAGCAGAGTTTCTTCTAACCGAAATAATTTCTGCCAAAATAGAAACCGCAATTTCTTCTGGAGAAACGGCTCCAACATCTAAACCTATCGGAGCATTAATTGTTTCAATTTTGTATCGGTCAAAGCCTTCTTGCTCTAAAGTATCAAAAATCATTTTGACTTTGCGCCGTGAACCCATTAACCCAGCATAACGATAATTTTTTTTCATAAGAGCTCTAGCGCAATCTAAGTCCGTTATATGACTTGGACTTACAACAACAACATAACTATTAGCGCTTAAATTAAAATTATCAATAGTTTCAGCAAGTTCTCCCTTGATACAAGTAACATTTTCAGGATAAAGAGAACTATTAGCAAATTCGGCTCTAAAATCGGCAACAGTTGTTTCAAATCCTAAGTTTGCCGCAATGTTGGCTAAAGCACGACCAACGTGGCCTCCGCCTAGAATTAATAGTTTTTCGCAAGGAGCAATAAATTGATAAAAAATATTGTCTTTTAAAGTGTTTTTATTAAGAGAAATGGTTTCAGAAACGGCTTCATAGTCAACTTGTTCAAGACTGCCAAAAACAACTTCTTTATTAGCGTTAATAATGGCTTTTGTTTGACCCTTGAAACTAATTTTGCCGATTCTTACAACTAGATCACCATTGTCCAAATTCTGAATAATTAATTTAAAAGGTGAAACATCTTCAATATATTCTACCCAAAGCTTAACCGTACCACCGCAAATCATTTCTTCTTCAGAAGTATTTTGCCCAAGCATATCAACGGTTAAAACATCTGATGTTTTTTGCTTTAAGCAGTTTTGAGCAAGTTCAATTGCTTTGGCTTCAACCAGCCCTCCGCCAACGGTTCCGACTCTAGAGCCATCATTAAATACCGCAAGCATTGAACCGCTCTGGCAAGGCGTTGAACCACTTACAGCATAGGCTGTAATTAATGTTACAGGCTGCTTGCTAGATGCTATTTGGTAAAATATTTTTTGTTTCATTAAGGATTCCTTAAAAAGATTAGATAAGGAGCAATGTTACTAAAATATAACAATTAGTATATATTATAGCTAGCTTCATTGTCTTGTATTTAAAAATACGATATTTTTTTAAATATAAAAAGAATTATTAGAAAAAACTGACTGATACAAAATTGTTACAAAAAAGTCGTTTTTTGAAATACTAACGTTACATAATTATGCTTTAATTAGAACTGGGGAAGCAATAATGCTTACAATAAAAAAGAGAATTATGTTATAATCCTAACTTTGAGTTGTAAGGCTTGTTGTTTAAGTAAGAGGGGAGAGAAGCATTATGGATGATGATAATTCAAAAAATCTAAAATCTAATAATGCTTCTCTTAGTAATTCTAATAAAGATAAGCAGCAAGAATTTGAAAAAATTATAGGAAGCATATCCAAAAGCTTTATTAACATTGTAACTCAGGATAATTTTGATGCAGTAATGAGAGAATCTCTTGCAAAAATTAGAGAGCTTCTTGATTCAGATAGAGTCTATGTTTTTGAAGTTTCAAAAGACAATAAAAGGTTAGAATATTCATACGAAGTTTGTGCCGAGAATATTTATTCTAAACTCGGAACGTGTTTAGAAATAGAAATGGAAAAAATATCAAACAGTTTTGGTGAGCTTTCTAAAAAATCTTATGTATTTATTCCAGATGTTGATGATATTTCTGAAGAAATGTCGGTTGAAAAAGAACTAGTTAAGAAGGCTGAGATTAAGTCCTTTGTCTGCTTTCCGATAAAAAAACAAAACAAGGTTTATGGTTTTTATGGCATAGACGGCGTAAACAAAAAAATAAGTTGGTCTGATGAAGAAATAAATCTTATGCAGATTTTAGCAGATATTTTTGCTTGGGCATATGATAAAAGGCAAATTCAAATAAAACTGCTGGAAATTCAACAGCAAAAAATTCAGCAGCAAAACTTTGTCTCGATGGTTTCTCACGAATTTAAGACCCCACTTTCAATTATTGATAGTTCAGCCCAAAGAATTTTACGCAAAATTAATACTATGGAACCCAGCGAAATTATTAACCGTATGGAACGAATCCGCAATAGTATAAGCCGTCTTAATAATCTGGTTGAAACAACACTTAACCTTTCCAAATTAGATGCCGGAAAATTGTCAATTAATCCTAGTATGAACGATCTTAAAGATATAGTTTTATCAGTTATAGCTGAAATCAAATATGTAACGCCAGATAGAGCAATCAATTTCGAATACAGTGGAAACACGGTTGGAATTTTTGACCCGCATCGCCTTTATTTGGTTATTAACAACTTGATTTCCAATGCTATAAAATATTCTGCGGAAGAAATAAATGTTAAGTGTGATGATTATGATAAATATTTAAGAGTTTCGGTTACAGACAAAGGATATGGCTTATCTGAAGATGACTTAAAACAGATGGGCAGCAAATTTTTTAGAGCCAAGCATACTCAAGATATTCCAGGAACAGGAGTTGGAGTTTATCTGATTAAAAATATTATAGAAATGCATGGCGGTAAATTCGATATTCAAAGCAAATTAGGCTCTGGTTCAACGTTTACAGTTTATTTATTAAAAGATTTTGATTTTTCTTGTGAGGATAGTATTAAATGAGAATATTAAGCGTTTTTAACAAAACATCTTTTGCTCCAGTAAAAATAGCACTTATTGTGATTTTTATGGCTGGTATGGGCTTTTTTTCTGTTCAAAATACTAATAAGCAAACAGAGGTCTTGAGAGAATTAAAAGAAGACTACTTTAATAAAAATAAAATTATTAATGATATTTATGAACACGTAGAAAACACTCAATTTTTAATCTATAAGCTTTATACTCACTATGCGTTTCTTTCTGTTAATTTAGAACAGAGAGAGGGTTACAAAGGAAATATTATTCAGAATCTTAAAGGTATAGATGATGACATTTTAAAAATAGAAAAAATGGCTTTGAGTGATAAGGAAAAAAAGCTTGCAAATCTAATTATCGAAAATAAAAATAAATATAAAACAGCAATCGATGATGTTTTAAACATAATTGATATAGATGTTTCTTTAGCGTATATGTACCAAAATACCGCTAATGAGATGTATTTGGCTTTGAATACCAATGTGTTTGATATAAAAGCTCATTTTAATAATAGTTTTGCCGATGTTTTAACCGAAGCTGGAGAAAATGCATCTAGAACTGTAACAGTCGTAATTGTTTTTGCGCTTTCAGCGGTTTTATTAGCATTCTTTGTAGGTTTATTGCGTAAAGATAATTATAATTTAGAAAAACTTGTTGATGAACGTACGGCAAAACTCAAAGAAAATGAACAAAACTTAGCCATTACCTTAAACTCTATTGGTGATGGTATTATTGCAACTGATATTAATGGCTTAATCACGAGAATGAACCCTGTAGCAGAAAGATTAACAGGGTATAAATTAGAAGAAGCACTTGGCAAAAATCTGGAAGATATTTTTAAGACTACGGGCAATAAATCTGGCAAAGTTAATCCCGTACAAGAAGTTATTGCGACAGGTTCAAAACCTAGCTCAGAGAATCGTGCGGTGCTAGTTTCTAGAGATGGGATAGAATATCAAATTGCAGATAGTGCTGCTCCTATTAAAGATGAAACAGGAACAATCAAAGGTGTTGTTTTAGTTTTTCGTGATGTTACTTCTGAATACTTGATTCAAGAAAATTTGATGAGAATTAAAAAAGCTGTTGAAGCTTCAGGCGATGCCATTGGTATGGCTACTTGTCAGGGTGAAATTTTTTACCAGAACCAAGCTTTTACTCAAATGCTAGGATACAGCACAGAAGAAATTAAAAATGTTACAGTTCCACAGCTTTATAAAGACAAAGATCGTGCCTATGAAATGTTTGCCAGCGTTATAAATGGCAAAAGCTGGGTAGGTGAAATTGAGATTGTTAAGAGAAATGGAGAAGGATTATTTGTTCTTTTAAGAGCCGACGTAATTAAAAATGATGCTGGGGAAATTGTTGGAATTATAGGTGTCCATACAGATATTACAGAACAGAAGAAAGCTCAGGAACAGACAATCAGAATGCTTGAAAAAGAAATAGCAGCTAGAGAGCAGCAGCAAAACTTTGTATCAATGGTATCTCATGAATTTAAGACGCCGCTTTCAATCATTGATAGTTCAGCACAAAAAATTATTAGAAAAATTAATACTATTGAAATTACTGAGGTCGCTGAACGTATGGAACGTGTAAGGCATAACGTTGGCAGGCTTAATAACTTGGTTGAAAGCACTTTGAGCCTTTCTAAGCTGGATGCGGGGCAATTATCAATTAATCCAAGTGTTAATGATCTAAAAGATGTTATACATTCAATGGTTAGAGATATTAAGAACTATACCTCGGAAAGAGTTATTAACTTTAAAAATGAAGGCAATACAATTTGTAGTTTTGATCCGGAAAGATTAGGACTTGTTGTAAATAATCTTTTATCTAATGCTCTTAAATACTCTACCGCAGAAGTTAATGTCTTGTGTTTTGAAGATAAAGATTATGTAAGATTTGCTGTTGCCGATAAGGGCGTGGGTATTTCTAAGGAAAATCTGCCCAAAGTTGGAGAGAAATTTTTTAGAGCGGACAATACCAAAAATATTCCAGGAACAGGAGTTGGACTTTATTTAGTCAAGAATATTATTGAGAAGCATCAAGGTTATTTAAAAATTGAAAGTGAAAAAGGTGTTGGAACGACGATTATAGTATCAATACCTAAAAATATCCAACAAAAAGAAAATGTTGATGTAGATGTAGAATCTTGATATGAGCAATAAAAATGGTGTAGCAATGCTTTATACAATTCAAAGAAGTGGATTCGCTAAAAAAATAATATTGTCATTCTCTTTGAGTATGTTTGTATTAGGTATTGTTCTAATTTTTAAAACCGAGACTAATATTAAAACCGAGATGGTTAATATTGCTCAAAATAACCAAAAAGTTCTTTTAAACGTTTTGAAAACACTCTTAGCCGAAAAAGGTAAAGATATAAGGTTAATTGATAACGTACTTTTTTTTGGTGATTACGTTATTAACAATAATTATGAAGTTCCTGATAAAGTTAAAGATATTGCAGGAGGGGTTGCAACAATATTCATAAAAAAGGTCATAAATGATCAAATAGAGTTTGAAAGAATTGCTACGAATATTGTTACCAAAGATGGTAAAAGGGCAATTGGAACCTTTTTAGATAGAGGAGATGTCTACGATAAAATAATTAAAGGTGAGGCATATATTGGTGAGGCTGATATTCTGAATAATCTATATTACACAGCCTACGAACCAATAAAAAATGAACAAGGTGATATTGTTGGCATTTATTTTGTTGGATTGCAGAAAGACAAGTTTTTAGCATCTATAAAACCTATAATAGAAGGACATTTTACGGTTTCTTTCTTTATAACCATATTTATGGTCTTAGTTTTGGCATTGATTTCGCAAAAACAGTTAAAAGCCCTTTTAAATCTTCATAATGCGATGAATTTAATAATAGCGGAAAAGCTGGATATTGAAATTCCTAGTACTGATCGTCTTGATGAAATTGGTGATATGGCAAGAGCGGTTGAAATATTTAGAGAAAATACAATTAAAAAAAATCTTTTAGAAGAAGAGCAAAAAAAGGCTTATGAATGTACATTAAAACTTTTAGAACAAGAAATAGTAGCTAGAGAAAAACAGCAGAACTTTGTGTCAATGGTGTCTCACGAATTTAAAACCCCGCTTTCAATTATTGATAGCTCAGCGCAAAAAATTATTAGAAAAATTGATACAATTGAAAACAGCGAGATTACGGAACGTATGGAGCGTGTAAGACAAAACGTTGGCAGGCTTAACAATTTAGTTGAAAGTACGCTTAGCCTTTCTAAATTAGATGCTGGAAATCTAACAATTAATCCTAGCATTAACGATTTGAAAGAGGTGATTCTTACTACTATTAAAGAGGTTAGAAACTATACCCCAGAAAGAACTATTAAATTTGAATATCAAGGCAACACAATTTGCAAATTTGATCCCGAGAGAGTATCTTTGGTTGTAGACAATCTCTTATCAAATGCTATTAAATACTCTGCCGCAGAAATTAATGTTCTCTGTTTTGAAGATAAAGATTATATAAAAGTTTCTGTTACTGATACGGGGGTTGGTATTTCTGAGGAGTATATATCTAGGGTTGGAGAGAAGTTTTTTAGAGTTGATGAGACCAAAAATATTCCGGGTACAGGCGTTGGAATTTATCTAGCTAAGAATATTATTGAAAAACATCAAGGTTATATAAAAATAGAAAGTGAAAAAGGCGTTGGAACTACAATCATAGTGTCAATACCCAAAAATTTTAAGCAAAATGTTAATTTAGATCAGGAAATTATTAATGCTTGAAGAAAAAAAACTTATACTTTGTGTTGAAGATAAAAATGAATTAAGGAAAGATTTAATAGATGAATTCCGTAGCAACGGATATTTAGCTATTGAAGCTAAGAATGGTGAAGAAGCAATTAAAATACTTGAAAGTGTGATTCCAGATATAATAGTTTCAGATTTAAAAATGCCAATTATGGATGGATATGAGCTTATAGAAAAAATTAGAGCTAGAAAAGATTCAATTGCGAGTATTCCCGTAATTTTTTTATCAGCTTATTCCGATAGGCATTTGATTCTAAGAGGTTTTGAAAAAGGTATAGAAGATTATATTTGTAAACCAATAGATTTTGATATCTTAATAGCTAAAATAAAAGCTATTTTAAAAAGGGCAGGAAAAAACGTTAATCTTAGCGATAATTAAGATTAAGCAAGAGGAATATCAACGATGGCAGAAGAAAAGAAACTCATACTTTGTGTAGAAGATGAAAAAGAATTAAGAGAAGATATTGCTGAAGAGCTTCGTAGCGAAGGATATGAAGTTGTTGAGGCCGCAAATGGCGAAGAAGCTATGCAAAAATTGTCCCAAGAAGCTCCAGATCTTATTATTTCTGATATTAATATGCCGATTATGAATGGTTATGAACTTATTGCGAAGGTTAGAGCGGAAAATAGCGAATATGCTAAAATACCATTTGTTTTCCTATCTGCTTATTCCGATCGAAAAGATGTTTTAAAAGGGTATGAAACAGGAGTTGATGATTATATATGTAAGCCGATTGATTATGATATTCTGATTGCTAAAGCAACCTCTATTATTAAACGCACAGGCGTTGTTTTTGAGCCTCAAGAAAATGTTAATACTGGATCAGAACACGCAGATATTTCTCATTCTAATGCTGTTGATACAGTTAAAAATTATCTTAAAAAACATGAAAATGCTAAACTGGGAAAAATAACCTATCTGAATATTCAAGTGCTTGAAAAGGTTTTTGGTGATAAATGGAGTAAATGGGTTCCAAATATTCTGCTCACAACAGAAAAAGTTATTAATTCTAAAATAAGCAGCCAAGATGTTTGTTTAAAAGTGGGTAAATTTGAATATTTATTAATGTTTGCTGAACTCTCACAGGAAGAAGCTGTAATTAAAACCCAAAATATTGCGGAAATGATAAAAAGTAAATTAATCGGAGATAATGCCGCATTTGACGCCGTAACGCTTTATTCTGAAGCTGTTGATATTTCAGATCTTTTAGGGGTTTCAAGTAAACAAGACGATGAAAATAAGAAAGATCCAATGCGTCAAAGGTTAGATGAAATTTTATCGCATTTAAAAGTAAAATTTAGTGCCGTTTGGAATTATCAGAAAGGTCAAGTTGTAGGCTACTTTTGCGTTCCTCATACTGAAAAAGGCGGAAAATTTATTCCTGTCGTTAGTAGTTTAAGCGGAATGAATCCAAGCTTTATTTCTGAATACGATAGATTTGTAATCGGCAAATGTTTTTCAGCGTCTGATGTTAGGACAACACCCGAAAATATGCCGATTTTAATTGTTCCCTTACATGTTGAAAGTGTTATTTTTGAATCAACTCACAATTATTTAAATGGTCTTGCTAATAGTTGGGAATTTCCTAAAAATCATATATTTATAGAACTGCTTTTTAATGAAAAAGAAGACGCTAAAATGCTTCATGAAGCGCAGAAACTTTGTAAAGATTGTTGTGCCGCAGTTATCTTTAGAAATAGAGCTGGGGTGTTAAAAGAAGAAGAAATAGTAAAAGCTGGAATTCAAATTTCGGGATTTTTTATTGGAGACTCTGCTTGGGCAAGTGAAAATGCGATTGAAACGTTTAGCAATTTATGTTCTCAGACCAATTTAAGGAAGTATGTTTTAGGTGTTAACAAATATGATCAGGTAACTCAAGCCAAAATGCTTAGGTATTCCTTAATAGCTGGCAATTCTATTGCGCCCTTAAAAGATCATCCAACAGAGGCTTATTCCTTAAAAGTAAACCCCCACTAAATCTGATACTTTTTTGTTACAAAAAACCCTTCTTTTTGAAATATTGTTGTTACATATTTATGCCATAATCTAATTATGGGCATTAAGGTTTTCCAAGAAGTTTAAAAGGGGGGGGGAACAAATGCAATATTTCGTAAATAAATGTGAAAATGGCGGTGAGGTTATGATTTCTGGTGATTTTACTTATCGTGATTATAACGACTTCTTCGAAGCCACCGCCTTTGTCGAAGATAGAAATACGAAAGAATGTATTATTAATTTAAGCAATGTAGATTTTGTTGATTCTGAAGCATTGGGTATGATTTTAGCTTTAAATGAATCGTCAAAAGATAAATATAAGATAGTAATTAAGGGGGCGAAAGCAAGAGTAAGAAAACTATTAGAGACGCTTCAATTTAATAAAATAATTAAGTGTGAATGGTAAAAAAATAGTTTCAATTAGTGTCTAAAATAATATAAGCTAAAATAAATTTTGTTGAGCAGTAGATAAGAGTTTTAAAAAACAGATGTTAAAAAAAGTGGCTAAAAATTCAATATACATTTTTGCTTGTATTCTTAATATTATATTATTTATATATGCACTTTTTTTTCATAATATTCACATATATAAAGATATTCCTATTGTTATAGTTTTTCTCACGATTAATTTAGTGCTTTTATTATTTAAGAAGCATATAGATGAAGAGGATATAAAACAACAAAGTGAATATCTTAAAGGCATCTTAGAATCACAGCATGATTTAATTGTTAGAATAAATCTTGATTGTAGAATTAGTTATGCCAATGAAGCTCATTGTTCTATAATAGGCAAAACAAAAGAAGAAGTAATAGGACAAAGGGTAGATTGGCTGGTTGTCGAGGAAGACCATCAAAAAATATACGATGCCTTTGAAGAAGTAAAAAAACCTCCATATCGATCATCGGTTACAATTAAAGCAAAAACGCCGAATGGAATAAGAACCTTTTTTTGGGAAGGTTCAGCTATCAAAGATTCCAAAGGAAATATCTTAGAAATTCAGGCTATTGGCAAAGATATAACAGAAAAGTTTGAAGCCGAAGAGGAATTAAAAAAACAAGCAAAATTAAGAAATCTTTTAATAGAGATATCTTCTACTTACATCAATATGCCTCTGGATTCAATCGATAGGGCAATCAACGATTCTTTAGCTAAGATGGGCAACTTTGTAGGTGCTGATAGAGCATATATTTTTGATTATGATTTTAAACGTGGTATCTGCTCTAACACTTACGAATGGTGTGGTGATGATATTTCTCCGCAAATCGAAGAGTTACAAACAGTACCTCTTGCAGCTATTCCAGACTGGGTGGAATGGCATTTAACAGGAAAGCCAATGCACGTACCGGACGTCTTGGCTCTTCCAGCTGGGAATCTTCGAGAAATATTGGAACCACAAGAAATAAAGAGTTTGATAACTCTTCCTCTTATAAATAGAGGTAATTGCATTGGGTTTGTTGGCTTTGATTCAGTTAAAAAACAGCATACATATACCGAGAACGAACAAAAACTTTTGATGGTTTTTAGCCAAATGCTGGTTAATGTTCAACTGCGCCAACAGGCAGATATCAAAATTTATGAGATTAACCAAGAATTAGAAAATGCCATTATCTTAAGTAAAGAGATGGCTGAAAAAGCTGAAAAGGCAAGCCTTGCTAAATCAGAGTTTTTGGCAAATATGAGCCACGAAATAAGAACACCAATGAATGCGGTTTTAGGTCTCATTCAGTTATTAAAAAACACCAATCTTGATCTTAAGCAAAAAGATTATGCCGAAAAGATTGAAGTATCAAGCCAGTCTCTTCTCTATATTATCAACGATATTCTTGATTTTTCTAAGATAGAAACGGGTAAACTAGAGCTTGCTAAAGTTAAATTTAATCTAGATGGGGTTTTAAGAAATCTTGCAACTATTTTAGCAATGAATTCTAGGGGCAAAGATTTAGAAGTTTTGTTTAATATTCAATCTGACTTGCCAAATAACTTAGTAGGTGATCCTCAGAGACTTGAACAGATTTTAATAAACCTTTCCAGCAATGCGATTAAATTTACTAAAAAAGGTGAAGTTGTTGTCTCTGCTAAGGAATATTCTAAAGATGGGACGATTGTAACACTTAACTTTACTATCAGAGACACAGGCATTGGCATTTCTGCCCCTAATATCAAGAAAATATTCGAACCATTTGAACAAGAAGATGGGTCGACGAGTAGAAAATTTGGTGGAACTGGTCTTGGTTTGACGATTAGCCAAAGATTAGCAAATCTTATGGGTGGGCATATAACGGCTCAAAGCCAACAAGGTATAGGCAGTGAGTTTTCTTTTAATGCTAATTTTGAAATGTTTGAAACAAGCAAATATGTCTCTAAAAATATGGCATTCCAACGCAACAATTTAAAAGTCTTAATTGTTGATGATAATCTTACATCTTGTGAAATTTTGGAAAGCATAACTAAAGCTTTTGGCTGGAATCCTACAGTATGCTCATCAGGCAAAGATGCAATCGAAATCTATAATAAGTCAATAGAAAATAAGCCATTTGATGTTGTTTTAATGGATATTAAAATGCCAGATATGAGTGGTGTTGATGCGACTAAAGCAATTAGATCTATTGCTAAAGAACAACCAAAAGTAATAATGATTTCTGCTGTAGGTTTAACCAATGAGGAAGATGAAAAATTATTTGATGGTTCCTTATTAAAACCATCAACAGCCTCTATGATTTTAGATGCGGTTGTTAATGCCTATGACAACAAAGTAGAAAGAAAAATTATGCTAAGCTATTCTGGCACTAATAAAAAATTAGAAGGGGTCAAAATTCTTTTAGTAGAAGATAATCTAATAAATATGGAAATAGCTAAAGAATTGCTTGAAGACTACGGAGCTTTGGTTGAACCTGCAGAAAATGGGGTCATGGCATTAGAAAAAATTAATTCTGATTACGATGTTATTTTGATGGATGTTCAAATGCCTAAGATGGATGGGTATGAGGCTACTAGAGAAATTAGGAAAAAAGCTGAATACAAAAATATGCCTATTATAGCAATGACAGCTAATGCAATGAGTAAAGATCGTCAAAAATGTTTAGACGTTGGCATGAATGATCATATTCCAAAGCCAGTTGATGTCAAAGTTATGCTTGAGACCATTCTTAAATGGGTAAAGGCGGAAAATGGTTCTAAAAAAGAAGATGAGAAAGACCAAAATCTTTGGTATAGCAAATTGCCGCAAGTCGACGGCTTTGATTTAGGTTTAATGTTGGAATGGACTAATTACAATCCTGATAGATTGTCGAAGATGCTTAATATCTTTATTAAAGACCGGTCTCAAGCATATAATGTTATTGATAGATTATGGCAGGAAGGCAATAAAAAAGATTTAATAGAACTCGTCCATAGCATTAAGGGCTCTAGCGGAATTCTTGGGGCTGTTAATCTTTCAGAAAAGATGTTTGTTGTAGAAAAAGCTCTTAAACTTTCTGAGCTAGATGAGATTGATACCAAAATTAACGAAGCAAAAGATGAACTAATAAGAACAGTAAAGGTATTTGAAGATTTTATCAAATTACTTTAGAGTTTTTGTGGTTTGCGGGACAAAAATATAGCCGCCGCCTCTTACTGTTGTGATAATTTTGGGGTCAGCACTGTCTTCTTCAATTTTTTTCCTGAGACGGCTTACTTGAATGTCAATCGAACGATCAAAAGGAGTAGCTTCTTCGCCACGTAAATAATATAAAAGCTGTTCTCTCGTTAAAACTCGTCCTGCGTGTTTAATGAAAATAAGTAACATTTCATATTCACCAGAGCTTAAGTTTATTTCGACATCATTCTTTAGGAGTTTATGTTTAAAACTATCTAGAGTGAAAGTTTCAAAAGATATAATTCCTTCTGCTGATTCAACAGAAGACATTTTTTGAACTAAAGTTCTTCTTAAAACCGATTTAATTCTGGCAACAAGTTCTCTAGGGTTAAATGGCTTTCCAAGGTAATCGTCCGCTCCCATTTCAATGCCAATGATTTTGTCGACGTCTTCATTGGCTGTGGTAAGCATAATTACTGGAATATTACTGTTTTCACGCAGTTTTTTTAAAATGGTTAACCCATCATCTCCAGGCAGGATTAAATCCAAAACAATTAGATTGGGAACTTTGGTTTTTAACGCTCTAAATAATTCCTGTCCATCACGAAAAACATCAACCTTAAAATCGTGCTTTATCAAAACATCATTTAAAAGTTCACGTGTAATTAAGTCATCATCTACAACTATTATGTATGGTTTTTTATTAATCATTGTTATATCTTTGAAGTTATTAATTTTGTTGATTAATAGTAACGTTTTTTTTTAATGATTAAAATAATTTTTTTTAATCATTATATTTTCAGTTGTTTCTACTAAAGCGTGACCAACCATAATATGGATTTCTTGAATCACAGCGGTGATTTTTTCATCAACAATTATAGGATAATCGCAGAATTTGGCAATTTCTCCACCATCACAACCTAAGAAAGCGGCTGTTTTTAAGCCTTTTTCTTTAGCTTTTTTTATAGCGTCTAAAATGTTTTTAGAATTTCCTGAAGTTGATATGCCTATTAGGCAATCATTTTTGCTTCCTAAAGCTTCAACTAAACGTGAATAATATGATTCGAAATCGTAATCGTTGCCACAGGCAGTAATAGAAGACGCATCTAAATGTAAGGCAATAGCTGGTAATGGTGGTCTTACAACGTCCTTACGAAAGCGAATCAAGAACTCAGCGGCAAGATGCTGGGCATCGGCAGCTGAGCCGCCATTGCCACAAAAAAGAAGTTTGCCGCCATTTTTAAAAGTGTCGGCAAAAATGTTTGCTAAATTGTAAATTTGAGATGGAATGATATTTTGTTCTAAGAGTTTGTTTTTAGCATCAATATTACGTTTAACTAAGAACTTAATGTTTTCTAACTGTTGTGCTTCTAACTGTTCCATAAAGATTTTCCTATAACGTTGTTGCTAATTTATTAGTATGATTAATACCTTAAAAATGAAAAAAAGCTAAATAAATTTTTTTTATAATAATAGTTGCTTGATTTTTTTTGAGTTTGTATCATTATGTACAACATAAAAGGTGCGGGCGATTAGCTCAGGTGGTAGAGCAGCTGACTCTTAATCAGCGGGCCGTGGGTTCGAGTCCCCCATCGCCCACCAATAAAAAGCCTTGAAACTCAACGGTTTCAAGGCTTTTTCGTTGCTCAAAATTTAATGAAATTTCATTTCAAACTCAAAATACAAAAAACTTAAGGATAGAGCCATCAAGAGCCAATTCTGCTATTAACAAAAGCAAAAATCTTAAACAGAAAAAAACGTTGATAACTCTTGCTTAGAGGCATGCTCAGGCGGGGTTAAGGCGGGCGGACGAGAATCCTACAGAAAAAAGCGGGAAATTTTTCTTTAGCAAAATGATTGTTTTCAACAGCTCCAGACAAAAAATAAAAATCAAATACGGGAAGTAACGCTAATTATAAAACGGGAATACGGCGGGAAAATATTTTCAGCGACGCAGCAATCCCTTTCTTAAAACATATATCATTAGTTTAGCCTGAACGTTTGATGTTCGGGCTTTTTTTAGCAACGTTTCTGAAAATATAAAAAGGATAAGGTTGCTACTTATAAGCACATATTTCATTTAGATTTAAAGTAAAAGAGCAAGGAAGACTTTGAGTTGAGTCTTTCTTATCAAGTTTACTTGTGCAGTTAGAATCTTCAGCAATCATATATTTACGTTCTTTATCGCAAACAATTACGGACGAGAGTTTTCCTTCAATATTAAAGCCCAAATAAAAATCATTGAAATAATTGTAGAGAAGCTTATTTTTTCTAGATACAACATCTTTTAATTCATCTGATGAATAAGTATTATCGCTATAACGTAATTCACCATCAGCTATTTTTGAAACAAGTATCAATTTCCCTGAAATCTCATCAACTTTTTCGGAGTTTATGCCTTTGAATGCAGATGCACAAGAACACGACACAACAAAAAGGCTTATGATGATAATTGTTATGAATTTTTTTCGTATTATGGCTACCAAAATAAATATCCTCCTGAACTTGTTAAACCTCTATCTAAATTCCAACTTAATAAAGATGATATATAACTACTTTTTTCGTTTTCTATAGCTTCCGCTATGTTAACCCAAATTCCATTTACGTTAGATAAAGCCTTTTTAAAAATTTCATCATAACTTAACATTTTACCATCAGGAGTTTTTAATTTCTGAATATATTGATCGTCAACCTCACTTGGCAAGGGATATGACAATCCCGCATCAACAGAAACATGTCGTGCAAATCTAGGCCATTCGTGACTTTCTTCTACTATGTCAACTATATAAGAGAAGCTTTTGTGCCACTTGTTTATATCTGGTTTATTGGTTGAGTATAACTCTGGATATGCTGAGCTTAAAATACTATCCCAAAACAATCTAACTGGTTCATAAAGATTTTTTTTATCATCATCGCAGTATCTAATATTATCTATAATTTCACATCTGCCGATTGTTCCCAAATTTAGTTTTTGCCAAATATGAACATCTTGGTTCATTTCGCAAATGCGATGTTTTCTCTGGTTTTCTTTACTCAAAGAATAAATACCTGCAATGCCTTCAACTATAGGGTGAATGGTCATATCCACTCCAACATGCGCTAAAAACCCAAAGAACCAAGCCAAACATTTTTCCAGTTCTTCATTATTTTCAAGGCATTTTATTAATTTGATGCCAGATTTTATAATATTTTGCATTCCCCCATTATGCATTTCGTCTGCCCATTTACTAGAACTTGGATTAGTTAAATCAAGATAAGGATAATCAGGACTTACAGCTCCCATAATGCAAAATGATGGGTTCGTACTCAATGCTTTTTTTAATAATTTTGGCATAGTTATTTCATCAAGGTTGTTTCCTGATGTTAGTGTTTGTACCGCTGCTATATGAGCGTATGCTCCTGACATTGCTTTCTCCGAATTATTCAATTGTATTTAACTATATTAAAACTAAGAATATCACTTAGTCAATTAAAGAAAAGATAGAGATTGTTGCCAGTTTTGATAGCGAAACTTGTAATAAAGATAGAATACTGATAAAAAATGTATTTTTAATCGTAATTATTTTTTCTTTAAAACATATATCATTAATTTAGCTTGAATATTTGGTTGTTCAGGCTTTTTTTTGTATTTTAATGGAGAATTAATATGAATTTTGAAAAAACTAAAAAGCTTGTAACAAAGCAATCTAATAATGTTAATAAAAAAGATTTACATAAATTAATAGCGAAGGAAGAACGATTGTTTTCTATGCTAAATGGCATATTATCTTCTGTTTCTAGTGATGTTAAAATAATGTTTAACCTAGCAAAAGATTACTATGACGGAACTTATAAAAACATTAATTGGAATAATTTAAGTGTAATAGTTTTTGCCTTAATTTACTTATTAATGCCTATTGATGTGATACCAGATTTTATCCCTATTTTTGGCTATACAGATGATATTACAGTAATATCAGTCTGCCTAAAAATGGTGAGCGATGAACTGAAAGAATATAAAAAATGGTTAGAAAAAGATTAAAAAACTCCCCTCACAGTCAATCGTGAGGGGTGAAACTAAAAAATTGTATATTATTTATAATAAGACGTTTAATATGTCATATGATATTTAAAGTGTAGAGGTATAAATATTTTTTCTTGAAAGCAAAAAGTATTATCTGATTAAACATTTAAAAATCAATCATATCTCTTAAAACTTTTGGTTCCAAGACTTCCATTTTGCCGTCCCAAGTATAGAGATGCCAAGCCATTTCTAAAAAACCACCTGCGATAAAGGTGATTAGTAAAGAGCCGTCAGCTTGTTCTTCTATGGTTTGTGTTGGGTGAAACAGCCAATTTTTGGCATCATCTGCAATTTCGGGAGAGGCTCTCCAAACAACTTTTTGAGGAGGTTCTTGAAAGGCTCCGAAAGACTGTTCAACATATTTTTTTAAAGAAAAATTGGCGTCTTTTTTAAAACATTCATCAAGCAGTTTGATTTTTTTTATGTTAGCTAAACGGTAAGTATAAAAATCTTCGGCATATTCATTATAAAGAACCAAACGTTTTCGACTTCCATAGGTAAATCCATAAGGATAGATTACTTGAAAGCTTATTTTACCTGAATTTGCTCCAAGATATTCAACTTTAACTTTACGACAGGCTTTTATAGCATAAACCAATGTTTCCAAAATATGAGTATCGATTTTTTCTTTTGGCTCAGGACGCATAGCATAACCTTCAGCCTCGATAATTGCTTCAATGTCTGGCTCTGCTTTTCTGATTGCATCAGGCGATATGGTTGCTTTGATTTTATCCTGGGCTGATTTTAGATGTTTAAAAATATCTTCTCGTCCAATTTCCTCTGCTAGTTTTATCGCTTTGGCAATTGATGATAATTCATCAACCGTTAGGGCAGGATTATTTACTCTGCCATAGGGAATTCTCCAGCGTTTACTTCTGCCATCTATAATTTCTTCGTATTGTGGATATAGCCGTAAAACGGCATCTCGCATACGTTCTGCGGTTCGTCTGCTAACCCCAAATTCATTTTGAATATCTGCCAATGAAAGACCTTCCGCATTAGACTGCATTTTTATTGCTAATCTTGAAATGTTTTCAGACTTTTCATACCGCATATAGAGCCTCTTTTAAAAAATATCTTTAAAATTAAAACATTATTATAACAAATATGTGCGAGCAAAACATTTATATCAATTAAGATATCGAAATATCACCTCTTTTTTTAGAAACATCTTTCGCTGTTCTTTCTATTTTCCAACCGTTGCGTATATATTGATTGGTTGCTGCATTTGAAGGGTGTTTGTAACGATTACCCTTGCCGTAAGATAAATAAACCTTATCTATAAAGTTATGTTTTATTCCTAATCCTCCTTTAGGCGAAGGACATCTTCCATTAAAACTTCCTCCATGATGAGTAGCAACAATTGCATCAAAAGTGAGATTAAAAGGACAATTACTATAATCTGTATCTCCAGACATTAGTACATTATAAAAATCCTTAAACCTTACATTTAGAATTAAACCAGAATTATTTATATCATCTCCAGTTGCTAGTTTTATGTCTCCAAAATTAAAATATTTTCGGCAGTTACTGTTACTATTGTCCCATATGTGGAGCTTTCCTCTATCTGCTAGCTCTTTTGCTAGTTTAAATTTGCTAGGTCCTATTTTTTGATTAGGAACAACCCAGTTACTTTCTCTTAAATTGTTATTTTTAAAAACAGCACTCATATGGTCATAATCCCAATGAGTTAATAAAATCGTTGCTTGAGGTAATTTTGAAACTTTTGCAGTAATAGCTTTGTTTATCGTATTATAATTAAATGGGAGAGGGAAACCAACATCAACATAAAGCTCTTTTTGATTATCTTTATTTAAAAGGGCAATAAAATTAGCTTGTCCAACATCATATATAATAATTTTGTCAATCGGTTTAATTTTTGATAAAATTTTGCAGGCATTACATTTTTCTCTGCTTAAATTATCAATACAAAAATCTTGAGTAACATCGCTTAACATAACCTTTTTTGTCGCCGCCGCACTTAAACTTTTTCTTTTAGGGTAATCTTCATCATCTTTAATTCGCTTTAAACCATGCGTATAACATTTAATTGGAAAGCTAAAACCATCTTCTTGCAATTTTGAAAACCAAGTCGGCAACCACTTTTTATTAGAAGAAACGCCTATTTCCCACCAACTAGAGGTTTTAGGAAGAGTTTTTTCTGATGTTATATCAAGTAGTCTTTTTTTGGTTGTAACAATTCTTAAAACGGCATAAGCATCTGGCTTGGAATTAAAATTACCAATCTTATAAGCCTCTGCGTTAATACAGTCGAATTCTATATAAACTCTTCCTTTAGAGCTTTTACTTAATATATCAACGTTATCTACAAAGGCATAAAACTTTTTTTTCAGCATAAGAAAACTCCTTTAAAAGATAAACTTAAATATTATGACAATTATGAAAGCATTAAAATGTTTTTAGATTATGTTTTCTAACATGTCCATTTGTGACGTTATTGGCTGTTATTATTAATATATGACAGATACAAATAAAAATATTTATGTTGGCATTTTCTGGTTTAAGTCTTTGGAGCTTATTTGTGATAAGACTTTGCTTGATAATGCTGTTTCTTATGGTGTTTTTTTAATTCACGATAAAGGGCATGTGGATTTTTGGGAAGAGATGGAGCTTAAAACAGGATTTTCTTCTGTTTTTCATGATTTTGAATATGATGAAGTGCCAAGAGGTCGTGTTTCTTATCATGTGCCAGAAAAACGGTTTTATATCTATGCGGATAGAAAACTTTTAAAAAAATCTATCATGCAAAAAATTATCAACGAATTTGGTCTTTTAAGACAAAACTATATCATCAAAACCGATAGCCATTATAGAACATAAAAAAAGAACCTGTTTTAAAGCAGGCTCTTTTATGGCGTTTAAAAAAGTTTAGCTAATTACAGATTTAAAAATATTTTTTAGCTCGTCCAAAATTTTAGTAGAGGGTTGAGCTCCAGATAAATGTAAAACCCCGTGAGTTGGTATTCCGTTAAAAAACGTTTTTTGATAAAAAATACGTTTTGTTTTTCCGCTTAGTGAAGTCATTTCTTTTATTTCTGTTTTTTTACAACCAAAGGTACAAACAAAATTGTCAAAGACTGTTTTTCCAATAAATACAATATTTTCAGGAGAAATTTCTTCTATAATTGTTTTGATTGCATCGTTCATAATTTTATGATGTTCTACTTGCAATCCAGAGGAGGATAGATTTTTTAATGAGCCATCAATACCGTTTTCATTAGATGTAGCAAAGAAAGATTTAAAACTTGTTTCAGCACATTTTTTTAGTAAATCATTTTCGTTATTTAGAAGATATTCAACAACTTTAAGAGCCAAAGAGTTTTTTCGTTTTGCTTCTTCAATATATTTACAATCTTTTTGAGAAAAAGTTTTCCGATTAAAAGTATGTGGACGGTCTCCCCATTCATCGTTTGCTGCAAAACCTGGATTAATACCAATAAAAAGAATTTTAGGATTTTCAAGGCAACCTGTTATATATTGTCCGCCATAAAAAAGAGAGTCTTCTTTCAGTAGAACCTTATTTGCTTTATCAAGAAAGTCATAAATGTTGGCTTGAATATCTTCTAATTTCTGGTTTTGCATAATTTTCTCCTCCAATTTGTTTTTAAACTTTAAGTTAGTTTTTATTAGGCAAGTTAAAATAAGTTTTTACAACAAATAAATGTCATATATACACGATAAATTTGGACGTTTTGTTGTTTGTGTTTCTATCTTAAATAGGTTGTTTGTTTCTGATTTTATCAAGTATGTTTTTTAAATTTTCAATTCGATGTTTTTTAATTAATGCTTCAAGCAAGCAAAATAATCTTGCCTCTGATGCGTTTCCTGTATCACCTAGAGCCTTGATACTTAAATCAGTAAAAAGTTTATATTCTTCATTAAAAAAGGCTGGAAAGAATCTTTCAAGATTATGTTTTAACATAAAATCTTTTAAGGGCATTTTTTCTAAGTCATTTTTCCAGCACCACATATAATTATCGCTAAACATTTTTTTATGAGCATCTAACTCATCTTCACTTGGAAAATGAGGTCTTGGGGGATAAAATTTCTTTTCTGACTTTACATTACATTCCTCATTAACAGCAAAAGTCATTTTGGTTTGAGAGCCGCCCATCAGCTCTAAATAGACTTTTGCCAACAACTCAACATCTAAAAGAGCGGCATGAATTTCTCTTTCGGAAATATCAATGTTAAACCTTTTGCATAGGCTATCTAATGAATTAGAAATTCCAGGAAACGCCTTCCTAGCAATTTCTAATGTATCAACTATTTTATTTTGAAGAATTGGCAAGCCTGCGATTTTAAGCTCGTTTTGAATAAAACTCATATCAAAAGGGGCATTATGAATAACTAACGGACTGTCTTTGATAAACTCTAAAAAATCAGAAGCAATTTCTTTAAACAAAGGCTTCTGTGATAAAAACTCTGTAGTTAAATTATGAACTTTAAAAGCGTCAGCATCGCTTTCTCTTTCTGGATTCACATAAGCCTGAAAATATTTTCCTGTTGGAACATAATTTATAACCTCTATTCCTGCTATCTCAACAATTCTATTCCCATTTTTTGCAGACAAACCAGTTGTTTCAACATCTAAAACTATCTCTCGCATAGCAACACCTCCTTATAAACTAATTGTTGTTTATAAAGATGACACCTATGTGCGACAAAATTGGACGTTACAGAAATTAGTGTTTAGAAAGACAATAATTCTGACAGGTCATAATGTGGAAAACTGTAGATTTCTATGTGTTTTTAATGATTTAGCTAAAAGTAAAAAGAATAACACAAAGCCCTTATCCGTTTTGGATAAGGGCAATATGTTTAGGGTAGCGTTTATTATTGCTAAAACCATTAAAAATCCGAAAATAAAAAAAATAAGAGCCTTAATTTTTTTGGGCGGTTGGCATAATTTTATTTTCAAAAACAAAGTTTTCTAAATCAACTTTGCTATACCTAACTGTTCTATTGGCAAACCTAGCATATTTAGGACCAATTTTTTTTCATACGCCATTTTTCTAAAGTAGCTGGAGCCACTTGCAGATACTCTCCTGCTTCTTTAGGTGTTAAAAGTTTTTCTGGTTGAGTCTCTCTCTTTATCGTTATTCCCATTGCATTTCTCCTGAAAGTTAAAAACATCAAATTGATGCACTACACTTTTTGATTAATTACAAAAAAAAGAAACAAGAACTGATAAATAATACCAATTCTTGTCTCATAAACTAAACTCAGGCTTCTATAACTAAAATGTCGTTTAACGAATTGCCAACAGAATTAACCGCTGTTATTAGAGTATCCTTGCTAAAATGACTGTATCTTTGAGTCATGTTAGGAGAGCTGTGTCCTAATATCTTTTGAACCTCATATAAGGAACGTCCATTAGAGACCAGCAAAGAAGCATAACTATGTCTTAAATCATGAAGCCTAACATCTGGTAATCCTGCTAGTTCTCTAATCTTATACCAAGTTTTTTTAGGACTGTTCATTGGTTTGTAAATGTCATATCTACCAACAAAAACATAAGGAGAATCCTCTACCCGCTCAATGTTTTGCAAAATCCTAATCGCAATATTGGATAAAGGAATATGTCTCACTTTTCTTGATTTTGAGTTCTCTTGGGGAACTGTCCAGATTGCATTTTTAAAATCAACATCAGACCATTTCATTTTCAGGGCTTCAGACTTTCTGGCACCTGTAAATAATAGCAACATAACAAGAGATGCAATGGAGTGATTTTTTTCCTCATTAAGAACAGCCATGAGTCTTTTGATTTCTTCAACAGACAAATATCTTTCTTTTTGGTTTTCTCTAAATTTTTTAATGCCCTTTGCTGGATTTTTGTTAATCTCTCCCCAGCTAATGGCAACATTAAACATATGCTTGATTATAGATAACGTTCTATTTGCGGTAGCAGATGAACGACTTTGTTTCATAGTATTGTGAAGACGGCTAATATCAACAGTATCAATCTGGTCTAGTTTCTTTCTGCCAAAATTAGGATTAAGCCAAATTCTAATAATACATTCATCGTCTTTCCAAGATGATTTTTGATCCTTAACATGTTTAAGATATGTATCCGCAAATTCACAAAACAATGGAGTGCCCCTTGACTTTTGTCTTGAATTTGTGGGGTCAACTCCTGTCATAGCTAAGCCCCTAATTTCCAAAGTTTTTTTCTTGGCATTCTCAAAAGAAATTTCAGGATATCTACCTATCTTGAATTGACGTTTTGTTCCATCAGGTAATTGATAATTGACATAAAATGTTTTTACTCCTGTTGCTCTTACTTCAAGCATAAGGCCTATGTTTTCAGAACAATAATAACGTTCCTTATCATTTCTTTCTCCTGTTGGTTTAATTTTTGCAACTACGTTGGCATTAAGCTTAATTTTTGCCATTTTTTACTCTCCATAAAAATAATTGTTAACAATAATTAGAGGGCGTAAGAAGTCATTTACTGAAAATTGCTTTCAAAAGCCCTCAATATATTGTTAAGTAAATTGTGCTGAAAAATGACGAGTTATGACTAAACAAGCTAATAAATAAGCTTTACTTCAGGAATATCTTTAAGTTTGGTTGGCTCAAAATACAAATCTCGCTCTACTTTTAAGCCAAATGGTCCCTGAAGTTCTTCTAATTCATCTAAACTAAAATAGCCTGCTTCTTGCTCAAGACCTATCACCCAGCCGAAAAATGTCCTCTCATCTCTATTGTATTCGCAAGCAAACCACGTCCAGCCAGCCCACGGTGTAAAGAATTTAACATGGGCAACTAATTCTCCTATTTTCTCGCTTGGATTTTCTTGCCTAAGCGGTAAGCGTTTTTCAATCTCTTTAGTTAAAAGCTTCATAATATCTCCTTTCTATATATCTTTGACGTTCATTGGGATAAATGGGGTAATATCATCAAGCATAAATCTTGCAATTTCTGGAACCTCTGGAGCAGAAACGCAAATATGATTACTGTTTATGATGACTGGTTGTCTTTGGTATTGTTTAAATAACTCTTCAACGTGGAAATGACGCCATTCGGGAATGGATTTAACGGTTAGTCCATAGATGATATTTCTTTGTTCGTCAAATTCGACTGGATACCATAGTAAGTTATGCCAATTACACCTTAGGCAAAGAGGCAAGCTTAAGTCAGATGTTTCTATTGCCTCGGTTGCCCAAAGTTTTGGCAAAAGTTTTAATCGTTGTAATATTTCTTCTTTCATGGTTTTGCCCTTTGTTAATTGGTGAATAAAAACCACAAGCCGTCTGATTTGTGGCTAATGGCAATGCCTTCTTGGCAAAGATGAGCGTAAAGCTCTTCTTCGTCTTCATCTTCGTTGATTTTAAGAAGGTCGATTAATATCTTGATGTTGATGTCTAAATCTTGCATATACTGAACAATGCCTGAAGGGTCAGGCTTTCCGTTCAACACTTCTGTAAAAGAGATGCGAACAACATCTTTCTCCTCTGCTTTATAAAGCGATAAAACAGAGCTTAAGTTAGGAATGTCTGCTGTCATAATAACAACCCATAAAAAAAGCCCGATAGGAACGAACCTATCGGGCGGTTAAACAAATGTGCTAGCCTTAGAGCCTGCTTAGAACAATTGTTCAGCAGGGCGTATTTGCTAAGCACAAATTAATAATATACTTATGTTTTCTTGATAATTACGGGGGACATATTTGTTATTTTAAATTGATGTATCATAATTTTATTAAAATAAACTGTCCAGAAAAGTGACGCTAAATCAATAGCTATTACGCTAGTTTACTTGTACATATTGGACAAATTTAAATAAGTTGAAAACTTTGAAAAGTATGCTTGTGTGCTTCAAGTTGATTTTTATGCCATAAAAATATTATTAACGACAAAAACAGGAAAGAGGTTTTGCTCTAAACAAGTTACTTGTTATGATATTATAATTATATCGCCACTGCTGCAGAAAAAACCATTTATAAAAGTGCCAAAAGTTCAAGTTCTTTGGGTAAAATTGGGAAGCATTGTTATAGCGATAAGAGAAATAACTGCAATTTTAGATGAATGTAAGATGAAGCTATTATTTGAATTAAACATTGTGTAAAAACAAATATGTTTTGTCGTTATGAATAGAGACAGATAATCCTTCAGGGAAACAGGCTGTTCCAACTACAACCAAAATAAAATTATCTAATTTATGGTCTGATTTTATAAAGCAATCCCGAATAGTTTCTTTGTCTTTATCCGATGGATTAGGAGCTGGTTCAAAATGAGTGTGCCAATCACCTACATAATGAAGGCCTTTCTTAAAAAAAATGTTGATGTCTTGTCTTTCCCTATCTCTGTTTGGATGGAAAAAATATTTACCCCTTATATCTTGTCTATTTGGCTCTGAAGCATCCATTATGATTACAGAATCTTTTTCAAAGCTTGCAAAAAGCTGTCCCCCTGCTTCCTTGCTTTTTGCATTTGTTTGTTGGTGTTTTTTGAACAGTTTGACTACACGGTTTGTAAAGACAACCTTTTGCCTCAACTGATCAGAACAAAAAATCATCATCGCGTGTACCCTTTTCCGCAGACTGGACAATCTTTTCGTCTTTCCCAATTCCTGCAAACAATACCACCATGCTCTTCTATATGTTTGGTTATTTCCTTCCAATCATCAGAAATACACCCACGATAATGGTTAATTTTTTTCTTTGGGCCAACCCAAACTCTATGAACGGACTGCTCTATGTTTTTCATTAGAACATCAATAATAAGATTGCTGATCAGTGAATTAGAAAACCCCTGTTCCGTAGGCCCATAAGGCTGAAAAACAGTTCCGCAGGCAGGTTCTTGAAAAACAGGCATATCCTCTGGCCAGTTTGTTAAGGGATTTAATAAACCGCCATCAAAATTGCATCCACATTGATAACAGCCATGATTTTTGTTTATTAGTGCAATAGCATGGCCTGCTACCCCAAAGCGTTCTGTCCAGCCAAAAACAAGGGGGGCGCTTAGCATCCCTCTATGCCAAAACTCATTCAATATACTTTTTGCTATCCAATCGGCTGTAAGGTCTATTATTATATCGCACTTTTGCAAGACATCTATTCTTTCGAGCAACACACTCTGAATAATTGATGGATCATCATAAATCACATTGAGATTTGGATGGTTTCTTCTTAAATCTTCGGATAGGGCACGGCTCTTGTATTTGCCAACATGTTGCGCACCCAAGACATGACGGCCTATGTTCACCCATGACAGTTTGTCGTCGTCAATTAGAACTATGTTTCCTACACCAGCTTTGACAAGTATTGCCGCGACAAAACTTCCAACAGCCCCTAGCCCTATTATAGCAACAGATTTGTTTCTAATAGAATTAGAAGTCTCATCTACAGCCCTGCCATGCAACCAAGCATGATCAACTCTATCTACTTTTCTTGGTTTTATATCAGCCTTTGATAAATATCGTGTGGTTATGACTTTAAAAGGAATTTTGCCAGGACGAAATCCGTTTGTTATTGGATTAATCTCTTTCCCATTAGGAAGCTTTTCTGTTTTTGGTCTCTCGGTATAAAAACAGCCTAATGCAGGGCCGTTTTTTGTTTCAAAGCCAAAAAAAATTGGAAACGTATTGGGAATATCTTTTAAAGTTTCTCCTATAATTTTAGCATCGCTTTGTTCCGCACACTCTTTTATTAAAGAAAGCACCTCTTTTCCGGACTTGGGATATGGTGGTCTTAACGGTTTAGATAGCCATAGAAAAACTCCTTTTTTAAAGGTAACTTTCTCTTCTGGTTTGAAGGTAAAAAAGTTGTTTATCCAGCGTTGTCCATGTTTTTTATCGTCGCAAACAAGAACTCTATCTTTTACGTTGGCGAACATAACTTTTCGCGTTTTTCTGGAATCATCCAATAGGGATAAAAAGGCCTCTGAGTCGTGCTCTTCTCTGCACCAATATGAATTAAATTCTGTGTCAAAGTCAGAAAAACAGCTTTCGTCAAGACAAGCTTCTATTAGTTCATAAGCTGATCTAAACGCACCGAAAACCATGCATGCAATATTGCTATTATCTATAGCGTTGCTATTTTTTGATCCAAGACAAAGAATGCCATCTTCTTCAACATGAGGCCATTTCATATAAAAGCTTTTGTCTTCTAATGCTACCCGGGGAAGGGAATAAGGAAAGTTTTTATCAATAAGCAAATGCAGGCGTTTTTTCGTTCCACAAGGAAAAGAAAACAACAAACTCCAACCGAAGGAAATTTTTCGCCCAGAATAGCTTTTATTTATCTCTTCATCTTTCAGAGGGATAAAATGCCAGCCCGCCGCCATAAAGTATTCTTCTATTTCATTGGCTGCTTTCCTGTGCAATTCGATCCAAAACAAGTCATCTTCAGGCATATTCATTGTTCCCCTGTTTATTAACAGGCGAGTTAAGGTTCAACCGTTCAGCTTCTTTAATAATTGCCATGCTACCTATTGCGTTGTTGGCACTTTTCCGTTCTTGGATTCGGGCATCAAAGAAATCCGTATTGTTAAATACTTTTCCCCAGGCCTTTAGTGCTTGTTCTGGCGTGCATTCGGGATTATCCATAACATTCAAATGTTCCAGATTTTGTTCTAACCGTTCTTTAAAACGACGTGTTCTAACATCATCATTTTTTGCGAGCTTTTCTCCATGGATAACAGGATGGTAAACGCTTAAATTTAAGTCTAAGCGTTGTTTAATAGCTTTCATTGTTTTATGTAGAGATTCATCATCACGTCCTGAAGCAGCCACAAAAACTTCTTGTGTAAGCTTAGTAATAGTAAAGCCACTTGCACCTTTGTCTGTTTTCCAACCTGAGCGACTTTTTGAAAAAGCTTTTAACAAGCGGACGATTCTGCGGAATTGATCTGGATCATCATCTGGGCTTTTATCTTTTGCGGTATCTCTTAGCCAGTCTGTCACCTTTCTTGGATCGCTTGCTTTCCAATCGGAACTGGCTAGTTCAAAGTTCTCTGTTTCATTGCCCAAAAAATCCTTTTCTATTATTATACGGTACGCAGGAACATCAATATGAGAGCCGTCATTATAGTAAACTCTTACACAATTGTTCTTCACTTCAGGTTTGTTATTAAATCGTTCATCCTGAATGATATCACAAATCATGTTCCTTACGGATAATGCGGACATGTCATTGCCTTGACTTGTTTTTAGGTCTTCCTGTTTGAAATACATACCATCATCAATATCGTAATCGTTTTCTGCATCTTGAACCATTGTACGCATGGCGTAAGAGCCTTGTGAGCGTAAATATATAGGACTTGGTTTCCCATTGTTTTTAAGTCCACTCTTTAGCCGATCACGATTAGAATTTCGTCTTTCTCTCATTTCATTCTGTTGGGCAGACTGAAGAGTAACCTCTTCGTCATGAAATTTTCTTATTTCTTTTGAACAATCAAGCATCTTGCATTCCTTTTCATCTAGTAAACAGGCTGTTAATAGGCCCCCAAGAAGACCTATGAAAATAGGATTATTTTTAGCTATTACATTCCACCGCAAGGCCGTAAGGCTTTGGCTTTTCTGACTTTGGCATGTCATCAAACAACCGTTTGATCATTGCGCCTTCTTCACTCTTTGGATCCTGAATTTTTGAATTTGCAATATCTGCATCACGAAGAGCCAAACGCGTTAACGCCTCTAATCCTTCTTTGGAGGTTTCATCCAAGTTTAAAAACTTTATATCATCAGGAGGAATATTTGCTGTAGGAAAGCGTAATATATTGCAGGGACGATTAATTGCTCCGGCGAACATTCTTGCCATATGATCGTATGCAAATTCCTGAGCGTCTATTGAAAGCTCGGAAATTTTTCCTCCGAATTTCCACTCAAGAAGTCCTCTGTTGACTTCTTCTTTTGACAGATTTTCACCGACAGGTTTAGGGCATGTTCCTAAAGAAAAAATTTCTATTGAACGTCCATGTTCCGTCATTCGCAAAGCTTCGAGTAAAGCAACTAAAACAGGGTTGTTTGCCCACAAGCCACCATCTGTAAAGACATGATATGTTCCATAACCACCCGGTTCTTCTATGGCTTCTAAACTTCTGAATATCGGTGCGGCACTAGTGGCCAAACAAACATCAACAAGGGTATATTTGTTATCTCTTCCGTTGTTGCCTAAAAGATGTGGGGTTTTGAAAACCCACGCACTATGTGTATGCATATTGACGGAAGGAATAGCCAAAGCAATTTTCCTGCGCTCATAAAGGCTTTCCATTGTTTCTCCTAAGAAAACGTGGCTCAAAGCTCTTTTTAATGCTTGCGCGCCACTTCTTAATTCTATTGGGCGCATTAAGAGCTGCCTGCCAAGTTCTACGTTAATACCTGATGGAAGTTGAGATTGAAAAATTCGAGGCCCTTCATTCCTATACAGTTCTATAACCTTAGAAAGGGGCGCTCCAAACGCAAGCGCACATGCCAAGATGCCACCGGTGCTTGTGCCGACAATCAAATCAAATGCTTTGCCGATATCAAGTGTCTTAAATCCCTTGTTTTTTGCGCAAGAATCTGCAAGCTTTTTTAGGTAAATGGCAGAATATATTCCCCTCATTCCACCACCATCCAAACTTAAAACTCGAAAAGGTTTGTTACTCATATCCGTATCTCTTTTTTAAGGATAATTTCTAAAGGCCAAGCTTTTTCTTGGCCCATTCTTCCGATGCTTTTGAAAGCATAGTATGCCAATCACTGAAACTTGAAACCGAACGAATATATGTATCCCACTCTTTATCAGGTATTGCGGCAAAATCATCTGAGTTTTCAATCTGAAAACCACTGTTTTCAAATAGCTCATCAACAGACGAAAACTGCGTGTGATGGCAAACAAACTCTGGGGTCAGCAGTTCTGCAATAGCAATATTGTGTTGGCCATCGAGAGATTTTGCATTTTCTTCCAATTGCTCAAGCTTCTTCTGAAACTCCTTAAGACCTTTAATGTTCATGATGCTTTTCCGTTTTTTATGATATTAACCCTTGGGTGGATGCGGATCGTTACCAGGAGATACCGTGTCAGAATCACGCCATTTTCCATTGGTTCCCTGAATACGGACTTCTCCGCCACCCGCGTGCCCCACAATTTCTTTAGCAGCACCAATGGCTTCTTTTTGTGTTTCGTAGACACCACTTGCACGCGTCGCTCCAGACTTTTTTACCGCCCAACCATCTGGGTGGTTTACTACATATCGATCATTTTTTGACATATCTGCCTCCAATTTGCTATTGACCTGATTGTCTTTATTAGTATATAAACTATATGAAAATAGTTTATATGTCAATATAGTTTATATGTCAATATAGTTTATATACTCATTGGAGGTTTTATGGTCGCCAAAAAATCACATGTTCGCTGGAGTGTTGAACAACGTCTTGAATTTATTGAGTTTTGTTTATTTTGGGAGGGTGGAATAAACCGCTCTGATCTTATAAAATTTTTTAATATATCAGTGCCTCAGGCATCGAAAGATCTAAGCCAATATCAAGAATTGGCTCAGGAAAACATCTGTTATGACAAGAGTGTAAAAAAATATTTTCCTTCAAAAGAATTTAAGCCGAAATTTTTCACTCCAGATTCCGACGAATACCTAAGACAACTATACTTGGAACAAGACAACAAGGCTTCTGTTTTTCCTTATGTTGATGTAATGCCTATTCCTTATCGTCGTATTGATTCGTCTATTTTACAGAGAATCATAAATACTATAAGAGAACAAGCATCAATTGAAATCTTGTATCAATCAATGAACGATCAAAAACCAGATCCAATTTGGCGACGAATTACACCACATGCTTTTGGTAGCGATGGGCTTCGGTGGCACACACGAGCATTTTGTCATGACGATAAAAAATTTAAGGATTTTATTCTTTCTCGAACCCTTGATGTTCGCAACCCAGAAGCAACCAATGTTTCAAGACAGCAGGATAGTGAGTGGAATGATACTTTTGAAGTTGTTCTAATTCCCAACCCTAAGTTAGGAGATAATCAGCAAAAAATTATTGCTCATGATTACAATATGGAAGATGGCTGCTCTCGAATAAATATACGCCGTGCGTTGTTGTACTATTTCCGCAAACGTCTGCGTTTAGATATTGCAGAAGCTTTAGATAACCCAAAAGAAGCTCCTGTAATTATTAAAAACAGAGAAAAATTTGAGGCTGCTATAATCGGCAGTTAGAACTATTCTTATAATTTGAAAACAAATAAATGAAAGCTGTTGAAATTGAATGACATAACAATCAACAATTCATAGCAATATCTTGCTAAACTACAATTTTGATGAGGAAAGTATAAAAGCATTTAACATTATGAATTTGTTTTTAAACAACTAATCCCAGCTATTGAACAGTATGCAACCATTAAAATAAACAATTTGCTTGACTAATATGCTTATGAATAATTTGATTAAAAAAAATTAAGCTACTACAGTTGTCTTTTTTGATTATTTTTCTTTACTATTCTATATAATACTTATTTTATACGCTAATAAAGAACTCTTCGCATGTCTTAACACTTGAGTTAAGAATATCGCATTCTATTACAATGATAGTTTTATTGAGAAATAATCTCTTGCTTTAAATGCAATATTTAAAGATAATCTGTTTTGCTTGCTTAAATTATAAGTAAGCAAGGGCGTAGCAACCCTTTTTCCAAGAGCGGCAGACAAGCCGAGAAATGTCGCCTCGACCTTATCTATGGTCGGGGTGGTATCAGTATATGTCCAAGTTACAATCTTTGAATTGTAACCAAAATCTGATCGCCTTTTCTCTTGGATAGGTTGCTAACACCCCGACCGCCAGATCGTTATATCTGGTGGTCTTTTGGTTTTATCAAACAAGAGGATATTAAAATGAATCAAAATTATAAAGAACAAATCAACGAAAGCTTTATTAAAGAGCAAGCCGCATCTATTTCTAATAAAGATTTAGAGAAAGCTCTAAAAAACAAAGACGAAGTAATTAACAAAGTCGGAGATTCATCTTTATTAAGTGAATATATTGATGATGTTAAGACTATGTTTGATATGGTATCTTGTTACTGGGACAATACTTATACAGAAATCCCTTGGAGTTCAATTGCGGCAATGGTTGTTGCCTTGCTTTACGTTTTTAGCCCAATTGACCTTATTCCTGATTTTATTCCTATTATTGGTCTTGCTGATGATGCTATGGTTATAATGCTGTGCTTAAAACTAGTAAGAGATGATATTGATACGTTTAGAAGGTGGCGTGAAAAAAATCCTAAGTAGTTTTATCAAAGTAATAATATGTATTTGAAAACAAATACAAATACAAAAAAAGTAAAAAATATTTGCTTTTTTAAAACGAGCTAGTAATAATTAAATTGGTTTTACATTTTAACTTGTAAAACTGGGGCGTAGCAACCCTTTCCGAGAGAATATATAAAAGCACTCCTTTAATTGTGAGTGTGTTTTGCTGTGATTCCGATATGGCAAAATATTTGAAACGTCCCTCAGGTAAAGTTAAAAGAGTTAACACAAAAAACAACAATTTTATGTGATAAAGGCAACTGTAATAGTTGCCTTTATCATGGTTAGCAGCCGTTATTTTACAGGCCATTAAAGAATTCTTCGCTTGTTTTAAGATTTGGATCCAAAACAACGTCTTCCATTACAACATCATGTTTCACCACATAGTATTTTCTTAGCAAATGAGCGTTTTTTCATAATATTTTTTAGCCTCTCTTCTTAAATCATGGCAAATATAAAATTGTGAATAGATGGCTTTTTTTGTGTTCTTAAAGTCTTTTGCCATATAACGTAGCCATCCCTTAGGAGCATAGACTTCTCCTAGTCGCAATATATTTTTTGACATTGGGTTATTTTTGTAATCAGGTCCGAAGGCTGTTTTTTTCATTATTTTAGCTATCCGTTCTTTTTGCTTTTGTGAAAGGATGAGATCGGATTTAGGTCCAATTACACCATGCAAATGGAGGCATTGACTTTCTTGTCCTTCTAAAATAAACAGTATTTTTGGTAGATACCCAAGGTTGTTTTTAAAATTAGTATTCAATCTGCGGCGGACTAGGTCTGTCATTTCTTTGTTGCTCAACCCTTTTAATTTTTTGGTAAAGCCTATAGATAAAACAAGAGTAAATATTAAATATCTATAATTGATAATGTTATTAAAAATTATTACGAGCTCTTCTTTAGGGCTTAGATCTTTCCATCTTCCACGTAACTTTTTAAAAGTTTTTGAATAAAGATTTTGTTCTCTACGAACAGCATTCCTGCGAATAATGCTGGGACTTGGTGCCATTTGGGCATAGGGGTTCATTTGGTCCATTATGGCCATCCTTTGTTTAGGTTATTAAAAAAAATTTATGCGGTGAGGGTTATCCCCTCACTGCATTTATGCCATATTGAATTAAGCACATTGTTCTAGTGTTAGTTTTTCTAAATGATCTTTAAAATCAAAAGCCAGATTTATTTGAAGACCTTTATTTATCATTTTCTCAATATAAGAGATTCCTCTATACTCAAGAATTTCCCAAGAATCACTGAATTCATCCTGCCATTTACCTTCGGGAGTTAAAAATTGATAATTAAATTCTTCGCATTCTGAGGGCAACATTCTGAAACCCTTAATAATAATTACATGATGTTGGTTATCATCGTTCATCATAGGTACAGAGCAAGTTAGGTTTTCGCCAAAGAAATCAACTTTTTTCTTATCAACGCCATCACCCGTATCAGTTATAGAAACTGGATTGGGATCATTGTAACTTTCTCCAATAAATCTTGCCTCACATCGTATCAGTTCTTTTTTCAAGAGTTCAAAACTCTTCTCTCCTAAGGCTTGAATAGTCTTAGGTTCAATCATAACACGCCTATCGTAAAAGACATTGAAGTTATATTCAGAAAAGTCTATACCTAGTTGAAAGCTTGCTGTTGTAATACTAGGTATAGTATTTAAATGATAAACTGGGATTTTATTAATATACCTCTCAAACCCTTGTAAAAGTATAGCTGTATGACGGCGATCGTCTGATAACCTAAAATTGCTCTTATATTCGTACTTATTGTATTCGTTGGGAAATTCGCCCAGAAATTTACTTTTAGCTTCAGTCATTAAAAACCTCGTTTAAAAAATTTATTGCTACCACTATTGGCAACACCTTGAATTGTCACACAAAAATAATGGTTTTGCATTTTCGCTTTTCTTTATAAATTAGGAAAAAATGATAAAAGGGGGATACTTAATTTTCTATACAGATTGTTTTCTGTAGGTTAAAATTTATTGCGAATATTATTGAATAAACGAAGGATATTTAATAATTTGTCTGAAAATACAACGGTTGATATTATTGATGAGATGAGTAAGTTTATTGTTAATCCAGAAGAAACAATAAGCTTAAAAAACATTTTTATTTTATTAAGACTTTGGTTAAAACGTTCACCTAATAAAAATTTTACTAATATCGATGAGTTATATAATGAACTAAATCGCTATGAAGTTCATTTTCCTGAAGAGGAACGAAAAAATCAATCTGGAGCTAATTTTTTAAAAGTGCTTAGTTTTGGGAAAATGACCTCACAAGACTTTGACGAAAATGAAAAGGTTGGGCCTATAGTTCCTAATAGAACAGAGCTCTTAGCATTATACAAAGATATGAAAATCGATAGGTATTCTATAGATGATTTTTTCTCCATTGGAATATCAAAAACTGAATTCAACAAATTGAGTCAAAATCAGCAAGAAATCATACTCGTAGATATTTTAATATGTAGAATGCTTTCAATAAAGACATTAACAGATTTTGAGTCATTGGAGTTTCTTACTCTTGGGAAGTTAATTTATATGTTAGATGACAGAAAAAATATTTTTAGTTTTACGGAAAATTATTCTTTATGGGGTAGAAATAAATATGTATTTGATTACTCTGGAAACAACGCTTTTCCAATCCAAAGCTTAAAGCTTGATAATACATACAAAAAATTCATAAAAGATCAAATTGACAATACCAGAGGTTTTTCTGTTCATGTTTTAGGTGATGAAGCAACTTTGAAAAGTAGATTTAATAAATTTAAAACAATTCCTTATGTTAAATTAGATAATGAAAAGTCGCATTATGATAGCTGTTACTCTAAGGTAATTCTTGAAAACAGGCCTTCTTCAGTAAAACCTTTTGAAAAAGAGGAAGCCCCTGAAAAAATTGAGTCTTTTAAGGACTATCTAAAAAATAATTTGCATGAATCAAAAAACATATTTTATCATTTTGAGAATGTTAATGTATTACAAAAAGACTTTGAACAGTTAATAGAAAGAATATCTGGAAACATTGAGGTTAAAATTTATCCTAATGGCAAAGAAAACAATGAAGAAAAACCTATAGAAAATATCGAAATAGATATTCTTGTATTTGATAAAAATAAAAAAGAAAATATGGTGTTTAACCTAAATACAAAAAAGCATTTACGAGAAATACTAGCTATAGCAACTTTGATAAAAGAGAAAAACAACGAAAAAAAATATACATTTACTGAATTGGCAGAAGAAATTAGCAAATACAATTTTAAGAAAGTAGGAAGAAATCCTATCTATGAAAACAATGATGCAACCTTATTAAGAAGGCTCCAAGACTTTTTTAGAGATTTAAATCAAAAATATCTGGCAAATAGTAAGATAATGACGCCGAAGGATATTGAAAAATTTGAAAAAGATGAAAACATTAAAGTTGTTGAAGACGTTGAAAATATTATTTCTATAAGATATTTTACTTTTCTTAATAAAATTGGGAAAGATTTTTTTTCATATTGCAGATTGTTAAGGCACATTGGTCCTATAACTTTTAACCGTTTTGATGGCTTTGTAATATCAGAAAACGAGGAAGGAAACGAGGTTGTATCTTTTGTAGATTTTATGTTTTTTCCTAAAATAGAAGTAGATATCTTTTTCGATACAACTCAGGATATTGAGCAATAACTAATTTAGATATAAAGCTTAAGCTAACTTTTAAAAGCGTTTTAGATACAAAGTTTAATGTACTATTAAAGTATTTAGAAATTGTGTTTAAGAGGTAATTATTATAATACTAAAGAATAACAGTGATTTTTAATCATAAAAAACGTCTCCTTAGCTATGGAAAAGCTAAAGATTTTTGCCTTCACATTGACAACACTTTTTGCCTTTTTTCCAGATTTTTTTTGTTTTCCTTGCAAAATTCAATACGTTTTGGCTTTACATTTTTATCTAGGTATTCATAAAGATTATTTTGCCTCCTTCAAGCTTAAAGTTATAATTAAAACTTGCGTTATCAATACTATAATCCTCGCTAGGCCTTCCAAACCGCCAACATTACCATCCAATTCTCCTTTCTGGAAGATGTTTTTGAAAGATCAGAAGTGGTGTTGAGGAAATAAGTTCAAAAAGGCACAAATCATTTTGCTATAAGCAATCCAGAGAGTTACAATACTTTTTTTAACCTATGGATTTTTGAGTGTTGCGATGGATAATATGGATAGCATATTTTATGATGAGACAAACGTACTTATTGATGAAATAGCAGATCGGCTTTATTCGGGCCATGCTGCGGTAATGATTGGAGCTGGTTTTAGTAAAAATGCTGCATCAGACGATCTAAATGCTTTTCCAAGCTGGGATGCTTTAGGCGATAAGTTTTATGAAAAACTCTATGGATACAAACCAGAAGAATCCAGATATTTAGATGTATTAAAGCTTGCGGAAGAAGTAGAAGCTGTTTTTGGTAGAACAGTTTTAAATCAATTTCTAACAGACAATATCCCCGACTTGAAATACGAACCATCCCTATTGCATTCAAAACTTTTGGAACTGCCATGGGTTGATGTTTTTACCACAAATTATGACACACTGTTAGAAAGGGCTTGTAAGGTAAAGCCATGGAATAAAGTTAAATACGATATAGTAACGACGACAGAAGATCTGCAAAATGCCGATAACCCAAGGATTATTAAACTACATGGAAGTTTTCCTACAATACGACCTTTTATTATCACAGAAGAAGATTATAGAAAATATCCTAAAAAATTCGAACCCTTTGTTAATACGGTTCAGCAATCTTTATTAGAAAACACTCTGTGTCTTATTGGGTTTTCTGCAAATGACCCAAATTTTTTGCAGTGGATAGGTTGGCTAAGAGATAATTTTACATCAGAATATTCACCTAAAATATATTTGGTAACAGCATCAAGACCAACACATTCTCAATATAAGCTATTTGAAAAGCGCAATATTGTTGTTGTCGACTTGTCTCAACAGGTGAGAACAAACACCAATGTATCCAATTTTCATTATAAGGCATTAGAATATTTTTTAAAAAAATTGAAGTATAAGAAACCATATAATTATAATTGGCCTAAAGAGTATCATCAAAAAGAAGAACTTAAAGAACTTATTCCACTTTGGAAAAAAGACAGAGAAAATTATCCTGGATGGTGTATTTTGCCACATAACTTGCGAGAGAAGTTGTTAACGTTTACGGAACTTCATCGGTTTATATCTTCGGATGAAAAGAAATTTCCTATTCCTACTGATATTAAATTTATGTATGAGCTAGTTTGGCGTTTGGAGAGATGTTTGTATCCATTACATCATTATGAAGCAGAATTTATCAAAAAGCTTTTGAAAAAATATTTGCCTTTTGAAACATTACTTAACCATAAAAAAGAAGTGGTTGTATGTTATGATGACAAAAAATATGAATCTCTTCCATGGGATGATATTAAGAATGCATGGATTTACTTATCATTTTCTTTGCTGCGATATTTTAGGGAAAAAGGAAAGCACAATGAATGGAAAAAGATAAAAAATAAAATAGAAAAAATAGAAGGATATTTGTCGGCAGAACAGCGAGCTAGATTTTACTACGAATGCGTTCTACAAGATTTATTTACTTTTATAGTTCCTGATATTGAAAAAACTCTTAATAAATGGAAAAAGGATGAAACGCTACCCTTCTGGGAGGCAAAAAGAGCAGGTGTATTAGCTGAGTTAGGGCGCATAGAGGAAGCTCAATCCATATTAGAACAATCGTTAAATACTATTCGTTTAAAGATAAACTTAAAACCTACAAAGGATGATTTGTCTCTTGTTTCTCAAGAGGCTTATATTTTATGGTCATTTAGAAAGGTTTCTTTTTCTGTTCGTGCAAAACAAGGTAATTATGGAGATAAAAACAGCTCTAATATTGAAAATCATTGGAATCAATTTAAGATATTTGGGATAGATCCTGAAATAGAGAATTTGTTGTTCAGCCAAGCATTAACTCGAGAAGCTACAATATATAGAGAAAAAATAGAGAAAACAGATTTTGATATTGGTGTGATAAAGTCCAGTTATCATTGGGATATTCGTGGTGACAAAGACTATATTCTTGCTAAACAGTTCTTGCGTTTTATTGAAGAAATAGGTTCTCCTTTTAAAGTACCGATGGTTAATTTTGCTATAAGAGAAGGCAATGGTGTATGTAAACGAATTTATAAATACAATCCTTATTTAGCTTTTATAGTGCAACTCCGCTGTGGAGATAGAAAAAACATCGATGATTTTTTTAGCCGTAGCTTTTTCAATCAATTTGACCAAAAGCAAACGGATTTACAGATT
Organism: Alphaproteobacteria bacterium; assembly: GCA_050175015.1. Lineage (GTDB taxonomy): Bacteria > Pseudomonadota > Alphaproteobacteria > JBFXJJ01 > JBFXJJ01 > JBFXJJ01. The sequence continues at coordinate 116,973 of JBFXJJ010000001.1, read as the reverse complement.
GAATTCATTTTGGATATTTTAGAGAAAAACCAGACCGAAATACGAGATGGAAATACTTATGATAAGCCTAATTTTGGCATTTTGTTTGCTCAAATTGGTTCTGATATTCTTTCTCGTCTTTGTTCTAAAGCTTCTCTCTCGAAAAAAGATCAATTGTTGTATTTTTTACAAACCATTTATTTATCCAACCAAAAAAATAAATATGCAGGGATTAAAAATCTGGTTCGTAGATTAATAGAATCTTATAATCCATATGAATTGTGGAAACGGATTCCAAAATTGTTAAGTTTTCCCATATTGGATAATCTTTCTGATATGGCAAAAGATGAATTTATGAATCCATTTTATTTTGTAACATTTGATAAAGATTTACTAAAAGATTGGGCTAGATCAGAATTTGCAGAAATACAGATAAATGAATTAATCAAATATACAGATTCAGGAAATGCAAATGGACGAGCATGGGCAATCATATCACTTGCCAAATTGCATGAATATGGTCTATTAACGGAAGAACAAAACAATAATTTTGCTAAAGCTCTCTGGTCAAAAGTCGATAATAACGGTCTTCCTGAAAATATGGATTTTTATAAATTTGTTCTTCTTACTTTGCCTTCTCCAAAAGAAACCTTTGTAAATGATCTGGTAAAAAATTACGTTCTGAAATTACCCTTACCAACTACAAATGGGAATAAATCATATACTGGAACAAGAGGAAAAATAGAATTTTGTGATGAACTTATCGGCTTGGGAGATAAGCAAATTTGGAGCATAAAAGATATTAAAGGAATTTTAGATAGGCTTGTTGAATGGTGGGATGCTGATAAAGAAGAATTAAGAAACGAAGAAAATAAAAAAATTATGCTCTTCGGCTCTCGTTACGACGAATTTAAAGCACGTTTTTGTGCGTTGATCCGTGTGTTGTTTTATATGATAATTCCTAACTTGGATCAAATCGTAGATGCTAAAACTAAGAGGACTCTTTCTAAGTTAATTAAAGAGTTAGAAATATACGAGCTACATAATGTTCAGTTAAAGGTGGCAGCTTTAAATATTTTTCCTGAATGGAAAGAAGAAATAGTAACAGAGATTACAAATAATATTGCATCAAATGATGAAGAGACAATAAATATTAATTTACATGCGGGGTTAGTTTTACTTAAAAAATTAAATATTGATTTCTCAAAAAGCAAATTAGAAGGACTGATTTCTTTCGTTGCTCAAGCTGTTTGTTGGAGGCGAAAATTGGCTTTGTCTTCATCTATGCATTTTGTAACAGAAGCTATTAAAATAAGGCCAGATTTGCTTAATGAATCAGCTCAGCGGTTAGTTTTACAGGGTTTAGAATATTTAGCTAAAGAAACAAGCCCACAAAACGATACGACAGTTAAAGAAGAAGCAGATAAACTTCTTATTCGGCAAAATAGCGCACGCCTTGCTTATGCTCTGTATTCTTATTTTTTAGAGCGTGAGCAGGATATTTCTGAAGAAATTAACGTGTGGAAACAAATTTGTCAGGATACAAATGAATTTTCTGAAGTGCGTAATCAGTGGCCAAGATATTAATATTTGCAACTAGTCATATGTTTTTGTGGGAAGTAGGAAAGTTTCATGGTTTTTTTAATGTTAAATTCTTTCTTTTTCATATATAAGGAAAATAAATGCCTAATGACAAAAAAAGAGAAGTGGTGCATTCAGATGGTAATAAGTTAATTCAAAATGCTTATTTTGTTTGAACTATATGCTTTATCGGATATTTTTTTAACTATCGAATAATACATAATACATAATACATAATACTTAATACTAAAGAAGAATGATAATCATCGTGAATAATTATAGCGTGAAATAGCTCATTTATCTAGCTTTTGAAGTGTCCTTCTATCAATCAATTTTTTCCTTTTTTCCGTATTAAATTACTCTACAGGTTAAGCCTACATCAAATTTGTTTAAAAATAGGAGCTTATGCTAAAAACGGCTGTTATCGGTTTTAAGCTGAAATTTGGTGATAAAAGCGGGAATAAGGCGGGAACACGGATTGCTTAACACGGGGCTAATCGCTTAGTTAAAGTTTTACCATTGCTTTTCAATGGGTTAGCGTGTCTTTCGGGACCAGTTCTAAATTTCCTGACAAAATCTCTTAATCAGCGGGCCGTGGGTTCGAGTCCCCCATCGCCCACCAATTAAATAAAGGGTTTTAAGGTTTTTGCCTTAAAGCCCTTTTTCTTTGGGGTAACCTTTTTAATCAAAAAACATAAAGAGAAGACGGATAGTTTTTTAAGGTATTACAAATATTTTTTTAATTATCCTTCATAAATTGGTTTTAGTTTAGTCGGCTTGTGATTTTCACCTTTGCTCATATAATCTATAATACAGGTTATATTTGTTATTTTATTAAAACCATCTTCTATTGATTTTAGAATATTTTCCATTATTAAACCTCTATTTTAATTTGTCTTTATCCCGATACTTTTCAAATAGTTCTATTAGCTCAGCATTTTCATATTTCCGAGCCATTTCATATGGCGACAAGACTTTTTCATTAGGTTTTAAAAATGGGTTCGCTCCAGCTTCTAATAATAATTCAATAGTTCTTAAAGTTATTTCATCTTTATTTTTGCTATATAAGATTGTTGCATAATCTAAAACTTTTCTACCATCACTAGATTGCAGACTGACATCAGCTCCTGCTTTTATTAGGAGTTCTACAATTTTTTCTTTATCATTTATTTTATTATTTAAAACAATAGATTCCATCAAAGGAGTATAGTTATGAAGCTTTTTATTTTGAAAGTTAACATCTGCTCCATTTTTTACTAAGAGTTCTACAATTTCAGGAGAACTTTCTGTAACAGCATAAACAAGAGGTGTTCTTCCAAAGAAATCTATAGCATTAACTTTCTTGGTTTTGTTTATTAAAAATTCAATAATTTTTTCATCTCTATTATAAATAATACTTACATATATAGGATTTAATTTTGGTATCAATTTAATAAGAACAGAGTTAGGGCTATTAAATAACTGCTCTATCTGATTCTTCGTTCCGTAGATTAAATATTTTGCTACATATCCATTTAACGAAGAAAACAAAAAAATAATATTAGTAAATAATATTAGAGGAATTAAAAAATAAGATATTATTTTTAAAAACGCTTTTTTCTTTTTTCTTATTAATGCAAAAATTAAGAACAAAGATAAAGTTGTTAATATAATTATTAAAATAATAACATTTGTTAAAGAATTATTTAATACATCTTGTATAAAATCCATATTCTTTTTTTCTTCAAATTTTTTATAACCTATGTAAAAAGCTATGATTTCGATTCCCCAAAACAAAAAATATGCCGAAGTTGCGATAGTTAAAAAATTATCTTTTATTTTTTGCCACATAATTTTCACCAAGATTCCAAACACTTGCCCCAACTTTAATACAGGTTTATTTAAATATATCTTAAATCAAATTTATCATCATTATCTTCTTTTAAAACATTAAAGCCTTGTAATGAATTAACAGCTTTTTGGAGATTTTTTGCCCCATTCCCAGATTTAGAACTAAGAGCTGTTTTAATAAGGATATTATCAAGCCCATCATCAATTAATCTGCCATTTATATCTTTATATTTAGCCTTAACTGTTGGTTCCGGGATAATAGATTGAGGGTCTATCATACGACCAGTTTCATCATATTCAACCTCTCCAGGGTAACGAACTTTAAAATAATTTTCTAAATGCTGATTCAAAGCATCTTTTTTAGGGTGATAAGCATTATCATAAACGAATGCTTTTGCTTTCATCATTTCTTCTTTAGTCATTTCTACTGGATTTTTTGATAAAATCTTAGAACTTTTATCAACCATACCATAAAATTCTTTTCTAACCTCAGGCATAATATTAGCTAACGTTTGAGAATAGTTTTTGTTCATAAAATTACTGGATTTATCTTCTGAACCATCTTCATTTTCATTTGATGAGTTTTCATCGTTATCTCCTTTAGAATCAGTGTCATCTTTGGGCGGAAAATTTTCTTTTTGCTCTTTACTCTTTTCTTCATGTTTTGCTACCCCATATACTATAGCCCCAGTTATTGCCGTTTCTATAAGTTTTTCAAGCATACCCATAATTTTATCTCCTTTGTTTAAATTAGAAACAAACATATAACATAAAGAGAACAAAAAGTTAACAAAAGACATTTTTTAACGATATTTTAGTTATTGTAAATGTTAATAAAACAATCTTAAAACCATAACAAATAATCTTTTTGTTACAAATTATTTGCATAAATACACTATAGGTTGAATTGCTGTGATGGCAAAATAGCCCCCAATAATTACTAAAAATATCCGATATTTTTTCATATCTATAAAATAATAAATAAATTATAATCGTTAGGGCGATAACTTCAAAAAAGTAGCAGACTTACAATAAAGACCAATTTACAAATGAGGCTCTAAATGCTGAGAACAAACAACGTTTTTATAAAAAAAGATAATTATAAAAGACGCATAAGCATTAAAATCTTTCTTTTAACTATTTATTGTATTTTTATTGCTTCTTGTTCAACAAACAGCCCATCTACTGATTATAAAGCTTTGAATAAATCTTTATTACCATCGGTTCTACAAGATGCTGTTACTGCGGAAGCAAACAATCAATATCAAATGGCATCTGAGAACTATTTGAGCCTTGTACATTATAAACCAGAATCTGATGACTTTTTAATTGGGGCAGCAAAAAATTTACGCTATGTAGGAAAAACTCAAGAAGCAATAGATCTTATTTCCTCATTAAGAAAAGAGCCTTATTCAACGCCAGTCTTAATAGAATATGGCAAATTAAATATTGCTAATAATTCTATTGATAATGCACTTGAAGCTCTTCTTAAAGCGTTGGAAAGCGAACCTGAGAATATTGAAGTTTTAAATGCGCTTGGTATTGCATACGATGTAAAGGAAGATTCTGATAAAGCTCAAGATTATTATAATCAAGCTCTTAAAATATCACCGTCTAATATTGATGTTCTCAATAATTTATCATTATCTTTAGCCAAGTCCAACAAACTTGATGAGGCGATAAACCTTCTTGAACCTCTTGTATACAGCTCAAAATCTTCTCCCCAATTAAGGCAGAATCTAGCTATGCTTAAACTTTTTAAAGGTCAAACAAAAGAAGCTGAAGAGCTAATGAGGCAAGATCTTAATGAAAAAGATTTTCAAAGCAATAAAAAGTTATATGAGAATTTAGGATTATATAATAAAAAATTTTAGAATTATACTGTTGAATGGCAAAGAGATTGAAGCTTGTCCCAATCATTAATTATCAAAGATAAACTGCGTCTTTCAATAATACTGTTTCTAGCAAGCTCTCCTATTATTTTCGCAACCATTTCTTTGCTTACACCTGCCCACATTGCAATATCTTGATGTCGAGGCATTATAGGAATAATCCGGCTGTTTGGTTTAGTAACGTCTGTTATTGACAATCTAGCTATTTCTGAACAGATTCTTTCGCTTTCGGTTAGAACTGAAAGTTCTGTTACCCTTTTATCAAGGGCTCTAATAATGCCGACAAATTTATTAATTATTTTAAAGGATATTTGAGGGATTCTTTCGACAAGATATAAAAACTGCTCTCTTTTTAAAACGGCTAATATTGTCGGCTCTGTAGTTTTAATCTTCGCCGTTCGAGGACGGCCATCAATTGCTGAAATTTCTCCGAAATAATCACCTTCTTTAAGTTCAGCCAGCGCGACTTCTTTTTCTTCATCTTGTATTTGATTTTTTGAATCAATAAAAACTCTCGCCTTTCCCTTAACAATGAAAAAGACATCTATTGTGGCGTTTTTATCATCAAAAATGATTTCGTCCTTTTCTAAATTGCGCCACTCACATTCGTTTTCGATTTTGGCAACAATTTCTGCTGAAACGTCTTCAAATAATGATAAATTAGATAAGGTATATTTTTTATTATCTTCTGCCATACTTTACTCGTTGGTAATAAATGCCTTATAAGTTAATTAAAGAAATATAATAACTGTAAAATGTAATCTTGCAAACATAGTTTTTATCTACTAACACGAAGATTGCTTAATTCTGCCCCTATTGCCCTAAAAGTTTGCTGTAAAGATTCGCTGGTTGGAGAGTTGAAATATTTACTAGGATCAGTTGCGCAATTCCGATATAAATCTTGAATGGTTGTATTTGTTAATTGAAATGTAATTGTATAAACAATAATGCCCTTTGACTTAGCATATTCGCAGGTCTCTGCCGTATATGTATTTAATAATGTCATCATATTATTATATTTTTGAGCTTTTGTTCCTGAACCGAGAGGCAAAAGTCCATCATCAACGGGGTATCCTTCTCCGCTAAAATGAGTCCAAGGACCGCCATTGGGCCATGAAGATGCAACTGGGCGCTGAGTTGTAGGATTACGGCAATAATGTGATGATGATGTTTCACTGGTATTATATTGATAATGCTGTTGAGTAAGCGTGTTAATACCATCGGTCATAATAATGAGAGCTTTATTCCATTCTTCATCTCCCCAATCGACGCCTTCATCAAAAGGAGCCTCGGGGGTAAGAGTTTCTGTTCCCCAGAAAATTCCCATATGGGACATGGTTCCGTTACTTCCCCAAGGAGACATTGCCGCAATTTCATCAAGCAAAAGCTGTTTGTCACTAGAAAGCGGGACAAGCGCACGAGGACAATCTTTGTTGGGACCAGAAGATGATACAGTACTATTGCTAATGATATTAGGTTCTTTAATATAGCTCCACGCTGTTCCTGAAGAATTGGAAACATTAGCACAGCTGCTGGTTAATGTTCCGCTTGTTCCTCTATAACGCGGCTCCTTAGGCCAGATATAGGCCGGCCATAAACCTCCCCCTTCATTTTCCACATTAAAAGGATATGATCTTGCTTTAACACAGCCTTTCCAAGTTGTTCCCGTATTTGCTAAATCGATCGCATCGTCTCCTGTAAAGGACGTTCCAGAAAAATTAACATACGCTTTATTGTTTTTACCGATATTAACTGTTGTAACATAAGGAACGAGTGAGACTTTAAGGTTCTCAGGATCTTCTTGGTTGCCAAATAAAATATTAATCAATGATGTTGCGGCAGTTCTTAACGCCACTATTTTGCCGTTTGATGACATGGAACCTGTGTTATCTAGCACCAATGCTACTTCTAATCCTTTAGTTTCACGGATTATTTGAGTTGAAGCATAAACATCTAAATAATCATAATTAGCAAGAGCCATAAATGTTGTTGGAACTCTTCTTGTTGCGCTGAGAGTTACAACTCCATTGGTAAAAGTCATATCTAAATCAACTTCGTCTCCAATTTCTGAACTGGGATAATTTTTATTAAAATAAGCCTGCATAATTTCATTAAGCTCATCTTCATCTTGGGTGCTAGCCGCACCAACAGCTAAACCTGCGGCATCGAGAGCAAAAGAAAGACGTGATTTGGCAACATATGCACGGGAAAGGTCTATTGCTGAACCGACAACAAACATTAATGGAATAATTGCAACAGCTAAAATTACAGCAAAGGCTCCTCTTTCATCATTTAAATTATTTTTTCTAGTGATACTCATTATCTCTTACTCCTTTGTAACTTTTGCTGAACGCCTAGGTTTGGCATAAGACCTTTCAAAAAAGTTGTAACTGCTGCCAAACAAAGTTGGAAACAAAAGATTATGTTTATAAGTAACCGATACAACTATCACACTTCCATTTGCTTCTCCTAATCCTGTGACATCATCTAAAACAGGATCCCCAAGCAGCGTAATTTCACTTTCTGTCAACTCCCAATCTAAGCTGGGATTGTTACTTTCATCAAAAACAATGCTGCTTATGTTTATGCCTAGATTTTGCGTGGGCAGAGGGTAGAAAATCATAGAAACGGCTTTAACCACATCAGCAAGTTCAGTGTTTGTTATTGATGTTTCACGGGAAATTAAATCAGCACAATTTTGAGCAACCGCAGTTACTTTCCTTTTAACCATTAGAATCTGTGATGTTTCCACAACACCCAAAAGCAAGATAAGCATAAAAGGTATGACTAAAGCAAATTCAGATGCTGCTGATGCAGAGATATCTTTTTGGAACTGTTTTAGCATCAAATTGCTCCTTGATAAGGTTCACTGCGAAAAACGGTAGTTGCAACTAATCCAAAGTTATCTCTGCCTAAAAAGGGAGCTAAAAAAGGAGTTAAAATGTTCCAAGTATAAGAAGCTCTGACAACAACAATATCTCCAGCCACGCTGTCTTCAAAATAACTAGGAATAGGTTCTCCATCTTCATCGTACATCGGGGCAAAGGTAATTGATGAAAAATCGGGAAAAACGGTTACATGATAGCTTACCTTGTCACAATCAATCACCCCAAATAAAGAATCACAAAGCTTGGTTGCAAATGTGCCTGCTGCATCTCCCGATTCAAAAGCTTCCCCAGTTCTGATTTTACGTGCAGCATCAAGAACAGCGCCATCAAGAATAATGCTAAACAGTAAAACCATTGATATTTCAATTATTGCAAAAAGTAAGGCCAAAAAAGGAAGGGCGCAAAAAGCAAATTCGATTGCTACAGATCCTTTATTATCAGCAGATAACTTTTGAAATCTGGATTCTACATATTTTTTTGAAGGTAATAGCAATTTTATTTTCCCTTATCCCCATAATTGTTTTTTTTGCAATTATCATCTTTCTTAATTTTAAGACAGCTGAATATTTATATCTGTGACACACATCATAGCGTTGCCGGTTGACTAATCATAAAATATAAACTCCTAGTTGATTTAAGGCTACTGTTAATTATCAACTAAAGTATTGATGTTTCTTTATATATTATGTAGCATATGAAGTTATGTAAAGAGATAGCATGGGGCTAGCTTAGTAAAAAATAAGGAGATATTAGAATGTTAAGTTTATATATTAAAGCAATGTTATTGAAAAATAAAATTGTTAAGGATATCAAAGGAGCAACTGCCATTGAATACGGACTAATTGCAGCTGGTGTTGCTGTTGCAATTATCGTTATTGTTTTCACATTAGGTGATAACATTAAAGGTTTATTCACAGGTATTTCTGATAAAGTTGCTGAAAAAACAGCTGAAATGTCAGCCGAAGAATAGAGATAGTTGTTTGTTAATGTGCTGATATAGAAATTAAACTGTCTCAGCACATTTTAATAATACAAGGGTTGTTAATGTGTTTTTGATAGGCGGCATTTATTTCAAAGCATTAATATTCTTTTTTTTCTTAACTATAATGTTATGGGCATCTATTAAAGACATTCTTACTTTTACTATTCCAAATAAAATACCGTTATTTTTATTATTCTTATTTTTATTTTTTGCTTTTTATAAATATTTAGAAAATCCCGAAGAATTTTTATTGTTTTTAATTGAACGCTCTCTAATTGCTATTTCTAATTTGGTTTTAGGCATAATAATCTGGCAATTAGGTTTTATTGGTGGTGGAGATATTAAACTTTTTGCTGTTTTAGGTTTATGGTTTAGTTTAAAAAACATTCTGCTTATGATTGTTATGACATCTTTTTTGGGGGGAGTTATCGCTTTATTCCTGATTTTCATAAGAACTTTTTTGAAAAACAGGAAGTACCCGCAATGCTTAAACCAGCTTATGAATGATAAGAACGGTATTCCTTATGGTGTAGCAATTTGTTTTTCTGCTATAATTTGTTTTGTGATCGAAAATTTTTATAAGCTATAATTGATTAAAGACTATATTATCCATACTCGTTTTAAATTTTAGGAACCATAGTTAATGAGACCTATTACTTTTATTTTAATTTTATTAGCAATTGTTTTTTCTGGTGCTGCAGCTTTGATGGCTCGTAAAGCAATCAAACAAAACCAAGATATATCAAGAGAAAAAACCATTTCTAGCTCTATAGAGAAAGTCTTGGTTGCAAATAGGAATATAGCCGCAGGAGAAACTATAAAAGATAATGACATCAGGTGGCAGGATTGGCCTAAAAAAAGTGTTGGCAGTGATTTTATATCTGGCGGTGAAAAAGATAAATTTGATTATTTTATAGGGCGGGTTGCTAAAACAGATTTTTTTGAAAACGAGATTATTATAAAGCAAAGAACGTTTAATCCCGAAAAATCCAGCGTTATGTCGGGAATGATTGCTACTGGCAAAAGAGCTTATGGCGTGCCTGTTTCTTTACAATCCGGAATGACAGGTTTTATTTCTCCAGGAGATCTGGTTGATGTTGTTTTAGTTGGTCGTCTAGTGGGGCAAAATGTTGAGCAGCAAAAGCAAGGAGCTCTAGCTTATAAGAATTTTAGCGAAACGATTTTAACAAGTATAAAAGTTTTAGCTGTTGATAGTAAAATGACAAAAACTAAAGAAAAAGAAGAGACCGCAAAAGATAAGAAGAAAACTACGGCAAAAAGTCTTACTCTTGAGGTTACACCTCAAGAAGCTGAAATTTTGGCTGTAGCTCAAAAGATGGGTGATCTTACTTTTGTTTTAAGGCCTTTAGTTAAGGAAGAAAACGTTTACCAAAATAAAGCTTTTACTGGCGATTTAGATGCAAGTAATCTTCTAAGTGCGATGATAAGAGGAAGTTTTGTAAAAAACGAAATTAAAAAAGCTCCTGTTTCTAATAATAACAATATAAAGATTTATCGCGGTAAAGAAATTATTACTCAATAAATTCAATGGAGTCATAATGAAAAACAAAATTTTATTAATAGCTTTGTTGTTAAGCTTTTTGTTTAGTCCCTGTGCTTTTGCAGAGTCAGAAGGCGGTTTTTTTAGCTTTTTTTCAAAGTTAAAATCAAACAACGAAGAATCTGAAGAAGCTAAGATTAAACCAAAAGCTCACCCCTCTATTAAGATTGAAGAAGGTTCTTTGCAAGATGCTAAAAGTATAATTTTGGACAGCGACTTAAATCTTATTCTCAATAGTCAGAAGGCTCCGTATAAAAAAATAAACCGCAAAGTTCAATTACAACAGGATTCTTCAAAGAATGCGATAGCTTTAAATATTGCCGTTGGTAACTCAGAAGTCATTAATATCAATCCCGAAACTAGAGAGATTATTATTGCCAACCCTGCTGTTGCTGATATTAAAATTGTTAATAAAAATCTGGCTTATTTAAATGGCACAGGCATTGGCGATACTAATGTTATTTTACTTGATGGCAGCAGTAAAATTCTGACGAGATTTAATGTTAGCGTTAATGTTAGTTCTGAATCTTTAGCTGGTATTTATAAAAAACTTTTTCCTGAAGAAAAAATCGACGTTCTATCAACCAAAGATAGTTTGGTAATTTCAGGTTCTGTAAGTTCTGACGCTATTGCTAAAAACGTTATTCAAGTTGCTAATAACTTTGTTACAACTGAAAAAATTGTTAATATGCTTGGGATTAAAGATGAACAGCAGGTTTTATTAAAAGTTCGTGTTGCTGAGATGCAGAGAAGCGTTCTTAAAGAGTTTGGCTTGAATACCAGTTTTAATCAAAATAAAAATAGTTGGCTTTTAAATTGGGCTGGAGTAACAAATACAGGCTTATCTGCTGGTGGACTTGGTGTTAATTCTCTTTATGGTGCTACCCTCAGCAAAGGAAGTTTCAGTGCCGTTATGCAGGCTCTTGAAACCCAAGGATTAATAAAAACTCTTGCGGAACCAAACCTAACGGCGGTTTCTGGAGAGAAAGCAGATCTCCTAGCTGGCGGCGAGTATCCAATTCCTGTTTTTGATCAAGAGGGAAATGTAACCTTCACTTTTAAACCGTATGGTATAAGTCTTGCTTTTACTCCTGTTATTTTAAGTTCTGGCAGGATTAGTCTTAAACTTTCAACAGAAGTAAGTTCTATTGCTGATTTAGAAGTTATATCTGGAGCAACGGTTCCTACTATGAATACCAGAAGATTTGGAACAACCGTAGAAATTCCAAGCGGCGGAAGTTTAATGATAGGTGGGCTTCTACAGAATGATACGATAAATAATTCGGGAGGAGTTCCAGGTATTCAGAACATTCCTATTTTGGGAGCGTTGTTTCGTTCGCAGTCCTTCCGTAAAAATGAAACAGAATTGGTTGTTACAATTAGCGGTTACATTGTTGAACCTAGAAGCGAAAATGAATTTGCCAGCCCGTCAGATGGCTTTGTTCCAGCCGGGGACCTAAACAGACTCTTGCTTGGCGGTTTATATAAGACCTATCGCGATAAAAATAGCAAACTGATAAAGGGTGCGTTAAAGGGTCCTATTGGTTATAGTATGCGTTAAAGGAGCTGTTTATGAAAAACTCAAAAGTATTTATGCTGATATTTATAATTTTTCTTAGTGCTTCTTGTAAGAATATCTATGATTATCGCACGGAACATCCTATCACAGTTGAGCCTAATGAAGTCACGCTCAAAATTGATATTAACGAAAATGGAGAGATAAGCGAGCAATCGGTTGCCAAAATTGAAACCAATATTAAGGATTATCTTACCAAAGGTGATGGCAATATTGAGGTTTTTACAACGTTTGTCTCAGGTGAATCTGATAGCGCAGCTTATCTAAAGGCGGCTAAACTTGCTGAAGTTCTTGAAGAACAAGGCATAACATCAGAAAAAATAATACTTAATTTATTGCCAGTAGAATCTCAATCGTTAGAAAAAACAAAGTATTCATATATTAAATTTATTATATATAACGCCAAATTGCCTGATTGCGGAAGGTGGGAATCATATAATCCTAATCTTCAGCACCCTAATTTTGGCTGTGCCACGCAGCACAATATTGGTTTAATGGTTTCTAATCCTAAAGATTTAATTGAACAAAGACCAAGCTCACCTCGTTCAGCGGTTAGAGGAGAGACAATCATAAGGAAATATGAGGCAGGAGAAGAGACTAATTCAGAGTCAGAAGTAGAGGCTTCTTTAATAAATTAAAAATTTAACAGGACAAACCAAAAGTGATATTACGATTAAAAATAGATGTTTTTTATTTGAACGAACAAACAAAGTTAGAAGTAGAAAAAGCTCATAAAAATAAATTGTTATCATATTCAACAATTAATTTTCATAAAGGCGGGCTTATTGCTGCGGTTGAATATTACAAAGATAAAGAAACTCCTGATTTAGTTATTTTAGAAGAAAAAGAAGAAGATGATAACAAAATGCTTTCTTATCTTGAGAAGTTTGCAGAATTTTGTTCACCCAACACCAAAGTTATTATTGTTGGCAAATTAAATGACATAAATTTATATCGTAAACTTATTTCTGAAGGTGTTACCGAATATTTCACGTATCCTCTTTCTTTTGATGATTTAATTAATAGAATAGAAACGGTTTTTTCAAGACCAGATTCTATGCCTAAAGGTAAGCTTATCAGTTTTTATGGTGCAAGAGGAGGAGTTGGTTCCAGTTGCCTTGCTCATAATGTTGCTTGGATACTAAGCCACGAGAAAAAAGATGATGTTATTTTAGTTGATACAGACATCTTTTTTGGAACAGCAGCCTTTGCTTTCAATCTTGATGTTAAGCAAACTATTGTTGATGCTATTATGCAGCCTAATAGGCTGGATCAAGATTTGCTTGAAAAGATTATGATACATTACGACGATTATCTTATGATATTAGGTTCTCCAGCTAATTTTTCTAATAATGTTAAGATAAGTATTGAAGTTTTAGATAAGATTATTGATATGCTTCGTCAGATGGCTGATATCGTTATTCTTGATTTGCCCCATAACTATGAAGCTTGGATATATCAAACCTTAATTGATTCTGATGAAGCTGTTATCGTTGCAACTCCAGATCTTACCAGTTTTAGAAACATTAAAAACATTAAGGATATTATTGATAAAACTAGAGAAAAGAAACCTTTCAAGTTGGTTTTCAATCAATATGATTCTAATAGAAAGACGCAGCTTTCAGAAAAAGATTTCAGTGAAACTTTGGGTGTGCAGCCCTTAATGACAATGCCTTATGTTCCTGATGTCTTTGGCGAAGCCAATAATAACGGGCAAATGATTTGCGAGATGGATCCTAACAATGATACTAGTTTGCTTTTAAAAGAGCTTACCAGTAAAATATCTGGTTGGGATATAAAAATAGAAAAACAACAAGAAACAAAAATCAATACTTTGTTAAAATGGTTGAAAACACCTATTAAAAAAATGTGATTTAAAAGATGTTCGGAAAACGAAAAGAAGCGCCAGAGAAAGTAAAAAAAATATCGCCGATTGATGACGAAAAGAAAGATATTGTCTTATTAGAAGAGGAAAAAAACCCAGTAGAACCATCTATTGTTATCGATAATAATGAAAGTTCTAAGATTAAAATAGATAATAGGCTTAGTGAAATCAAAATCAGCGTTTTTTCCGATCTTATAAATTCAGTTGATCTTGTTGATCTTGCCAAACTTAATCAAGAGCAGGTAAGAGAAGAAATATCTGATATCGTTTCTGAAATTATAAGTATGCGCTCTTTTGTTTTGAGTGCTGCTGAACAAAATCAGGTTATTGTTGATATCTGTAATGATGTTTTAGGCCTAGGGCCTTTAGAACCGCTTTTAGAAAGAGATGATATTGCTGACATTATGGTTAACGGTGCGGGCAAAGTTTACATTGAAACCAATGGCAAAATTGAATTAACGAATATAAACTTTCGTGACAATGCCCAGCTAATGAACATCTGTCAACGTATTGTTAGTGCTGTCGGAAGACGTGTTGATGAAGCTAATCCTATTTGTGACGCTAGGCTTTTGGACGGTTCTCGTGTCAACGTTATTGCTCCGCCATTGTCCATTGATGGCCCAACACTTACTATTCGTAAATTTAAAAAAGACAAATTGAAACTCAAAAATTTGGTTGAGTTTGGCTCAATAACTAAGCAGGGAGCAACTCTTTTGGAGGTTATTGGGGCAAGCCGCATTAATACTATTATTTCTGGAGGAACAGGCAGCGGCAAAACGACACTCTTAAATGCTCTAACCAGTTTTATTGACCCCAAAGAACGAACCATTACTTGTGAGGATTCTGCGGAACTCCAGTTACAACAGCCTCACGTTGTTAGGCTTGAAACTCGTCCTCCTAATCTTGAAGGAGCAGGTGAAATCACTATGCGTGATTTAGTAAGAAACTGTCTGCGTATGCGTCCAGAAAGAATTGTTGTGGGCGAAGTTCGTGGACCAGAAGCTTTTGATTTGCTCCAAGCTATGAATACTGGTCATGATGGGTCAATGGGAACTATTCACGCTAATAATCCACGAGAAGCAATTTCACGTATCGAGAATATGATTGCTATGGGTGGTTTTAATATGCCGACTAAAGCTGTTCGTGAACAAATAGCAGGAGCGGTAAATGTTATTATTCAAGCGGCTAGACTTAGAGACGGTTCAAGAAAAATCACTCATATAACTGAAGTCGTAGGCATGGAGGGTGAGGTTGTCGTTCTGCAGGATATATTTGTATATGAAATCCAAGGAGAAGATGAAAACGGAAAAATATTTGGCAGGCATGTGGCAACAGGTATCAAACCAAAGTTTTGGGATAGTGCGAAGTATTTTGGACTAGAATTAAAATTAGCAGAAGCCCTTAATCAATCAGGAATATAGAATGTTTTATCTTTTAACATTTTTAATAACGATTATTGCTATATTTGGTATCACTTTTTTGCTTGCTAACAAATATGATAAACAGCAAAATTTGCAAAAACGTCTAGAAATAATAGTGGGCAAAAAAAATGTCAAAGATGATAAGGTATTTGATACTAATAGTTATCGGCGTAAAAAAATTCAAGATAATCTAAAACAATTAGAAGACACCCAAAAGCCAAACAGTAAGCATTCAATAAAAAGTCTTTTGATGCAGGCGAATTTAAAAATATCCCCTTTGCATTTTTGGCTTCTTTCAATATTATTTGGTCTGTTAGTAACAGGTTTATGGGTAGCAATCAAAGGTTTTAGTTTTGTTGCTTGTTTAATATGGTTCTATTCGACTTTCGGATTTCCAAAAAGATATTTGAAAAAAAGATGTTTTAAAAGACAAAAAGCTTTTACCAGTAATTTTGCCGATGCCATAGATATAATTGTTAGAGGTATTCGGTCTGGTCTTCCTGTTGGTGAATGTATCAAAATGATAGGCAAGGAAATGCCAGATCCTGTAGGTCAGGAATTTAGATTGATTGTTGAAGGGCAGAAAATAGGGCTTACAATAAATGAAATTATGCAAAGAGCATTAGAAAGAATGCCAACTGATGATTTTCGTTTTTTCTCTGTTGTTATTACTATTCAACAACAAACTGGTGGTAATCTTGCAGAAACGCTTGAAAAACTCTCAGATGTTTTGCGTGGACGCAAAAAGATGAAAGATAAAATCCAAGCCTTATCAAGCGAAGCTAAAGCTTCGGCAATGATAATTGGCTCTCTTCCTTTTTTTATGATAGTTATTTTAAAGATAATTGCTCCTGATTATGTTGGCATTCTTTTCGAAGAAACTATAGGACATGTTATGCTGATTTGTGGTGCTATTTGGATGATAATCGGCACTTTAGTTATGAAAAATATGATAAATTTTGATTTTTAAGATTATGAACAATGAAATTTTAAACATTTTAACGGTTGTTTTGGCTTTGCTAGGCGGGTTAGTAACGCTTTTAGCTTTGGTTGAGCCGTTGTTTAATAAAGACAAAGTTTCGGCAAGGTTAAAAAGTGTAGCCCTTAAACGAGAAGAGCTTCAAAAACAACAAATAGAACGATTAGCTGAACAAAAAACCTTGCGGCAAAAAAAGAGCAGCCAAGTTAGTTTTATGAGTAATATTTTGGATTACCTAAAACTTCAAAATCAAAATACTACCAGAGAAATAAAGGAAAAACTTGTCCAAGCAGGTATTAGAAATCAATCTGCAGTTATTACCTTTATGTTTATAAGAATTGCTCTTCCTTTTTCATTAGTTTTCTTTCTTATGATAATTTTAAAAATATCTTTTTTTCCTAAATTATTGTTATTAATGCTAGCTGGGGCGATTGGTTTTTATATACCTGGGACATTAATTAGTAATAATATCCAGAAAAGACAACAGGAGTTGAAAAGAGCTTTTCCTGATGCCTTGGATTTATTGTTAATATGCGTTGAGGCGGGTCTTTCTGCTGAAGCATCTTTTGTCAGAGTATCTAATGATTTAATCGAAACTTCACCAGCATTAGCAGAAGAAATAGCCCTTACTTCGGCTGAGCTTTCCTTTTTGCCAGAAAGAAGGACGGCTTACGAAAATCTTTTTAAAAGAACAGGATTGCAAGCCGCAAGATCTTTAGCAACAGCTCTTGTTCAATCAGAAAAATATGGAACTCCGCTTGCTACGGCTTTAAGAGTTGTGTCTCAAGAAAGCCGCGAGAGCAGAATGTCTTTTGCTGAAAAAAAAGCGGGTTCTCTACCTGCAAAACTTACAGTTCCAATGATTTTGTTTTTTCTTCCTGTCTTATTTATCATTATTTTAGGACCTGCGATTATTACAGCTATCAATCAATTTTTAAAATAAAACCGAAAAAATTATTCCCATTTATACAAGTTAATAAACATATACCTCTAGAGTGTTAGGCTAAAGCTTTGCTCAAAGTCCCACTTCTTAGATAAGTTTCTGCTCAGGAGCTTCTATTATGTGCGCGATATAAGATTTTAGTAAAAATTTGTTTTAATATTTGTTCTATTTGTTATATATTTCAAATTTGATTTAAGCATTTTTTTTCCAATTTAGATTCACTGTGAACTTTTATAATGAAAAAAGTAATACATTTAATTACGGGTTTGAATACGGGAGGAGCCGAAAAGACTCTTTTTAATTTCGCTTCGAATTCTGATAATAAAGAGCTTACTCATATTGTTATAAGTATGATGGACAAAGGTGTTTTTGGCAGTAAATTGGAAGATTTAGGTGTTAAAGTTTATACTCTTAATATGAAGAAAAAATCACTTTCTTTGAAACCTGTTTTAAATCTTATATCAATTCTAAAGAAAGAAAAGCCTGATATTTTACAGACGTGGCTTTATCACGCCGATTTCTTGGGACTTATTGTCGGAAAGTTATGCGGTATCAAGCATATTTTATGGAATATCCGTTGTTCCAATATGGATATGAGCAAATACAGCTTAATTTCTAAAATTATTTTAAAAGCTTTAGTCTTTTTATCACATTATCCTGAAGCGATAATCTTTAATTCATATTCTGGCAAAGCATTTCACCAGAAAATAGGCTATAAAAATAGCAACTGGATATATTTTCCCAATGGTTTTGATATGGCAAAGTATCAAACGAGAGAAAAAGCACAAGCCAAGCTTAAAACAGATTTAAAACTTGCAGATGATGCTTTTATTATTGGTCATATTGCCCGTTTTGATCCTATGAAAGACCATTTTAGTTTTGTTAAGGCTTGTGAGATTGTATCTCAACAACTGCCCAATGCGGTTTTTGTTCTTATTGGCAAAGGTGTCGATAACGATAATTTAGATTTAAAAAACGAAATAGAAAATTCTAAACTATCGAATAAAACCTTTCTTTTAGGAGAATGTTTGGATCTGTCATTAATCTATGGAGCTTTTGACGTTCTTTGTTTGTCATCAATTTTTGGTGAAGGCTTTCCTAATGTTCTTGGGGAGGCGATGGCTTGTGGAGTTCCTTGCGTAACCACAGATGTTGGCGATGCAAAAGAGATTGTAAAAGATACAGGAATAACAGTTCCTATTAAAGATCCCGTAAAAATGGCAGAAGCAATTATGCAGCTTTCGGATAAAGCTCTAAATGCAGATTTTGGCAGTAAGGCTGTCCTCAGAATTAAAAATGAATACTCATTGGTAAAATGTATCGATAATTATAATAAATACTATCAGAGCATTTAATTTTTAAGCTGCCAAATATCAATTTACATTACCAGCCTAGTTTTGTAATATTTTCCTAAATTTATGATTAAATATTTAGGAGATATAATAATGAAGTTGCATCTTGGCTGCGGAAAAAGGTTTATTGAGGGTTTTATTCATATTGATGCGGTTGACTATCCTCATATAGATCACGTTGCAACGATTGACACTCTTTCTTTTATTCAAGATGAAACGGTAGAATTAATATATACCTGCCACGTTTTAGAACATTTTAAAAGAAAAGATTTGCCAAGAGTTTTAGAAGAATGGCGCCGTGTTATGAAAAAAGGCGGAGTTCTAAGAATTGCGGTTCCAGATTTTAAAAAACTATGTGAAATCTACACAAAGTATGACGACATCAATATGGTGATGGGACCAATTTTTGGCAGACAGGATTACCTTTATAATATCCACTATAACATTTTTGATTTTAAATCGCTCAAAAAAGAACTTGAGAATGCAGGTTTTGGTAATGTCCGTCTTTATGACTGGCGCAAGACCGAACACGCTGATGTCGATGACTACTCCCAAGCTTATATCCCTCATATGGATAAAGAAAACGGAACCTTGATTAGTCTTAATGTTGAATGTGATAAGATGTAATGCTTTCTGTTTTAAAAGATAAAATAGAAAAATTTGTAGGCAAATCACCATTAAGAACGCTTGCTTATTCCTCTATCGTTGCAGCTAACGCCTCTCTTTTAGCTAAAATAATAGGGTTTTTGAAAGAAGTTGTGGTAGCCTATGCCTTTGGCTTAAGCGAAGACTTAGATATTTATCTTCTAGCGTTTGTCATTATCGGTTTTCCTTTAAGCGTTATTATTAATTCGACTCAGACCATTTTGATTTCGCAAATATCGGCGACTAAAAATCATAGAATGCAGGCTGAAGTCTATAGCTTTATTCTGGCAATAAGTCTTATTTTTATAACCCTTGCTTTATTTTTATTTATATCAGGAATAGATTTTACACTTCCTTTTTTAGCGTCAGGCTTTAGCCCAGAGAAGATAACGTTATTAAAAAAGGCTTTATTCCTGTTAATTCCATATTATTTCTTTAATGGAATTAACCTGCTTGCTTATGGCGTTATGCAATCGCAGGGACGTTTCTGGCTCAATGGACTCTTGCCTATAACGACGCCGATTGTTGCCATACTTATTATATTTTTCCAGATGGATAAAACTGTTTGGGAAGTTTTAGTATGGGCATTAGTAATTGGAACCGCATTAGAGTTTGTTGTTTTAAATCTTATTTTGATTAAAGATAAAATGATAGCTCTGGTTAAGCTTGGCAAAGTTATAAAGAAAGATATTTATATTGGGATTTTGGCGATATTACCAGGATATGTGGTTTTTTCTTTAGGGCAGCTTATTGAAAGATCGATAGCCGCCTCCCTATCAAGCGGAACGGTAGCCGCCTTAGGTTATGGTTACAGGCTTCCTACCGCAATTTATGGAATATTAGTAACAGCAGTTGGAATTACAGTTCTTCCCTATTTTTCTGCAATGATTGGAGCTAAGAACTTTTCATATTGTATGCATAGCCTTAAAAAAATAACCGTAATTTTGTTTTTATCGGGTTTAGCACTAGCATCAGTCTTATTCTTTTTATCAGATTTTATAATTTTTATTTTTTATAGAAGAGGGGCTTTTGATGACGCAGCCAGCATTATTGTCAGTCCAATTCAAAAGGCATATTTTATGCAGATTCCTTTTGCACTAATTGCTATTTTGGGAACCAAAGCTCTAGCTGCGATGCGAATGAATGGTACAATAAGTATATTAACAATAATTTCTGTTGCCATTCAGGCTTATTTATCATTTAAGTTAGGGGCATTATTAGGTGGACAGGGAATTGCGTGGGCAACTACAATAGGCTCGGCATCTTTAGCGTTATGTTCAATTTCGGTAGTTTATTTAGCATTGAAAAGAAAATTAAATGAAAAAAGTTTGTTTGTTTAATTTAGTTCCAGAAGAAAAGATAGAAGGCTATCATATTGAAAGCTTTGATTGCTGGTCATATTTTTCTAAAAACAGGTTCGGCAATATCCAAGACTTAATAAGATATGGTCTTTATGGATTTGACAGCGTAAAAAAGTTAACAACGGTTCAAGGAATAGATGAGTTATATCGGAGCAAAAATCCGTCATATATGAAAATGGCGTATGATTTTGTAGAAAAATTCAAGGATTTTGACCTGATAATAATGTATTATTACAATATTATTCACCCCGAAATTATATACAAAGAACTAAAAAAACCGATAAAGATTTTAGGGCTAATTGACGATCCTTACTCTACCTATACAAGAGGGATTCCCTATTTCTGGGCATTTGACGGCGCTTTTTATATTTCTCCTGGTTATATGGATAATATAAGTTATAAAGATGCTATTTCCCGCTGGGGTATTGAAAAACACTGTTTTTGGCCTTTGGTTTTTCAAAAATTTTCTAAACCAGATATTGTTGATGAAGATTTTTTTAAAGACAGAGAAATAGCTTTATCTTATGTCGGCAATCAATATTCGCCAAAAGTTGACCGCCTTGTTGAGTTAAAAAAGCATTTTAAAGATAGACTTAAGGTTCACGGTCGCTGGAAACTAAAAGGTTATGGCGCCATTTTAAGAGGGCTTTTAGGCAAACCTGTTTTTCCACATAGGGTTACAAGTTTAACAGGGGCTGAAAGAGATTACCTTTATCGTCATTGTAAAATAGGAATAAATATGCATTTATCTGACGCTAAAAATGAGACAGGAAATGCTAGAATGTATGAAGTTCCTGCCCACGGAATGATGCTTATGTGCGATAAGGCGGCGGCTGATGCGCATAATGAAATTTTTGAATCAGGAAAAGAGGCAGTATATTATGATAATATTCCTGATGCGATTGAAAAAATTGAGTATTATTTACAGCACGATAACGAAAGAATAGAAATAGCCAAAAACGGATTTAATCGTTATTGGCGAGATTACGATTTTAACAAAAATTTGAAAAAACTGCTAGATTGGAGCCTAAATGTTAGAAAGTAATATTACGGAAGATAAGGCGGGAAATGAATATTGGAGCGGGGTTTGGCAGAACCAAGACTTACCTAAAACTTGGGATATGGAATCTCTCGCGATAAAAGACTATGTTAAGCACAGTTTTTTTATCAAATTTAAAGAAAGTTTTGCCGAGTTTGAAGGCAGAGAAAACGTTGCCTTTGTTGAAGTTGGCTGCGCAAGATCTCAAATATTACCTGTTTTTGCTAAAAGCTTTAATTTTGATATTTCGGGCATAGATTACTCTAAAGTCGGCTGTGAACAGGCTAGTGCTATTTTAGAAAGAGATGGGGTTAAGGGCAAAGTTTACTGTTGTGATATTTTTAATATTCCCGATGATTTGGTAGGTAAGTTTGATGTTGTGCTTTCTATCGGTCTTATTGAGCATTTTGCAGATACCAAAGAAATCGTTGTTGCCTTATCCAAGCTTTTAAAACCAAAAGGCATTATGTTTACCAATGTTCCTAATATGACTAAATGTGTTGGTTTTTTGCAAAAAATATTTGATAAAAAGGTTTACGATATACATATTCCTCTAGATAAGAATAAAGTTGAAACTGCACATAAGGACGCAGGATTAGAGGTGATAGATTGTAGTTATTTTTTGTTTTCTAATTTTTTAGTGCTGAATCTTAATTCTACGGTTAAAAAATCTTTCATATGGTGGCTAAAAAAATTGTTTTTAAACGGTTTGGTTGCCTTTTCAATTTTGACTTGGGTTTTTGAGAGAACGTTTAAAATAAAGCTCAAAGCCAATTCTTATTTTTCACCATATATTAACTGCATTGCTCGTAAGAAGGACTAATCTTTTTCTGCAACAATAACCACTCCCGAATAATAAGAGTGTGAGAAATCGATTTTATCCCAGATTAATCCAATTAAATTTACAACCAAAAACAATGGAATTAAGAAGGGAAAGAAAATTTTAACGGTGTGGAATGACATTATCCAGCAAAGAAATAAGGTGGATAGAGTTGAACCAATCCTGCCGAATTCTCTAACACTGATAATTTTGCCCCGCTCTTTGATAAGTTTTTCTAAACCAAATTTGGTAAAACGCCAAAAATCATAAGGGGTTCCGTGTTCGTGGTAGAGAAAGGGTGCCGATATAATCAAAACTCCTTTGGGCTTTAATACCCTAAACGCTTCATCTAAAAGATGAGAAATATTTTCAGTATGCTCTAAAACCTGAGTACTGATAACGGCATCAAAGCTGTTATCTTGCAGTTCCCATTTTTCATCGGGCTGAATAACATAGTCAACAAAAGCGCCGTCATAAATATCAATGCCGATATGTTTTTGAGCGTTTTTGAGCCAAATTTTGTAAGGTTTATCTCCACAACCAATGTCTAAAACATCTCCTGAAAGTTTGGGGAGTTCTTTTTTCAGAATCTTATGTAAATCTCTTGTTGCCAGCCATTGAAAGTGCCAAGGATAAACTCTAGGGTGCGTTCCGCAGATTTTTCCCAAAAGTAAAAAATAAATTTTTTTCAAAGTTTCTAACATAAATGGATAAAGCCTTAAATAATTCATATCATTTGATGCTAAAGAGCATAGTTAAAAATGTTTATTTTTGCATCAAAAAAATTCTTTGGCGAAAGCTCTTATTTAAAATAAAACATTTAATTAATAATATTTTAGCTATTTATAAGGTATTAAAGTTTTTATTGAAGGTGTCCTTTTTTAAAGGTATCATACCTCATTAAGTTGAATAATTTGCTTTATCTATTAAATAGTTGGAGATACGAAATTGTCAGAAAAAAACACTGTAGTAAATCATTATGATACTGTTGCCGCATCTTATCACGAACAATATGACAGAGATATGTTGTATGATGTAACAAAAGTATATCCAGCAAATTATTTTCGTTTGCAAATGCTGCTTAACTCCTTTGTTACTAAAAATATCAAAAAAGTTGTAGAAATAGGCGTTGGCGAAGGTACCCCATTGGTTACTTTAGGCAAGGCAGGAATTGATATTTGGGGTTTTGATGTTTCAAAAGAAATGGTGAAAAAATCTCAAGAAAATATGATTAAAAGCGGTCAAGATCCAGACCATATTTTCCTTGCCGATATTCAAGATTCTACAAGTTATGTTCATTGCCTTAAAGACGGTCTTTTTGATGGTCTAATTGCAATGGGCGTTTTGCCCCATGTTCAGAATGATGACTTGGTTTTAGAAAATATGGCATCAATGGTTAAAAAAGGCGGCAGTGTTTTTATCGAATTTAGAAACAAGCTGTTTTCTTTGTTTTCTCAAAATAGGCACACCGTTGACTTTATTATGAATGATTTGCTTGGCGATGTTAGCGATGAGATGAAACAGTATGTTGAAGAAGACTTAAAATCAAGATTAAGAACCGATATGCCTAAGATAAGAGACAAGGTTCAAGGGACAGACAAACCTGGCTATGATGCAATTTTATCTAAGTTCCATAACCCGTTTGAAGTCATTGAATTATTCAAAAAGCATAATTTTAAAGATATTAAATTGCTGTGGTATCACTATCACCCTGCTATGCCATATTTGAGCGAAAAAGACCCAGAATTGTTCCGCAGAGAAGCCATTAAATTGGAGCACGAGCCATCAAATTGGCGTGGTTTATTCTTGTGTTCAGCCTTTGTTATTGAAGCTGTAAAAAAGTAAGCAATGTTAAATGATGAAGAGCTAAGCCAGCAGATTTATTCACTTGCTAAGGAATTATATCCCATTTGCCGTAGTATTACAGGCAATGGCGTGAGAGAAACTTTGGCGGCTTTGCAGCAGCATATTCCTCTTAGTATTATAGAAGTTCCAACAGGGACTAAAGCTTTTGACTGGGTTGTTCCTAAGGAATGGAATATAAAACAGGCATTCATTGCAGATGAGAATGAAAACATAATTGTAGATTTTAGCAATAATAATCTGCACGTTGTTGGTTATTCCGTTCCTGTTAATCAGGTTATGCCGCTTGCAGAATTACAAAAACATCTATTTAGTCTTCCAGATCAGCCCGATGCGATACCATATATTACATCATATTATAAAGAAAACTGGGGTTTCTGTTTAACACACACTCAAAGGCAGACCTTAAAAGAGGGGCAATATCATATTGTTATCGACAGCGAACTGAAAGAAGGAAACCTAACTTTTGGTGAGCTTATTATCAAAGGTGATAGCGACAAGGAAGTTTTTTTATCAACGTATGTCTGCCACCCTTCGATGGCTAATAACGAGTTGTCAGGTCCTTGTGTATCGACCTTTATCGCAAAATGGCTGTTGTCAAGCCCACGAAAATACACTTATAGAATTATTTTCATTCCAGAAACGATAGGCTCTATTGTTTATTTAAGTAAAAACTTGGAAGCAATGAAAAAAAATATAATTGCAGGTTTTAATCTTTCCTGTATTGGCGATGAACGAGCCTATTCATATGTTGCCTCAAGATATGGCAATACTTATGCCGATAAGGTTGCAGAAAATGTTTTAAAATTCAAAGATGAAAATTTTTTCAAATATTCTTTCTTGGAAAGAGGCAGCGATGAGAGGCAGTATTGCAGTGCTGGAGTTGATTTGCCGCTGGTAGCACTGAGCCGATCTAAATATAGTGAATACCCCGAATACCATACTTCACTTGATGACTTTAATCTGGTAACAGCAAAAGGTCTTAAGGGGGGGTATGATATGGTTGAGGACTGCATTAATATTATTGAAAATAATGCTAAGCCGCAAATTAACTGCCTTTGTGAACCACAGCTGGGCAAAAGAGGTCTTTATCCTAACTTTAGCACAAAAGCAACCAGCTGTTCGGTTGAAACTATGATGGATTTTATTGCATATGCCGATGGTTCTAACGATTTAATAGATATAAGCAACATCATAAAAAAGCCCGTTTCCGATATTATACCCATAATGCATAAATTAGTTGAAGCTGATTTAATGAGACTTTAAAAAATATAATTACATAAACAACTAAAAATAAACACAGGTATTTATGGTCAAAAACAAAACATATCAAGCAGAACTTGAAATAACTTCTTTAGGCGCTAGCGGTGATGGACTTGCTTATTCTAAGGGCAAAAAAATCTTTGTTCCCTTGGCTTTAAGCGGAGAAAAAGTTCTAGCCGAAATAAGTGGTGATAGAGCTAGAGTTTTAAGTATTTCGGAAAAATCTCCCGAAAGAAGAAATCCTCCTTGTCCTTATTTTGGGAAATGCGGCGGCTGTACTTTGCAGCATTTAACCGAAGATGCCTATTCTAATTTTAAGAAAGATATTTTTGAAAAAACTCTGAAAATGCAGGGAATTGAATATCATAAAGACATAGATATTTTTGCCACTAAGACAGAATCCCGTAGGAGAGCCGAGCTTGTTTTTTATAATCTTGGAAATTCTAATGTTATGTTTGGATTTAACCAAAAGCAAAGCCATAACATTGTGGGAATTACAAAATGTCTGCTGCTAAGACCTGAGATTAATCAAATTTTGGAGCCGTTAAAAAAACTCTGCTCTCGTTTTGAGGTTAAACAAAAAGGCGATATTAAAGTAACTTTGGGTTCTAATGGGCTTGATATTTTATTTAAACTTAAAAATCCTCCTGATTTAGAAGCTTTGGAGAATATTTCGGCGTTTGCTCAAGAATATGACCTTGCGGCAATCGGATATACGTCTTTAAAGGAGCCTGATTATATGCCCGTTGCAGTCAGGCGGACACCAATGATTAATTTTTCAGGTTATGAAGTAGAAATACCGCAGGATTGTTTTTTGCAGCCGTCTCAAGAAGGAGAAGCTTTTTTAGTTTCTAAAATAATAACCGAAGCTGTCGGTTCTAAGTATGCGCTTGATGTTTTTTCGGGCTTAGGGGTTTTTACTATGGCTTTGGCTAAATCAGGGGTAGAAAAAATTAAGGCATTTGAGCTTGATAATAAAATGGTAGCATCTTTAAATCGTTCAGCATTCAAAGATAGTCAGTCAGATATTAAGGGTTTTGTGAGAGATATTTTCAAAGATCCTTTATCAGAAGAAGAATTTTCCGATGTTGATTTAGTAGTTATCGATCCTCCTCGAGCTGGAGCGGCAGCTCAAGTCGCTGTTTTGGCGGATATGTGGTGCAAGCCTAAAAAGATTGTGATGATTTCTTGTAATCCCTCAACATTTGCTCGTGATGCTAAGAAACTCATTGATGGCGGATATGAAGTTAAAAACATAAACTGCTTAGATCAATTTACGTTTTCCAGCCATTTGGAAGTTGTGGGCATTTTTGAGTGTTAGAACTAAAAGCTAGATTTTATTTTGATTTTATATAAATAAACTTTATTAAAAGTATTTTTTATGATTAAAAAAGATATGTTTTAATTATATCAGGAGTTTTGGTTATCGATGTTTTGTTTAAAAAATATTTTTAAGGTTAGAAAATGTTTGTCCTTGCTTCCGATAATGGCAAAACCTTCTGAAAACATAGAAGTTTCTTTTGAATTTTTCCCCCCAAAAACAGATAAAATGAATGAAACCTTGTGGGAATCCATTAAACGGCTGGAGCCGCTCTCTCCCAAATTTGTTTCTGTTACCTATGGAGCTGGCGGGTCTACTAGAGAAAGAACTCACGAAACGGTGGTTCGTATAAAAAAAGAAACCAATATTAATCCTGCGGCACACTTAACGTGTATCAGTGCAAATAAAGATGAAATCAAAGAAATAGCTCTAAATTATTACAACCAAGGTGTTAAACATATTGTTGCCCTAAGAGGAGATATTCCCGAAGGAGAGGAATTAGACGCTCAAGGATTTAAATATGCGGTTGATTTAGTTAAATTTTTGAAAGAAACAGCTGATTTTGAAATAAGCGTAGCTTGCTATCCAGAAAAGCACCCTGAAGCACCAAGCGCAGATTTTGATTTAGACAATTTAAAACGCAAAATTGATGCTGGGGCAACTCGGGCGATTAGCCAGTTTTTCTTTGATATTCCTGAGTTTTTGAGGTTTAGAGACCGCGCAGTAAAAAAAGGAATCAAAGCGGATATTATTCCTGGAATTCTTCCGGTAACTAATTTTAAAAGAACCGAAGAGTTTGCCAAAAAGAGCCTAGTAAAGATGCCTAAAGAAATGTACGAACTGTTTGATGGACTTGATGATGATCCCGAAACCAGAAGATTGATTGCTGCTGCATTTGCGGTTGAGCAATGTCGTACATTGGAAGCTGAAGGTGTCCGCAATTTTCATTTTTATACCCTTAACCGTGCTGATTTAACTTATGCGATATGCCATGTTTTAGGCGTAAGAGCAAAGAAATAAGAAAGATTAAACTATGAGTGATTTTTTAAACTGTCTTCAAGACCAAGTATTATTATGTGATGGCTCAATGGGTGTTTTAATCCAGATGATGCCGCTGCATTTAGAAAAAGATTTTTGGAATAAGGAAAATTGCTCAGAGGTCTTAGTTCTATCAAGACCAGATATCATTCGAGATATTCATACGAGATATTATGAATCTGGGGCAGATATGGTTGAAACCAATACTTTTGGGGCTTCTGAAATTACGCTGGGTGAGTTTGGGCTGGCTGACAGATGTTTCGAAATTAATAAAACTGCAGTAGAGATTGCAAAAGAAGCGGCATCTTCTTTTTCTGATGGTCGCAAACGGTTTGTATTAGGTTCGATAGGTCCTGGAACTAAACTGCCATCACTCGACCACATAGCTTATGATGCACTAGAAAAATCATATATTACGCAATGTGAAGGTTTGGAAGCAGGCGGAGCCGATGCTTATTTGATTGAAACCTGCCAAGATATGCTGCAATTTAAGGCGGCAATTAATGCGGCAAAAATAGCGGGAGCGAAAAGGAATATTCCGATTTTGCTGCAAGTTACTATGGAAACCACAGGAACGATGTTGACAGGAGCTGATATTGCTGCTGCAGCTACGGTTGCGTCGTCATTAGACGTTAACAGCTTTGGGCTTAACTGTGCAACAGGACCTTTGGAAATGTCTCCCCACATCAAATGGCTTTCCGAAAATTGGTCAGCTCTGATTTCGGTTCAACCTAATGCGGGACTTCCTGAACGCATTGATGGCAAAACTCTTTATCCTCTTACTCCAGCAGAGCTTGCGAGGTGGCACGAAAAATTTATTTCGGAATATGGCGTTAATATTGTAGGTGGGTGTTGTGGTACGATGCCTGAGCATATTCTCTCCGTTGACAATATGCTTCGCCGCATAGGCAATGGTAAAAGACCTGCTCCAGTGAAGCGTAAGATATATCCAATAAAGGCGTTGGCTTCACTTTATTCCAGTATCTCTCAGATACAAGAAAATGCTTTTTTTGCTATCGGTGAAAGATGTAATGCCAATGGTTCTAAAAAGTTTCGTGATACAATTAACGCCGAAGACTGGGAGTCAATCGTATCATTAGCTAGAGAGCAAGAAAAAGAGGGATCTCACGCTCTTGATATTTGTGTCGCATATGTGGGACGTAACGAAAAAAGAGATATTACGGAAGCAGTCAAAGCTTTGCGTGGGGCGGTTAATATTCCGCTGGTAATCGACTCTACAGATACCAGCACGATTGAAACCGCTCTTAAGCTTTATGGCGGTAAAGGAATTGTCAACTCAATTAACTTTGAAGATGGCGAAGGTATAGCAGAAGAACGAGTTAAACTTGCTAAAAAATATGGCGCAGGGGTTGTTGCCCTTACTATCGACGAAAAAGGTATGGCAAGATGCAAGGAAGACAAGCTGGCTATCGCTAAAAGGCTTTATGAATTTGCTTGTATCAAGCACCATCTTCCTCCTGAAGATTTGTTTATTGACCCTCTAACTTTTACAATCTGTACAGGAAATGTTGACGACCGAGGGCTTGCTATTGAAACATTAGAAGCTATTAAGCTTATTCATAATGAGCTTCCTCGATGCCAAATTGTGCTTGGTCTTTCTAACGTTTCCTTTGGTCTTAAACCTGCGGCTAGGCACGTTCTGAACTCGGTATTTTTGCATCACGCTATGGCTGCGGGTATGACCTCTGCCATTTTGCACGTTTCCAAAATTAAACCTCTCCATTTAATTTTAGAACAAGAAAAAAATGCTGCCGAAGATTTAATCTTTAATAAAGATGAAAATGCTTTAGAACGATTTATGGCATTATTTGAAGGACGCAGTGAAGAAGCATCGGAAAAAGATCAAGTCCAGCTTACAATCGAGGAAGCATTAGAAAAACATATTGTTGACGGAGAGAGAAAAGGTTTGGAAGCCGCTCTTGATGAGGCGTTAAAGAAATATAAACCGCTTGATATAATTAACAATATTTTACTGTCGGGAATGAAAACGGTTGGCGATCTTTTTGGTTCAGGCAAAATGCAGCTGCCGTTTGTTTTGCGTTCGGCAGAGACAATGAAAGCATCAGTTTCCTATTTAGAGCCATTTATGGAAAAAACTTCTAAGGAAGCTAAGGCTAAAATGGTTTTAGCAACCGTTAAAGGCGATGTTCACGATATTGGTAAGAATTTAGTTGATATTATTCTTACTAATAATGGTTATAAGGTGGTTAACCTAGGAATCAAACAACCCATAGCCGATATTATGAAAGCGGCTAAAGAAGAAAAAGCTGATGCGGTAGGTATGTCGGGACTTTTAGTTAAATCAACTTTAGTTATGAAAGAAAATCTAATGGAAATGACTAAAGAGGGTTTCGATATTCCTGTGATTCTCGGAGGCGCAGCACTTACCAGAGCTTATGTTGAAGACGAATGTATCGAAGCTTATGACTGCGGCAAGGTTGCTTATGCTAAAGACGCCTTTGACAGTCTTAGTATGATGGAAAAAATAGCTAATAACAGTTTTGATGACTTATTGGCAGAACGTAAGGCACAAAAGCAAGAACAGGAAAAAAAGAAGCAGGAAGTTTTAGCTAAAGTAAAAGCGGCTAAAAGTGAGAGACCTGAAACGGAAGATTTAAAATTAAAACGAAGTGAAATAACTCATAATTATAAAACTCCCGAGCCGCCTTTTTGGGGAACAAGAGTTGTTGAAAGTGTTCCGCTTAAGAATTTAATTCCATATATTAATCAAAAGTCTCTTTTTAGGTTGCAATGGGGTTATAAATATAAAAGCGAAGCAGAAGAGAAAGAACTTAAAAGCACACTTAATAAAATAATTGCTAAATGCGATTCTGAAAAAATTTTAACTCCTTGTGCAGTTTATGGTTATTTTAAATGCGCTTCAGAAAATGAAGACATCGTAATCTTTGATGAAACTGGAGCCAAAGAAATTACAAGATTTTCTTTTCCAAGACAAAAGAAAGACGGTGGTATTTGTATTGCTGATTTTTTCAAAAATATTAATGAAAAAGAAAGAGATGTTATAGCTTTCCATGCCGTTACGGCAGGTTCGACAGCATCTATTAAAGAGCGAGAACTCTTTAATAACGGTGATTATGAAAACTATCTTTATTTGCACGGGGTTTCAGTTGAAATTGCAGAAACAATGGCAGAGCATATTCATAAAAAAGTCAGAGAAGAGCTTGGGTTTGGAGCAGAAGACGCTGAAGATATGAGGTCAATATTCAAGCAAGGGTATCACGGTTCAAGATATTCTTTTGGCTATCCTGCGTGTCCTGATTTAAGCCAGCAATCTAAGATTTTAGATTTGCTAAAAGCTGAAAGAATAGGAATTTCATTGTCAGATGAAAGCCAGCTTTATCCCGAGCAATCGACGACAGCAATTATTGTGCATCACGTTAAAGCCAAATATTTTGCGGTTTGAATTTGCTTGTTTTGTTATAAAATTTATAATTAAATTTTGGAGTATGCATCTAAAATGCTAATTTTGCATATTATAAACAGATGTTTTTTCAAACAAGCTCTACTAATAAGTATAATTTCTCATATTTATTACTCGTAGCTTATATAAATTAGTAGCCACCAAAGTTATGTTTATGATTTTTGAATATAGATACTTTTATGCGTTAATATTAATAATGCTGGCTGGTGATAGAAGCTCATCTTTTAGGTTGTTTTTTTCAAGCATTTTTTTTATTTCAGTAATAACATTTTTTTCTGTTTCTCCAGAAACGAGCATTTCTTCAGCTTTTTCTTGAATTTGATTAAAAGTCTCGGCATCAAGTTTTTCTTCTTTTTTGCGGTCTTCTAATTTTTTAAGTAACTTTTCGATAAAGGATTCTTCTTTGCTTGATGATCTAGATACAGAGAACGTCCAACTGTTTACTTCTCCATCCTCTTCAACAACCGTTCCGTGAGCCAAAACTTCAATTTCTTGCCCACTTGTATTAAATGTCTTAATCTGAGACATTTCTTGATCAGCTTTAATTCCTTCAATAACTTTTTGACGGAACTCTGAATCCACTTGCATACGTTCTGCTGCTTTGGGAGCGATAGTAAGACCTGCAGCTCTACCAGACATTACGAGTCTTTTTTGCTCATCTTCATTTTCAGGGAAGTTTGATAAACTAATTCCTGCGATTTCAGGAAATTCTTTTTTCAAAGATGAAATCAATTCCTGGCTGCTCATATTTTGTGAGTTTGGCATTTCTTTTTTTATTGCAGAGTTTGCTAAACCATACGAACCAATATTTTGAGATGATACTTCCATATTATTTTTCCCCGTAAACTGTAACAAGCAAAAAAAGCATGTTCTGTATAGAGTTAAAAGTTTAAAATTGTTTTTTTACTTATTAATCATATAAAAAAACAAGTATAAAGGTAAAGTATTTTTGATTATATTTTTTTGTTTAATCGATTTTATTATGTGTAACGGTAAAAAAGTTATATATGGATTTATATATGACTATATTTAAAAACAAAACACGCTAATAATAGTCGTTTGTTTTTTATCTGCCAGTAAAAGATGGCGGAATAATGTTTTCTTTATCAAGCGGAAGTTTCTTAACAATTTTAACAGGAACATTATATTCACGTTCCACCTTGAGTCTTGTAACTTCTGAAATGAGAACCTCCGCACATTTTGTTAAAGGGTCTCTGATTTCTGGGTGCAAGTAGTCCAAGAGAATGGTTTTATCTGGTGAACGGTAAAATAAAGCATGTTCACCGCCGTCATAAATAATTTTGGCATCTTCTGGTTGATTTTCACGAAAAGCAATTGCAAACATAATTTCATCATGCTTGTTTAAAAAAGCCTCATAAAAGTCTTCCTGTTCAGCATTTTTTGTCATATCTAAAGCCTTAAATAAAGTTTAAAAATTAACGATGGCGTTTTTTAGCTGCTAAAATTTGAGCCTTAGTTAATTCTTTTTCTTTTTCTTGAGGCTTGCAAGTAAATAAAACAACAGAATCAGCTGAAACATTGTATTTTGTTCCTTTAGGCATAGCTTGAGCTGTTTTTTCTTCACCTAGTTTAGCTGTGTTGAAGACAACTTCCCATTTACCGCCATGAGGGGCTCTAGGGAGAGTCCATTCAATATCTTCATTATGAGCATTCATAACTACAAAGAAGTCATTGTCTACGTCTTTCTCATGGGCTCCAGGATTATCTTTAGCGGCTTTGCCGTTTAAGACATAGCTTAAAGTACGAGCATAATCTCTGTTCCAGTCATTGCTCTGCATTTCTTGGCCGTCTGGTCTAAACCATCTGATATCATTGTCAGTATCACCTTTAACAACTTGGCCATTAAGATATTGATCGCTGCCTAGTACAGGGTGTTCTCTGCGGAGTTCAGTTAACTTTTGAACAAACTCCGTCTGGTTTTTGCCATTTTCATCAATTTTTTCCCAATTAAACCAGCTGATTTCATTATCTTGGCAATATGGGTTATTGTTTCCGTTTTGTGTTCTGGCAAACTCATCACCACCAAGTATCATAGGAACACCTCGTGATAACATCAATGTTGCCAACATATTACGTTGTCTTTTTTCACGGTGGGCAATAATCTCAGGATCATCGGTTTTGCCTTCAGCACCAGTGTTCCAACCCTTGTTATCATCGCTGCCATCTCGGTTATTTTCACCATTGGATTCATTATGTTTACGTTCATAAGATACAAGATCATTAAGGGTAAAGCCATCGTGAGCTGTAATGAAGTTGATAGTTGGGGAGGTGTTACTGTTATGATGTTTAATATCATCAGATGCTGTTAGACGACGAGCCATAGCTGCAGCTAAACCGTGACGACCACACCAGAAAAGTCTTGTGTCATCTCTAAATTTATCATTCCATTCACGCCAAGGTTGAGGGAAGTTACCAACTTGATAACCGCCGTAACCCAAGTCCCAAGGTTCAGCAATAAGCTTAACTTTATTTAAAATAGGATCGTTTTTAACAGCTTCTAAAAACGGAGAATTTTGAGAATATTCGTTATTTTCATTGCGGGCAACCGTTGAAGCTAAGTCAAAACGGAAACCATCAACGCCCATCTCTTCAACCCAGTAACGTAAAGAATCAACGGTCATTTTTAAAACCATTGGGTGCGTAACATCAAGAGAGTTGCCACAGCCAGATGTGTCTAAGTATTTGCTTTTATCTTTTGGATTTAAACGATAGTAAGAAGCGTTATCAATACCTTTAAAGCTGAGAGCCTGTTCTTTAGGGCCGCCTTCACCAGTGTGGTTGTAAACAACGTCCATAATAACTTCTATTCCAGCATTGTGAAGTTCTTTAACCATTTTTTTGAATTCTGCTGGAGAACCATAATCGGTATTGGGAGAGAAATAGTTTACAGGGTCATAACCCCAATAATTTTTTAAGCCCTTTTCTTTTTTAAGATGTCTGCCAGAGTTAAATTGCTGAACAGGCAAAAGCTCAACCGCTGTTATACCTAAACTTTTGAGATAATTTACCGAGGCTTTATCTCCAAGACCAGCAAATTTACCGCGGTTTTCTTCAGGAACAGCAGGATTTAAAGCGCTAAAACCTTTGGCATGAGTTTCATATACAATGGTTTTATCCCAAGGAGTATGAAGATTTTTGGTTTTTATGGAATTCATTCTTTTGTTGTCAATAACAACACTGCGAGGAACGAATGGAGCGCTGTCTCTTTTGTCTTCAATTAACAATTCATCTCGTTCCCAGTCGATTTCGCCATCAAGTTCACGAGCATAAGGATCCATCAACAATTTTGAGGGATTGAAAAGATGACCATTAGCAGGATCATAAGGACCATGAACACGATAGCCATATTTCTGACCTGGTTTTAAACCTTCAACATAGCCGTGCCAAACGCCGTTTTCATCTTTTTCAGGCAATTCTATTTTGGTTTCAGCACCTTTGTCATCAAACAAGCAGAGCTCAATTTTGGTGGCATTCTGTGAAAATATTGCAAAGTTTACTCCGTTGCCATCATAGGTTGCGCCTAGTTTATCGGAGTTGCCTGCTTTGATTTCACCTTGTGCCATAACCAGAATCCCTTCAAATAAATTTCAAAAATATGCCTTCATTTTAGCATACTTTTAGTTTTAAGCAATAAATTTTGTCATTTTTTTTAACATTATTTTTTGTCTTAAAGTTTGATGGAGACAAAACTTTGAAACTTAAAGCAAAATATAAGTAAGAAGGCTATTATTATAAAATAATTCTAAATTATTGAAGGGTGTTAATAACCTAACAGTTTTCTAATATTAAATTGTCAAAAAATGCAGTGTACAAAAAATAACGATATTTTGTCAAAAATATCGTTAGAAATAACCATTAGATATTGTCATTAATAATTAAAGTTATGGTCTAAAAAAACACGTATCTATTTGTTTTTAAAAGCGGCTTTTTTGAGATATTAAAAAACCAGTGTGATACTATATATATAAATAGAATCACACTGTTCTTTTACAGTTAAAAAATTATGCTCTAAGCCGCAACGGTTCTAAGATAAATGTCATAGATATAAGCAAGATATCCTATTAACAAAATGATGCCGCCTGTTCTTCCCAACTTATTATTTTTTATCATTAATGGTAACAATATCATAGTTGAGGCAAGCATTATCCAGACATCTAATTTGGCTATTTGTTCTGAAACGTTAATGGGGATAATAACAGATGTTGCCCCGATAATCAGAAGGAGATTCCAGATATTGGATCCAATAATATTTCCAAGAACCATTTCATTCTGATTGCGGAAAGCCGCAACAATAGAAGTTGCAAGCTCAGGAAGAGATGTTCCAACAGCAATAACCGTCAAACCAATGATTTCTTCACTGACATTAAATTTAGTAGCAAGAATAACAGCGCCTTTAACTAATAAATCAGCGCCCCACAAAACACCACCTAAGCCCAAAATAGTTAGGAAACAGATAAACGGCCACTTCTTTTGTGATATTTCAGAAATTTCTAAATCAGCTATTTCTAAGGTATTATTTTCCAAAGCATCTTCAACATTTTTTTCTTCCTGCTTAATTTTTTTAGACGGCTTTTCCGTTTTTTTCTTGCCATTGATATAGTTGTAAACGTTAAAAACAGTAAGAATGACAATCATAAAAATGCCATAAATTCTAACAAAGCTTCCAGTTAAACAGATTAGGGCAAAAATTAAACTAACGATGGTTAAAAAGCTGTAATCTCTAATAAATTCTTTACGTTTACAAAACACAGGATTAACGATAGCAGTTAGAGCCAAAACCAAGAGAACGTTAGAAATATTACTGCCGACAACATTGCCGATTGAAATACCTGCCGAACCGTTAAGAGCCGCTCTTAAACTCACAATAAGTTCAGGAGTAGATGTCCCAAGAGCAAGAACGGTCAGACCTATTACTAGCGGAGATATTTGCAATTTTTGTGCTATAGCAACAGCTCCCCTGATAAAAATTTCAGCTCCCAGAATAAGGAGGATAAAGCCGCCGAGCAGATAAAGATATTCCATAATAATAAAGTCCTTAAAAGTTTTTGTTATTTTAATTTTTAATGGCAGTTTAGAAGATTTGTTTAGAAAATTAAACCTTAAAACGACAAATCTGAATTATTAAAATTAAATTTTGAGACCAAGTTTTTCTAATTCTTTGATTTCGTCCCTTATTTTTGCCGCCATTTCGAATTCTAAGTTAGCAGCATAATCAAGCATTTTCTTTTCTAATTCTTTGATAGTTTTGGCTTGTTCTTTGTGATTTAGAATCTTGGTTTCAACCTTTCTGTCGTCGATATAATCTTTATCACACAGCTGTCCGATAACATCTCTAATTTTGTTATTAATTGTCTGAGGTGTTATCCCGTTTTCGGCGTTGAACTTTTGTTGTTTTTCTCGTCTTCTAGAGGTTTCTTCGATCGCATTTTGCATAGAATTGGTCATTTTATCGGCATAAAGGATAACCCGTCCTTCAGAATTACGTGCTGCCCTGCCTATTGTCTGAATAAGCGATCTTGCCGATCTTAAAAAACCTTCCTTGTCAGCATCGAGTATGGCAACCAAGGCACATTCAGGAACATCAAGCCCCTCTCTTAAAAGATTGATGCCTACAAGAATATCAAAGACTCCAAGCCGCAAATCTCTCATAATTTCGATACGTTCTAACGTTTCAATATCGGAATGCATATATCGAACTTTTAAGCCGTGCTCAAACAAATATTCTGTTAAATCTTCTGCCATTTTTTTGGTTAAAGTTGTAACCAAAACTCTTTTATTGTTTTTAGCACAATCAAGGCATTCCGCCATTAAATCATCAACTTGATTAGTTGTTGGACGGACAATACATATTGGATCAAGCAAGCCCGTCGGTCTGATAATTTGTTCAACAATAACGCCTTCGGACTGTTCTAATTCGAATTCTGCTGGGGTTGCCGAAACAAAAATGGTTTGAGGGCGGTATTCTTCCCATTCCTCAAATTTAAGCGGACGATTGTCAATACAGCTAGGCAGTCTGAAGCCATAATCTGCGAGAGTCTTTTTGCGGCTATAGTCGCCTTTATACATCGCACGGATTTGAGGTACCGTTACGTGGCTTTCATCAATAAACAGCAAAGCATCGTCAGGGATATATTCAAATAATGTCGGCGGTGGTTCTCCTGCCGCTCTGCCTGTTAAATGCCTTGAGTAGTTCTCAATGCCGCTGCAATGACCTGTTGCCTCCAGCATTTCTAAATCGAGATTAGTCTTTTCTGAAAGTCTTTGAAATTCCAGCAAGCGGTTTTGTTCTTTTAACTCAAACAGACGTTCTTGCAGTTCTTCTTTAATGGTTTTTACCGCTTGTGAGAGCGTTGGTGCTGGCGTTACATAGTGGCTGGCAGGATAAATAGTTATTTTGCTTAAATCTGCGGTTTTTTCTCCTGTTAAAGGATCAAACTCTGATATTTTTTCGATTTCATCGCCGAAGAAAGAGACTTTCCATGCTCTGTCTTCATAGTGGCACGGAAAAATATCCATAACATCGCCTTTAATTCTAAACGTGCTTCGAGACAGATATAAATCGCTTCTTTCATACTGCATTTCTGCAAGCTGTTTGGCAATTTTCTGCGGGCTTATATTTTGCCCGTTTTCAAGAGAAAAAGTCATTGCAGAGTATGATTCAACACTACCTAGACCATAGAGACAGGAGACCGATGCCACAATAATAACATCACGCCTTTCTAAAAGGCTTCTAGTGGCAGAATGGCGCATACGATCAATTTGCTCATTGATAGAAGAGTCTTTTTCAATGTAGGTATCTGTTCTGGGGACGTAAGCCTCTGGCTGATAATAATCGTAGTATGAAACAAAGTATTCAACAGCATTATTGGGAAAAAAATCTTTCATTTCGCCGTAAAGCTGAGCAGCTAAAATTTTATTAGGAGCCATAATTAAAGTTGGTCTTCCTATTTTTTGAATAACGCTTGCCATAGTAAAAGTTTTGCCTGACCCTGTTACGCCTAAAAGAACTTGGTTTTTTGTACTGTTATTTATTCCTTGGCAGATTTCGGCAATAGCATTGGGCTGGTCTCCAGCTGGGGCAAATTCTGATGATATTTTAAAAACTGAAGAAGCATCATTCATCTTAGTTACATATCCAAAGACATATTGTTTAAATTGATACTTAATGTTATAAAAGATTTCTAATCAATATCAAAATTTAAAATTAATAGGAAATTTAATCATGTCATTTATTGCAGATCGTTTAAAAGCGATAAAGCCATCACCGACTTTAGCGGTTACGGCTAAGGCTAAAGCATTAAAAAGTCAAGGCGTTAAGATTATAGATTTTGGCGTTGGAGAACCCGATTTTGATACCCCTGATTTTATTAAAGATGCGGCTAAAAAAGCTTTGGATAATGGCAAAACAAAATATACTCCTGTTCCAGGAATTGTTGCATTAAGAGAAGCTATCTGCGCCAAACTTAAAAAAGAAAACAATTTAGATTATGATATTTCTGAAGTGTCAGTTGGCTGCGGCGGTAAACAAACCCTTTATAATGCTCTTATGGCTACAATTAATCCTGAAGATGAAGTCATTCTTCCTGCGCCTTACTGGGTGAGTTATGCCGAAATGGTTGCGCTAGCTGGAGGCAAAAAGGTTATTGTTGAATGCAAAAAAGAAACAGGCTTTCGTTTAACCCCAGATTTGTTAGAGCAGGCGATTACGCCTAAAACTAAATGGGTCATAATCAATTCGCCATCTAATCCAACTGGAGTGGCATATAAAAAAGATGAGTTGACAGCGATTGCGGAGGTTTTAAGAAAATATCCTCACGTTGGGATTCTAAGCGATGATATATATGAACATTTGGTTTATGATGATTTTAAATTTGTAAGCA
This sequence comes from Alphaproteobacteria bacterium, assembly GCA_050175015.1. Classification (GTDB taxonomy): domain Bacteria; phylum Pseudomonadota; class Alphaproteobacteria; order JBFXJJ01; family JBFXJJ01; genus JBFXJJ01. The sequence continues at coordinate 77,390 of JBFXJJ010000001.1, read as the reverse complement.
TTTTAAATGTTGCCCCTGATTTAAAAAATAGAACCCTTGTTTTTAACGGTCTTTCTAAATCTTTTGCAATGACAGGCTGGAGAGTCGGCTATGTTGCAGGACCTAAAGAAATTATTAAAGCAATCAATGATATTCAGTCCCATTCAACATCTCATACATCATCAATATCTCAAGAAGCATCAGTTGCAGCTCTTAATGGTTCTTTAGATTTCTTAAAAGAGCGCAATGAAATTTTTAAGCAGCGCCGTGATATTATTGTAGAAGGCATTAATTCTATCAAAGGTTTAAGTTGTCTTAAGCCTGAGGGTGCTTTTTATGTATATGTGTCTTGTGAAGGTGCGATTGGTAAGAAAACTGAAGACAATATTATAATTGAAAATGACACTGATTTTGTAACTCAGCTCTTAGAAAAAGCAGGGGTTGCGGTGGTTCAAGGTGAAGCGTTTGGTCTTTCTCCTTATTTTAGAATCTCTTATGCAACGTCTACAGAGGATGTAAAATTAGCGATAAAAAAAATAAATGATTTTTGTATATCTTTGAGGTAAGATTTTAATCTTAATATTTTTTATCAACAATGTTTCAAGGAGAAAATTCTTATGACAGATACGGTATCATCACCTAGAGTGGCTGCTTTAGTTGGAGCTTTTTCGAGTGGTAAAACCTCGCTGTTAGAAAGCCTACTATTTCTTACAGGTGCGATTGGACGTAAAGGAACCGTGAACGATGGCAGTCGTGTTGGTGATGCCAGTCAGGAAGCTAAGTCACGCCAGATGAGCGTCGAAATGGTTATAGCTGATACTAAGTATCTTGATGAAGAATGGACATTTATTGATACTCCAGGATCCGTAGAGTTTTTACAAGAAGCTTACCACAGTATGATGATTGCTGATATTGTCGTTGTCGTTTGTGATCCTGATCCTGCCCGTGTTGTAATGGTAACTCCTGTTCTTAAATTTTTAGCGGCGCATTCTATTCCGCATATTATATTCGTCAATAAAATTGAAAATAAAAAAGCTTCAATTACAGATATTGTGGAAGCAATTAGAATGGTTTCAGATAAGAAACTTGTTGTTCGCCAGATTCCGATTGAAGAAGGTGATGAAATTAAGGGTTATGTTGATTTAACTAGTGAAAGAGCATATCTCTTTAAAGACGGCGAATATGAAGGCAATGAAAGCAAACATCTACCAAAGGTTCCTGAAAGCTTTAAAGATGAACTCGAAATTCTGCGTCAGGATATGATGGAAAGTGTTTCCGATTATGATGACAAATTTATGGAAGAACTTTTAGAAGAACAAAGACCATCTATTTCTGAAATTTATGAAGTTATGAAAAAAGCTTTAATTATGGGTGATGTTGTTCCTGTCTTTTTTGGTTCTGGTGAGCAGGACGCAGGAGTTAAACGTCTGTTAAAAGCCTTGAGACACGAAGCTCCTTCTTATGAGAGAACAAAAGAGCGCCTAAATATTACCGATAAAGACGGTGCCCTCTGCCAAGTATTTAAAACCATACATGCTCAGCATACAGGAAAGTTATCGGTTGCTAGAATTTTTAATGGTTCGGTCGCGGAAGGTGATTTGTTTGCTGAAGTAAGACCAAGCGGTATTTACAGTCTTTTTGGTGATAAGAATAATAAAAAAGCAAAAGCCGAGGCTGGTTCAGTAATTGCTCTTGGAAGAATGGATAATCTCCAAACTGGCGATATGGCTACGGCAAAGGATAAAAAACATTTAGATATGTGGCCAGAGCCTTTAGCACCTTTATTCTCTTTAGCAATTACGACAACAAGAAAAGGCGAAGAAGTCAAGCTTTCGGGCGCTATTAATAAAATTATTGATGAGGATCCATCGCTTTCGATTGAATACAATAAAGATACAGGGCAAATGGTTCTTTGGGGACAAGGTGATGTTCATTTAAAGGTTGCAATCGCTAACTTAGAAAATCGTTTTAATGTTGGGGTTGAAGGAACTAAACCGTCTGTTCCATATAAAGAAACTATCAAAAAGAGTGTTAAACAGCAGGGAAGACATAAAAAGCAATCAGGTGGTGCTGGGCAATTTGGTGATGTTTTTGTTGAAATTAAACCGTTGTCTAGAGGAGAGGGCTTTCAGTTTATTAACTCCGTTGTTGGTGGCTCTGTTCCCAAAAATTATATCCCTGCAGTCGAAACGGGCTGTAGAGAATATCTTAAGAGAGGTCCTTTCGGCTTTAATGTTGTTGATGTTTCTGTAGATCTTTATGACGGTTCTTCTCACCCTGTAGACAGCTCAGATCAGGCATTTAAAATGGCGGGCATTCTAGCAATGAAAGAGGGTATGCCTAAATGTTCTCCTGTTTTGCTGGAACCTGTTTTGACTATAGAGGTTTCAATTCCTACGGAATGTACTTCTAATGCCCAGCGTGCATTGTCGCAACGCCGAGGTCAAATTCTAGGCTTTGATAAGAAGGAAGGCTGGGAAGGTTGGGACGTTCTTAAAGCTAATTTACCACAATCAGAAATGCACGATTTAATTATCGACCTGCGCTCTATAACGATGGGTGTTGGCACGTTCTCCTGGAAGTTTGATAGGCTTCAAGAAATCTCAGGTAAAGATGCCGATGTTGTGGTTGAAAATCGTAAAAAAGAGTTGGGTTTAGAATAAATCACAGCGACAACTCAGGGTTTAAAAAGCGCCATTTGTTATTGATTTAACATCTGGCGTTTTTTTTATTTTAGGCATATCTTCTCAAAAATTGATAGCATTGGCAGAAAAACTTTATATCGTTATTATGGGATACATCATTTAATTGTATTTAAGTTAAAATCAATACCTTAACTACAGGAACATTACTTTTTAGCATAAGCAGAATCAAACTTTTACTCTTTTAACGTTCTAGATGAAAATATTTTTAGAATTTTAGGTATTGCATCTCTTTAAAAAAGTCTTGAATTACAAGATAATACGGTCTATTTTTATAAAAAAGGGCATAATCCTCACCATAATATTTAAGCTTCCAAATTATAAATAGATATGCAAAGTTGCAATTTATTATGTTTCTAAAGAAAGGGGTTATCTCTTGTTTTTCTTGTTTTTTTGCTAAAAATAAATTAGTATTATAAAATAATCTAAAAAATATCTTTTAAAAAAATAAAAAATGTATACAATTAAAAGTTGAGACTAAAAACAATCAAAAAGAATATAATATAAAGTCTAAATTGTAATTAGAAAAATTTTTTATATTTTAGATAGATATTGGTTTTAAATAATATCTTACTATTTATTGATGAGTATTTATAATGGAAAACACAAGAAATAGACCTTATAGTTGCGTAGTATCAAAGCTTAAAACAGCCGGGTTAAGACCAACTAAACAGCGAATAGCATTAGCCAAACTTCTTTTTGAAAAGGAGTGTGGTTGTCATATAACAGCAGAAAATCTTCACAAAGAAGTTATGAACCATGGTTTATCAATTTCTCTTGCAACGATTTATAATACCTTAAACCAGTTTACGGAAGCCAAAATTTTAAAGGAAATAATTGTTGATCCTGGATTATCATACTTTGATAGTAATACTATGGAACACCATCATTTTTATTATGAAGATTCTGCAAAACTAGAGGATATTCCTGTTGGCAATTTAGCTATTACCAATATTCCTGATGCTCCGGCTCATACGGAGATATCAAGAATAGATGTTATTGTACGGTTAAAAGAAGAAAAACCGACATTAAAGAATAATTTAATGACCTAATTATTATAAATGTCATTCTAAGTGAATTAGCTAGTCTTTTTATAAAGATTAGCTATTTACTTTGCAAATTAAGCCTGTTCTTTAGAAAAATAAAAAGAAGTTATCTAAAATTTAGCGCTTCAAGATACCTAATTTTTTATCAATCAATATGCTCACCTGGGTACACTCCCCAGAATTCACCACGCTTTAACCAACCGTGGTAATTGTTAACTTCAACACGACAGAACATAGAATCTCTAGGACATTGTAATAATTTTCCAATAACGCCAGCTTCTAATTTTGCAACTAACGGGGAATCTTCTGCTGGGGAATTTCTCAAATTACGTTCAACCCCAGTAATTCTTATCATTCTGCGTCCAGATAACGTTGATTGATGCATCCAACCTTCGGTTCCTTCCCAATCTCTAACTAGCCGCCAATTATCAAATTCAGTAATTACTTCAACAGGCAAACCTATTTTTAAGTAGACCCATTTAACAGGATATCTGGTACCAGGACCAGATCTTAAATTGACTCTTTGAAAACGCAGAGAAACAAATCTAGGGAGAGGAAGTCCACTTTGAGAAATGGATTCTGCATAGCTGGTAGAAATAGTTATACTAAAGGCTGTTAGCAAAAAAACTAAGAAGAACCCATATATTTTAAGTCTTTTCATTATCCCAAACCCTTGCGTATAAAATTACCTTTATGGTTAAACAACTTTTACACTAATAACTAAATGTTTGCAAGTTATTGACCATAAAAAATCTAAATCCCTGTGGAGCCAAAACCACCCTGACCACGTTTAGTTTCACCTATATGCTTATTTTCCTGCCATATCAGTTTAGCAATAGGCGCAATGACTAATTGTGCAATTTTCATACCTCTGGAAATGACAAAATCAGTATCATCAGTATTATAAAGGATAACTTTAATCTCACCACGATAATCGGCATCGATAGTTCCAGGAGAGTTCAAAACCATAATTCCATTTTTGGCAGCAAGTCCAGAGCGGGAGCGGACTTGAGCTTCAAAGCCATAGGGGAGTTCGATTCCTATGCCTGTGCTAATGGTCATTCGAGCGCCAGACTTTATTATTAATTCTTCATTAATGTCAGCTACAAGGTCGACTCCTGATGATAATTCTGTAGCATACTGAGGCAGTTCTAAATCAACAGATTCAGAAAAGCGAACAATAGGAACGGTTACAGTTGGTATTTGGTAAGAATTCATAACGGAAAGATTCCTATAAAAAAGAGTTTTAAAAAAAATTAATTTAACATTAAAAAAATAAAATATAAAAGAAGTTAAAAAAATTAATATTTAGGTAACTTTTAAATAGTATAAATAGATTCTTATAGAGCAGGCTTTTTTAAAAAAAGCCTGAAGTTAAATTTTTTGACCATAAACTGTGATTTTAAACGCTGATATGAAAAAATTTGTTATTTTTTTAGGAATATTTTTGTTTTTATCAACATCTGCAGCTGAAGCTTTTAGCTCTAGCCTAGATGATTTATATCGCAAAATGCTCAGTGAAAATTATGAAGGATCACTTCCAGAATTTGTAATTAATCGCCAAGCTCCTGAATTTGAAGTTACAAAGCTTGATGGTAAAAAAGAAAGCCCAGATTTTTTAGTGAAAAAGCCAGATGCAAAAATTGAGGCTCCTAAAGTTGATTCAAAGCTTATAAAAGCTATGGAATATGGAGCTCCAGAGCCAATTAAAACTTGGAAAGATATCGTGGTTTCAGTCCAAAAAGGAAATCCATCACCTTTTGACATTGCAGAAATAACCAAGAAAGCTGATGAGAAAGATAAAAATGCGGTGGAAATTTTAGCGTGGCTTAACGCTAATGGCATAGGAATGAAACAAGATTTGCATAAAGCTTGGGAGCTTTACAGCCTTGCTGCTAACCTCGGGGTAGAGAATGCTGGTAAAAATGCCAATGCAGTTTGGCGGGCAATGAATGATTATCAAAAACAGACCTTAGCGCCGTATTAGAGCATATTTCATTAAAGGTATTTTGTGTTTAGTTGCATCTAATTTTTATGGTGTAAGTTTTTTATTTTGCCTGACGGTAAGTGTCTGCTGACGTCTTTGCTTTCATTAAAAGCAAATTTTTTTGACATATATCATAATGTCATATGAATGAAAAAGTTCTAGTTGCTATGCACTCTAATCAAAGCCTGAATTTTATAAAGAGATATAAAATAATAAGTATTGTAACCCATAAAAGCATAGAGTTAACCCTTTTTTTACGGGGGCGGCATTTGGGTTCATCATCAGTTTGAAAAAAATATTTTTTCTTCTCTTTTTCGGAAGATAAAAGAGCTTTTTTTTGCAATCCAACTTTAATCTTATCTTTAAATTCGGGATATTTAGTTGTCTTTTCTTTTTGGTGTGCAAACAGACTTTTCTTTTCTTTAAGCAGAATATCTTTGAGTTGATTATAAATATCATCTTCATCAACATTTAATTTAGAAGATAATTTGCGGATATTTTTTAATCCCAGCCAAACCATAAAGATTTCATTAGGAAGGTAAAAATCAAAATTCAGAGACGATTTGCATAAAGTTTCAAGTTTATCAAAAAGCCCAGTTTTCTTTTCCATTAGGCCAATAAAAGAAGAGTCACCTTTAAAATAGCCCCAGTTCTTAGTCTCTATTAATTTTATAATGCCCTCATAATCACTATCTAGAAGTTTAAGGAAGATTTCGCCTAATATCACACGTTCATCGGTGTTGATTTTGATGACAGAGCTGTAATCGAGCAGAACAAATTTATGGTCTTTGGTTAGAGCGATATTGTTTTTAGTAAAATCAAAATTAAAATAGCCCCTAGCAAAAACCATTTTAAAAAAGATGGTATAAAATGTTTTTATGAGGTCAATATCAAGCTCTTTTATCTTTATTGGTTCTAGTTCTTCTTGTTTTTCATAAACTAGCACGTTGTAGTCTGTTTTTATCCAGTCAACGTCAAAAGCTTTGAAGTTGTCATCGCTGTAAAAATCGTCAAAAATAGCGCAGGCATTTGCAGCCTCAAATCTTAAATCAGTTTCAAAGTCTATTTTTTCAAGAAAATATTTAGTGGCTTGTAGAAGTCTAAGATTAAACTTATTGGGTTTTTTATTAATGTTTTCGGTTAAAAGCCATAAAATAAAAGCATTGTCCGCAGCAAAATTTTTTAAATTTTTTAAGCTTTTTGTAATTTGAAGCTGATTTTCTTTGGTTTCGGATAAAGATGTATTTTTAAAAGATGGCAGTTTGTTTAAAATATTATTATCAAATAAATCAATACGGCACGAAAAGAAGCTTAAAAGCCTTGCTAGAACAGGGTTTTCAGAGCAAAGTTCATCAATAATAAGAGGATATTCCACCGAATTTGTTTTTTTTGAAATTGACTTTAAAAAGAACTTGAGACAAAAATTCATAGGTAAGTAAGCTAAAGAAGAGTAAACTCCTTTTTTAGCTAGTTTAATTGCTAATTGGTATAATCTTAAGTTAAAAATCATGCCCGAACTACCTGAAGTTGAAACTGTTGTCTTAGGAATTTCTAAATATTTTCAAAACAAGAAAATAAAAGACATTTCTATAACAAATCGTAACTTACGTATTATGATACCACAAAATTTAGAAAAAAACTCTGTAAATCAGACAATTAATAAAATTCAAAGAAGGGCTAAGTACATTTTGCTGGGATTGAGCAATGAAAAAACGCTTATTGTTCATTTAGGAATGTCTGGAAAAATAAGAATCATAAATAACGACGAAGCAGATTCTTTAAAAAAACACGATCATGTTGTTATGAGTTTTTATGATAGTGAAAAGCTTTTTATATATAATGATGCTAGACGTTTTGGCTGTTTTACTATCTGTGAAACCAAAGATTTGGAACAGAACAAGTTGCTGAAAGATATAGGTGTTGAACCGCTATCTGATGATTTTAATCAAAACTATACTGAAACAGCGTTTAAAAATCATAAAATGAATATTAAAACGACGCTTTTAAATCAGAAAATTATAGCAGGTATCGGCAACATATATGCTTGTGAGGCACTTTTTAGAGCTGGAATTTCTCCATTGCGCCCAGCCTGCGATTTGAAAAAAGAAGAAATAGCAAAGCTTATTACAGCTGTAAAGTCAGTCTTAAGTGAGGCAATTGCTTCAGGAGGGACAACGATTCGTGATTATGCAACTCCTTCTGGTGATTTAGGCTATTTTGCTAATAAACTTGATGTTTATGGCAGGGAAGGTCAAAAATGTCATAATTCCATCTGTAAATCTTCTGAAAACAATGTTATAAAAAAAATTGTTCAAAACAACAGATCGACATTTTATTGTGCAAATTGTCAGCACTAACGTTAAGAAGGCTTTATGAAGTTAAAATTTATAGTAATAAGTTTGTTATTGTTTCTTCTTCCTAAAACAGCGTTTTTAGAAGAATCGGTATTCATTGATGGTTTTGAGGATTTGCCTTTAATGGAAGGCATGTCCATTATTGATGATGCTGGAATTTCTTTTGATTCGCTTTCTGGAAGCATTGTTGAGGCTTATGCTGATGCTGCCGATTTAAAGCAAAGTGCGGTTTTTGATTTTTATCAGAAAACGCTCCCGCAATTAGGCTGGATTTTTGATGCTAAAGAAGGTAAAACAGAAAGGTTTCATAGAGAAGGACAGATTCTTACTATTGAATATTTAGGAGATTCTTCAGCAAATACGTTTAGATTCGAGGCTAAACCAGCTCTTTAAAGATTGAGGAAAAGAAAGGATAAAACAAATATGAGTTATGAATTCATACTTGCGGAAAAACAGGGAGTGGTTGGTGTTATTACACTCAATCGTCCTAAATCTTTAAATGCAGTTTGTGAGGGTATGGTTAAAGAAATTGCTTTGCAGTTAAATGAATTTGATCTTGATGAAGAAATTGGTGCAGTTGTCATAACGGGAAGTGATAAAGCCTTTGCTGCTGGGGCAGATATTCCAGAGCTTATTAATAAAGGGTTGTCAGAAGTTTATCTCGACAATTATATGGTAACTGATTGGAATAAAATTACCAATTTTCGTAAACCTCTAATTGCAGCGGTTGCTGGCTATGCGTTGGGCATAGGCTGTGAACTTGCTTTGGTTTGTGATTTCATTATTGCCGCCGACAATGCTAAGTTTGGACAGCCCGAAGTCAGTATTGGTATGATACCAGGTTTTGGCGGAACTCAAAGGTTAACAAAATTAATTGGTAAGTCAAAAGCTATGGAGATGATTCTTACCGGCAGGAGCATTGATGCTGATGAGGCGGAAAGAGCTGGAATGATTAGCAGAATCGTTCCCTTAGCAGAGCTTATGACAGATGCTTTGAAATCAGCAGAAAAAATAGCCTTGTTTTCTCGTCCTAATGTTTTGATGGCAAAAGAAGCGGTTAAAAAAGCCGATGAAATGTCAGTTAGTGATGGCTTAGCCTTTGAAAAAGCTCTGTTTTGTGCAGGTTTTGGAACCGAAGACCATTTTGAAGGTTTAGCTGCCTTTATGGAAAAAAGACCGCCAGCTTTTGGTAATAAGTAAATTTTTTTTAATGTTAATCCCTTAGAAGAGTTGACTTTTAAGTATTTTTTCGATTATAACTTTTCCTCTAGGGGTTTTTATGAAGACTCAAGGTTTAAATAGATTTTAAAGGTTTAGTAATATGGCAAATCATGCATCGGCAAAAAAAAGAATTCGCCGCAATTTGAAACGTAATATTTTTATGAGCACACGCCGCAGTAAAGTTAGAAGCTTTGTAAAGAGTGTTGAACTTGCAATCGCTGCTGGTGAAAAAGAAAAAGCCGCAGAACTTTTCAGAACAACCGAATCTGAATTAATGCGCGGTGTTAAAGTTGGCGCAGTCAAAGTTAAAAACGCTAGTCGTAAAATTTCAAGACTTGCAGCTCATATTAAAGCTATGTAGTTTTTGGATTCTTATATCTAAATTTTAGATAAAGCGATTCTTAAATGGTAAAGACCGTAAAGTAATTTACGGTCTTTTTTGTTGGAGAAAAATTTGAAAAATCAAGCTAAAAAAATATAATCTTTAGTTTTAATTTTATGGGGATATTTTGGGGGATATTTTGTTTATTTTTATCCAAGAGTAGGGCTAAAGCAGGCATTAAAACGGAAGTGATTTTCTGCAAAATTGCTAAGAATCGCAGGGATATATATTTGCCCTACTGAGTCAAGAAATTTAATTTAGTTTTTTGTACAATGTTGTATTGTTTTTTGTTTTTTTAATAAGTAATATGCAAAGCATCAACGGCGCCTTTAACAAATGTTAAACAATAGGCGTTTGTAGCTTTTAGCACATTAAATAATGTTAAACTTTTTAAGTTTTTGATTACCTTTTAACCGAAGGCTAAAAAGAATTTTTAGTTTAGTTTAATAGAAGAAGAGTTAACAAATTATTAATAAGAGGATTTTGTCATGGCGGAGAGCCATAAGAACGAAAATATTTTACAAGATCAATGGGGGCAGGTTTGCGGTCAAATAAAGACCGAAATTGGCGATGCAGCTTTCGAAAGTTGGCTTAAACCCATGACTGTGGGCTCTCTTGACGGCGAAAAGTTAAGTCTTTGTGTGCCAACTAGATTTATGCGTAATTGGGTTATAACTCATTACTCAGACAGAATCCGTGCTTTATGGTGTAAATTTAATCCTCAAATTAAAGATATTGAATTTTTAGTACGCCCAGGACAGGCTCCTAAACCAAGAAAAGAAAAATTTGATTCTTCTAATATTGAAAATTCTTTGGTTGGGAATATGCCGGTTCCACGTCCTGAACCAATTAATTCCAGCAATTTATATCCAGCTAAAAATAAATTTATCAATAGACCAGATTCTTTTTATGATAACGACAGTAATGATGGCATTTCTGTTCCTTTAAATCCTAAATTTACGTTTGATAACTTTATTATTGGCAAATCTAATGAGTTTGCTTATGCCGCAGCTAGAAGAGTTGCAGAATCCGATGATATTGCTTTTAACCCTTTGTTTTTATATTCTGGTGTTGGTTTAGGCAAAACGCACTTAATGCACGCTATCGCTTGGCATATTAAAGAGCGCTCTCCTAATAGGACAGTTTTGTGTCTTTCTGCTGAAAAATTCATGTATAAATTTGTTAAGTCAATCAGATATAAAGATACGGTCTCTTTTAAAGAGATGTTCCGTTCGGTTGATGTTTTAATGATTGATGATGTTCAGTTCATTTGCAACAAAGACGTTACGCAGGAAGAATTTTTCCATACATTTAATTCATTAATAGAGCAGGGACGCCAGATTATTATTTCTGCTGACAAGTCACCAACTAATTTGATGGGTATAGAGAGTCGTTTAAAATCCCGTTTAAGCAGTGGTTTGGTTGCAGATATTCATCCCACAAATTACGAGCTTCGTCTTGGTATTCTTCAAGCTAAAGCAGAACAACTCGGCGTTAAAGTGCCAGTTCAGGTTTTGGAGTTTTTAGCTCATAAGATTACTTCAAATGTTAGAGAGCTTGAAGGTGCGTTGCAGAGAGTTGTTGCACACTCACAGCTTTTGGTGGGCAGAACAATTAATCTTTTGATGGCTCAAGATGTTTTGAAAGACTTGCTTAATGCTTATGACCGCAATGTAACTATTGACGAGATTCAAAGAAAAGTTGCGGAACATTTTAATATTTCTATTAGAGAAATGCATTCGGCACGCAGAGCAAGGTCTGTTGCTCGTCCAAGACAGGTTGCAATGTATCTTGCTAAACAGCTTACTTCACGTTCGCTTCCTGAAATAGGCCGCAAATTTGGCAGAGACCATACGACAATTATGCATGCTATCCGTAAAATTGAAGAAATTTGTAATTCAGATAGAGCTTTTGCCGAAGATGTTGATCTTTTAAGAAGAATGCTTGGTCAGTAATAGAAAGACTTAAGCGCTTAATTTAGTAAGCGTTTAGTGTAAAATTAAGGTTAAATTCGTTTGGTGTGCTTTGTGATTATTTGCCGGCTTTATTTTACCTTAAGGCAATCCAAGTGGCGGCGTTGCTTTTAGTAAAAGCAAAACTTTTTTATAAAAACGTCAGTTAAGAAACAACACATTTATAAAAAAGTTTTTAATGTTTTTTTCAAAAACAGCCTTAATTTGCTTAGCAATAATCTTATCTTACGGCAAAAGTATAAACTTTATTTTTTAATACAAATAAATCAAAAATGCTCTTATCTATCGCCATATCACACTAAAGTCCTTATGGGCATCCAAAAGAAATAAAAATACGTGTATAACTTATGTCCGAATCGCTAAAACAGCTTTGGATTTAATGGGTTTATGTTATACTTTTCGAACCAAAGTTTTTGTTTTTAAATTAGAGGTATTAAGATATCGATGAAATTTACAGTTGAACGTTCACTCTTATTAAAATCTTTAACCCATATTCAAAGTGTTGTTGAAAAGAGAAACACTATTCCAGTGCTTTCAAATGTGAAATTGGAAGCTATAAACAGTAAGCTCGTTCTTAAAGCAACTGATATGGAAATTGAGATTGAAGAAACAATAGCTGCTAATGTTTTGGATAGCGGTTTAACTACAGTTTCGGCTCATACTCTCTACGATATTGTTCGTAAGCTTCCTGATGGTTGTGAAATCAGTTTTGATTTTATTGCAGATAATAGTTCTTTGGTGGTGAAAGCTGGACGCTCTAACTTTTCTTTGTCGTGCCTTCCTGCGGAAGATTTTCCAACTATTGCTGGTGAAGATTTAGGCTATTCTTTCTTGCTTGATTCGAAAGATTTGGCAGCATTGATTGATAAAACAAAATTTGCAGTTTCAACAGAAGAAACAAGATTTTATTTGAATGGCATTTATCTTCATACTACAGAAAAAGAAGATGTTAAAGTTATGCGTTCTGTAGCTACAGACGGTCACCGCCTTGCTTGTATGGAAATAGATGTTCCTAAGGGGGCAGAATCTATTCCAGGAATTATTATTCCTCGCAAAACTATAACAGAAGTTAAAAAATTAATAGATACGTTTGTTGGCGAGATTTCAGTTTCTCTTTCTGAAAATATGATTAAGTTCACCTTTGATGATGTTATTTTGACATCTAAACTTATTGATGGCAATTATCCTGATTATGAAAAAGTTATTCCAAAAGATAACAATATTATTATGGACGCCGATGTTGCGATTTTTGCGGGTGCTGTTGACAGAGTTTCTATCGTTTCAGAAAAAACTAAAGGCGTTAAACTACTTCTTAAAAATTCTACGCTTGTTATTTCTTCTTCCAATCAAGAAGCTGGGAGTGCAACCGAAGAGATAGATGTTTCTTATAATAGTGAAGCGCTAGAAATAGGTTTCAACTATCGCTACCTTCTAGATATTCTGCAAGAAGTAGGGCAAGATACGGTGCGTTTTGCTTTTTCAGATTCAGCATCTCCAACGGTAATTAATAATATCGCAGATACAAGAGCGACTTATGTTTTAATGCCTATGCGTGTTTGATGCCTGCTTTTAGCAGTTGTTTTTTTTAAGATTACAATAGGTTTTTACAAAAATAATGTATCATCTTAATTTGCAAGAAATTGGTATAAATGCGCCTATGGCTTTTTTCAAAGAATCTTCAGCTTCTCAAATAAAAACGGGTGTAACGAAACTTTTTTTATCAAATTTTCGTAACTATCAAAATCTTGAGATAACAACAGAGTTGGCTCCGATTGTTCTATATGGAACCAATGGTTCGGGTAAGACAAACTTGCTTGAAGCTTTATCTTTTTTAATTCCTGGCAGGGGGCTTAGAAGGACTAAGCTTTCGGACATTACTAACAATGGTGAGGCAAGCAGTCATTGGGCACTGTGTGCTAACATAAGTACTAACGGTAGAGAATTTCAGGTAGGAACAGGTTTGGAGATAAACTCCGAAACCAATCGTGAAAAACGAATAGTAAAGATTGATGGTAAAATGGCTAAAAGTCAGTCTGATTTAGGTGATGTTATAACGGCTGTTTGGCTAACGCCGGAAATGGACAGACTCTTTAGGGGAGGCTCGGCATCATCAAGGAGAAGATTTTTAGATAGGTTGGTTTATGCCTATGATCCAGAACATGTATCAAGATTGTCTTCTTATGAAAACGCTTTAAAACAATGGCTTTTTATTGTTCGTAGTGAAAAACAAGATAAGATATGGCTGTCATCGTTGGAAGAAACGCTTGCGGAAAAGTCAGTTTCAATAGCAGCGGCAAGAAAAGAAACGGTTGCAAGATTAAATCATATTGCTCAAGAAAACAGCCCAGAATTTCCGATAGCATATCTTTCTTTAGATGGTATGGTTGAAGAATTTTTGGATAGATGCTCTGCGATTGAGGCCGAGGATAAAGTAAAACAATTTTTTAATTCTTGGCGTAAAAAAGCTGTAGAGAGCCAATATGTGGCAGATGGTGTTCATCGTACAGATATTAATGCACAGTATGTTCAGAAAAAAATTGCAGCAAGTAATTGCTCAACAGGGGAACAAAAGGCTATATTGATTTCTATAATCTTGGCACAGGCTCGGTCAATGGTTCGTGTTTTAGGAAAGGCTCCTATTTTATTATTAGATGAAATAGTCGCCCATCTTGATGAAAACCGTAGAAAAGCATTGTTTTCAGAGATATGCAGTCTTAACCTTCAAGCTTGGCTCACAGGAACTGAAATAGAAACTTTTGAGGATTTAAAAAATAGCGGGCAGTTTTTAAAAGTAGACAATGCCCAAATAAAATATGATAAAAAGTAACTTCATTAAAAGAAGGATATATTATGATTAACGGAAATAATAACGAATACAATTCAACATCAATTAAAGTTTTAAAAGGACTTGATGCTGTTCGTAAAAGACCAGGTATGTACATTGGTGATACTGATGACGGTTCAGGTCTGCATCATATGGTGTATGAAGTTTTAGATAATGCTATTGATGAATCTTTAGCTGATTATTGCGATTTTATTGAAGTTATTCTTAATGGTGACGGCTCTGTAACAGTTAGAGATAACGGCAGAGGAATTCCTGTTGATATTCATAAAGAAGAAGGTGTCTCTGCCGCCGAAGTTATTATGACGCAGTTGCACGCTGGCGGTAAATTTGACCAGAATTCTTATAAGGTTTCGGGTGGTCTGCACGGAGTTGGTGTTTCGGTTGTTAATGCGTTATCTGAAAAACTAGAGCTTAAGATTTATCGTGACAACAAAGAGCACATTATTAATTTTGCCGATGGTGTTGCTGTAGAACCGTTGAAAATTACAGGAGATGCTAATGGTAAAAGAGGGACAGAAATAACGTTTTTGCCATCAAAGAAGATTTTTGCTTTTACAGAATTTGATTATGCTACATTAGAGCACAGAATTAGAGAATTGGCCTTTTTGAATTCAGGTGTCAGAATTCATCTAATAGATTCTAGGCATGGCGATCCCAAAGATACCATATTTCATTTTGAGGGCGGCGTTGAAGCTTTTGTAAGATATATCAATCGTTCTAAGATTGCCCTTCATACTCCAGCAATTATTGTTACAGGTGAGAAAAATGGGATAGTTATTGATGCCGCTATGGAGTGGACAGATGGCTATCATGAAACTTGTCTTTGTTTTACTAACAATATTCCTCAAAGAGATGGTGGAACACACTTGTCTGGTTTTAGAAATGCTTTGACTAGAACAATCAATACTTATGCCGCTGAGCAGTCGCTTTTGAAAAAAGAAAAAATCACCCTAAGTGGTGAGGATATGAGAGAAGGTCTTAGTGTTGTAATTTCAATTAAGGTTCCAGATCCGAAATTCTCCTCACAAACAAAAGATAAATTAGTTTCTTCTGAAGTACGCCCTGTTGTAGAAAGCATTGTCGGCGATAGACTTTTAGAGTGGCTTGAAGAGCATCCAGTTGAAGGCAAAAAGATTGTTGGTAAGATTGTTGAGGCTTCTTATGCTAGAGAAGCTGCTCGTAAGGCTAGAGAATTAACTCGAAGAAAAGGTGTTTTAGACATCTCATCTCTTCCAGGTAAATTGGCGGACTGCCAAGAAAAAGATCCTGCTCTTTCAGAAATTTTCATAGTGGAAGGTGATTCTGCAGGTGGATCAGCTAAGCAAGGAAGAAATCGTGCCCATCAGGCAATCTTGCCTTTAAGAGGTAAAATTTTAAATGTTGAAAGAGCTCGTTTTGATAAAATGCTTGGTTCAGATACAATTGGAACATTGATTACAGCTCTTGGAACAGGGATTGGCCGTGAAGATTTTAATATTGATAAAATACGCTATCATAAAATTATAATTATGACCGATGCTGACGTTGATGGTAGCCATATTAGAACATTGTTGCTAACGTTTTTCTTTAGGCAAATGCCTCAAATAATTGAGAAGGGCTACTTATATATTGCACAGCCGCCTCTTTATAAAATTAAACGTGGTAATTCGGAAATATATCTTAAAGATGACAAAAGAATGGAAGATTACCTTATCGAAATAGGTACCAAAGAAGCATCAATCAAAATGTATGATGGGGAGCAAATTGCAGGACAGGATTTAATCCATCTAGCAGAATTAGCTCGTAAAGCAAGGAATCTAATTGTTCCTCTTACTAAGAGAATACCTCATAGAATAATTGAGCAATTAGCCATTTACCAGTTGTTTAACAAAGATATTTTAGCAGATGTCAATAAGGTCAAAGAAAATTGCGATTTAGTTGCCGCACGTCTAAACCGTCTTGAACCAGAATTTGAAAGAGGTTGGGAAGCTTGGCCTGTTGAAAATGGAGATATTGTTTTCAAAAGAACTTTGAGAGGCGTTACCGAAAGTTATGTTATTGATAAAATGATTTATAGTAGCGCAGAAGCAAGGGCTCTAGATGCTATTTCTCTTGATTTAAAAAACTTTTTTGCTCATAGAAGCCATTTTCTTTCTAAGGACGAAAGCTCTTTAATCAGAGGTCCTGTAACGATGTATGATGCTGTTATGAAATATGGGCGCAAAGGTGTTTCTGTGCAACGATATAAAGGTTTGGGAGAAATGAACCCTGAACAATTATGGGAAACAACTCTTGATCCAGAAGCAAGAACCTTGTTGCAGGTAAAAGTTGATCACATAGATGAAGCCGAACAGGTATTTTCAACGCTTATGGGAGATATTGTTGATCCAAGGCGTGATTTTATTCAAGAAAATGCTTTAAATGTTGCTAATTTAGATATTTAATAAAGTTAGAGAAATTTTTAGGAGAAATTTTTTGAGCGATATTATTGTTAAAGCCCAAAATATAGTGATGGAAACAGCGTCTTGGCGTGATGCTAGAAAAAAGCTTAAAGATGAAAAAATTGAGCTTTCGGCAAATCAGCTTTTAGATGTTCTCGATTATTGGCAAAAGCACATAGTTGCAAAATTTACGGATAATGAACTGGTATCAGAGCTCGATTTCTGGGCAAATGATGGCAGTTTTGAGAAACATCTTAACGGTTTTGATGCTCCTCCACCCAAAGTTCTTGCCTATGAAGCAAAAAATAGAGGTTGGACAGTTCTAACCGCAACTTCTGGAAGTTATATAATTAATCCTCCAGAAAGAACGCCTATTGTTATTAAAGAAAAATAATCTATAATAGCTCTAGGTTATGCGGGTGTAGTTCAATGGTAGAACATCAGCTTCCCAAGCTGAATACGGGGGTTCGATTCCCCTCACCCGCTCCAATATAGCCAAAACCATCTAAGCGGGCTACTTATAGTTTGTAGCTTTTAATTGGATTATTTCCTAATGTAGTTATGGCAGAGACCAATCTTTTTCATCAATAATTTCAATATGAAAAGGGCTTTTTAGTGAGATAAAAGCACTATGATATTTTTGTATAAAGCCTCTGACAAGCACCATCTGCCCTTCTAATTGGGGCAGGGCAATTTTAGTATCTGTTTGAACAGCAAAAGACTTTTTAAAATCCTTACCAAAATTAATGAAAATATTATTTTTTGTAGTTTTGATATGATCTACTTTTCCAATTACTAAAGCTTTATCATTAAAGTATGGATTTATGCTTTCTGCTTTTTGAATTTTGCTTAAATCTTCCCAAAAGCCCTGGCGGTTTTCTCTAGCCGTTTTCTCAAAGTTTAAAAGCAAAGAAGCTTCATCGTCACCGCTAGTATCGTAGAATATGGCAAGCCCTTTTTCTAAAAGTTCTTTTTGCAGCCAGGTACCATTAAAATAAATATCAGCAGCTAAGTTGCCATATCTATCGTTTTTCAAGTTTTTATAAGACAATGTCAATTCTGAGGCAGGAGTAATATTGCTAACCAAGTAATCTACAGCGCGATCTTGCAGCCAGAGGTTTTTCAAAAAAGCTCTTTGATTATTTTCAAAAAAAAAGATTCCATTTTCATCTATTCGGTTTAAAATCAACGCCTCAGCTTTTAGTGGTGTTGAATAAAAACAGAAGATAAAAAATAAAAATTTTTTTAATTTCATAAAAGGTAAATTCATTTTTATAACTATGGCATAGTTTGGAGTTTTTTGAAATATGAAAATAAACCGTCGCAATTTTGGTAAAGGGTTTCTGGCATCTTGTGCAACTTTGGGTTTATCAGGTTGTGCTCGAAATATAGCCACAGGTAGAATGTCACTTATCGGAACAAGCGTCAAATATGACATTGAGGATACTAAAAAAAATCATGCCCAAGTTTTAAAAGAGAATGGTGGCGAATATGAGAATATAAAAGTTCAAAATTATGTTACTAAAATAGGAAACGAATTAGCAAAACACGTTGAAAATCAAGAATATAAATATCGTTTTTTTGTTTTAGATGCTCCAGATGTAAATGCTTTTGCTGTTTCTGGTGGATATATTTATATTTATCGGGGACTTTTATCGTATCTTAACAGTGAGGCTGAGTTAGCTAGTATTTTGGGACACGAGCTAGGTCATGTTAATGCAAGGCATATATCAGAAGCAATCGCTCAATACTATTGGGCTAAATTCACTAAACTTGCCATTAAGGCTTTGATGTCAGGAAATGGTCAAACAACAAACGATATGTTTGATAATGGTCTTGATACGTTAACATCTGTTTTGTTAAGAGGATTTACTAGGAAACAAGAGTTTGAAGCCGATAAATTGGGAATAAGATATATGTCGAAAGCAGGCTATGATCCAGAGGCAAGTGTTGCAGGTTTCGAAACATTCTATGCTTATAGCAAATTAGCAGCAGTTATGAACGGCGGCAAAGTTAAAGATGCCGATAAAATTGATATTATGGAAACGCACCCCAGAACAAAAGAAAGAATACAAAAAGCAATCATTGAAAGTTCTAACGCTTTGAGTGAGGATTTCAAATTGAACAAAAAACCGTTTTTTGAGGCGATTGAGGGATTGGTTTGTGGCAATAAAATAGGTAAAGGTTTTTTAAAGGGAAAATCTTACACGAATCCAGAATTGCGAATTTCATTTAATTTGCCCGAAAATTTAAGACCTGCAAGTAATTTTGACGATATCCAAGAAGGATTAGTTTTTGTAGATGAAAAAAAAGAGGAGTTTTTTATCGTTTCTAAAAACGAAATAATGTATGAAATTAAGAAAGCAACGATGAAAGATTACGTAAAAAAAGATAAAGATGAGCAGAGCTATTATTTTAGATTTATTGATACTAAAAATAATGGAGATAATTTTGATGATTGGGAAGAAATTATATCTAAGTCTTTTAAGCGTTATTCAGAGGAAGAAGCCAAAAAAATAGAACCATCTTCTATCCATGTTCTAAAAAATGTAAGTAATAAAACTGTATCAGAACTAGCAGAAAATATGCCTTATGGCAAATATAACAATGCTTATTTCAGAGTGCTTAATGGTCTTGGTCTTTATGATTTTATGCTTGCTAAAGATGGCGAGGATTTGTGTGATGAAGAAATAGAAAGAGATTACATAAAGGTTTTTATTTAAGTCATAAGATTCTAAAAAAGCAGTCTTATAAAAAAGGAATATTTTTTAAAAAAAGACAGATTGAAACAAAACAGAATTAAAAAATTGTATTAAATAAAAATAAAAAAAATATAGAATTTTCATAAAAATAGCGCATTTTTTTTAATTGCATTGGGATAAATTTTAAGGCAAAATACAGATAAGGGTTTCCATGTGTAAAGAGCTTAATGGGTTTTTTACATCTTGCATTAGGAGAACAGAACATGTTCAATAAAATCAGTATATTAGTATCTTTTGGTATCACATTTTGTGCCATTTTAGTCAGCTCTCCTAATGTCTCATACGCTACGTACTGCACTAGCCATTTTGACTGTGGTATTGAAGGCAGTGGTAGAGAATGTGTTGATGGAGTTTGTACCAATTGTGCAACGGCGGCTGTTTCTGGGGCGCATTATTGTCATGAATTAAACTCAGCTGTTGCAGCATCTGTTTGTGGAACCTGTCCAACGTATGCCCCGTTTTTTAGATCTGGAGCTGGTGGTTGTACTCCCTGTGAAGCTGGAAATTCTTATCACGCAACATATTATTATCATGATGTTCCTCCTTATAAAATTCCTGGTTGCCGAGGATATTGTGGTGCTTCGGCTGCTTGGCAATGCCAGAGGTATGGACATTATAGACCTCAATATAACATCATGTACCGTTGTCCTGTTGGTTATATGAATCCGTCTTTACTTGATGCTACTTGGCGTAGTTGTACAGAGCTTTGTCCTACAGATGATAATAGTAATGAGTGTGATACGTGCCCTGCTCATAAACCTTATTACCGTAAAAAGACAGAGGCCAAATCTACAGGTCCTGTCGACCAATATTTCTGCACTTGTTGTCGTCAAGCTGATTCTACGGATGATGGAGCTTGTCCAGAAGGAGGAATTTGTAAAGATTTTGAATGGACGAAAACTTGTAACAACAATTTTGATTGTATGAGTGTAGATAAAAACAGTTTAGGCTATGAATGTGTGGATAATAAATGTGTAGAATGCGATACAACATGGACAATTAATACTGTTACTACAGGTGGTGTTGCTTCTATTATTGACCATACAACGCAGAAAACCTGCGGCACTTGTCCTGTTCATGCTCCATTCTGGCGTTATGATGATCATAATCATGCCTCAACCACAGGAAATCCAACAGGTACAAATTGGACTAAGTTTTCAGGCTGTGTGCCTTGTTCTGCACCAAAAAATACAGGTTATCAATATTATAATCACTATTGGACGTTTAATTATACAGTGAGCCCATATAAAGCCGCAGATGACTTGCCAGGTTGTCGTGGTCTTTGTGGTTATACAGGAGGAGTTTATCCTGGAGGTGATTGGAGTTGTATGCAGTCTAATCAAGGCTCTTGGCAGGCTCGTTGTCCGATAGGTATGATTGATAAGAGAACTAGTGCTTGGACAGCTTGTCAAGTTTGCCCAATTACAGATGGATCAAGCAATACTTGTAATTCTTGTCCCGCAACAAAGCCATATTATCGTAAGAAACCTAGTGGTGAATATTTCTGTACGTCTTGCCACACTCCAAGTACAAGTAGCCCATATTGTGATGATTGCGATGAAAAATATGTATGCCAAACATGTCCTACAAATTTTGAGAGCGATGGAAAAGGTGGCTGCCGTTGTATAAACCATTTTGCATGTGGTGCTGAAGGCAGTGGTATGCAGTGTGTAAGTGGTGATTGTGTTGCTTGTCCTTCTGCTGCTGTCAGTGGTGGTGACTATTCTCATGAAACTAATGCAACAGTTATAGCTTCTACTTGTCCAAGTTGTCCTCCTCACGCTCCATTCTATAGAAAAGACGCAGGAGGGTGTACACCTTGTTCTGCGGCTGGAGTATATTGGGCAAATATTTATCCAAATGGTTTTCCTAATGTTAAGATTCCTGGATGCCGTGGATATTGTAATGCTTGGTCTTGTCGTAGATATGCCTATAATATCAATACTAATTACATTATGACTCGTTGCCCAGTTGGTATGATTGCTCCAACTCCGTTTGATCAGACTTGGCGTGACTGTGATACCGTTTGTCCATTTGGAGACAATGATGCAACATGTTCAACGTGTCCATCATACAAACCTTTTTATCGTAGAAAACCTCAAGAAAACGTGAATGGTCCTATTGAACAATATTTCTGTACTTGTTGTAGACAAGCAGATACTACCGATGGCGGCGCATGTCCGTCTGGAGGCACGTGTACAGATTTTGAATGGTCTAAGGATTGTACAGAAAATTATGAATGTGGTGCAGAAAGTGGTTATGAGTGTGTTAATGGTAAGTGTACAGAATGTGATACTTCTTGGACTGTATCTACTACTAATGGCGCATATCTTGATCAATCTGGCATTAAAACTTGTGGAACCTGCCCTCCGCATGCCCCATTCTGGCGTTATGATGATCATAACCATGCTGTTGGTCAAGGATATCCTTTAGCGGCAACACCTTGGACTAAATTTTCTGGATGCGTACCATGTGCCATACCTAAGAACACAGGTTCTAGTTATTATTGGTATTATCATACATTTGCATGGAACGTTTCTCCTTATAAGACTCCAGAAGGGTATCCAGGTTGCCGAGGTCTTTGCGGCTATCAGGCAGGAGCGCAAGTTGGGCAGTCAGCTCAAAGCGCTTGGATGTGTTTACAGGTAACATCTGGTTCTAATGTTGCTATGTGTCCTGTTGGTATGGTTGATAATAGAACTGGGGCCTGGACAGTATGTAATACTTTATGTCCTATTGCAGATGGTGCTGCTAATACATGTAATACGTGCCCAGCTGTTTCTCCATATTATCGTAAAAAACCAAATGGTGAATATTTCTGTTCATCATGTCATACACCAAATCAACCAAGCTCGTTCTGTGGAGCTTGTGATGAAAACTATATGTGTACAGCATGTCCAGATCACTTTGAAGACCCAGGAGATGGTAGTTGTGCATGTACTGATCACTTTGCTTGTGGTTCAGAAGGCAGTGGTATGCAGTGTATAAGTGGCAAGTGTGTTGCTTGTCCATCTGTACCAGTTTCTGGAGCTTCAGGTTCTCATGAAACAAATGCTAGTGTAGCCGCCTCAACCTGTGGAACATGCCCAACATATGCTCCTTTCTTTAGAACTGGAGCAGGCGGGTGTACACCTTGTGAATCAAGCGCGGCTTATCATGGCAATGTTTGGCAGAATGCTATGCCATCTAAAGGTATCTTAGGTTGTCGTGGTTACTGTGGTGGTGCTGGGGCTTGGATTTGTTCTATATATGCTTGGAACTATAACCAACATCATATTATTGCTCGTTGTCCTGTAGGTTATCAGCCTCCATATCCATATGACGCGACTTATAGAGCATGTTCAACACTTTGTCCAACAGGAGATAATACTACATCTTGTGGAACTTGTCCGTCATATAAACCATATTTCCGTAAGAAAACAGATCATAGATCATCAGGTCCTATAAATCAGTACTTCTGTACGTGTTGTAAACAAGCTAATACTACAGATGGAGGCACTTGCCCATCTGGTGGTACTTGTACAGACTTTGAATATACTGGCAAAGATTGCTCAGATAACTATGATTGTGGTGCCCAAAGTGGCTACGAATGTGTTAATGGTAAATGTACAGAGTGTGATACTTCTTGGACATTAACCGCGGTTACTGGTTCTATCATAGATCATGCTGGTGAAAAAACATGTGGAACATGTCCACCGCACGCTCCATTCTGGCGTTATGATGATCACTCTCATACTTCTGTAGAAGGCAATCCTACAGGGACTGCTTGGCCTCAATTTGCTGGTTGTGTCCCATGTTCGGCATCTAAGAGTACAGGTTCATCTGCATCTTATTGGCATTATTATCCATTTAATAACTCTGCTTTAAATAAGAGTGCTGATGATTCTCCGGGCTGTCGTGGTATTTGTGGTTATCAGTCTGGTCAATATCCTGGAAGTAACTGGGCTTGTATGCAGCTTAATAGTGGAGCGAAAGAGTATCGTTGTCCAGTAGGCATTGTTGATCAGAGAACAGCAGCTTGGACTGTGTGTGGTCCTCTTTGTGATACTAATGATGGTGAGGCTAACACTTGTAATTCTTGTCCTGTTACAACTCCCTATTATCGTATGAAACCAAATGGTGAATACTTCTGTTCGTCATGTCATACACCAAGCCAGCCAAGTTCTTTCTGTGGTGAGTGTGATGCTGATTATACGTGTTTGGGTTGTCCAGAAAACTTCATAGATGATGGTAATGGTCGTTGTCTTTGTGCTAATCACCATGCTTGTGGTGAAGGCAGCGGAAAAATGTGTGTGAACGGTGCTTGTGTAGCTTGTCCATCTACAGTTATATCAGGAGCTAATCATTCGCATGATACTGTTGCTGCAGTTAGGGCATCAGTTTGTCCAACGTGCCCACCTTATGCTCCTTATTATAGATCTGGTGGTTGTCAACCTTGTGACTCTAGTGCAGCTTATTATGCTGTTCATCATGGCAATCCTTTCCCGCTTTTAAATACGCCTGTGGGGTGCCGTGGTTATTGTAGTAGTTGGGTATGTTCAAGATATAATCATGGTTTATCTACTCATGGAATAATTGAGCGTTGTCCAGTAGGGTACGATGTTCCATTATTGTTTGATACTACAAGACGTAATTGTACTAATTTATGTCCAACAAATGATAACACAAGTACATGTGATACTTGTCCGCCACATAAACCATATTTCCGTAAGAAAACTACAGCAAGATCAACTGGCCCATTAGATCAATATTTCTGTACGTGTTGTAAGCGAGCAAATAGTACTAATGGAGGAACTTGTCCAGACGGCGGTACTTGTACGGATTTTGAATATACCGGTAAGGATTGTTCAGAAAATTACGATTGCGGTGCTGAAAGTGGTTATGAATGTGTTGATGGTAAGTGTACA
This sequence comes from Alphaproteobacteria bacterium, assembly GCA_050175015.1. Classification (GTDB taxonomy): domain Bacteria; phylum Pseudomonadota; class Alphaproteobacteria; order JBFXJJ01; family JBFXJJ01; genus JBFXJJ01. Next base: position 52,812 of record JBFXJJ010000001.1, on the reverse strand, counting down.
GAATGTGATACAACTTGGACTATTAATTTTAACAACGGTGCTGTTATAGATCAATCACAAGATAAGACTTGTGGAACTTGTCCAATACATGCTCCATTCTGGCGTTATGATGACCATACTGGTGGAGGTTGGTCTAAATTCGCAGGTTGTGTGCCTTGTTCGGCTCCAAAGAACACAGGAACGGCATATTACTGGCATTCTTGGACATTTAGCAATGGTATAAGCCCATATAAAACAGCCGATGACTATCCTGGATGCCGAGGTCTTTGCGGCTATTACTCTGGAAGTACATCACTTTCTGATAAATGGCAGTGTATGCAATCAAATCAGGGTTCTTGGCAAGCTCGTTGTCCAGTTGGTATTGTTGATGCAAGAACAGGAGCTTGGACTAAATGCGGTGCGGTATGTTCAACATCTGATGGTGAAAGTAATACTTGTAACTCGTGTCCATATAACAAGCCATATTACCGTAAGAAGCCAAGTGGTGAATATTTATGTACAGCGTGTCATACACCAAGCACACCAAGTAGTTACTGTGGTATTTGTGATGAAAACTATGTATGTTTGGGCTGTCCAGATTATACCGAAGACGATGGGACAGGCAAATGTCGTTGTATAAGCCATCATGCTTGTGGTGAAGGTAGTGGTAGGCAATGTAACTTCTCAACAGGAGAATGTGAAGCTTGTCCTTCAGCTAACGTTGGAGGTTCAGAAGGTTCTCAAGAACTCCTTGCTACAGTTAGAGCATCTACCTGTGGAAGTTGTCCAACATATGCTCCGTTCTATCGTGCAGCTATAGGAGCATGTTCTCCTTGTTCAACAGCTGGAGCCTATTGGGCCAATTTCTACTATAATGGTTTTCCTGGTAGTGCAATTTTAGGGTGTCGTGGTTATTGTAATAATTGGCAGTGTCAACGTTATGCTTATCCAAATACTTCATATAGTATTATGGCACGTTGTCCTGTTGGTTATATGAACCCAATACCGTTCGATGCTGTTTGGAGAAGTTGTACAACATTATGTGATACTACAGAAACTGGTGGGGAATGTGATACTTGTCCGTCATACAAGCCGTTCTTCCGTAAAAAAACAGCAGAAAATTCAAAAGGTCCAGTAGATCAATATTTCTGCACTTGTTGTAAACAGGCAAATTCAACGATTGGAAGTACTTGTCCAGATGGTGGAGAATGTGTTGATTTTGAATATATTGGAAAGAGTTGTTCTGAGGATTATGATTGTGGTGCTCAAAGTGGCTATGAATGTGTTAGTGGTACCTGTACAGAATGTGATACAACTTGGACAGTCTATAGCACAAATGCTGCAATTATAGATCAACGCTATGAGCAAACTTGCGGTACTTGCCCTATTCATGCCCCATTCTGGAGGTATGATGACCACTTCCATGTAGTTGGACAGGGCAGTCCTGTAGCTTCCGTTCCTTGGACTAAGTTCTCGGGCTGTGTCCCTTGTTCGGCTCCAAAAAATACAGGGGCCTCATATTCTTGGCATTATTACACGTTTAATTATAACAATGTAAACAAGAGCTATGAAGAGACCAAGGGTTGTAGAGGTCTTTGTGGCTATACATGGGGAGGTTCTACAAATACCAGTAATTGGCAGTGTAATCAGTTAAATTCTGGAGTTAAAGAATACCGTTGTCCAATAGGTATGGTTGATACTAGAACAACCGCTTGGAAAAGATGTGATACTCTTTGTCCGACATCTGATGGGGCTGTTAATACTTGTAACTCTTGTCCTTATACAAAACCGTATTACAGAATAAAGAGAAATGGTGAATATTTCTGTTCGTCATGTCATACACCAAATCAAACAAGCTCTTTCTGTGATGATTGTGATGAGGATTATGTTTGTCAGTCTTGTCCAAAGAACTTTGGAGATGATGGCGAAGGCGGTTGTTACTGCTTGAATCACCATGCTTGTATTGAAGGTAGTGGTAAAATGTGTGTTAGTGGCGAATGTGTAGATTGTCCTAATACAATAGTATCAGGTGCGCATCATAGTCATGACATTGTTGCTGGTGTTAGAGCGTCAATTTGTCCAACGTGTCCACCTCATGCACCTTACTTCCGTTCGGCAATAGGATGTACAGCTTGTGATTCCAGTGGTTCTTACTATGCAGGGTTCCACGCTAATTCATTCTCAAGTTTAGATACTCCGATGGGTTGCCGTGGTTATTGTGGAGCAACTGGTGTTTGGCTTTGCTCAAGATATAATTATGGTTTACCAACCCATGATGTAATTGAACGTTGTCCTGTAGGTATCGTTCCAGATACGACATTTGATACTGTTCGTCGTAATTGTGGTGCTGTATGTCCGCTTTCAAACGGCAGTGCCGAATGTCCAACGTGTCCTTCATATAAACCATTCTACAGAAAGAAAACTGATGAAAGGTCAACGGGACCAATAGATAAGTACTTCTGTACTTGTTGTAAGCAGTCTGATTCTACAGAAGGTGGTACTTGTCCTGATGGTGGAACTTGTAAAGATTTTGAATACACAGGAAAGAGTTGTTCAGAAAACTATGATTGTGGTGCTCAAAATGGCTACGAGTGTGTTGATGGAACTTGTGTAGAATGCAGCACATCTTGGACAGTTAGTTTCACTAATGGTGCATTTATAGACCAGTCTCTAGATAAAACTTGCGGAACATGTCCTCCTCATGCCCCATTCTGGCGTTATGATGATCATACAGGCGGTGGAAGAGATAAATTCTCAGGCTGTGTACCATGTTCGGCTCCAAAGAACACTGGAACAGCGTATAGTTGGTATTATCATACATTCAAATGGGATGTTTCTCCTTATAAAACTCCAGATGGTTATCCTGGGTGTCGTGGTCTTTGTGGATACACGTGGGGAAGTAGCTCTCCTTCTGATAAATGGCAATGTAACCAAATAACTTCTGGTGCTAATATTGCTATGTGTCCAGTTGGTATGGTTGATAATAGAACCGGTGCTTGGACCAAGTGCGCTACAATATGTCCTATCTCTGATGGTGAAGAATATATATGTAACACATGTCCTTCAACAAAACCTTACTACCGCGTAAAACAGAATGGCGAATATTTCTGTACATCTTGTCATACGGCAAGTCAGCCAAGTGAATATTGTTCAGAATGTGATGAAAACTACGTTTGCGGCAAGTGTCCAGAAAACTTTAAAGAAGATGGTGAGGGTGGATGTATTTGTGCTAATCACCATGCCTGCGGCGAAGGTAGCGGCAAGCAATGTGATGCAAATACTGGAGAATGCGTAGCTTGTCCATCTGTCCCAATTTCTGGTGCACACTATTCAGAAGAAACAAATGCGGCAGTTAGGGCATCTGTTTGTGGATCATGTCCAACTCATTCACCTTACTATAGAACAGCGGCTGGTGGTTGTACTCCTTGTGAAGCAGGAGGTTCGCATCATGCAACGTTCTATCCTAATGATGTTTCTAGATATGATACTCCGGGATGTCGCGGATATTGTGGTGCAACCGTTGCTTGGCAGTGCCAGAGAAATGCTCATGACAGAAATGCTCATGGTATTATGTACCGCTGCCCAATTGGGTTTATTCCTCCGACACCTTTTGATAATTCTTGGAGAAGCTGTGTTAACCTCTGTCCTACCGAAGAAGGAACGGCAGAATGTCAAACATGTCCTTCCTATAAGCCATATTATCGTAAGAAGGCGGAATCAAAATCAACCGGTCCTATAGATCAATATTTCTGTACTTGTTGTAACAAAGCAAATTCAACAGAATTTAGTAACTGCCCTGACGGTGGTGAATGTGTTGACTTTGAATGGATTGGACCAACCTGTAAAGAAAATTATGATTGTGGTGCCGGAAGTGGTTTGGAATGCGTTAATGGTCAATGTGTTGAGTGTGATACTTCATGGACGATTAATATGACTAATGCAGGTATTATTGACCACTTTGGAGAAAAAACTTGTGGTACATGTCCTCCGCACGCTCCATTCTGGCGTCATGATAGTCATAATCATGAAGCAACAGAGGGTACACCAACAGGAACAACTTGGCCTAAATTTGCTGGTTGTGTTCCTTGTTCTGCTCCTAGAGATGTTGGAACGTCTTATTCATGGCATTATTATCCGTTTAATTATACTGTTTTGAATAAGAGCGCTGATGATCTTCCTGGATGTCGTGGCCTTTGTGGTTATACATGGGGTACAGGTATAGGAACAAGCTGGCAGTGTATGCAGTCAACGCAGGGTGCTAAAGAATATAGATGCCCAATAGGTATGGTTGACAGCAGAACAACAGCTTGGACTAGGTGTAATCAAATTTGTTCAACAGCTGATGGTGCTCAAAATACATGCAACACTTGTCCATCGCATAAACCATACTATCGTATTAAACAGAGTGGAGAATATTTCTGTGCAGAATGCCATACTCCAGGCGGTCAGAATGGATGTCCTTCAACAGGTGTTATCTGCGATGAAAATTACGAATGTAATTATGGCGGAGATGTTGAAATCCCTGATTTATGTACTTTCGATAGTGATTGCGGAGCTGGTTTCAAGTGTACCGGTGATCCTAAGTATTGTGCAGAATGTTCTACATCGTCAGCTTGTGGTTCTTGTAACTGTGGATCTAGTCAGAAACCAGATGGAAATGGCGCTTGTGTTAATACTAACTCATGCTGTACAGGCTCATGTAATCTAGCTACTGGAGCTAATTCTTGCTCATATAGTGATGCGGCTTGCTCTGGTGTCCAACAGTGCCAAACTTCAGGTACTAATGCTGGTTCTTGCTGTGGATCATATACACCTTATTGGAAGAATAATGCATGTAAACCTTGTACAGGTACTAGCGGACATACTGGAACTTGTGATACTCCGGGAATGATGTGTAATTCTAACTATGAGTGTGTAGAATGTACTGGCGATCAGGCTGGTTGTATTGAATGTTACACAAACAGTCACTGCTCAGGTATTAGGCAATGTCGTAGCGATAATAAGTGCTGTCCTTCAGAGACGCCTTATTGGAGTGGTTCTGAATGTCTTGAATGTTTAGAAAACAGACATTGTTCATCTAATATTTGCCAAAATGGCGAATGTAAGACAGCTGATACAGTAGACTGTGGTATGAACCAAATTTGGTACAATGGTGAATGTAAAGATTGTCCAAGTGGAGCAAGCTACAGCAGTGGAACTTGTGTATGTTCTAACGATAAGATTTGGAATCCTTACACTAATACCTGTGTAGATTCAATCGATCGTGATGGTGTATCAACATCAGACGGAACCATCGATACTGATAGGCTGCAGCCTGTGGCTATTGATGATCTCTCTGAGGAAAGATACAATCGCATTAAATCTAAGATGACTCGTATTATTGATACTCTTAGAGAATAGAACATAAGCTTCTATAATGACAAAAAGTGAGAAGGTTTTGCTTTCTCACTTTTTGTTTTTTGGGCTGTTAACATAGAATTGTTTTTTTAAGACTTTATTTAGAAAGTTGTTTCGCAAATAGAGTTTTTTTAAAGCAGGAAATTCTCATAATATCGTTATTTATAAAAAGCATTACTTTTACTAAAGGCATACTAGCCAGTCTATTCGCTGTCAGGAAAAATATAAAATCTAATTTGCTTACAATCAAATAACGTAAGCTCTGAGGTTATGCATTATTTTATATTGCTTTAATTAATGAGATTGTTTTTGAGATGAAATAAGGCATAGAGAAAAGCCGCAAATCATAAAAGACTTGCGGCTTTAAATTTACAATCTTTAAAACTAATTAATACCATTAGGAATCTTAACAGTTGGAAAGATTATTGGATATACACCTTCCAAAGGAACCCTGTTAGGGGGTAATCTAACAGCACTGGGCAATTCTGGTGCCTTTTCGTCCCTTTTTCTAGGGGGAGGGTCGAATGGTAGTTTATATGGTGGAATATCCAAAGGTGCTCTTTCTACTGGGGAAGGTTCAAGAATGGAACTTTCTCCAGAAGCAAAAACTGAACAACACATCACCATAATAAGTACTCCTTAAAAGCATAAAATAAAAAACTATGCTTTTCTCTAACAATTATTTATTATACCACATTTTTTTAATGTATTTAATAAAAAATTAATAATATAGTTGAATAATTAAAGGTTTTGAGCCATTTTTACTTTATTTTGGTATTATGTTACCAAAAAGATCTCTCAAAAATCCAGGAGCTAAGGCAGATAGAGGATTTACGGTTATTTCTGGGTTATTTTTGACACCTTTGACATCGTAGCTGACAGCAAAAACGCCGCCATTATCTTTACCAACTAGAAATTTTCCAATCCATGGGATATTTCCGATTATTTTACTGATAACATATGCTGGAGCTATTAGGCCTTTTAAATTGATATCATTCTTTTTGAAATCTACCATGCCGTTGATTGTTATTCCTAAGGAATTGCCTGAAGTTTTGGCATCATTAATTTCTAGAAGACCGTTATCATAAACAAAAGGAAAATCTAACTGAGAAAAAGTTATTCCGCCGCCGCTTAGTAAATCAGCAAAACCTGTTAAAGATGCCATAGTTAAAATTCGAGCAAGAAGAGGCGTTTCTAAAAGTCGATAGTCTTTCATTTTTAAAGACCCTTGCATTTTGTTATCACTATCGGCATAGCCTTCAAGCCTTAAGTAACCTGATTTAATGTTTTCAGAAAGACCAAAGGTCTTGAATAAGGATCCTGCATCATTGGTTTCAATCGAGAGATTAAGCCCGTTTTGGCTGTCGGGAAGAAGAGTTATTAAAACTTTTTCCGTCGTTTCAAAATCTCCGGCTACTTCTATATGCTGCCATTTTGCATTTTGGCGTTTCAATATTGCTCCTACGTTTTTTATAAAGCCTTTGGAGCTGCCCCACATTTTTTCTACGGCAACATTTATATTCATATCAGGCAGTTTTATAGCTTCTTTTTCCCCAAATCCAATAGCATCTTTAAAGATAGGATTAAAGTCAAAAGCATTGCCAGCAATACTAATATTCATAAGATTTTTGGTTTTTTCTAAAATAATTTTAGCATCAGTTCTTCCAACAATGAATTTGGAAAAATTGATTTTATTAAAGGTTTTATCTTTAGCTTTAATAATAAAACGTCCCTGAATGTTAAAGTCATTGCCAGAAGTTATTGTAAATCTTGAAATATCTAAGTCTTCATTGTCAAGAATGCGGCCAGACACGGTAGCTGAAGCTACATCTTGAGCTTTTTTATTCCAACCAATCATAGGAAGCGATATTGTTGTATTTGCTAAATCAGCTTTTAAACCAATAAAGTTTTCGCCGTTATTTTTATTTGTTAATGCTATTTCAACACCAAAATCACCAGTAAAGTAGGGTTTAACAAAAGGCACAATATTAAGATTTAATCTTTTGCGGTCGTTTTCCGTAAGATTAAAACCCGCAGTTTTATAACTCTTTATTCCGTTTTTATCAGGAAAAAAGTTTTCAGTGCAGCTTATTCTAGCATTAAGTTTGTCCCAAATTTCAGCTGTACCATCTATTTTCAGAGCATTATTATCTATAGCAAGATGTAGACTGCCATTTGATAGATCACTTTTGCCAAAGGCTTTAGGAAAAAAGGCATTAGTAATATCAGCGTCAACGTTAACAGTTACTTCTTCACCCTTAAGATGGTGCTTTAATGGGAAATCTAATTTTAAATTTAGAATAGTATCGCCTGTTCCTGCTTGTTCATTTTTAAATCCCATTTTTGAAATCAAATTTAATGGCTCACTATCAGAAACTTTTAAGGCATCAGTTAAAGAGCCTTTTATATCTAAATCTATTTTGGCTTGAGGAATAGGCTCATTAAAATTGAAAAAAGACAAATCGCCTTTGGTTATATTTAGGCTATAGGTTTTGCCTTGGGAGATATCAATTTTTATCTTATCTTCGGCAAAATAGACCACGCCGTTAACATTTGATATTTTAGGCATACCATCTAGATAATTAACGGTAGCTTTTTTTACATTGGCAATTCCTTCAAGTTTTTTAACTTCTGCTTTTTCTGGGGTAAAAACAAAAGATATTTTATAGTCTGCCGAATTGATAATGCCATCTGTTAAATTAGTTGTTACCCAGTGCCAAGCGTTAGTTCCAATTGTTTTAGGCCAGTATTGTTTTAAATTATCAAGAGCCAGTTTTTCTAATTTAGCATTAAGATTAAGTTCGATGTTGCTATTTTTATTTAGGATTTTATGTGCAAGATTAGTAACATCACCAGATATTGAAGCTTTGGTTTCTCCAGATTTAACATCAATAGTGTTAAATGATATTTTATTTAAATTAAAGGCTGAACCTTTAGCATTTAAGGAATAAATCATATATTGATTAGATATGGGAGCAGGAAGGTTTAAAATTCCTGTTTTTCCTTTGATATCGAATTTAACATTTTTAATAGTATCTTCTTTGAAAAAACTTAAGTAAGGAATATTGTTGTCATTATTAGTAAAGATATTTTCAAGAAAAGCTGTTTTGGCATCAAGAGAGATCGAACCGTTTATAGGAAAAGCTACTCGTTTAAATTCAGGAAAAAATTCTGAGAAATAAGATGGGTTAAAGTTGTTAAAATTAAAAATAAAAGAGGTGTCTTCTTTTTTGGTATCTAAGAAGATTTTAGTTTGAGCGAAGCTATTTTGTCCCAAAAACTCAGTGTTAAAATTCAATGTGAGAGCAAAAACATTATAGTCTTTTGAAAAATCAAAAGAAAAATCCTTAAAATTAATATTTCTATTCTTAGCCAAGTCAATAAAATCAAGCTCAGCGTGAGAAATCTTAATAAAGTCCAAATTTTTTTGCTTGAATTGTTCTGAGCTGCTCTTATCAAGAAATCCACCAAATAAGGCAGATATCTCTTGTAATGTCATTTTTTTAGATTGATTTGAAGAGGTTTTTTCACCAATTGTAAAACTAAAGCTATTATCATTTTCGTGATAAATTCTAACGAGCGGGGAGATAATATCAATTAGATGAGGCGTTATTTCTCCGTTAAAAATATTTTTTAAGCTAAGAGCTATAGCAATTTTCGGAAGTACAACCCAGGTATTATCCTCTTTATCAGTTATGGTTAACTCGGTTGCCGTAATATCAATCAGTCTTTTATCTTTTCCCCATTCCAGCTCAACATTTGCAATGTCAAAGTTAAAAGGAATTTTATCTGATGATATTGAGTGGATAATATAAGGCTTTAGAAAATCAGCATTAATCGATCCTTGATACAATCTCCAAAAAAAGAAAGCCACAGTAAAGACTACCAAAATACCAATGGTATCTACTGTAAATAATAAAGACTTTTTTATTTTTTGATTTAATATCAGCATATCGTTATTGTATAGCCTTGGCTAAAAAAATATACTTAAAAATGAGATAAAAAATGTTTAATCACAATATAAAACAATTTCCTAAAGTGTTTAATGACAGCCTTTGTGAATTGTATTGGGCAAAACTAAACTCAGATTTTATTTCTAGTCTTGATAATGAAGCTAGAGATTTCTTAAAATCTATTTTTGGCAATAGCTCATACTTGTCTCAGATAATATGTGATTATCCTGATTTTTTCCAAAACATAATTACAAAAACTCCCGAAATTGTTTTTGAAGAAGAGATTTTGGCACTATCAAATTATGATGTTTCTAAAATAGATCTGAATAAGATTAAGCAGGATCTAAGAATTTTTAAGAAAAAGTTATCTTTAGTTATAGCATTGGCAGATATTTCGGGCTTTTGGGAATTAGAAAATGTTACCAAAGCGCTTACTATAACAGCCGAAAAGACGTTAGATACAGCTTGTCGTTTTTTGTTTTATACGAGCTTTAAAGAAGGAAAAATAGAAGAGATTGCTTTAGAGAATTCAGGCTATATCATTATTGGAATGGGAAAACTAGGGGCATATGAGCTAAATTATTCTTCTGATATAGATTTGATAATCTTATTTGATGATAAAAAAATAATTTATAAAGGCAATCTTGATGCTAAAGCTTTTTATAATAACTTAACCAAAAGTTTAATAGCAATAATGCAGGAAAGAACACCTAATGGTTATGTCTTCAGAACAGATCTAAGGCTCCGGCCAGACCCTAATTCGACACCTGTTGCAATGTCGGTATCTGCGGCTGAAACGTATTATGAAAGTTTTGGTCAAAACTGGGAAAGAGCGGCAATGATTAAAGCTCGTCCTGTTGCCGGTGATATTGAAGCAGGCAATTTATTTTTAAAACATATCAAACCATTTGTTTGGCGTAAAAGTTTAGATTTTAAAGCAATTCAAGATATTCATACGATTAAGGGGCAGATTCTAAACCTTCATAGTAAAAATTATAAAGAAAGCCTTTTGGGCTACAATGTCAAATTAGGGCGAGGCGGCATTCGGGAAATAGAGTTTTATGCGCAATCGCAACAGTTAATATGGGGTGGTAGAAATCCTGTTTTACAAAATCGTGAAACCTGTAAATCTTTAGATATTCTTAGCGAAACGGGACACGTTGCTTCTGAAGCTAGTGAAGAATTAAAAGCGTGTTATCGGTTTTTAAGAATGGTTGAGCATCGGATTCAAATGGTTGAAGACAGACAGACGCACGAGCTGCCTAAGAATGAAGAAGATTTTCATAAAATGGCTCTTTTTTGCGGCTTTAACGATAAAGAAGATTTTTGTAATGAAGTTAAAAACAACCTAATGACAGTTGAAAACTATTTTACTAATCTTTTTAACGAAACGTCTGAGAAAAAAGATGTTTCTAAACTTGTTTTTGAAGGAAATTTTGTTAATTCCGAAACAATAGAAAAGTTAGCAGAAATGGGCTTTAGCAATAATACGGTTATATTCAACCGTATTAGTGATTGGCTTGCGGGGCACCCAAGGGCGACAAGAACCGCTAAAGCCAAAGAGCTGCTTTTAGAGTGTTTGCCAAGCCTCTTAAATGCCCTAAGTGATACATCTAATCCTGATACGGCATTTATGAGATTTGATGAATTTTTATATGCCCAGCCTGCTGGTGTTCAGTTGTTTTATTTATTTAAGGCGAACCCAAGTTTATTTAATCTGGTAGCAAAAATTATGGGTGATGCCCCGAGCATTTCAAAAGAACTGCAGAAGAAGCCCGAGCTTTTAGATAACATTATTGAACCTGATTTTTTTGCACCACTTCCTGATAAAGATGTTTTAATGACGGAAGTTAAGCGCCTTTTAAATGTAGTAGATAGTTTTGAACAGACATTAGATGTTTTTCGCAGGTTTAAAAAATATCGTTTGTTTCAGCTCCAAGTTCAGTTGTTTGAAAATATTATTGACGGTGAGACTTTCGGCAGAGAATGCTCTAAATTAGCCGATGTTATTGTTTCAGAGTTGATGCCACAGGTTCTAAAAGAATTTGTTGCAAAATTTGGAAAGATTACTAATTCTAAACTTGCTATTTTAGCCTTAGGCAAAGCAGGTTCTGAGGAAATGGGTCCTAAATCCGATTTAGATTTAATTGTAATCTATGAAACAGATGATATTAATTCTGCTTCCGAAGGGGGAAACATCTCTCTTGCGGCGTCAAATTATTTTACTAAATGGACAATGCGTTTTACTAATGCGCTTAATGTTATGACCGCAGAAGGCAAGCTTTGGGATATTGATATGAGGCTTAGACCTTCTGGTAATGCTGGGCCTTTGGCTACGAGTTTAGAGGCTTTTGTGAAATATCAAACCAATGATGCTTGGATTTGGGAGCATCAAGCCTTAACTAGGGCTCGTGTTATATGCGGCGATCAAGAGCTCATCGATAAGATAAACCAGAGTATTAAAACAATTTTATCGCAGCCAAGAGATAAGACTGAATTGGTATCAAAAATTGATGGTATGCGCTTAAAAATAGCAGAAACACACAAACCAAATCCGCCTTTTGGAATTAAATATATGCCAGGCGGTATGGTAGATATCGAATTTATCGTTCAATATTTAAAGTTAGCTTATGGTGCAGATTACCCAGAAATTCTTATTCCCAAAACATCAGAAGCATTAATAGCAATGTCTAAGTCAAGTATAATCAGTAATGAAACATCTGTGCTTTTAAATGATGCCTATAGTTTTTGGCTATCAATACAAGGAATTCTTAGTCTGACAGTTGATGGCGACACTGATGAAAATAATTTCTCAAAAGGATTAAAAGAAAAACTAAGTCTAATTGTTTCTAAAAAAGCAACATTTGAGGACCTGAGAAGCCAAATAAAGACACTATCCGAGGAAATTGTTAAGATATACAAAAATTTTTTAAAAAATTAAGCATATCTTTAGGTTCATAACGTAAAGTAATGGAAAAGTGTGGATTATATAAGCAAAAAATAATAAAGAGGGGATTATATAGTGTCTACAGGAAACATTAGTTATGACTTATTTATAAATGTTGATGCTAAATGGGAAAAACGTAAAAGTTTTGGAACTCAGGATGATGCCTTAAACGTTGCAGTTCAATTAGCTAAAGACGTAGAAAAAAAGCCAAAAGCTTTGAGAGTTATTGAAACGCAGCTATTAGGGGGCAATGCTAAAAAAGAAAGAATTATTTTTGAGTGCCGACCAGAACAAGATGCGGCAAAGCATTTATCTGACTATAGTTCTGAACTTCACACTTACTGTGAATCTGTAAATGATTTCTATCAACTTGAAGCCAAATTATTTTTATCTAAAATCTTAAGAGATTATCTTGATGATTACAAAATTACCGTAACTGAAATCTTGTTTCTAAATTCTAGATTTAGGCAGTTGATGAGTAATAATAATTTGGTAGAACAGGGGTTAGATGATATTTCCTACCTTTACAGCAAAACCCATAAAACGCCCCAAGAAAAAATAAAAGCAAACTTTATCAATATCTTAGACAATATTCCTGTTTTGCAAGAAAAAATAAAGAAGATAAAAGATTATTATCCGTATCTTGCTAAACTTGGATTTGCTAAAACGCTTATTGAAATCAGAAAAAGTGTTAATCCTAAGGCTCAGGAATTTGCAATATATAACTCTTTAGCATCGTATCTAAGCTATGCTAATTCATGGACTGAAAAAACAATTTTATTGCTCAATCTTGTAAAACCAGATGTTGATGAATTAGATATTCATTACATAGATGAGTTATTAAATGAAATTTTTGAAAGCGATAAGGCTTGTTTTGAGATAATAGATAAAAAAGAAGACAGAGGATCTTATCTTTTGGCCTTAATTAATCTTTATAAGGGCAATTATGTTCCTCAAGAAAAAGATCCGTCACATCTTGCTGATATCAATGCCTTTATTGCTAGTAAAGAGCCGGAGCTTTTAAAAAAAGCCATTATAAAAAAGATTAATAATATTATTAGAAAAACAGATTCCATAACTCAGGAAACTAAGGCTTCAGAAATATCTTTTATTTCTCTGATTATTAAAGAGCTTGTTTATCTGGATAATTTGATTGGTGGCGGCATGATTGCGGAATCCTTAACAAGAAGGATTCAACATATTAATTTTTCGGATGACAACGATTTTAGTAATGCAATTAAGACAATATTGAATCTTCTGCCATCAGAGATAGCTCGTATTTTTTATCTATTTAACTTAACAGATGGCTCTATTTATGAAAAGAATGCAGATATAATTAATTCTGGTATTCAAGAAATTACACAAAAATGGCAAACCATAGATGATATGATAAAAGGGGATGTTCTAAAAATTAATGCCGTCAGAGCATTAATGAACCTAACTAATCTTTTGCCAAGTTTAAAAATACCAAGTTCTAAGAAACAAAAGCATCTTCAGCATTTTGACGAATTACTTAATTCTAAATCTAAAAAGACAGCTGACGAAAAGGTATCTCAAATTAATCATTTTGAAACTAATCAAACACCAAGAGTTTCATCTTTCGAAAGAAGAATTTTTGAAAATGGCGATGTTATTTTTAATGAAGGAGATATCGGAATAGAGGCTTTTTTAATTGTTTATGGTAATGTGGAAATTTATAAAAAAGCAAGACGCATAGCGGTTTTAAAAAGAGGTGATATTTTTGGAGAAATGGCTATTATTGATGATAAGCCAAGAATGGCTTCAGCCAAAGCTATTGGCAAAACAGAAATAACTGTTATCCCAGATATTGAATTTAAAAACAGGCTGATAAAATTAGAGCAAAATGATCCTGTTATACGTCGCCTAATTGATGTTTTAGTTGGGCGAATTAGAAACACCCAACCAATCATCGTTAAAAAAAATAAGCCTTAGAGCATATTTCTTTTAGTTAGACTTTAAAGTTTTATTTTTTAAGTAGTCACTTTAGAAAAAGCCATAACTCCTCTTGTTCGTTTCTTCAAACTGCAATTTGTTACTGCAATCTCTTTTGGGACAGTTGGAATTATGGCTTTGTTTTGCTTTAAAGTAATTTAGAAGGATCGGTATAAGTATCATTTAAGGCACGAGCGACGCCTTCATAAGTAATCTTGCCTTTGTAAACATTGAGACCATTTAAAAGATGTTTATTATCTTTTAAAGCTTTCTCATAGCCTTTGTTGGCAAGCTCAACAACAAAAGGCAGGGTTGCATTGTTAAGAGCATAAGTAGATGTTCTAGCAACTGCTCCAGGCATATTAGCAACGCAGTAGTGGACAACATCATCAACAACGAAAGTTGGGTTATCGTGTGTTGTAGGACGGCTTGTTTCAAAGCAGCCGCCTTGGTCGATAGCAACATCAACTACAACCGCTCCTTTTTTCATTTTTTTAAGCATATTACGATTTACAAGTTTAGGAGCTGAATCTCCAGGGATAAGAACGGCACCTATTACTAAGTCAGCTTCATAAACTTCATTTTCAATCGCAGCATTAGTTGAGTATAGGGTCGTAATACGTGAACCAAATTGAGCATCGAGCTCTCTAAGTCTTGGTAAAGATTTATCAAAAATGGTTACATTTGCTTCTAAGCCCATTGCCATTCTTGCCGCATTGGTTCCGACAACACCGCCACCTAAGATAACAACTTTAGCAGCTTTTACGCCAGGAACACCACCTAGAAGAACGCCACAGCCACCTTGATTTTTTTCTAAACAGTGAGCGCCGGCTTGAATTGACATACGTCCAGCAACTTCACTCATAGGAGCGAGCAGAGGGAGACCGCCTTTAGCATCGGTAACGGTTTCGTAAGCAATAGCAACACATTTGGATTCTTTTAAAAGTTCTGCTTGTTTAGGGTCAGCTGCAAGGTGAAGATATGTAAAGAGAAGTTGGTCTTTTCTTAACATATGACATTCAGCAGCCTGAGGTTCTTTTACTTTGACAATCATATCAGCGGATGCAAAAACTTCTTTTGCATCAGCAGCAATTTTTGCTCCAGCACTGATATATGCTTCATCGCTAGCATTAATGCCTGCTCCAGCATTGGTTTCAACAATAACGCTATGACCATTATCAATCAATTCACGAACACTATTAGGGGTTAGTCCAACACGATATTCGTGAGTTTTAATCTCTTTTGGTACACCAATAAGCATTTATTTCTCCTTTACAATAAAAAATTTAACCTAAAAAAGGTAGCACAAGTTTTTTTAAGTCTGTAGATAAATACTTAAAGCATCAACAGCTTTTTATCTTGCTTTTTTAAGGATAAAGGTCAGGTATTGGTGCGGCTTCTTCTTGGCTATTTTTGTTTTTTTGATAGTTTTTAATAGCATTATTGAAGGTTTTATATAAAGAGGAGCCGTCAAAGTCCCCTCCGATATAAAGCGCACGCTCTAGTTGCTTTACTTCATCTAAGAGAGCATCATCATTTAGCATTTGCGCTATGGTTTCAACATTAAAGGGTGGATTTTCGGGCCACTTAGCTTTACCCCATTCTAATAATAAGTCTCTGGTCTGCTTGGGATTGTTGTCTTGGCAAGATTTATTAAATGCGGACAGAATTTCTGAGTTTTTATTCGCGCTTTTTTCTTGATTGCTTTTTTCAGAAATGGCCAAAGTCTTTTTATTAAAAATCAGAAAAGCGGCAAGAAATCCAAATAAAATTCCCCCAATTATTGCAGCGGCTATAAAATATGGTGAATAAAATACTTGATTGGAATTAACGCTACTGTTTTCTGATGGCATATTTTCTGTTGCGCTTGCTGATGGTTCTTGCTGGTTGGTGTTAAGCTGATTTTCCTTGTTGTCTTGTTCATCTTTTTCTTGATGATTTTCTTCTTGATTTTCATCAGGGGTAATTTGCTTAAGTTGTTGTGAGCCATCTTGGCTGTCAGATGCGGGCATAACTTGAATCCTCATAGCGGGCAGAGAGGATTTTTTAAGTTCGTTATTTATGGTATCCCACCATAAAACCGAGATTTCAGGAAGAGAGGCTTGCCCTGCTTTTTCTGGAATATAAACTAAGGTTTGCTGCTTTAATGCTGCGGCATCATCACCGTCAGTAAAGGTTTCATTGCTTGCTTTATCTTGATAAATCTTGATGCCATCGGTTTGTTCCGCGGTAATATCTGGTAATTGTTCAGGAAGAACAGCTTTACCTTCAATCGCAATTACTCGAGAAATAGGCTCTCCCACTTTGAAAACAGGCGGGTTTGGTTTCCACGCATCTCGCAAGTTAATTTTTTTGGCGGGACGCCAAAAACTGTCAATGTTGCTGGGTTTACTTTTGACTTGAAGCTTGACGCTTCCTGCCGCAACTCTAGTGCTTTTGGTCATTGCAAAAATGTCAGGAACCTGCATAGCTTTGTTGTTAAAGCCATTATTGAAAAAATCAAATAAGCTGGAGCCAAGATTTTCACCAGTAATAACATCGGCACCAATAGGCGATATTTTTAGTTCGCCACTTTTTTGAGGAAAAACGGCATATTTAAAGCTGTAAACATCATATCTTCTATTGTGTATGTACTCAGAAGTTTTATCGTAATCACCAAGCTTGATAAACTGTAGATTATCTCCCACAGGTTCTTCAGGAGAGATTTTGCTAAGTCCGATTCCATCATAGATTTTAAACGTGTAGATAATTTGCTGCTGAACAAAGGGTTCATTATTATCGACTTCGGCAGTCATAAAAAAAGCGTCATTTTTGGTGTTATTAGCGGGTACCGCATTATCATAAACTTGAATAGTTATAGGTTGAGATGTTTTGCTGCCGACTTTAAATGACGGAATTGTGAGCGAGCCTTCTCTTTTAGGAGACAAGGCTATTTCCCAAGATTTAGAAGAGCTTATTTTGCCATTAATTATGTTGGTTTGAGATGAAGAGCTTGTGCCAACGACTTTAAAGTCTTCTTGTAGAACAGAAAGATTAGGTCTGTCATCAGAGCTGTCAGCTTTAATCGTCAAATTTAAAGTCTCGCCAAGATTTAAGGCGTTTCTGTCCGTGTAGACTTCTAAAGCACAAACGCTGTTAGTATAGAAAATAATGCATAAAAATATTTTTAAAAAAGTTTTCATTTTCGTTTACTCTCCAAAGCTTGGTAACGTAAAGATAAGATGTTTTTTAAAAGTTCACCAGGATCGTCTTCAATGCGATCCATAAGCTGTTTGGCAGCTTGCTCTTTCTCATTAAGTTTTTTGGGTATTGGGGTGTTTTCAGAACTGTTTTGGGGTTCTTCTTGATTTTTATCTTTGTTTATTTTTTGTTCAGCTAGAGCCTTGCGAGCTTCTTGCTGTTCTTGCTTTTTTTGTGCTTCTTCTTGCTGCGGTGATGGTTGCTGCTTGGATTGTTCCGAAGCATTTTGCGGCTGGTTTTCATTTTTTTGAGATTGGTTGTTTTTCTCTAATTGCTTTTGGTTTTGTTCTTGCTTCTTGTCCTGATTTTCTTGTTGCTGTTGATTATTGTTTTGGTTTTGCTGTTGTTTATTGTCCGCACTCTGGTTATTTTGCGGCTGGTTTTGTTTGTTGTCGTCTTTATTTTGATTATCAGAAGATGACTGTTGTTTTTGAAGCAGTTTTTCTACCAAATTTTTGTTAAATTCTGCATCTTTATGATTTTTATTTAGGGCTAAAACCTGATTATAGTAATCAATAGCTTTCTGGTAATCACCAGCTAAAGCAGAAGCATTGCCTTGATTATAAAGATTGGTCTCATCTTTTTGCTTTTGCCATATTTCTTGGGCACCTTTATAATCGCCTGCCCGATATTTAGAAACCGCCTGCCAATTTTTATCTTTAAAAAGTTTAGCGGCTTCTTCAAAGTTATTGTCTTCCAGCATAATCTTGGCTTTTTGATTGTCGTTTAAAAACCAGTCAGATAAGGAAAAAGCCTTTGCTTCTATCGGCGTCATTATTATAAAGAGGGCAATACAGCCGAGCCAGCCTTTGCGAAAGGCAAAACTTGCAAGGATAAGCACGATAATTAAAAACTTTGCTCCTAAATCCTGCCATTCATCAGCTTTAATTTCAGTTTTTTTATAACTAATATTAAAGCTATCGATGTTTTTAGGGGTATATATTTTTTTCAAGTCGCTATCATTAAGAGATATTTCACTGTAAGTTCCGCCGCCAGCGGTTGCAATAATATCCAAACCACGGCTGTCAAGTTTACTGAATAAGGGTTTGCCTTGGTTGTCTTTAGCAAATCCGCCCGATTGATTGTAAAGAATATCACCTTTTGAAGTTCCAACGCCGACAATAGATATCTGATGCTTTTGAGAAGCGATTTTTCTTGCTTCGTCTATGGTCTCGCTAATATTAGAACCCGCACTTGCTGTAAAAATAATGATGTTTCCTTTTTCATTGATTGCTTTGAGCATATTTTCAGCCTCAACTAGGGCTTTAGTCAGGTTATGACCATAAGACGGCATAATAGAAAGACTCAAAGTTTTTAGGGCATTTTCTAAAACAGTTTTATCATCACTAAAAGGAACAATCGTATATGGATAGTCAGAGAAAACGGTCAAAGCAACTTTTTCACCTTGAATCGTTTTGATGAAGTCCATAATTTTAAATTTAGCACGGTCAAACCTACTAGGAGCTAAATCTTTAACATTCATATCTAAAGACGCATCAAGCAAAATAACAATCGGGGTCGTTACACGATACGTCGGCATAGGATATTTTTCTGTGCTGGGACTAGATCCCGCAAAGACAGCTAAGCTCCACGTTATAAAGAATAAAAAGAACGGCGCAAATGAAATATTGGAACCTTCGCCTAAAATGTATTTTAAAAGGTGATTGTGGCAGATTCTACGCCAAGGAGAAAATCCCTGCTTGCTTTTTAGCCATAATAATAAGGGAAGGATATTAACCAATAACAACCAAAGCCATTGTGGTCTGATAAAATGCAGATTTTCAAGCATCTAGTCTTTCCTCCCAGTTTTAGAAAAAGATTGAGAGCAAAGAAAGGCAAGGATAATGAAACTCAAGGTAAGAGTTACAGCCAAAGGCAAATAGAAAAGTTCTTTAATAGGTTTAATAGTGTTTTTGCTGTTAGAGATAGGCTCTAGTTTATCAATTTCATTATAAATGCGGCTTAGTTCATTTAAGTTTTGAGCAAGATAAAATTTGCCGCCAGTTTTTTTAGCTAAGTTGGTTAGAAAGTCGATATCAATATCATTGGTGTTATCTCTAAATTGAAATCCAAATAAGTTTTCCTGCCATTCCTGCTTTGAACCGATACCGATGGTATAAATTTTAAGCCCTTCACTTATGGCAAGATTTAAAGCTTCATCAGGTGTGGCATAACCAGAGTTGTTGGCGCCGTCTGTTAGCAGAATCAAAACTTTATTATTTTCATTGTCTTTCGTGTATTTAACCGCCATAGCGACGGCATCTCCAATGGCGGTATTAGTTCCAGCTACGCCGATTTCGGCATCTTTCATAAAATCATATACGGTTTGGCAATCAAAGCTCGGAGGAGAGCGAAGATAAGCCTTGGTTCCAAAAAAGATAAGACCGAGTTTATCCCCGCAGCGTTTTTTGATAAAATCAGATGCAATTTCTCTAACCGCAGTCATTCGGCTTACAGGAGTGCGATTAAAAGTGAAGTCGGCAATCCGCATACTTCCAGACACGTCTATAGCCAGTAATAATTCACGGCGTTTAATCTCAACGGGAACTGGTTCCCCAACCCAGCGGGGGCGTGCTGCTGCGATAACTAGAAATATCCAAGCAATAAAAGCTAAGAAGCGGATAATTTTACGTGTATTTAAAAATGATAGGCGAAGAGACGGCGTAATTTTTTTAACGTCGTCAAAAAACGGTGTAATTAATGGTTCCCCATTGATATTGTTAGGATATTTTGAAAAAAACCTTATAATAAATGGCAGCGGAAGCACTATGAGAATAAGAGGATTTGCTAAATCTATCATGTGTTCTGCCTTATCCATTTCTTAGTTAGTTCCAGCAAAACAATATTATTAGTTTTACAACTAAAATTGTCTTTATTAAGATACGCTGCACAGCTTATGGTTTGTGCTAAATCAGGATTATTAAAGCCTGTTTTTACTAAAAAATCCGCCCAAGATTTATCATATAACTTGGCAATATATTCTTTATCATAATTGAGCAGAGCAATTCTTTTTATTAACCTTGATACCGCAGAGGCTAAAGCTTGAAAATCATTATTTTGGTTATACCTTTTTTCAAGTTCCAAGAGTTCTCTCAAAGCTTTTTTTCTAAGGGTTAGGGCATAGATTTTATTGAAACTTTTGATAAACCAAGGGGAGAGAATTAAAAGGATAACAATCCCTAAAACCAGCCACCAGCCGTATGCTAAGGGAAAAATGCTTATTTCCTCTGGCAGATGAATATCTCGCAGGTCTGATAAACTTACTGCTGTTGTCGGCACAGTTATGCCCCCCTAATGTTAGTTATAAAATTTATATAGGTTTTGTTTGTTTTTACTATCAAGGGGCAAGCTCTATAAAAATAAAAAAGCCAGATTTTTTCTGGCTTTTTTGGGTTTTTGCCTAATTAAAGCATTTTTTCTTAAAAAGGGTTTAAAAAACAAATCACCATATTTTTTAATATAATAATTTTAACCTGTTTTAATTATAGCTTTTTTTGTAGGCTAATTAAATTTTTTCTTTGCTGCCTTTTTGGCTGGAGCTCTAGTCCTTGCTGAAGGAGCAGGTTCTTCTTCTTTCTTGTCGGTTGTTTCTTCTAAAATTCTAGCTTTGTCTTCGGCAGAAATTTGGTTTTCAATCATAGGCAAAACATTTTTAGCATTTCTATTGCCACCCTTATCAGCAAGGATAAGAAGTTTGTAGGCTTTTACTGGGTCTGGCTGGAAAGTTTGACCGCCATTAAGGTATAAAAGCGCTGTAAAATACTGAGCTTCAGCATTTCCTAAATCGGCAGCTTT
Source organism: Alphaproteobacteria bacterium (assembly GCA_050175015.1). Classification (GTDB taxonomy): domain Bacteria; phylum Pseudomonadota; class Alphaproteobacteria; order JBFXJJ01; family JBFXJJ01; genus JBFXJJ01. The sequence continues at coordinate 31,548 of JBFXJJ010000001.1, read as the reverse complement.
TTCATACCAATATAAAGATTTTGTTTCATCTTTTTCAATGCTGTCTTGGCCTGCGTTATATAAATAGCCAAGATTTACCATCGCACTTTCATTGCCAAGTTCACCAGCTTTTTCCCACCAAGCTGCGGCAGTAGCAATATCAGGAGCTATGCTTTCAGTTCCTTGAGCATAAATATCACCAATAGCAGACATTGCGTCAGGTTTGCCAGCATTAGCAGCAATTTCATAGAATTCTAAGGCTTTTTGTTTGTCTTGAGCAATTATATCGCCGTTATCGTAGAGCGTCGCCAGCTTGTATTGAGCATCGATTGAACCCGCATTTGTTGCTTTTTCTAACCAAACGAAAGAAGTTTCAATGTTTTTTTCTACGCCGCCAGTACCATTAAAGTACATATCAAATAACTTATACATTGTGGCAGGATCGCCAGCTTCACCAGCTTTGGTAAGCCATTCAAGACTTGCCGCTCCATCGGCTTTTGTTCCTGAACCTTTAGTGTATAAATCTGAAAGCTCAACCATAGCAGCAACATCACCGCCATTTGCTTTCTCTAAAGTAGCATTAAATTTTATTTGTTCAGCGCTTAAAACAACAGGGACTTCCTTAGGTTTCTCTTCTTTACAACCGCTAACAAACCATAAAGGAGTTAAAAGCAAAAATAGTAGGGTTATTTTTTTCATAAAAAGCTCCAAATTTTATCTAAGCATTATAGCTCTAACTGGCATTTCAGATAACAAGACTTCTTCGTTGAGAATATCTAAATCACCATTTTTATTAACAAAAATATTAACTTTGTAAACGCAATCGGAATAAATCATATTGGTTTCAATGTTAAAACCATTATCATCTTCTTTGATAATGGGAGAGTTTATAGCGCTTGTTATTTTCTCTAACTCTTCATCTGTAGGATCCAAAGAAAATTCAACGTCATCAATGCTTTCTACAATACGGAAAGCGCCATCTTGAGATACTAGCGATCCCAAGAAGAATTTAGCATAGGCATAAACATTGTCTTGGTTTAAATTGATTTTAGCTTTACGGTTAACGGTATTAAAAGCATCAATAGTTCCATCTAATTTTACAATTTCACCGCTTCGGAATAAAAAGCGCATATTAAGAGGTGGAATAGCAGCAAGTTCAGTAGCTTTTAAAAGGATATAATCATCATAAAAAGAAAGTTTGGTTTCTTGAAGTCTTGTGCTTTCTGAATCAAACAATGTTATATCGTGAAGAGCGTTGATTTTTTCAATAATGAGACGAGCATTTTTTTTATCAACGGGCGTCCAGGTTTGAGCTTCCATAATTAATTTTATACCCTGAGTATTTATCAAAACAATTTTAAATTTATTTTATGGGAAAATATTTGAATTAACAATAAAATTTTAATGATGACATTAATAAATATTAAAATTTATTTAACGTTGTTAAAAAACAGAATATGAATATTTAGAACATAAAATAAGAATAAATTATCTATGACAATCAGCGTATTATGCTGTCTTGCCCTTTATTTTTTAGGTTGTTATGTAAAGATTTGATGTTGTCAGGACTATCAGAAACCAGCATACGGTAGAGTATGCCCTTGCCGGTAATATTTATATTTTCAAAACTAGGTTCGTATTTATTAAGTTCTGAAAATTTTGATTTTAAGTTCAGCCATTCTTTTTTAGCAACCTCTAAACTGCCATAAGCTCCAAGCTGCAATTTGCTTCCATTGCTTTTAATGGAAAGGCTGTTATTTGAAGATGTTTTTGCTTCAATAGGCAAAGCTTTAGTTGTCTGAGGAATTATAACCTTAGGGTTTTCTTGGGAAATAGAACGTTCTCTTTCTGATGAACTAATTTTAGATTCCAGATAATTATCATAAGATGAACCAGAGTTTGAATTACTGTTAGGTATAAGTAGGTCATCTTCATTTAGACTTTGGTATCTGCCAGTATTTTTAGGCTTTTCATTAAATTTGAAGTCAAACCCCTTTTGTTGCTTAGCGTCACGCTGTTTGGTAAAAAATTTTAAAGTTTCTTGGGGAACAATTGGCTTTGTTTTCTTTTGATTTAAAGATGAATCAAACTCTCTCGAGCGTTTTTCTGCAAGTTCATTAACAACATCATCAAGCCAGTTTCCTACAGCCCAGCGGCCGATTTCTTCGGGGACTTGCGGCGGTTGATAACTGTTGGCATAGTTGTTGTCAGGTTCTTCGCTGTCATCATCATCACGGCTTTCTTCGGCTAGCCAGCGGCTAGGATAGCGGCTGTCTCCAAAACGATTATATGAATATTTATTTTCATCAAAGTCATTTCTTTGATTTTCAATGGTTTCAGCAATAGATGCGACTTGAGAATTGACCATAATTTGAGGGACGGGGTCAACCCCAAGAGTTAAATGAAGGCTTCCTTCGGCATCTTGCAGTTCAGCAAAAGCAAAGTCTTGTTTTAAACCAGATATCAGCATATCGGCAGCTTTTTTTATAACGTCAATATGTGATAACGCAAAAGAGTTGTTATCATCAATAGAATGGGAATATATTTTTTCATTAACATTATTCAAGGCTTTGGCAACTTGATATTCTTCTTTGGCTTGTCCTAAACGTTTATATGCTACGTGAACCTGCGTTAAAATTGCAACATTTAAAGCTAATCTTTTAAGTTTAGTTAATTCTAACTTGTTTTCAGCATTGGCTATTCTTTTATCGCCACTGAAAAAATTGAGAAGATTCCAAGTTACTTTTATGCCAGTTTCTGCCCAAGTTTTGTTGTAAAGATATTCATTGCTGTCGTGATGCAGTGAAGATGAAACTTCAATACCAGGGAGGTAGCGCAAAAGTTCTTTTCTAACTTCAGCAGCGCTAATCCGCTCTTCATAATCTTTTGCCCTAAGTTCGGGGCGGTTCATCAAGGCTTGCTGTTCCATATTTCGAATCGGAACATTAATATCAAGATCTTCGTCATCAAATTCAGGCTTTGATGTTTCATCAAGAACAAAATCCTGCTGCGGATCTAAATTCATTAAAGAGGCAAGTTCTAACTTAGCAAAAGCGGCTTCTTTTCTGAGATCTAATAAATTTTTTAAAATTGAAAGGAGTTCTTTTTGGTTATTAAGACGTTCAACATCACCACTTTCGTCTTTAACCGTATTATTAAGAGCGGCTTCAATATCAGCAATTATGGCATCTAATTCAGGTTTTAATTTTTGAGCGCCTACAGCTTTCCAGAAAGAAGCTCTAACATCACGAACAATATTCTGAATGGCCTTTCTTCTTAGTTCTTTGGCAATAAACACTCTATCGGCTTGCTGAAGAGCATTAACATAACTTACGCCAAAATCAAGAACGTTCCAGCTCATAGAAAGGTCAAATAATTTGCGGTGTTTTTCTTCAGAAGTCGATGGTTCTAATGTTTGACTTCCTGTATAGAGGGAATCACTTGAACTGCCCGCATCATTGGAGCGTAAGCTAAAACCGCTTGAAGCCGCAAGTTTGGGCAGCATATCATAACTTGAAACGTCAACGACCCCTTGCGCAATAACTTCTTCTATGAGTTTTATTCTATGATCAAGATTATATTTAATAGCTCTAGCCATCGCTTCATAGATAGACAATTTCCCGATTATGGGTTCTTGACGAGAGAAAATTTGCTGTAAATCAGAATTGGTGCGATCGGCTCTTTGATCTGATGTTATAGGCTTAACGTTAACGGCACAGCCGAATAGGACTAATAATAACGCAAAAGAGAAGGCTTTTCTTTTGTGTTTAAAAATATGTTTGTTTTTAGTCAATACGGCTTTCATATTTTATTTTTTTTATAAAAATTCTAAACTAAATTAATATCCCAACTTTTATTAGTATAATTTTTTATAGCAACACACAAGATATTGTTTTAACTATGCTAAAAAACTGCTATCAATATTAGGATATAAATATTGATAAAAAGTTATTTTTTTAATAAAAAACATAAGATTTTTAAAAAAAATTTAGAAAAGGCACGATTCCAAAATGATTAATCAACAAAAGCAGAAACCCTTGAAATTCGGTGTTTTCGGTACAGGAATTATGGGAAGAAATCATATTGCTACCTGTAAAGGTATCAGTGATATTGACGTTGTCGGAGTTTATGATGTTATTAATGATTCCGCACAAAAAGCGGCTAAAGACTTTGGCTGTGAATATTTTTCAGATAAAGATGATTTGGCATCAAAAATTGATTGTGCCATCGTTGCAACTACATCGGTTTATCACGCCGAAGCCGCTCTTCCTCTTTTAGAAAAAGGGATATCCTGTTTAATTGAAAAGCCGCTTGCAGCAACCGAAAAAGAATGCGAAAAACTGATTGAAACTGCGGCAAAAAATAATGCTACTCTTATGGTTGGTCATATTGAGCATTTTAACCCAGCGATAACAAAGTTATTTGAAATTGTTGGCAAAGGGGTAAGTCCATTATCGATTGAAACTAGAAGAATGTCAGCGGCTAGCGGCAGAATTACTGACGTTGATGTTGCGATGGATTTAATGATTCACGATATGGAAATAATTTTAGCGCTTGCAGGCAGCAAAGTAAGAACAGTTGAGGCTTCATCGGTCAAAAAAGGAAAAACTGCGGGCAAAGATCACATTACGGCAATGATAGAATTTGAAAATGGAGTTACTGCAAACGCTGTTGCCAGCCGTATAACGACAAACCGTATTCGTACTTTGGCATTAACTGCCGAAGAATGCTACTTTGACCTTGATTTTATCACTCAAAAACTTTCAGTTAACTACCAAGGTCGCACCCCGTTTCTGGCTAGTGATTTACCAGAATGGGCAAAGCTTAATGTTGGTGTTACTACAGAACAGCTTTTTGTGCCTTTTGCTCAGCCCTTAGCTATTGAGATTAAGCACTTTGTTGATTGTGTTATCAATAACAAAAAACCTTTAGTCAGCGGAGAAGAAGCCCTTCAGGCTTTAAAGATTATTTGGGAAGTTCAAAAGAAACTAGGAATTTAATCGTTAAGAAATGTTCCCCTATTTTTCTAGGGTTTATAGTTGACATTATAAGCATATGCTCATAATAATAGAAGCTAGTTCAAAGTTCTTTGGGCTAGTTTCTTTTTTTATTCATATCATAGAAAACCATCAAAATTTTTAAAGAGAAAGCAATTATGAAAACTGATAGTATTTTAATCTCCGCTGGTCGTAATCCTTTTGCGCATAAGGGAGTTGTAAATGTTCCTCCTTATCGCTGTTCTACATTGTTGTTTAAAAATACGGCAGAGTTAGAACAGGAAATGACTAAGGGGGCAGATGCTAGAATTTATGGAAGACACGGTAATCCTACAGTTAGAGCGTTTGAAGAGGCTATTGCTGAAATTGAAGGGGCTTGTAAATCGTTTGCTTTTTCTTCTGGTTTATCAGCTATTTCTCATAGTCTTATGGCTTTTTTGGAACCTGGAGATGAACTTTTGATGGTTGATAGTGTCTATGTTCCAACTCGATTGTTTTGCGACAAATTCTTAACTAAAATGGGAATAAAGACGATTTATTATGATCCTCTTATTGGTCGGGATATTTCTAGTTTAATGACTAATAAAACTAAGGTGGTTTTTGTAGAATCTCCTTGTTCTCAAACCTTTGAGATGCAGGATATTCCAGCGATTGCGAACGAAGCTCATAAAAAAGGAGCTTGGGTAATTATGGATAATACTTGGGCATCACCGTTATATTTTAACTCTTTGAAACACGGGGTCGATGTTACAATTCAAGCTGGAACCAAGTATATTATAGGACACTCCGATGCAATGCTTGGCGTTGCTTCTGCCACAGAAAAGGCCGCAGCCAAAATGCAGGAAACAGTTTTTGCTTTTGGAGAAACCATTGGTTCAGAAGAAGCTTGGCTTGGACTTAGAGGACTTAGAACGCTTAAAATAAGATTGCAGCAGCATCAAGAAAATGCGCTTAAAGTTGCAACTTGGTTGGAGGCTTGTCCTGAGGTTTCAAAAGTTTTGTATCCTGCTTTAGCATCTAATGAAGGTCATAAAATATGGCAGAGAGATTTTACAGGTGCTAGTGGTTTGTTTTCTTTTGTGCTTAAAACCGATGATAAGGAAAAGACAGCCGATTTTATTAACAGCTTAACACATTTTGGCATAGGTTTTAGCTGGGGTGGTTATGAAAGCTTAGCTTTAGCTGTTGGCAAACCTCCAAGAACAGCAACCACGTGGCGGTATGATGGAGCTGTCGTCAGAATTCACGTTGGGCTAGATGATCCTGATGATTTAATTGATGATATCAAAAAGGGTTTTGAGAAACTTAAAGATTAGTTTTTTTGTTTAGAATATCTGGCGTTTAAACGTGTCCACTTCAGTTGCTCATTTGGCTAGGCAATACGCAAGGAGCAGCTCGAATAATTGAAAATTTAGGGTAAAAAGCTAGAGCTTTTTTAAGTTCCTCTTTCTCTGAAAGTAACGATAAGAAAAGCAGATTCTTTTGGAGGATTGCTAACCCTTACGACAAAGGCTGTTGAGTAAGTTGGTTCTAATTCGGCAGCATCTGGTTTGTTAAAATTCCGAGCTAGAAATTTGCCATTTTCATCATAAAGCTGGACTTCGACATTAGGAACTTTGCGTTTTTCTAGGGATACGTTGAAAACATATCCTCTTATATCTAAAAAGACAGCATCATTTTCTTGAATTTTTCTTCTAGTAATATTTTTAAAATCAAGCCCTTCCCCAATTTTTACTGATTTGATATTTAGCAAATTATAAAAAGTCCTTGCTTGAGGGTAAAGTTCGACAATTTGAAAACGTGAGAACCATAAAAAGCTTACCGTAAAAATAGTAAAAATAGTCAAAAGATGCCGTTTAAAAGCTCGTTTGTTTTTGTTAATTAGAATGGCTAAATCATCTTTAGGCACTTCAGGAATAGTATAGACTTCAGGCTCTTCTTTAATAAAGCTTAGTTTTAACTCCAATTCTTCGGCAACATCGGCAATATTCTTGTTTTCTTCGACATCGGGTTCAAAATTATTAATAGCTATAATTGGTCTTGATTCTCGTTCCGCTTTGTTTTCTTTAACGTGTTTTTCTTCTTTAATAGTAGATTCTGTTACAATCCAATCTAAGCCTTTGGATTTTGGCTTGAGTTCTGGTTTATCTTTCAAAATAACGGAATCATTATTATCTGAAGCTAATTTTTTAATGTTGTCAAAATCTGGTTTATAAGAAGGCTCAGGTTCATAAGAAGGAATAGTGATAGGTTTTGGTTTTGGTGTTTTTTTAGGAGCATTCTTAAAAAAATTATTTACCAGCTTAGTTTTTTTTGAAAATTTTTGTGTCGTAAGTTCTGCGGAAAATAAGTCTTGAATCCAAATATGACCACATTTAGAACACTTAACTTTACGGCCATCTTCATCAAGAAGAGCCTTGTCAAGTTTGTAGGTCGTTTTACATTTGGGACAGCTAATAATCATATTTTACGCTTTATTATAGAAATTATTATAAATACCGTTTATAAAGTTTTATGCCAAACAAAACAAGTTATACTAAACAATAAACATTTAAAATTTTAAAGTTATAATCATAATTAAATTATAAATGATATATATGTTAATTAAAATTTGAAAAGATTATTTTAGGGTAAAAAAACGTGGGTACAAACCATCATCTTTCACAAAATATAATGGAGTTTTTAGGTGTTGGTCTGCGTTATGGGCAGGGACCTGAGATCCTTAAAGAAATCAGGTTTTCACTTGAAAAGGGTTCTTTCTATTTTCTGACAGGAGAAAGCGGTGCAGGAAAAAGTTCACTTTTAAGCCTTATGTATCTCGCATTAAAGCCAACAAGAGGGCAAATCAACGTTTTTGGCACCAATACCAGTGCCGCCAAAAGAAAAGAGCTTTTTGAAATAAGGCGGCGGATAGGAGTCGTGTTTCAGGATTTTAGATTGCTTGACCATTTGACGGCGGTAGAAAATGTTGCTTTGCCGTTGAGGGTTGCTGGTATGAGGGAAGAAGAAATCAACAATCAGGTAACGGAACTTTTATCTTGGGTAGGGCTGGAAAATCATCTTAATGCTAAACCGCCAACGATGGCAGGTGGACAGCAGCAAAGAGTGGCTATTGCAAGGGCTGTAATTAATCGTCCTGATATTCTGCTGGCCGACGAGCCTACAGGTAACGTTGATTCTAAAATGGCAACTAGGTTGATGCGTTTTTTTGTAGAGTTAAACAGACTTGGAACGACAATAGTTATTGCAACCCATAGTGAAGAAATTATTAGAAAATTTAATTTTCCAAGACTGCATTTATCTTCGGGCAGGCTAAAAATTCTGCCGCCAATGACGGCTGATTTTGGAGAAACTTTATGATTGTTAAGTTCTTAACTAAAAAAAGCAACTCGCCGTTTGCTAAAGATACATCAACAATGTTTTTGCCACTTATGATGGTTTTTATGGTTTTTATGGCAACTCTTTCTTTAGGGGTCGTAATGGCAATAAATTCTATGACAAGCCATTGGAACAAAAGCATATCAGGTTCTATAACGGTACAGATAGTGCCGTCTCTTGATAAAAAGACGGATAACATACGTGATAATGTTGATACCATGGAAACTAAAGTGGACACGGCTCTGATTGTTCTACGTGAAAATAAAAATGTGATAAATGCAAGAGCTCTTGATAACGAAGAAATTAAAAAATTATTAGAGCCTTGGCTTGGTTCTGCTGATATAATGGAAGATATTCCAATGCCAAAGCTTATAGATGTTAAAATAAAGAATAACAGTCCTGAAACGATAGAAGAAATTGATAAAAATTTAAAAAAACACCTTCCAGAAGCCGTATTGGACGACCACAGAATATGGACTAAACGTTTAACCAAGTTGGTTGGGAGCCTTAAAATTTTATCGTTTATTGCACTTTATTTAATTATAGGAGCTACCGTTTTTACCGTGGTTTATGCAACTAGGACAAGCTTAGTTGTCCATAAACCTGTTATAAATCTTTTACATCTTATTGGAGCAAAGGATTCTTATGTCTCTATGCAGTATGCTAAAAGAACGTTTTTTTTAGCGGTTATTGGTGGTTTTTTTGGTTTTGTAATAGCTGCGCCAGCATTGATGTTTATTGGCTCTTTGGCCTTTAATCTTGGAGGAGGAGCACTTTCTGCTCTTAATTTGGAGAGAGATGAATGGTTTGTTATTATAGCTGTTCCAGTTTCAACAGCTATACTTTCAATGCTTACAGCATATTTTACAGTTCAGAGAGATCTTTTAAGGATGCTTTAATGAAAAAGTTTTTTAGAAGTCATTTTTGGGTTTTTTTAATATTAACGGCGATTTTAGCTTTCGATTTTGGCAAGTTTTCAATGCTTGTTTCTAAAACAGGAGATGCTGCTAATATAAACAAAGTTGATGCAATCATAACATTTACTGGCGGAAGTGATAGGATTAAAACCGCAGTTAATCTTTTAGAACAAGGATATGCTGGAAAACTTTTTATTTCAGGGGTTAATAAAAACGTAAGTTTGGATGAAGTTTTAAAGCAGATAGATAAACCTGACACTAAGATTTATAATAAAATCGAGGTTGGTTATGAGGCAACTAACACCAAAGAAAATGCAAAAGAAACAGCATCTTGGGTTTTAAGCCATAATTTTAATAAGATTATTTTAGTTACATCATCTTACCATATGCCTAGAAGTTATTTAGAGCTAAAAGAAGTTATGCCGCAAATAACAATTTATGAATATCCTGTTTTTTCAGAGAATATGAACCGTAATAAATGGTGGACTTGGTCTGGAGCAACAACATTGGTTATAATGGAATACTTAAAATTTACAGCAGTAAAAATAAAGTATTTTTTGTTTAAGTGAGTTTAAATGATAAATATTATTCGGTCTTTAGCTTTTAATTTTTGTTACTATTGCTGTTTGGCTATAGCATCGGTTACTTTCATAATTCTTTATATTATGCCGCCATATTTTACCATTAAAGCAACTTATTTTTGCTGCAAAATAATCCTGTTTTGTATGCGTAAGGTGGCAGGAATTGATTTAGAAATTAGAGGCGTGGAAAATATTCCGCAAACAGGAGCTATAATTGCGAGCAAACATCAGTCAGCAATGGAAACATTCTTTTTTCATACGATATTAAAGCGCTGTGTTTATGTTTTAAAAAGAGAACTTTTGATGGTTCCTCTTTTTGGTTGGAGCTTGGCTAAATCAGGCTGTATTGGTATTGATAGAAAAGCTGGCGGCAAAGCTATGAAAAAGATGCTTAATGGTTGTAAAAAAGCGTTAGGAAAAAACAATCAAGTTATTATTTTTCCAGAAGGGACAAGACGTATGCCTGATGCTTCCCCTGATTACCAACCAGGAATAGCTTTAATTTATTCGGCTTGTAATGTTCCCGTTGTTCCTGTTGCTCTTAATTCTGGGTTGTTTTGGCCAAAGCGTTCTTTTATCAAAAAGAAAGGCAAAATTATTATTGAGTTTTTAAAACCAATTGATGTTGGAATGGATAAAAGAAATTTTATGAAAAAGCTGGAAGAAGAAATTGAAACAAACAGCAACAAACTCCGCAAAGAAACCGAGCAGTTTTTATAAAAAAGCTTTTATAAAATTCCAAATATAACTTAAAGCAATAAAAGTAATAAAACTTGCTAACATTATTTTGATTATATGAGCAGGAAAGAATTTTTGTAATCTTGCGCCAAGATACATACCAGCTATTCCTCCTAAACCCAAAAAGAAACCGAGTTTAAAGTCAGGGGCTACATTAGGTAGATTATAAAAAGATGCCAAGCTTTGATAAAAAGCTACACCAAAAACAGAAGTTGTAAATGTTGCAAATAATGCTGAGCTGGCAATTGAGTGAACAGGAAGTTTAAAAAAAGAAACAAGAATAGGTGCAATTATAGCTCCGCCTCCAATGCCATAAGTTCCCCCAACAATGCCCACAGTAAAACAGACTAAAGACAGAGCCATTGTTGAAATATGATAAACGGTTGCATCATAATCGTATGAAATTTCTTTAAAAGACACTGTTTTTACAACGGTTACAGCATTTTTATTGCCGCTTTTAAGAGGTTGTCCCTTAGTTTGCCAGATATCTTTTGATAATTTTGAGCCAATGTAAAAAAGGACTAATCCTGCAAAAAATTTAAACAAAGTAGGATCTGGCAAAAAACTAACCCTAATATAGGCTCCAATGAAAATCCCAGGCAGAGTTGCTAAACTAATGAAAAAGGCTAAAGACCATATCATTCTTTTTTCACGCCAATAACGATAAACGCCACTGGGAATAGCTATAACATTGTAAAATTGGTTAGTCGCACTTACAGAAGGTGCAGTATATCCCAAAATTGACATTTGAAAAGGAAGAATTAAAAAGGCGCCAGAAACACCACCCATAGAGGTAAACGTTGATATTATAAAAGCGGTAAAAAACAATAAATAGGGATTGGCATAAATTTGAGCAGTTTCAAAAAACATAGTTGTTACTTTATTTAGGTTAAATCTTACAGGAAGATATTAATGCTGTTAATAATTATTAAAAAAGCTAAGACATATTAGTTTTTATCTTGCTTAAAGGTCTTTTAGTATTATAAATATAATCAATTTTGTGCTTAATTTTTTTGATTAATAGAGAATTAAAACACTATATATTGATTTTTTATATAGCAATCTATATAAAAAAACTATATAAAAATATTATGACGTTTTTGTTAAAATTTATAAAGTGGATTTAGCCATGGAAGAGATAGTCTTTCCTAACCAAATTAGAATGTATCGCCGAATCAGAGGGCGCACTATGCAAGAGCTAGCAGATTGTTTGAATGTTAGTTTGTCTGCTATCAGTAAAATTGAAAAAGGCTACAGACGCCTGGATCAGGAACAACTTATGAAAGTTGCAGAATTTCTTGATTGTCCTTTACAAGATATTTTTGTTAATGAAGAAAGCTCACAGCCTGATGTTGTCCAAGCTTGGAGAAAAGAGCAGGAGAGGCGTTGCAGCATTAATGAAAAAGGCGGTCTCAAAATTCTTGGAGCAGGTCTTCGCCAGATTCGAAATTTAAAAGAAATGACCTTGGTAGATGTTGCTGAAAAGTCAAATATGACGCTTTCTGTTTACCACCGTATTGAAATGGGGCAACGTGAAGTTACCGATGAAGAATTTGACAATATGGCTGTTGCTCTTGAAATGTCGGTTGATGAACTTAAAAGGGAAATTAAACGCCTTGATGAGTCTGGAGTTTTAAAAGAGCTTATTCAAAGAACAGATGCCAGATATCGTCCAGTTTCAGCTCCAAGAGGCAGTTATGCTGAACTTTTGGCTGGCAGGGGCTTCTTGCATACAGATAAAAAAGAATATCTTTTAAAAGTATATGGCAAGCCAATTGAGAACGGAGCTATTTTAATTGATAAAGAAGCTAATATTGGCGAGCAAAAAACGCTTCCAGAACTTGCTAAAAAAGCGGGTGCTTATTGTGTTAACCTTTGCACAAGACGTTTAGGCAATATTTTGCCAACAAGATCAATTCTACATGTTGATCCAACTCAAATGGTTTCTTTAGGTGATATCGCTCTTTACTATTTTGAGCCGAATAAAGCCAAAGTTATCAGTGTTAGAGAAGAAACCGATGGTTCTTTATATGGCTTATTGTGGAATCCTGACGAAAAAGTTATTATTGATGAAAATAAAATTTCATCATTGCATAAAGTTGTTATGATTTCTCTTGGCTAACAAAATCTTTTAGAAAAATCGAAAGCTCGGATAAAAAACAAAATATCCGAGCTTTTTTTTAAATTATTTTTAAAAAACAATCTTTGTTTAACTAATTTCCAATATATTACTTTATAACCTTATTTGTTAATGGTTTAATAGATAAGTGTGTGTGGATATTTTGCTATGTTTAAAGGTTTATAATATGGAGTTTGAATGAGCGGAAATTTAGCTCCTAGTGACAATATTAAAAAGAAAAAAATAAGGGACCCGACAAAAAGAGATAAAGGCGGGCCAGAAGAACCTGTTGTCATAGCCCAAAGATTCATCAATATTTTTAGACAGATGCACGTCTTCAGTGAAGAGAAGCAGTTGGCGTATGATGATATGCTGATTGCGGCTTCTCCTGAGGTAAGGGAGTTCTTTAGCCAGCTTCCAGGAGGCAGTGAGGTTCAATCATATCTTGACGATTTAAAAGGTATGATTAATGGCGAAGAAGAAGAAGAGGTAGAAATAACAGCAGCAGAAAAGGCCCAAGCAAGGGTAATTGCTGATGCTATGACTAAGGCTCAAGAACTTAATGCTGAAAAATCATATGAACAGGCTCGAACATTAGCTAGAGAGCAGGCTGAAGTGTTGGCTATGGCTCATCGGCAGTCACAAGAAGCTGCAAGGCAGCAGGTTGAAAGTTTGATGAGAGCCTTAAACAGCGCTCAACAAACCAACAGCAATCAAAAAGATATTTCGGCATTAAATACACAGCTCCAAAAAGCTCAGCAGGAGATGTTAAAAACACAGACAAGTGCTTTAGCTGAGGTGCAATCTTTGGACGAAGGTTCTTTGGCAGAATATCAAAAAGCGATGTTTTCGAAAATGCCTATGCTGCAAATGCCGACCATTATGCAGCCGATTATTCAATCTCCTTTTCCGCAATATTATTCTCCTCCGCCAGCGACAGCACCTCCTCCAACTCAAGCTTTGCCTCCCGCTCCTGTTCAAGCTGCACCTGCCTCAGCACCTCAAGCAGCTGTTGCTGCACCGGCATCTTCAGGAGGCAATTTAGATTATCAAGTTTTAGTTCGATCTTTGGTTGATGCGCAAACCCAGACCGCAGAAATTAGCGCTAGGGCTCAAGCTCAAGCGCTAGCTGATGCTATGCGTACAACTCAAGAGCAAATGGCAAGGGTTGTAGCTGATGCTTTAGCTTCGGCGCAAAAAGATACAGCTATTTTGCAGGCAGAAGCGCAGGCCAAAGCTCTTGCAAATGCTTTGAAAGAAACCCAAATTCAAACGGCAAAAGCTCAGCAAGATGCGGCTCAGGCTCAAGCTGAGATGCTTGCTAAAGCTTTGGCTGATTCTCAAGAAAGATCATCAAGATCTTTAGCTGATGCCTTGGCTGAATCTCAAAATAAATCACTGCAGTCTCAAGCAAAAGCTTTGGCTATGGCATTGGCTCAAACGCAGGATTTAACAGCGCAGACACAGGCGGAAGCTTTGTCGGTTGCAATGGCTGAAGCGCTGAATAAATCGTATGAGCAAAATTCTAAAAATCAAAATATGGCTTTGGCTGAAGCTTTAAAAATAACACAAGAACAAACGGCAGAAGCTCAGGCAGCAGCTCTTTCGGCAGCATTAGAAAAAACACAAATAAAATCAGGCGAAATCCAAACCAGAGCATTAGCTGATGCCTTAGCTTTAACGCAAGAGAAAACAGCAGAGAATCAAGCTAAAATTTTAGCTGGAGCCTTAGAGCAGTCATCAACTAAAACCGCTGATGCTCAAATAAAAGCTATTACGGAAGCAATGAGTTTGAGTCAGGAAAAACTTTCTGAAACTCAAGCTAAAGCTTTATCGAGTGTTTTAGAAAAGACGGATAAAACAGCAGAGGTACAAGCAAAAGCTTTAGCTGACGCTTTAGCGCTGACGCAAGAAAAGGCTTTAGAAGCGCAGCAAAAAACGGCAGAGATGCAGGCAAAAGCATTGGCGGATGCTTTAGAAAAAACGTCAGGTATGAATGCTGAAGCGCAAGCCCATGCTATGGCTAGCGCTCTGGAGAATCAAGGAAAATCAGTAGAAGCCCAAATTCAGGCATTAGCAAGCGCTTTTAAGGGCAAAGAGAATTCCGAAGTAAGCTTAGAAGAACAAGCATCTATTATTGCTAAAGCAATTGAACTTTCAGGAATAAAACCAGAGGAAAAAACTAGCAAAGCATTATATTCTCAAGATGAAAATACCAGTGCTGATAATATAGCATATGAAGATGGAATTGTTGATTTTAATGAAGAATATAATGATCAACAGCTAGAAGTACCTATAGAGTTTGATGAGCAGTATATTATAGGGCGGGCAAAAGAGCTGCTCCAAGATGCTCCCGAAACATCGTTAGAGGAATATAGCGGAGACTATGCCGAGGAATATGGCGGGGAAGAGTATACTGAGGAATATCCAGCAACAGAAGAAGGTTATACCGAAGAAGATGCGTACAGCGAAGAAGGCTACGCAGAAGAAACTCCAGTTGAAGATTATGAAGAAGCAGCCAGTGAAGAAGGTGTTTATGCCGAAGAGGGTTATGAGGAGTATCCAGAATATGAAGAATATTCGGAAGAATACGCTGAAGGAGAAACTCCAGAATATGTAGAGGAAACAGGAGAATATACTGAAGAGCTAGCCCCAGAGGCTACCGCCGAATATAGCGAAGACTATACTGAGGAATACGGCGGGGAAGAATATACTGAGGAATATCCCGCTGAGGGTTATGAAGATTATCCCGCAACAGAGGGCGGATATGCCGAAGGCTATACGGAAGAAGGTTATACCGAAGAAGAGACGTACAGCGAAGAAGGCTACACAGAAGAAACCCCAGTTGAAGATTATGAAGAAGCAGCCAGTGAAGAAGGTGTTTATGCCGAAGAGGGTTATGAGGAGTATCCAGAATATGAAGAATATTCGGAAGAAGGTTATACCGAAGAAGATGCGTACAGCGAAGAAGGCTACACAGAAGAAACCCCAGTTGAAGATTATGAAGAAGCAGCCAGTGAAGAAGGTGTTTATGCCGAAGAGGGTTATGAGGAGTATCCAGAATATGAAGAGTATGCGGAAGAATATGCTGAAGGAGAAACTCCAGAATATGTAGAGGAAACAGGGGAATATACTGAAGAGACCGCACCAGAGGCTACCGCCGAATATAGCGAAGACTATACTGAGGAATACGGCGGGGAAGAATATACTGAGGAATATCCCGCTGAGGGTTATGAAGATTATCCCGCAACAGAGGGCGGATATGCCGAAGGCTATACGGAAGAAGGTTATACCGAAGAAGAGACGTACAGCGAAGAAGGCTACGCAGAAGAAACTCCAGTTGAAGATTATGAAGAAGTAGCCAGTGAAGAAGGTGTTTATGCCGAAGAGGGTTATGAGGAGTATCCAGAATATGAAGAATATTCGGAAGATGACTTAATTAACGAATATATTGGCGAACAAACTGAAACGGCGGGATATGATAGGGAAACCGCCGAAAGAATGCTTTATGAAAAACTTAAGCAAAAATTTGAAAACGCTATAAACATTGAAGAGGAATATCCCGAAGAGGAAGGCTATTATTACGAAGAAGCCGAGGCAACAGATTCTGAATATCCAGAGGAAGAAGAGTATTATTACGAAGAAGGAGAGGAAGCCGTAGCTGAGAATTCTGAAGAGGAAGGATACTACTACGAAGAAGCAGGTGAGGCAGATTCCGAATATCCCGCAGAAGAATACTATTACGAAGAAGGTGAAGAAGTTAGTGCCGAGAATTCTGAAGAGGAAGGCTATTATTACGAAGAAGTTGAGGAAACAAGTTCTAATGGTTCTATAGAAGAGGAATATTCAGAAGAGACGTCAGACGCTTTGGTTGAGGAAGAATATTCTTATGAAGAAGAACCAGTGATTTCTATAGATAACATTTTCTGGGAAGATGAAACCTATCTTAATCCCTATTCTGTGGCAAAAGAAGAAGTTATAGAAAGTACTCCTGAAAAGCATACTAAATTTTCGGTACCAAAAATTGCATCAGTGAAACTTAATGCTTTAGGCGAAAAGCTTAGAAAAACTAAGGTTGTTGATGAAGATGAGCAAGACCCATATTCATCAAATATATTATTAATGAATTTAACTAAGAAGGATAAAAATAATTTGGAGACAAATACTTTAGATCCTTATTCATCAAGAGATAATAATGACCCTGTTGATGACAACACTATATATATAGCTGTTAATCCTAATATTGTTAGTTTAGATAAAAAGGTTTATCAAATTAAAAATAAAAAGATAGAGAAAAAGGTTTCATCTTTAGAGGAACCATCAATTTTAGATTTTGATAGTGATGGTGATACTGAAGAGCCATATCTCATAATGGATAAAAAACAAGCATAGGATTTAACAAAAAACAAGATAATAAAATTAAAATTTTGCTATCTTGAATTTATAATGATTTTATAGTCATAATAAGACGGTTTAAAAATTAGGATCAGATATTAAAAATGAACGATCAAAACGAAGCAAATCAAGATCAAGATGATTTTTCTCCCGTGTTGGAGGCTCTTTTTGCTTATAATAATGATATTGAAAGCTTAGAACAGTTTATAGCTCTTGTTGAAAGTGTTTTAGGCAGCAATTGGCGTGAAGATATTTATGAGCGCCTTAATGTTTATGATCCTGATACTATTAAAGTTGCTCGAGAAAAACTTGAAGATATTATAAATTTTGAATCGGCTAGAATTACTTGGGAAGAAGCTTCTAAAATTATAGAAAATCCTGAAGCGCAGGATCTTGATGCTGTTGCGAATAGATTAGATGATTTTAAATACTGGCTGTCATTTTTCGGAGATGAGGGCAGCAAGCTTTTTGATTCATTAAATAATATTTGCAATAATTTCTATAATGAGATGTTAGCACCAAATTTTGATGTTGTCCCGATTGAAGATTATGGTGCTGATAACAATGAATTGGCTTTATCAGAGCAGAACCTAGAAACTCCCCCGCCAGTTTACCGCGATAGAAGTGAAAGTCATTATAGCATTAATGTTTATGAACATCTTCCGCCTCCTGATGCCGATTATTCGTATTTAGAAAATGGTATTGCCGATGACGTTCTGTGGTATATGAACAATTACATTCTTCTTATGGATTATTATGAGAGAACTATAGCCAGAATTGGAGCAAGATGTATTAGAATGGGTGGAATAACCCTCGAGCAATATCCTCATTTTAGATATATTTTAGATTTGCTGGAAGAAATATGTGAGGTCGGAGATATTATATTACAGCATAGAGAGTTGGAACCTTTAATAGAAGCAAGAATACAAGGCGGGGTAATAAAATTTAAAAGAGATTTATCAGACTATAAGAGTGAGTTAGAAAAGAACGAAACTCCAGATATGATTAAAGAAGAAGAGGATATGAGCGAGATTATGGAGAAGCTTGGTGCGCTTGCTCCTGAAGAAGACAACGCAGGAATGGGGATAGATGAACTAATCAATAAGCTGTCTTCAGAGACAGGTATTTCCTCAACGGCGAATTATGATACTGAAGATGATTTGCCACCGCCGCCACCTCCTCCAGAAGAGAAAAAAATAAAACGTTACTTTGGTAAGCGTCCACCAACGAAACAGCCGCCAGTAAAACAGCCAATGAATAAACAACCAATAGCAGGGGCTAAACAGCCAATGGTTAAAAAAATTATGGTAAAACAACCAATGGCAAGACCAGCTCAAGGCAATCCTCCTCCAAAGGTAAAGCCAAATAATCCATCGTAAAAATAAAAAAAAGCTAAAAAATTTTTTAAAAGTATATTATTTTAGTTCGATAAGACAAAAACACTTAGGAAAAGACATCTATGAAGAGCAAAAATATTTTGGTAAAAATTTTAAGGCTAAGTTGCCTTGGATATCTTTGTTCTTTGTCTCTTTCTTGTAGCAGGGTTGCGGTATATCCTCAGCCAAGAATACCAGTATCAACCGTTGATACCTTAGATGATATCCCATTAAAAACGCATAATTCTACGGCAATGCTTAGTTTAGAGGCTCCTCTAAGGTGTAATATTGATACCGATAAAATCCAGTTAATAAAATCAGTTTCCTATGAAGATAATTTGTTTGTTCTAAAGAGAACAGACGAAAAAGACAACATTCCACGCTATGAAGTTACAGGATTTTCTTTTGAAAAAGCAGAGGCTTCAAAGGCATTATCTATTTTGGTTAAAGAGCTTAATATAAGAGTTATAGCAAAAGATGATCCTTACCTTGAAATGTCGGCAGAAGGTCTTAAAGGCGAGTTGCCAGATATTGTTAATACGATAACAGATGCCGCTGATATTTTTTATGTTTATGATGATAAACATAAAGTCTTGGAACTTAAAAAAGTTGCGCCGTTTAATCTGCAAATTCCTCACAATGATTACGTAATATTAGCGATTCTTGATGCTATGAGAGGCGCAGGAATGCAGAACATTACCGTTGATTGGGAAGATAAGGCTATTTTATTTGATGCTGATAAAAAGATGATGAGAAAAGTTGAAAAGATCATCAATTCTTTTGAGGGAGAACCCTTGATGCTGGCACTCGATACCTCAGTTTATCGTTTTTATCCTAACTGGGGACCTAAAGAGGTTGCTTGGCAGGAAATGCTCAGGGTTTTTGATCGCAAAGATATAAAGATGACAATAGAAGGCGTTATGGGAAAAATGCTGGTTACATCTCCTGAAATTAACCATAGGACACTTCTTAACTTTATGAACAGTTATGGTATAGCAACAAAGTTGTCTGAGGGTGTTTTTGTTGTTCCTGATCAATGGAAATCACGATTTGATGTTGGCAGATGCGGCAGAGTAGACACCGGTGAAGCAGATCTTTCTATTCTTGCTGAAAGCAAGATTTCTCCTGATAAAAGAATAGAAACTAATATTACACTTGATACTTCTGGGGGAGAAATTACAAGGTTTAATCCTAAACATCGTTTGGGAGAAAACTATTTGATTATAGGCATTCCAACAAAGCTGGTTGACCCTGATGACTATCACGCAGAAATTGTTATTTTAATGACTCCTCGTTTAATAAAGTTAGTCAAAAAAGAACCAATAGCTTTACCAGAAGAAAAACAAGAAGATTGGTCTGGTGATTGGCTTATGAATCTTATGAATAAATAACTTTTTGAAGAAAATTACTTTTACTCCTTGAAGTATAGTGTTTAGCAGTATAATTTATATTCGTAATAATATTTTATTTAAGTTGTTTTAGATTAGGTGAGATGAATAATGGCTATGCCGCAAGATTTGAATAAACGCCCCGTAGGAGCAGCACCTCAAGGTGCGGTAAGACCTCCTAACGCAAATATGGCTCATGCTAAAAAGCCATTGGGGCAGCCTCCTCTTGCTAAAAAGCCACCAATGAAAGGCGCACCTGTAAAAAGACCAATATCACCAGCTGCCGTAAACCAAGTTGAAAATAGACCTCATGGAAATCCTCAAGCGCCTCATGCTGGTTCAATGAAGTCACCGATTGCGCCGCCGCCACCAATGAAATCGCCGATTGCGCCGCCGCCGCCATTAAAATCACCAATCGCACCACCTCCGCCATTAAAATCACCAATAATGCCTCCAGAGCCTATGCCTCAGGTTGAAAAAAATGACTTTAATGCCTCGGCAGCAGAAAACGCGGTCGTGCCCGCTAGCCCTTTTACAATATCTAATGATGCGCCAATATCTCAAGAAGAAGAGATAGGTTCCGCATCTGAAGAAAAAGGGCGTTATGATAATAACTTTGCAGCTGATTTGAACTTGCCTCCATTTTTCTTAAAAACAAAGGTTATCTTCTTTTTGTTTTTAATAATTTTGGGTTCAGGTATTTTTGCAGGGAAGTTTTTTGGACAAACAAAAGGGACTGTTGTTGCTCAAGGCTTGCAGGGAGTGGTTGAGAATCCAGAAGTGCCTAGAGGAAGACTCCGTTGTGGTATTGCCGAAAAAGGTCAAGGTTGCATTTTATATATAGTTAATCCAGAAAGAAGAGAGTTAGAGGCAAGAGAGTTCTATTCTCTAGCTGCTCAACTTACTGGCGTTCAAGAGTTTCTTATCAAAACGGGCAATATGCGCTATGCTAATACCAGAATTAGACCTGGCCATTTTGCTCAAATAAATATTCCGCCTATCCAGTAGCTTTTTAACAAGCGAAAGGTAAAAGTTTGTTGTATTTCCAATGAATTTTTATTCTTTGTCCAATTTTCAGATTTTTGTTGACAAATTATTTAGCCGTGCTATCGTATTTAATGTTAAAGGAGTAAAAACATGAAATTAAAATGGGAAAACTATGGTGCTATCGCTGATGCTCTAGAGGAAAAATATCCTGAAGAGGATCTGATACACATTAAACAGGAGCGAATTATCGAGCTTGTAAGTAGTCTTGAAGACTTTGAAGACGAAACCGTTCCAAGAGATCGCGAATTAGTCAAAGCAGTACATTATGCTTGGATTAATTTAGAAGAATAGTGTTTAGAGTCAATTTAATTTGAGTTTTAAAAAGTAAAAATTTTACCTAATAAAAAAGGAATAAAAAATGGCACAAGAAAAAACAACGTGGACATCAGTTGGCGGTAACAATGACGAAAGAATCGGTGGTAACGCACACGTCTATACCTATACAGATGAAAGCGGCAAAACAAAACGTATTCTAGTAGATCTAGGTGGTATGTTTTCAGATAAAGAAGATAGTGGTTATGATAGATTTTTGGCAAACCCTTCTAAGTATCTCGATCGTGTAGATGAAAAAGGCAATCTTATTAAAGCAGAAGAACCTGTTGATGCTGTTTTCTTAACTCACTGCCATGATGATCATATCGGAGCAATTCCTCATCTTTGCGCTATGGGCTTTAAATTCCCAGAAATTAAAGCTTCTCCATTCGCAGCAGAAATGGTAGATGCAATTTTCTTCAAACAAAGAGTTCAGAAAAATTTAAAACCAACAATTAAACGCATTCAGCCGGGTGATGTTACAAAAGTTGGTGATATTAGTGTTGAAGCTGTTGCAGTTTCTCACTCAGCTCCTGGTTCATTTGGTTTCTATATCAAAACTCCAGATGCTAAAATTTTCCATTCTGGCGACTTCAAGACCGACCAATCTGTTCCACTTGGTCCAAAAACAGACTTAAAACGTATTGAAGAAATCAGTAAAGAAGGTGTTGATGCGTTTATGTTTGACGCAACATCTGTTACAACTCCTGGAATGACACCTCCAGAATCTGATATTAAAGATGAATTCAAGAAAATTACCAAGGAATGCGAAGGTTTAAGAATGGTCGTGCCTTTGATTGCACGTTCAGTTGAACGCTTTGCAAGTCTTTATGAAGCAGCAGCTGATTCAGGTAGAGCTATCGTTCTTCAGGGCGGTTCTCTTACAACAGCTTACACCGCTTTGCAAAATGCAGGTTATGACTTAGGAAAAATCACAGGTAAACATGCAGAAGTTTATGATGGTAGAGCTCCAGAAGTTAAAAAACTTGATCCAAGAAAAACAATGGTTATCTGTACTGGAACACAGGCAGAAGAAAATGCTGTTTTAAATATGGCATCTTTAGGTATTCATAGAGGCTTGAAATTCCAAGGCGGTCAAGATATCGTTGTTATGGCTCAGTCTGTTATTCCTGTAAGCAAAAACCAAGAAAACGTTGATGCTATGTTTGGCAGAATTAGAGATATGGGTATTACCGTTA
The DNA here is from genome assembly GCA_050175015.1 of Alphaproteobacteria bacterium. Classification (GTDB taxonomy): domain Bacteria; phylum Pseudomonadota; class Alphaproteobacteria; order JBFXJJ01; family JBFXJJ01; genus JBFXJJ01. The sequence goes on along the minus strand of JBFXJJ010000001.1, from coordinate 9,122 downwards.
TTGAACCAAGCCATCGTAAAACTGATGGTTCTGGTCGTAAAACCCACGCTTCAGGTCATGGTGCTGAAGAAGACATTAAGTTAATGTTCAAAACACTTACAGCACATGCTCCAGAAGGTCACAAAATGACAGGTATTCCTGTTCATGGCGGTATGCATCACCTTCGTCGTGGCGCTGAAGTTGCTCATGAATGTGGTTCTAATTCTCTTATTCACCCTAATGCTGTTACAATGGAAATTTCTGGTAAAGAAGGCATTAAAGTTGTTAACAACGAAGTTTCTAAAGAAACTTGGATTGGTGTTCTTGATAAGAGTGAAGATTTTAGAAATCCTAAATTTGATTATCATGTTGTTGATGGTAAATTTAAGAAAATTTCTGAGATTGAATACAATAAAGAAAAAGCGTTCTTCTGTGCTGATGCTATGAGTAGAGGCGGCAGCCAGAAAGGAAAAGGTAAAGGTGGTTTCGACCCAAGACGTGGTGGTCGCGGCGGTAGATAAGCCCTTACTTTAGTCTTTAAAGTTAAACAAATAAGCCTTGGAAAATAGATTTTTTCAGGGCTTATTTTTTTGCCGATAGACACAAAATTTTTTGACAAATTTTACAAAAAAGTCTTTGCATTTTAGAACGGCTGCGCTATTATAAGAATGGTATTATATAATTTAGATTTCATATGTTAGGTGTAATGATGGTAGAACAAAAACAAACAAACAAAGGACATACAGTATGGAAATCACTGGGGGGCAATAACCCAGATACAATAGGCGGAAACAGTCACTCATACATGTATACGGACAATAATGGAAAAACAGAATCCATAGTTATTGATTTCGGAAGTTTGTTTTGTGATGAAGAAAAAACAGGATACAGCAGTGTAATTCCAGATGCTCGAGTCCATTTCGATAAAGCTGATGGATCTGAAAAAGCAGAGCTTCCAGCTAGCGCAATTTTAATAACTCATGGGCATCAAGATCATATAGGTGGGTTGCCTCATCTTATTAAAATGGGATATAAACTTCCTCCCATTATGGGTTCAAAACTTACGCTCGAATATGTAAAACAAATTTTGCAGTCACAATGGGTTAAAAAAGAAGAATGGCCAGAGCTTAAAGTTGTTGAACCTAACCAGAAACTAAAACTAGGTAACTTTGAAATTGAGCCTGTAGCCGTTACTCATTCTATGCCCAATTCTTTAGGATTCTATATCAAGACGCCAGATGCGAAGATTTTCCATTCTGGCGATTTTAAATCTGATCAAACAGTTCCTGTTGGAAAACCTTTTGATAAAGCAAGAGTTGAAGAAATAAGTAAAGAAGAAATCAACGCCGTAATGGTTGATTCAACTTCGGTTTTCAAAAGCGGAAAGGTTACGGAAGAAGAACAGATTTATAAAAATATCTTAGATATAGTTGAAGAAAATCAAGATAAAAGAATCGTTATTCCGGTTATAAGTTCTTCAACCCAAAGACTTGCCAGTATTGCTAAAGTGGCTGCCGCAACAGGAAAGACAATAGTTTTAGAAGGCGCATCATTAATTAATAGTGAAAGAGCGCTTAAAAATGCTGATATTAGTTTAGCTAAAATTGCAGGTTTTGATGAAAGCCAGATGACTGAAGTTAACGGCAGAGCAACCAATTGTAAACTTGTTGTTAAAGGTGGCAGTGCTTATGAGCGCAGTCTTGATGATAGCGATAAAATTGTAGTTTGCACTGGAACTCAGGGTGAAGAAGTTTCATCATTTTACAAGGCGGTTCATCGCAACTTTTTGTCTGAAGAAGAAAAAGCTAATAGTGTAAATGAGAAAAGACCTAATCCATTTACGATTAGTAAAGATGACTGTATCGTAATGGCTCAAACGGCTATTCCAGGCAATGAAGAATCTTACTATAATCTTTTAGAAGTTGTTGCTAAAGACTTAGGAGCGAAAGTTTATGTTCCAAAACTTCCTGACAATGAAGAGCAGTCTAAATTATTTAGTTGTAAAGAAATTCACGCTTCAGGTCATGGCGGTAAAGGAGACTTAGAAGTTTTATATAAGGCTCTTATAGAAAACAGTGAGAAGAAAGACCTTGTTGTCGTGCCTGTACACGGTTCTAAAGATCATATTGATGAAAATGCTAAGTTTGCAGAGTCTTTGGGGCTCAAGTCAAGTAAACACCAGAATTTTGAAGGTCTTGAGATTTCTGATGAGGGCGTTAAACCTGTCGCTTTAAAGATTGGTGAAAAAGGACTTGAAATTGAACCACAGAAAGAAAATGTTCCTCAAGAAGTAACTTGGATTGGATTAAAAAGAAAATCTAAGGACTGGTTAAAACCATTTTATGATTATGATAAGATTGATAGTAAATATAAAAAAGTGGAAAGTCTTGTAAGAGACAAAGTCACTAAAAAAGATATTTTAAAAGCTAATAGAGATCATTATCGCAAGAGCCGTCAGTTAAAACAAATCTTTGCTAAAAAGTTCTGGCGTGATAGAGATTAAAAAAACAAAAATAAGTTTTAGTTTATTAAGGCTGTCTTTCTTAGGCAGCCTTAATTTTTTAAAGCAGATTATTTTGTTTTAACAAAACGAATTAAAAAATACACTCTAAAATTACAGCTCAAAATTCTTGTGGTATATAATGCGATAAACGGCGAAGTTACACGTAATAGCTATAAGACCGCCTAGAAAGACATCAGAGATGAAATGTCCACCTTGAACAATTCGTGTAAAGCTTATAAGCACGCCGATAGAAAAGAAGCACAGCATTAAAGGCTTGCGGTATTTTATTGGTGCTATCATAGCAAGAGCGGTTAGCCAAAAAGCAAAAGCCGCGTGTCCTGAGGCAAGAGAACAGTTTTTTAAGCATTCATCAGCAAAACTATATGCGGGAGTAAAGGTTTTATCGCCGCCAAAAAGTTCAATTTGAGAAGGTCTTGCTCGCCCCGAATGATTTTTTAAAATCGAATTAACGATTAAGCCAGGGCCGATAACAACCGATATAATTAAGAAAAGACTTTCTTTTATTGATATTTTTAAAATGTTTTTTTTAAAGAAATAATTTGCAATTCCTAAAAGAGTAATAACGCCGGCTATAGCTCCGATGGTTTCAGGAAAACCTTTGCGCAGTAATTTGAAAATAAGGCAATCTTTTAAATAAAAGCCACTTTCCGCATTATAAAAATAAGCAGCAATGGGCAGGTCAATCATAGGAGATAAAATTAATATTAAAACTGTTAAGATAAAAACAGTTGGATAAAAAACCTTAGCTTTTATCATCACCATTTAAGCTCCCCAAGCCATTAAAGCCTTTTAAAATTGTTATATATAGTTTGGTCTGTTTTTTGCTGCCGTGCTTTACTATAACGGGTGTCATTGGCGCCATTGAAGAGAAATAAGGCATAAGACTATCGGCATTGTCCCATCTGGAAATATATATAAAACTATTGCCTATATCGTGATTATTTATGGACGCGGTAAGATCATAATGATCATTTAATTCCTGATTAGGATTCCACTTAACAAGATGGTCAAATTGTTGTGGTTCTAAATAGTAAAGGAAGGGAGTTAATATTTTTCGTTCATCAAATAATAGTTTTTTATCCGAATTGTTTTTTGCTATTTGTGAAATTGTTTTTCCCGCATCTTTCCAGCCCGATAATTTGTGCTTATTTGTTAAGCTCCCTGTGATTAGAAGCAAAGAAACCATAATCATCAAACCGCAGTTTAAATAAATAGAAAATTTAACAAGCTTTAGCTTTTCATAATGTATAAGAAGAGCTGTCACAAGGATAACGCCCGCAACGTAAGACGGAGCTGCCCAGTTTGCATTAGCCCTGGAGATAAGCCCAAGAATAGTCATCGCTATGATTAAGGGTGCCGATAACAAGAACAGCAGACCGAAACGGTTAATCTTTAATTCTTTATCTTGTAGACGGCTCATATTTTGAAACGGTTTGGCAATAAAAAATAAAAAGCAGGGAAAGAGAATAATGCCAAAAACGGCAATTTGGCTGCCAAGAAATTCTAAAGCTTTTAAAGGATTAAATTTCATACCACTGCCAAGGTTAGTATTGGCTTTAGTATGAGCATAGCTTGCAAAATGGTGCGTGTAATTCCAGTAAAAATTGGGCGAATATATGGCGATAGCTAACAAAAGCATAAGAAAAAAATTAAGATAATGCTTCGGATTATAAAGTTTATAATTCAAAAGCATATAAATTAAAACAACCGCTGGAAATATAGCCATAGAATATTTTGAGAGCAGCCCGATACCTGTAACAGCGCCTAAAGCAAGCCACCATTTCCAATGATTGGCTGTCAAAGCACAGCTCAAAAAATAGATAGCGGCAGCATAACAGAAAAGCAGGGGAACATCTGTTGAGATTAAGTTAGAGCCAAAAGAGACCCCAGTTAGAGTTAAATAGGTTAAGGCTGAAAAATAACCTGTTTTTTTATCAAACAGTTTTGAGGCGGCAAGATAAACCATTAAAGAGGTTGCGCCGTGCATTAAAGGCGATGCTAGTCTAACACAAGCCTCGCCGTTGCCGCAGATAGAGGTTGTTAAATAGATTAAATAAGCAATAACAGGTGGTTTAGAAAAATAACCAAAGCTTAAATCTTTAGACCAGTGCCAATATTGAGCCTCATCAAAAGAAAGTTCTAACGGAGATAGGACTAATATTATAACACGAAAAAGAGTTATTGCTAAAGTCCAAAGCAGAAGTTTTTTCATAATATAACCTTAAAAAATTTAGCCGTCTTCAAAATGAAGTAAGAATGAAATTGCAAATAAAATAGATATTGCAGCTGGGCTCCATGCGGCCATTTGAATAGGGATTGTGCCAGAAATGCCAAGAGCAAAAGTTAGCCTAGAAAAAAAGTAAAAAGCAAACCCTGTGGCGATACCAGCGGTGATTTTAAATAAAATCTTACCTCTTCTGATATTAGGATTGAGAGAAAAGACAGAGGCAATTAAAACCATCGCGCATAAAAGTAAAGGTGAGGCTATAAGACTATAGAAATAGAGCTTGTGCCTCGCAGTTGAAAAGCCCGCAGCTTCAAAAAATTTTATAAAGGCAGGAATTTCCCAAAAAGACATGGTTTCAGGCGATGCAAAATTTTCCTGTATTCTTTCTATGGTTAGGGTTGTTGCAATTGTTTTGTTTTCAAACCTTTTGTTAGGTTTTCCAACTTCAACAACAGTGCCTTTTTCAAGTTCTAATTTTTGTTGAAAAAGTTTTCCTAAGTCAGCATCAATACGATAGAGTAATTCGCCATTGTCTTGCATCGCCATAATAGATATATCGCGCATTAAAAGAATATGTCCATCTTGCCTTACCGAGCGGGCATGAACTAAACTATAGCCATCGTCTCTTGCTTCTCTGAGCCATAGACCTTGATGCGACAGAACAAAAGGGCTGGCGTGCCGCAGCATCAGTTTATCTTCATAATTTTCGTATTTTTTATACATTACAGCAGCAAGAGGATTAAAGAGTGTAACATTTAAAATGCCGATGGCAAGGGTGATAAATATGATAGGAAACAAGAACTCCCAGACCGAAACGCCTGCCGAACGAATAATAACTAATTCTCGGCTTTTAGTAAGCCTCCAGAACGTAACCATAGACCCAAGCATCACGGCAAAAGGCAGCAGGACATAAATCATATTAGGCAGTTTCATAATGCCCATAGCAAAGATAGTTCCAATCGAAACATCTTCTTTGGTTGCGGTTCGGCGTAAAAGCTCGATAATATCGAATAAAAGCACAAAACCCATAATAATGAAAAGTATGGCAAAAAAAGAAAAAATGAATTGCCTTATCATATAACGGCTTAAAATTGGAGTTGGTTTTATCATTTTTACCCTTTAAAAAATCTTTTTATAATTTATATTGTGAATAATTTGTTGAAGCAAGGCTTAAAAAAATGAAAATCTACACAAAAAAGGGTGATACTGGAAATACAAGCACAATTTCTGGCGAAATATTAAGCAAACATCACGCTAAAATTGAGGCTGGAGGGGCGGTAGATGAAACCAATTCGGCTTTAGCTGTTGCCTCACTTTACGTTAAACACGAAAAAGTTCAAAAGATTTTGTTACATCTTGCCCATTTAATGTTTAATCTAGGTTCTAGTATAAATAAAAAATATAATTCTTCTGATGTTAAAGATTTTGAAATTAATTTAGACGATGTTCTATTATTAGAACAGATGATAGATGATTGCGAAAAAGACTTGCCAAAGCTTACTAATTTTATTTTGCCAAGGGGCTCAAAAGGCGCGGTTTTTCTGCATCAAGCTCGAAGTATTGCACGGCGGGCAGAAACCAAAGTTGTGGCTCTTGCTGAAATAGAAGAAATAAACCCTAATGTTTTGGCTTTTATCAATCGAACATCTGATTTGCTTTTTGTTTTAGCAAGATATGAAAACAAAGATTGCGGCGGCGATATTTTATGGCAAAATAAAAACTTCTGATGGAGTATTAAAAAAATGAACAAGTATCTTCAAGGATTTCGGCCGTATATTTGGTTAAGTTTGCTTTGCTTTGTGATGTTTTTTTCAGGGATTTCATCTGTTCCTGTTATGGATAGAGATGAGGCGAGATTTGCTCAGGCAACTAAGCAGATGTTAGAAACAAATGATTTTGTTCAAATTCGCTATCAAGATACTGCCCGTAACAAAAAACCCGTTGGAATATACTGGCTTCAGGCACTTTCAGTTTCAGCTTTCAGCTCTTCGGATACTAATAAAGTTTGGGCATACCGTGTGCCTTCAGCTATAGGTGCTTGGCTTGCCGTTATCTTAACTTTTATGTTTGGGCAGATATTATTTGATAGGCGCACGGCGTTTCTCGCGTCATTTTTTCTGGCATCAAGTGTTTTGCTTTCTGTTGAATCGCATCTTGCCAAAACCGATGCTATGCTTTTAGCAACAACTGTTTTGACTCTTGGCTCTCTTGGAGTCGTTTATTTTAAAGAAAGACATATCTACGAAATAAACTGTCCTTGGTGTCACAGATACTTTCTCGCTTTTCTTTTTTGGTTCGGTCTCGGGTGTTCCGTTTTAATTAAAGGTCCCTTAATTCCAGTTATTGTTATCTTAACAATCGGAGCATTGTTTGCCGTTGAAAAAAGAGCTTGGTGGCTGAAGTCTTTATATCCTATTTGGGGCATTTTGCTTTTTATAGCAATAGTTGCACCTTGGTTTTATCTCATAAATCAAGCCACAGGCAGCAATTTTATGAAAAATGCTTTTTTAGAAGATATGCTTCCCAAAATTATTGGCGGCTCAGAGTCCCACGGCGCCCCTCCTGGCTACTATTTACTGTTAGTTAGTCTTACTCTATGGCCTGCTTCTTTATATTTGTGGCCGGCAATTATTGGTGCAAAGCGCGATAAAGACAATCCTAGTACTAAATTCTGTATGGCTTGGGCATATCCTTCTTGGATTATGTTTGAGCTTGTTCCAACTAAGCTTCCACACTATGTTCTGCCTCTTTACCCAGCATTAGTCTTAATAATTGCTCGTAGTTTGATTATTACGTGGAGGAATACCGATATTTTGTTTTTACATAAATTTAACAAAATATGGTCGGTTGTTTGGAGCTTTATTGGGGTTATTTTAGCTGGTGGTTTTATATATCTATCAAAAGAATTGGGACAAGGAGCTTTTTATCCTTGGGCTTTAATTGCCGCAGCGCTGGCTCTTGCTGTAACCTATATGGCTCGCTATGAGCAGAAAAGATATTCTTATTTTTCTTCAGGAATATGGGCGGCATCTTTAGCTTCTTTGATGTTTTTAATAGTTTTTTGTAAGCTTATGCCCTCGCTGGATAAATTGTGGCTAAGCCGAGAAGTTGCTCATAAGATTGAGGTAATGAACCGAGCGCAAGATGCAGAAATTTTTGCTGTGGGCTACCACGAACCAAGTTTGGTTTTTTTAGTCGGTACCAAAACCAAACTAGTAACGTTAGACGAGGCCGTGGCGCTGTTCAAAAATAAAAAACCTGTGATAGCGGTTATTGCCGATGGCTATGACAAGGATTTCACTTCTAAAATCAAGAAGAAAAAACTGAAACTGTTTTTAAAAGGCGAAGTTAAAGGACTTAACTATTCTCGAGGCAAAGACTTAACCTTGAGAATATATTCTAATTACAATATGGAGCATTAAGGTTATGGATATTAAAGAAAAATTGAAAAAATACGTTCATAAAATTAAAAACTTTTTGTTGCCGAAAATAGTTAGATTTTTAAAAAGTTTTATCAAAATGATGCGAAAGGAAAGATGGCTTTTTTCCTTTGTTATAACTGTTTTTATTTGTGTATTTTGTATGATTTTTGTTGATAAACCTTTCGCACTTTATTTTAAGGAAAATCTAAGCGCCCATACAGAAGGTTTTTATAAAACAATAACCAATATTGGTTTAATGGGCTGGTGGTTTGGTTTTGCTATTATTTTATGGCTGGTTTTCGTATCGCTTGCTGGGGTGTCAGTTTCAACTGAAGATTTTGAAAAAAATATGCAGAAAGCAAGATCGTTTCTTTTTATGATCTCAAGCTTAACCGCCTCTGCGTTTACCGTTACAGGCTTTAAAATTTTTATTGGCAGATATCGCCCTAGATATCTTTTCAATGATGATTTATATGGTTTTTCTCCCTTTAATTTTAATTTTGGAATGAATTCCTTTCCTTCTGGACACGCTATCAGCATCTTTACAGCGATGACCGCGCTTAAGATAATTTTTCCAAGATATGATGCCGCATATATGGTAATTGCGGTTTTAGTTGCATTCAGCAGAGCTTTTACTACAGTTCACTATGTGAGCGATGTTATTATGGGAGCCTATCTCGGGATAGCAATTACATATTGCGTTAAAGCTATTTTTGAAGAAGACGGAGCCAAAGTTGTAATCAAATGCGCTAGAGATAAAAAACTTTCGTAATAAAATAAAGGGGATAAAAGTATAACTTTTTTCCAAGATTATTACTAAAAATAGGATTGATATTATTTTTTGGCTCTTGACTAGTATCTTTTTATTTTTTCAAAAAAGATACGGTTCATAAATAGATAAAAATTATCTTTTCTGTGATTAAATCTACACTCACATTCTTTTAGGTGCAATAAGAAATTTTCATCTGTT